>JAYRWE010000094.1:0-513204 GCA_041918175.1 bacterium
GAGAGAAAGTCCCCCTTTGAAGGGGGATTTAGGGGGATGTTGGTCACGTGAATAATTTTAAATGGCGTTTTTCAATCGACCAACACCCCCCTGGCCCCCCTCAAGGGGGGAATCATTCGCTTCGGTTGACGCGCATGCGCGAAAGCTGGCATCCATTAGCTTCTAAAACGACTAGATTCCCGCGTTCGCGGGAATGACAGTGGAGAGTGTTATTCTCACCCATAATGAGCATACCAATTCCGCAGGAAAGAAATAGCATGTCCCCTCGCGAACTTGTTCTCGAATGGGTAGAAAAATTCAACGCGGCTGATATTGCAGGCCTGGCGCAGCTCTATGCTGTCGAAGCCGTGAATCATCAAGTCGTGACGGAGCCGTTGCGCGGGCGCGAAGCGATTCGGCGCATGTTCGAAATCGAATTTGGCCGCGCGCAGATGGTTTGCCTCGTCGAAAATCTTTTCGAGTGCGGCGAGTGGGCCATACTCGAATGGCGCGATCCCAACGGCCTGCGCGGCAGCGGCTTCTTTCATGTGCAAGACGATCAGATTATTTTTCAGCGCGGCTATTTTGATCAACTCTCGTTCTTTAAATTGCAAGGCCTGCCCGTTCCGCAGGAATACCTCGGCAGTTGAGTGTGCGGTAACGTCGTTTATTCTGCCCACGAAACACGCGAATGACGCGAAGAATCTGTTGCGCGAAAATCCAACTTGACAATGCCGAAATTCTTCTGCATCTAGCCGCGCGTCATTGTTCGCAACCGTTTTCCCTTCGCAGCCGTCTTGACTCCCCGATTAACTCATGAGACTTTCGTGGCGCATTCTTCCGAAAAAATTTTAATTGCCGACGACGAGCCGAGCGTGTTGTTCGCGCTCAAAGCTTTGCTCGGTGAAGATTATGAAGTCTGCACGGCAGAGAATGGCGAAGCCGCGTGGCGACTTTTGCAGGAAGAAATGTTTGCCGTTGCGTTGCTTGATTTGAATCTGCCCGCTCCGGACGGACTCACGCTGTTGCAACGCATCCGCGAGCACGAACTCGGCGCGGAAGTAATCATGATTACCGGCGATGCGCGCATCGAAACCGCGGTGGCGGCCATGCGCCTCGGTGCATATGATTATCTGGCGAAGCCGGTGGAAGGCGCGCGCCTTGAGCAAATGGTGGCAAAAGCCGCGGAGAAACAGCGCCTGTGGCAATCGCATCGCGCATTGCAGCGCCAAGTCGCGGAGTTGACGCGTTACGAAGAACTGCTCGGGCAAAGCGAGGCCATGCGCGAGATTTATCGTCTGCTCGAAGCCGTGGCGAAATCCGATGCGACGATTTTGATCACCGGCGAAAGCGGCACGGGCAAGGAATTGGTTGCGCGCGCGATTCACCGCCGCAGCACCCGCAGCAAGCAAGAGTTCGTTGCGATGAATTGCTCCGCCTTGCCTTCTGAAATTTTAGAGAATGAATTGTTCGGCCACGAGAAGGGCGCTTTCACCGGCGCGCTAACGGAGAAGCCGGGCTGTTTCGAGCTTGCCGATGGCGGCACGCTCTTCTTCGATGAAATCGGCGAAATGCCGTTTGAGTTGCAGGCCAAGCTCCTGCGCGCGTTGGAAGAGCGCAAGTTTCGCCGGCTCGGCGGCCGCAAAGAAATCAGCGTTGATGTGCGCATTATCTCCGCCACCAATCGCATCGTGCGCGAAGCCGTGAAAGAAAAAACCTTGCGCGAAGACTTATTCTATCGCCTGGCCGTGGTGGAAATCGAATTGCCGCCGTTGCGCGAACGCTTGGGCGATCTCGAACTGCTCGTGCAGGATTTCATCAAACGCTTCGCTGAAAAATCATTGAAAAAAGTAAAAGGCATTGAGCGCGAGGCCTTCGAAATTTTGCTGCGCCATACATGGCCCGGCAATGTGCGCGAACTGCGCAACGTCATCGAGCGCGCGGTGATTCTCAGCACCGGCAAACAACTCTCCCCTGCGGACTTGCCGAAATATTTGCTCAAGCAGGAGCAATCCAATACGCTCGCGTTGCCCATCGGCACGACCGTGGATGAAGCCGAGCGTTTGCTCATTTTGCGCACGTTGGAAGCGCACAACAACAATAAGACCCACGCCGCGGAAACATTGGGCATCAGCTTGAAGACGCTGCACAACAAGCTCGAGCGGTATCGACAAGCCTAAACTTTTGCCCACGAAACACATGAAATACACGAAAAGGGTTTCGTGTTTTTCGCGTGTTTCGTGGGCTGAAAAAAAGCTGTCGCATAAGAATCCAGCAACACGAATCTTTCACACTAACATTCCGCACCCTCTTGCTACTTTCACTCCCGCTCCAACTCACATTGCTCTTCTTCGCCGGCTTGCTTGCCGGCTTTGTCAACATCCTCGCCGCGGGCGGCTCGTTGCTTACCTTGCCCGTGCTCATCTTCGTCGGATTGCCCGCGGCCACGGCCAACGGCACCAACCGTGTCGCGATTCTCATTCAAAATCTCGCGGCCATCGCGGGCTTTCGCAAGCTCAACGTGTTCTCGTGGCGCGTGAGCGTGCTCGCCGCCGCGCCCGCGGTTTTAGGCGCGATTCTCGGCGCCAATCTCGCCCTCGATATTTCCGAAGTGTGGTTCAAGCGCATTCTCGGCGGCATTATGCTCGGGGTGCTCGTGCTTATGCTTTACGATCCGAGCAAACGCCTTCGCGCGCACGAAGGCCCGATGACGCTCACGCGCCAAATCGGTTTCGGTCTCGGCTTCTTTCTCGTCGGCGTGTTCGGCGGTTTCATTCAAGCGGGCGTGGGATTTCTCATCATCATTCTCATGTTGCTCGCGGGCTTCGATCTCGTCGTCACCAATGCCGTGAAAGTGCTCGTCGTGTTTATCTTCACCATTGCCGCGCTCGCGGTTTTTATTTACCACGGGCAAGTGAACTATCTCTTCGGCACGGCGCTCGGCCTCGGCAGCGCGCTCGGCGGTTGGCTCGGCACACACGTCGCCGTGAAGAAAGGGCATGATTGGGTGCGCGCCTTCGTCAGCGTCGTCGTCGTGCTCTTTGCGCTGCAGCTTCTGGTCGAATCATTCTGGTAGTCGTTGCTCGAGGAGCAAAAAACTTTTCCGCTATTCGGTGAGACTCGGCGACTTCGACGAAATTCAGTAGAAAGCTCTTCTTCGCAAAAAATCAGGAGTACAACGCGTGCTCGCCTTCGTGCTGATCACACGTCCCGGCAATGTTCTCATGGCCGGACTCTCGATTGCAATTGCCGCGTTGCTCGTGCGCGTTGATTTGCGCTGCGCCGCAATATGGTGCGCCGTGATTTCCGGCATGTGCATCACCGCGGGCGCGAATGTGATCAACGATGTTTTCGATCTCGCCATCGATCGCATCAACAAACCGCAGCGCATATTGCCCGCCGGCCGCCTCACCACGCGCGCGGCGCAAATCCACGCGATAATTTTATTGGCATGCGGAGTAATTTTTAGTATATTCGCGGGCATTTTTGCAGCCATAATCGCGCTCGGCAGCGCAGTTTTAGTCGTCGCGTACAGCAAATGGCTGAAGCGCCAACCACTCGTGGGCAATCTCGCGGTGAGCTTGGTCACGGCGCTCGCCTTCATCTTCGGCGCGGCGGCCGCTTGCACCGAAACATTGCAATGGCAAGCGGGACTCTTTCCCGCAGCGTTCGCGTTCTTCATGCACTTTGGCCGCGAGATCGTGAAAGACATTGAAGATCAAATCGGCGATCACGCGCTCCATGCGCGCACGTTGCCGCTCGCTTACGGTCTGCGCGCGGCGCAACTCGCGGCGAGCCTCGCGTTTGTGCTTCTGCTCCTCGTCGTGCTCATTCCTGCGTGGCGCGGCGTTTATCATGCGCCCTATTTGTGGTTGATCTTGCTCGGCGTGCATCCCGTGCTTCTGTTTGCCACTTGGCAAGTGTGGCGTCGCCCAACGCCTCAGCACATGCACTTTACGAGCAACCTGCTCAAAGCCGACATGCTCGTGGGTTTGCTCGCGATTTGGCTCGGTTCGTAGCCCTGCCCCCTTGTGGGGCAATGCAACATGCACAAACTGAGACTGCGGAGAATTCATGCCATGAAGCCGTGGTGGAAAAATAACTGTGCATACGAATTGGCTTTTTCTTTTGCTGTGTCGCTGCTCCACCGAGGGTTCTTCTCCGCTTGTTTACCGCGGTGGCCTTTGCAAGCGAGGTGACTTCAAAGCGATTGCATCCCACTGCTGAACGCTTCATTTCAAAATGAGCGAGAGCGTTCGTAGTAACGCCTTCAGGCGTCCGAACCTAGTCCCTATAAGGAACGTCGATTAGACTACGTGCCCGCTTTTTGAACCGCGAATAAACGCGAATGGTCGCTAATTCTTTTTAATTCGCGTTCATCCGCACCTATTCGCGGTTTAGAAATGGGTAAGTTAATGAATCGGCAATCCCAAGAATTGAAGGGACGCAAAAGAAGCAAAAGCTTTTCCGCCGAGAGGCTTTTCCAATTTGGTTGCGACTTGCCTGCGTTGTGTGGAGCAGAGCGATCGGCGATAAGATGCCGTCGCTTTGAAGCCACTCTGCTTTGCAAAGGCCGCCTCGGTAAACAAGCGGAGAAGGCCCCTCGGTGAAGCAGCGACAAAACAAAAAAAAACGCAAATATGGTTTTGTGCTCAAATAAAGTTTTTCGAATCTATGCGTGCATTGCTCCAACGCGTTCGTCGCGGCTCAGTTGCAGTTGAGGGTAAAATTGTCTGTGCGATTGAAAACGGTTTGGTCATTCTGCTCGGCATCGCGAAAACCGACACGCTGGCGGAGGTTGCTTATCTCGCGCAAAAATGTGTGAACCTGCGCGTGTTCGAAGACGAGAACAGTCAATTCAATCGCTCGCTGCTCGAAACAGGCGGCGGCGTTTTGCTCGTTTCGCAATTCACGTTGTACGGCGACACGCGCAAAGGGCGTCGCCCCGGCTTTGAGGGCGCGGCGCGCCCCGAAGTGGCGGAGCCGCTGTATCAAGCATTCATTGCAGAGTTAAAAAAATATCCCATCACCGTGGCGCACGGCGTTTTCGGCGCGATGATGCTGGTTGAAATTCATAACGACGGCCCGGCGACTTTTCTTTTGGAAGCGCCGATTCCGGCCGCACAAAGTTGAGCGCATGAAGTATCCTTTTGCATTGCCAAACAAACCTCTCGTACTCGCTTCTTCCTCCCCGCGCCGCGCCGAGTTGCTCAAAAAAATCGGTCTCGAATTTCGCGTCCACCCCAGCGACGTTGCCGAAGATGATTTGTTGAATCTCGCGCCGCGTGCCATGGTGCAGGCCTTGGCCGAGCGCAAAGCAACTGCGGTGGCGCAAGCCTATGAGAGTGCGCTCGTGATTGGCGCGGACACCACGGTTGTGCTCGCGGAAAAAATTTTGGGCAAACCCGAAACGCCGGCCGCGGCGCGCGAAATGTTGGCGCAGCTTTCGGGCAAGACGCATGTGGTTTATACCGGCTTCACTTTGCTCGATGCGCCCACGCAGCGCAAGATCACGCAGGTGGAAAAGACCGAAGTGACCTTTCGCAAACTGGACACGGCGGAAATTGCGACGTATGTGAGCACGGGCGCGGCGATGGACAAGGCCGGAGCCTACGGCATTCAAGATTTCAGCGCCATCTTCACCGAGCGCATCAATGGCTGCTTTTATAACGTTGTCGGCTTCCCGTTGACGCGCTTCTATTTGGCGCTGCGCGAGTTTAATCAAAGTTGAGCAGCAGAAATTTTTCGTTTTTCAACCGCGAATGCACGCGAATAAAAAAAATTAGCGTTGATTCGCCGTTCGAAAAACGCGTCGTGAATTCAAATCACGCTCTGAAAAAATTTTGCTTTTAATCAGGTTGTGAGTCCGCATAATTTTCGAACCGATTACGCGGAGAGTGGATGATGCTGGAAATTGGTCAACAAATCAAATCGGCACGGGAGCAGAAAGGCGTCGCGCTGGATGACATTGCGAGGAGCACTCGCATTAGCCTCGCCTACTTGCGCGACATTGAAAGCGGCAAATTTGATTTTCTGCCGCGCCCCTATGTGCTCGCTTTTACCAAAACGTTTGCGAATCATCTCGGCTTGAACGGCGAAGAATTGGCGCAGCAACTAAAGGTCGCGCTCACGCCAACGGTGACGGAAGAAGCGCCGCTGGCACAATCGCCGAGCGCCGCACACCAAACCGCGCTGCAGCGCGCGCCGCAAGCGCAACGCGAGAGCACGAGCCGCGAAGCCGCCCCCGCAACTTCTGCTGCGCCGGGCTTGCCGTATCTGCGCGAGATTTTAATCGGCGCGGGCATCGTGTTGCTCATGATTATTGCCTTGCTCGTGGTTTCAAAATCTTCCGAGGAATCTGCGGAAGAAGCGCCGGAGAGCGCCACACGTTCGGCGAATGCAGTGCAGGAAATGTCGTTTGAGGAAATGGCGAAACAAGTCGCGGCGCTCGCGGATTCGCAAACCAAAGCCGAGCGCGTCGAGCCGGAGCTGCTGAAATTAGAGGCGCAAGTGGAAGCGCCGGTGTGGATACGCATTGCGGTGGATAGCGCGGAGGCCCTGGCCAGTACGTTTCAGCGCGGCAGCGTTTCCTGGCAAGCGAAAGAGAAATTCACTTTGCGCGTGGGCAACGCCGGCTCCGTCGCGTTTGTTTTGGACGGAAAGGCTTTGGGCAAAGTCGGCGAGAGCGGTCAACGCGTCGATGTCGTGGTCACACGCGAAGGGTTCAAAGACAAACGCATTGCGCCGCCCGCTCGTCCGCGCGTGCGCGCCGATTCGAGCGGAACCTAAGCCAAGAACGAATGAGCAACAATCTTGGCAAAATGATTTTCGGCAGAATAATTCTGGCTGAGTTTGTGATCTTGCTGCCAGATTGATATGAACACGCAGCAAAGAGCGCTTGGAAGACAGAAAGAGGGATAACAGAAAAATGTTTATTAACCTTTTGCGGGCCAAACTCCACTTGAGGCATTTGCTCCCAGGCTTTATTTTTCTGTCATCCATTTTTCTGTCTTAGGCTTTTGCCTTAATAAACCTTGTGATGCTTAACCGAAGCTTTGCCGTTGTCACCATTCGAACTCAGGATCAAAGAAAGCTCTGTGCCTCAACGCATTCACCTCATCGCCATTTGCGGAACGGGCATGGCCGCGCTCGCGGGCATGCTCAAACAGCGCGGCTACGAAATCACCGGCTCGGATACGAGCGTGTATCCGCCGATGAGCACGTTTTTGGAAAGCATGGGCATTCCCGTGTTCAACGGCTTCGATGCCGCGCATCTCAAACCCGTGCCGGACTTGGTCATCATCGGCAATGCCATGTCGCGCGGCAATCCCGAAGTGGAGCATGTGCTCAATGAGCAACTGCCGTATGCTTCGTTGCCCGAGACATTAAAGAGTCATTTCATTCGTGGCAAATACTCCTGCGTGGTTGCGGGCACGCACGGCAAAACCACAACGAGCAGCTTGCTCGCGTGGACGTTGCAGAGCGCGGGTTTGGAGCCGAGTTTCTTTATTGGCGGCATTCCGGAAAATTTCGGGCAAGGCTTTCAGCTCGGCGAAGGCAAACACATCGTGCTCGAAGGCGATGAATACGACTCCGCGTTCTTTGACAAAGGCCCGAAATTTTTGCACTACATGCCGAAACTCGTCATTCTCAACAACGTCGAGTTTGATCACGCGGACATCTATCGCAGCTTTGAAGACGTGCAAATCTCTTTTCGGCGTTTGATCAATCTGATTCCTTCGAAGGGATATTTGATTGCGTGCAGCGATGATCCGACCGTGCGCGAGATGTTGCCGAAAGCTTTTTGCCAAGTGATTACTTTTGGAACGGGCGCCGAAGCCCAATGGCGCGCGGAGAATATTCGCGTGGTCGAAGGCGGGACCGAGTTTGAAGTGATGCGCGGCAATGATCGCTTCGGGCCGTTCTTTACACCGCTGAATGGCGTGCATAACGTGAAGAATGCCACCGCGGTGCTCGCCGCCGCGGAAGCGTTGGGCATTCAGCGAGAGCAGGCGGCGACGGCGTTGCGCTCGTTCAAAAACGTGCGCCGGCGTTTGCAATTGCTCTATGACGAGCAGAACATAAAAATCTTCGACGACTTCGCACATCATCCCACGGAGATTCGCGAAACGATCAACGGTGTGCGCGAGCGTTTTCCCGAGCGCAGATTGTTTGCGGTGTTCGAGCCGCGCTCGGCCACGGCAAAGCGCAAAGTGTTTGAGCAGGAATATCTCAACGCGTTCCACTCCGCGCCGCACGTCATTTTCGCGCCGCTGCATCGTGCGGATAAAGTGCCCGAAGCCGAGCGGCTGTCGCTCGATGCGGTTGTCGATGGTTTGCGCGCACAAGGCAAGACTGTGGCCGTTAAAGCCACAGGCGAGGAAATGACGAATCACATTCTCTCGCAACTGCGGCCGGGAGATCTCGTGCTGTTCATGAGCAACGGCGACTTTGGAGGGGCGCCGGCGATGTTGGTGCAGAAATTAAAAACGGGGTTGGTGGATTTCACGTAAGCACTGTTAGAAGCCACTATTACGCATACTTGTGAAAAGAACTAGAAATGTCAGAATCCAATAAACCAAATGCAAATGAACCAGACGACCAAAAGGTCCAGGCTCTCACGCAAAAACTGGAAATTCTCTCGCTGAAGCTTGAGAAGCAGGCACTAGAGTCACAAATGAAAGCGCCTGCCTCAAAGCCGTGGTGGGGAACACTTCTCGAATTCCTGGCTCTTCCTGCTGCGATTCTTGCGATTGTTCTACAGATTACGCAGACAAGCGGCACCTTTGAAACTCAAGAGAAAACTGTAGCCGAAACTGAAAAGATAAGAACTGAAGAGATCAAAACCAGGGTAGAGCTCCAACAATTGCTTGATTCCATCGCTGAGAAGAAACAGAAAGGAGTTCAGGCTTATCGAGATGAAGTCGAAAGAACCCTTCCACAGCTGAAGGCTGCCGTAGAACGCCTACAGGCCCTTGAATCTCAGTCTAGTCGCTTTTCGATTGGAATCTCTCTCACAAAGTTCGTCATTTTGTGGGTCGTCTTCCATGCCGTTGACCTAGCTTTCGATGTGCTAGCCCAAGTATGGGCTACGCTACTGAGCGGCACCGCTATTGCAGTTTTCAACCGAAAAGAAGCATCGAAAGAGGGGCGTCGGGATCGCATCCGTCGAGAGCGAATGCAAAGGTTCATGACATGGTCTGTTACTGTCCTTAGCCCAGTTCCCTCAATCTTGAGGTGGTCGATTCAGTTGTCAATTTTCATTGCACTGGTGATTCCACTGTTTGATGAGCTCGCGAAGCTTCTTGGTTCTAACGTCACGTTTATATCGGTATTCGAAAGCGCCAAAGCACTAAAGATTGGGGAAGCAATTGGCAAGATCCGTATCATTCTCTTTGGTTCTTAAGGGTTCCAGATGACTGTGTTCGTTCGCAGCAAATTCGTCGCTTCTATACTCGTTGCGGGTCATTTTGTAACTGTCATTGCGAGCGTCTTTATACGAAGCAATCTCCTAAACACCAGGGGATTGCTTCAGCAAAAAGACGCCTCGCAATGACTTACATTCCAACCCACAACGAGTATATTTCATGGCGCGGATTCTGGGGCGTGCTAACCTTTGGAGTAGCGCTATGTTTATGCATGTAACACGAACGAAGTATCTTGACCACTATCGCGTATGGCTGGCATTTAACGACGGCGCAGAGGGTGAAATTGATCTAGTCACGGAATTACACGGCGAGATCTTTGAGCCGCTGCAAGACAAAACGTTCTTTCGCTCATTCACACTTGAGGGCCATACCCTCTCGTGGAATAATGGGGCCGATTTCGCGCCGGAGTTTTTGCGAGAGCGTATCGCACAGCGCAGCCATAACCGCACACAAAGGGCAGAATGATTTGTCGGCAGAATTATTTTTAAAGTCAGTTGGCTGAACGCAATGAGGCGCCACGCACAACTCCGCTAGGAGTGAAATGTTTATAGACGCGCGGCTTTTGGGTATTCTCGAACTCCAAAGGAGTGGCATGTAAATGTTGTTGACTGGTCGCGGCTTTTGTTGTGAAGTTAAACATGTCACTCCTAACGGAGTTGTTCAGATTTAGTGCGAGGATTGCTATAAACATTGCACTCCTCACGGAGTTGAAAGCGATCCTCGCGCACAATTTTTTTATGTCACCCGTTAAGGGAATTGGCCTCGCGATCAAATCTGTGACAGCTACGGATTCGATCAACGGCATTGCAAAATTCAGGCTTTAGCTTATCCCATTCAACTCATAATCTATCGGTACGAGGAAAGTATGACCGAATCTCATGACGATTACAAGGAAGCATTCGAGCCGGAAGGTTCTGCTCCCGCAACAGAGGAATATCAAACCCAAACGCGTCCGCGGCGAAGAGAACACGATCGTGATCGCCCACGCCGCGGTGGTGATCGCGGACCGCGTCGCGGGCAGGGCGATCGTGGCCGCGGAGGTTTTCGCCGACACGAAGAAGAGGAAGAAGAAGTCGATCCTCGCATCGCGGAAATGATTCGCGCAACCGAAGAGAAGCTCGACGAGTCTTATCGCCCGGTGCAGATTGAAAATCTCAATCCGTTCGAGCGTAAGCAGTTTCATCGCCATTTCGAGCGTCGCAAATCTTCTTATCAAACCAAAACCTACCGCAATGAAGACAACCACGTGCTGTGGATTTTCCCGGTAGGAAATCTCAAACGCTTTTTGCTCGGCAAAGTGCAGGAAGTGCTCACCAGCGGCGAAAGCCTCGCGCTGCCGGCAATGACCAGCTACGAACGTTTTCTCGCGCACAATATTTTGAAGGAACTCGGCACAGTAGAATCCGTTTCTGAGGGCGAAGGCGAAGAGCGCCATCTGCTCATTCAGCCGAAGAAAGTCGAGGCGCCGGCTCCTTCCTTTGGCCGCACGCTGCGCAAGGTTGCGAAGAAGATTAAGTTGATGTGAAAAGACCTGCTTGATAAAAAAATCCCAAGACGCCTTGGGATTTTTTTATTGCGGCAAGAGCCAAATCGGATTGCTCAAACCGGAGAGGGTTGGGCAAGACGAGGTCGCGGCATCCGGTTTGGACGAAATAACCTCTGCGCGCAAGTAGCTGCGACTTTCGCGCGGAACCAGAGGAAGCCTCACGTGATGATCATATGGCCGCGGAAATTGCGTGCATTCCAACAATTTCTCTTCGCGTTTGTTGATTAAATCTCCCCGCCACAAGATAACCTTCTCCAGCTTGCCAAATTCTGCCGTGCTGCGCGCTGTAAGCAAAACATGGGTAGCGCGCGCATTTGTGCTCCCGCCCATTTGAATTACGTCTCCATTGGCACATTCAATCTGCAAATCACAAATCGGGCCCGTGGTGATGCACGCGCGTCCGGTGCGCAATGCTGCGAGCACGTTGTCGAGGTTGAGCGCGCCGTTCAATTTCACCGCAGTGCGGCGATGGCCGAAGAGATGGTCGTGATTTTCCAACATGCTCCAACACGGCCACGCGACTTGGCGATAGCGATTGAAATTTCCGTGCGCATCGTTGCCCGCAATCGCCAAAAGCCTTTTTCCCTCCAACAAGAGTTTGCGCCATTGCGCGAAACCCTCTTGCTCGCCCAATGCTTTGCCATTCCAAAACTGCACGCCGTTTAAGCGCGCATGTTGAAAATCGGCATCAACCCAATTGCTGCGGCGCAAAAGTAAACGTTCCAATTTCGGAGCTGGTACCGCAGGATGCGCAGCGAACGCCAGAGCTTGCGGAACGAGCATGTCGAGCACTTCTGCAATCGAATGATCGGGCTTGGTGTGCAACCACTTTTCGCCGCCGTCGCCGCGCCCGTGAATAAAATGCGGATGATTGAGCACGAGAAAATGCACGTTCTCGCCGTTGGCATTGCCGCAGGAAACCTCTTCACCGGGGACGATGACAAAATCGCGATGTCGTGCGTTGAGTTGCGCGATCTCCGCTTGCAGCGCGTGCCACTTGCGCAGCGCGGGATCATTGTGAAGATAATCATCTTCAAAGTCGTCCAAATCATAGGAGTGATCCGTGGCTGCAAAAAAGCTGATGCCTTGCGCCCGCGCCAATTCGAGCATTGCGGGCAACGGCGCGCCAAACTCGACTTGATCGCTCGTGGCGCTCGTGTGGCAATGTAAATCGCCGTGATAAAAATAAGGAAGCGTCGGCAGCGGCTCCTCGGCGATGAACACTTCGAGCGGTGCGTGGCTCGTCGTGCGATAGTTATCGTTATCGCAGCTTAAAATTTTTCCGCGACAGCGATATTCGATGCGCACATTCACTTTAATGGAGCCGCGCATATCGTTCGGCAGGTTTACATGAAAGACTCGCCACCACCATTGCGCGGCGATATGCTCTTCGGCATCAAAAATTTTAAAGCGAAGAGTTGGTTGGGAAGCGATCTTAATTTCAACAGCGAGCAGTTCGAGAGGAAAAAGATGCGCATCCTTGATGAGAAGGAGGATGGGAAGGGGTTGTTGCGGATCGAGACGGCATGGCGCATCGGCGATGATTTCGGGGTGACGATGATAAAGCCGGCTCGGCGCGATTTTGAAACGATAGTGAATCTCGGCGTAGAGCAGGAGGAGCAAAGCCCAAGAGAACGGTGGGCAATCATTCAGAGAAATATCACAGGCAAACATGATGATGCGCTTGCCCTCGTGTATGCTCACTCAACATGGTTGCGGCGGCGACTTCTCTCATGAGACGAATCTTGTAAGGGTGAGATCAAACAAATTTTCCCAGAGGTTTTCTCGGTCACGTGAACACTTTCATGTCGAAAGATTTTACTTCGCCAACACGCCTTCCATCTTCTCGAGTTCCACCACGACACTGCCGAGGTCGAAAGCTTTCACGTAAATCTGGCTTGTCATGAGCACCGGAATCTTACGCTTGTCCGCGGTGAGATGCACGACCACGCGGCCTTTTTGTTGAAACAGGCCGGGCGTTTTCAACAGCGGCTCGACCACGTAGCAATCGAACTTGCCCGCGCGCGTGCTCACGCGCTCTTTGCGATAGACCACGATCTTGAGCGGATAAACTTTATTGTCGGCATGGTTATCGACAAAGATCGAATCACCGGGCGCGAAGTCCAACGTGCGAATGTAGTACATGGCGGAGAGCACATCTTGCACGAACGTCGGCACTTTCACGGTATCACGCTTGGCCTTCTTTGTCGTGATCGCCAAGCCTGCGCGATGATCGAACTCCACAAACTGCTCGTCGCGAAAACTGCCTTCGTGTTGCTTCTTCTCAAAACGCCAACTAAAAAGACCGGCGACATCCGTGAAGGATTGAATGCGATCATCGACTTTATAGAATTTTGAAAAGAACGAATTCGACCACGCTTCCGAAAGAATGCGAAAACACTTTCGGCCATTCACTTCAACCGCTTCGGGAATCGAAAGTCGCGCATTGCCCGCGACGATCGGGCCGTAGCGCACGATGAAATCCAACTTCTCTCCCACACCGAATGCGGAATTGGGCACGCTGCGAATTTTGAAAACCGTATCCGCGCTCGCATGATTTGTTTGCGCAAATGCCGGAGCATGTGGGCTTGTTAATAAAAAGAGCGGCGTGAATAAAAATTTCAAAGCTAAACGAGGGGCGGCATCCTGGCGAGGCATAAACTATCCTAATTTTTTTGTAGCGCACTTGGAATACGCTCGTAGTCACGCCTTTAGGCGTCACACGTCAATGGGCGCATCACGTCTAATGAGTTTTGACTTTCAAAATCAATAATCTCCTTCTGAATGACACGCCACTGAGGGGCGTACTTGATTACCGATTTGGGGCGTCAAGTTTCATTTGGCTCGCACGCCAAGGGGCGCATCATGCCTAAAGGCATCACTACGAACTTACGAACTCTCATTTCAATTTTTCTTCCGCCTTCGCAATCGCCGCGGCAACGGTGATGTCGCGCATGCACGCGCAGGTTTCTCCATTGCGGCAGCGACGGCATTCTTCTTCGCGCGACATGAGCACATCGTTGCGGCTGCCATATGGCCCCCAACGCTCGGGACGGCATGCAAGAATCGGCGGATAAAACGCCAGCACGGGCGTCGCCATCATGCGCGCGAGGTGCAATGGGCCGGTGCTATTGCCCACAAACAACGCGGCGTGGCGCAACACGCCGGCGAGTTCGGTTAGATTGAGTTGGCCCGCGAGGTCAATGGCTCGGCACGCGGTTTCTTTCTGCACAAAAGCAGTCAAAGTTTTTTCATTCGTGCTGCCAGTGAGCACGATTTGCAAATCGTGCTTGCGACTCAAGTGCTCCGCCAGCGCAGCGAAATGTTCGAGCGGCCAATCGCGCGCAGAGTTGCCGCTGCCGGGATGAAGCACCACATACGGCTCACGCAAATTCCACTGCTTCATCTTCTCCGCGAGTGCTTGTTCGTGCGCGGCATCGAAACGATAATGAAACTCGACCGACGCATCGGCGATGCCGAGCGGCCGCAAGAGTTGGAGATTGTATTCCGCTTCATGCCGCCGCGCGTCTTTGCGATGCTCATACACGCGGCGATTGAAGAGCGCGCTGTACCAACGATAACCCGTGCCGAGGCGCAATGGAATCGCCGCGCGATAAAACGCCCACGCCAATTGCGGGCGCGGATAAAGCGCGAGCACGGCATCGAAATCATACGAGCGCAGCAACTTCGCCAGTGGCTTCGTGTGTAGCGTCTCGCCCAAAGTATCCACGCGCAAAACGCCGTCAACATGCGGATGCAAATCCAAAATCTCCGCGGCATAGTCGCGCGCCAAAAAGAACACTTCGCATTCGGGAAATTCTTTTTTGAGCGCACTGGCGACCGGCGTCGAGAGCACGAGATCGCCTAATCGATCCGTGCGCGACAACAAAAAACGTTGCGTGGTACTCATAACGATTCGCGGCGGCGTTCCTGCACCAAATGAACAACGGCCGGCAAGATACGATCAATTTCCTCGGCGATGATGCGGCCGCATTCGCGATAGACCGCGAGGCTCGAACCAATCGGGTCTTCGATCTCCGGATCATCGAGCGGTTCGGTTTGCGCGAATTGTTTTAAGAGAAAAACGTTTTCGCGATAAGCCGGATAGTGTTTGCGCAAATGATCGACATGCTCGCTCGCCATCGCCAAAATCAAATCCGAGGCGGCCACGAGCTTGCGCGAGAGGCCTTGCGAACGATGGCCGGCAATGTCGCCGCCGTATTCGTGCACGACGCGCATCGAGTTTTCCGCGGCCGGCATGCCTTGAATGCCGAGCGTGCCAGCGGACTGCACTTCGACCTCGTCTTGCAAGCGTTGCGGCAGCTTCAAACGCAACAGGCCTTCTGCCATCGGGCTGCGGCAACTGTTGCCGCTGCACACGAAGAGAACTTGATAGGGACGATGCTCTTCACTCACGTGGCCAATGCTCCGATAATTTTTTCCACAGCCTGTGGTGCGATTACGCCTTGCCGCATGAGACGCGGCGGCGCGCTGGTCATATCTATTATGGTTGAGGGCGAAGTGTTGAGCACTGCGCCGCTGTCTAGGATCAAATCGATTTCAGGTCCGAGTTGTGTGGCGATGTCATCAACACCGAGCACGGACGCATCGCCCGAAAGATTCGCGCTGGTGGAAGTGATCGGCGCGCTGAGTTGCAAACTCAACTCACGCGCGAGTACGCTGTCAGGCACGCGCACCGCGATTTTGTTTGTGCCGGCCGTAAGCCGCGGCGAAACTATTGCGCTCGCATGAAAGATAAGCGTGAGCGGACCGGGCCAAAACTCTTGCGCTAATTTTTCCGCGAGAGGAGGAAATTCTTCTATCCAACCCGAGAGCAATTCTTTATTGCCGGCGATGAGCGGAATCGCTTTTTGCAGCGCGCGTTGTTTGAGCGTGAAGAGTCGCGCAATCGCGGCTTCATTTCTCGCGTCCACGCCGAGGCCGTACATTGTGTCGGTTAAATAAGCGAGCACTGCACCGGCGCGCAATGCGGCGACGGCTTCGGTGATGAGGGCGGCTTCGGGATCGTGCGACGCGATTTTGAGGATGCGCATGGCTTGTTTCATATTCAACGTTCGTAGTGATGCCTTTAGGCATTTTATGCTAGTGGAGGATGACGCCTGAAGGCGTTACTACGAACCTTCCTTCAACATTTTAACGACACGCAGAAAAACTTCATCAACATCAATCTTCAACATACACGCGTGCGTTCCAATCGGGCAGGTCTTTGTTCCGTGCGCGCTGCATGGTCGGCACGGCAGATCTTTTTCGATAACAACGTGACCCTCGCCATAAGGCGCGAAACCGAAGCGCGGAATGGTCGGGCCGAAGATGGTGAGCACGCGGCAATTGGTTGAGACGCCGAGATGCGTGGGCGCACTGTCATTGCTCACGAGTACATCGCAGTCGTTCAGGAGCGCCGCGGACTGTCGCAACGAAAGTTGGCCCGCGGTATTGCTGCAATACGCGCCGACTTTTTTTTGAATGCGTTCGCACAACGCCGCGTCTTCTTTTCCACCCAAAAGAAAAATCTCCGCGCGCGTTTCGGCGATCAATTTCTGCGCGAGCGCGGCGAAACGTTCTTCCGGCCAACGCTTCGTGGCCCACACGGAGCCGGGCGCGAGCGCGATTTTAGTTGGCCGCGTCTCTTTTATTAATAAAGCAACTCGCGCTTCATCGCTTTTATCCCAAGCCACAATTGGTTTGAACGATGTCGTAAGTTTTCCGAAGCTGCGCAGCAAATCGAGATTGCGCTCGACTTCGTGCTTTTCTTCATAAACAATTTTTTGGTTAAAAAGAAAAGCGCCGGCGCTGCGATTGAAGCCGACGCGCACGGGAATGCGCGCGAGCCAAACAAGGAGCGCGCTTCTCAAAGAACGATGCGGCACGAACGCGTGCGTAAATTTTTCGCGCCGCAGTTGCCGCGCGAGTTGCCACAATCCGCGCAAGCCGCGTTGCCGGCCGCGTTTGTCATAAACCCACACGCGCGCGATATGCGGATTCTTCTCCAACACATTCGCGGCGCCGGGAATGGCCATGAAATGCACCTCGCACGGCGCGAGCACTTCATGCGCGGCTTGTGCCATCGGCGTCGTGAGAATCACGTCGCCAATGAACGCGGTTTGGAGGAGGAGGAGCTTGGTCATCCGGCTAAAGAGTGCTTATGCGTAAGCAAAGACCTCCATGGCAACGGATTTAACCGGCTTGGTTTCACCATGCAGCATTCGCCGAATTCTTTCCGTCGTTTCGCGGCTAAAAATTTTCTCACCGCAACGCCGACACACAGTTGCCGGAATCTGCTCTACCAAAATATGTTTTTGGGCAATATGAAAAACTTCATCGATATAGGTCTCTTCCGCCTCGGTCGCGCCGCAAATGTGACATTGAAACATGATTTACCTCCGCCGAGAATAGTTGTCAGCCCATTCCATTTCGTTGGGTTGATATGCCGTGATAATCTTGACGAGTTCCGACTCCATTCGAGAAACTTGTAAGTGCAACGCGCGTCCGCCTTCGGTAAAGCCGAGTAGCAGACAACTTGGAGAATATTTGTCGTCGGGATAGTCTTCGAGGAGCATGGCGTTTTTGCCGGCCTGCTTAATTTCTGCTTCCCCGATGTTGCGTTCAACCGCGCGCTTAAAGCCATGATGACTGAATTCAAACTTACCTTGCGCCAATCGGTTTTGCAGTTCTTCAATTGTTCTTACGACAGCCACTCATTCCTCGACGCTATTTCAAACAACCTCACTTGCGGGCACCACAGTGACCGGCGCCGTCTTCCATCTGCGATGCATCCAAAACCAATGATCGGGATAACGCCGCACATATTTTTCGAGCACGCTGGACCAGGCTTGCGTGATGTGGCGCAGCTTTTCTTCTTCACTCCAATGCGCGGGCAGGTCATCGAAACGCAGGCATTCGCTTTCAACAATGTGCTTGCCGTGCGGTTGCCGCAGCGAGAACACGAAGAGAATTGGCGCGCCGGTTTTGAGCACAAACGCGGCCGGGCCTTGCGCGGTCGAAGCCGGGCGGCCCATGAAGTTCACAAAGATACCGCTTCGCCCCGCGTCTTGATCTGCAAGAATGGCGACAAATTTATTTTGCCGCAGCGCCTTCAAAATATCTTTGAGCGATTGCCGCGGGATGCTGTGCATGTTGACCTTCGCGCGCGTGCGGCGAATGAGGTCATCGACGTAGGGATTGTTCTGCGACTGATAGAGATACACCATCGGAAAATGATGCGCGAGCATCACGCCGAGATATTCCCAATTGCCGAAGTGGCCGGTCATGCACACCGCGGGTTGGCCGGCTTTCATCGTCTCGAACCACGGCGCGGAATCTTGCGCGCTGCGAAAGGGCGCGAGCGCGGCCAACTCTTCGGGCGACATGCGATGCAGGCGCAGATACTCGAGCATCATCATGCCGAAGTTTTCATAGTTGCGTCGCGCGATCGCGAGCAACTCCGCTTCGGACTTTTCAGGAAACGCGTGGCGCAAATTATCGAGCGCGACATTGCGGCGAATGCGCAGCACGGAAAAAGTGAATCGGCCCAAACCAACTCCGAGGCCGAGCAGCCAGTTTAGTGGGAGCACTCCGGCAAGTTGAATGAGCAGCAGCAAACCGCCATATTCAAAAAGATGTTTGAGCTTTCGCATAGGAAACGAGTTGACACGTCAAATTTTGGTCGGGCAAAGTAGGCAAAAACGGCTTGATTGTCAATTTTAAAGTCGGCGGGATTGGGAAGAGGAAAGGGCTTTTCTTGGTTCCGAACTTTGTTTGGGAACACACTTGTAGACGAAACTTTGTTTCTTGCTTTCGATCACGCCTCTTCAGGATGGTTATGAAAGTTTGAAACAGAGTTTCAAATTCAAGTGCGTTCCCAAACGTAACGAGAGTAATTTATGCCTCGAGTATTTGAAAAAGATATTTGCCATACTCGCTTTTGACGAGCGGCTCGGCGAGCGCGCGCAGTTGCTCTGCAGTGATGTAGCCCATGCGATATGCGATTTCTTCCAAACAAGAAATCTTCAAGCCTTGCCGCTTCTCCACGGTCTCGACGAAGTTGCCGGCTTGCAGCAACGACTCGTGCGTGCCGGTATCGAGCCAGGCAAAGCCGCGACCGAGTAGTTCGACGCGCAGTTGCTCTTGCATCAAATAGCGCATGTTGAGATCTGTAATCTCCAACTCGCCGCGCGGCGAGGGCTTGAGGCTCTTGGCGATTTCGACGACTTGGTTGTCGTAGAAATAAAGTCCCGTTACGGCATAGTTGGATTTGGGATGCTTCGGCTTCTCTTCAATGGAGAGCGCGCGATTGTTTTTATCAAACGCAACCACGCCATAGCGCTCCGGATCGCGCACGTAATAAGCGAACACAGTCGCGCCGTCTTCCTGTGTTGCAGCGCGGCGCAGCATTTCCGGCAGGCCATGGCCGTAAAAAATATTGTCGCCCAACACGAGCGCGACATTGTCGCTGCCGATAAATTTCTCGCCGATGAGGAACGCTTGCGCGAGGCCTTCGGGGCGCGGCTGTTCGGCATATTCAAAATGCAAACCGATTTGCGCGCCGCTATTGAGCAGGCTGCGAAAGCGCGGCAAATCTTGCGGGGTGGAGATGATCAAAATTTCGCGGATGCCGGCGAGCATGAGCACGGAGAGCGGATAATAGATCATCGGCTTGTCGTAGATCGGCAAGAGTTGTTTGCTGATCGTGTGCGTGATGGGATAAAGTCGCGTGCCGCTCCCGCCCGCGAGGATGATGCCTTTCATGAAGCGTACTCCTGAATTGTAAACTGTTCCAACCTCGGCTGAGTCGAGGTTTTGTATTTGAAGGTGCGGAGAATTTGGCAACCCGATAAACCCACGGCCAAGCCGTGGCTGAATCTGAAATGACAAAATAAAAAGGCACAGCGCGAACTGTGCCTCGAAAATTTTCAAGCCGGACTGTAAGCCGAATTCTGTTTTCCGTCGAAACGGAACGATCATCATTTATCTGGGACGGTTGTCGCCAACCGCCTCAAGCATGCTACCCGCTTACTCGAGCGAGCCGCTCTTCACTCCGCGAACGGAGAACGTAAGCCTATTTGCATTTGCACGAGGTATTGGTTACCCTTTTCACTCTTATCCCGCTCGCGCGAGACAGACCTGGTTTCTGTGGCCCTATAACGCCATTTCGGGCGAGAGGCGTTACCTCTTACCTTGCTCTATCGTGTTCGGACTTTCCTCATTCCGCAAGCGGAACGCGATGATCCGGCCGGCTTGAAGCTTTAAGCAGTTTAAATTTTCAATTTAAAATTTGCAATACTTCACGCTGCAATCGGCTCTTCTTCTTGCCATAGCAAAATGCGGCCGCAGTTTTCGCAGTAGTAGATTTCGCGCATTTCGCGAATCTCCATCGCACGTTGCGAGGTGATGCGTGTGCTGCATCCGCCGCAGGAACCGCGCACGATTTTGACCACGGCGAGGCCGTCTTTGCCGCGCAATATTCTTTCGTATGAGCGCAGCAAACCGGGCTTGATGCCCACGAGCAAACCGCGCCGCGCGCTTTGCAGTTGCTCCACTTGATGGCGATTCTGCTCCATCATCAAATTGAGCAACTCTTCTTGTTGATCGCGCTCTTGCGTTGCGGCCTTGAGCTGCTCTTCATATTGCCCCACCTCTTGCTTCAGCTTCTCCTCGGTCTCGAAGGCTTCGATGATTCTGGTTTCGTGTTGATCGATCTCTTTCTCGGTGTGCTCGATTTCCGCAGTTATTGCATCATACTCTTTATTGGTCTTCACCGCGTAAAGCTGGGTTTCATATTTTTTCTTGCGCTCTTTGGCGAGGGCAAGCGTGCTTTCCAGCGCGCGGCGTTGCCGCTCCGAATTGGCCAGGTGTGTGGCTTTTTGATCATAGGCGCCGGTCAGTTCAGCGACTTTGCGTTTAAGCTCTTCGAGCGTTTGCGGCAAATCGCCTTTCGTTTTTTCCAACGCATAAAGTTGGCGATCCACCTCTTGCAGCTCTAACAAAATTTGAATATTCTCGAACAAAACAGCCTCCGTGTTTCAAATGAAAGATGCGCAATTTTCGATTTCGGCGAAGCCATGTCCCAAAACAAAGAATGCACCTCCTGGAAGTGCATTCTATATTTGAAAAAATCGCGTTATGCTCAAGCGGCTTTGTGCACACAGCCCAGCACGCGTTAGGCTGCGCCCCTTGTCGCCAAACCGCGGCGGCAAAATCAGTTGTGTGTGTGGCTGAAGCATAGGCAATAGTCTTTGTTTGTTGTTGTCATGGCTAAAAAAACACGCGCAATGTAGGCGCGTGCTCCTCAAAATGCAAGGTCTTTCTTGGCATTATTGCAGCCATTGCACTTCAAATTTTTGCAAACGGTTGTTGCCGCTATCCAAAACGAGAAGGCGGATGGGTGCATGGTGCGCTTTTTCGCGCAAGACAATTACTGCAGCAGGCGCTTCAAATTCGTTTTCCGCATGACCGCGCTTGCCAAACCCGGCCAGAGGCTCGCCGGCTTCATTTAAAAAGAGCAAACGATGCTGTTTGCGATCCGTCACGATGATGCCGTGCTCCCATTCCGCCAAACCGCAAGGCGCGGCTTCCTCTTCAAAGAAAAAACTGTTGCTGAAATTTCCAAAAGCATCATACCTCAACACGGCGTGCCGCAACGAATCACTCACCCAAACTTCGTTGCGCCGCGAGATAAAAATTTTCGCAGGACGCTCGAGGCGACCTTCACCCCAATTGAAATCGCCGAAGCTCGCTTTCGGTTTGCCGAGAGCTTCGAAGCGCAACACGCGATTATATTCATGATCGGCAACAAACAACTCTCCTTGCGCAGAAAGGGTGAGCGCCGCAGGATAACGAAACTGCAAACTCTCGTCGCGCGCCTCATCGGAAGAATAGGAAGAGATGAAGTTCAAATCTTTGTCATAGCGCTGCAAGCGATGATTGTTATAATCCGCGACGAAAACGTTGAGGCCGTTATCCACCCACACGTCAACTGGACGATCAAACTGTTGCTCGCCGAAACCGAACCCGCCGACTTCGCGCACGAGCTTGCCTTGCGCGTCGCACTTGAGCACGCGCTGGTTGCCGGTGTCCGCGATATAAATATTCCCTTCGGCGTCAACACTCATGCCCAAAGGTTGCGCAAGCTGAAAGCCTGCGACAGAATCGCCAAGCACTGTGCGCAAATAGCGCACAACAAGCTTCGGTTGCCCCTGGCTTGGCGCAAATGGCGCAAACAGCAAGAACGAAAATATCATTGTTGCACTTCGCCCAACAACAGCACGCATCGGGTAATGGATTCTCATGTAATCACACTTTCTGGTTGCGGAGGCGCGTTTGAAATTGCCGACATGAAAATAGGACGGGGAAATTTAGCACGCAAGCTTTGAAAAATGGAGCGCGAGCTTTACCAAGCTTTTCAAATTTAGCAATGCGCCGTGCTCGCTCTGCGCTGAGATCTTGCTCAAACCGAAATGCGTTCCACTTTTATGAGCCAACGCATACATGGAGAATTGAATTTGCTTTTATCCTCCGAACTTGCCATCTTGCTCACAAATAAAAGTTCGCCGCATTCATAATCATCGCATGAAATCAACCTCGCATTCGCCTTTTACCTTCGCGCAAAAACTTCAACGCACTCTTGGCCCGGCGCGGATTTTGGTTTTTAGTTTTGCCGGCGCAATTTTCCTCGCCACCTTTTTGCTCATGCTTCCGGCCGCGCATCACAAGCCGGTGAGCTTCATTGATGCGCTTTTCACCATTACCTCGGCGATCTGTGTGACTGGTTTGACTGTAGTCGATACCGGCACAACGTTCACACTCTTCGGCCAACTTGTGATCCTGGTGACGATTCAACTCGGCGGCTTGGGCGTGATGACGTTCTCTACTTTCTTTATCTATCTGCTCGGCGGCAAACTCTCCCTCGGCAATCGCGAGTTGTTGCAGGAGACCTTGAGCCAGGCGCCGATGAAAAATTTGAAAGCACTGCTGAAAACGGTTTTCGTTGCCACCTTCATCATCGAAGCGCTCGGAGCGATTCTACTGGCGCTGCGTTGGGCGCGCGAACTGCCCTGGCCCACTGCAATTTATTACGGCGTCTTTCACTCGATCTCGGCATTTTGCAATGCCGGCTTTGCGCTCTTTGCCAACAACATGGAAGGTCACACCGGCGACTTCATCGTCAATTTCACCCTGAGCTCATTGATCATTCTTGGCGGCCTCGGCTTTGTGGTAATTTTTGAAATCCTGCGCAAGCGCGCGCAAGCGCCGCGTCGGCTGTCTCTGCACGCGCGTTTGGTTCTGCTTTATAGCGGCCTCTTGATTTTCGGAGGCATGGCCTTCTTATTTCTATTTGAATATGGCAACGCGCTAAAAGACTTGCCCTGGAGTGCAAAACTTTGGGGCACGTACTTTCAGGCCGTCACGGCGCGCACTGCGGGCTTCAATACGATCAATCTGGGCTTGCTTTCCGACGCCAGTTTGTTTTTGATAATCATTCTAATGTTCATTGGCGCCTCGCCCGGCTCTTGCGGCGGCGGCATCAAAACCACGACGTTCGCCATTCTGCTTTCGTTCATCAAGGCGCGCTTTCATAATCTTTCGGACGCGAACTTGTTAGGTCGTCGCATTCCGGATGAAACCGCCTCCAAAGCCATTGCGATTTCGTTCTTCTCCTTGTCGCTAATTTTGTTTTTCACTTTCCTGCTCGTTTTGGTGGAGACGAAACTGACGTCGCATCAAATGAGTCGCGGCATCTTTTTAGAATTGCTCTTCGAAGTCACCTCCGCGTTTGGCACCGTCGGCCTTTCGGTCAATGTGACGCCGACGCTTTCCGAAGTCAGCCGCTTGTTGATCACGTTCGTCATGTTCATTGGCCGGCTCGGCCCGCTCACGGTGGCCATTGCCGTGGGCGGCGAAAAGAAAGCGCGCTTTCAATATGCGCAAGAAAACGTGCTGGTCGGGTAGATGCCAACTTTGCTGAACTTGAAAATTTAAGCAAAGTTGTTTTGCCCTCGTGACGCAGCCTACACTTTTCATAAATCTCTGGAGCCTTATGCGCACCATTGCCATTATCGGCCTCAGTAGTTTCGGCCATTACCTCTGCCGCTATCTTTCCGAAGCCGGCATTCAAGTTCTTGCGGTAGATGTGGAGGAAAAAAAGATTGATGAAGTCAAACCGTTTGTTGCCAAAGCCGTGGTCGCCGATGCCCGCGACAAGGAAACGCTGCAAGCGCTCGGCTTGGAAGACGTTGATGCGGTGGTCGTCTCTGTGGGCGAGCCGATTGACACGAGCATTCTGATTACGCTTTATTTGAAAGAACTGGGCGCGAAAGAAATCATTGCCAAAGCCAGCTCGGTGGATCACGGAAAAATCTTAGACAGGATCGGCGCTTCGGAAATCGTTTTTCCGGAGCGCGACATGGCCAAGCGTGTTGCTTACACTTTGCGGCGCTCCACTTTGTTTGATTACATCGCACTCACCGAAGGCTACAGCATCATCGAAATGGCGCCGCCGCAAGTATGGATCGGCAAATCGCTCAACCAGCTCGACATTCGCAAAAAGCACAATGCGCAGATCATTCTCATCAAAGACGTAATTGCCAGTGAAGCGCTCATTCCCTCCGGCGAGTACATGGTGAAAGACAGCGATGTGCTCGTGGTCATGGGCCGCGAGCATGAAATGGAAGAATTGGGAAAAGCCTAGTCGGCAGACGATTAACCACGCATTGGGAGATAGTCCCGTTCAGGGGGCTTGCATCTTCTAATTTTGATCGTCAAAATTCATGAGTCAGTTATTTTCTACCTGAATTTTGCACCTTGCTCATGCCGGCTTTCGCCTGATGCTGAAGCATCAGGCGTAGGTTGGCGGCATCATCAGTGCAAAATTCAGATTCTAAATTTGAAGCGCTAATCGTTTACGCTAGGACGTTCGCACATGCCTTCGGATATTTTGCTTAACAGTTTAATCGCCGGAATTTTGGCGAGTCTCGCATGCGGTCTCGGCGCGCTGCCCTTGCTGCTCAAGCGGTTTGATCTCAGCAAGCACACCGGCTTGGGTTATGGCTTTGCCGGCGGCTTGATGCTCGCGGCTTCGGTCTATAATCTTATTCTTCCGGGTTTGACCATGACGCAGCAGAAGCTGACGCTCGCGCATGTGTTGCCGGTATTGTTCGGCCTCTTTGCAGGCGCGGCGTTTCTTTGGCTCACGGATTTATTTTTGAATGAAGAGCGTTTGAGCCAATCTGCGTGGAAACGTTGGGGCGGGCGCGCGGAAATTTTAATCTTTCTCGCAATGGCGGTGCACAGCATTCCGGAAGGCGTGGCGGTGGGCGTTGGCTTTGCTTCGGACGAAGTGTATGCGAACGATCTCGGCGCGTATATCGCGCTCGCTATCGGCATTCACAACATTCCCGAAGGCTTGGCCGTGGCGATTCCAATGCGAGCCGCGGGCGCGAGTATCATGAAATGTTTTTGGGCGGCAGTGCTCACGAGTTTGCCGCAGCCGATTGCCGCGGTGCCGGCAGCGTTTGCTTCGTGGTTTTTCCAGCCGCTCATGCCCGTGCTCATGGGTTTTGCCGCGGGCGCGATGCTCTTTCTCATTTTGCTCGAACTCATTCCGGAAGCGCTGCATCATGAGCAGCCGCGCCGCATCGCGTGGGCGTTCATGTTCGGCTTTGGTTTGATGTTGTTGATTCAGGTGGTATTGTGAGGCGGCAAGCCCTGCGGCGCAACGATGCGCCGGCCATGACTTGCATCTGATCGCGCTGGAAAGTCTGAGGCGGAAAGAAGCGGCGGCCCAATTTGAAATGAAGCGTTCGGCAGTGGGATGCCCTCGCTTTGAAGTCACCTTGCTTGCAAAGGCCACCGCGGTAAACAAGCGGAGATGACACGCAAGAACGCGCAGCGACAAAACAAAAAAAATGTCTGAGCGAACTCAACGCTCGAGCGCGTTTCGCATGTGTTGCAGCATGTTTTCCGCGGCTCGCGCTGCGGCTTCGGCAAAGGAGTGATCCTGCGCTGCGAAAATAATTGCGCGGCTCGCATTGATGAGCGCGAGGTCGCCCTGCGCGCCGCCGCCGACCTTTACGGCAAACTCCAAATCCCCGCCTTGTGCGCCGACGCCGGGAATGAGAAAGGGTAACGTGGGGCATGCGCGCCGCAATTGCTCCAACTCTGCGGGCTGCGTGGCGCCGACAACCAGCCCGGCGTTGTTGCGCATATTCCATTGCGACACTTCGTGTGCGACATGTAAATAGAGCGGCGCTGCGTTGCTCGGAAAAAGCTGCACGCTCGCGCTGCCCGGATTGGAAGTGCGGCAGAGAAAAAACACGCCGCGGTTTTCATCTTCTAAAAAAGGAAGCGCGGCATCGGCGCCGAGATAAGGATTGGCGGTGAGCGCATCGAAAGGCAGCTCGCGAAAAATCGCATGCGCATATAGTCGCGCCGTGTTGCCGATGTCGCCGCGTTTCGCGTCCGCGATTTTGATGATGCCCTCGGGCAGCGCGGCTGCGACTTGGGCAAGTGCTTCCCAACCCGCAACGCCAAGCGCTTCAAAGAATGCAAAGTTGATTTTGAAGGCGGCGGCAAAGGGCGCGGTGGCTTGAATGATCTCGCGGCAAAATTGCGCCACGCCGGCAGCATTGCGCGGCAAGTGTGCGGGCAATTTTTCCAGCTCGGGATCGAGGCCAACGCAGAGCAGGCTCTTGCGCGCGCGCAAGGTTTCGCGCAGGTGGGTATTGAAGGAAGTTTTCATAATGGGATTTTCTTTTTTGTTTTGTCGCTGCTTCACCGAGGGTTCTTCTTCGCTTGTTTACCGAGGTGGTCTCTTCAAAGCAGAGTGACTTCAAAGCGAAGGCATCCTGTCGCCGCTCGCTCTGCACGCAACGTGGTTTTGAATCGTGCATCAGCGCGGAGCGCCGTCATTCAGAAGAACCTCTTTACTCACTTTTGTTAGAGTCACCCTGAGCGGAGTCGAAGGGCGTTATCATGGTTCGACTCCGCTCGCCATGACTAAAAACTAAGGTAACAGTCTACTAGAACCCAACGCGGACGAGCCGCAACCCAAAAGCTTACCCACCGAGAAGCGCCGAAGTCACCGAGTGTCGCCGAATAAAAGCTTTTTTCGGCGAAGCTCGGTGTCTTCAGCGCCTTTCGGTGGAAAAATCTTTGCTTTTTTTGCACAGAATTGACTCTAGAGATACTAGTGAATGGCAGTCTCTCGTTACTGCATGTTCGACCCCAAACTTGCGCCGCGCCGCACTGCGGTGATTTCTCCCATAATACTCAATGCAATTTCCGCGGGCGAGAGCGCGCCAATGGGAAGGCCGATGGGCGCATGCAAACGCGCGAGCTGTTCTTCGGAAACGCCCGCGCTGCGCAAACGTTGCAGGCGTTTCTCGTGCGTCTTGCGACTGCCGAGCACACCGATATACGCGGGCGCGTGTTGCAAGGCAAATTGCACCGCGGGATCATCGAGCTTGGGATCGTGCGTGAGCACGACCACGCACGTGCTCGCGTCAATACCAACTTCAGCGAACGCAGCTTGGGGCCAGCGCGCAATCAACTCATCCACATGCGGAAAACGCTCCGGCGAGGCAAACGCGCGACGCGGGTCGATCAAAATAACTTTGAAGCCCAACGCACGCGCGAACGTGACGAGCGGAATGGCAATGTGCACTGCGCCGACAATGACGAGCTTGGGCGCGGGGCTAATCGCTTCGAGAAAAATTTCGCGCTCGCCTTCTGGCATGATCAGCGTGCGCTCTTGCCCAAAGAGCGTTTGCGCCGTCGTTTGCAAGCGCGCGAGGAGCGCAGCATCGGTGCTCGCACTTTGCGCAATGCGCTCACGCCTAAAACAAAAATATTTGCCGATTTCCGTTTCCGCGCCGCGCGTGATCGTTGCCAACACAATTGACGCGCCGTGGCGCTGCGTTTCGAGCAACAGGTCGAGCTTGGCTTCGGTTTTTTCCACGAACACGGCAATCGTTCCGCCGCACGCGAGGCCGACTTCCCACGCTTCTTCATCGGCAACGCCAAAGCTGAGTCGTTTCGGTTTGCCGGTTTTAATCACTGCGCGCGCTTCTTCGATGACGGCATTTTCCACGCAGCCGCCGCTCACCGAGCCGAGCATTTCGCCGCGCTGATTCACCGCCATTTTTGCGCCCGCAGGTCGCGGCGATGAGCCCCACGTTTGAATTACGGTTGCCAGCGCAATCGCATCGCCGCGCGCGCTCCAAGTTTGCAATTGCGGAAGAAGATCGTGCATGAGGTACTCCGTTTTTCGAACCGCGAATGAACGCCAATTCTTTTAAACTCGCGCTCGTCCGCGCCCATTGGGTGTTTAGCGATCTTTAGATCGCTTTCACCTATTAGCCTGATGCTTGCAGCATGAGGCAGAGGTCTTTTCAAGTTTAGTAAAGCTGGCGCAGGCAATATAAAACAAATATAGCTTTCGGCCAATGCCGTCCCCTAAAAATATTTCACGCTCGCGCTGATTGCTTTCTTCACGTGCAGCCATTACATTGCGCGCCGTATTTTTAAAAATAGCGCTTGCCGGTTTTCTTAAATGAAAGGAGCTGTGAGTTTATGGAGTGGTTGACCGATCCGCAGTCATGGTTATCGCTGGTGACCTTAACCGTGCTCGAAATCGTCTTGGGCGTGGACAATGTTATCTTCATTGCGATTCTCGCGGGCAAGCTACCGGCGGCGCAACAAAAACGCGCGCGCACGTGGGGACTTGGCCTGGCAATGTTTGTGCGCATTGCATTGCTCTTCTCTTTGTTTTGGATCATGAGCTTGGTCAATCCGTTGTTTAAAGTATTCGGCAATGAAATTTCCGGGCGCGATCTCATCTTGCTCGCGGGCGGTTTGTTTTTGCTGGCAAAGAGCACGCATGAAATTCACAATAAGCTCGAAGGCGAGGACGGCTCGGCTTCGGGTAAAGTTGCGGCTTCATTTGCCGGCGTGCTCACGCAAATTATTTTGCTCGATATCGTGTTCTCGTTCGACTCCGTGATCACGGCAGTGGGCATGGCCAATCGTATCGGCATTATGATCGCTGCGGTCGTTATCGCCGTGGGCTTCATGATGCTCTTCGCAGGTTACATCAGCGACTTTGTGAATCGTCATCCTACGATTAAAATGCTCGCGTTGAGCTTTTTGTTGTTGATCGGTTTCTCGCTTGTGGCCGAAGGCTTGGATCAACACATTCCCAAAGGTTATATCTATTTTGCCATGGCGTTCTCCGTGCTCGTCGAAATTCTGAACATGCGCATGAAGCGCGCCGCTCCCCTCAAATTGCGTAGCGCCTATGCTGAAAAGGATGCAGACCAAGCACGCGCTCAGGATTCACATTGAACGCTCACCGCAATTGCGTGTCGTTAGGCATAAACCACGATGGCGCCGCAGCAACCCCGCATAGACTTTTGGGAATACGCTTTATGAACAAACTCATTGCGACTCTTCGTACTGTGCTGCTCGTCGGCATGGTTTGTTGTTGCGCGAATGCCGTGCAGGCCGATAATCACGTGGTGATCATTGCCGGCAAAGGCGGGACGACGGAGTACACCGCCAAGTTTGGGCGTTATGCCCAACAACTGCAAGATGTGCTGCAGCAACAACACGGCTTCCGGCCCGTGCAGATTACGATGCTGGCGGAAAACGGAGCGCCGCTGGTGAGCACCAACGTGAATGTCGAAACGACGTTTATGAAGTTGGCAACCACCATGCGCAGCGAGGACGTACTGTTCGTGGTGTTGCTCGGGCATGGCACGGCTGACGCAAATTTTTCGAAGCTCAATCTTGTCGGCGAGGATTTGCGCGATTGGGATTTCGCGCGTCTGCTGGAGAAGGTGCCGGCGCGGCAACAGGTTTTGATCAACACAACCGCGGCCAGCGCGGGTTTTGTCGAAAAACTCGCGCGGGAAGAGCGTGTCATTATCACTGCGACGCGCAGCGCCGAAGAAAAGTATGCGACGATCTTCCCCGAATATTTCGTGGAGGCGCTAGCCAAAGGTGAAGAAGTTGATTTAAACAAAGACCAAAAACTTTCGCTGCTCGAAGCTTTTGACTATGCGCGCGATCGCGTTGTGCGTTTTTATGAGCAAGCCAATCGTTTGCGGCCGGAACATCCTTTATTAGAAGACAATGGCGACGGCCTCGGCAGCGAGATTCCAGTGGCGCAGGCTTTCATCGCGAACGTGACTGCAACTCCGAGTGACGGACGATTGGCGGCGCGTATTTTTTTCAATGCCGGCAATGCGACTGCCGCAGGCGGCGAAGTCGCACCCGAAACTAATGGGCCACTGGCAGAGCGCAAAGCCAAGCTTCTTGCAGAATTGGAAGCGTTAAAGACGCGCAAGTCGTCGTTATCCGCCGCGGAGTATGAGCGCAAGCTGGAAGAGTTGTTCATCGCGCTCGCGCGCCTCAATCGAGAAATCAAACAAAGCAAGCCATGAAACAATCCCGCGAAAACTGTTTACCGGCGCGAAGAGTTTTTCAAGTTGCGCTGCTGCTCGCCCTTTCAAGTTGCGCTTATGCGCAAAACAATGCGGTTCCGCCCCAACCGGCGCAGCGGTCGCTCGTCCGCATGCCGATTTTTTCCATCGAAGCTTTGCAGAGTGAGACTGCGCTTGTGCCGCAAGGCAATGCTTGGGAAGCACAAAGCGTGAGCGCTCCCGCCGCGCTGGTGAAGCAAGATACGCTTTTTTTGTTTTATACTGCGGAAGACCGCGTGCGTTTGGGAAGTTTGCGCGGCACTGCGCGCATTGGGTTGGCGTTTAGTGTGGACGGCGTGAATTTCACGCGTTTGGAAGAACCGGTGCTTGCGCCTTCGTTGGACTATGAAACGCCGGGCGGTTGCAAAAATCCGAGCGTGGTATCCGCGGACGAGATTTATTACATGACATACTTGGCGAGCGACGGCAAAACCACACGCTTGGCCTTGGCAACTTCGAAAGACTTGCGGCACTGGAAGAAACACGGCCTGGCCGTGCGCGATACCGCGGCAGTTTTCGGCGGTGTGCTCTTGCCGCAAAAAATCGGCGGCCGATTTGTGATGTACTATGCGAAAGAAGAAATGCGATTGGCATTCTCCAATGATCTGTTGCACTGGTTTCCGCAAGCCGAACCGGTCTTGCGGCTGCGTGCAGATCTGTTCGACAGCGATATGATCGCCGTCGGGCCGCCGCCGCTTATTATTGATAGCACCATCGTGTTGTTGTATAATGCTCGCAATGTTCGGGGCAGCCACGCGCTTGGCGTCGCGCGTTTCTCGCTGCACAATCCTGCCACCTTGCTGGCGCGCGCGGACAGTCCTTTGTTCGAATTCTCCGCTACACAAGTGCAAGACGAGCCGGCGGCAAGCAGCACTGCCATGGCACTCTGGCGCGGGCACTATGAAATGTTTTATACCGCATCTCCCGGCCACATTCGCCGCACCAAAGCGCGGCTACTTTTTTCGGAGAAGAGGTAACGCGACGCATGAAAAGCGATTCATTTTGTAATCGCACTAGCACGAACCTTTTCAAGCGCGGGTCGTAGCATTAGCGCGCAATAAGATTTCTGCTCACACTTTGAGCCTACGCAGACGCATGATGATTTTCCATTCCGCCGCGGTGACGCATTGCACAGACAAGCGGCCTTTGCGCAACAAGTCCATTTGCTCCAGCCCCGGCGTTTGCTTGATCTCATCTAACGTGATCGGCGGCGTGATGTCATGCCGCGCGCGCAAGTCAACCATCACCCAACGGTTGCCCAACTTTTTGCTCGCGGGATCATAGTAGTCGCTCTTCGGGTCCACCGCGAGCGGATCGGGATAGGCTTCGCGCACCACCTCGGCGATGCCGGCAAGCACTTGCGGCTTCACCACACTGTGATAAAATAAAACCAAATCGCCTTTCTTCATGCCGTCGCGCATATTGTTGCGCGCCTGATAGTTGCGCACACCTTCCCACGCCGTGGTTTGTTTGGGGGCCGCCTTTAAATCTTCCCAAGAAAAAGTTTCCGGCTCGGATTTTACCAGCCAATAGTTCATGGCAAATCTCCAGTGTGAGATCATACGGGATACGTTTCGCGAAAAAATTGCACGCGCACCTTGCGCCAGCGCGAGCACGAACGCAAGATAGAGATTTTTTGCTCAAAGCCAAGTTGCAGCGTAAAATTTTGCGCGCAACGCGTTTTTGCTACCGGAATTTAGCTTGACAGTTTTGCATTTATTATTTATTATGCTCGCGTTGTTCGCAGGACTTCGCGAGCTTTTTTTTCAACGCAGAACGATTTGTGCATGGCCTGGAAGGTTTATTCATGTTGATTTCGGTACGAGTTGATCGCGTAACTTTGGATACGACGGCGAATCGTTTCGTGGTTATTTTGCGCGACGATGTTCATAATCGCTGGCTGCCTATCGTCGTCGGCTCTTCTGAAGCGCAAGCGATTGCATTGCAGATGGAAAGTATCGTCCCGCCGCGCCCCCTCACCCACGACTTGATGAAAAGCTTATTGGATTCGATTGAAGCCCGCATTTCCCGCATTGTGGTGAGCGACTTGCGCGAGAATACTTATTATGCCGTCGTGGGCGTAAAGTTGAACGGCCGCAGCGTGGAAGTGGATGCACGCCCGAGCGACGCCATTGCGCTCGCGTTACGGAGCCAGGCACCGATCTTCGTGTCCGATGATGTCATGCGCAAAGCCTCGGTGTCCGATAAGGAAACCGAACGCGGCGAAGAGCCGCGCCAACCCACGGATCGCATGGAACGCTTGAACCTAGAATTGCAGCGCGCGGTGGAAGAAGAGCGCTATGAAGATGCTGCGCGCCTCCGTGATGAAATCAACGCCTATAAGAAAGAGCGGCGCTTGGAGCATTAAGCCATCGCCGCACAACTCGCGAGCATAATTTCGTCAAGGAGATTATGCTCTTTTTTTTGATGGACAAACAACCGCGGACTCACAACCAAGTTTTCGCAATGGACGTCGCAACGCCACCCCAAGAAATCTACACGCACAGAAGAGCGCGTGTCGTTCACATTCCACGTTATAACGTCATCCTGCTCGATGATAACGATCACACATATGACTACGTGATCGAAATGTTGTGCAAAATTTTCCGCTATAGCCGCGAGCAGGCTTTTCTCATGGCGTGCGAAGTGGACGCTGCCGGGCGCGTCATTGTTGACACCACGACTCAAGAACGCGCGGAGCTTAAGCGCGACCAGATTCATTCCTATGGAGCTGACTGGCGCATCCCGCATTGCAAAGGCTCCATGAGTGCGTGCATCGAACCCGCGGAAGCCGAAGTCTGATTCCGATTTTCTCGCCCTCGCGTGTGCTCTCCGTGGCGCACGCTTCACCTCGCAACCATTGCATTGGACTCTCGCCTTGACCACATTGCAAATTCGCACGATGGCGGACAGCGATAACGACGCCGTTTTGGCCTTATGGAATCGCAGCGTGTGCTTTGATCGCCTGACGCCGGAGTTGTTCGAAGAAAAAGTTTACGAAGACCCGAATTACGCACGCGAGTTGCTCTTCGTGGCTGAAGAACAGCAGCGCCTAATCGGATTCATCGCCGGCACGCTACGCCCGCAACCGGAAAACGGCGCGATCGGCTTTGTCAAGCTCCTCGCCGTGGAGCCGCAAGCACGTCGCCAACACATTGCGACACGCCTGCTCGAAACTTTGGAAAACGCACTGCAACAACGCGGCTGCAAACTCATTCGTGTGTTTGAGAGCGCGCCGAATTATCTTTTGCCCGGCATTGATCCGCGTTATACCGAAGCCGTGGCTTTTTTTGAAAAGCAAGGCTATGAGCGCTTCGGCGAGACTTCCAACATGGAAGTCGATCTGCACAGCCAAAACTTTGACACGAGTGCGGAAGAAGCAAAACTCCGCGAGCAAGGATTTGAAATTCGCCGCGCCATTATGGGCGATAAAGACTATGTGCGCACGCTTCTGCAGCAGCATTGGGCCGCGTGGATTCCCGAAGTCGAGCGCACGTTGTTGAATTATCCCATCAGCTTGCATTTGGCTTGGCATAGTCATCAAATCGTCGCCTTCTCGGCATATGACGGCAACAATCTCAACACCGGCTGGTTTGGGCCGATGGGCACGGTGCCATCGCAGCGCGGCAGCGGCCTCGGCGGCATTTTGCTCAAGCGCTGCTTGGCCGATCTCAAAGCGCAGGGCCATCGTTTCGCAGTGATCCCATGGATTGGACCGTATCGTTTTTATTCGCACTACTGCGGCGCGCACATCGCGCGCATCTTTTGGCGCTATCGTAAATCTCTTCCGTCAAATCCTAGTTGAAAGGAGCCTATTGCTTTGCCGCGCGCGTTGCTTTCACTCACCCGCTTGCTGTGTTGCATAATTTTGGTTCTTTCTTTTTATAGTAAACTTGCTTCCGCACAGGTGAAGCCTGGCGTTGAAGTTTTGTTGGCAGAGCGTTTGGATTTGATTCGCGGCAAGCGCGTGGGGTTGATCACGAATCCCACGGGCGTGACTTCGCAATTGGTCTCAACGATCGACGCCCTGCATGCTCATCCTGAAGTGAAGCTGGTTGCGCTCTTCGGACCGGAGCATGGCGTGCGCGGCGATGTCTCCGCGGGCAATCAGGTGGCCGATATGGTCGATGCGCGCACCGGCATTCCGATGTACTCGCTGTATGGCGCAAATAAAGCACCGACGCCGGAGATGTTGCGCACTATCGACGTGCTCATTTACGACATTCAAGACATCGGCTCGCGCGCGTATACGTATATTTACACCATGGGCCTCAGCATGCAGGCCGCAGCGCAACAAGGCATTCCGTTTATTGTGCTTGATCGACCCAACCCGCTCGGCGGGGATTTGGTAGAAGGCCCGATACTTGATGAACGCTTCAAATCATTCATTGGCCTTTATCCGATTCCTTACATTTATGGTTTGACCGCCGGCGAGTTGGCGCTTTATCTCAACACGGAAATGAAGATCAATGCGCAACTCACCGTCGTGCCCATGCAAGGCTGGCAGCGGTTCATGCTCTTCGAAGACACCGGGTTGCCGTGGGTGCTCACTTCGCCGCATGTGCCGCATGCGAACACGGTGTTTCATATCGCGGCCACGGGCTGCATGGGCGAATTGAGTTTTGTGAATGAAGGCGTAGGCTACACGCTGCCGTTTGAGGTGCTTGGACACACGTGGATCAAAGGCGATGAGCTTGCTGCGGCATTGAATGCTTTGCGTTTGCCCGGCGTCATTTTTCGCCCGCTTTATTACCGCCCCTATTACTTCAGTCTTAAAGATAAACAACTCTCCGGCGTGCAAATTCACCTAACCAATCCGCGCAGCTTTCGGCCCATGCTCACACAACTGCACGTGCTTAAAACCATGTTGAAGCTTTATCCGCAGCAAAATATTTTTAACCCGGAACGCGTGCGCAGCTTCGACCAAGCCGTAGGCACCGACAGTGTGCGCATCCTGCTGCAAAGCAACACCACGCCAGATTCAATCTATTTCTCGTGGAAGAAAGAACTGGCGAAATATCGCGAACAGCGCAAAGCCTATTTGTTGTATTAAAGCGAGAACGGCGTTTTCTCCACAACCACGACTCGGCTTGATCATGTTGCACCAACTGCTCCCCAAGCGAATTCTGACAGGAACTGGAACGGACTGGAATCGGAGAGTGTGAAGGGCAGTGTGGACGTGACCTGAAAAGGAGAAGTTATGCCGACCATCAAAGGAGTGCTCGAAACCGTTCTGCGCGTAACGGATTTGCAACGCTCAGAACGATTTTTCGAAGACGTCTTTGGCTTTGAGACGATCGAGCGGGAGAACAACTATCGTGCGATGCGAATTGCACCGCAACAATTATTGGTGCTGAAAAGCAGCGGCGCATATACGCAAGCCATTGCCACTGCCGGCGGCGCCATTCCGCCCGCGGAGAGCACGGGAAAACTACACCTGGCGTTTGCAATCTCAAAGCAGGACCTTGAGCCGTGGTTGGAAAGGTTGGCGGAGCTTGGTGTGGCGATTGAAAGCCGAATAAACTGGAAGAAAGGTGGGGCGGTGAGCATTTACGTGCGTGATCCCGATGACAATTGCATCGAATTGATGACGCCCGGCGTGTGGGATTTTCCCGATTAAGGCGGCTAGACGAGCAGCTTGCCCTTGAGCTTGTGTTTGAGCATTTCGCGCGCGCGGAAGATGCGCGCTTTCACAGTGCCCAAGGGCACGCGCGTAAGTTCGGCGATCTCTTCATACGACTTTTCTTCGGTATGGCGGAGAATGATCGCCTCGCGATAGTGGTCGGGCAATTCCGAGATGGCTTGCGCGATAAGGGCGCTCTTTTCCGTGGAGAGGAGTTCTTTATCGCTCGCTTCGTGCACGTCGGCATATTCGCGCTTCAACTCGCCGTCTTTGGATTGCACGGGCTTGTCGATGGAATAGGTTTGCAGCTTCTTTTTGCGAATATGATCAATGGTCGTGTTGATCGCAATTTTATAGAGCCACGTGGAGAAAGCAAACTCTTGGTTGAAAGTGGCAAGTGCGGCAAAAGCCTTGATGAACGCTTCCTGCACCAAATCTTCCGCTTCTTCTTTGTTGTGCACCATGTTGTAAAGCAAGTTATATAGCGGGCCGCGATGGCGCGCCACTAAACTCGCGTAGGCCTTTTGTTCGCCGGCCAAGGCTTGATTCACAAGAGGGGCGTCGGATTTTTTAATCGCCATAGTCACTCATAGTTAAAAAAAATCGCGGCGAATGTAGCGGAAAACGTCTAAACAAGCAAGCAAAGATTCTCATGCTCCTCTCTCTAAACGACGAGAGAAGCCGCGCGCGTCAATAATGATGAAGAAAACCATAAGACAAATTTCTCCAGCAGTCCTCCGCACGGCACTGTTGCTCGGTTTCGTGGGCATGCTTCTCGGTTGCCATCGGTCGCCGCGCCCGCAAGCCCGCGCCGGGCAACTTGATCTCTCACAATGGGAGTTTGCCCAGCAGGGCGCGGTCGCGCTTTCCGGCGAGTATGAGTTTTATTGGCAACAACACCTCGCCCCTGACTTTTTTTTGAGCACTTCTCCGCCCTCTCCCACCGGTTTCATCCGCGTCCCCGGCGTATGGAATGATTATCAGGACAACGGCCCAAATTTACCCGGCGAAGGCTACGCGACGTATCGGTTGCGTATTCAGCTCAAACAAGCGCAGCCGCTCGCGCTCAAATTTTTGGATATGGCCACGGCTTTTACCGTTTATGTCAACGGCATCCCGCTGTTCTCTTCCGGCCGAGCCGGCACCACACCTGAGAGCACCTCGCCCCGCTATTTTCCGCAAGTTGTGGAATTCACCCCCACCACGCGCGAGCTTGAACTCATTCTGCACGTTTCGAATTTTCATCACAAAAAAGGTGGGCCGTGGGAAGTAATCGAACTGGGCCTCGCACGCGATCTCCATCGCGCGCGCGCGCAGGCTTTGCAGCTTGATATTTTCCTATTCGGCTGCATCGTGATTATGGGGCTTTATCATCTCGGCCTCTTTGCCGTGCGCACTGACGTACGCGCACCGTTCTTCTTTGGAATCTTTTGCCTGCTGCTTGCAGTACGTTTGTCCGTCATTAGCGAGCGGCTCGTGCTGCAATTTTTGCCCAATCTGCCCTGGGAACTTCTGGGCAAAATCGAATATTTGGTCTATTACCTCGCTCCGCCCACCGGCGCAATGCTGCTTTATGCTCTTTATCAAGAAGACTTCTCGCGCCGGCTGTTGCGCCTCATTCAATTCATCAGCGCAATCTTTTGTCTCATTGTGCTGCTCACCCCCGTGCGCGTATTTTCATATACCGTGACGACGCATCACGCGTACACGGTGCTATGCAGCCTTTACGGTGTGATCGTCATCCTACTGGCAGCACGGCGCGGCCGCGAAGGCGCGCGGTTTCATCTCATCGGCTTCTCGATTTTGTGCCTGACGATAATCACCGACATCTTGCAATACTTCCAAGTGTTGGCGACGCCGCTATTGCTGCCCTTTGGCTTGCTGGCGTTTATGCTCTCGCAAGCCGTTGTGCTCGCCATGCAATTTTCTCACGTCTTTCGCACCATTGATTGGCAGCGGGGCGAATTGGAAAAAGCGATTCGCCAATATGAGCGCGAGTTGATTGAAAAAAGACGTTTGGAAGTGCAATATCGCACGCTGTACAACGACAACCCGACGATGTACTTTACCGTCGATGCCGACGGCGTCGTGCTGTCGGTCAATCAATACGGTCTCAAATACTTGGGCTATAAAACCGATGATTTGGTGGGCCGCAACGTGGTCAATGTCTTTCATGAAGACGACATTGCAAAAGTGCCGCAGCAGCTTGCGAAATGCGTGCAAGAGCCGCAGCGCGTGCATGAATGGGAATTGCGCAAACGCCGCAAAGATGGCAGCGTCATTTGGGTGAAAGAGGTGGCTCGTTGTGTGCAAAACGCCGCGGGCCAGCCGCTTCTTCTCATTGTATGTGAAGACATCACGGCGCGCAAACAAGCGGAAGCGGAACTTCACACTTCGCGCGAACGCTTGCACGCACTGAATGTGCATTTGCAGGCGCGGCTTGAACAAGAGCACGCCGAAGTTGCGCGCGACTTGCATGCGGCATTGGGGCAGGATCTTACTTCACTGAAAATGGATTTGACTGCGCTCGCGCGCAAAATCGAAAACGGCGTGAGCCAAGCAGAAGCACCCACGTTCCTGCATCAAATCGAAGAGATGCAGAACGTATTGCAAGCACAAATTAACCGAGTCCGCGGTGGGGTTGCATAACTTCGCCCCGCAATTTGGGATACGCTCAGGCTAACGTCCGCGCTGGCAACAGCGCATGCTTGCGCGCCGCCCCTACTCTCCCCCGCTCTTCCTCCCTCACCTCAACGATCCAATTATTCAAACGCCAGCTTTCTTGCCATCCCATATGCGACGCACGCCCACACGATGCCAACAATCGGATCAAGCGCGTGATGATAACCGAGATAAACTGTGGCGAGTGCGACGCCGCACGCGAGTGGAAGCATGAAGTAACTCAGCTTGCGATTGTACCGCCATGTTGCGAGTGACCACGCCATGGCGCCGGAAACGTGTGTAGAAGGAAAACAGCCGCCCGCAATCGCGCCTTCGGACTGAAAGTGCTTGGTGAGACTCGCAAAGAAATAGCCGGAATAGTCCGCGGTGCGCAACGCTTCGAGTTCGGGAATCATGCGCGGACAGAGCGAGGGGAAGGCATAAAACAAAACGAAGTTGCCGATATACGAGAGCGTGACGATGCCGAACACGGCAAGCGTCTCTTCTCGTTTGCCGCGCAGAAAGAGCGGCAGCGTCGCCAGCGGCACGAACGCATAATACGAGACATAGAAAAAATTCATCAGTTCATCAAGCCCGGGCGTATAAAGTCGTTGCACCCAAACTGTGGGATGCGCGCCAAAGAGCCACGCGTCGATTTCAATGAGCGCATCCATAGCCCAATATGAACCTGTAAACATGCGGTTCATGTGATTCATCTCAAAATAGCCATAGAAGATCACGGCGAGCGGATAAAATGTGCGCAGAAACCAGAGCACAAAGTTGCGCGGATGCCTTTCCCCCGCGCGGACGATTTCAAGTCCAGCGAGCACGAACGCGAGATGAATAAAAAAATCTTTTTGCCAATGCGGAACGTGATGATGAAAGAAGGGGAGCAAAACTGCGAGCATTGCCATGTAACCGAGGGCGAGGTAATCGGCAAGGCGCCAATGAATGAATCCATAGCGCCGCCACGGGGCGAGGGGCATAATCAATCCTTTGCAATCGTTCACTCTGCAACAACGTCATGCCAAGAAGAAACGAAACGGATAGAGGAAATGCCAGTGCTATTTGTGCACGCGGGAAAAAATCAAGTTCATGGCTGCCGACGAATTGCACGAGCGCTTACAATTAGGCGCTTCCAAACTGACTGCCACAGCGCACAATTCCGGGCGTTGGCGCGCGCAGTGTTTTTGTCCGCTCTTTCTCTGCACTCCCTGAGCTTGGCAGGTAATTTCTCGCAGCTTTAAAACTGTCGTAGACGCGACATCACCTCATGGATTTCCCCTTCTTTTTTCCTGCCGATCTAGGAATGATCATCTCCTGTCCATGCCGGGCGGGTCGGTAAATTTCATTTAGCACACATCGTTTAAAATTCGCGCCGTGAGGTTGGCATTGAAGAGCAGGCTTAGACTTTTCAATGTTGGGAGTGTTTTGCAAATTGAAATAGTTTGAGTCACACCAACCACAGGAGTATCCCATGCGACTCTCGGCCTCGCTGTTTGCGCTCTTAACTGTCAGCAGTCTTGCGCTCGCACAGCCCCAAGCCTTGCCGCACGCGCGTTTGCCTTTTCCTTCCGCAAAATTTTTAGCGCAAAAAAATTCCGCGCCCTCCGTGCTCGCCAAAGCGGAAGCTGCGGCTTCCGTTAATGTTGCCGCAAGTGCGCCGGTGCGCGAATGGATTAACGTCTTCAACAATTCCTCCGCGGATTCCAACGAGACGGCATATGAAATTGCGCTGGATGCGAGCGGCAACATTTATGTCGCCGGCTTCAGTTTCAACCTTGCGGGCAATACGGACCTCTTTACCGTGAAATACAACAATGCCGGCGTGCGCCAATGGGTGGCACGTTATAACGGTCCGGCAAAAGGCGATGATATTGGCTACGGTTTGGCCGTCGATGCGAACGCCAATGTGTATGTCGCGGGCACGAGCATCAATGCGCTCGGCTATGATGACGCCGTGACGATTAAATATAACAGCGCAGGCGTGTTGCAATGGGCGAAGCGCTATGAAGGCGTCGGCATGGGCGATGACGCGGCATATGATCTTCAACTCGATGGCGCGGGCAATGTTTATATCGGCGGCTATACGCAAATCGATAGCATCGACGTTGCTCTGCTCACGATCAAATATGATCCTGCCGGCGCACAGCAATGGTTGGCAAGTTTTAGCGGCTTCGGCGGCGACAACGCAACGATCAATGAATTGGCGATTGATGCCGCGCACAACGTATATGCGACGGGCTATGCTCTGGGTTCGACTGGCATGCCTGATTATGTGACCATCAAATATAACAACGCCGGCAGCGAGCAATGGGCGGCGTTTTATAATGCTCCAGCAGACAGCGTTGATTTTGCCACGGGCATTGCGGCGGATCAAAGCGGCAACGTCTACGTCACCGGCGCGAGTATGAGCGCCAACGGCAAGTTTGATTACGTTACGCTCAAGTATGACAGCCTCGGTGTGCGGCAATGGACCGCGCGCCATGATTCGAAATCGCAAGATGATGATGAGGCTTACGATCTCGCGCTTGATACGTGGGGCAATGTGCATGTCACCGGCGGCAGCGTGCGCACCGGCGCAGGCGTGGATTTCACCACGATCAAATACAACAATGCGGGGCAGAAGCAATGGGTGGCGGTTTATGGCGGCGCGGCAAACGGTGATGATGTTGCGCAGTGCGTATTGGTTGATCTCGCGGGCAATGTGTATGTCGCGGGTTTTAGCATGAGCGCAAGCAATTCTTTTGATTATACGATTGTGGGCTATGATAGCAACGCGGCGCAGCTTTGGACCGTGCGGCACAACGGCGGCGGCAATGGCGATGATTATGCGAATGATATTGCGCTCGATCATCTGCGCAACATCTACGTTACCGGCGCGGTGAAGAATACGAACGGCAACTACGACATCGGCACGCTGAAATATTCTACGTTGTCCACGGCAAACTGCGCCACGGCCGCAAAATTGTTCGCGGTGGAAGCGCAAGGTCCCGTGGGCACGCAAGTGTTTCGATATAACGTGCAACCCAGCGGTAGTCCGAGTTTGGATCTGACGCTGACGCATCCGAGTTTTCATGAGCCTGCCGGGCTTGCGTTTAGCGCACACAACGAGTTGTTCATCGCGAATCGCAACGCGGGCGGCAACGGCACGGTCGTGCGTTTCTTTGAGGTGTTCAATGCGCCGCTGTTCAACGGAGAAATCAGCGCGCCGCATTTTAATGCGCTGCACGGCTTGGCATTTCACAACGGCGAATTGTTTATCGCGCAAAACGCCGACGGCAAAATTTTACGTTATCGTTTCGGCATTACGGGCGAAGCGCTCGCCAACGGCGAGATCAATACGGGCGCGAGCAATGGTGTTGCATTCAGCCCGTGGGGTGAGTTGTTTATCAGCAAAAGCGGCACGAATGCGATTGACCGCTACACGTTTGACGTGAACGGCAATCCCGCGGCGAATGGCTCGATCAGCGGCAACGGTCTCGGCACACCACTCGACATGGCGTTTAGTTCATGGGGAGAATTGTTCGTCGCGAACCTTGATAGCCACAGCGTTTCGCGCTTCACGTTTGATGGCGGGCACAACGCTTCAGACAACGGCACGATCTCCGGCGCGACGTTGAACGGCCCAACCGGTTTGAGTTTCAGCCCGTGGGGCGAGCTTTTCGTTTCGAATCTGTTCAATGCCAATATTTCGCGTTGGGCTTTTGACGGCGCACATGCGGCCTCTGCGAATGGCTCTTTTGCCACGCCGACCACGCTGGGCGATATTGCATTTCTTCCCAACGAAAAACTTCTGCTCGTGCACGCGGGAACGGACAAACAGATTGCCTGCACCGACTCTGTGCAACTCGGCGGCAACCCGAGCGTGATTGTCGGCGCGGCGCCGCTCGCTTATTCGTGGACGCCGAGCACGGGGTTGGATAATCCGAGCGCAGCGAATCCGAAAGCTTCGCCGAGCGTGAATACAACCTACATTTTGAAAGTCACCGATGTACATGGTTGCATCGCGCGCGACACCGTGGCCGTAAATGTTTCTGCGCTCGCCAACGGTTGGGCCGTGCAACACATTACGGATATTGATGACATCGTGATGGGTATGGATCATGGCCAGCAGCCGAATCCCGCACCGCGCGATGTCGAAGCGCTGACGCTCTCGGCGAATGAGCGCTATTTATATCTCAGCTATCATCTCACGCATGACAAACGCGTCGTGCGCAAAATCGATCTTGAAGTGGCGGACCCGGCGAATAATCACGTGGGCGTCGTGGCGCAATTGCAATTCCCCAATGGCACGGTGCCGATCAACGCCTTGGCCGCGGATGATCGCGGGCGCGTTTATATTTCGCTCGAAACCGAGATTCGAATTTATGACGCAAACTTGACGACGCTGCTGTACACGCTTGGCGGCTTTTCGGATTGCGAAGGCATCACCACGCGCCGAGAAAACGGCAAGATGTATGTCTATGCCACCGATCGCACGGATAAAACGCTCGAACGGTTTGAGCTGACGGAAGGCATCGGTGAAGCGGTGAGCGCAGCGACGAAAGCGGGCCTCGATGGCGACGGCGAAATTCTCATTCCGACTGCCACTGCGCCGCGCGGCGTTGCGATTCAAAGCAACGGTTTGATTTGGGTTGCGGATAACGGCGCCAATTCTGTGATCCGACTTTATGCCAATGGCACTTTTCGCGGCACTACGAGCGTGCCGAAAGCGCATGATCTTGCCATTGACGGGAGCCGCAATGAAGTGTTCGTGAGCCAATATACTCTGCGCACGATCAAAGTGTTAAACGTGTGGAATGGGCAAGTGAAACGCACGCTCACGCCGCCGGGAGTCGCACTGAATATTGATCTTGATGGCGAGGTGGGTGACGGCGCATTGGCGGGTTTGGATGTGGCATCGTGCAGGCGCGTGTTTGTTGCTAATCGCAGAGGGCGCTCCGTGCTCGCGGGCAATCCGCTCGATTCGCCGTTCAGCAATGTCGGCGACAACAACAATGTCAACGCCGCGGATGCCGATCCGATTCTCGTTGTGACCGGCAATGTGCTTTCTAAAGATGAAGAGGGCGCAGCCGAGGAAGAGCTTGCAACGGAAACGATTCGCAACTTCGAACTTGCGCAAAACTATCCGAACCCGTTCAATCCCGAAACGAAAATTAGTTTTGCCTTACCGCGCGCCGGCGAAGTGAAGTTGAGCATCTTCTCTGAAACCGGCCAGCATGTGCGCACCCTCGTCAATCGCGAGCTGCAGCCGGGCCGTCACGAGTTGCGTTGGAATGGGCGCAATCAACAGGGCATTGCCGTGGCCGCGGGCGTGTATCTCTATCGCATCACGGTTGCTGGCGAGAGCGGCGAAATCGTTTTCAGTCAAACGAATCGCATGACGCTGCTGAAATGACAATGAGCCAAAAGAGATAAAGAGCCAAGCAGTCCAATCGAGTCGCAACCTCGTCTCGCAACTCGCGCACTGCTTCTCACTACTGCTCGTTGCCTCTCGTTCCCAAACTCCGTTTGGGAACGCACTTGCAAGCGAAACTCTGTTTCGCAAACTGAATATGCGCGCACGAGTTCTCTCTTGCTCGAACTGCTTGGCGCGATGACAACATAGTTCAAAATAAAAACGCCACGAACTCAAGTTGAATGAGCGCGTGGCGTTTTCAGTTCTGCTGATAACGGCTCTTTATTCCGTAGTCGAAATATCCCAATTGTAAATACGAAGGTGATTGAAATTGATCACATCAACCAGTTGACTTTGCAGGTAATTTGAGAGTCTGAAATCGTCCGTCATCACGAGATAATTGCCTTTTGCCTTCGCAATGATGCTGGAATCCGTCAGCCCAAACTTGGTGAAATAAGGCGAGGCTGCTAAGTCGGTGCTCGCGAAATATTTTTCGTCGTATGCTTGGAGGGCTTCTGCGAAATGCCTCAAATGCTCAATCTTGACCTTGTCGGAGAGTTGATTTAGAAAACTGCTGACTTCGGTTAGGATATTAGGCGTGGTAACGACCCGATCGAAATATTGCACAAAGCTCCGCAATAGAAAAAAATCCTCATTGACAAAGGCGCTCGTGCGCTTGAAGGTTGTAACAGCTCGAAGATCACATTCGCCGACAACGAGCAGAAGCAACAGATTGGTATCGAGAAACAAGCCGCGTTTGCGGTAGTCCCGAACAATTTGGATCAAATGATCCATAGGCCGTTAAATTTTTTTGATCTTCATAGAAACGACATTGCCGTTCGTAGCATCAATTCTGAGCTGTTTGTATTCTCTCTGTGGCGGCTGCGTGTTTCCCAATAAAAGGAGTGAAGGCAAGTTGTACCCGAGAGTCACGAACCATTCTTTTTCATCGACCGCCATTTCAACCTCTTCCAATGCTACTCTCTCAAACATGCCCGGGTTCAACTCCGAAAAGTATTTAAGCGCGACTTGCGTAGCTTGTTTTACATCAATCATTGAAGTCTTCTCCTTATTCAAAGTAAAAATCAAAATGCCTCGTCCGCGATCTTATTGCAAACAAAGATAGCAGAAGCCCCCCAAAATGCAAAGAAAAGATTGCTCAAAATCAATTCGACTGTAAAAGCATATAAAGGCCGAATATCATCGCCGCTAACACCACCGCGCCTGCGATCTTCCACGGCGAATACGGGCGGCTACCTTGCACTTCGCCGGTGCGCGCGTTGATGAGCACGCGATGCAGCGCGCCGCCGTAACGATACGCCGAAATCCAAATCGGCAAGAGAATGTGTTTGAACGTGATGCCGGAATATTCCGTGGTGGCGCGTTCGACGCGTTGCGCGTCGCCGCCTATGTCGCGGCAAATGAGCGTATGCAGCGTCGGCGACATCAATTCTTTCGCGCGACCAAAGCCTTCTTCCAAGCCGACCTGATAACGCTCCGTGCGAAAGCCGCTCAAGTACTCCGCTTTGAAATTCGTCAACGCTTTCAAATCCCAGGGATCCAAAGGCTGCGCATATTCACTCGGCATGCCGCGCGAAGCGAGCACGGTCACGTCGTCGAACCAATGGCGCACCGAGCCACTCACGGCTTGCCAACGCGTGTGCTGCACTCTGCGCGTGCGGCGTTCGTTGCGGCCATTCACATTCGCGACATAGTCTTCATTCACCCAATAATGCGTGCCGCGCTGGCCGTGATAAAAAGTGAGCGTCATCGTATCGAACGTCCAAAACGGCGTGTACATGCCCACGAGCTTGTTGAGATCGGCGATTTGCAACAGCGCGTTCGGCGCGAACCATAGGCCGCGAATCCAATTTTTGAACGCGGCTTTGGCTCCGGCTTGGTCAAGTTTAAAAGGCAACACCGCGGTCGGCTCAATAAACGGCTCGGTCGCGTGCGGCTTTGATTGCAAATGCGTACCGCAGAACGGACAATCTTGCGTGACCACATGCGCTTGCATCATGATCACCGCGCCGCACGCATGGCACTTGACTTCCATCTCCGCGCCCGCGCTCACGTGCAGCCCCGCGCGGCTTTCTTTGAGATAATCCTCATACGAGCGCTCAATCACTTCATCGGCGCTCTGTGGAATTTTTTCCTCGTGATGGCAATAGGGGCAGGTCAACGCCTGCGCTTTGGGATTAAATTCCAAATGCGCGCCGCACGCACGGCAGGGGAATTTTTTTCCGGGCGAAGGGAGAGGCTGAGGCTCGAGGTTTATATCCGGCGCGTTGTTCGTAGAAGTTTCTTCGATTTGAGTCGAGGGCATGGGTTGGCCGATCACGCGAAAGTTTGAAGGCGAAGCTTGCGTTTTGTGATCAGCCACGGCTTGGCCGTGGCTTTGGTTCCTTGCGACATTCAAAAGCAAACCACGGCTAGGCCGTGGTTGAGCAATGCAAAACGAAATTACTTGCTCGTCGGCAACGGCGGCGGCATCGCTTCGAAGAGTTGCGTCAACTCCGCGACTTTTCCCGCGGGCAACCAACTCGCCATGCCTTGACTCCACACTAAAGTTTCGCGTGTCAACTGGCCGCTGGTGATTTGCGTTTCAAGCGCAGCGCGATCAAACGGGCCTTGTTGTTTGCCGCCCGCGCCGATGTAGAATTGCAAAGCGCCGGGCAGAGGAGGCGGTGTGCTCGCTGCGGGAGCGCCGTGCGCGCCCATGCTTTCCATCATGCGTTGCGCGATGCCCATGCCCGCGCCCAAACCCGCGCCAATACCGGCTCCGCCCCCTCCCGTGTTTTGCGCCGCATCGCGAATGGCTTCCGCGGTTTGATATTTTATGTATTGATCGAGATTTCCGACCACACCCATGGCCGTGCGGCGATCCAATGCTTCTTCCACATTCGTGGGCAGCGAAATATTTTCGACATAGAAATTGAGCAGGTCAATGCCGAACGCGGTGAACTCGTCGTTGATGCGATCGCAAATGAACTTGCCGAGCTTGTCGTAATTGCCCGCCAAGTCGAGCACGGGAATCTTCGCCTCCGCGAGCACGTCGGCAAAGCGCGAGACGATGACGTTGCGCAATTGCTTGTCGATTTCATACAGCTCGAACTCGGGGTCCGTGGAGACGAGTTGTTGAATGAACGTCTTCGGATCGACCACTTTGATGACATACGTGCCGAACGCGCGAATGCGCACCGGACCAAACTCCGGATCGCGCATCATGATCGGATTGCTCGTGCCCCATTTCAAATCCGTGAACTGTTTCGTCTGCACAAAGTACACTTCGGCTTTGAAGGGTGATTCGAAGCCGTATTTCCAGCCGCGCAGCGTGGTCATGATCGGCATGTTCTGCGTGCTGAGTGTGTACAGCCCCGGCGGAAACACGTCCGCGATTTGGCCTTCATTCACAAACACCGCGGCCTGGCCTTCGCGCACGGTGAGCTTCGCGCCCATTTTGATTTCATGATTATAGCGCGGAAAACGAAACGCCATATGCTCGCTTTCCGAGGGCGCGGTCCATTCGATGATATCAATGAACTCGCCGCGAATTTTATCCCAAAGCGCCACGGGGTTCTCCTGGTTGAGGGTTGCGGGTTTGATGAGCAAGCTAAAATGACGGCGGGAAACTTAGCTAGGCGAGGAGAAAAATGCAATGCGTGTTTTGCCGTGGGAAAAAGCGCTTGATTTTAGAACCGAGGGATCATAGCATTACGCCAATAAATCTTTTGTGAATCACGCATGAATTTACGAAGAGGTTGACCATGACAACAATCCAGCTAACCCTTGATGAGGAATTGCGCCTGCGCGTTGATGAGGCGATCTTTCAGCAGCAGACCACTTGGCCGGATTTTTTGCGCGAAGCGCTTGTTCATTATCTTGAAAAACTAAAAATCAAAGAACAGGAAAGAAAACACCGTGAAGGTTATCAGCGCTATCCCGTGCAAAAAGGCGAGTTCGACGTGTGGGAAGAAGAACAGGTTTGGAGTGTGTGATGGAACGAGGAGAAGTGCGTTGGTATAAATTCAAGCCGCCGGATACGGCTTTCATCAATAAACTCCTTTGGCCCCGCTAATTCGCTATCCAAGGCCTCCTCCCCCCGCTTAAAAATCAAACCCCTTTTGCGCCAGCTTGCCTTGTTGATATGGATGCTTGATCTCCTTCATCTCCGTCACCAAATCCGCGGCGTCAATCACCTCTTGCGGCGCGCCGCGGCCCGTGAGAATGAGATGACATGTGGCCGGCTTCGCGGCGATGATCTCCAAAACTTTTGCGACGGGCAACAAGCCGGTCATCACCGCAACGTTGATTTCATCCAGAATGATCAGGTCATATTCGCCGCTTTGGAGCACGGCAATCGCGCGCTCAGCTGCGGCGTTGGCCGCGGCGCGGTGCTCTTCTTCGGGCAAGTTGTCGTCTAAAATTTTATAAAAGCCTTTGCCCATTCTTTCAATGGTAAAATTCGGCTCAAGCAGTTTCGCGCCGTCAAGCTCGCCATAGTGCCATGAGCCTTTGATAAACTGCAGCATGTACACGCGTAAACCGTAGCCCACGGCACGCACCACCGTGCCGAGCGCAGCGGTGGTTTTTCCTTTGCCCTCGCCGGTATACACCGCAATCAGGCCATGACGCACTGTAATTTTTTTCTCTAACATGATGTCCTCAATTTCAAGATTTATTGTGGCGGCTTGCGACGAATTACGGTTTGGGCGGCGCAATTTTTTCTTTCAGGGTGGTTTCCACCAGCATGATGAGTTTCTTGCGCAGATCGCCCAGCTCTTTTGACTTGAAAGAATTTTTAGTTTTTTCCAGAACTGCAATGGTCTCTAAAATGGCGTTCATGAGAATCGTGGGGCGCGGGCAATTCAATAGATGGCAGGGTTCGCCGGCAGCGCTTTGTTGGGCCAGGGCTTCAGAGATGTTTTTGAGATCTGAAAGGCAGCCCACGAGATTTTGCATCGTGAGTGAAAGAAACGTAAGCGTCGGCTGCAACGACAGCTCGCGCGGCGTTTCTTGCATGACCTGCGCGACGCTTTGCAATTGCTCGCGCCAATCTTGCAGCCGCTGTTGCGCGCTCACCACGGAGCGATAGGTGCGCGAGCGCTCGATGGCGCCGCGCGCATGCTCCAACAATTCTTCGAAATCAACCGGCTTGGCCAAATACGTGATGACCGGCAAATGAAACGACTGCATCGCGGAATGAAGCGAAGGATAGCCGGTGACCAGAATCACGGGCAAGCCCTGCGCAAGCTGCGGAATATCACGAATGAGCTCGAGATCGGCATTACCCGGCATTTTGACATCGGAGATAAGCAAGTCATACTGCTGCGCCAAAAGTTTTTCTCGTGCCGAGGGCGCATCATGTGCGCAATCAACTTCAAAACCTTCGCGCCGCAACAAGTCGCTCGTTGCCAGCAAAAAGGTTTCTTCATCATCAACAATCAAGATCTTTCCCAGGTTTGACATATTAGGCCTCATGGTTTTACCCTGCGCGGGTGGATTAGGTTGTAAACACGTTTCTTCATCCTCACACTCGATGCAACGGTGCTGCATTACACGGGAAGCGAAATTTTAAACGTCGTGCCTTGCCCCAGCATGCTCTCATACGTCAGCTCACCTTTCAAAGCATCGACAATATTTTTGCACACAGAAAGCCCCAGCCCCATGCCGGAATTGAGCAAGCCGGTTTTGGTTGTAAACAGCGGTTCGAAGATGCGCGTGCGCAGTTCTTCGGGAATGCCCGGGCCTTGATCGCTGATCGCGATTTGCAGCAAATGGTCTTGCATTGTTGCCGCAATCGTGATCTTGCCTTCCGTGGGGGAGGCTTCGAGCGCATTTTGTATAACATTGAAAAGGATTTGTCGCAACAATCCCTCGGGCATGTAAACGGTGAGCGGCGTCGGTGGGAGGGCCCATTCGAAGCGCACCCGGCGCTCGCGGCGGCTCGTTTCCAAAATGGTCGTGATCTCGCGCATGGTCTCTTCCACTTTGAAATGGCGCGACTGTTCTTGATCGGGCTTGTTCAGCTCGAACATTTGACGCACGATGCGCGCGATGCGATCGATTTCTTTTTCAATCCGCGCGACATAGTGAAAATAGCGATGCTCGGGTGTGATCGCGTCTTTTACCAACAAGAAGGAGTTCTTGATGCCGCCGAGCGGGTTGTTGATCTCATGCGCGATGCGCGCAGCCAAGCGTCCGGCTGCAGCGAGTTTTTCATTCTCCGTGCGCTGGCGTTCGAGTTCTTGTAGCCGCTCTGTGCGCTGCGTTACGAGCGTTTCCAATTCCTCGGTGTGCTGGCGCAACTGCTCCTGCATGTACTTGCGCTGTGAAATATCGCGCAAGAACGCGGTGAATTTCGGCGGGCCTTCCGTGGTGATGCGGCTAATCGTCAACTCGATGGGAAATTCTTCGCCGCGCGCGTTGAGCGCGTTGAGTTCCAACCGCGCGCCGAGCATCTTTGCTTCGCCGGTGGCTAAATAGCGCGCGAAGCCTTGGCGGTGCTGCTCGCGATGATCCAGGGGAATGAGCAACTCTGCGAGCTCACGGCCGAGCACTTCGGCGCGGCTATAGCCAAAGGTTGTTTCCGCGGCGGGATTGAACTCCACCACCTTGCCTTCGTGATCAATCGTGATAATCGCATCCAGCGCGGAGTTGAGCATGGCGCCTTTAAGGGCTTCGGAGGCGCGCAACGCATTTTCGGCGCGCACGCGTTCTGCCGCTTCTAACGCCAGCGTGAGCATATCCGCGACGGCGTTGGCAAACTCCTGCTCATCGTGCGTCCAAATGCGCGCAGGGGCGACGTGCTCATGGCACAAAATGCCGACGACGCGGCCGTGCAGCCAGATGGGAATATCGAGCATCGACGTAATGCCCAAGGGCCGCAAATAACTTTCCGTGAAGTCGGCGGTGCGTGAATCGCTTTGCGCCTCATGCGCGGCAATGGTGCGATTGGCTTCCAACGCGCGGAAGTAATTCGGATAGTGCGCGGCTTCCAAAATGGTTCCGCATTCATGCATCTTGCGGCTGAGGATGAAAAGATCGTCGCAGAGAATGGCGCTGCGCGGCTCATTATAATACCAAATGCTCACGCGCTCCACTTCGAGCGATTGCGCCGCGGTTTCGAGAATGTGGCTCTGCGCCGCTTTGAAATCTGTGTTGTCCGTTTGCGCCAATTGCAGCAACGCGGTTTGATGGCGAATGACGCGTGCCGTGCGTTGCTTTTCCGCCTCTTCCTCGTGCTTGCGCAGGGTGATGTCTTCGGCCATGCCGGCCGTGCGATAAATCTGTCCCGCGCTGTCGTGAATCGGGAAGGAGCGATCCCACACCCAGCGTTCGTCGCCTTCGGGGCGCACGATGCGATACTCGATTTCCGAATATTCGCCGCGACGTTGTTTCTGCAAATGCGCTTTGAAACGCTCGCGATCTTCGTCGAAAACGGAATCCATGAAAGTTTCGGGATGAGCAAAAAGGCTTTCGCGGCTGCGGCCCCACACTTTTTCATAATTCGGGCTGACATAGAGCAAGCCATACGGTTCGCGGCTTTCGATCCACAATACTTCGTCGATATTCTCCGCAATCTGGCGCAAGCGCTCTTCGCTCTCTTGCAGCTCCTGCGTGCGCAGCCTGACGCGTTGTTCCAACTCCGCGTTCAATCGGCGCACTTCATCTTCCGCTTCCTTGCGCGCCGTGACTTCATAAAAACCGACAATCACCGCGGGCTCGTTTTCCAACAAAAGTTTTTGTGCGGCGAGCACCACCCAAAATGTGCCGCCATCGTTGCGGCGCATTTGCAATTCATAATTGCTCACGTAATCCTGCGACTGCAACGCGCGCAGAACACGTTGCCGCTCTTCAGGGTTTGCGTAAAACTCCATGGTGTAATGGCCCAGGGCTTCGGCTTGGGTGAGGCCAAATGTATCAAGGGCTTGCTGATTCGCAAAGCGGATTAGGCCATCTTGCATTCGAGTAATAATCATGGGAATCGGCGTGGCCTCGACGATGGCATGAAAGCGCGCTTCGCTTTCACGCACAGCCAACTCCGCCCGTTTGCGTTCCGTGATGTCAACGGAATAGGACAAAACTCTGGCGTGGCCGCCCTCTGTGTCAATCAGCGGACTGCAGAAACGCAAAATGTGGCGCAGGCTGGCGTCTTTGCTGGGAAACTCTTCTTCGAAGCTCACTGTCGTTTGTGTGGTCAAAGAACGTTGCACCATTTCCATGCGCGCCTGCCCGATGGCCTCCGGCACATTGCGCGCACGGCAATAATCCACGGAGGTCTTGCCGATCAGCCATTGGCGCATTTCCGGATCTTTGACCGCCGCGGGGTTGATGTAAAGATAGCGGTTTTCGTGATCAAACAGCGCGATCTGCATGGGCAATTGGTCGAGAATCGTTTCGTAAAAATTTTTCAACTCCGCGATTTTCTCTTGCGCCAGTTTCTGCGCGGTGATGTCTTCGGCAATGCCGGCAATGCGATAAACTTCGCCCGCGGCATTGCGCACGGGAAAAGCGCGATCGCGCAGCCAGCGCTGGGTGCCGTCGAGATGAATGATGCGGTAGGTTTCGTCATACACACCGAGAGTTTGTTGGGTGAGCGCCGCGTGGAGCACGCGCTCACGATCTTCTTCATGAATCGCATCCAACCACTCGCGCGGATTCGCGTACAAGCTGGCAACCGTGCGACCGCTGACTTTTTCATACGCCGGGCTGACATAGAGCATTTGATTCTTCGCAGGGTCCGTCATCCAAAAGACTTCTTGAATGCTCTCCGCGAATTGCCGGAAGCGCTCTTCACTTTCGCGCAATGCGGCTTCCATTTGTTTGCGCGCCGTGATGTCGTTGAACACGACGAGACCGCTGGTGACATTGCCCTGCGCGTCGCGCAACGGCCGTCCCGTGATATTCAGCCAGCGACCTTCAGGCCGAGCTTCGTTGCGCAAAAACATTTCCGTTGCTTCGACTTCTTCGCCGCGCAATGTACGCACGAGCGGAAGTTGTTCCGCGGTGAATGGCGTAATTTTGTCGGGCCAATAACAGCCGTAATGCGCCGGCCATGCTTGCGGCAGCAGGTCTTCCGGCCTCAGCCCCACAATAGCTTTCGCCGCGGGGTTAATGATTAAAATTTTCCCCGTGGTGTCGGCGACGATCAAGCCGCTGGTCATGTGGTTGAGAATCGATTGCAGCAATTCTTTTTGCTGCACGAGTGCGCGCCCGGTCAGGTTGCGTTCCGTAATGTCACGCAACACCCCGAGCAAGACGCGGGCGCCGTCGTATTCGATTAAGCGGCTGTAGGCTTCAATATCGATGAGCGCGCCGTTTTTGCTGATCAGCCGGTACTGCGCCGCGCGCTCCCCTCCGGTTTGCAACAAGGCCTCAACATCAGCCGTGGCGCGCGCATGATCTTCCGGATGCATGAACGCCAGCGGCGATTGTCCGACCATTTCAGCAACGCTGTCGCATCCTAATTTTTTCACGAGCGCGGAGTTGCTGTAAATAACTTTACCGCGCGAAATAATCACGATGGCGTCCGGCACGTGTTCCATCACTGTGTGCAGCTTGGCTTGGCTTTCCTGCAAAGCGGCAATGGTTTGTTTGCGCGCGGTGATGTCAGAGTGCGTGCCGACCACGCGCAGCGCAGCGCCCTCGGGCGTGCGCGTTAAAACTCTGCCGCGATCCAAAATCCATTTATACGAGCCGTCTTTGCAGCGCACGCGATGCTCGGAAATGTATATCGGCGTTTCGCCGCGCAAATGCTGCTGCACCAGCGCCACCGTCGGCTCCCAATCTTCGGGATGCACGCGCGAGGACCACTCTTCCAAATCATCGCCTACCTCGTGCTCGGCGTAGCCCAGCATTTCTTTCCAGCGTTTCGAAAAGAACACTTTGTTCGTTTGCGCGTTCCAATCCCACACGCCGTCGCCGTTGCCTTCGAGCGCAAAGTGCCAGCGCCGCTCGCTTTCCTGCAAAGCGGCTGTGCGCTCCAACACGCGCAGCTCCAGCTCATCGCGTGCGTTGCGCAACTCGGCTTCCGTGCGTTTGCGCACTTCTATTTCTTGCTGCAAATCCTGCGTGCGTTCTTCAACGAGCAAGGCGAGTTCTTGCGCGCGCGCGATGATGTGGCGTTGACGAAAACGCATGGCTCCCACGCCGCTGAAAACCAGAGCGGCAATTCCCAAAAGATAAAACCACGTGGTTTGATAAAAATACGGCTTGAGCTTGAGGGCGAGAGTGCCGGAGGCGGAAGCTTCACTCCATACGCCGTCGTTGTTGCATGCGGCCACGCGAAACGTGTAATCGCCCGGCGGCAGCGAGGTGTAAAACGCGACGCGGCGCGTGCCCGCAGCAATCCACTCGGTGTCATAGCCTTCCAGTTTATAGCGAAACTTCATGCGCTCGGGCGCTACAAAACTCAACCCGGTGTAGTGAATCTCAAGATCATTGCTGCCCGGCGCCAATTCCATGTGCGGCGCGTGCGGCAGCGCTTGTTTCTGCGCGCGCACTTCTACAATTTCCACCCGCGGTGGGATGGTGTTGAATTTGATTTGCGCAGGATCGATCATCGCCACGCCGCGAATCGTCGGAAAGTAGAGCCTGCCATTGCGCGCGCGCCAGCCCGCGGGTTGTGAGCCGCCGTTGCACTCGTGGCTTTTCATGCCGTCCGCTCTGCCATAGCTTGAGCAAGTGATCGCATCGCGCTTGCCCTCGGCAAACTCATTGAGCTGCGCCAGGCTCACATGAAAAACGCCTTTGTTGCACGTCATCCACAAGCGGCCTTCGGCATCGGGCAAAATGTGAAACACCACGTCATCGAAGAGACCTTGCTTCACAGAGTAATGCGTAAACTTGCCGTCTTTTAATCGATTGAGGCCACCGCCGCGCGTGCCGATCCACAACGCGCCGTTTTCGTCTTCATAAAACGTGCGCACAAAATTGCTTGAAAGTCCGTCCGCGGTCGTGTACTCGGTGAAGCGCTCTTCGGCGTAGCAAAACATACCGCTCTGGCCCGTGCCCAACCAAATGCGGCCAGCGCGATCTTCAAAAATTGCGGGCACGCGATCATGCGCCAATTCGGGAATCAATTCGAACTTCTGCGCACTGCCGGGGCGCAAAATATTCAAACCTTGATTGGTGCCGACCCACAGATTGCCGTGGCGATCTTCATACACCGCGCGCACGGAATTGTGCACCAAGCCCTCTGCCGTCGTAAAGTGGCGCAACGCTCCGCGATGCCAGCGATACAAGCCTCGATTATCCGTGCCCAACCAGAGCGCACCGTCGCGCGTTTGCTGCAAAGCGCGAATCACTTCTTGCCCAAGCTCGGCTAACGCCGCGCGGGCTTTACCATTGGCATATTGATAAACGCCTTTGTCGGTCCCGATCCACACTGTGCCCTTCTGATCTTCCAATATACTCCACACCATTTCATTGTCCAGGCCGGACGTCTGAGCAATCGGCGTGAAGCGGCTTTCGTAGACAAGATTCAGCCCGCCGCCATACGTGCCGATCCACATGCTGCCTTCATGATCTTCATAAAACGCGCGAATGAAGTCATTCGACAAGCCCATGGCCGAAGTGAGCAGATCAAACTCTCCGCGCACGAGCCGGTTCACACCGCCGCCGTTGGTGCCGATCCACAAATTGCCGCTGCGATCTAGCGTGAGTGCCTTCACGAAATCATGGACGAGGCCGTCGCGGGTCGTGTAGGTGGAAAATTTTCCGCTTTCGGCGCGCACCAAGCCGGCATCGGTTCCGAGCCACATCACGCCGTGCGCATCACGTTGCAGCGCGGCGAGGTTTGCGCTGGGCAAGCCATGTTGCTCGTTATAATTTGCAAACGTATCGTTTTCCCAAATGCTCAGGCCGTTGTTTTCGGTGCCGATCCATAAATTGTTTTTTTCATCCAAAGCCAGCGCAGTGATGAGGTTGCTCGCCAAACCTTCGCGCGTCGAGTAAGTTGTGAACGCGCCGTCGCGCCAACGGCTCAGGCCGCCGCCGTTGGTGCCGATCCACAAATTGTGTTGCGCATCTTCCAGCAAGGCGGAAACCACTTCATGCGCGAGACCGTCGCTTTTGCCGTAGTGCGTAAAAGCGCCTTTGAAATAGCAATTCAAGCCGCCGCCGCGCGTGCCGATCCACAAGCGTCCGGCATGATCCACGAGCAATGCCGTAATGTTGTCATGTTGAATCGCCGGCGTGTTGGTTTCATTAAAAAGTTGAAAGCGCACGCCGTCAAAACGCACCAAGCCTTCTTCCAAGCCGGCCCAGATATAGCCGTCGGGCGTTTGCGCCAAAGCTTGCACCGCGTTTTGCGGCAAACCATGCTCGTCTTGCCAAGTTGCCAAAACGTATTGCGCGAGTTTTTTGTTCGCCTCCCAAGTCGGCGCGGAAGCGGAGTGTACGGCAGGAGAAAAGAGGAAACACGAAAGGAGCAGCACGAGTCGCGCGCTGCGACGAAGGAAATTTTTGCGGTAGCATTCGACCGTGCATTGAACTACCGGCAATGAGAGGTTGCACATGTTGCGGCCATCAAAGTTGCGAGTACATTTCATGTCATGATTCCCGTGCGTGCGCCACGACTGCGCGACGCGGCAGGCGAATGTGAAACACTGTGCCCTCTCCGACGGTGCTGGTGAAAGTCAGCGTTCCTTCCAAAGCTTCAATGATATTTTTAGAGACGGAAAGTCCCAAGCCAATGCCGGCATTGGTGGCTTGCCCGTCTTTTGTGGTAAAAAATGGTTCGAAAATGTGTGCGCGCGCGGCTTCCGGAATGCCGTGGCCTTGATCGGCAACGTCGAGCATAAAAGCTTCCTCCGTGAGCGCCGCGGTCAAGGTGATGAGGCTTTGCGGCCGCGAGGCGTCAAAAGCATTTTGAATCAGATTGAAGAGCACTTGTTTCAGCAAGCCTTCGGGCATGAGCAAGGGCGCTTGCGCGCGGGCGGTATCGATTTCGAAGAGCACTTGCTTCTCGCGGCGATGCGTTTCTAAAATGGCAACGAGGTCGCGCAACATATCGTCAATACGAAACTCACGCGGCTCGTATTGGTCGCGGCGATACAGCGGAAACATTTGGCGCACGATGGCCGCGATGCGGGCGATCTCTTTTTCAATGCGCCCGACATACGCATAGTGACGATGCGTGGGCGGGATGCCGTCTTTGATCAACAAGAAAGAGTTTTTAATGCCCGCAAGCGGATTGTTGATCTCATGCGCGATACGTGCGGCCATGCGCCCCGTGGCCGCGAGTTTCTCGCTTTCCGCGCGTTGCCGCTCCAGTTCTTGAATGCGCGCCGTGCGCTCCGCAACCATTTTCTCCAACTCCTCCGCATGCCGGCGAATTTTTTCTTCGAGCAGTTTGCGCTCGGTAATGTCTTCAGAAATGCCGGCCACGCGAATGATACGGCCCGCGTGATCGCGCACGGGGAAACCGCGATCACGAATCCAGCGCACCGCGCCGTCGGGGCGCAGAATGCGATACTCCAATTGCACAACGCCGCCTTGCGAGAGACGATTGTACATCTCTTGCGCGTGGTCTCGATCTTGAGGATGCACGGCGTCGAAAAATGCCGCGGCGTTTTGATACAAAGTCTCCGTGGGCCGGCCCCAAATTTTTTCATATGCCGGGCTGAGGTAAATCACCTGCTCACAATTCGGCGATTCGATCCAAAACGCAGCTTCGATGTTTTCCGCCAGTTGGCGAAATTTCGTTTCGCTATCCTGCAAGGCGGCCGTGCGCTCGAGGACGCGTTGCTCCAGTTGTTCATTGAGACGGCGCACTTCTTTCTCGGCGCGCTCGCGTTCGTTAATCTCCGCTTGCAGTTTTTCGTTGGTCTTGCGCAATACCGCGGTGCGCACTTGCACGCGCATTTCCAATTGCTCTTGCGCCTCTTGCAGAGCGCGCGTGCGCTCTTCGATCATCGCCGCCAACTCTTGCTCGTGCCGTTGTATGCTCTGCATGCGGTAACGATACAGCGCCGCGCCCGTGAACAATAATAAAAGTGCCGCGGTGAAATACAAAAAAACCGCCGGGCTAAACAGCGCCTCAAAGCTTTGCGCCCGTGCCGCAAGGTTGGGAAAAAGAAAACCCGGAGAAATGTTCTGAGCCAATCCAAGAATGCAGGTGGAATAGGCTTGCTCGGCGCGTTTGCAATCGTCCGCCTCCCGCCGTTTGTAACAAGATTTTATTTCGCCTGCCAAGAATGGGTTCATCGTTTTGGAAATATTGGCTCATGAACGATGCCAATTCGTTCACGGAAGCTGTTCACAATGGGATTTTAAGCTGGAACAGGCTCACAGAGAGGAAGCCGGATTTACCAGAATGTAGTACCTTCCGAAATGAACGCAGCGGAAAATAGCCTGTCAAGTTACGAATGTCAAGCTGACTAGTAGGCTCAATACAAAATTGCCATGAGTGTATTTTGGCGCCTCGGCGCACGGCAAAGAGCCTTTGCTCTTGCAACGCGCGCTTGTTACTTTCAGGCTCAAGCGTTTGCGCCAGTTTTTTAATTTGAAATCCGGCGTGCTGCACGAGGAAGATGGAGCCAAAGCGCGCGCCGAAAATTTTTTGATGTGCGTGCATCATCCGAACCTAGCCTGCCCATGCTTTAGAAATTTTCTCTACGTTAGTTTGACGCATCCACTTATTAGAGGACTTCCCCATGAGCGCTGCAAAACAATTCAGTCATTTGAATGTTCACGGCCAAGCCACGATGGTAGACGTCGGCGCGAAGGCGATCACTTTGCGCGAAGCTGTCGCGCGCGGCAAGATCACCATGCAAGCAGAAACAATCGCCTTGCTGCAGCGCAATGCATTGCCCAAAGGCAATGCGCTCGAAATCGCACGCTATGCCGGCATTATGGCCGCCAAACGCACCGGCGAACTTATTCCGCTTTGCCATCCGCTCGGCTTGGATTTCGTGGACGTGCAAATCGCGGTGCATACGAATCATCTCGCGCTCGAAGCCACGGCGCGGTGTCACGGCAAAACCGGCATTGAGATGGAAGCCTTGACCGCAGTGAGCATTGCGGCGTTGACGCTCTACGACATGTGCAAAGCAGTCGATAAAACGATGGAGATCGGCGAGATTCGGTTGGTAAAAAAAACTGGCGGGAAAAGCGGCACGTTTGTGCGCGAAGGTGAAGTGGTGTAGGGTTGACGCGAGGGAGTTTTGGAGTGGTGGAGCGATGATCGTAAATTGGAACCTGAATTTTGCACTATCAATCGCGCGCACCATCGTCTGATGCTGAAGCATCAGCCTAGAAAATGTAAGCCCCGTAAACAGGGCTATCACCCAGTGGGTGGTTAATCGTCTTCAGACGATTTCCACCTTTTAGCCTGATGCTTACAGCATCAGGCGGAGCTTGGCGGTAGCACGAGTGCAAAATTCAGGTGGTATGAAGCCTTTGGCGAATGTGAAAGCCACGGACCGCCTTACTGCGTGTACCAATCTAATGTGCGGCGCAAGCCTTCCTCAAAGCCGATCTTCGGCGCGAAGCCGAGCAGCTCGCGCGCGCGTTGAATGTCGCCGCGATGGCGACGCACATCCGCCACGCGTGCCGGGCGATATTCAATTTCGCCGTCATATTTAAAATAAGCGCAGATGCCCTTGATCACGCGCGCAATGCTCAACTCCTCTCCCGAAGCGAGATTGATGACTTGCCCGCGCGCAGCCTCATGTGCATACGCCGCGAGCAAACCCGCCACGGTATCTTCGACGAAAATAAAATCGCGCGTCTGCTCGCCATCACCGTAAATGATCGGCGCTTCGCCGCGCATCAAGCGCGCTGCCGTGAGCGGAATCACCGCCTCCAAGCCGCGCGTTTGATTTTGGCGCGGGCCGTAGTTGTTGAACGGGCGAATCACGCAGAGATCGTTGCCGAACGTGTGCGCATAACTCAACGCCATCAAATCCGCCGCGGCTTTGCCCGCGGCATAGGGCGTGGCCGGCACATAGGGATGGCTCTCGCGCATTGGAAAAGTTTGCGCTGTGCCATAGGCCTCCGAAGACGAGCAATGCATCAAAGTTTGAAACGCGCCCTTGCGTTGCAGATAAAGCAACGTGCGCATGATTTCCACATTCACCATGTACGCGCCCTCGGGATTGGCAAAGCTGTACAGCAAAGCTTTCGTGGCGAGATTAAAAACCACCTCCACGTGATGCTGCGCGAGGATATGATCCATGGCCGACAAATCCGCAGCGTCTTCGCGGTAAAATTTAAAGCGCGCAGAGCTCCGCGCCGCAGCCAGATTTTCCATGCTGCCGAGAAAAAGATTATCCACGGCAATGACGGCGCTCGCGCCTTGCGCCAACAAGGCATCGACGAGATGGCTGCCGATAAAACCCGCGCCGCCGGTGACGAGGACGGATTTGTTTACTAGTGAATGCGTGCTCATGGAAGGTTGAAATTTCGAAGTTTTTAAAGATCTACGCTTCGCATCTTTTTTAAAAAGAGAACCCCAGCGCTTGCCACAAACACTCATTCACTTTCCGGCATGACGCGCGAGATTTCAAGCAAATCTTCTTTACTCGTTGCGGGATCGGAAAACAAAAAATTCAACACTGATTTAAGACGCGCAGTATATGGAATGCGTTTGAATTGCGGCGAAGCGATGACGATTACAAACTTGCCCGTCTCTGCTTCTGGAAAAATATCAATAATCGGCGCGGGATCGTCGAGTTCATTTAAGGAGTAGCGTTGCACTGCGTCGCGCATCCGTTCCATGAGCGCGCGATTTGCGATTAAAGTCCCAGCCATGCCATGACTCCATTTTGTGGTCCATTGGCCCTGGCTCCGCAGCAGGTCGAAGTCCTGCTTGTGGTCGCGTGCGAGCTGCGCAAACTCGTCGCGTGTTGTGGGCGTAAACGCCGTTAGTTCCGCCATTGCTCCTCCTTGCATCACAGTCGCGGAGGACTGTGCAATCGTCATTGTCCCTCGATACCCGCCACGTTTGTATACACCTCTTTGAGCGGCAACTCGCACTCAACGCTGTCCAACTTTACAACGTCATCGAGATTCTGGTATTCGGAATAGCGCCACGTACGATCATTCTGCCGTACGTATTGCTCAACCAGAATCGCGTCCTGCGTGATCAAAATGTATTCCTTCAAAGAATCGATGAACTGATAGTGTCGGAATTTCTTGCCGCGATCATAAGCTTCAGTGGACTCGGACAAGATCTCAAAGATGACGATCGGGTTGAGCAGGGTGTCAACTTCATCGTCTTCGAAAAGCTCCTTACCGCAGGTCACTACCGCATCCGGATAAGTGTACTTGTCCAGCTTCTTGACTTTCACTCGCATATCGCTCGGGTAAATATTGCAGCCACGCTCTAAGAGGCGTTTATCCAACGTCGATATGATGTTCGTCACAATGCGATTGTGCGGCCGGCTTGCGCCGGCCATGGCAAACGTCTCGCCTTTAAAGTATTCGCTCTTGTATTCCGCTCTGCGTTCAAGAGCGAGATACTCTTCCGCGGTCAAGAAAGATGTTTTCGGTTGAGCAGACATGAGACAAACTCCTTCTTATAACAAAACTCCACTACTCCAAAACTCCACTACTCCAATCTTACCACTTAATCGCCGCGCTCGCCCACGTAAAGCCGCTGCCGAACGAAGCGAGAATGATATTATCGCCCGCTTTGATCTTGCCTTGCTCCAATGCTTCATCGAGCGCAATCGGAATCGAAGCCGCGGTGGTGTTGCCGTAGCGTTGAATGTTGCTGAACACGCGCTCGGGCGCAATGCCGAGCCGCTGCGTGACCGCTTCGGTGATGCGCAGATTCGCTTGATGCGGAATCACGAGCGCAACGTCCTCGAGCTTGATTTGGTTTTTCTCCAGCGCTTCGTTGATCACTTGGGGAAATTTTGTGACCGCATGTTTGAACACTTCGCGGCCATTCATCTGCGGAAAACACGAGCCGTCGGTGAGAATGCCGTCATACAAACGCGGAATCTTGCGGCTGCCAGGATTCTCGGTCCATAGCTCTTCAGCATAGCGACCATCCGCGTGCAGATGCGTCGAGAGCACGCCGCGGCCGTCTTCGCACGCTTCGAGCACGACTGCGCCCGCGCCATCGCCAAACAACACGGCAATGTGGCGGCCGCGTTCGTTATATTCCAAACCAGTGGAGTGCACTTCTGCGCCGACGAGCAACACGCGTTTATACGTGCCGCAGCGAATGAACGCATCGGCGACGGAAAGGCCATAAACGAAGCCGGTGCATTGCGTGCGAATGTCCAACGCGCCGATGCCGGGCACGCCGAGTTTTTTTTGCAAAAGGCAACCCGAGCCGGGAAACATGTAATCCGGACTGAGCGTGGCGAAGACGATGAAGTCAATGTCCTTCGCTTGCAAGCCCGCGCGTTCGAGCGCGATCTTCGCGGCTTCATAGCCGAGATCGGAGGCGCCGATTTCTTGATCGACAAAATGCCGTTGCTGAATGCCGGTGCGCTCGCGAATCCATTCATCGCTGGTCGGAACGATTTTGGTCATGTCTTCATTGGTCATCACTTTGGGCGGCGCGTAACGGCCGGTGCTGATAATACGCGAGCGAATCATGAATGCTCCTCCTTCAGGGTCAGATTAGAATTTCGGGTCTTTGAGCTACACGCGGAACCAAAACGCACGCGGAGAAAGAGCTTCGGCCGTGTGCGAGTATTTGAAAAGATAACCGTTCAAACCTTTGCTGCTGTTTCGTTCACGAGCACAACTTCCGTGTCAATTTGATTTCCGCGCTCGATGAACTTGGCAAAGAGTTTGGGATAAAGAACGCGCGTGGCGATGAAATACGCGACGGGAATGTAGAGCGCGCCGATGATCAAATCAATAACGTAATGCTGGTTGAGATAAACCGCGGCGAACCACACGGCTGCCGGATAGAGCAGGAGCCAAAGCAGGCCGCGTTTGATTTTTTTATAAGCAAAAAAGACGAGCACGAGGGGATACGCGCCGTGCAATGACGGAATCGCGGCGAAGTGATTTGCGTTGAACTTGCCCCACAGCGTGGTGAAAAAATCCACGCCAAGCATGCGGTCGATGTCGATCATGCGGCCCGCGCTCGTGCCCCAAAACGCGGAGTTCGGTTCCGGCTGCACAAAGCCGAAGTCATAAACATACCACGGCGGCGCCGCAGGATAGAGCATAAACGTGGTGAGCGCAAGCGCGTTGAGCGCCATGAGTGTGTACACGAATTTGTAGAAGCCGGGGCGATCATTCGTGGTATGCCAATAAACCCAGCCCAACACGAGCGGCAACGCGAAATGCAAAACGTAAAGATTGCCTGAGAGCAAATCGAGAAAGACTTTCAGCCAGCGCCAATGTTGATCGAAACGCAATTGCTGCGCATCGAACGGCGGCATTTCCAGGCCGGGCAACCATTGGCAAAACCACAGTTCCATGCGATACGGCTCCACGACGTGAATCGTGCCGCGCACGGTATCGGCCACGCCGCGCATCATATCATACGCAACCCAAAAGAGAATGAACGGCAGCCAATCTATGAGAAAACGCTTCGCGCGCGCTTTGCCCAAAGTGAACGCGGCGAGCAGCAACGCAACAAAATAATGATCCGGCCGGCGATCAATGACTTGATTGACGAGGATGAGATACACGCCGATGCCGAGGAAAATATAAATCCTCCAGCGATGATCGGGATGCTGCAATTGGTATTGGAGCGCTTGCCAGCGTTGTTTGAAAGATTCTTTCATCGCAAAGTGTTTCGCTGAAGAGGGATGGGAGCATTTCAAATTTTAAATTGAAAATTTGCAATTTAAAATTTTCAATGCGGTGAGCTTCGACTATGATCATGCTCTTGATCTTCAATCCGCTCGTCGCGCAAAAGCTTGAGCGCGTGCGGCAACACGGGCAACAGGACTTCCATGTTTTCACGCACGCCCTTGGGATTGCCGGGGAGATTGATGATGAGGGTTTGGCCACGCACGCCAATGACCGCGCGCGAGAGCATGGCGTATGGCGTTTTCGTCAGGGCATGCGCGTGCATGGCCGCTTCCATGCCGGGCACGCGACGTTCAATCACGGCGAGCGTAGCTTCGGGGGTGATGTCGCGGCGACTCAAGCCCGTGCCGCCCGTGGTGATGACAAGATCAGCGCGTTCGTGATCCGCCAGTTGAATAAGTCGCGCGATGAGTTGCTGTGCCTCGTCGGGCAGAACGAGTTGCGCGATAAGCGCGTGCGGCAATGCGCCTAACGACTCGCGCAACACTTTGCCGCCTTCATCGCTGCGTTCGCCCGCGGCCACGCGATCACTCAGCGTAATCAGAGCGACACGAAACGGTGGCGTTGACATGGCTCGTCTTTCATTCTAGTAGAGCTGCTTAGGGTCCGCGATTAAATAAGTTTCCCATTTCTAAACCGCGAATAGACGCGAATGAACGCGAATTAAAAAGAATTAGCGCACATTCGCGTTGATTCGCGGTTCAAAAAACGGGATGGGATTTGAAATCTCAACCAGGTGTTAATTCTGCGGGGAATCGAAATCGTCAAACAATTGTAGAATGGCTTTGGGAGAGGGAGCGGCGAGCAGGTGATCGCGGAAGTCGTTGCGACGTAGCAGCCGGCAAAGTCGCGCAAGAATTTGGAGGTATTGGTTGGCTTCGTCTTTGGGGGTGCCCATCATAAAGATGAGTTGAACTTCTTCCGTGCGGGTGGGCGTAAACGGGATGCCGCGCTGATTGCGCGCAAATACGATGATGGGGCGTTCGACGCAGCGGGTGCGCGTGTGCGGTAGGGCGATGCCCCGCCCGATGCAGGTGGGTTCGATGGCCTCGCGCGCAATCACTTCGTCCAAAAACATCTTGGGTTCATTAACCACACGATGCTGCACCATGCTCGACACCATCGCTTTGAAGGCGTCGATTTTGTTCTCGACGTTGAGGTCGAGAATCATTAAATGCTCCGATAAGAAATCGGACAATCGCACAGGGAAGACTCCAAAGTCCATTTAGACGTTCACGTTTTCCTCACCATCCGAGAACCTTCCTTGCACCCGAAAGGGTTTGCCCAAATTATTTTCCTCTCTCCGAACTTCACTTCTAACACAGAAGATATTGCATCGCGCGTTGCAGTAAACTTTAGTGCAGTGCCTTCTCAAAAAGCGGAAGCAATATAGGCGCAGCTTGCCTCAGAGTCAACGGTTTTGTCACCAGTTTTGCTGTCTCATGCGTGCTTCACTCTTGTAGTTACCAGCGCGCGCACGAGAATGCGGAGGCGCGGGGCTAATGATTCAACCAACGTTGCCACAACGTGCGTTTAGGCGCAAGCGCACGTTGTATCTCCGGCAGAGCATTTTGCGCCGCGCGCTCGCCCTCGGCCACGAGCGTTTTTAAAGCGCGAAACTCGGCCCAATGCACGTGACCGACATTGGGACGAATAACGACGTCCGCGGATTGTGTGAGCGCACGCGTCAATACGCTGTTGGTAATGGTATTCGCGCGAAAAATAAGATCGATCACGTTTTCCATTTCTACTGCGCCCTCCAAGCTCTGGCTCACATCCACGGCAATGATAAAATCTGCGCCGAGTGCGCGGCAAGCTTGCACCGGCACGGGCGCGCTCACAGCGCCATCGACCAAACGCCGGCCGTTCAAAGACACCGGTGGCAAGAAACCGGGAATCGACATGCTCGCTTGCACGGCTTCCGGCAGCGAGCCGGTTTGATACACCACTTCCTCGCCCGTGTTCAAATCTGTAGCCACACATGCAAACGGTAGTTTCATCTCCGCGAAAGTTTTGCCGCCGAGCATGAACTCCGCAACTTTGGCAATGCGCCAACCGCCGACGAGCGAGGGCCGGCTCGGCGCGAGATTGATGACGAGGCGCTCTTTTACAAACGTCGCCACTTGTCCAAAAAAATTTTCCGCGGCTTTTTTCTTTTTAAAAAATTCCAAGCCGCTTTCCTCATACGTCGGGCTGGCGAGAAACGCCTCAGCCTTTTCTTCCACGAGCCGCGCTTGAGGTGCGAGCGCATAGACCGCGCCCACCAACGCGCCAATGCTTGTGCCTGCAATCACCTCGATTGGAACGCCATGCGCCTCTAACACTTTGAGCACGCCGACATGCGCCAATCCGCGCGCGCCGCCGCCGCCCAAAGCGAGACCAATGCGAGGTGGTTTGCGCGAACGATTGAACAAAACGTGGCTCCTGGCAATGAAAAATGAATTGCTGTCTCGAAGCGTGTTCCTTCAAATTGCCCATCGCCCCTCTCGTCTTTCGCAACGGGGCGACAGCAATACGACAGCGTTTAGAAATTTCTACCAACGTAGCATGCGAAATCCGTAAATGTTTTGTGGTAACGCTGCTCTCATGCGTTGGCTAGATTACTTCACAATTACAGCAGCGCTGCGTCAACATTTATGCTAGCGTTTGCCCCGCGCTGACAGGCCTCCGCTGCACAGCCAACGCGACACGCAGCGCTGCGATGCCATCGTCAATTGTGACGGGAGTTTCGCGCTCGCTTAAAACAAAAAGACCCGTTTCGCAACGGGCCTCGAAGCCGAAAACGCAGTCGCCAGCGGGTTACTAAACCATTCCGCTTTCAGCTTTAAAAACTAAAACAACTAGCGTCTTCTATTCACGCTTTATTTGCTTCCCTTTTTGTTCAAGCGGCCGCTACGGCTTTTTCCAAACGTGCAATTTTTTCCAAATGCCACCACCAGTGTGAAATCGGGATAGAAGCGCGGCGGCGCATGACACGAATATCTGCGACTTCAGCAATCTGCTCGCTGAAATCGGCGGCGTGCATCAGAAAGATTTCATCGGCTTTTTCCAACTGTTCTTTTTCCACGGCATTCAACTGTGACTCGGTTAGCGCCAAACGGCTACGCACGTCGAGCATTTCGAGAATTTCAAAACCGCTGACTTGTGGAAAGGTCACGCCGCTTTCATAATAGGCAAGCAATTCGGAAGAGTTGTTCATGGAATCATCTCTCTCATTTTGCCAAGATAAATAAAATTACGTCGCTGCAAGTAGTTGATAAGATCGTCCGGTGGAAATGCAGTTTCCATAATTCCGGTGGCACTCAGAATGATGAGCCACGGGATTTCCCTGTCATTGCCGACAACGCCAAAATAGTCGTCGGCATTAAATGGGTAATGGTAAACCGCGCTCTCCGGGTGCCGTAGAATGTCGCTGATGATTTGATTGTATTCGTCGAGCAACGTGCCGGCGGGTAGATGCCCGACGCGTATGCGTTTCTCTAAATGCTGAAGAGCCTTACCCGATTTCCACCGCACATGAGCGCGTAACATTAGGATTGCGGCCGCGGCGAGAGGGCGTATACTATCTGGGCTGTTCATGAAGTTTGTACCAAGCTTTGGATCGAATACGGAATCAATATAAGCAGAGGCAATCCGTTTGTCAATTCTTTATCCGAAGTGGATGTGTCGAAGATAATGAAATTGAACATCTTCTTTCGCAACCGCGTTTCTTCTTTTTAATGTCCGGAAACTTCCACGCCTAGACCTGAATGGCGCGCCTCCGTTGCAGCCAACGCGACACGCAACGCTGCGATGCCATCATGAATCGTGATCGGCGGCTCGCGCTCGTTCAGAACATTATCTACGAAATCTTGCAACTGCGCGGGATACGCTTGCGCGAAGCGCTCCATGAAATACGGCACCACGTCATGCGCAATGTGATTCTGCTTCATCACGAGCAGCGGCGTCTCGCGTAGATAGCCAATGCGCAGCGTGCCGTGCGTGCCCACGATCTCCGTGGCGATGTCATAGCCATACACGCCGCTGCGTGTGAGATCGACACTCCCAATTTGACCCGTATGAAACTTGAGCGAAATAATCGCGCTGTCAATGTCGCCGACGCTTTGTAATTCGGGATACGCGAGCGCATTGCCGAGCGCGTTCACGGAAGCAATCTCGCCGATGAGCCAGCGCGCGAGGTCGAAATCATGAATGCCCATATCGAGAATCAAGCCGCCGCTGTTTTTCGGATTGGCATATTCTAAACTCGGCGCAAAGGGATCGCGCGAAGTGGCGCGAAACAGAATCGGGTTGCCGATCTCGCCGGCTTCGAGCTTTTGTTTCGCCGCAACGTAGCCTTTATCAAAGCGGCGCATGAAGCCCATTTGAAAAAACACACCGCTCTTTGCAACCGCTTCTTTCATCGCCAACGCCTCGGCGAGAGAGAGCGACAACGGCTTCTCGCAAAAAATCGGTTTGCCAACTTGCGCCGCGGCAATGACCAACTCCGCATGCGTGTTCGTCGGCGTCACGATGAGCACGGCTTCGACACTTTTATCCGCGATGAGCGCGAAGGGATCGGCGAACCATTTTACCACGGAAAACTCTTCCGCGCATCTTTTCGCAAGCGCCGCATCAACATCCGCAACGGCAACCAACTCGGCGCCAACAATGCCGCGCACGAGATCGCGTGCATAAACTTTTCCCATACGGCCCAAACCGAGCAAGCCGACTTTGAGTCTTCGCTTCATCATTCCGCGCTCGCGCTGTTTTCTTTTTTAACCAAAGCGATTTTGACGGGAATATTCGCGGGCAACTTCTCGCCGCGCAATACGCGCACAGCGCTCGCCACGGCCACGCGCCCCATCTCTTCCGGCGATTGTGCAATTGAAGCCGCCATTTTGCCCGCGTTGATCGCTTGTCGCGCATCGTCAATCGCGTCAAACCCGACAACAACGATTGCATCGCTCTTGCCCGCGGCCGCAATGGCTTCAAGCGCGCCAAGGGCCATCATGTCGTTGCATGCAAAGAGCGCGTCGATTTGCGGATGTGCTTGCAGCAGATTCTGAAAAACATTAAAGCCTTGGTCGCGTTCCCAATTGGCAGTTTGAGAAGCAATGATACGCATTTCGGGTGAAGCTTGCAGCGCAGCACGAAAACCGCGTAAGCGCGAATCGCCGGTTTCATGTCCGGGAATGCCTTCGAGCACAGCGACATTCGCTTTGCCGTTGAAGCGCGCCACGAGATAATCGCCCGCCACTTTGCCGCCTTCGAAATTATCCGAGCCGATGAAGGTTTCATAACGCACACCCGCTTCCGCGGCCGCAACGGAATCGAGGCGCGTATCGACAATGAGCACGGGAATGTTCGCGGCATTGGCTTGCGCGAGCGCGGGCAAAATTTCGCGCGAACCGCTCGGCGTGACGCAGAGTGCGCTCACGCGCGCTTGAATGAGATTTTCAATAATCTGCATTTGCTTTTCGACATCAAGCTCGCGCTCCGCGGCTTGCACGAGCAATTCGACATTATGCTCTTGCGCTGCCGCTTGAGCACCGCGCTGCATGTCGATAAAGAACGGATTGTTGAGCGTCTTCATCACAAAGGCAATTTTGGTTGCCGGGGCGCTCTGCTCGCTCGCGCGTTGGCAGGAGAAAAAAGAGAGTGTCGCTATTAAACAAAAGAAGAATTGCTTCATGCTCGCCTCGCAATGTGAAATTCATTCGTTTGTAGTAACGCCTTCAGGCGTTGTACGTTAAGGCATCTCTCACGCCTGAAGGCGTTACTACAAACGTTCTATTTGATCAACACCGTCATGAGCGTGGTGTCGTCTTCTTGCGGTTGATTGTTGGTGAAATGACGAATGCGCTCAATCACGGCGTGAAGCAATGCCGCAAGCGCTTGGGGCTGGCGTGGCTGCGCCGCGCTCCAATTGCTCAAGACTTTTTTTAATCCCGCAATGCCGAATTGCTTGCGTTTCGCATCATGCGCTTCCGTGACGCCGTCGGTATAGAGCGTGAGCAAATCGCCGGGCATAAAGTGAATCAATTCCGCAGCGCGTGAGCTTTCAACATTCAAGCCCAACGGCACACCGGTAGAGCGCAGTTCGTGCCATTCGTTCTGCGCATGGCGATAGAGCAGCGGCGGGTTATGGCCGGCATTCACATATTGCAGCGTCAAATTTTCCACGTCAAGAATGCAAAGAAAAAACGTGACGAACACTTTGCCTTCGGCATACTCATGCACCAAGCGATCAAGATTGCGCATCATCGCGGGCAATTCGACATGATGTGAAATTTCGGAATAGAGTCCGCCATGCACGGTCATCACCACCAAGCCCGCGGGCAAACCTTTGCCGACGACATCGCCGATGGCAAAGAGAAAGCGCGTCTCGCTCAACGGCAGAAAGGCGAGATAATCGCCGCCGATTTGCTGCGCCGCGGCATAGTGATAAGCCATGTCAAAGCGCGCATGCGAAAAATTCGGCTCGGGAAACAAACGCAACTGCGCGGCTTTCGCGGCGCGCATTTGTTGTTTGAGTTTTTTCTTCTCCTGCATTTCGCGCTGCAAAATAGCGTTCTCAATCGCCAACGAAGTTTGATCCGCGAGCACTTGCAGCATAACCTTGCGATGTTGCACCAGGCCTTTGAGCGGCTTGCGACTATCGAGGTAGAGCATTCCGAAGAGCACGCCTTTCACATAAAGCTCGCCGCCTTCCGCATCATGCGCGGTCGAGACTTCGACGGCATGCGGCGATTTGAGCGGCAGGCAAATGATGGTGCTGAGCTGCAACGCGAGCACGCTTTGGTTGGCTTGCGCATGCGGAGTATTATGCAAACCTTCTTGCAATAGCATTTCGCCGCTCGCCTCTGCGGCCGCGATTGCAGAACGGCTCACTTCGAAGACATCGCGCTCCAAATCCTGCTCGCCGAGATTATGAAACACCGCGGGCTGCAGCTTCAAATCTTTATCATAAAGAAAAATGAGGGCGCGTTCGGTGTGGGTGAGATTGACGGCGAACTCCGCAGCAATCTCCAAAATGTGATGCGAGATCGCAGCGTTCTTCGCGCTTTGGTTGATGTCTTTGATCGCGGCGAGAAAACGATCTTGCGTGGGAATCTCTGGCGCGCCCGCGTTATCCACCAGGTTGGAAGTGCGAAAGAGCAACAATGCTTTGCCCAAAGTGATGCGGTCAAAATCTTTCAGCTCGCGCCGCTTCACCCGCGCGTCATTCACCAACACGCCGTTGCTGCTGCTCAAATCCTGAATAAAAAAACGGCCGTCTTGAAAATCGATGCGCGCATGATAGCGTGAGATCGCGTCGTCGAGCAGCACGATGGTGTTGTCATAATGCCGGCCCAGGGTTGCACCCGTGGCAAAGAGATGATACGTCGGCGGCGTTCTGCTCTCGCCGATTTCTTTGAGCAGCGCGATGAACAGCGGATGTCCGCACTCTCCGCAATGGTGAAAGCGCGCGGGGTTTTCTGCGTGGCATTTGGAGCATTGCATAAAAGCGTCCGTGTTGATGAAAGCTTCCTGTCGTCTGTGCGCACGGCAAAGTATATTTCCTTGCGGTGAAAAGCAACTCTTCACCCCAGCGGCTGCCCACGCTCTCCGCGCACGAGAGCGGTGCGCAATTGTTCCAATAAGCTTTCTTGCGTCTGTTCCAATTGCGCTATTCCGGCGAACGTCTCGCGGGTTGCAATTTGATTTTGCCCAAACAAAAAGAACGCGGCGGGCAATTGCTCGCCTAAAAATTCGAGGCGCATCGCCAACGGGAGAAGATTAACCGGCGCGCCGTGCAGTTTTAAAATCAACTCGAGACCGCGCTTGTATTGCAACGGCCGTTTTCCCCACGGCGCCAATTCGCCTTGTGGAAAAAGACACACGAGGTTGTGCGTATCTTGCAAAAGCTGCGCGGCATAACGCAAACTCGCGCGCGTGTGCTTCGCTGAGTTGGGATCAACGGAAAAAACGCCGACGCGCGAGAAGAAAGGATATCGCCGAAGCTGCTCTTCGAGCATCATGAGATACGGGCGACGTCGGAAGATTTTTTTATTGAGGAAGTGAATGAAGAAACCGTCCCACCACGTGCTGTGATTCGGAAGGAGCAGCACCGGCAAATTGGGGTCGAGGCGAGGAGGTTCGCCGAGCAGGTAGAGCGCACTGAAATGGCGTTTAAAAAGCCGCGTCAAATAAATATCAAAAACACGTTCGGCCCATAGCGAAGGTCGCGCCGGAATCAGGAGTGAGCTGGGTTCATTGCGCGGCATTGCGTTCCATCGTGAGCAAAATTTTTCCCGCGGACATGTTTTGCGAATAACGTTGAATGGCAGACACAACTTCCTCCAGCGGCACGCGCGCTTGAATGTCGGAATGCAATTCGTGCGCGAGCATGTTGCGCACTTGCCGCACGGCTTGCACACGCGCCATGAAACCGAGTTCGACCACGGCACGGCCGAGATGAAAGCCTTCCATCTTTTTTCCGGTTGAAATAAACGCGCGCGGATCTAACGTGAGAGGTTCCATCGAGAGCGCACCATAACTGATTAAGCGCGCGCCGTGAGGCATGGCGTGCAAAACTTTTCCGGCCATCTCACCGCCGACGGCATCGAACGCCAAGCGCGCATTCTCCGCACGGCAAAGCTCATGAAGGCGTTGCTCAAAATCATCTGTGCCGGTATTCAGAACAAATTGCGCACCGAGTTGCTGCAGCGTTGCCGCTTGCTCCTGGCGCCGCACAAGGTTGATGCTCACTATGTTCTGTTGCTGCGCGAGGCGAATGATCATTTTGCCGAGGGCGCCAGCCGCGGCAGTTTGCACGATTGCACGCGCATGATTGCGTCGCGCTTCGGCAATGAGTAGCCACGCAGTCAACGGATTCACGAAGTGCATCGCGCCTTGCTCCAGTGACACAGAGGATTTCAAAGGAATGCAGGTGAGTGCAGGCACAGTGAGATATTCCGCCCACGCCCCGCCCGCACCATCGCCGCCGGCAATGCACGCCACGCGACGTCCGACGAGCGCTTGCGCATAAAGGCCGCGCCCCGCAGCGACGACCACGCCGCTGCCTTCAATGCCGGGAATGACGGGCAATTTTTTTCTCGAATAAACACCACGCAGGAATGCGAGATCGGAAGGATTGATGGGAGAGGCGTGCATGCGCACGAGCACGTGTCCGGCTTGCGGTTGCGGCACGGGTTGCTCTTCAATTACGAGTCGATCAAGCTCATCGTAAGCATGCAATACCAGAGCACGCATGCGGGTAGGGATTTTAAATGCGGGCATGAGGTTGTCTTTCATTGTGGCAAATGCGCTCACGCGAAGCGCTCGTGCGCCGCGAGCAACTTCGTGCGCAGAATTTCCTGCATGAGTATCCCCATCTTGCGATGCTGCGGCACGAACACGCGGCCGAGAAAGGGATTGTAATCGCGCGCGCGAATGCGCTTAAGAATGCCGCGATAGATGCGGCTCGCGGAATAGATGGCATATTGCGCGTCCGGCTTGAGCAAACGAATGCCGGGCTGCGCGGCTTCATAGTAGGCTTGCGCGCGTTCGAGTTGAAACTGCATCAACGCGCGAAACGTGGGCGTCATACGCGCTTCGAGAATATTGTTCTCGCTGCAGCCGTAGAAGTGCAATTCCTCCAGCGGCAAATAAATTCTGCCCATGCCGCAATCTTCCTGCACGTCGCGCAGGATGTTGGTCAATTGCATGGCCACGCCGAGCTTCTCCGCATAGCCGAAAACGCTTTCATCTTTATAGCCGAGAATGTGCGTCATCATCAAGCCCACCACGCCCGCGACGCGATAGCAGAAGACATAGAGCGCGTCGAAGTTTTGATAGCGCGTGTTCTCCACGTCCATCTCCACGCCTTTGAGCAAATCGAGCGCATACTCGAGCGGAATGCCGTAGCGCAACGCAACGAGGAGATAGGGCCGCAAAATGGGGTGTTCCGATTCGCCGGTGCGATAACCAATCTCCAACTCGCGCCGGAGAAATTCCACTTCGTGCAAAACCTCGTCGGTGGCGCGATTGCGTTGTTTGTCGATCAAGTTATCGGCATAGCGACAAAAGCCATACACCGCGAAAGTCGCCCATCGCTTTGCCGGCGGCAACATGCTCGCGGAGAGATAAAAACTTTTCGAATAATAGGCGGTCATTTGGCGCGCGTGTTCAAACGCAGGCCGGTTGGAAGGTTCGAGCCAGAATTTCACGGGTGCGAGTCTTATTACTTTGCGACGCGGTGCGACTTTCCGTTTCTGATGGCGCTACGGACATTGGTTTTCGGTTTGTTCATCGGCAGCAGCTTTTGCACTTCCGCCAACGATTCGGCTTTGAGAGATTTGCGCGCAATGGTTTTAAGCTTGCTCGGCGATTGCACCGTGTGAATCGCGCGCACCGTTTTGCTGGGCACGCTGCCGAAGCGTGAGCTTAGAACTTCAAGAAGGAGTTCCTGCATGCCGAATAAACCACCTTCTTGGCGGCCTTCGAGACGGCCTTCTTGCACGCCTTCTTTTTTCATGGCTCGCATGCGGTCACCGATGTAAGGCAACTGTTCCCATTTAATGTCTGTCATGGTAGCCTCCGTTAAAATGGATTTGATCATTTGTAAACCGAAATGCTTGCTTGCCAGCGGAATCGCAAAGCTGTACAACTCCTCGCGGCGTTGCGTGTTCGGCTCGCGCCGAATCAATTCTTGTACTTTGCGCAGCAATGCCGCGTCCGGCTTGGGATCAATTTCTAACAGCAGCGGCGCGAAGATGCGATAGTTTTCATCGCCGGATAAAATCGCCTCGCGCAGCTTCCACAAATGAATCACCCGAAACGTGAAACCATTCGCGGGTTCGCCGAACAGGCTGGTGCGATACAAGCCCACGTCGCCGATCTTCTTTGAAGGCTTGACCAAAAAAAGAAACGACGCCACCTCCTTTTGATACTTCGCCGTTAGCCCGCCGGCATACACAAACATGCGCTCCAAAATGTCGCGGCGATGGCGTAGCTCGAACTCCATATGTACGATACGATCCCCGTCTTCGGTTTGCATCTCAACCACGCGATCCGTCAGGCGCGTTTTGATCGTCAGCTCTTTATCAAGTTTCGTGGAGATGATGCGAAATTTTTTCCCGGGAAACAACTGCCGGATGAAAGCCTCGGTGTAATACTCCGAAAGGTCTTTGAGAAGTTGATCGACGGTCGCAGCCATATTACATGCTCCAATTTAGTGTTTATGGTTCTGCCATGCAAGCTTGGTTTCGATCATCGTAACGCAGACTTCCAATCGAACGATGGCGCGGGCACGCCGTCTGCGTGGCGCGGCGCGCCCAAATCCGCGCGCACCAATTTTTCCGTCGCCTCCGCGGAAAGCAACACGCCCGGCACGCCCGCGCCGGGATGCGTGTTCGCGCCCACGAAATAAAGATTCGCAATCTCCGCGCTGCGATTGTGCGGACGAAAATACGCGGTCTGTGTCAGCTTCGGCTCAATGCCCCACGCGCTGCCGAGATGGCAATTGCGCCGCAACTTGAAATCAATCGGCGTGAGCATTTCTATGACCTCGATTTCTTGCCGCAAATTTTCCAGGCCAAAGTCTTCTTCTAAAAATTTTAAAACGCGATCAGCAAACGGTTGGGCCGCACGATTCCAATCAACCTCGCCGGCAAGATTGGGAACCGGGATGAGCACGTACAAACTCTCGCACCCCGGCGGCGCGAGCGTCGGTTCCGTGCGTGTCGGCGCATGCAGGTACATCGAAAAATCTTCCGGCAAAATTTTGCGGTCGAAAATATCTCGCACGAGTTCTTTATAGCGTTCGGAAAGAATCAATGTGTGATGCAAAAGCTGCGGATATTGTCGCCGCACGCCGAGATAGAGCAAGAACGCGCTCATCGCATAATCCCAATGCTCGACTTTGCGGGTCGTCCATTTGCGGCGATGCTCCGACTTGAGCAGCTTGAGGTGCGTGTGCGCCCAATCCGCGTTGGAAACGACCGCATCCGCGGAATAAAATTTTTGCTTCGTCCTCACGCCCGTTGCGTACCCGTGCTGCACGACGATCTCTTCGACTTCAGCATCCGTTTCAATCTCGCCGCCCAGCTCTTCGAACACGCGCGCGAAAGCCTGCACCAGGCTATACATCCCGCCCTTGCTGAACCACACGCCGCCAATTTTTTCGAGATAAGGAATCATCAAATATACGCTCGGCGCGCGAAACGGATTGCCGCCGATGAAGAGCGGATGAAAAGAAAACGTGAAGCGATGGCGCGCGTCTTGAAAATAGCGCGACACGAGATGATGCGCGGGATAAAGCGCTTTCAACTTCAGCGCGCGCGGCAGAAACTTGAGCAGCGTATTCCAATCCATAAACGGCGTCGCGCCCAAGCCTTCGAGGATCACGGCTTCATAGATGCCGCGACAATCCTGCATGAAACGATCATAGTTCGCAGCGTCTTTCGCATTGAAGCGCGCCATCTGCGCTTTCATGCGCTCGCCGTCCGCGGAATAGTCCAATTGCGAGCCGTCGTGAAAGTAGATGCGATAGAAAGGATCGAGCGGGATCAAATCGACGTATTCTTCGAGGCGTTTTCCGGCGGCATAAAAAACCGAGCGAATGATATGCGGCGCAGTGATGAGCGAAGGGCCCATATCGAACGTGTAGCCGCGCTGCTCTAGTTGATACGCATGTCCGCCGAGCTTCGCATTCTTTTCGAGCAGCGTCACGTGAAACCCGCGCGCTTGCAGCCGAATCGCAATTGCAAGCCCGCCGAAGCCGGAGCCGATGACGATAATTTTTTTCATTTGATTCATGCTTTCATCAAGGCAAAACTATTCAAAAGCGAAGGCAGAAAAATGAAGGGCAGAAACATAGGGTAATTATTTTTCTGTCCTCCATTCTTCTGTCTTCGTTTCTTTTTTTCCGTCATGCCTCTTTTGCGAGCACCTTCCTACGCGGCGGCCAGGGCAAGAAGGCGTTCGTGTTTTGTTGATATTCGCGATAGCCCGGCTTGCTGTTCGCCAGCGTCTTCTCCAACATCGCCACGCCCGAAACTTTCAACAAGAGCGCAGTAATGATAATCGGACTCACAATCGTCCAATACGCGCCCGTTGCCGCGGCGAAACAGAAGAAGCCCCACCATTGCACCGCCTCGCCGAAATAATTCGGATGCCGCGTGTAGCGCCACAAGCCCGCGCTCATCAACTTGCCGCGATTCGCCGGATTCGCCTTGAAACGAAACATTTGCGCATCGCCCACGGCTTCAAAGAAAAAACCGACAAGCCAAAGCGCAGCGCCGAGGTAATCAAGCCCAACGAGTTGCACCGGCTCCGCATAAAATTGAACCGCAAGCAAAGGCAGCGCAATGATCCACATCATCACGCCCTGCAGCAAAAAAACTTTAAAGAAGCTGAACCACCACCAATTCCTCGGATTCTCCTCGCGCCACGCGCGATAGCGAAAGTCCTCGCCCTTGCCGTGATTGCGCACAAAAATATAAATCGCCAAGCGCAACGCCCACACACAGACCAGCGCGGCCACGAGCCATTGCCGCATCGCCGCCTCATGCGACAACATGAGCATCGCCGCACCGTTCGCGAGCATGAAGCCCGGCCCCCAAAACACATCAACAATGCTCGAATTTTTCAACGGCAAACTCAACAACCAAACCAATGTCACATAAATCAGAATAGCGAGCGCCGCAGCGCCAAGCACCTCATTGAACGTAATCATATTCTGCCTGTAAAATTTTAGCGATGCGTACTTGCACCGAACCAATGTTTTGTCCTAGTATTTTTTTGTTCCGTCGCTGCTTCACCGAGGGTTCATCGTTGCTTGTTTACCTCACTTTTATCTTTTCAAGCGAGGTGACTTCAAAGCGAGGGCATCCCGCCACCTAGACGATATTTTCAAACGACCCCTGCTCGTAGTAGCGCCTTCAGGCGCACACATTCCTGCGAACGGTTCCGCAAAGGAGTTTGTAAGAGCACAGTAATGCACACACCTTTCTGAACATTGCGCGCCTGAAGGCGTTACTACGAACCACTGCTTGTAGTAGCGCCTTCAGGCGCACACATTCCTGCGAACTGCTCTGCAAAGAAGTTTGTTAGGAGCACATTGATGCACACACCTCTCGGAGCATTGTGCGCCTGAAGGCGCTACTACGAGCGATTACGAACGATCACGAATGCCGCGCCGCATCCGCAATCAACTCCGCCGCCATCTTGCCCGAGAGCAGCACGAGCGGAATACCGCCGCCCGGATGCGTCGAGCCGCCGGCGAAATACAATCCCCGCAACTCGCGGCTGCGATTCGCCGGGCGCTTGAAAGCCGTACTCCTGCTGTTCGAAGAGATGCCATAAATGCTCCCGCGATTGCTGCGATAGAGCGCATAAAAATCTTCCGGCGTGATCACGTCTTCCACTTCAATGCTTCGCTCAATATCAAAACCTCGGCGTCGCAATTTATCCAAAGCCGCGGCGCGCACGCGTGGCAAGGCTTCTTTCCAATTCACCGCATGCGTCAAGTATGGCATATTGAGCAAGACAAACCAGTTTTCGCAACCCTCGGGCGCATGCTCGGGATCGCTCTTGCTCGTGATCGCAACATAGATTGTGGCATCATCGGGCGGGACGCGCTGCTCGAAAATTTGCTCGAATTCTTTTTTATAATCGCGCGCAAAGAAAATGTTGTGATGCGACAAGCGCTCATGCTTTTTATTCACCCCCCAAAGAAAAACCAAGCCGGAGCACGAAGGCTCGAGCCGAGCAAGCTTTTTTCTGCGCCGCTCAAACCCGTCGAGGAGTTGCTCATGCGCCACGACTACGTCTTGGCCGCAAAGCACATAATCTGCGGGGAGCGTTTCATTTTCAATCTGCAAACCTGTGACGCGCTTGCCATCGTGCACGAGGCCTTGCACCGCAGTTGAAAAATGAAATGTCACGCCGACGCGCTCCGCCAAATGCACCAGCGCCTCGACGAGCCGATACATGCCACCACGAATGTAATAACTGCCGAGCGTGTATTCGACATGTGGAATGATGTTGAGCGTCGCTGGCGCACGATAGGGATTCGAGCCGTTGTAAGTAGCGTAGCGATCAAACAACTGCACGAGCCTTTCATCTTCAAAAAAACACGCGACGCTTTGATGCACTGTGCGCAACGGATCGATCTCGTGCAGGCGCAGCAACGTGCCGAGATTTTTGAGCGAGAGCAGCTTGGTAAATTCATGCAAGGGCGAGAAAAGAAAAACGCCGGCCGTGCGTTCATAGATACGCGCGCTATAGCGCAAAAATTTTTTATACGAAAGAGCATCGCGCTCCGAAAACTTTCCGATTGCGGCTTGCATCTTTGCCACATCACCGGAAGCGTCGAGCACGCTGCCGTCGGCAAAAAAGTAGCGGCAGATCGGATCGATGGGCACGAAGGCGAGCGCTTCCGCACGCGACACTCCGGCGAATGCAAACAGTTCGTCGATCACAAACGGCATCGTGAGCAATGACGGCCCGGTATCGAAATGATAAGCTCCAAGCCGCCGCTCGTTGAGTTTGCCTCCGGCATGAGAATTCTTTTCATAAACATGAACCTCGAACCCCGTGCGCGCCAATCGTATTGCGCCGCTCAATGCGCCGAGGCCCGCACCGATGACGAGCACTTTCTTAGGCATGCGCACTCATGCGCGCTTGCGCTTTTAGCTTTTCATAAATGATCGTAACCAATAGCACCAGCGAGAACCCATAGCCGAAGTCTTCGAGTGGTATTGTACCGAGGCGCACGCCGAGTTGGTATTGTTCATCATAAAGCACAACCGGCCGTGCCGTGAGATAACCGTTAAAAATAAGCGTGACGACGAACAGGCTCAAAAGGTATAGCGCGAGTCGCGTTTGCACGAAAAGCTCCGTGTGCAGCAGTGCGTCTAAAAACGCAACACAACTCAAGGCGAGCAGCATCAAACCGGTGTATTCTTTTCGTTGTACAAGTAAAAAAACACCGAGCGGTGTGCCGAGCCAGAAAAGATAGCGCAGTGACTGCACAATTTGACTGTGCCGGAATGGAAAATAAAACTTGATCGTCTCCCACATGAACAGCGCAGCGAAAGGCACGGTGAAAAAGAAGAGACATTCCTCTAACGGCAAGCCCGCGATTCTGATGTCGAGTGTATAATTCGGATTGAACCACCAATGCCGCCCGGTGACGAGCGCGTCCCAAATTAAATACGGCACCGCAACGAGAGCGATGGCGGGAAACGCATAACGCCAACTCTTCACAAAGCGTATTTGCTTCTCAAAACTCATCACCAACGGGCCTGATAGAATGAGCAGATTGAGCAGGAGGTATTCGCTCTTCATTGCGGCGCCAATTTTTCTTGCAGCGTTTGCAGCGCGTTCTTCTCCGCTTGTTTCAAACGAATGTTCTGCACAATGAAGTTGATGACGTTGCGCACGAGAGGGAGATCATAGCGGTGATATTGCTCGGGCAAGAGTCGCGCAATGGCGCGCAGATCGCGCTGCGCATCATCCGAGCGACCGAAAAAAACGGGGAGATAGAAACAAGTGGTGCCATGAACAAACAGCGCTTCGACATCCTCCGGCGCGAGCTTGAGGCCTTCGTCCATGAGCTTGAGGCCGTCATTGGCGAAACGCCATTTGTCCTGCGGCCACAGCGCGTGCTTCGCGCGCAGCGCGGTCAATGCGCCAATGTAAGTTTGCGCGCGGCCCAACAGGCTCGAGTCGCGCGCGCCGATTTTTTGGAAGAGCGCAATGGCGGGAACGATTTGCTCTTGCTGCTCCACGCTTGCGTAAAATAAGAGGCGGGCTTGCGCGAGCAGACTGTCAAGCTCGTCGGCTCGCGCCGTGAAAGCGGAACAAAAAACGGAAGCGATCAAAACGGCGAAAACGAAGCGCAACGACTTCCCCATGCTCAGGCTCCTCACGCGCGGTTGAGCAAGGCTTTGAACTCGGCCACGCTTTGAATCTTGAGCAGCGCGACCGCGAGCCGATCCAACTCTTGCGGCGAAGTCGTGGCAGCAATGCGCTTTTGTAAATCGGCCGGCAGACGGCCGAATTTTTCGTAAGCCAGCTTGAGCAGAATGTGTTGCGCGCCTTGATAAGCTCCTTTGCGCAGACCTTCTTTTCTTCCGCTCAAAGCGCCTTTGCGATAGATTTCTTTTCCAAGGGGTGTGTCGAGCACGGTCATACCTCCTAACAATTCGGTGACTTCATCGGCTTTGATCTTTTTAATGCGATGCGTGATCGCCGCGCCGAGCAACGTCAACAGATTGCTGCGCGCCGCTTGGGGAAGATGCCGCGCGCTGCGAATTTCCTTTGCCCAACTTTCTGCCCGTTGCTTAATCTCGGCGGGCGTAATATCACACAACGGGTACAAAGGTGCAAGCAGAATGTCGTTCGTCATTTGGAGCTCTTCCACTTTGAGCCGTTGCAACACGATGACGCGCGGCTCGAATAGAAGCGTGGAGAGGCCCTGAAATCTCCGATGAAATTTTTCGGCAGCGCGGCGTTGCGCCTCGTTCAGAAAGATGACTGCGGCTTCCATCTTTCCCGTGTAGCCTTGCTGCAAACAATAGAGCGAGAGAGAAGCGAGCATACGATAATACAGCCATTCATCGTTGTAGCCTTGCGTCTCGACGAGTATCACGCGCTTGCCGTTTTTTCTAATCAAGAAAAGATCGGGCCGTTTCTCGGCGCGCTTTAATACGAGACTCTTCGCGACAAAGCTTTCGTTGCCGGCTCCGAGTAACCGGCTCACACCGCGCGGAAACCGCAGGGCGTATTCATGAAAGAGATTATCTGTTGCCACTCAACCCTCCGTTGCCCGAATGATTCCTCATCAGATTCAAAAGCTTTGCAGGATGATTCATCGGCAGAATTATTGAAATCATCTATTGGAAAATTCTTCTGCCAAAAGCCCTTTTAAACCGCTTGCACCTCCGGCACCGCGACTGTCAGCTTGCCCGCTTCGGTCAACTCCGCTTTGCGATTCTCCCAGTACTCGCGCTTATGCGGCCGCACCGGATTAAACACTTGCTCCGCGCCGCTCTCGTTTACTTTAAACTCTTTGGTGATGTAATAATCGCGCTGCGCATTGTGCAGACACATGGACATCGGCCCGTCGGGCGTCATCACCATAAACGAGCAGTTGTCGATGCGCTCGGGATCAAGGCAATCCGCGTGCATGAAATTGTGGATCATGAAACTGAGTTTGTGAACTTTAAACCGGCTGCGCAGCAAATCCCACTTCATACGCCAGAGATGTTTCGCTAAAAACGGAAAGCCTTTCACGATGATCTTGGGATGCTTCAAAATGTGTAGGAGCACGGCCTGCACCGCTTTTTTCGGATTGCCGCGATCCAAGCCCACGCCTTGAAAATCATCGTAAAGTCTGTTGATGATTTCGGGATCATGCCAGAGGTCATACGCATTGCCGTTGCACGCAAACGTATAGCCGATGCGATTGCACGAAGGATGGCCAATGTCTACGACATCGAAATTAATCTCGCGCCCAATCGTCTCATTGATGATGCGAATAATGTTGCGCGGCTCGATGTCATCGGGTCGGCCTTGCAACACGCCGCGCCCGGTGTCCGCGCCGAGTTGAAAACTGCACATGCCCACGCCGTCGGCATTGTCGATAAAAAATTTCACCAACATCGGCAACTCGTGAAAGTTCGTGCGGCACAGCGTCGTGTTGAAAATGACCGCGATGCCCAAACCGCGCGCGCGTTCGATATATTCTTTGCGAATGACGTTCAACTCTTCTTCGGAGGCGTAGTAGCGTTTGTTTTTATCGCGCAGGTTTTGCGTCATGTCCACATGAAACGCCACGTCGCGCAAGCCCGCGGCCGCAAGTTTTTTGAGCAGCTCGCGCGTGGCTTTGATGCCGTTGGTGAGCAGCGCGGGTTGCAACGAGAGCGAAGAACAATAGCGCACGATCTCGATCAACTCGTCCTCTTTGCGCAAGGTTGGATCGCCGCCGCTGATTTGCACTGGCGTGGTCGGCCCATAGTTGTAAAGAATTTCCTCCGCGCGGCGTTTCAATTCCGCCATCGGAATATCGACCGTGCTCTCGCTCATGTCGCTGAGATAGCAGAGCGTGCAATCGAGATTGCAGCGCTGCGTAATTTCCAACGAAACGCAGCCCATGGCCTTACGTTGTCCGAGCGATTGGTTTGGCGTGCGCAGCTTGGGTGAGAGTTTCGCCCACGTGCGCGCCATAGCTTCTTTTTGTGTGGGATAGTGGCGTCCGTTGCCGTTATGACCATTGCTTTGCAAAACCGGAAGCGTTTTCAGAGCCGTTGCAGACATGTGTCATCCTTGAACGTTGGTCACGAGCTGATGTGGTTTTATCAAACAGCAAAAGCTTTTAGTTCTACTTCAACAGATACTGCTTCTGGGTCGATTTGTAATGGCCTTTTTGATTGGGTGAGCGGATTGAACAGATCCACGGATAAAGACGGATTATTAAATGGGATTCGTCTCATGCTATACGCGAGTATGCCTTCACTTCCAATATTGCTGTGCCAACTTTTGCGGATGCACGCCGCACGCATAGAGCAATTGCAAATAAAGATTGCTGCACGTGCGTTTGAGATAGCCTTCGTTTTCAAAACGTCGCGCGGAAGTATAAACCGGTGCGGGCAAAATCTCAAAGCCGCGGTGTTGATGGAGCCGGCGCACCAGTTCAAGGTCTTCCATGAGCGGATAGTCTTCGCGATAGCCTCCGAGTTCTTCAAACAAGCTGCGGCGCACGAAGAGCGCTTGATCACCGTAAGGCAGTTTCAAAACGCGGCTGCGCAGGCCGACGTACAATTCCAAATAGCGATAGGGCCAACGTTCGTTGGTCACGCGAAAGGTGAAGGCGCCGGCATTAAGCTCACGCGGGGCGCGAGTTCTTTGCATGAAATAGTGAAATGATTCCGCGGGCAAAAAAGTATCCGCGTGCAGAAAGATGAGCCACTCGCCTTGCGCAATGCGTGCCGCAGCATTCATCTGCGAAGAGCGGCGGCGAGGAGCGTGCACGAGCCGCACATTGTTATGCGCTTGGCAACAAACTTGGAGCGCTTGTTCCGTGCCGTCCGTGCTGCCGCCATCGACGAAGATCACTTCGCATTCTAGCAGCGGCGCGAGCGCAGAAGTTTGCCGATGAACGTTTGAAATTTCATTGACGGTGGGAATGATGATGGAGACCAAAGCGTGTCGAGGTTTGCTCGCCGGTGAATGAACTCTGCTCAAAGTTGCCGTAGCGTACACCGCGCCTCCTGGTTTAAAAATCCGAAAACGAAACTCGGTGACTTCAACGAAATTCGGCGGCAAGCTTTTCCGCCGAGAGCGCCGAAGTCACCGAGTTTCGCCGAAAAAATATTTTTATTCGATGGAGATGGTTGGGATTAGAGCGGACATATTCGATCGTACCCAACGATCTTCGATCCACTATCCGCAATCCACGACTTTTCACTCGTTCAAATCCCAATCATAATCCGTGTTTTTCACTTTGAGCGTCGCGGCGTTGGCCAAGAGTTTTTGCGCCTGCTCTTGCGGCAGATAGCGGCTGATGAAATCCAATTCGGTTTTGCCGTCTTTGCGGAAGTCATCTTTAAACCAATTAAAGATGTTCGAAATGTAGATTTCTTTCTTCTCGAAGTCAAAACGATTCTTGTCCGTTTGGCTCATGAAGATGCGGCCTTGTTCGTCCATCTGCTCGCCGACGCGTTCGCCCACGTAGGCCTCGGAGCGCAAGGGCGGGCAGCTTTTCGCACCGCACACGAGCGCAAAGTGAATGCGCGGATCGCCCATCGGACGCACGATGTCGTTCTCGATGTCGTTCAGCGAATACTTCTTGCCGTTGATCTCGATGAACTTGTTCTTGAACGTGCCGCCGCCCGTGGCGTAGGAAAGCTTGTTCATGAGTGACTTGATGGGATACTTATTGATGACGTATTGAATCGTGAAAGCATTGTAAGCGTTAATCCAAAACGCGAGGCGATGCTGTTCGGGGATCGTCGCGGGATCGATCTTTTGCAGCATGGCGATGTACTGTGGAAAGCGCGTATCGGTTTTGATGGCCTTATAATTCACCACGCCGTCTTTGACGTGATCGGCCAGCACTTGCGTGAACAGCGAATGATCGGGCACGTTGTTCGGCGCCGCGGCGAGGAGGGCGTTGGCGCTCAGAGCGAGCAGCGCAAGGCCGAGAAGAAATGCGCGAGACAAGAAATTGCGCTTCATGGTTTTACCTTTCATTATGGTTTTATCTTGGTGGCTTGAAAAACACATTCGATATACGTTCGACGCCGGTGTTTGGATTTGTGCCGCGGCAATATAAAGTCACTGGGGATAAAAACAAGCCGGAGATCAAATTTAATCCGCGACAGTAGGCTTGTCAATGAAGGCGAATCAGCGCCGAGGTAAATCGCAGGTGAGATAAAGATCGGCGAGAATATGAGCAGTTAAGTTCGGACAAAGCTGGGCGTGCTCGGTTTCAGTTTTTGCGCAAAGAGAATGCAAGCGTGCTCTCTTTGGTCAGCCCGGCATGATGATCGGTGAGGCGCACGATGAGTTCGTATCGCGCTTGCGGCAGTTGTGCGAGATCGAGTTGCAGCGCGAGGGCTTCATTGCTGAGATTGCCCTGCCGCGTTTCGGAGAGCGAAATTTTTTCTCCGCCGGAGCTAAACGGATTGAGCTTATTGAGCAGCGCTGTAAATCCCTTCTCACGCGAAGAATCGATTTCATATTCAATCGTGAAATTCGTTTTCCCTTCGCGATTACGCGCCAGGCTATAGGCTTCAAAATAGAGCCATACCGGCTTGTTGCTCTCGATCTCTTCAAACGGATGCGGCACAATGGCCAAGCCGTTGCGATAAAATGCGGAGGCTCCGGAGAATGAATCCGCAGATGTGACCGCCTCCGCGAATATAATCGAACTGAGGTGCAGTTTGCCGTTTACAGATTTTCCTGGGATCAACGAATAGTCGCACAAGCTGCGTTGCATGCCCGCGGCGTTTTCAAGCTGCAGCAGGAAATCGTATTTCTCCGCGCGCATGTCATACGTGGCGACTTGAATAACAGGATCGACTACGCCTTTGGTTTGAACATAAAAAGCCGTATCGCGCGTTGCTGCAATGGCAAGGCTCGTGTCGCGCAGTGCCGTGACAGCTCGCAACTGCACGGAATCCGTATCCGCGCGCAGGTCTTTGGAATGAAAACCATAGAACGCGAGCAGAAGAGGCTCGCCACGTTCTGTTTGAAATTGCGCCAAACGCAGCGCGCTCGCAAACTGGTCGTATTCTTTTGCGGCAACGCTAACGCTCGGGGGCAGCCGATACTGCTTGAGCCGAGTGTCATTCGCATATTCACGAACACGACGATCAATCAACATGCGCACACCCGATGGATTCTTTAACTTTTGTTCTGGAGTCATTTCTAAATCAGAGATATCTGAGAGCAACCTCGCATAATCAGGATGCATACTGGCGCGGCGGCGCAGCAAATTATCCAACGCGCCGATATACGACAAAATCCCAGGGACCACGAGTGCGTCCGTAGGTTGATCGGCAAAGCGGAAGCCGTTCACGCCGGCATCGATAAAATCGAAACAAACGGGGGCGCCCAGATTGTAATAGGCCCACGTGGTAAACGGCAAAGTGTTGAAGTTGATGCCATCTTCAACAGTCTCATCCGGCGGGCCGTATTTGATATAAATTTTGCCGCGATCGTCGTAGCCGAGGCTCCCGGGATAGCTTAAATGCTCGCGTGCATAGAGCAGCCGCTCGTAATGCTCAACCAATCTTTCATTTGTCAGCGTTGCCGGCGTGGGGTCTTGACTCAGCCAGAATCGTTTTAAAAACGCGGCGCGCGCTTGGTTAGTGGGCAGGGCCTTATATTGCCGCTCTTCTTTCTCGCTTAGAAGTTCGGTCACGTCCGTACGCAGGCAAATAAGTTGTGATGAAGCCGCGGCGCTGTCTCTCATGATCAAGTCGAGGCGGGCATAAAAACGTTGGCTCGCCGTGTCGGCATTGACCGGCGCAGCCAAGAACTCGTGCAGCTTGCAAGCGTCTTCGCTTTTTTTAGTTTCGGATTGGGGCAATCCCCTCACCCAAGTTGCGAGGCTCAAACACAATCCCATGCAACAAACGCGCGGCAGGAGTAAAGAATGTTTTTTCATGAGGCCCTCTCTTTTGTGCGCGGAAAATTTAATCGAATTTTTAGGAAGCGCAAGAGGGAGTTGCTCCGTGCCGCGAGCGAAAAAGCGCTTGATAATCCGGGCGTGAGTTTTATATTGCCGACATGAAACGCTCGCGTTCAAACGACAACAACTCGGAAGAGATTCCGGAAATTCTACCAGCAACCAAGTTTCGTAGGTCGCGCCATGAGCTTTCGCCCAACGTGCAAATGCCAAAGCGCAAAGTCCGTGTGGCATTAGAGGCTGATCTGCTGGCTTGGTTTCAGGCACAAGAAAGGTGCGGTGGCTTGGATTGCGAAGAGCATATCAATAAGGCTCTTCGTCAATACGTCATCAATCCCATTGGCGACAGGACCGAGGCAATCGTCAGTCGCGAAGCGCTGGAATTTTTCGCCGAAAAGACTTTGGGCATTTGGGCCGATGATCCGAAAGTTAAGCAAGCATTTGCCGAACTGGAAGCAAGGTAGCAACAATGGCGGGAAGCGACACTGTCTTAGATTGTTCAGTAACGCTCCGCCACGGCTTGAGCATGGCTTATATTCAACCCAGATTAACGGATAACGGGGAAGTCGGACTTTGCAAATGTGAATGAAACAGGGCTCCTATTCGCTACTAAAGCCTTCATTCAAATTCAATCCGGCAAAGTCCGACTTCGCTCGCTTTGGGGTGCTTATCCGCTAATTTAGGTTCAATTACAATTGCAAAGCATGCCACGGCCCAGCCGTGGCGGAGCATGATTCCATTACCGATTTTGTTTGTCAAAACTCAAAAGCTTTCCCAAGAAGCTACACACACAATTTCCCCCAAGGAGCCTTCCATGCCTCGTCGCTCGCTTCTACTCTGCGTTCTCGTAATTATTGCCGCAAGCAACGTCTTCGCGCAACCCACCACTCATCCCTTCTCCATTCACGACATGCTGGCGATGGATCGCATTTCCGAGTCGCAAGTTTCGCCGGACGGAAAGTGGGTCGCGTTCACGTTGCGCAAAACCGATCTCGCTGCTAATCGCGGCCGCACGGATGTGTGGCTCGTCGGCGTCGATGGAAATAATTTGCGCCAACTCACCACGCATCCGAGCGGCGACTTCAGCCCGAATTGGTCGAAAGACGGCAAGAGCATTTGGTTCATGTCCACGCGCTCCGGTTCCGCGCAAGTGTGGCGTTTGCCCATTGACGGCGGCGAAGCGGAGCAGAAAACCAGTTTGCCGCTCGATGTCAACGGCTTCACGCTTTCGCCCGATGGCAAGCTTCTCGCCGTAGCCATGGAAGTTTATCCTGAATGTGAAAGCATTGATTGCACCACGAACAAGCTCGATGCCGCTTCGAAACGCAAAGCGAGCGGCCAGCTTTACGATAAACTCTTCGTGCGCCATTGGGACACGTGGAAAGACGGTCGCCGCTCGCACGTGTTCGTCGTGCCCGCAAACGGCGGCGAGGCCATTGATCTCATGAAAGGCTTTGACGCCGATGCGCCTTCGAAACCGTTTGGCGGCATGGAAGAAATCGCGTTCACGCCGGATAGCAAGAGCCTCATATTCACCGCGCGCGTTGCGGGCCGCGAAGAAGCGTGGTCCACGAATCTCGATCTCTATCTCGCGCCGGTCGATGGCTCGTCGAAGCCGCAACTGCTCACCGCGAGCAACAAAGCCACGGACACGCAGCCGGTGTTTTCGCCCGACGGCAAAACGCTCGCGTATCTCGCCATGAGCCGAGCGGGTTATGAAGCGGATCGTTTGCGCATCATCTTGCGCAATTGGGCCGACGGCAAAGAGCGCGTGCTTGCGGAGAGTTGGGATCGCTCCGCGAATTTTGTCGTGTGGTCCGCGGATAGCAAAACCATTTACACCGCCGCGGGCAATATTGGACAGACTTCGCTCTTTGCGATTGAAGCCGCAAGCGGAAAAGTAAGCACGATTATCAAAGACGGCCACGTGCGCAGAGTGGGCGTTGCCGGAACGCGACTCGTGTACGGCCTCGATCATTTGCGCTCGCCGGTTGAGCTTTATTCGTCATTGCCCAATGGCAGCGACGCGCGCGCGATCACGCGTATCAATGCGGAGAAAGTTGCCGCGGCGCGTATGGGCGAGCCGGAGCAGTTCAGTTTCAAAGGCTGGAATGAGGAAACGGTTTATGGTTATATCGTGAAGCCTGTGGATTTCGATGCGAACAAAAAATATCCGGTCGCGTTTCTCATTCACGGCGGGCCCCAAGGTTCGTTCGGCAACGACTTTCATTATCGTTGGAATCCGCAAGCATACGCGGGCGCAGGCTATGCGGCGGTGATGGTTGATTTTCACGGGTCAACGGGCTACGGCCAAGCCTTCACCGATGCGATTCGCGGCGATTGGGGCGGCAAACCGCTCGAAGATTTGCAAAAAGGTTTGGCTGCGGCGCTTGCAAAATATCCGTGGATGGACGGCGCTCGCGTCGGCGCACTCGGCGCTTCGTATGGCGGATACATGATCAATTGGATTGCGGGCAATTGGAGTGATCGTTTCAAGTGCCTCGTCAATCACGATGGCAATCTTGATGAGCGCATGGCGTATTATGACACCGAAGAGTTGTGGTTCCCCGAATGGGATCACATGGGCAATCCGTGGGACAACCCCGAAAATTTCGCGAAGCACAATCCCATCGATCACGTGAGCAAATGGAAAACGCCCATGCTCGTGGTTCACGGCGGCTTGGATTATCGCGTGGTGGATACGCAAGGCATTTCCACCTTCACCGCGCTGCAACGCCGCAACATTCCGAGCAAGTTTCTCTATTTTCCCGATGAGAATCATTGGGTGCTGAAACCGCAGAACAGCATTCAATGGCACGAGACCGTGCTCGGTTGGTTGGCGCAATGGTTGAAGCCGCAAGGGACGAATTGAGGCGGTGAGGATTGATGATCGTGGATAGTGGATCGTAGATTGCCGTTTGTGTGACGCTGCGATCCACGATTTTTAAAGCCTTGGATAGATGAGGGAGAAAACGTGAACATAGCATCGTTCATCTGGCTACCAGAGGTGATAGAAAAAATCGAGAGTAAGCACGGCGTCTTAGTTGAAGAAGTCGAGGAAATTTTCCAGCCCTACGCAATTTATCGTCGCGGACCGCGCGGAAAGAAACGCAAGGGCGAAGACGTGTACAAAGCGTATGGCCAAACCGAAACCGGACGCTATCTCTTTGTTGCATTCATTTACAAGCTTGATCATCGCGCTCTGATTCTGAGTGCGCGCGATATGGATGAAAGCGAACGGCAACTATATCGAAAGGGTTGAACTATGTCAAAACCACTTGAGTTTGAAACCGTCAAAGAAGAAGTGGAGTTCTGGGAAACACACAGCACTGCGGATTATTGGAATGAGATGGAGAAGGTCGAATTCAAAGCCGATCGACACCGCAATCTGCTGCATCCCAAGCTGATTTTCATCGCCAAGCAACCGGCTCATTGTCCTCGTTGCCGGCATGACCTGGAAGAAACTGCCATTCAATACGTCGCCTTACACGAGGGACGTCTCGTCATCATTCGTGACGCGCCGGCGCTGCGCTGCCGCGTGCATGGGCACGAATTCATGCTGGAAAAAATTTTGGATCAAGTCGAAAACGTTTTAGCTCTTGAGCACACACAAAACCTGCGACCGACCGAAATTTTGCATGTGCCCGTTTTTAGACTGGGAATGGCGGCATAGCGCGGACTTCCAGCTCGACAGCTTTCATAGCACGCTATCACGAGGAATCAAAGATGAACACAAACCTCAACCTGCCCGAAGCCTACGCAAAAGACATTGCCCGCGCGGTGGAAATTTTGAAAGCGGGCGGATGTCATGAAATTTATTTGTTTGGCTCATTGGCAGAAGGAAAAATCAGAGACGGCTCTGATATTGATTTAGCGGTTAAGGGCTGCCCGCCGGGAAATTACTTTCATTTGTTCGGGCAGTTGATGCTTGAACTTAAACATTCTGTAGACCTCGTGAGCTTAGATAAAAAGGATGCTTTCATCGAGTATTTGGAGACCCATGACAAACTTCAACCAGTTGGATAATGAAATCGTCGACAAAATCAAAGTCGAAACGTCATTGCTTGATCAACTTTTGAAAGTATATTCCGATCTTTTGGATAGAAGCCAGAAGGCGCCACCCGACGTCGTGGAACTGGCGGCCATGAGTTCTGTGCTCCATTCATTCTATAACGGGATTGAAAATATTTTTGTTCTGATCGCAAAAAACTTCGATCACCATTTGCCCCAAGGCTCGCAATGGCATAGCGAACTACTATATCAAATGTCGCAACCAAGGGCATGGCGTGGCGCGGTTCTTTCGCCGGATTTGAAATACGAACTCAAAGCTTATCTCAGCTTTCGGCACTTTCATCGCCATGCATATTCTTTCTTTCTCGAATGGGAGCAGATCGAAAAGCTGATCTCCCCGCTACACACAGTTTGGGAGCAGGTCAAAGCAGAATTAAACCTATTCCTCGAGGCCGCAACAAAGCTGGGGCTACGATAGCATAAAAATCTCACTCCTCATCGCCTCATGCTGAATCTCCTCCTCGCCACTCGGCTCCGTTACTATCGCAATTTTCTCCGCACGCATTTTGATCGCGTCACGCTGATTGAGTTCGGCTTCATCTTTTTGATATTCATTTTCCTTGCGCTGCGCTCGCCCGCGGACATTGGTTATCGTTTCACTTTTCTGCTTGCTCCGGAGTTTCCACAAAAGTGGGCGAGCCTTTGGGCCGCGCTGCTGCCGCTGTTCTATCTCATCGCAGAGATTTTTGCTTTTATCACTTTGCGCCCCAACGGCGAAGCCCAGCTTCTCGGTACGCTGCCGATTGCGCCGCGTGCGCTCTTGCCTTACTATCTTTTGCGCCACTTCCTCAAAACTTTCGGTTTGATTATCCTCGGCGCCGCACTTTTTCTTTTTGGCAAACACGGCTTTGGAGCCAAAGCACTCGTCTCGCTCACAGCATTTGCGGTGTTGCTTGATTTGCAGTTGCTGGCGTTTATGCAAGCCTATGCTTTGCGCCTGCACAGTTCTCGCAAATCGCGTTTAGCGAAGAACAACTTTGCGCGATGGTTTGTACTCGAAATGTTTGTGATCTTCACGTTGTATTTCGCGAAAAGCTTCTTCTATTTGTTCTCGGCAGAGGTGATAGGCTTGTGGAGTCGTTTTGCGGTCGCATTGCTTTTCTTGGCAGGCTTAGGTTGGTGCGCGCGCCGAATCTACAACCCCATGCGAATCATTGCCGCGCCGCCTTTGCCTCCCCCTTCAAACCGAATTGGCCTATGGGCGAGGCGCGCCTCATCGCCGGCAAAATTTTTCACGGGAAATTTCACCGCGGCACATTACGCAAACGATCTGTTCTTTCTCAAACGAGAAAAGCCTTCGCCGCTGTGGCTCTGTGGAGGTGCGATAGCGCTGTTGCTACTTGTAACTTCGGCGCAAACGCAAGCCGGGCACGCTTATCCTGCCGCGATCTTTCTGCAATTGCTCTATTCCACTTTTATGATCAATGCCCTCATGGTGCTCTTTGAGCGCGACGGGCCGGTGCTTGCGCTGGCGCGCACATTACCCATTCCCGCCGCGCAGTTTTGGTTTGCGCGTTGGCTTTTGGTGGCGAGCCTGCTTGCGCTGCCGGCGCTCGTGCCGATGTTCATCATTGCCGCGAAGTTCGGAGTGACAATGCAACTCGCGTGGTTTGCATTTGTCACGTGGCTCGTCTTGCCCGCGATCTTCGCGCTCCTGCTGTGCAACGCCGCTTTTGGCATGTTTCCGCAAACAAAATATGCCGGCCTGGTGATGAATATCTTCGTTGTGCTCATCGTGCTCTTTTGGTTTTACATGCCGTTGGGGACAATCATTCTATTAGGCTTCATGCTTATGCGTGTGCGCAAATCGCAAAAACATTTTCAAACGCTGCCATTGGAATGAAAGGCCGTTTCACTGCAAAACCACTTCCGACAAAACGATTCTATGCTGACTATTCAAAACCTCTCAAAAAGCTTTGGGCACGTGCAAGCCTTGCATGGTGTGAACATCACCGTGGCGCGGGGCGAGCTTTGCGGCTTGCTCGGCGCAAACGGCGCGGGCAAATCGACACTGTTCAAAACGGTGATGAGTTTGATTGAAGCAGATAGCGGCGAGATTATGCTTGCGGGCAATCCGATCCGGTTCGGTGAGGCGGAATACAAGAGGCAAATCGGGTATTCGCCGGAGAGTCCGGTGTTTTATGAGTACCTCACCGGCATGGAGTTTTTGCAATTCATTTTCGCTGCCAAGCAAGCGCAATCGCCGGCAACGGAACGCATCGAGTCGTGGTTCTCGTTCTTTGATCTTTCCGCGAAAGCGCATGAGCTGATTAAAAACTATTCGCAAGGCATGCGGCGCAAACTGAGTTTGATTGCCGCGTTGCTGGGCGAGCCGCAAATGCTGTTGCTCGACGAAGCCACGAACGGTCTCGATCCCGAAACGAGTTTTCGGTTCAAAGAATATTTGCGCGAGTATTGCCGAGCAGGCGGCACGGTGCTCTTCTCTTCGCACATCATCGAGACGGTGGAGCAATTGTGCGATCGCATTATCATTCTCCATCGCGGGCGCGTGTTGCAAGAGATGCGGCGCGCAGAGTGGGAGCAATTGCGGCAAGCAGGCTCTTCATTGGAGGAGAAGTTTATCGCGCTTGTGCGGGGCTGAAGTCACGAATGCCAAACGCTGCTTGCATTTCCGAATTTGATGATTCTTCCTCCGGCTTTACGTTATGGGCGCCAATTCTCGCGCCGGGAATGGTGCAGCGTGGCTTTTGAAAATGTAGGCTCGGCATGAGGATGCCATCGCTTTGAAGTCAGCTCGCTCGAAGAGGCCACCGCGGTAAACAAGCGGAGAGGGACCATCGGTGGAGCAGCGACAAGACAAAAAAGGCTTTTTATTTTTGAGTATGAAAAATAACCTTGCGGTGCTGCAAGGCGCGGCACCTTCCGAGAAAGCATTTGCGGTTTGTGGAAGAAGTTGGCAAGCTATATTCGTGCTGCGTGAGAGCGCGTCGCAATCGGCATGCGGCACGGCGTCTTTTTTCAACAACGAATTTCTCCGCTCTTCAAATCAGGAAAGGAACGATTCATGAACGAGGTGAAGACCATTGCAACGACGGCGGCGTTCACGATTGTGCCGCGACATGCGCTCGGCGGGCCGGGCTTTGTTGCTCCGAGTGATAAGGTGAATCTCGCGATGATTGGTTTGGGCGGGCAAGGCCATCATGACATGGGCGAGTTTCTGCAAATCCCGGAAGTGCAAGTGGTCGCGGTGTGCGACGTGGCGAAGTACAACGACTTTGACGGGGCGATCACCGAGCGCACGCGCGGTCGCGAAACCGCACGGTTGAAAGTTGACGCGCACTATGCGCAGCAAAGCGGCAATGGCTCATATAAAGCCTGCACGGCGCACGTTGACTTTTATGACATGCTCGAAAAAGAATCCGGCATTGACGCTGTGTCGATAGCGACGACGGATAGTTTGCATGCGTTTGCGGCGATGGCGGCGATGCGCAAGGGCAAACATGTTTATTGCCAAAAGCCGCTGACGCATGATGTGTGGGAAGCGCGCCAACTCATGCTCGCGGCGCGCGAGAAAAAGGTGATGACGCAAATGGGCAATCAAGGCCACGCGGGCGAGAGCAATCGTCTCGTGGTCGAGTGGATTGCGGATGGCGCGATTGGCGAGGTGCGCGAGGCGCATTCGTGGACCGATCGTCCGGCGAATTGGTGGCCGCAAGGCGTGGGGCGTCCCGAAGAAACGCCGTCGTTGCCGCCTTCGTTGGATTGGAATCGCTGGCTCGGGCCGGCGCCGGAGCGGCCGTTTCATCCAATCTACACGCCGTTTCGTTGGCGCGGTTGGTGGGATTTCGGCACGGGCGCGTTGGGCGATATGGGTTGCCACATTTTGGACACGCCAGTGTGGGCGCTGAATCTTGGGCATCCGCTCAGCGTGCAAGCGAGCACAACGCCGCGCAACAATGAGACGGCGCCGCTCGCTGCGATGGTGACGTATGAATTTCCGTCGCGCGGAAAAATGCCGCCGCTCAAACTCACGTGGTACGATGGCGGTCTCATGCCCGCGCGTCCGCCGGAGTTGGAAGAGGGCCGGCGTTTGGGCGCGCAAGATGGCGGCACCGTTTTCTATGGCAGCAAAGGTACGCTCATGTGCGCGATGTTTGGCGAGCAAGCGCGTTTGATTCCGGAGAGCAAAATGAAGGCGTACAAGCTGCCGCCGAAGACGATCGAACGCACTGCGGGCATTTATCAGGATTTCATCAATGGCATCAAAACCGGCAAGCTGCCGTGCTCGAACTTCGATGTGTCCGGGCCGCTCACGGAGATTGTGTTGCTCGGCAATCTCGCGATTCATTTTGCGGGACAGCGCTTGTTGTGGGATGGCGAGAAAATGGAAGTGACGAATGTTCCCGAAGCGAACAAGTTTGTGAAGCGTGAGTATCGCGAAGGGTGGAGGTTGTGAAGTGATAAGGAGCCAAAAAAGAAAAAGAGCCAGGGAGGCAAAAAAAGATAGGGGTTGACGGAGATAACATTAAAGATCAGCCACGGCCAAGCCGTGGCTGATCATGCTTTCTCGGCTCCTTGCCTTATTTCATCAACGTCAGCTTGCGCATTTGGCTAACCACACCGTTCACGGCCATGCGATAAAAATAAGTGCCGCTCGCCAACCGGCTAGCATCGAACACAACGTCGTGCTGCCCCGCCGCGCGCCATTCTTCCACCAACGTTGCCACTTCCACTCCCATCATATCGAACACTTTGATTGCAACATGCGCCGCTTCGGGCAAGCTGTAGCGAATCGTCGTGCTCGGATTGAAAGGGTTGGGATAATTCGGAAAGAGCGCGATCTGCCGCGGGATTGCGCTCGCGAGATTTTCCTCCGCAGAAAATTTCCCAGCGCTTTTGTTGATTTCATAAATCGTCGTGCTGCCGCTCACCTCGTTCGTCACCACGAGCAAAGGTTTGCGATTCGGGCTGTCTTGGGCTGTGATGAACAGCAAGCCTTCGGGGCCGAGATCGCCGCCGCTGTTTGCGCCCGGCGTTTGGCTGAAATCGCGATGATTGATATACTGCACGAATTCCACCTCCGTGGGATTGGTAATATCGAACGCCATCACGCCGCCGACACGTTCGAGACCGAGGAAAGCATAAACCCGGCCGTCGATCCTGCCGAGGGCGAGGCCTTCCGGCTCCGGCCCTTTGTCGTCGCTGCGATCATCAAGCGTGTTGTTGCTGTTGCTCGCGTTGAAATTGGCCGGGAATGCGGCCGCGGTGATCTGCTCCAACATATCGCCGCTGTCAAAAATCAAATTGCCGGCACCGGACCAAATCGAAAATGACCGCGCGCCAAACGTGTAAAGCTCTTCGAACTCGGGATCGCTGTCCGTGTTGCCGAGCGTCTTGGTGATCTTCAAGCGGCCGAGGTTGGCGTTTTGCTTCAATGTCGCCGCGTTCGGAAACGCCGTAGCATCGAGCGCGGCGCTGCCGATACGCAGCTCTTCGACAAAGGTCGAGTATTCGCGCGCGTCACCTTCGTTCGCCGTCACGAGCAAGGGCAGGCCTTTGTAGCTGTAGCGCGCAATCGCGTCGGGCAAATACATGCCTTTCACCGGCCACGTTGCGATGTTGATTCTGCCGTCGCGGTCGCTCGCGTCCAAACCGTTGCCCGGCACGTTGTGATCTTTGAAGCCGAGGCCGCGCAGCGCCACCACTTTTGCGCGCTTGATGTCGATCACGGCGAGCGCATTGTTCTCTTGCAAAGTTGCCCACGCAAAGCGCGAGTCCGAAGACACCGCAATGTACTCCGGCTCAAGATCTTGCGCGACGCTCGCGTTTGGGCCGAAGCGGCGAATGCTCGGCTCGAGCGCGACGTTGTTGAACGCCGCAAAATCCGCGGTGCGTACGTCGTCCTGGTCGATCTCCTCCGCGTCGTCCGAAATTTTGACGATGCTGATGCTGCCTTCGGGATCGACGCTGTAATCCGCATTCGGCTCGCCTTCATTCGCCACCAATAGAAATTTCTCATTGGGCGTGAACGTGATCATATCCGGCAACGCGCCGACCGTGACCTGGCTTTCAAAGTTGCCGTCTTCATCGAAGAACACCACTTTACCCGGGTCGGTCTTCACCGCGTTCTCCACTGCAACGGCCACCAGCCCATCAGAAACCGCCACGCTATTGCCCACCGCGCCATACGGCGTCAAATCAATTGCAAAAAGAAAAGCGGGCGCACTCGTATTGCTGAGATTGAGCACGTCAACACGTTGGCTTTGCGCGTTGACCACGAAAAGCCGTTTTGCGTCTTTATCGTAAGCAGAGATTTCCGCGGAGCTGACGTTGTATTCGCCAGTAGCGTAGGTGCCGACCGGAGTGAGTTGAATGGAAGGTTGGGCCCAAGCGGTGTGGCTGAAGAACGAAGCGAATGCGGCCATGGTTAGGACGCACTGCCGCAGTGCGAAGCGAAATCGTTGCCTTGTCCTCATAAATTCTCCTTGTGCAGAGCGTGATGCAGCGTTTGTGGATTAGGGAGATGACGGAGGACAAGATAACAACTTGCATGAAGCTAGATCAAACCGCGCGTGAAGTTTGCGTTAAGCGCATTGGTCGCATCGCATTGCGTTGCTGGTATCGCGAGCTTACAAATTCCGAATCGCCTTCAGCAAATCCATGGTCGTGACGATGCCGACGATCTTGCTGTGACTGGTCACGAGCAAACGATGAATTCGCCCCGTGATCATCATATCCGCGATTTCCTGCACTGTGGTGTCTTCATCCACTTTAAACACCATCGGCGTCATAATTTCGCGCACCGTGCCTTGGGGCGGCTGCTCAATGTGAAACGAGCCAATTTCTTCCGGAGCCAATCGGCCTTCCCAGCCGTGGAGATAATAATCGTGCGGCTCGTCGGCGCGCAATCGCGTTTCCGCAAGACCATCGTGGCGCGCGATGTCGGTCGTGGAAACCACGCCGATGAGTTTGCCGTTTTCATCGGCCACGGGCGCGCCGGTGATGGCTTTGTCGACAAAGAACTGCGCCAACTCCTCAATGGTCCAATCCATGGGCACGGAAATAATGTGCGGGTTCATCACATCCTTGGCCGTGAGCTTTTTCATGTGCATCTCCGGAAGAGAAAGGTTGGGTCAACCGCAATGTTGAATCGTAGTATCGATCAAGCGCGGCAAAACCAGGGGCGGCAGGGGCTCGAGGTTTGCCATCGTGGTGTTGACGATTTCAAAAAATTTTTCCGGCTCCTCGGGCGAACACCAGGCGAGCACCAGACGTTTGGAGGAAATTCCCCATTGCGCCAGGTCGCGTAAGTATTCTTCTCGCTTTTGCTCAAGCACGGCGCGCGTCGAGGCCGCGCCGCACGTTTCGCAGCCAACCATGAGCACACCCGCGGCCCCGAGGCGAAAAGCTTTGGTGATTTCGGCAATGCCAAGCTGCGTCACATGCACGACGGGCAGTGCGTGCACACCGCGCGGCAACGCACGCAAAAGCGCATGCCCTTTTTCAAAAAAAGCATACGCACCGCGTTGACAAAAATAGCCGATGAGCTTGGGGGACATATGCCATGCTGAACGAGTCAAAAGGAGAACTTTCCGAAGAGGGCATTTGAAAAGTCCCCCCTTGAGGGGGGTTCGGGGGGTGTCATCGCGTCAAAGGCCACCAGCACAACACAGATTTGCGATTTGATCACTTTGCAATGGCGCTTTTATGAATATTGAGGCGCTCACTGGTGCTGGAGAACACCCCCCTAACCCCCCTCAAGGGGGGAATTATATCATGCTTGGACTTTTCAAATGCCCTTTAAGCTTGAAATATTGGGAAAAGTTCTGTGCTCTAGTGAATCACGCGCTTACTGCCCGCGCCGCATGCATTCCAGTTCGCGCCGCGGGTTGGTGCGCGGTGAAACGCGCAAGTGCGTGTTTTAGGTCCGAAAGATCGGAAGACTTTACCACATACGCTTCCGCGCCCCAGGAATGGAAATCATCGCGCCATTGCTCGTATGCGGTATTGATGATGATCGGCACTTGTGGCCGGCGCACGAGAAGTTGCTCCAGCAATATCGGCCACGACATATCGGGCAGCCAGAGGTCCATTACGACTGCGTCTATCTTTTCCTGCTCCAGAAGATTCAGCGCTTCGTTGCCGGTGCCAACCTCCAACACGTTATATCCATCCAACTCCAACTCTAACCGATATAGCAGTCGCAGATGGGCCTCGTCGTCAATAATAAGGACACGAGCCATCTCTTTACTCCGGGGATGATGATACGTTAAATATGCCGTCTAAGGATGCCTTAGAGTTTGCTTTTGAGCGTCAGCCATTCCCGCAAAAAGGTCGCGACTTCTTCGTTTGCCATGTTTGCGGTATTGACAATGACGTCATGTGCGTGCGGGTCATCGGGCGCAGCGTGGAAGAAACGCTGAAAGAAAACGCGCTGCTCGTCCTCATGTTTGACAACGAGGTGGAGCGCATCCTTTTCCGCCACTTCCCGCTCGCGCATAATGTTTTGCACGCGGACCGCGCGCGGCGCAACGATGCGAACGCGCAGCCCTTTTGCGCCGGGCAAGATAAAATTCGCGCCGCGGCCAAGAATCACGGCATGGCCATACTGCACAATGCCGAGCAGAACTTGAGAAAGATGATACAGATACTTCGAAGCGTCGAAGATACTGCCGGTGTAGAGGTTCTGCAAATAGGTATCGAACGCGCTGCGCACATGCTCGTCGAATTGTGCGACCAATTCTTCGCGCACGTGCGTTTTCTCGGCAATCGCTTCGATGATTTCGCGATCGAAGAGCGGCCAGCCCAGTTGCTCGGCCAGCAGACGCGCAATCGCATCGCCGCCGCTGCCCAACTCGCGTGAAAGGGCGACATACGGTTGCGGCAACAGCGCCGGGGAGCGCGCGTGCTGGGTTTGTTGCTCGGCGCGTTTGTGCTCAAACCACTGCATGTGGCGGGCAATGTGTTTTTCCACGGGAATATCGCGCAGCAACTTACTCATATGCCTACTCGAAAAAATTGCAGTGCGGAAGCGCAAAGCTTGCAGATCAGATTGGTGGCTTTAACGCTTCCGCGTGCAGATTAACAAAAGCCGCTGGCACCGCAAGCTCACGTCGTGCGCTTCGCCATCGGCACGAAGTCGCGCAAGTCATGGCCGAGGTACAGTTGGCGCGGCCGCGCGATCTTTTGCTCTTGGTCCAGCAACAATTCTTGCCATTGCGCAATCCACCCGGACATGCGTGGGATCGCAAAGAGCACCGTGAACGCATCCGTCGGAAAGCCCATGGCTTGATAAATGATGCCCGAATAGAAATCGACATTGGGATAAAGTTTGCGTTTGATGAAGTACTCATCCTGCAACGCAATGCGCTCCAACTCCAACGCGAGGTCGATCAACGGACTGCGGCCCGTGACTTCGAAAACTTGATCCGCGGTTTGTTTGATGATCTTCGCGCGCGGATCATAGTTTTTGTAAATGCGATGGCCGAAGCCCATGAGCTTGCCTTCGCCGGCTTTCACGCGCTTGATAAAATCCGGCACGCGGTCTTTCGAGCCGATTTCGCCAAGCATGCGCAAAACTTCTTCATTCGCGCCGCCGTGCAGCGGGCCATAGAGCGCCGCGGCCGCACCCGCAGTTGCAACAAACGGGTCGGCATGCGAGCTGCCGATGCTGCGCATGGCGTTCGCGCTGCAATTCTGCTCATGATCTGCATGCAGAATGAAAAGAATATCCAACGCGCGTTCGAGCACGGGATTGGGTTTGTATTTCAGCTCGGTCATCTTGAACATCATGTTCAAGAAATTGCCCGCATAGCCCAACTCGTTGTCGGGATAAACATACGGCAGGCCCATGCGATGGCGGTAGGCATAAGCCGCAATCGTCGGCATCTTGCCCAGCAGGCGATAGACTTGCAATTGCCGCAACTCCGCGTTGAAAATCTGTTTGGCCTCGGGATAGAAAGTGGAAAGCGCGCCCACCGTGCTCACGAGCATCCCCATCGGATGCGCATCGTGATGAAAGCCTTCCATGAATTTCTTCGTGTTTTCATGCAGCAGCGTGTGATGCGTGATGTGAAAGTGCCAATCGGTCAATTGCTTCTGTGTCGGCAATTCGCCGTGCAGCAACAAATAGGCGACTTCGAGATAGTTGCTGCGCTCCGCCAATTGTTCGATGGGATAGCCGCGATAGCGCAGAATGCCTTTGTCGCCGTCGATAAACGTGATGCGGCTTTGGCACGAAGCAGTGTTCATAAACGCGGGATCATAAGTCATCAAACCGAAGTCATCGTCTTTGACTTTGATTTGGCGCAAGTCCATGGCCTTGATCGCATCGTGCGTGACCGGGATCTCATACGTCTTGCCCGTGCGATTGTCTTTGATGGTTAAAGTATCCGGCATACGATCTCCTTTCCGATGAGGTCGGTTCATTTATTGAAATAGCTTTTTTCACGAATACAGTTTTGCGCACAACCGCATCTTTGCGGCCAGAGCGAGCATTGCCGCACGCGCAGTTGCGATTTGCCCACGAGGGCTGCGAGCGCCGCATGGCGCGCATCAATCTTTATTTCCGCGGCCGCGCCGTCTTGTGGACACATTGTTGTGCGCGCTTTGCGATACTGGGCAAACGTATTCAGCACCAGCGGCGTGAACACATACGTCAAGGCCAGTGCACCAATGGCGGCGACGACGATAATCGGATGATCCATAAAAGCCTCCGTTAGAGTATCTCTCTCCCATGCGCTGGCTTCTGCACCATGACCGGCGCAACATAGAATTTTTTTCCCATGTGTTTACGCACTTCGATCACGCCCTCTTCCAGCAGGGCTTGCATTAGCCACCACACGATTTCATGCCGACACTGCAAATGCTCGCTGACCTCCGTCAACGTCAACGGATGTTGCGCCAAAACAGAGAGCAGTTGCGGCACAAGATTTTGATCCAAAACATATTTCGAAGCTTCGATACGCGGCGCAATGATCTCCGCGGAGTTCCCCAAAGCTGCGCGAATCGACTCTAATTCCGCGGGCGTGAGCGCGCGCGTTTCCGACTGCGCCGGCGGCCGCACCACCGTATTGAGCTGCACTTTATCGGGCGCAATTTCGGCGATCGCCTGCCGAAAAAGCGCCACCTCCTCTTCCCCGTCGTTCACGTCTTTCACCAGCATGATTTCGAGCCAAATTTGCCCGGTGTATTCCTTGCGAAATTTTTTCAGCCCCTCAATCACTTCCGAAAGATGCAGCTTGCCGTGGGGACGATTGAGCGCATGAAAAGTCTTGGGCAGCGCGGCATCAAGCGAAGGCAGAACCACGTCTGCATGTCGGAGATCGGCGCGCACCTCGGGGTCCGCCATCAGCGCGCCGCAGGTCAACACCGCGATGGGAATCTGAGTGAGCCGCTTGGTCTGCACAATCATTTCGCCCAGCTTGCTGTGCAACGTCGGCTCGCCCGAGCCGGAGAACGTGAGATAATCCGCTTCGCCTCCGTCCGCGAGAAAGTCTTTGATTTCAGCAATGATCTCTGCGACCGACACATACTCTTCGCGCTGCAAAGTTTGAAAGGTCGTCGGGCCGAGTTGGCAATACACGCAATTATACGTGCAGGTCTTGCGCGGCACAACATCGATTCCCAGCGAGCGCCCCAAACGACGTGAGGGCACCGGCCCGAAGAGATATTTTCTTTCCTCCAGAATCGCCATATTGGTCTTCCTCACAAGCGTGCGCGACAAAGCGCCTGATAAAAGCCCGCGTCAACAATTCCGCAAGGCTTAATCGCGGCTTGGCCGTCTTTTTTTTAAGAGGAACAATAACTGCCACGGCCAAACCGCGACAGAGCAACATATTTCACGCATCAACCGCGGCTAGCGCAGTCATATTCACCACGTCGGTTTCATTCATGCTGCCGAGTTGCAGCATGTGCACCGGCTTCCGCATGCCCATCAAGATCGGCCCGATCGCTTCCGCGTGTCCGAGGCGTTGCAAAAGTTTATACGCCACATTGCCGCTGATCAAATCCGGAAAGATGAGCACGTTTGCGCCGCCTTTGAGGCGGCAGAAGGGATAGAATTCATTGATGATTTCCGGCACCACCGCGGTGTCGGCTTGCATCTCGCCATCGACTTCGAAGTCAACCGCTTTATGACGTAAAATTTTTAACGCGGCTTGCACTTTCTGCGAAAGCGGATGCTGCACACTGCCGAAGTTTGAAAACGAAAGCAGCGCGACACGCGGCTCGAGATTGAAACGCCGCACTTCTTTCGCCGCGAGCATCGCAATCTCAGCCAGGTCTTCTGCGCTCGGGTCGATATTCACCGTGGCATCGGCGATGAAATAAACGCCTTCTTTGAAGACCATCGCATACAAGCCCGCCACTTTGGAAACCCCTTCGCGCAGCTTGATGATTTGCAACGCGGGCCGCAACACTTCGGGATAATGCTTCGTGAGTCCTGCAATCATTCCATCCGCTTCGCCCATATGCACCATCATCGGGCCGAAGTAATGGCGATGGCGCATCAGCTCTTCCGCATCTCGCCGCGTCACGCCTTTGCGTTTGCGCATCTCATAAAACACTTCGACATATTTTTGCAGCTTCGGCGCAGTGGCGGGATCGATGATTTCGACGCCGCCCTGCAAATGCACGCGCATTTCTTCGATGCGCGCCATAATCGTTTTTTCTTCGCCCAACAAAATCGGATGCGCCATGCCTTCGTCGAGAATGATTTCGCACGCTTTGAGAATTGCGGGGAAATCGCCTTCGGGATAGACAATGCGTTTCGGCGCGGCTTTCGCTTTGTTGATCATCACGCGCATAAACTTGCGCGAGAGGCCGAGCCGGCTCTCCAGTTCTTCGCGATACTTTTCGAGATCGATCTGCACCTGCGCCACGCCGCTGTCCATTGCCGCTTTTGCCACCGCGGGCGCGACCCACAGCAGCACGCGCGGGTCGAACGGTTTGGGAATGATGTACTCGCGGCCGTATTTGAGATTTTGCAAACGATACGCTTTGATTACCGTATAGGGCACCGGCTCTTTCGCCAACTCCGCCAAGGCGCGCGTCGCGGCGTGTTTCATCTCTTCGTTAATCGCGGTCGCGCGCACATCGAGCGCGCCGCGAAAGATGAACGGAAAGCCGAGCACGTTGTTCACTTGATTGGGATAATCCGAGCGGCCGGTGGCCATGACTAAATCGCTGCGCACGCTCGTCGCCAATTCATACGTGATCTCCGGATCGGGATTCGCCATCGCAAAGATGATGGGATCTTTCGCCATCGACTTCACCATTTCCGGCGTTATCATATTGGGACCGGACAAGCCGACAAATACATCCGCGTCGACCATTGCTTCGGCGAGCGTGCGCGCTTTGGTCTCTGCCGCGAGCTTGGCTTTGTAAGGATTCATGCCGTCTTTGCGACCGGCATAGACCACGCCTTTGGTATCGCAGAGAATAAGATTGTGGCGCGACACACCGAGGCTCAAATAATAATTCGCGCACGCAATGCCCGACGCGCCCGCGCCGTTGAACACAACGCGCACTTTGCGAATGTCCTTGCCCACGATTTCCAACGCATTGACCAGCGCCGCGCCGGAGATGATCGCCGTGCCGTGTTGATCATCATGAAACACCGGAATCTTCATCATCTGCTTCAAGGTCTCTTCAATCTGAAAACACTCCGGCGCTTTGATGTCTTCGAGATTGATGCCGCCAAACGTCGGCTCCATCATTTGCACGGCTTTGATGATGTCTTCGGCATTGTGCGAATGCAATTCAATATCAAACACGTCAATATCCGCGAAGCGCTTGAACAGCACGCCTTTGCCTTCCATCACCGGCTTGCCCGCGGCTGCGCCAATATCGCCGAGGCCGAGCACCGCGGTGCCGTTTGAAATCACGGCGACGAGATTGCCGCGCGCGGTGTACTCCCAAACTTTATTATTATCCTGTTCAATTTCGCGGCAAGGCTCCGCTACGCCGGGCGTATACGCGAGCGAGAGATCGGTCTGCGTCACGCACGGCTTCGTGGAAACCACTTCAATTTTGCCCTTGCGACCTTCGCTATGATAGCGCAGGGCTTCAGCTTTCGTTATCATATCCATCCACTCAATTTTAAAAATCAGGTTTGCTTTCGCGTCTTGTAATCTCTATTTTTCTCTCAACGATTTAATCGTATGCGTTTTCAAATTTACAAGAGGTGAAACATGGAAGCTGCCCGGCCAAAATCGCCCAAGCTGTCGCGCCAATTCCTGCGCGACCGGCAATGGGTTTCGGAGCACATGCAAGAGTTGATTGAAAATTATCCTGATCAATGGGTACTCGTACACGAGGGCAAGGTGATCGCTGACGGTGACAAAGCTTGGTCCCTGTGGCACAATGCCGGCGAGTTGGGTTTGGGACAACCGTATATTCGTTTTGTTGAAAAGGGCGTTCATGTCTACTAAAATCCGGCTACTTTGGGAAACAAACTTTGACGCCATTCATCTTGCAAACGGATTACACGTTCGGATCATTCGTTTGTACGCACCCGCATGCTTCAAGGAAGCAAATGGATGGTCGCCGCCAGTTGATGTCATTGTTGATCTCGGAAGTCCGCTCACACTCATGCCCAAGAGCGTATGGCGGGCGATGGAAAACGTCGAGATACTTTCCGCGCCAATCGCATTGGGAGGCATCGGGAAAGGTGTTGTCATGGCGCGTCTCGCCAAAATTGAGCTGGCATTTTTGAGCACACGCAAAGAAATTGTTGAAATGCCGCTCAAAGCCTATCTCGCAGAAGACGATTCCGCGCCGCCGCTCCTCGGCGTCGAAGACTTTCTTACCAACGTTCGCCTCAGTTGTGATTACCCCAAAGGCAAAGCTTTTTTGCATATCGCTGAATAGAGTAGCGCAGACAGGATACCTGCGTTACAACCTGCGCTGAAACTCATTTTCCCAACACTTCCATCTTCGGCTCCAACACCACCTCGGCGCGAATCGAGTTTGCAATCAAACAACTCTTGTGCGCATCGTGCAAGGTCTTCGTGGCTTGTTCGATGAACTCGGCATGCGCGAGCACAACGGTGGGCCGCAAAATGACTTTCGTAAAACGATACGAGCCGTCGACAAATTCCAACACGCCCTCGGCGCGACATTGATAGGAACTCACGGGTAAATTGAGCCGCTGCGCAAAGGCGATGAACGTCGTCATCGTGCAGGTTTCCACCGCGGCCACGAACAAATCTTCCGGCGTCCACACGCCCGCTTCGCCTTTAAATTCCGGTGGGCTGGAAACACGAAACGCGGGCTTGCCCTCCGCGCGCAACATGCCCGCGCGGTTGTCGAGCCACATGAGTTCCGTATGATAATTGAAAGTTTTGTGTTTGACTTTCGGTGTTGCTGTTGTCGTCGTTGCTTCCATCTTGTTTCATCCTTTCAAACAGGCTTATCAAACTATTGCGGGGAAGTCGGACTTTGCCAATGTGAATCGAACTGGCATTCTATTCGCGATTAAAGCCCTTATTCAAATCCAACACTGCAAAGTCCGACTTCGCCCGTTTTGTATTTTCTGCTCATTTGATTTTGACATGTTGAATCTCCGCCATGCGAAAGTCGCGCTCGCACAGCGCGCAATGAATCGTTTCATGTTCATAAAACTTCGCCACCGGATCGAAGTCCTGCGCAACGCGGAGTTGGCAATGCGCCGCGATGCTCGTGCCTTGCGGGCAAGGCTCTTGAAGAAAGGGACAGTCAAGGCTCTCGTTCGTGGGTGCATGTCGTTGCTGCGCCATGTGAATTTCTCCTGTGCGGTTTAACGTTTGTAGGGATGCCTTTAGGCATATTAATTTATCAGCATCAAACGCCTGAAGGCGTTACTACGAGCGTATCCGTGCGAACTCAATTCCTGCTCGCAACGCGCGCGCATTCAACTCCGCAAGATCGTGACGCGATTTGGCCTTGTTTTGCAGCACGCTGAGCATGACCTCTTCCGGCAAAATTTTCGTCAACCCAAGATACGCGCCGAGCAACACGACATTCGCGACTTTGGTATTACCCAACGCATCCGCCAATTCCGTGGCCGGCACCGCGACTGTTTCAATCCCTTCGCGCAGGGTCACCTCTTCGATGAGCGATTTATTATAAAGCAACATGCCGCCGGCTTTGATCTCGCGTTGGAATTTTTCCACGGAGGGCCGATTGAGCGCGATCAAGACATCGGTTTCAGAGACGAGCGGCGAGCCAATCGGCTGCGTGGAAATATTCACATGACAATTCGCGGTGCCGCCGCGCATCTCCGGCCCATAGCTCGGCAGCCAACTCACATTGCGCCCGAGGCGCATGCCCGCCTCTGCCAATGCGACGCCCATAAACAAAACACCCTGCCCACCAAAGCCGGAGATCTTTAATCGCATATTGGTTTGGCGGACAGGGGTTTCGCGCGCTTGCTGCGTTTCACTTTCCTCTTCAGGGATATCCAGCAAGCGCCAGAGCGTTTCAGGCTTGGTCGTGGTGCCGTTGGTGGGCGCGGGCACTGCAATCTTTTTATCGCGAAAAACGCCGAGCGGAAACACGGGCAACATATTTTCGATGAGCCACTGTTTCGACTCTGTGGCGGAGAGATTCCATCCGGTGGGACATGAAGATAAAACTTCAACGAGCGAGAAGCCGCGACCTTCCATTTGGTTCTGAAGCGCTTTGCGAATCGCGCGGCGCGCGCTCATAACGTGCTTCGCATCGGTGAGGGCAACGCGTTCGATGTATACGGGCGCTTCGAGCGTGGCGAGCAATTCGCACACGCGCATGGGATAACCTTCGTTGCCAATGTTGCGACCATAGGGCGTGGTCGCGGTCTTCATGCCGAGCAGCGTGGTCGGCGCCATCTGCCCGCCGGTCATGCCGTAGATCGCATTGTTCACGAAGATCACAGAAATATTTTCGCCGCGATTGGCCGCGTGCAAAATTTCATTGCCGCCAATGGCAGCGAGATCGCCGTCGCCTTGATAGCTAATCACGAGGCTGTGCGGCAACACGCGCTTGAGGCCCGTGGCAACTGCGGGCGCGCGACCGTGTGCGGCTTGCACATTGCCGCAGTTCATGTAGTAATATGCAAAAACCGCGCAGCCTACGGGCGACACAAAAACCGTATGCTCACGCAGCGCAAAATCATCCATGGCTTCGGCGATGAGCTTGTGCACCACGCCATGACCGCAGCCCGGGCAATAATGCGTTGCACTTTTTTCCGCGCCGGGTTTGCGTTCGAACAGCTTGTATAATGACTCAGGTCGATGGAGAACCGTGGCTTCCATATTTTTATCCACAAGAGGGTTTCAGCGTTTTACACAACTTGAAAGCTTAATGAAGTTTCTCGCAAAATACCGACCGGAAACTCGCCAGCGTGCTTCCTACAGTTTGCTCTTCGCGCGATACCTTCACATGGAGCACGTGTGAGTTTCCGGACGGTCACTGCGACTTCGTTTGTACTACCTGAATTTTGCACGGTGCTCGCGCCGTCTTTCGCCTGATGCTGAAGCATCAGACTAGGAGATGCAAGCCAACTAAAGTTGGCTTCTACCCTGCGGGTGATCAGCGATCTTTAGATCGCCTCCACCTTTTAGCCTGATGCTTACAGCATCAGGCGGAGGTTGGCAATATCACGAGTGCAAAATTCAGTTGCTAACGTCTCACTCGTAGCAACGCCTTCGGGCGTTTGAGGCCAATTGCCTGAGAGGCCTAAAGGCATTACGACAAACTCGCCGCTTCCCATTCATAATCGGGCTGCATTTCTTTTTCTTCTTCCACAAGCGGCGTGGCTATTCTTCCAACATTGCTGGTGCTCCGGGCAAATTCATTCCACACCCGCGTGATTTGTTGGAGTAGCTCTTCCGCGGTGGGCACCATGCCGCCATAACGGCCATAGAATTTTACCGGCACGCGACCATTCACCGCGAGCCGCACGTCTTCCACCATTTGACCGGTGCTCAATTCGCAAACGAGAAAAGCTTCTGCCTGCTCCGTCAGCGCGGCAATCTTTTTTTCTGGAAATGGCCAAAGCGTGATCGGACGCAGCAGTCCCGCGGGGATGCCGCGCTCCCGTGCTTGCTCCACCGCGGTGCGCAACAAGCGCGCGATAATGCCATAGCCCACGGTGATGAGTTGCGCATCTTCCAAAAAATAGCCTTCGCAGCGCACCTCTTCGCGTTCGACCTGATCGTATTTCAAAAACAAATGGCAAACATGCGCTTCCAAATCTTCCGGTTGCAGATGAATCGAAGAGATGAGATTGCCGCGCGATTCGGCCGTGGCTTGCACGGCCCATTTTTTTTCGGGTTGAACAGAAACCGGCGGCGGGAACTCGACCGGCTCCATCATTTGCCCGATGAAACCATCGGCCATCACGATAACGGGATTGCGATAACGATCAGCCAACTCAAATGCGAGCATGGTGAGATCGCACATCTCTTGGCCGCTATTCGGCGCGAGCACGATCAAACGATAATTGCCGTGGCCGCCGCCTTTGACGATTTGAAAATAGTCCGCCTGCTCCGGCGCAATGTTGCCGAGGCCCGGACCGCCGCGCACAATGTCAACGATCACGCCGGGCAATTCCGCGCCGGCCATGTAGGAAATGCCTTCTTGCATTAATGAAATGCCGGGGCTGGAAGAAGCCGTCATCGTGCGCACGCCCGCGGAGGCTGCGCCATAGACCATGTTGATGGAAGCGACTTCGCTCTCTGCTTGCAAAAAGGTGCCGCCGACTTTCGGAAAATATTTCGCAGCGCTCTCGGCAATTTCACTCGCCGGGGTGATGGGATAGCCGAAGTATGCGCGACAACCCGCGAGCAGCGCGGCTTTAACTACGGCATCGTTGCCTTTGATGAGTTGTTTGGACATGGCTGCTGCTTACTCGTTGATTTGAAACTCTAGCGTTTTGTCGTTCGAGAAGAACCTTTCTCGCACGGGGATGATGGCCGAGCATGAGAACGGTCTTTTGATGATGACATTTTCAAACACGCGCTTCAAGCAACTGCGTGAACCGCGGTCGCGGCGCGCTTATAAACTGTGATCGCTGCCGGCTCCGGGCAAACATAGAAACACACGCCGCAGCCCGTGCAATTTGCGCCCGCATATTCCGCAGGATGATAGCCCATCCGATTCAATTTCTGTGAAAGACGCAACACGTTGGGCGCGCACACTTCAAGGCACAAGCCGCAACCTTTGCAATTTTCAAAATCGATGACCACATGACCGCGACTTTTGGTGAGTGTTGGCATTTGCGACATAAGCTCCTCGCTGCACTGGCAAAATTAAAATTGCACTCTGACTTTACCGTGAATCTTTATCTCAAACGATATGCCGCTCAACGCGAGCCCAGTGGTGAAGGCCGTATCGTTGTAAGTGTAGGCATGCTTGCAATTGCCGAGCGCCCGCCCGCTCCCCAATTTCATTCTTTCCTTTATCAGCTTATCAAACCTGCGAAAATTGTCACGGCATTTCTTACAACTAAGAATCTCTTTGCGTCAACGCAAGCGGCCTTGCGCGCTAACGCATGCTGAAATCGACAACGCGCCTTTGCCGCGCAGAGGCATATCGCTTGCTTGAATTGAGGCCGGAATTTTATGCGCTCTTTTCCATGATTAAGGAGGTTGTATGGCCCGCAAAGCTATGTTGATTGATATGACGTTGTGTATTGGTTGCGGTCTGTGTCGCGAAGCGTGTAAAGAGCAAAATGGTTTGCCCGCAGGTGAGGAAACAAAGCTCAACGCGAATGCTTATACCGTAGTGCAAGATTATGGCAATGATGTTTACGTGCGGCGTTTGTGCATGCACTGCGAAGAGCCGACGTGTGTTTCGGTTTGCCCAGTGGGTGCGTTTACCAAGACTGCGGACGGTCCGGTGCTGTATGAAGAAGCAAAGTGCATCGGCTGTCGCTATTGCATGCAAGCTTGTCCGTTTCAAGTTCCAACGTATACGTGGAATCAAGCCGCGCCGCGTGTGCGCAAATGCATCTTTTGCTCCGACCGTCTCGCGCAAGGCCAACCCACAGCTTGTTCGGAGGCCTGCCCTACGGGCGCGACGATATTTGGCGATCGCGAGGAGTTGATTGCCGAAGCGCAAAAACGTTTGCGCGAAAATCCCGAGCAATACGTCGATCACATTTACGGCTTGCAAGAAGCCGGTGGCACCTCCATTCTCTTTCTCTCCGCCCTGCCCTTCGAACAACTCGGTTTCCCCACCAACCTGCCGAAACACCCACTGCCTATGCTCACGTGGAATGCGCTTTCAAAAATTCCAAACATCGTGGCCGTGGGCGGCACTGCGCTCTATGGTTTATGGTGGATCATCAATCGCCGCGAGGAAGTGGGCAAGCTGCACGCGAAGCTGAAAGAAATGGAGGAGCGTGAGCAGTGAGCAGTTGCCAGTGATCAGTCAGGTGTGATCCGTTTAGCAAGGACCGTCTATGAAAAAAATTTTCGGCTATCTCACGTTTTGGCGCGCCGTGCTTGGATTGTTGTTGCTGCTGGGCGCGTACATCACATTTCTTCGCTTCACGCAAGGCCTCGGCGCAGTCACGAATCTCAGCGATCAATTTCCGTGGGGCTTGTGGATTGGCTTCGATATTCTCTGCGGCGTCGGCCTCGCTGCGGGAGGATTTACCCTCTGCGCCATCGTTTACATTTTCAATATAGAAAGCTTTCGGCCCATCGTGCGCCCGGCCGTGCTCACCGCGTTTCTCGGTTACCTGCTCGTGATCGTCGCATTGCTTTTCGATCTCGGTCGCCCCGATCGCATTTGGCACGCGCTCATCATGTGGAATCCGCGCTCGGTCATGTTCGAAGTTGCATGGTGCGTGATGCTTTACACCACCGTGCTCGCGTTGGAGTTCAGCCCGGTGCTCTTTGAAAAACTCGGGTGGAACAAAGCCGTGCATTTCATGCATACCGTTACGATCCCGCTCGTGATTCTCGGCGTTATTCTTTCCACGCTGCATCAATCTTCGCTCGGTTCGCTCTATTTGATCGTGCCGGAGAAATTGCATCCCTTGTGGTACTCGCCGCTGTTGCCCGTGTTCTTCTATCTCTCCGCCATTGGCGTGGGGTGCGCGATGGTGATTTTCGAATCGTTCATGAGCAGCCGCGCCTTTAAGCGCGAAATTGAGATGCCGATTCTCATACAGCTCGGGCGTGTCATCGTTGTCGTACTCATGGTTTATTTGGTCATCAAAGTGCAAGACCTCTTGGATCGTAACGTATTCGGCGCGGTGTGGGTGTTGAGTTTGGAAACGGTCTTGTATTGGGTGGAAATCGGCCTTGGCGTTTTGTTGCCCATGTTGCTGCTCGCGATTCCGCGCGTGCGCCTGCGGCCCATCGGGTTGTTGACCGCGGCTGTGCTCGTCGTGCTCGGCTTTGTGTTGAATCGCATGAACGTGAGCATCACCGGCATGGAGGGCTGGGCGAAAGTCGGTTACTTTCCATCGTGGATGGAAGTCACAATCACAGTGATGTTTGTCGCCGTCGGCTTTGCGCTCTTCGCGTTGGCCGCGCGCTACTTGCCGGTGTTTCCTCCGCAGGCCCCGCAGGAAAAAGAAAGCGAAGCAGTGACGTGGGCCGCGCAACACCCGTAGCTTTTAAAAAGAGCAAGCGGCGCATTTAACCAAAACCCAACGGCAAAACTGTTTCCCGCATGGCGAGTGAAAACGGCTTTGCCCTCCGCCATCTTTCGGAAGGAGAAACCGAATATGCAAACCCATCAAGAATACCTCGATGCCATACGCGAGCGCGTATGTCCGTATTGCATGGATTCGATCATGCACGGCAAACAGTTCGTGCGCTGCGGCTTGCCGAGCGTGCGCAAATGCCCGATTGAGTTGTATCTGCCGCAGGTGGTCGAAGTGGTGGAGTCGGTCGACAGCCCGCTCATCACGGATTATGTTTCGACCTTGCGCGACAAGGTGTGCGCATTTTGCGGGAACTCCGAAGGCGATTTTTGCGCGCTGCGGCTGCATGCGGACTGCGCGCTCGACCGTTACTTCATGCTCGTCGCCGAAGCGGTGCAAAGCGTCAATCTGCGTTTGAACGCCGTGGAGGCAACGCTCGGGATTCCGTGAGGCCGCGCGACGCGGTAATCGCGTTTGACGCAGTTTGAGCAACCGCAACAAGCAGCGAAAGAAGGTCACGGAATTCACGTCGAATAGCGTGCATGCGCTTTCGCGCGTATGATTACAAATCGAACCGCAGCAAGTATATGACAAAAAATAATGCCATAGAAAATTTCGTGGCGCAACACACGCTTGCGCTGGTTGGCGTATCGCGCAGCGGCAAAAAATTTGGCAACCTCGCGTTTAACGCGCTCAAAGGGAAAGGCTATCGTGTCTTTCCGATTCACCCACAAGCCGAGACGATTGCGGGCGAGCGTTGCTATCGTAGTTTGCGCGAGCTGCCCGAACCCGTGACGAGCGTGTTCGTTTCCGTGCCACCCGCGGAGAGCGAACGTGTCGTGCGCGAAGCCGCAAGCGCGGGCATTCGCCGCGTGTGGCTGCAACAAGGCGCGGAATCCGCGGACGCAATTCGCTTCTGCGAAGAGAACGGCATGCAAGTCATTCACGGCGAGTGCGTGCTCATGTTCGCTCCACCGGTGACCTCGATTCATCGTTGCCATCGTTGGTTGTGGAAAACATTAGGGCGATTGCCGCAGTAGTTGCGCATGCAGCAAGGGTGTGTGAATTACAAGACAACTCTGCCACAACCTGCTCGTGCCGCGAGCAACAATGCTCTTGCTCAGACGAGTTTTGCTTGCAACGCCGCGCGCTCTCGCATTTTTTCACAGGAAAGAAAGCATGAAAAAAACTACAAAGATTATTCTCGGTGTGGTGGCCGCCCTTTTGGTAGTCGTCGTTGCGTTCATTGCGTTTTCCGTTTATTACCTGATGCAAGGCCCGGATTTGTCGAAATACGCGCATCTCAATGAACCGCAGATCTCGTCGGTGCCGAATCAAAAGATGCTCGTGGTCGAGGCCAAAGGCGATCCCAACGTTGTCGGCGCAAAGGCCTTCGGCCTGCTGTTCGAGTTGTATTTCAAAATGAAAGAGAGTTCCAAAGCTCCGGGAGGCGCCGTACCGCGAGCGCGCTGGCCAATGCCGCTTGAAACGCCCAAATCAGAATGGGTGGGCCTTTATGCCATGCCCATTTCGGAAAGCATCACAGAAGTGCCGCCCCATCAAGCACCGCCGGAATTAAAAGCTTCACTCACCCTGTGGGAATATGGCGAGGTCGCAGAGATTCTGCATCACGGGCCTTATACCGAAGAGCAACCGACGATCGCGCGACTGAAGGAATTTATCCAAGCGCAAGGCTATGAGATCATCGGCGTGCATGAAGAAGAATATCTCAAAGGGCCGACAATGTTTTCGCAAGGCAACCCGGAGAAATACGTCACGATCATTCGCTATCGTGTGCAAAAGGCAGCGTCACCGTTATGAAAAATTGGCTGCTATAAAAATGGCAAATTGAATTTTCAGAGAACGCGCATGTCTACGCTTCGAACCAAACTACTCGAGGTTACGAGCGACAATGTCGCTGACACCGGCTTCTTTTGTTACATGAGCAAGCCCAAAGCCGAAGGCTATAAACGAAAATTGCATTGGCTCAAAGCGCGCTTCGCCGAAGGCCTGCGCCTTAAAATGTACGAACTGCCGCAACGCGGCTTTATCGAATACATTCCCGGCGAATATGCGTGGCGCACCGTTGACGCGAAAGGCTACATGTTCATCCATTGCCTGTGGGTGGTTGGGAAAAGCAAAGGGCAGGGACTCGGAAATCGCTTATTGCAAACGTGCATCAAAGACGCGCGCGCTGCGGGAATGCACGGCGTGGCGATGTTGACGAGCGCGGGCAACTGGCTTGCTGGAAAAGAGTTGTTGCTGCAGCACGGCTTCACCTCCGTCGCGCAATCGGCTCCGGCGTTTGATTTGATGACGCTGCAATTTCACGATGCGCCGTTGCCCAAATTGTTGGACGGTTGGGACAAGAAGGCGAAACAATGCGGCTCTGGAATTACAGTCCTTCGTTCGGATCAATGCCCCTACCTCGACGACGCGGTCTTGACGGTGATCAACACGGCAAACAAACTCGGAATCGCCAGTCGTGTCATCGAAATGACGAGCGCCGAAGAAGTGCGGAAGTTTTCGCCTTCGCCTTACGGCGTGTTCAGCATTGTGCGTGACGGGCAATTGCTCGCGCATCATTATTTGCTCGAAAAAGATTTGGTGCCGCTCCTCAAACGCAAAGCAACGCATGAACGCAACGCATGACAAGAACTTGATGCTCTTCTTCATCAAGCTAGTTCACACGCTGGTTTGGATATGCTTCGTGTTTGTTATTGGATTCATTCTTTACGCGGGCATTTTTGATGTGCTCGACTTTCGCGTGGCGCTCGCCCTCGGCTTAATCGTTTTGGAAGGCGTTGTGTTGAAACTCAACCATGGAAGCTGCCCACTAACCCCCATTGCCGCCAAATACACGACCAACAGAGACGACAGCTTCGATATTTTTTTGCCAAGCTGGTTGGCGAAGCACAACAAGAGCATCTTCGGCACAATTTCGCTGGTGGGTGCTGTCATCGTGGTTTATCGCATGCTCATGTAGCGCACATCAGCATTCGCACTTTTTAGGAGAGAGCTATGTTGTTGCGTTATCTGCCTGTGTGGTTTCTCTTGGCCATAGTCGCAATTGCCAATGGTTTCATGCGTGAAGCTTTATTTAAAGACGCGCTTGGCGAATTGCATGCGCATCAGCTCTCCACGCTCACGCTTATTGTTTTCTTTGGCATCATGGTATGGCTCATAGCGCGCGTGTGGCCGTTGCGCTCCGCACGCGCAGCATGGCTCGTGGGAAGCGCTTGGCTCGTGATGACGATTGCTTTCGAATTTCTCTTTGGTCATTTCGTTGCCGGTCATACGTGGGAGAGGCTATTTGCCGACTACAATATTTTTGCTGGAAGACTTTGGCTGTTCGTTTTGCTGTGGACCACGATTGCGCCTTATATATTTTTCAAAATTGCGACCCTGCGGCGCGAGAATTTTGTTTCGTCACCGCCGGGCGTAACCACGCGCTAAACCAATTTGACTTTTGCTTCAGTAAAGAATACGGCCACATAAGGAAGCGCTCATTACTTGGAGGAACGCAAGCATTCAAATAACAAAACATCACTCGCACGCGCAGCCTCGACGTTTCTATTCATATCACCCATGGGAGTTGTTATGGACGGCGTCGATCGCAATCGTTTCGCCTGTTTCATGCTTTCGTTGCTGACATTGGGCATTCGGCGTTTTTTCAGCGTGCCCCAGGGGCATGAGTTATTGATTACGGCCTTCGGCAAATGTGTGCGCTCCGCGAAGTCGGGGTTGGGTTCGTGCCGAAGCTGGTGGGGGCTTTATCAAAAACCTTTCAAGCTGGTCCCGGTTCGAGAACAAGTCAAAGACTACAAAGAAGAAGAAGTTTTCACGCGCGATGGGGTGCGTTGCACGATCAACACCGTGGTTTACTTTACCATCACCGATCCGATCAAAGCGATCTTTGACATCGACGATTACGAAAAGGCCATCTTCGAATTGGTGCGCGCCGCTTTGCGCAATGAGTGCGGCGATTTTCCCGCGATGCAATTGCTCGCCGGCAGACGGAAATTGATCGAGAGTTTGCGCAAAACTTTGGAAACGGATACCAAACCCTGGGGCATTTCCGTGCGCTTGGTAGAGATCACTGAAATCAACCCGCACGATTTGCGCTAAAAGTCGAGGTGAGTCATGATCAACATTCAATGTTCCGATCAGGAGCGCAACTATATTTCCGATGAGAAAGAGTTGTTGAGCAAAGAAGCCGAGCATTTGCGCAACTTCTATTCGCTCACCGGCGAATCGCGCAAGGAATACATCATCAAGATGGCGGAAGCCGAGGCGGAGCGCATCCGCATCGTGCGCCAAGCACAGGCCGATGGTGTGTTGGCAATACGCAAGGCCGAAGCCGAGGGCTATCGCCTCATCGGCGAAGTCTTGGCGAAAATCGACTCGCGCGAATTGGTCGTGCAATTGGCCGGGTTGATGGCTTTGCAACAAGTGTCGCACTCATTGGCCGAGGGCAAAGCCACGAAGCTGTTTGTGCCGCAAAATCTTGGCGAGATATTTTCATTGCTCGGCATTGGGCAAGAAGTGCTCGCACGCGGGGAAGGCGCGAAGCTTTCCTAGTTGCTCTTTGCTTGCTGGTGAAAACGCAATTTTTCATTTCTATTATGACGACTCGAATCAGTCACAAACTCATTGCTGCCGTGGTTGGTGTGGCGCTGGCGATCATTGGCGGGTTTGCATATTTGCTGCTCACGACGCAGCGCAGCCAACAACTGCGCGAGCTGGAGCGCAGCGCGCACCAACTTAGTGAGACCGTAAAGAGCAGCACGAAGTACGATATGCTCCTCAATCAGCGCGAATCCGTGCATCGCATCATCAACACCATTGGCGCGCAAGAGGGCATCGCGAAAGTGCGCATCTTCAACAAAGACGGCGCAATCATTTTTTCAACAGACACGCTCGACGTCGGCAAGCTGGTCGATAAAAATGCGGAAGCTTGTTACGCTTGTCATACCGCAGATCAGCCGTTGGAGCGCGTGCCAATAGCAGAACGCACGCGCATCTTTCAAGCCGAAGCGCGCCCCGCGACCTTGGGCATTATCAACCCGATCTATAACGAGCCGAGTTGTTGGCAGGCCGATTGTCACGCGCATGCGGCGGAGCAGAAGGTGCTTGGCGTGTTGGATATTACGATGTCGCTTGCAGAAGTCGAGGCGGGCATGCGCGCGAGCACGATGCAATTGTTGCTCTTGGCCATGAGCGCGGTCGTCGCCATCAGCTTGATGATATATCTGCTCGTAAAAATCATCGTGCTCCGGCCGTTGCGAAAAATCGTGGACGCGACGCAGCATGTGGCTGCCGGCGAGTTGAACTATGCGATTGCATTGCCCCAACGCGATGAAATCGGCGTGCTCGCGCGCTCTTTCAACGACATGACGCGCCAGCTTGCGGAGACGCAGCGGCAACTGTTTCAATCCGAAAAACTCGCTTCGGTGGGCAGGCTGGCCGCGGGCGTCGCGCATGAAATCAACAACCCGCTCACCGGCGTGCTCACGTATAGCAGCTTTCTGCTCAAACGCGCGGAAGACAAACCGGAAATGAAGGAGGATTTGGAAGTCATCGTGCGCGAGACGAAACGCTGCCGCGAAATCGTGAAAGGCTTGCTCGATTTTGCGCGGCAATCGCCCGCGGAGAAAAATCGCGTGGCGCTCAACGAAGTGGTCGAACGCAGCGTGCAGATTCTTGCGAATCAGTTGGCCAAACACAAAGTACAAATCGCAAAGCGGCTCGCTTCCGCGTTGCCGGAGATCGAGGCGGACGCGAATCAATTGCAGCAAGTGCTCGTGAATTTGATCATGAACGCGAGCGATGCGCTGGGCGAGAACGGCGGCACGATCACGATTTCAAGTTCGCTCCGTGCTCATGAAGACCCGCCGCAGTTGCAATTGCAAGTGCGCGACACCGGCTGCGGCATTCCCGCGGAAAATTTATCCAAAATCTTCGAGCCGTTTTTTTCAACCAAAGGACAAAAGGGCAACGGCCTCGGCCTCGCAATCGTGTGGGGTATTGTTGAAAAACACAATGGCCGCATTGCGGTGGAGAGCAAGGTTGGAGCAGGCACAACGTTCACGATATCGTTGCCGCTAAAAGCAGAAGCGTAGGTCGTGGATAGTCGTTCGCAGATTGTAAAGATGAGGTGAATCATGTATGCGATTGAAAAGGAAATTCTGGTTTGCGCGCATTGTCAGGCGGAAGTGCAAGCGACGGATGCCTATTGCCCACGCTGCGGCACCTTGTTCGAAGAAGACCATTGGTGCGTGCAGCACCACGGCATTGTCGCACGCGCGGTTTGCATTGTTTGCGGCGAAGCGTGTTGCGAACAGTGCGGTGCATGGCACAATGAGCGGTTTCTCTGCCAAAAACATTTTTCTCTTATGAATAAAACAATGATTTCGTAGCCCGGCCCTCTTTTGGGGCATTGATTCGATTCGAAAGTTTATTGGCTCCAGCAGCATCCCACAAAGGGGTGGGCTACGAGAATTAATGTATTTGAATGGCTAGCGTTAGAAAGGAGCATATATGGTTGCGTTACTTGTGGTGGCGATGATCGTTGCGTTCATTGTGATCGATATTGTCGTGCGCGTGGTGTCGGTGCGCATGAAAGAAGCAAAGGCGCGTAAAGAAAGACTCGCGGCGTTAGATATCGGCTTGAATCTCGATTTCACGCACGAAGCGAAATCGCTCAAGCGCGTGGAAGTGCCGCGGCCGTTTGCGCGCATTCTCGCGGTGGACGATGAGCCGGTGATATTGGATAGTTTTCGCAAGATACTTGTCGTGGCCGGCTATGCGATTGACACCGTGGAAAGCGGCCGCGAAGCGCTCGGCCTCGTGCAAAAGAACAAGTACGACTTCGTGTTCACAGATTTAAAGATGCCGGAAATGGACGGCCTCGATGTCGTGAAAGGCGTGAAGCATTTCAGCCCCGAGACGGACGTGATCGTCATCACCGGCTATGCGACGATTGAGTCTGCGGTGAATGCGATGAAATACGGCGCCATGGATTACGTGCAAAAGCCGTTTACAGAAGACGAGTTGGTGGAGTTTACGAAGAAATGCTTAATTCGCCGGCAAGATCATCGCGAAAAACAACTCCAGCCGACCGTGCGCGTGGTGACGAGTACGCGACCATTGGAGCATGAGTTTTCGCTTCCGGGCGGCGTGTTTATTTCTTCCGGGCATGTATGGGCGAATGTAACCGTGCCGGGCCTCGTGCGCGTGGGCATGGATGACTTCGCGCGCAAGATGATCGGCCGCATCACTGCGCTTGAGTTTCCCGCCAAAGACAGCGTGGTGCAAAAGGGCGAGCGTTTGTTTGCCATTCATCAAGGCGAGCGTGTGGCCATATTCACTGCGCCCATCACGGGCAAAGTGCACGTGGTCAACACCGAACTGCGCGAGCATCTCGATTGGTTGGAGAAGCAGCCGTATGAAAAAGGCTGGGTGTGTTCATTAAAGCCCGAGCATTTGGCAAACGAGTTGGAAAGCTTGCGGCTCGGCGAAAAAGCCGCGGACTGGTACCGCGAAGAGATTACGCGCTTTCGCCAACTACTCGCGCCCGCGAACGGCAATGGACATCCAGCCGGTGTCACGGAACTGGCGCAACTCGTCGAAGGGCAGTTGGAAGAGCTGGATGAACAGACGTGGAGTAAATTTGCAGAGACGTTTTTGACAAAATGAAAAGCAGAGGAACAGTGTGGGCCGGATTTTAAATTTGGAATTTCGTGTCGAAATGTTTATCCTTTTGCAGCGATATTGAAAGGGAAAGCATGACTGCCGGACAACGATGGACGGTTCATGACCGCTATGGTAATGAAATCTATCTCACGCAGGAGCGCTGGGAGCACATCATCGAAGACCTCAACCATCCCGAGATGGCGGAGCATGAAGAGCAATTGCGAGAAACGATTCAAAGCGGAATGAGAAAGCAGGATGCGCTCAACCCGCGCAAGTAAGGAACTTGGATAAATGATCACACCGAATTTCAACTATGACGAGCCGAGCGACACGCTGTATGTGTCGTTTGCGCCAAGCGAGAAAGCGACCGGGATTGAATTAAATGATCACATCCTCTTGCGCATCAACAAATCCGAACGCAGAGCCGTCGGCTTGACCATCTTCGAATACTCATTGTTGGCGCAACGCACCGAAGTAGGTCCGCGCAATTTTCCACTCACCGGCTTGGCGCAGCTTTCCGAGGAACTGCGCGAGATGGTGCTCGACATCGCATTGCGCCCGCCGGTGAATGAATTGCTTTCGCTGTCGACTTATATGCCGTCATTGTCGGAAACCATTTTGATTACCTCGTTGCAGCCACTTCCAATTTTGGACGCGTGAGCGCGTCCGCTTTTTTCTGGTCTTTTGCAAAAGTTGAAGAACAGACTTAAGAAAAATCCGCGCAAACGTTTTTTGACGCGCACATGAGTTTGGCTTTTCTTTAAAAAGAAGGTCTGCTTAAAAAGCAAAACCTTCACTAAGCTTTTCAAGTTTAGTAAAGCTTGGGAGCATCGCTATGAAAATTTCCAGCAAAAAAAGCCGCCGACTTTCAAACATACTGCTCATGCTGTTGTTCATACTAACAGCCTGCGCACCTACGCGCACGATGGTGCCGGTGCTCGCGACTTCGCATGAGTTGCAGCAGCTCGCCGGCGAATGGACGGGAACCTATGCGAGCGCAACCGGGAGCAGCGGCACGATCACGTTTGTGCTCGCTGCGCGGAGCGACTCCGCATTCGGCGAAGTCATCATGCTCGATGAGCGACAACACCGAGCGTATGTGCCGAATGCTCCGCCGCTTTCAGAAGAGGATCATCTTGCGCACAAGCAAGTTTTGCCGATTCGGTTTGTTCGCATGAACGGAAATCGCATTAGCGGAGAGTTGGCGGCATATGTTGATGCGGTCAGCGGGTGCACGATGCTCACGACCTTCGAAGGCTACCTCGTGCAAGAAGAGATTAGCGGCGTCTTCACTTCGCGTTATGTCGGGAGCTTGGAAACGCGAGCGGGCACCTGGCGCGTGCGGCGAGCAAAAGCGCCGCGTGCAACATGATCGTTTGTTGAATGCGCTTGCTGCGTTCGTAATTGCATACTCCCACGAAAATGGAACTGCCTCAAATCCGGCGTTTTGCTTTCGTGGGATTTTATTTTCGGGGATGAACGATTGGGCCGCAAGATGGTGCGGCAGAATGCCCTCGAATGCAAAGAGCCGATGCGCGAGGCACGCATCGGCTCTTTTTGTAACGCGGAGGAGGAACCACGGTTTTGTTTTACAATAGCGACTTTCCAAACGTCTTCACGGTGAGCACTGGACATGACGCACGGCGCACAACATTCTCCGCAACACTGCCCATGAGCAAATGTTCGAGGCCGGTGAGGCCGTGTGTGGCAATCACAATAAGATCGCTTGCTTGCTTCTCCGCGAATTTCACGATTTCATATGGGGCCCCGCCTTCGATCACATGCAAATCTGCGCTCACCTGCGCATCAATGGTGTCGCGATAAAATTGCTCTAACTCCTCTTGCGCGCGCGTAGCCACTTCCGGACGAAGGTCGAAATAGGCAAAGCGTTCCGCCATATAGAAAGAGGGATAGCGCAGATCTTCCACCACATGCAAAAGCTGCAAACGCGCGCCATGGCTTTGCGCGAGCACTTTAGCATAGAGCAAAGCCTGGCGCGAAGGCTCGGAAAAATCCACCGGCACGAAAATGCGCTCCAGCTTCGTGGCGACGGTTGGCGTCTTGCGCTCGCGAATCGTGAGCACGGGGCAAGTAGCCATACGCACGATTTCTTCCGCCACACTGCCGAGCAACAAATGCCCAAGGCCGCGACGGCCATGAGTTCCCATCACAATGAGGTCAATATCATTCGCGCTCGCATACGACAAAATCACGGGCGCGACGGAAATGCCGTTTTGATAAACCTGTTGCACGCGCACCTGTTCGGCTTCGCGCGCAGAGAGCGCAGCCGACATGTGGCGCAACGCAAGCTCGCGCAATTGCGCGGTGATTTGCTCGTGATTGGGAAACTGCTGCGCGAGCACATGCGGCGCATATTCCAGTGCGGCATTGGCGTGCAGCATATGAAGCTCTGCGCCATATTGTTGCGCTAACGCGAGAGCATGCGCTTGCGCCTGTTCGGCACAGCGCGAAAAATCGGTCGGGAATAAAATCTTCTTAAGGGCAAGCATGACAAACTCCTTTCTACCCCGATTTCATTTTATCCTTGTTCGTGCGCCATTGCCGCAGCGTGTTGATACGCATTCCGCTTCGGTTTCCCGCGGCGCCGGGAAATCATGCGAGTTCGAGCGCAAAAACAAAGAGCATCGGGTTGAATATCGTGCGCAAGATTCAAACTGTCGTTTGCGGCATTAGGGCAATTGCAGCGCTTGACGCGCGGCTTCTAATATGGCTTTGCGTTTGACCGGTTTGAAAAAGAATGCGGCCGCACCGCCGGCAAGCGCGAGTTGCTCCGCTTCTTCGTCACCAAACGCCGTGACCATGATCACTTTGGAGTCGGGCGAAACGGCGGCGGCTTCGTGCAGCAAATCCAAGCCGGACTTTCCCGCCATGCGCAAATCGGTGATGATGAGCGGGAAAAATTCTTGGCGCAATAATGCGCTCGCCCGCTTGTAATCATCCACCGCGCGGACTTTAAACCCGGCTTTTTGAAAAATTTTCGTCAACGACCGCCGAAACTCCAAGCTATCGTCAACGATCAAAAGGCGTAACGCTTCAGCAGCAGGCACGCGAGGCTCCTCAATTGCATGGCATGCGGTCTCACCGTGAAAAGGACAAAAAATATGCCCGTGTCTGCTACAGATAAAAAAAGCCGTTGTGCAGGCACAACCGGCTGTAAAAAGAAGCGTGCAGAAGATTTTTATTCGCGAAAAGTTTAATTCGACGCTCGCGGTTTTCTTAGCGTCGATAAAAAACGGTTGGCGGTTTCTTGTTTATAAGAAACGGGCGGCGGGTCACACCTAGCTGGTCTCCCTCAAACGCAGCCTTTAACGCGAAAGCGGCAAAGAAATCGGGCTTAACGTTTACGCTTCTTGCTTTGCGTCGCGAGTGTTTTCAAATAAGCTTCGATCTGTTTTTTGGTTAAGCCCTTCAAACGCTCTTCTGGTGGCAGACCTTTCAAACGCTCCTCCGGCGACAAAACTTTTAAAAGTACATCGGACGTCAGATAACCACGAATCTCTTCCGGCGTGTACGTAGCGATAAACTCTTTTCTAAGTTCTCTTCTGACATCTTCGACCGTGTAAGGCATCGGGATACCCTCGATTTGATATGACGCAAACAATTTATTCAAAAGCGGAGGCAACTCGTGCTGCTGTGATTTATACTGTGCGAAACCGTATTGCACCTTGTCAACGAGACCGCTGAACAGCAACCACAAGGCATTGCGCTCGGTTTGAGGAATTTCACTGAGCACGATGACACGAACAAGCCGACTACCCCAGCGCAAATCATAAACGCCCTCTTGCACTGGTTGCAAAGCAAACTCCGTTTCGAGTTTATCGGGATGGCGCGTGCTGACTGCGTATAACCTGAAGTCATCCGCTGGCAGAAGGTCGTCCACCGCGGAGCTTATTTGCTTACGGTAATTTACGTAGTGGCCGTTCAATTCATCAAGCGCCCAAGGATCCAAAGCTTGTCGCAGCGACTTGTATGTGATGAGATTACGCCGCGCCAAAGGTGCCAAACCATCTGGCAATTCCGCGATCAATTGCCCGGCTCCCTGTTCGATAATCAAAATATCCAAACGCTGCTTCTTGAGCGACAGTTCTTTTTCCATCACCACTTCATAGCCCGAACCCTCCAGAAGATCAGCCAATCCCGCGCCGAGCAGATGATGCCATTCAATCATGCCGCAAGCCTTTCCCAGTTCGTCCGGTGCAAATAAAGAATAGTGCCCAAAAAATCAAGCGGAGTTTTTTGGAGAAACGAAAGTTGGGGCTTCTCTCATTCCTTATTCGGAATGCCTAGTTCTGCCATTTTACGATAGAGCGTTGAGAGGCTCATGCCCAGCAAATGTGCGGCTTTGCTTTTATCATGCGCCGCCGCCTCCAACGCTTTGAGGATTGATTCGCGCTCGAATCTTTTGACCGAGCCTTTCAAACCTTCCTCCGCGGTTTCGGGCATTGCAACCTTGAGCGCGAACGCCGGCGGAAAATGTTTCATCAGCAAAAGCTCGCCGTCGCAGAGAATCATTCCCCGTTCAATCACATTTTCCAACTCGCGCACGTTGCCTTTCCATTCATAGGCCATAAAAGATTCGCGCACACTTTGCTCCACGTCGCGAATTTGTTTGTTCAGTTGGACGTTATTCAGGCCGATGAAATGCTCCAACAGCACGGGGATGTCTTCGGGGCGCTCGCGCAACGGCGGAATGTTGATGCCCACGACGTTCAAACGATAATACAGATCTTCGCGAAAATTTCCGCGCTCCACTTCTTCCGCGAGATTCTTGTTGGTCGCGGCGATGATGCGCACGTCTACAATTTCGGGAGTCGTGCTGCCCACCGGCAAAATTTCTTTTTGCTCGATCGCGCGCAACAGCTTCACTTGCAAATTGAGCGGAATATTTGCCATCTCATCGAGAAAGAGCGTGCCGCCTTCAGCGACTTTGAACAAGCCTTGTTTGTCGCGCAGCGCGCCCGTGAACGAGCCTTTCTTATGGCCGAACAATTCGCTTTCAATCAGATTCTCAGGAATCGCGCCGCAGTTGATGGGAATGAACTTCTGCTTGGCGCGCGGGCTGAGGCGATGAATGGCGCGCGCCACCAACTCTTTGCCCGTGCCGCTTTCGCCGGTGATCAAAATGGTGGAGAGCAGCGGCGCCACGCGCTCGATCATCTCGCGCACTTTCTTGAAGCTCGCGCTGCTGCCGATCATATCTTCCACCATCGTGCTGTGCCCCAATTGCGCGCGGAGATATTTATTTTCCTGCGCGAGATTTTGGCGCTCGCACGCACGTTCGACCGTACTGAGAATCACGGCCTTTTTCGGCGGCTTGGTGATGAAATCATACGCGCCCTCTTTCATCGCCTCCACCGCGGTTTCGATGGTGCCGTAACCGGTCAGCAGGATCACTTCGATGTCGGGGAATTTTTTCTTGATGCTCTTCAGCAACAACAAGCCGTCGCCGTTCGGCATTTTGAGATCGCTCAACACCAAATCCATCGGATGTTGCGCCAAAAGCTCCAGCGCCTCATTGCCGGAGCTGGCAATATGCGTCAAGTAGCCCGCGTTCCTGAGCACCTTTTCTAAAGATTGCCGCAAGCTTTCTTCGTCATCAACGATCAAAATCGATTTTGTTTTCACGCGCCTCGCCTCACGTCGTTTTATCCAACGGAAGATAAATGGAGAAAGTTGTGCCTTGGCCGATGTTGCTTTGGCAAACAATGCGGCCACGATGTTCTTCGATAATTTGTTGCACGACCGCCAAGCCTAAGCCGGTGCCGAAGTCTTTCGTCGTAAAAAAGGGGTCGAAAATTTTTTCAATTTCTTCGGGAGCAATGCCGACGCCGGTATCAACAATATGAATAACGACCTCGCGCTCGCCCTGCTCCGTCGCAATTTTCAGCGTGCCGCCTTTGGGCATGGCCTCCACGGCATTGCGCATAATGTTCAACAGCACGCGGCGAATTTGCACCGGATCAAAGCGCACGTCCCAGGTCTTCGCGGAAATGCGGCTTTGCATCTCAACTTTTTTTTGCCGTGCCTGCGGCTGATAGAAATCAATGCTCTCCTTCACGACCCGATTGATGTCATCCCGCACGGGCTGTGATTCCGGTAGCCGCGAAAACTGCAAATACTCTTCGGTCAAAGAAGTCACACGATCGATTTCAGCGATCATCGATTGCAGCAGATTTTGCGCTTCGCCCGTATCTGTGTGCGCATAGTTATTCAACTCGTCCTGCAGCAACTCGGCGTTCAAGCTAATGGAAGAGAGCGGGTTTCTAATTTCATGCGCCACTTTCGCGGCCATTTTTCCAATCGTTGCCAAGCGCTCCACTTGCAGAACTTGTCTCTCCAATCTTTTCTGTTCGCTGAGGTCGCGCACGAGGCCGGTGAATAAACGCCGCTCGCCTAAGCGCACTTCGCTCACCGAAAGGTGCATCGGGAAGGTGTCGCCGTTCTTGCGCAATCCCACCACTTCGCGGCCGATACCAATGATCTTCTTGTGGCCGGAATCTAGGTATTTCAAGATATAATCATCATGCGCTTCACGATACATCTGCGGCATGAGAATCTTCACATTCTTTCCAAGCAACTCATGCGCAGCGTAGCCAAAAATGCGCTCCGTCGCAGGATTTAAAGATTCCACAATGCCGATTTCGTTAATCGTGATGATGCCGTCCACTGCGGTTTCTAAAATACCGCGCAGCCGTGCTTCGCTTTCGCGCAAACTCGCGTCCGCGTTTTTTGCTGCTCCGTGTGTGCGGTCAAGGCCGCTGGCGTGATCTTTCAACATGTAGTTTGCCAATGATGCGCGTGAGAAAGCAAGCGAGAGGTGCCGAGCATGAAAGCGCCGCCCAGAGGGTGGGCGCTTACACTGTTATTCTTTTTCCGGCGTATCAAGGTAATAACGGCGCGATCTAATATCAAAGATTTGTTTTGCTAAACCTTGCACCGTGGCCGGTATTTTTATTTCAACGCGAGACGCATAACGCGCGCGGGGACCATGGTCGTGATATAGATACAGCCTTCCGGCCCGACTGTCATGCTCGTGACACTTTCCAAATGAAAGATGTGCTGATCGTCCTCAACATAACCATCGGGGCGCAATTGCGCCGCGCGCACATAGCCTTGGAACACGTCGAAGAACAACAAGCGGCCATCCAGTAAATCGCGATAGGGATCAGCGCCGTTTTGTTCATACACCACGCCCACGCCGAGAGACAAGCGATTGCTGCTGCTCTGTTCCGGGTCCTGTGTTTGATAAAACGGATCCGCATGGCTCACGGTAATCACCGGGCGGTTGTAGCCGCCGGTTTCGCAATAGCCTTCGCACAAGGGCCAGCCAAGATTTGCTTTCGTGCCGATAGTATACATTTCGATTTCTTCGTAGCGATTGCGCCCAACGTTGGCGAGGTAAATTTTATCTCTCCAACAGAGCGAGCGAAACGGCGTGCGCAAACCGAATGCGGCAATTTCGGGCAAAACTTTTTCTTCATCGCGATACGGATTGTCCGTTGGAATTTCATAGCCGCCTTCCGGGCCATGCCGCGGACGAATGCGCAAAAGCTTGCCGAGCAATGATTGCGGATCTTGCGCATACTCCGGCTGCAGCGCATCCCCTATGGGCACATACAAATTATCATCCGGCCCAAAACAGAGCGAGTAAAGTCCATGCTGTGGCTCATCGGGCAATAGGCGATCAACATTGAGCACCGTGACATGCGAGCGCTCAATTTCAGAGTAACTGCCGCTCCATTGATAGCGCAAAATGCGGCTCCATTTGTTGTCGCCGGTCACGAAGCACACATAAAAAAATCCATTGCTCGCAAACTGCGGATCGAACGCAATGCCGGTGAGTCCGATCTCTTCGGGTGCTGGCGCAACTTCGGGGACAGTGAATGCGCCGAGCAAACGTGCACTCGAGTCGGCGAGCACAAAGTGGCGAATTTCGCCGCGTTTGCCGAGCACTAAAAATTCTTGCGAACCGGGAATGAACGTGATGTTCGTTGGCATTGGCGGCAGCAAATGCGAAAAGATAAAAGGGCGTGCGATGAATTTATCGAAAACATCGGGCAGGGGCGGGTTTACAACTTGTTCTCGCTCTGAGCAAGCAAGGAAAAGCACGCTGAAGCAAAAACACAAAAATGTTCTCACGGCCAAAGGCAAGGTGGGCTCTCGCTTATTTCACGGAATGAGCTTCCTGCAATAAGAGTTTTGTGGGAGTCGCGTCGGCTACGCGTGTGATCAGGGCATCATACACTGCGATCAACAAAATTTTTAGATCCATGCGCAGCGACATGTTCTCAATATAAAAAAAATCATGCTGCAAGTCACGCTGCAAATTTGTTTGCGCGGAATTTTTCTCGGCCTTGATTTGCGCCCAACCCGTGAGACCAGGCTGCACGCGCCAGCGTCTTGCGTAAAATGGAACCTCTTGTTTGCACCGCGTTGCCTCTGCTAATGTTGTGGCGCGCGGGCCGACAAGGCTCAAATCACCGCGCAAGACGTTAAGCAGGCAGGGCATCTTGTGCCACCCCATGGCAGAAAAAAATGGCAAGAGCCCCTTGCCCGCAGGATGGGATTGGGCGTTGAAATTAAATTGAAAATACGAAAACGACTTGCCGCCTTTGCCCAGTCGAGTTTCCGAGGTGATGACGCGGCGGCGCGAATGTAACCACAGAGCGCCGGCGAGAAGCGTGGCGAAAGGCAAAAGGAAAATCAGTGCGAGCGCGGCAACGGCCAAATCAAATGCTCGTTTCGCGCGGCGCTCCCACGCCGGCATGCTCGCGCGCATAATTTCGATGAGTGGCAGGCCGTAAAGTTGATGCGAGCGCACTTGCCCGAGGAGCGCATCATATAAATCCGGAACGATCTTTATTTGCACGGCCAGGCCCTCACACGATTCCACCACTCGCATAGCATCAGCGCGCGCATCATTTTCAAAAGCAATAATGAGATCGTGCACGTCTTCACGCGCAATGATTTCCGGCAAGGCTGCAATCTCGCCCAAGCGTGGAACACCTTTGTAGCTTTCAAATTTTTCCGCAGCGATGAAACCAGTGACCTGATAACCAAGCGCAGGAAACTGACGTATTTCATCAAACACCCCTCGCGCTTTATGCCCCCAACCGATGATGAGCACGTTGCGTGCGCCAAGCCCGGCTTCAAGCAGTGTGCGTTGAAATGTGCGCAAGACAAGGCGTCCGCTGCTCACCAAGAGAATCATGAGGAGCCAATATGAAAGCAACATGAGGCGGCTTAGTTGGAGCGGCGCTCCGAGATCTTCTTGCAGATCGAACGTGAGCAGAAAAATAACCAACACGCCGAGCGAAATGGTCTTGCCGGTGTCAATGACCTCGTCAACCCGCGAATGCACATGCCCGGAACGATAGCGCCCGTAAAAAATGAACAGCAGAAACCAAAATAGAAAGAGCACCAAAGCGTTGAGCAGCAGTTGTTCCGGAATCGGTTCGGTGAAATACCCCACGCGTGCACGGAGCTTGGCCCAAACCCAAAAACAGAGGTTGATGGTGAGAAAGTCGGAGAGGAAGAGCAGAGTTTTCTCAACAGCCTTGGACATGTGCGCCTCAACGTGCAGTGCGCGCCCATGCCGGTTTTTGTGAGCCGGTGAGAAACTTAAAAAAACCGAGCAGCAGCGCGAAGTTGACGGTGACAAAGTAGTAAGGATAAATCAACAACGGCAGTTGCACGCCGCGGCGATCCAGTTGCCACGAGACGAATGCAACGCCGTAGAAAAGGGCTTGCAGGATAAAAAAAACATTGTAAAAAGCCGAGCCGAGCAACGCGAGATTCGCGGCGAAAATCGCGAGCAAAAAGAAAGGCACAAACCAGCGAATAATTTTGTGCGACCACAAACCAAACGCCACAAACCCGCGCCGCGGATTGAGCAACGGCAAAATTTCCCGAATGCCGTGGAAATTGCCTGCTCCAATGCGAACCTTGCGTTTAAATTCCGCGCTGAGATTTTCCGCAGCAGCTTCCGTGGCGACGGCGTCTTTTTCATACACCACCTCATAGCCCGCGCGCACAACTTGCAGCGGGATTAAAAAATCATCGGCAACCACTTTGTGCGCAGGCAATGCGCGAAACAGATTACGGCGAATGGCATAGATGGCGCCGTTCGCGCCGAAGACCGTTTTGATCCTACCTTCCAAATACTTCAAGTAGTTTTCATAGTCCCAATAAAACCGCTCCCCTTCGGCGTCGATTTGTCCCGCCTTGCTAAGTAATACCAACCGACCACAGACTCCGCCGACTTTTGCATCGGCAAAATGTGGCAGCAATCGCAAAAGGGCGTCGCGGCGATACATGGAATTGGCGTCAGAAAATATCAAGATTTCACCCTGGGCCACGGCAGCAAGATCGTTGACCACCGCAGCCTTGCCGCGACGCTGAGTGTAAGGATAGAGCTTAATCGTGTGTGCGGTGAATGGCGTGACGATCTTATTCGTGCCATCATCCGAACCGTCGGAGCCAACCAGCACTTCAAATTTGCCCGGAGGATAATCGAGCGCAAGGCAATTTTTCAGTTTGTCGGCAATAACCGCTTCTTCATTGTAAGCTGCGATTAACAGAGAAACCGCGGGCAGGTGATTTTCGTCGAGTTGGCGACGTTTGGTTTGGAAGAGAGCGAAAGTTAAGAGGCAGGCCGGGTAGAGCGCATAAGTATATACCACAAGAAAGCAACTGATCCACAGAGTCAGCTCAACATAGTTCATGCTAGCGCTTCAGTCGTTTTTATCAAAGGTAACTTGTTGTAGTATTCCCGCAAAGCACGTGAGGAGTTGTGCCAATTGTACTTGGTCGCAACTGCGCTCTTGCCTCGTTCTCCAGCTTCGTTGAGCCTCATGCGCACACGCTCAACGGCTGAAATAAAATCATCCGGAGAACCGGACGCGAAAACAGCGCCGCAATCGCACTCCCGAACGATGCGCGCCAGAGGCTTGGCATCTGCAACGATAACGGGTTTGCCGAGCGCCATGTAATCGAACAACTTATTGGGTAGCGTTGTGTCGATGAATGGATTCGCTGTGTGCGGAACGATACATATTTTTGCGGCATGAATATACGAAGGAAACAATTTATCGTCAATCCAGCCGGTGATTTCGACGCATGCAGCAAGGTCGCCGGTATTAACGAGATCGCGGAGCAAAGGCTCGCTGGAACCGCCGCCAGCAATGACCAATTTAACGGTTGGAATTTTCTTTCGCAAGCGCCCCATCGCATGGACCACAGTCTCCAAACCGCGTTCCGGCGTGACATTGCCCGTGTAAGCAATCATGAAATGTGGCTCATACTTCTGTAAGATTGCAACATTGAATGGTTGCGCCAGCAAGGCCTGAACATCGTTAGTGTTGTATACAATCGAGAGCCGCTCTGCTTTCACACCCAACGTACGCGCCCGCACGGCGGATTCTTCAACGACGACGAAGAGGTGATTGACTCGTGTTATGAAGAAACGATCGACATATTCTGCAAAAGCAGCATTCCGGAACAAACGATTGAACCATCCTCGCAATTGCCAGCTACGCAATGCCGCAGGGTAATTTTCATACATGTCATAAGCGATGGGAACGCGCAGTAATTTGGCTGCAAGGTAGCCAAGAGGCAGCATGGTAATGTTGATCGCATGAATCGCATCAAACTTTTTCCGCCAAGCAAAAAGCAGGAATTGCCAGACCCAAATAGGGTTCCAAAAAATTGGCAAGCCAGCTAATCTCCGCCAACCTTTTCTCCGAGTCTGGACGGTCTTTACCCGAGTGACTCGTATGCCTTCGATGATTTCGTGTCTTGGCCGGTTATGCCGATTGTCACAGAACAATTCGACTTCGTTGCCGAGCTGCATCAGTGTTTGCGCGGTGCGTGACAAACGCGGCTCAGGTGGAAAATCATTCTGAAAGAGAATGCAAACTCTCATGCGTAAAAATCCTGCGGCCGATTTTTTTCATTGCCGAACACAAACTTAATCGCTTGCGCAATGCGATGTGATGCCATCCCATCGCCGTAGGGATTTGCACCGCTTGTCGAGGCAGAATAGTATGCCGCATCCTGCAGAAGACGTGTCGCTTCATTTACAATGCGCTCGACATTGCAGCCGACCAATTTTAGAAAGCCTTTGCTCAAAGCTTCGGGGCGTTCGGTAACTTCGCGCATGAGCAAAACTGGCTTACGCAAGGACGGCGCTTCTTCCTGAATACCGCCGGAGTCGGTCAGAATGATAAACGCTTTTCCCAATAGATTAATAAACGCGCGGTATTCTAGAGGATCGAGCAAATGTACACGCGCATGATTTTGTAACTGCGCGTAGAAAGTTTTGCGAACGTTGGGGTTGAGGTGAACCGGAAAAATAAATTGAATATCATTATGCAGCGCGACAAGTTTAAGAATAGCTTGCGCGACACTTTCGAACGCTTCGCCCCAATTCTCCCGACGATGTGCGGTGACTACTATAGTGCGAAGTTGCGTGCGCAAAATAGAATTGAGTTCGGGCAAAGGAAATCGATACTCGTGATCAAGGATGGAAAGCACAGCATCAACTCCTGTATTGCCCGTAATAAAAATATTTTCGTCTCGGGCGCCTTCACGCAATAGATTTTCCTTGCCCAAACTCGTAGGTGGAAAATGTATGTCTGCGAGCACCGAGGTTAGACGCCGATTCATTTCTTCCGGAAAGGGGCTAAATTTTTGATGCGTACGAAGTCCGGCTTCAACATGTGCAATCGTAGTCTTATTATAAAATCCCGCCAGCGCACCGACCAACGTTGAAGTGGTATCCCCCTGCACGAGAATTACATCTGGAGCATGGCTGGTTAAGACCGCTTCGAGACGCTGCAAGGTTTTCTGTGCTACTTGAAACAAACTTTGATTGGCCTCCATAATATTCAAATCGACGTCCGGCGTGATCGCAAAAACTTCTAACATTTGATCTAACATCGAACGATGCTGCGCCGTTACTACGATGATGTTTTCAAAATGCTCCGGCTCCATTTTAAGCCGGTTGATTACTGGCGCAAGCTTGATCGTCTCCGGCCGTGTGCCGAAAATGGTCATGACTTTTATGGGACGCACTAATTCCTCTCAAATTTTAAAAACCAAACAAATGCAGCCGACACGGCTGCCAGTTTTTTTTGCGCTTCCTCTCGGTGAGTGCGCATGAAAAGAAAACGAAAGGCTGTGATAAAAGCCCAAATGGCGATACGAAGAAGCGCTCCTCCGGTCATAATAAGGCGTGCTAGCAAACTCAAGAACGCATTATGATGTTTTCGATAAAACTGATATCGGGCGCGATGTAACTGCACGAACATTTTAGGGGAAATGGGGTCGCTACTTTGCCCTCCATGGTGGAGCACTATCGCCTCAGGTGTAAAATAAGTTTGCCAACCTTTTTGACGTGCACGATAGCACCAATCCATTTCTTCCGCATAGAAAAAAAAATTCTCATCAAGAAAACCGATATCTTCCAGTGCACGTCGCTTGATTAACAAAAACGCACCCTTCACATAATCGACTTGTCGCGCTTGATGATAAGCAAAACCCCCAAGGGCACGCTGGCCAAACACTGCACTCTTCGAAAAGAGTCTCTCTATAAAAAAGTTCTCAAAAAAGAGGCTAGACAAGCTCAGAAAACTTTCACATGATGGCTGTAAGCTTCCGTCAGGATTGACCAACTTGCAGCCGACGATTCCTACTGGAGAATTATTATCTAAAAATTTCAAGCATTGCGCAAATGCGCCAGAGCGTACTTCGGTATCGGAATTGAGCAAGAGCAAGGCTTCACCGCGCGCGCTCCGCAATCCCTGATTGTTGGCTGCGGCAAAACCGATATTCCGCTCGTTTTTGATGAGCATGATCTCAGGAAACTCTTGCACTATCATTTCTGCGCTGCCATCGTGCGAAGCATTGTCGACAACAATAGCTTCTAGCGGGACCGTTTTCGCTTCTTGCTGCACGGAGCGCAGACAGTTGCGCAAAAGCCCAACAGTGTTGTAGCTAACGACAATGACGGATAAAGCCACACCGTGCGCTGTTTTTTCACTCATGCTTTCCTCCCCAGCAAGCGCAGCAACAAAGAGCGCTCATAGGCGTCAAATATCCTAAACAGCCAAATCAAACCGATATAAACCAAACCGGAAATAAGTAACGACCAAAGCAAGTGCACTTCATGGATGAGCTCTAAAATCAAACCAAAACATATTGCGACGAAGGCAAACTTGATAAAGATTTGAATAACGTTTTTTGTTTCTCTCGCGTGGGAAAAGCTGAACAATAGCAAAAAACCAATTACGTTTGTTGGAATTTTCGCCAAGCTTGCGCCGAGTATGCCCCACTGAGGGATGAGCAATAGATCGATGAGAAGGTTGGCGATGGCCATGACAAAAGCAGCGCGAAGATTGAGATTTTGCAAATTAATAGAAGCGTTGAAATCAACAAGGTAGAAATTGAGGAAGCCGAAAGCTTGCGCCCACATGAGATAGGTAAAGGCCGTTGCAGCATTTGCAAACGCAGGCGGATAGAGCCACGCGAAAATTGGCTCCGCCCAAAAATTCGCTAAGAGGGCAAAGAGTAAACCTAACGTTGCAAGAATTTTGATACCCGTAACAAAAGTTTGCCGAAGTTTGTCCGACGCGCTATGACTGAATTGCGAAAGCAGCGGAAAAAGGGAAGTGGCAAGTGCGAGCGGAATAAAGTTCAGCGGAGAGACTAATCGAAAAGCTGCGGCGTAAAGACCGACTTCCCCACGACCTTTCATTGTTTCTAGCAGCAATACGTCAAGCCGATCATAAAGCGCCATAAAAGCCAAGTACAATGCAACGGGCCACGATTCGCGCAAGAACATGCGAATGGTTTCTCGTTTCCACTGCAAACGCGGTTTTGCCATCTTGCTTGACCAAATAAACGTGAGCAAAAAGCCAGGCAGATTACAAAACACATAAATGACGGCAAGCGCTTCCACTGTCGCATTGCTGGAAACTGCAATTACTGTGGTGATGACTAAAAGAACAGCGTCTAAGGTTTGAAATAAAACCGGAATTCCCATACGCAAACGAATGTGAAAAACAGCCTCCCAGACAATGCGAACGGTAATCATCTTGGCGGAGAGCAAAAGATTACCTGCGAAAATCCAAAGCAAAAGGCGAAGGTCAGCAGAGAAACCGGTGAGAATAGGCACGAGCAGAACAAGTGTAGCAGTGACACTCAAGAGAATAATTTTTAGCAAAAAAGCATTGCCCAAAATGGTTTCACTCTGTTCCGGGCAACGCGCGAGCTCTCGTACCAAGATCGGCTTCATACCGAAATCGGCAATCAACGCAAAGAAACTGATCAGCACGAGCGCATAGGAAAATGTGCCAAATTGATTTTCTCCTAAATGTCGCGCAAGCAAAATATTGACGGCTAAATTGGCGAGTAGGGAAAGCGCTTGGCCGAGGAAAATGACAAGTGTATTTCTTGCCACGCGCTGAACAAGAGAAGGCGAACTGTCAGTGGGCATCATGTGCTTGGAGTTCCGGCTTACGCACGAGGCGATCAAGAAAGGCTCCTACACCAGTAGAGATTAGCAACGTCATTACCCAATAACCTGCGCGCGTCGCTTGATATAAATAGGTGAATGCAACGACGACGTAAATATGCGCTAAAATTGCGATAGCAACAAAGCGGTTGTAGGTTTTTATTCGTTGCCAGAGGTAAGTTGAGAGCAGCCCTAAGAGAAATGGCGCAATCAAAATACCAGCATATCCGAAGTCTGCATGCAATTCACGCAGATAAGTGGCGGTGTTGGTGGCGATTGGAATGGTATAGAATTTTTGATAGTCCGGCACATCCTCGCCAATGCCGAATTTCGCAAGGATGCGATATACCGGCGCAAATGTGTTGGAACCAGGAAAGGGGTGCTCGCCGCCGGCTTTCCAATAAGCACTGAAGACGCCGGGGTGCGAGCTCATATACATATAGATCGAAGGTGTTATGAATGCGGCCCCTTCGAGCTTGCTCAATTGTTGGGAAACACCGTATAAGCCTTCGTACGTACGGCGAAAGCTGCGAATAAATTCCGCTGCGCTCAAAAGCAACGCGACTACAATTACGAGATTCAACAAACGACGCCCTCTGCCTGTGTTGCCGATTGACGCGCCTTTTTGGTATGGCAGCCGTGTGAGAAAATATCCGCTGAAAAATAGAATACCTGCATTCAAAATTTTCGCACGACCGACTTGCGCAACATCTTCCAGGATAACAATGAAAAGTGGCAGCAGTGTGAGCAGCTTGATTTTACCGATACGCGCGGAGTAAACTCCCGCGAAAAAGGCCGCAGCAAGCCCGAATGAATCCAAATACGGAACCATGCCGGGAAGTTGTTCTGAAGTACGCATGCGATAAATCAGGTTGCCGCTTATCAGCACATTGGGAATGCTGCCGAATTTGTTCAACAATACGGACCAATGCTGCAATACTGCGAGTATTGCAATGAAGGTCAAAACGAAGATTGTTAGCATTAAGACGCGTTTTTCTCGAGGAGACGCTTGCGGCAAAATATAGGTCTCCGGCTGATCCTCGATGTCGAATGCAATAGCCCGGCGCACGAGTGGCAACGCTATCGAGCCGATTGAGAATGCAATCCAAGCATAGCCGAAGATGAGCCACGCTTCCGCGGTGATCGGATGATAGTTCATCAAGCGCAATTCGAACAACGCCAGGCCCGCGCCCCAAATCAGCGAATACAGCGAGAGATGATTGAACCAGCGCTGAAAACAAATACGGCCGAAGACGATTCCGCCGAGGCCAAGAGTGAGAGGGATAAGCGGATGAATGTTCATTTCACAAGATAGAATGCCGCGGAGTCGCCGCGTTGATTGCGATTGAGTTGTTTGGCCTGCGCCTCGAAACGCATTATCTGCTCGGCGCTGAAGAGCGAGGCTGAGGGGTTTATTGCGAAGGAGCGCTCGGAAGTCAACGGAATGTCCTGCGCGTATTGCTCGCTGCCCCAAAATTGAAACGCAGTGGAGTCATAAACCACGGCCTCCACGTGCAAGCCGGCTTGTTGCGACAACAAACTTATGCTCTTGTTTGAATGCAAAAAGAAATGCCGCGGGGCATCGAGTTGCACCCAATTGACGCCGTAATGCTCCCACGCAAATGAAGGGACTGTGGGAATGCGCAGCAAACACATGCCGCCCGGCGACAATAACTTTGCAGCGTGTTGCAACGTCGCGAGCGGATCCGCGACGTGCTCGAATGCATGATGAAACATGATCAAATCCCACTCGTCCTGCACCTGCGCCAGCTCGCGCTGCAAAACGCGCAAGCCATTGGGATAAAGCACGTCGTGCTCCAAATAAGCATCGACGCCCAAAACATTTTCAAAGCCGTTTTCTTTGAGACTATACAGCAACGCGCCGGAGCCGCAGCCGACGTCTAAAACTCTTGCAGTCTTTTCCAAGCCGGGCACCTGCGATAGACTATGCAGCGCCGCGTTGGGAAATTTTTTATAGAGGCGTTCGCCGAGGAATCCGCTGCCCGTGAGCGCGTGCTCGTCGCGCCATTTTTTGACGAGACGTTTGAGCGGACTGCGATAAAGCTCAACCGGCGCTTGCGCGAGGCTGTAATACGTTGCTGGATAGTAGCGCGCCATGTCCGTCGGGAACGCCGCGATCTGCAAGCAATCACAGGCCGCGCATTGGAAGTAGGCAAAGCGCTCTCGCGTGCCGAGCATCATCTCGCAGGGTTCATAACTACGGTTTGCCTGATCATTCGCGCATATTCTGCAAACCATCGTTGCTTCTTTCGCTTAAAAGGCGAGCGGCTTCATCCTTCCAAACTGTCTTCGGGTTTATTGACAACGCCCTCTCTGAAATGTCATTCCGGAAGGACCTTCCCTAGTACTTGCTTGACCTTTCAAAAGAATTGATGCGTCTCAAGTGCTAGGGAGGGTTCTTCCCAAATAACAGATAGAGGAGGGCGCCAATCGACCCGCAACTAACAAGGGGTCGTCCTAGAAGTTTTTACCAGCGCTGCAAAACGAACTTTTTCGTCTTAAGAAATTTTTCGGCTTCCATGCGCAAAATCTAATACCGCTCCGCATGCTCAAACGGCGCGGGTGCTTTCTGTTTGATGAAGCGCCTTAAAAATCTTCCTCGGCTCAATTCGTTGATGATCGCGGCGACCTTTTCGTTGTGGACTTTTTCGCGTTCGTAAATTTCCTGCAAGAAGACCCACGTGGTGCTGAACATCGCAGCGAGGAATACGAAGATGAGCACGATAAGCGTGCGATGCGGGGTGCGCTTGCGTTGCGGCGGCGTGGCGTTATCCAACACGAGCACGACCGGCGTGTCTTTGTGCTCGTCGATCTTGGCTTGCTCATACAGCGGCAGCAAAAATTCCATGAGCTTGTTTTGAATCTGCAAATCGCGATAGCGCCGGAGATATTCCAAACCGAGCTGCGGCACGTCTTTGAACGGCACGAAGAGATTGACGGACCGGTCATCATACCAGCCGGCCTTGCCGTATTTCAGCTCTTGCAGCTTTTTGTTCAACTCGCCCAACTCAAGTTCCAATGCCTGTGTGCGCGGGTTCTCGGTTCCGATGCTTTTTTTGACGATATCGAACTCGATCTCTTTTGCCACCTGCTCCGACTTCAACTCGGCCGCGGCTTTGATTGCGGTCTTGGTTTGCTCGTTCAATTCATAGATGCCGAATTTTTGCTGGAAGACTTTCATGCTGTCTTCCGCGCTTTTGAGGTCGATCAAGTTCTGGCTATAACGTTTCTCAATGAACTCGCGGTTTTGTTTCGCTTCTTGTGTGCCGAGTTGCGTACTCAAATCATTCAGCATCGCAATGAAGTAGTTCGCCATATCCGCGGCGCGCTGCGGGTCTTTATCATAAACCGTGAGGGTGATGTTGCCCTCGGTGGCATATTCAAACTCGCAATTCTTGCGCAGTTCTTTAATAGTGTCGTCGAGCGAACCTTTGCGCGTTTCATAAACTTTGATAAGATCAAATTTCTGCACGACTTTTTCCATCGCGGTGCGGCTTTGCAAAATCGCGAGGTAGCTATAGGCCTCTTGCGAGGAGCCCATTCTTCCGCCTAAGCCAGGCAAGTTGCGCAGCAAAGAAGAAAAGCCACCTTCGAGCATGCTCAACAAACCGCCGGGCCGTTTGGGCGGGAGCACGGAGGCCGTGGCCGCATACCAATTCGGCAACAATAACGTGATGAGTGCGGTGACAATGCCAGTAATGAGCACGGCATTGAGGATGAACTTGCGCCGCTTAACGAGAATGTAGAGATAATCAAACAGCGGACTCTTGCGCGGCTGTCCGTTCGGCGAAGGGTCGGGATAATGTATGCTCGTGCTGCTGTCCATTGCAAACCTCATTTAGTCTAAAGCGTCGATTCAGCGCAAAAAAAAAAAAACGAACTCAATTGGTGCTGCCGCCGATGAGGCCCACGGCGCGCGCGGCGATAACGACGGTCGCGAGTTGCGTGGTGATGGCGAGAAAATCGTTGATTTTCTTTCGGGCCGACGTCGGGACAATGATCGTGTCCCCGCGTTCGACCTCTTGCTCCGGGCCTTTGCTTTTTTTGCCGGAGTCATGGCGCAAAACGCGCACACTATTCAAGCTTCCGGTTTCCATGCTGCCGCCGGCCATGCCAACATAATCACGCGCCTTTAAGCCCACAACGTAAGGGAAGCTTCCGGGCTTTTGCACTGCGCCGTGAACGTAGACAAACTCTTTGAGTGTGGGAATGATGATGCGGTCACCGTGCGCGAGGCGCGTCGAATAAGGATCAAGTCCGGCCACGTCATTGCCCATAAAGTTCAATGACGCCGGCGATGCGTTTTTTCGAATGAGATAAAAATGCTTAAAGTCTGCGCCGCGCCCCAAAGCCTTAATGCGATGCAAGAAATCAAACACGGTTTCGTTGAGTGCAATGGTGTGCGGCCCAGGCATCGGCACGTCGCCTTCGACGAACACGGTTTTATGTGTGAGTTCGATGCGCGGGAAATAAATCACGTCGCCCCCGCGGACATAAACATTCTGCGAAAGGTCGCCGCTTTGATAGAGCTGGGACAAGTCGAGCGTATCAACCGTGCCCTCGAGATGGCGCACCTGCACGCGGCGCTCATCGGCCCATTGCGTCCAGCCTTTAGCCTCGCTGATATAATGCGCGATGCGGTCAATCGCGGAGCCAGTGTAAAAACCGGGATCCACAACTTCGCCGTAGATATGCGCGCGCACCATCCGCACTTGCGTGAGATGGCTCGTGACTTTGACTTTTTGCGGATCGTATTTGGCCGAGCAGGCGAGGCGAATTTCATCCTGCACCAGTTGGAGGGTTTTGCGGTTGGCATCCAACACCCCGACGCCGGGAACGATGATTTTGCTTTCCGGCGTGACCTTTATCGAAAGACCGATATCATCGCTCGAGAGTCCCCAAAAGTTTACGCGCAGAACATCGCCGGGGCCGACAAGATAGGTGGCAGGATCAATCGTGCTCTCAATTGCTTGCGAGGGCAACTGCTGCTCGCCTTGCTTTTGCAGCAGTTTGGCAAGCTCTTTTTCATCAACAGCATCTGTGGGTGAAGAAGGTTGGCGACTCTGTCCCAAAACAAAATTTGTGTTTAACACGATCAGTAGAGATAGAAAAAATGAACCAAGAGAACGATAAAGCAAGAAATCCTCCGTTCCATCGCGCTTTCATTTCCTGATGCTCTCCTATTTCTTTATGAGTCCTTGCTTGAGCAAATGTGCCGATAAATCTGCGGCAAATAAGCTTCCAAAAGCGGGCGCAATATAGCGCGAGGGTTCGGAGGAAGTCAATACAATTCTTGGCTGTACAATGGCTGCTTGCAATCTCTTAGGCTCGTTGCCCCTATTTCACCAACCCCACCGCGCTCGCGGCAATCAGCAGCGTCGCAAGTTGCGCGACAATGCCGCCGTATTGCGAAAGTTTATTGCGACCGGAAGTCGGCACGAGGATCGTATCGCCCCGTTGCACTTCGCGTGTGGCACCCTTCTCGGTCTTGCCGGAAGCGGCATGAAGCACTTTGATGCCGTTTAGGCCCGCCATCTCCGCAGTGCCGCCGGCGAGGCCGACATAATCCGCGGCTTTATATCCCACTACAAAAGGAAAGCTGCCGGGATTCTGCACGGCGCCGTGCACGTACACAAATTCTTTGATGCGCGTAATCAGAATCCGGTCGCCGTCTTCCAGCCTTTGCGTTTGCGCAGCGAGATAAGCGAGCCCGTTCGCGCCAGGCTTGTGTTCCGTGGGGTTCGCGCTCGCATGACTCTCGCCCCGCGCGCGGCTCTCGAAGAAACTCACATGTGCCGGCGGCTGGTCTTTGCGCACAAGATAGATCGCGTTCAAATCTGAAGCGCGATCCAACGCTTTGATGCGATGCAGAAAATCTTCAACCGTTTCATTTTGCGCGAATTGATGCGGACCGGGTAGATCGACCTCGCCTTCGACAAAAACCGTTTTGCCGCTCAACGCGATGCGCGGCACATAAATAACTTCACCGCCGCTCACAAAAGGATTTTGCGCCAGCTCGCCTTTTTGATAAACACGCGAAAGATCGAGATGCTCAATGCGACCCTCGGCGTGGCGCACTTCAACAAGATTTTGATTCGCCCACTCCGTGCTCCCGCCGGCGAGTTCGAGAAAATGTGAAACGCGATCAACCGCAGTGCCGATGAACGAGCCGGGCGTTTGCACCTCGCCATAAACATGCACGCGCACTTGCCGCACTTGCGTCAAATGTGCTGTTACAGAAATTGTCTTTGCATTATACTTTTCAGCGCACGCGCGGCGCACGCTTTCTTGCACCTGTTGCAATGTGAGATGATTCACCTCCAACGCGCCAATCGTCGGAATGAGCAGCTTGCCTTCGGGCGTGACGGGCGTTGGCAACGCGGGTTGCTCCTCAAACAAACCCCACAAGTTGATCGTCAACACATCGCCGGGGCCGATACGATAACTCGCAGGGTCAATCGCAGTTTCCACTGCGGCGAGCAAAGTCGCTTGCGGCAGCTTGGCTTGGCTGGCTTCGCGTTTTTCTTTGTGCTCGGAGTTGTCGAAGAAGGAAGAACTGCTCTTGCGCTCCAATATTGGAGTTTGCGCCATGGCAAGCACGGCGGATATTAAAATGACAATAAGCGGGCGGGAGAAATGAATTGAGGGCACCGAAGTCCTCCGGTCTTTGAAGTGTTCGTCCTGAATGCTGCGGAAGACGCAGAGTTGCTTTTTAACAGAGCTATTATATACCGGCAGGAGATACGAGTGCGGAGATTTTTTGCCTCAATAAAAAGCAAAACGATGAGCGGCAAAACTATTTTAACAATTGCCTTGCCAGTAATCGTTTGGTTTTCTTCGGCGCAGGGAAAGACTATGCGCTCATGGCCGGCCATTGCGCCAATGGCTCGGTTGAACGCACGACGTGCATGCCGGCTTCCGCGAATTTTTGAAAAGCAGCGTCAGCTTGTTCGGTGTAATCAATCACGCCGGGCACGACCACAGGCGAGGTACAATCTTCGAGCAAGTATACTTTTTTCGCCAAGCTTCGCGTAGAGGTTTTCAAATCTTGCAAAAGGTCAGCGATCGTCCAAGCGACGCAATGGCTCTTGGCTTGCCCCGCAATGATAATCGCATCGAAAGTCACGAGCTTTTCCACCAGAGCCGTATTGTTGGCAGCGATTACGCGATTTTCCACTTCGCCGACAACCTCGGGGCGGAGCACAGAATAATTTTCCGTGAGCGGATTGTTGCCCTTCACTTGGAAATCGGGTTGGCTCATGCGTGCGAGGCTATGAAAGAAAATCGCTTCTTCAATTGCCGGAACGAGCGCGTGACCGATGCTCCCCAACATCGCATGATACGGCCAAATCGTGAGGTCATACTTGCTGCCGGCTTTGAGTTGCTGCGCATAGTGCTGCAAATAGTGTTGGCCGAATGCGGCATCGATTTCCAAGTTTGCTGCGAGTGCAGGATTAAAACGCCACACGCCGCGTTCAATGTCATCGCTCGTGACGAGCGTGAACGGAGCGGGATGCTCGCCTTTTTCATTAACCAAAAACACGGCGTGGAAAATCTGCATCGCGGTGTGCGTGTCCATGGTCGCGATGGTTTGCGTGATCGCGCCGAGGTTGCGATAGATGAACTCGCACAAGCGGCGGTTGTCATCGACCGCGCCGCTCCCCGAGCGTCCGCCGACATACAATTCGAAACCGGGAATGCAAAAAGTGTTTTGCACGTCCACAAGCAGCAAGCAGATTTTAAATTGATCATGCGCCGCGGGCGTAAGCGCGTGGCGCGCGGCCCAGACTTTGGCTTCTTTCGCGCGCGCTTCATATTCCACGCGCCAAATTTCGCCGACGCGTTTGGGAGTGAAGTGTGAAGGCACGGGCAGAGTTTTGAGAGTCATATTGCGTCACCATTTTTAAAGACAAAGCGTTTGTTGGAAAAACGAATCTGCGACTTTGCGTGAAAGTCTTTTACTTTTTTTCAACGCTCTTTGTTTGCATAAAAAAGCCACTCGGAATTGAGAGTGGCGGCGAGGCGAAGACGAAATTGCAGTGCGATCGTGCGAAATTTATATTAGTCTTTTATCCCAAAAAAATTTTTGACCACATAGCCCGCAATCTGCGGGTTCTCTTGCAAGCGGCGCACGGAGTAGGCATACCAATGTTTGCCATACGGCACGTAAATGCGCAAACGATGCCCGGCGTTCACAATCACGTCGCGCAGCTCTTCGTCGACGCCGAGCAGCATTTGAAATTCGTAACGATCTTTGGGCAACTTGAGGTGATCGACGAGTCGCATGCCGTCCCACACCAAGCGCTCGTCGTGCGTGGCGATGCCGACGTAGGCACCGCCGTGAATCAACTCATCGAGTAGGAAGGTGAAATTTTTGTTGATGAGTTCGCGGTTTTTATACGCAATGTTGCGCGGCTCGATATAAATGCCCTTGCACAGCCGCACGTTCGTGGCCGCACCATTCGCCATAAAGCCGCGAATATCTGCCAGCGAGCGGCGCATATAGGCTTGAATGACAATGCCCACGTTTTTGAAATCTTGCCGCAGCGTGTGATAAATGCGAATCGTGTCCGTGGTGCAGGACGAGTCTTCCATGTCGAGTCGCACGAAATTACCGAGGCCTGCGGCATGCTGCACCACACGCCGAACATTGTCGAGGCAGAAATCATAATTCAATTTCAAGCCGAAAGCGGTGAGCTTGATGGAAATGTTGCTATCAAGCTTCTCTTTGGCAATCTCGTCGAGCGACTGTATATATGCCGCGGCGGTGGCCGTGGCTTCCTCGCGCTTCGAAATAAATTCGCCGAGGAGATCAAGCGTAGCCATCATGCCGCGTTGGTTCAAATCGCGCACGAGGCGCACGGCATCTTGCAAAGTGTCGCCGGCAATGTAACGATTCGACACGCGGCGAATGATCGGTTTCGGCACGATCGGCATGGTTTTGACGATGAGCCGGTTGAGCAGTTCCAAGTTTTCCTCTCTCCTGTTGAAGTAGATTGTAGGTCGTGGATTGTGGCTCGTGCAAAACTATAGACGCGCTCACGCTTCACAAACCACAATGACGATCTACGCTTCACGATCTACTATCCATGATTTACGACCTTCTATCTGCGCTGCTTTCCCCACACCTCTTCATTCACCAAATTTTGCGGTCTTTCTCCACGCAAGCCGGCGAGCAGATTGTTCGCGGCCATAATTGCCATGTTATTGCGCGTCGCAATCGTCGCGCTGGCGGTGTGTGGCGTGAGCACGACGTTTTGCAAATCGAGCAAGCCCGGATGCACCGCAGGCTCGTTTTCAAAAACATCGAGCGCAGCGCCGGCAATGACTCCGGCTCGGAGCGACTCGGCGAGCGCAGCTTCATCCACCACCGGGCCGCGACTGGTATTGATCAAATAGGCTGTGGGCTTCATCAACCGCAACGAAGCGGTGTTGATCAAATGCTTCGTGCTCGGCAAGAGCGGCACGTGCAGCGAAACGAAATCCGATTCGCGCAAAAGCTCTTCAAAACTCACTTTCTTTGCGCCGAGTTCTTTTTCTAAAACGGAATTGACAAACTCATCGGCATAGAGCACGCGCATATTGAACCCGCGCGAACGCAACGCCATGTGATGCCCGATGCGGCCGGCACCAACGACGCCGAGTGTGCGGCCCGTCACATCGCCGCCGAGATACATGAGCGGGCCCCAGCCTTTAAATTTTCCCGCGCGCAAAAAAATTTCAGATTCGGGAATGCGGCGCGCGATGGCAAAAAGCAAAGCCCACGCATGATCCGCGGTGGCATCGGTCAATACGCCGGGCGTGTTGGTGATGAGCACACCGCGCTCGGTTGCGGCTTTGAGATCGATATTGTCAAAGCCCACGGCGTGATTGGCCACAATCTTGAGTTGCGGTCCGGCCGCGTCGAGCAATTCGCCGTCGATGCGATCGGTCAAAAGCGAAAGCAGGCCATCGAGGCCTTCGACCGCAGCGAGTAGCTCGTGGCGCTCGAGTACGCGATCGTCTTGATTCATTTTATAATCGGGATAGACGTGACGAAGAATATCGAGGCCGGCTTGAGGGATGGGACGGGTGACGTAAATTTTCATGCTGAAAGAATAAGGAGTGAGAACGAAAAATTCCTGAGGGTTCATCGAGGCATGCTTCGGCTCCGCTCCGCATGATATTGCAAGCGATTTTATTTACAAAAAGCGGCACTCAGGCGCAAGTGAAGAATCAAAAAAATAGGAACGCAGATGCTCGCGGAAGCGATGGTGGGTTCCACGTTGATCTGCGTTCCTGATTTTTATGTGCACTTTATGAGTGCGGAGGAGGGACGAATCCCGTCACAAGTTCTCACGAATTTTTAGACGCATCTTGGGAGAGCATTAGGCTGCTACGCGAACAAAGCGCAGATGATCCATGTAGATGCAATGATCTTGCACCACTTTAATGCCCGCGGACGCGAGTTTATGGGCGGCTTCTTGATGTCGAATGCCGGTTTGCATCCAAAACGCTTTGGGCCGGGGTTTCATTTTGATTGCCGCAAGCGCATGCGGCATGACGTTTTTCGGCGCACGAAACACTTGCACAATATCGACGTGTTCCTGCACCTCGTCGAGTGAAGCAACGCACGGAATGCCGAAAACACTTTTGTAGCTGGGATTGACTGGGATGATGCGATAGCCACGAGAATGGAGATAGGCGGGAACGCTGTGCGCGGCTTCCTGAGCGTGGGATTCATCCTTGATGCCGACCACAGCGATGACGTGGCTCGTTTTGAGGATCTCGCGGATTTCATTGTCGTCTTCGACAATGTTTTCATGCCAATCCATCATAGCACCTCCTAATGGGTTAGGTAAGCTAAAGCAGCTTGGATTATTCCAATCCAACGGGGATTGCGAAAGCGGGTGGAGCGTTTTTGGGGCGGTGAAGATACACTATGAAGCGCAAGAGCCTGACCAGTCTCCGCGTTGTGGCGGAGGCCAATCAGGCCCTTGTCTTAGTGAAGCTTTGCACGCCGCGCTTCTGCGGCGATTGCTATTGTTTTACGGCTCAGTTTCATGCGAGGAGCTCTTTGATGATTTCAGCGTTGTTGCGGCGTTCATCCGAAGTTCCGAACAGCAGCGTGAGGTTTCCCTTTGCCGCGTTTCGGCGCAACTCATCAACTAGCGGGCGCTTGTCCGGCGCTTGTAACTCTTGCAGGTAACCTTTGCGATAACCTTCCCAGCGATTCAAATCATACGCATGTCGCCATAATTCGTAGGAAGGGGCTAGCTCCTGCAACCATTTGCCAACTGCTGCCGACCGGGTGGTGATACCTTCCGGCCACAGCCGATCGACATAGATGCGCTCGCCGTCAGAGGGGAGCGGGAGCGCGTAGATACTTTTGCATTTGATCATGCGCGAAGATTACTTGCTCAAACCGAAAGCTTCATAGTTCAAAGGAATGTACGCACTCTGATTTGCAGGCACGTCACTTTCGGCGAAAATTGCGGCAGGCGGACATTCCGGTTCGCAGGCGCCGCAGTCAATACATTCTGTGGGGTGAATAAACAAAATATCCATGGCCACGCCGTCTTTCATCACCGGATTGCTGACCATTTTGAGATTTTTGGTATCGAGTTTGGGATTGGCGTCGTTATTGAGATAGATGCAGTCAACGGGGCAAACATCAACACAGGCAGTATCCGTGGTATTCAAGCAGGGTTCAGCGATGATGTAAGTCATACAGCCTCCGGTATAAGCATTGAGTGATATGAAAGGGAAGATTTCCACGAGAACGGGGTACTGCTTAAAAAAAGACGGGCGCAATATAATAAACGACTCCAAACAGCGCAACGATTATTTTAGAATCTTGCGCTGCTTTATGACGCCATTATCGGTTTGGAGTCGGCATCGTTCAGCGTTTGCTCATCCGGCGACGAGGAACTCCACATAATGCGTTTGGAAGCGAGCACTTTTCGCAGTTTGGGCTCGATTTCTGTTGGAACTTCAAAGCGCAATTGCCGCCACGGGCTTGCGGTTTTGACGAGCACTTGATTTTTCACTTCGCCGCGTTCGATTTTGACGATATCCAACCAGTTTGCCAACAGCCCGTTGCTCATCATACCGCGGTCGCTCACTTTCACTGCCGCCGAGGCCGCGAGCAAATAAAACCCGAGCAGCAACGGTAGAATGTAAGCGGCATTGAACTCTAACGGTAAAACAAAAAAAGCCGCGAAGAGCAGGAGCGTAGCGGCCAGGAGATAGTGTCGCGCCTGCGGCTTGCGCCAAAAGAGATGGTGCGGCTTGGTCTCATAAATCCATTTGAGGCGAATTAAAATAAAACAGCTTAGTCCGACGATCAGAATCCACACCAGATAGTCAAGCGCGCTCATAATTTTTCCTACTCCAAAGAAGTGAGGCAGCTTTATCGGCTGCGTTGTGGTAGTTCTTTTGGCTGAGTGAAGAATTATCCTTTCACACTGCCTAAAGTCAAACCTGAAATCAACCACCGGCTGAGCACGAGAAACAACGTCATCACGGGAATGCACACGAGAACTGCGCCAGTGGCATACAGCCCCCATTGCGTATCAAAATTCGATTGAAACAGTTTCAGACCGAGCGGCAGCGTGAACAAGCTGCGGTCGCTGATAATAACTGCGGCAACTAAATACTCGCTCCACGCGGACATGAAGCTGAATAGCGCCGTAATCACCAGCGCGGGCGCGGCGAGCGGCAATACGATTTGATAGAATGTTTTGAATTGGCTGCAGCCGTCGATGCGCGCGGCTTCTTCTAAACTAAACGGTATCGTATCGTAAAAGCCTTTCATTTGCCAAATGGTAAAAGGCAAAGCCGTGGCCGAATAAGCGAGCGTAAGCCCGAGAAATGAATCGAAGATTTGCAGTTTGATGAGCATGAGAAAGAGCGGCAAGAGCAGCATGGTCGCAGGAAACATTTGCGTGGTGATGAGGGCGATCATGCCCGCGTCGCGCCCCACGAACTGATAACGCGAGAACGCATAGCCCGCGGTGCAGGCGAGCGACACGCCGAGTATCGTGACGATCGCAGAGACGATGGTGCTGTTGATCATCCATAGCACAAACGGTTTCTCGCGGCCAAGAGCGCGATACGCTGCGGTGATTCCGCCTTTGTCCCATGCTTCGCCAACACGCTCGCGAACGTTCGCGTCAAGCCCAATAAGCTGGCGATATGAATTGAGCGAAGCATTCTCAGGAATGATTTCGAGCGAAGTCGTGTGCAACGAATCGCCGGGCCGCAGCGATACGCCAATGACTTGAATGATGGGATAAATCGTGAGCAACGTCACGATCGTGAGTACGGCATAAATTGCCGCATAGGTCCAGCGTGAAACGGTCTTTTCGAATTTGGGCATGAGATTCCGCCTGTGATCTTGTTTGAAAACCCTTCTAATTTTACAACACGCCTTCTGAAAAAAGTGCGCTCTGATATTGATCCGTCATTTGCACGCGAGGCATTATCACGGGCTTATTCTTTTCGCGAATCGCTTGCCGATCAAATTTAGCTGCCCCATTTACTTCGGCGGGGTCGATTTCATTGCCCCATTGTTGCCAGCTCGAACGTTTGTGCCTCGCAAAAAGTTCGAGATAAGGTCCGGGGCTGCAACGCTCGATAATCGTATAAAGCTGATCTGGCTTGCGGGAATGTTCCCGTTTGCTTGCGACGATCACATTCGTTTGCCGGCGTCCAGCCGCGCGTGTTCTTAGCGATCCGCGAACGCCGAACAAAACAAGTTCGGTCACATTACGAAAATAAAAACCGACGCCGCGCCCATCCGGTCCGCCGTCTTTTCGGATTTTGTACCATACGAGATTGGTTTTATACTTAAAGCCCCATTTGCGCATAACTTCAAGGCCTTCGAGGATGAGCGCATTGGGAACCCATAAATACAAATGACTCTCTTTCGCAGCGATCTCGGGGATCGGCAGCTTGACAATCTCTTCCAATGTCATTGTTTCATAGCGATTCAACCGCCGGTGCTCGGGCGCGACTTTACCGGTGCGATTGCTGAAGCGCCACGGCGGATCAGCGAGAATAGTGCCGTAAGGGCCGGGATGTGTTTCCAGCAGTTCGTTCGCCGTGCCCAAAAATTTTTTTACAGTAGACTTGTCATGCATAGCTATTCATTCTCCACATACAAAGCTTGCGTAATTCCGAATACAAGCACCGGACATCCACCACCTCCGCCGCCTTCTATGCGTGGGAGCAATTTGCTCATGTGGGTCGTCGATGGGCCGTAAGATTTTCCTTTGCCAAGGGCGTCAAAGATTTTCTGTAGATGGTCGGAGCGTGTTATGATCACGCCCACGCTGATTGCGCGCAACTCAAACAGTAAGCGAAAATTGTTTAAATCACGATCAAAAAACGGATCCTTATTGTTCCATTCAATCTCAAGCGCAACGCGATTCTTGCAGCAATCGACTTTGTGCGTCGGCGTCTCAATCGTTTCTTGATCAACGACTACTTTCGTTTCAAATGCTTTTTCTTTCCAGCCTCTTTTTTGAAAAGCACTATCAAGCGCGACTGCAATCGGCGATTTACCTCCACCAGGAGCAAGTATATCACTTTTCCGCAATCGGAAATTCTCAAGCACGACGATAATATCGCTCCATTCTTCCGGAAAATCTCCATGGAGCACTGCACAAGCGTGTTTCCGTTCATGTATTTCGTAAAGCTGTCGAAGTTTTGAGGGCAGCAGTTCGATTGCCATGTTATGGCCTCACAAAAGGTTCGTGAGCACGGCGTAACTCGCCGCGTAGGTCCAGCGCGAAACGGTCTTTTCGAATTTGGGCATGAGGTCTCGTTTAGTGAAATGATGGAGTGATGGATTATTGGATTAATGGCTCTCACCAATTCAACACTCCACCAATCCAACAATCCATCAATCCAAGTTTCAGTACACCGCTTTCGTTCCTTGCGTTTGTTTAATAAACCGAATGCCGAAGAGCAACAAGATGCCGAAAATGACGAGCGACAGCGCTGCGGCATAGCCATAGCGATAATAGTTGAAGGCCTGGCGATACACGAATGACACGAGAATGTGCGTCGAATCCGCGGGCTTGCCCGCATCGCTCACCAGCCAGATCACGTTAAAGTTGTTGAAGGTCCAAATCACACCGAGGGTAATTGCCGGCACCATCACTGGCTTGAGCAACGGCGCAGTAATCGTCCAAAACTGCCGCCACGCGCTTGCGCCGTCTACGTCCGCGGCTTCGTACAACTCTTTCGGAATCGATTGCAAACCGCCGAGCGCGATGATCATCATGAACGGAAAGCCGAGCCAAATATTCGTGATCGTCGCCGCGGCATATGCGCCGAGCGGATCGGAGAGCCATTGCACCGGCGGCAGATTGAGGATTTGCTGCAGAATGAGATTGATCGAACCGTATTCATAATTAAACATGCCGCGCCACGTGAGCGCCGTGATGTATTGCGGCATGGCCCACGGCAAAATCAGCAGCGTGCGAAAAATCGCGCGGCCGGGCAGCGGACGATGCAACAACAGCGCGAGCGACACGCCGATGCCCACGTGAAAGAACAGATTCACTGCGGTCCACAGCACGGTTTTGCCGAAGAGAATATAAAACACCGGCTCCGAGAACACGGCAAAGTATTGTTGCAAACCGATGAGCTTCCAATCGCGGAAGTGCGTGAGGCTCATGTTGGAAAATGAAATGATGAGATTATAAACGAAAGGATAGATGACGACAAAGCCGAGCAACGCGAACGAGGGCAGGATGTAAAAGTATGCGAGTTTGTTTCTGCGAAAATTTTCTTTGAGGTCGGCAAAGGTCACAACGCGCTCCGGTTCACATGTTTGTAGTAGCCCCTTCAGGGGCAATTCGTTTATAGCGCGAGCGTCTAATGAAATTTGACGATCAAATTCGGTAACGAGGCAAACCACCCGTATCATGTCATTCAGAAGGAACCTTTTTAAGCACTGGCATGAGTCTCCAGCAAGTAAAAAGATTCCTCCTGAATGACAATTCGTGGAGGTGATTACCGATTTTGAAAGTCAAAACCCATAAGGCATTACTACGAACTTTCAACGCCTTCTTTTTACCCCAAGCTTAGGACAACTCTTTTCCAGCGGACATTTCGAGCACCACGGGCTTACCGGCTGGCAAATATTCTGGCCGAAGGTTACAAGTTGGTCGTTGAGGTCGATCCAATAACGTTTGGGAAGATTCGCGCGCAGCGCCATCTCTGTCTGCTCCGGCGTTTTCGTTTGCACCCAGTCGAGGCGATTGCTGATGCGATGCACGTGAATGTCCACGCAAATGCCGGGCTTGCCGAACGCCATCGTCACCACGAGATTCGCGGTCTTGCGGCCCACGCCTTTGAGTTTGAGCAACTCGTCAATCGCGTCAGGCACGCGGCCTTCATGCGCCTCGATCAATCTTTGTGCAATGTCACGCAGCGTGCGCGCTTTGGTGCGATAAAAGCCCGCGGGGAAAATGAGCTTCTCGATTTCGCTCGTGGAGAGTTTGAGCATTGCCTGCGGCGAAGCAGCGCGCGTAAACAATCGTTTGCTCGCTTGCTCCGTCACGTCGTCCTTCGTGCGCAAACTGATGATGCAAGAAACGAGCACGCGAAACGGATCGCGACCGCGCTGCGCCACTTGCGTCACGGCCGGCGTTTTGAAAGGCGCAATCGCGCGGCGGATCTTTTGAATCGTTGCGCCAAAGGGCAGAGGCGAAATCATCGTCATACGTGCGCGCAAAATAACAAATCTTTCTCCCCGCGCAAGCTGAAAATTCGACTCAAGAAAAATACGCATTGCCGCACACGCTGAACTGGGCCGAGCCTCGGTCGCGCGCAACTGAGCGCAGCGATCTTACGATTGCAACTATGCTGCACCGACGGTATATTGCCACTCATCAAACAAGCTCGGCCCGACTCTTTCATCAGCGAAAAAATTGCCTCGCGCATTGGCAGATGAATATGCCGCGCGGGTTGAGTTATCACTTGTCTTTGCATTGTCATTCAACCATCCGGCACTCATGTTCCGTTTCTATCTTCTCTCCCTCCTTCTTGTACATAGCGTTGCCGCGCAAAGCTTCAACTCCAACGAGATCATCGTCAAGCTCGCGCCTGCGACGGCGTTAAACAAGAGCGCCGCAAGCGGCTTGGCGCTATCCCAAAGCTTGCAAACAATTTTTGCGCTGGGCGGCGCATACTCGCTTACATATGCTTTGCCCGCAACTTTCCCGCGCGAAGCAGGCCTTCATCTTTTGGTGCGCTATGCCGGCGCGACGCCGACCGACCTTCTCGCCGCGCTCAAGCAACACGCCGAGATTGAATATGCGCAATACAACCACGTTTTCCGTTGCGAGAATTTTTCTTCCACTCAAACAAGTTCGTTGGCGATTCAACACGCTCCTGCTTTTGCATTGCAAACCGAAACTGCGGTCTCCGAGAAATTCATTCCCAACGATTCGCTATTCTCCAAACAATGGGCGCTCGCCACCATGCGCGCGACCGAAGCTTGGGAAATCACCACTGGCACACGCGATGTGCTCGTCGCGGTGATTGACACCGGCATTGAATTGGACCATCCGGATTTGCAGCCCAATTTATGGATCAACTCTGCAGAAGATTTGAACAACAATCAACAACGCGACGCCGCGGACTTTAACAACATCGATGACGACAACAACGGCTTTGTGGATGACGTGATCGGCTGGGATTTCACGGACGCGCCGAACTTGCCCGACGGCGATGATTACCTCGAACGCGACAATGATCCCTCGGATCGCTTCGGCCACGGCACCGCGGTCGCGGGCATCATCGGTGCCGCGGCCAACAATCGCCTCGGCATCGCGGGTCTCGCGCCGAATTGTCGCCTCATGGCTTTGCGCGCGGGCAATGCGCACGGCTTTCTCGAAGAAGATGACGTGGCTTCGGCGCTCGTGTACGCGGTGCAGAATGGCGCGCGCGTGATCAATCTGAGTTTCGGCGATGTGGTTACTTCTCCTCTGCTGCGCGATGTGATTCGCTACGCGCATCGCCGCGGCGCAGTGCTCGTGGCCGCAGCCGGAAATTCCGGAACCGAAGAGTTGTATTATCCCGCGAGTTTTGCCGAAACGATTGCCGTGGGCGCGAGCACAAGCAATGACCAACTCGCTGCATTTTCCACGCATGGTTCACAGCTCGATCTTGCTGCGCCCGGCGAAGACATTTTCACCACCATTCGCGGAAATTCTTACGCGCCGATTTCCGGCACCTCCGCCGCAGCGCCGCATGTTGCCGCGCTCGCGGCGCTCTTGCTTGCGCGCACGCCTGAGATGAGCAATGAAACCGTGCGCGCCGTGTTGCAAAACAGCGCAATCGATCTCAGCCAAACCGGATGGGATCGTTTCTTCGGCGCGGGCCGGATTGATGCGCTCGCGGCGCTGCAAATCGAACAAAGCGCGCGCGCTGAAATTTCATCGCCGAGCATGGACGAGGGCGTGCCCGCTTTGGCGCGCGAGATTGAAGTGCGCGGCACTGCGCTTGGCGCGTTCGCAACCGAATATGAGCTTGCATACGGCACGGGCACAGCGCCCGCGCAATGGCGCAGCATTATTATAAATTCAAACAGACAAGTTTTGCATGACGTGCTCGGCATGTGGCCGGTGCAGAATTTGGGCGAAGGCGTTTACACCTTGCGCTTGCAAGTGCGCCAAAGCCACGGGCCGGTCATCGAAGACAAAGTGCGCGTGCTTCTCGATCGCACGCTGCCGCAAATTCGCGCGGTGCGTTGGCAACCCATGCTCGACGCGGCGCAGCACACCGCGCTCATCGAATTTGAAACCGACGATGTTTGCCAGGCGACGCTCTGGTGGCGTGAAGCAGGCACGGCCGCTGCTTTTGCGCCGCGCGTTTTGCAATATCTCACCACGCAGCATCGCCTTGCCGTTGCGGTGCAACGGCCGATTGAGTTTTATATCAGCGCCAGCAATGCTTCGAAGCTTGACACGCGCGAAGACAATCGCGGGCAGAATTTTCTTTTAACGCCGCCGCAAGCGGAAGTGAGTACTTTGCCATTGGTCGAATTGCCCTTCGCAGCAACATTGCCCGCGGGATTTGCTTTTTCGCACGCGACGGATTTTGACAACGACGGCAATCGCGAAATTGTGCTCACGCCATACGAGGCCAACCAGCAACTCGGCTCGCTCACGTTTTTTGAATATGACAACAACGGCTTTGCTGTGCGCCACGCGTTTTCGCGGCCGCTGTTTCCGCGCGACGTGCGCGATAGCGACGGCGACGGCAAGTTGGAATTGCTCGCGGGTTTTGGCAATCGCAGTTTTGTTTATGAAGCGAGCCTGGCCGGCGCATTTCCCACAGAGTTGATTTGGGCGGATAGCGTCAACTTTTGGGCGGCGCGTTTTGCCGATCTCGACGGCGACGGTCGCCATGAAATCATCGGCCGCGTCGATGATTTGTTTATTGTGCGGGAAAATGAAGACGGCAATTTTTTTAGCAAGATTGCCGAGCTAAAAAATTTCACGGCGGGAAGCAATCGCGCGGGCGCGCCGCACATGGAGATTGCGGATTTTGACGGCGACGGCTTGCAGGAAATTTTGCTCGGCGATGCCGACGGCGATCTTTACATGTACGAAGCGCGCGGCGATAATCGCTTCGTGGCGACCTGGAGCGACAGCTTGCCGCTCGAAGACAGCATTGATTATTTCCGCGCCGGTGATTTTGACGGCGATGGCCGCACGGATTTCATTGCGGGGTGTCATTCGAATTTAGATTTGAATGCCGAGCATGCGTTTGATGATCGCCATTGGCTCTTTCGCCTCTATCGCGCGCAAGGTGATAATCATTTCGAAGTGCGTTGGGAGCAACGCTTCCTCGGTGTGCAATCACCGCGCGAGTTTGAGGCAGGCGTGGGCGCCGGCGATTTCGACAGCGACGGCCGCGAGGAGTTTGTGCTCAATCTCTTTCCCGATTGCTACGTTGTCGAATATGAAAACGGCGAAGCGCGCGTCGCGTGGCACACACAAACTGCGCGCAGCAACACGGCGATCATCGCAGCAATGTCGCCGCAAACCGGCCCGGCGTTTTATTTTTCAAACGGCGAACGCTTTCGCGCGTTTGCCTTGCCGAATCAAAGCACGGGCGCGCCGGCGCCGCAAAATTTAAAAGCTCTTCCTTTGGATGAAAGCCGCGTGCAGCTCACGTGGTCCGCGGTTGCCGGCGCGGAAAGTTATGCGCTCTATCGCGCGCAGCAAGACTCTGCGTTCTCTTTGTTGAAGCTGACGACGCAAACGAGTCATCGCGATGCCGGCCTCAACCGCGAGCAGGTTTATCGCTATGCCGTGGCTACCATTGATTCGCAATATGCAACGCCGCTCGGCGCGCGTTCGCCCGAGGCAACGGCACGGCCCTCTGCGCCGCCGAAAGCTTTGTCGGCAAATTTTCTCGCACCGCATTTCGTCGGCGTGACTTTTTCCGAGCCGATGGCGGCCGCGCTGCGCGACCCGGAGCATTTTCTTTTAAGCCAAGAAGAGAGTGAAACGAACGAGTTGCAACCTGCGAGCGTCGCGCTCAGTCGTTCCGGCAACGAAGCCATTTTGGCCTTTCCGCAATTGCCGTTCTCGCCCGGTAATTATTTTATCAAAATTCAAAATGTGTTTGACGCCAACGGCGTCGCGCTTGATACGCTTGGGGCCACGGTTGCTTTTACTGTGAGCATGGAGCCCCCGCGTTTTTATCTCACCTCTGCCAAGCTAGCATCATCACAAAGCCTCGTATTGCAATTCAATCTCGCGCTCGAAGCCGCAAGCGCGCGCGACGTGAGCCATTACACGCTCACCGCCTCGCCCGGCTTTCCCGCGCCGCTCAGTTTTAAACAAGCAGATGTGCTCGCTTCGGATTCCGCGAGTGTGCGTTTGTCTTTGCAAGAAGGCGCGATTGCGCCGTTGGGCCGGCGTTTCGTGCTTACGGTGCGCAACGTGCGCAGCCGCAGCGGCATTGCATTGCAACGTGGCGAAGGCGATGCTTTGGGCTTTGCGCCGGTGAGCGCCGATCTCAAGCATGCGTTGATTTACCCCAATCCTTTTGTTGCTGCGCGCCACGCTCAACTCACAATTGCGGGCTTGACGGAGAACGCGACAATTACCATATTAGATGAGCAGGGTCGTGTGCGAAATGTTTTGCGCGAACACGACGGCAATGGCGGCTATCAATGGGATGCGCGCGATCAACAAGGCCGGCTATTGTCTGCGGGCGTGTATGTGGCTTATATCACCGCGGCCGATGAAACCGCGTGGGTGAAGTTTGTAATAATCAGATGAAGTGTCGCGAGTTGGATAGATGGATTTGTGGAGTGTTGGATTCGTCAGGTGTTGGAGTGATGAAGTGTTGGGATTGTAGATTTTTGGAGCCATGAAGTGATAAAGTATCGCGCCCGTGTTTTAACAGCCCATCGCTCCCATACTCCATCAATCCAACAATCCCGAACTCCCAAACTCCATTCCCTCTGCCATTTTAAACGTAAGGAAGGTATGCTATGCTCGTCGTGGGATTAACCGGTGGTATTGGCTGCGGCAAATCGGAAGTGCGGCGCATGCTGGCGAACGCCGGCATCACGGTGCTCGACGCGGACACATTAGCGCGCGAGCTTTCGGACAGCAATGTCGGCATTATTAAGGCTATCAAAGAGGAATTTGGGGAGGAGATGTACGACGAGAACGGTCGCCTGCGCCGCAAAGCATTGGCGCAGATCGTCTTCAACGACCGCAAGAAACTCGAGAAGCTCAACGGCATTATTCATCCGCGCGTGATTCGCGCGGTGGAGCGTGAGCTGGAGCTGCGGCAAACGCAAGGCGAGAAAATCGCGGTCATTGACGCGGCGCTGCATTATGAAATAAATTGGAACGAGGCCATGGATCTCATGGTCGTGGTCAATGCACCGTTGGAGCAACGTCTCGTGCGCGTGCAACAACGCGACGGCGTGGATGAAGCCAGTGTTCGCCGGCGCATGGCAAATCAGCTTCCCATGGAAGAAAAAGTTCGGCGCGCGGATTACGTCATTCAAAACGACGGCGATCTGCACCAACTCAGCACTGCCGTGAGCAAGCTCGTGAGTTGGATGTATGAGCGCGCCGAGAACCCGGCTCCCTAGCTCACCAGCGCCTGCGCGGCTGCGGAGCGCGTTTGCGCCGCAACATACCCCGCACAAATGCCAGATTGCGAATGACGACACGCAAAAGAATAACCCATGCCTTTGACTTCGGACGCAATCTCAAACGCGTCCAATGAGCACGGCTCACGATCATGTTCTTCCGCGCCCTCCACCGTCGGCGATTCGTTGATAAACGAGGCGCGCAGCGGGCAGAGCGCCGCTACTTGTTCCAGCGTCTCGCGCAATTCTTCGGGTAATGCTGTTTTAACCACGGTTGTGCCTATGGTTTTGAGGTTTGCTGGGCCATCCGTGGCGAAGATATGCTACCCTCAATGGCAGCGACCCCGACAGTTGTCCATCTTCAAAAGGTGCATCGGGGCTTGGTGATTTTATTTCCCGCGCCATGAAATCCAAATGGTATGCCACTTCCGGCAACCGCCACGCACACTTTCGCGCCCTTCGTTTCACTAAGAGTTACACGCTAACGCTAACTGCGGAAACGCACTGAAAAAAATCTTTTCACGGAATTTGTAAGTGGCGCGTCCGCTCTGAAACATGCGGTCATTTTATGCCCCAACAACCGCGCGCCTTTCCTCCGCGCATCATCTCTGTGTCGCGCCGCACCGACATTCCCGCCTATTATGCCGAGTGGTTCATGCGGCAGGTGGAGCGCGGCGAAGTGGTTTATCCCAATCCCATGAGCTTCAAGCCCGTGCGGCTTTCGCTGCGGCCCGAGCACGTGCTGTTTCTCGTCTTTTGGACGCGCAATCCGCATCCTTTGGAGCGACACTTGGATCGCCTCGACGAGCTTTACGAGCGCGCGTTTTATTTTCATATTACCATCAACGGCTTGCCGAAAACTTTAGAGAGGAATAATCCGTCGCTGGATTTTGCCGTGGCTGCGTTTCAGCGCCTCGCGATGCGCTATCCGCAACAAGTATTTTGGCGCTATGATCCCATCGTGCTTTCCGACTTAACCCCGCCCGCATATCATCTCGAAAAATTCGAAGCCCTCGCCGAGCGTTTACGAGGCTACACGACACGCTGCTATTTTTCTTTTGTAGATTGGTATCAAAAAGTGCAACGCAACTTTGCGCGTGTGGCAAAGGAGGAAGGCGTGCGCTTTCGCGATGCCGACCCCAATGAGCGCTTTGCACTGACGCAAAAGCTTCAAGCGCTCGCGCAAAAAAACGGCATCACGCTGTACTCGTGTTGTGAAGACACCCTCTGCGCCGTGCCGCTCGTGGCGAAAGCGCATTGCGTGGATATTGAAACGATTCGCGCGTTGGCCCCGTGGCGCTATCGCAAACTGCCCGCCTCGCCCACACGTGAAGATTGCGGCTGCTATGAAAGCCGCGACATTGGCTATTATGATAGCTGCCCACACGGCTGCGTTTATTGTTATGCCAATCGCAACCGCGAGCGCGCAAAGAGTTTTTATGAAGCCTACCTGCAAAGTCGCCTTCTCCCCCTGGACGAATGATCCTCCCGCTTTTCTTCATTTGCAAAGCATAAGGCAGCGAGCCGCAATCAAAAAGCTTTTTTTAAACGGAGGCTTCGAATATCGCTGAAAAAGACAAGCTCAATTCGCTCCATTCGTGAAAGCCGTTTGCAAAAACGGCTTTTTATGGCCCGTCGCTGCTCCACCGAGGGTTCATCGTTGCTTGTTTACCGAACTTTTATCTTTTCAGGCTAGGTGACTTCAAAGCGACGGCATCCCGTTACCAGAAGTATATTTTCACGCGCGCCTCTCGTAGCGCAGCCCACCCCCGTTCAGCAAAGTAGTCCCTCTTGTGGGATGCTGAAGCGTCTACAAAACTCCGTCCCGCATTCTTATTCAGACAAAAAAATCCTTAAAAAGTTCTTGACTCTGAAATTCAAAGCTCTATATTGAAATAGGATTAAAAAATCCCATTATGCTCTGGCAGTCGTGCGCACATTTACTTTCCCGAAAGAAAGGGCTTGCCATGAGAATTGTCTCTCCCTTCGCTCCTCGCGTTTTCTTCGCGATCTCCCTCGCCATGTGTGGCGTCGTACTTCTCAGCTTTACCAGGTCTCCCATCGAAGGCGAAAACCAAACCGGCGCTCTCGTCTTTGCATTGCGTCCTTCACAGCGCCTCGCAAGTTCCGCTGAACTTCTGGCGTTAGGAAAAAACGTCTATGCGCAGCAATGCGCGCCATGCCATGGGGTTGATGGCAAAGGCGAAGGCGAGGCCGCGTATCTGCTCTATCCCAAGCCGCGCGATTTCACCAGCGCGCAATACCGCATCGTTTCCACATGGGAGCGCTTCCCGACCGACGAAGATTTGTACGTTGCAATCTCGCGCGGCATTCCCGGCTCTTCGATGCCTTCGTGGGCGCACTTGCCGGAGAAAACGCGTTGGGGGTTGGTGCATTATGTGAAGTCGCTCGCGGTCGAGCCTTTCACCGTGAATATGAATGAGAGCACGGAAGGCACGGGCCTCATCAAAGTTCCGCCCGAGCCGGCGTACACACTCGAGGCCGAGGCAAAAGCGAAACAACTCTTCGCCGATGCGTGCGCCTCATGTCACGGCGAAACCGGTCGCGGCGATGGTGTGACGGAGCAGTTCGATGACAAAGGATTTCCCACGCGCCCGCGCGACTTGACTCAAGGCGTGTTTAAAAGTTTGCCGGAGCCGCAAGAAGTGTATCGCCGCATCGTTGCGGGTCTGCCCGGCTCGCCCATGCCCATGAGTGATTGGGCGTACGGTGAAGACGCATGGCATCTCACGCACTTCGTGCTCGCCAAATCCAGCGCAGAACAACGCGAACGCGTGGAGATGAAAAAATTCCGCATCACAGCGTTGCGCGTGAAGCAAATTCCCGATCATCCCGATGCGGGCGTGTGGCGCGATGCGACGCCGATCAATCTGCACATGATGCCGCTCTGGTGGCGCGAGCAGCGTCCTGAGATTCTCACGGTGCGCGCGCTGCACGATGGCAAAGAACTCGCGCTGCAACTCATGTGGGCCGATGATTCGCACGACCAAACCGTGATTCGCACGCAAGATTTTCGCGACGCTGCGGCCGTGGAATTTTCTTCGGAAGCTGATCCGCCGTTTTTTGGAATGGGAGAGAAGAACCGGTTCGTGAACATTTGGATGTGGAAATCCGAACGGCAGGCTGATCTCGAACCCGCGTTTCAAGACATCGACAACGTGTATCCCAACATTGGCATCGACGCGTACCCCAACCTCATGCGCTCCGCGCTCGAACAACCCACGCGCGAAGCATTGACACTCGAATCCGATCCCACGTTCATCACGGGCTGGGGCGCAGGCAATATCGTTTCCAATCCCACGCGCAAAAGCGCCGCGGAGAATTTAGCTGCGCAAGGTTTCGGCACGCTCAAAGCGCATCCGATGCCCGAGCAAAATGTGATTGCCAAAGGCGCATATGATGTCGGCACGTATCGCGTGGTGCTGCGCCGCGCATTTCTGAGCAAGAATCCCAAGAGCATCAGCTTTACGCCCGGCCAAACCGTGCGCGTTTCATTCGCGGTGTGGAACGGCCGCGCGGGCGATCGTGACGGGAAGAAGTCAGTTACGATCTGGCAGGATTTGGTGATTGCGAAATAGTTGAGGGTTGGTTGTAGCTTGGCGATTAAAGGAAGATGATATCGATGTCATCGACTCTTCTGAAGTCTTGATCGAGTGTCGCGATTTTTAGGTTGAAATTTTTGGCAATCGCATATTGATAAGCATCATCGAAATCCAAAGCAAACCTTTGGGCGGCATCGATGAGGGATTCATAAGCATTGGTGGGAAGGGTTAAGATTCGAATGGCAGGAAAGGAGTCGGTGAGAAACTTTCGCAGAACCTCTATCGCATTGCTTTTGAGTAAAATTAATCCGATGGAATGCAAAGAAAAGTCGGAGATAAAAAGAGAAGAAGCATTATTGTCGAGGTAGGCTTTACAGATATCACTCTTCTTACGCTGGAGCAAAATTTCTAAAAAGATATTGGTGTCAGCTAGAATCATGATCGCCACTCCAGTGCCTGATGTTGCAACTCGACCGAGCTATATTGCTCCGCGAGATTGGCTAAACCGCCTTCCCAATCAAAAGTGAAAGTCTTCGTTCGTGGAGCCGGTTGAGCATGCTTGTATAACAAGAAATCGACGTAATCGTTGATTTCGGGAAGCAAATAGCCCGGCAATTGCCTGATCTTTTGTTCGATTTGTAAAGTGCTCATGAGAGACTCTCGGTTACGTTCATCGTCGAAGTGAATTGATCTATTTTTAATTTAATAAGTTGCTTTCGAATTATCAAGCAAAGGTTTCATCTGCCTCAATCAGAAAAACGTCTTTGGGATTTTTCGACCTCGATCAGAAAAAGGAGAACCCAATGTCCGACCATGTAAATGATCTCAACACAATGAACCGCCGTGCATTCTTGCGCTGGCTCGGCGTGGGCGCGGGCACGACGGTGTTGACCATGAACTCGCCGCTCTCGCTGCTCGCCTCCGCGGATCCCGATCAAAACCCACTCGCCGGTTCGGTCGATCGCAACTGGGAAAAAATTTATCGCGATCAATACAAGTACGACAATTGGTTCGATTGGGTGTGCTCTCCGAACGACACGCATGCGTGCCGCGTGCGCGCATACGTGCGCAACGGCATCGTCACCCGCCTCGGCGCGACTTATGATTATCAAAACTACAGCGACATTTACGGCAATCACGCCACAAACAATTGGAACCCGCGGCAATGCGCGAAGGGCTACACGTTTCATCGCGTGATTTACGGCCCGTATCGTTTGAAGCATCCCATCGTGCGCAAAGGCTGGAAAGCATGGGCCGAGGCCGGCTTTCCCGAACTCACGCCTGATTTGAAATCCAAATATAAATTCGACAGTCGCGGCAGCGACGAGTTCGTGCAAATCTCATGGGAAGATGCCTTCGACAACATTGCCAAAGCGCTCACTGCGATTGCCAAACGTTACAGCGGAGAAGAAGGCAAGCAGCGTTTGCTCGCGCAAGGCTATCAACCCGAAATGGTCGAAGCCACGATGGGCGCGGGCACGCGCACGTTTAAAATGCGCGGCGGCATGGGCCTCTTGGGTGTGATGGGCAAGTACGGCATGTATCGCCTCAACAACTCGATGGCGTTGCTCGATGCGCAGATTCGCGGCGTGGATCATGAGCACGCGCTCGCGGGCCGCAATTGGTCGAACTACACGTGGCACGGTGATCAAGCGCCCGGCCAACCCTGGGTGCATGGTCTGCAAGCTTCGGATTGCGATTTCAACGACCTGCGCTTCTCCAAGCTCATCATTATGGACGGCAAAAATCTCGTGGAAAATAAATTGCCGGACTCGCATTGGTTCATCGAGTGCATGGAGCGCGGCGCGAAGATCGTGGTCATTGCCCCGGAATACGGCGCGCCTTCCACCAAAGCGGATTATTGGATTCCGATTCGGCCCGCCACCGATGCGGCGCTGTGGCTCGGCATCACGCGCATCATGATCGAGAAGAAATGGTATGATGAAAAATTCGTGAAGCAATTCACTGATCTGCCTTTGCTCGTGCGCAAAGACAATCTCAAACGATTGCGCGCGCAGGAAGTGTTTGCAAACTATCAAACCACGCTCGCCGCGGACGGGCCTTCGATGAAGATCCAAGGCCTGAGCAAAGAGCAGCACGACAAGCTCGGCGACTTCGTGGTGTGGGATGCGAAGACGAACAAGCCAGTTGCAGTCACGCGCGACGACGTGGGCGAAACGCTCGTGCAGAAAGGCATCGATCCCACGCTCGACGGCACATTCAAAGTGAAGCTCCTCGATGGCAAAGAGATTGAAGTCGCGACGCTCTGGTCGCTCTATCAAGTTCATTTGAAAGATTATGATCTCGATTCCGTGGTGGAAATGACGAGCGCGCCGAAGGACAAGATTCTGCAATTGGCCGAGGACATTGCGAAGTTCGCGCCGGTTGCGATTCATCAAGGCGAGGGCATCAATCATTGGTTCCATGCGACGGAGATGAATCGCGCCGCGTATTTGCCGCTGATGCTCACGGGCAATATCGGCAAGCCTGGCGCGGGTTGCCACACGTGGGCGGGCAATTACAAAGCTGCGCTCTTTCAAGGCTCACCGTGGACTGGCCCCGGCTTCAAAGGTTGGGTCGCGGAAGATCCGTTCGAACCGAACCTCGATCCCGCGGCGCACGGCAAAGCAGTGAAGGCGCACGCTTACACGAAAGATGAAGAGCCGGCGTATTGGAATCACGGCGACAAAGCGCTGATCGTCGAAACGCCCAAGTATGGCCGCAAAAATTTCACGGGCAAGACGCACATGCCCACGCCCACAAAGGCGCTGCTCTTCACGAACGTGAATCTCATCAACAACGCGAAGTGGGTGTATGAGATGATCAAAAACGTCAATCCGAATATCGAGATGATCGTTTCGATTGATATTCAGATGACGGCCTCGATTGAATACTCCGATCTCGCGCTGCCTGCCAACTCGTGGCTGGAGTTTGAAGATTTGGAAGTCACCGCAAGTTGTTCGAATCCGTTCTTGCAAATTTGGAAAGGTGGCGTGCCGCCCGTGTTCGATAGCAAAGATGATCTCGCCATTCTCGCGGGCATTGCGAAGAGCATGGCAAAAGTCACGGGCGAGAAGCGTTTCGAAGAGTATTTCAAGTTCGAGCACGAGGGCAAGCGCGGCGTCTACATTCAACGCTTGCTCGATTCGTGTACGACGACCGCGGGCTATAAACTCGACGACATCATGGCCGGCAAGTATGGGCCTTCCGGCGGCGCGCTCATGTTGTTCCGCTCGTATCCGCGCATTCCGTTTTATGAACAAATAAAATTCAATGAGCCGTTCCATACGGACACAGGCCGCTTGCACGCATACTCCGACGTAGCAGAGGCCATCGAGTACGGCGAGAATTTCATCGTGCATCGCGAAGGCCCGGAGGCTACGCCGTATTTGCCGAACGTCATTGTCAGTTCCAATCCGTTGATTCGCCCGGAAGATTACGGGCTTACGCAAGCGGCGCAGCATTGGGATGAGCGCACGATTCGCAACATCAAAATGCCGTGGACGCAAGTGAAGACCACAAAGAATTTTTTGTGGGAAAAAGGCTTTCAGTTTTATTGCCTCACGCCCAAGACGCGGCATCGCGTGCACAGCGGTTGGTCGAATGTGGATTGGCACATGTTGTACGACTCCAACTTCGGCGATCCCTATCGTCTCGACAAGCGCGCGCCGAGCGTGGGCGAGCATCAGCTTCATATCAACCCGCAAGCCGCGCGCGATCTCGGCATCAACGATGGCGATTATGTGTATCTCGATGCGAACCCGGCCGATCGTCCGTACATCGGCGCGAAGCCGGACGAATTCTTCTATCGCGTGTCGCGTTGCATGCTGCGCGTGAAATACAATCACGCGTATCCCTACAACATCGTGATGATGAAGCACGCGCCGTACATCGCCACGGAGAAAAGCGTGAAGGCGCACGAGACGCGGCCCGATGGCCGCGCGCTATCCGCGAACACGGGCTATCAAGCCAACTTGCGCTACGGCTCGCAGCAATCCATCACGCGTAACTGGCACATGCCCATGCATCAAACCGATTCTCTTTTTCACAAAGCAAAAGCTTTTATGAGCTTCATCTTCGGCGGCGAGGCCGACAATCACGCGCTCAACACCGTGCCGAAAGAAACGCTCGTGCGCGTGACCAAAGCCGAAGACGGCGGCATGGGTGGCACTGGCGTGTGGAGCGTCGCGACTACCGGCTTCACGCCGGACAACGAGAGCGAGTTCATGCAAAAGTATTTGGCGGGAGAGTTGGTCTCGGTATCGGAGTAGTGGAGTGATGCAGGCTAATCAGAAGTGTGGTTGTGCTTGCAAGTTTTTGAGAGCCGCCCCGGCACTGTCATTCTGTAAGAAACTTCCCTCGTGCTCGGAACAAAGCTAATTTTGAGATCTGCGCCGATCGCGATTGAAGGTTCTAAAATAAACCTAGTGCTTTTTTCAATGCGGCGTCAAGCAGATCCAACTTTGCGCGTGAGAGAGCGCCGACATAGTCGGTGAGTTTGCTTTTCGGGATGCTGACCAACTCGTCGCAATGAATGCTGCTCGTGTGTTTGAGACCTTCGTCAATGCCGATCTCAATCTGAGTGGAAAGGCCGTCATGCACGGAATAAACCGGCACGCAAATAACAGTGGAGAAGCGCGAGTCGATCAGCACTTGGCGGCTCACGATGACGAAGACGCGAGATTTTTTCGGGTCTTCTGCCGAGCCTTTTTGCACCCGGTAAAGTTCGCCTCGTTTCATAGTTCGATTTGATAGGAGAGAACTTCTTCCGCTTCTTCATTGAGCCGGTCGGCGTTTTGATTGATCAACTCCAAGTCATGTTGATCATGAGCCGAGCGGCTCTGCGCGGCCAAAAAGCTGCGCAGCAATTCCTCAATCAAATCGGAAAGCGAGCTGTGGCCGTTTGCGCCGAGGAGATGATTGAGTTGTTGTAGTAAGCTGGGTTCGAGTGAGATTGTGGTTTGCGTTTTCATATGATGTCTTCGGATTGTTTGAGCCAAGATCTATGCCGCTTTGGCGAAGGCTTCCAACACAGGGTGGGCGATAACTTGGCCATAAAATGTATCGGGATCGATCCGCAGAAAAGCGGAAACTGGTGGGGAAGCGATGAGCTGCAATAACTGTCGACGTAATTTGGGTGATTGCTTTTTCAAGCGATCAAAGTATACGACGGGACGTTGGCTCAATGGGAGGTAGCTCACAATGGTAAGATGCACGGGCGACATAGTTGCAGTGACGTGCAGCACGGTGCCTTGTCGAAGTTCATAACCTGCTACTGCAACGGTTCGCGCGTCGTCATTAAAAATGACATCCAATACATCGCCATCTTCATCATAGTATAGTTGCATAACTCTTTACCTCATATTTATCGGATAAGCTGTGACGACAAAATTGTTGGGTTGATTATTTGTCGTTCGAAATACGACGACGACTTCGATATGAGTATAGCGATACAGCAAGCTTTTGCAGGCCATGCGATAGACGAATTTGTTTGAGTAAATATCTTCTTGCTCGCGTTTGCCGATTCGGATGGTTTTCAAAACTTCATGTTTCAAGTTTTTTAGCATGCGATGCTGTTGAACGATGTGCTGCCATCTCTCATCCGTGAGGTAGATCGTGTTGCCGTATCGGTCTTGAACGACTTCTTTCATGCGACGCTTCCCTTTAGCGATTGATAAAAAGTAATGAACCGCGTTCTTGCAAGCAAGCAAGTTTTAGCAAAACAATTTTCGGTAATCCATCAATCCAAAACTCCAATACTCCAAAGGAGTCAGACATGCCCTACGACGAACCCGATGCCACCGACCCCAACATGCTCGTGGGCGTGGAGTTGCCCGGCACGGAAGAGAGCACACGCGACATGGCCTATGTGTTCGCCGAAGAGTTCGCGCGCTTGGGCTTCGAGAAGCGCAGATTGATGAGCCTGTTCAAAACGCCGTTTTACGCGGGCGCGCATCGCGCGTATTTGGAATTGGGCGAAGCGGAGATTGAAAAGATCGCCGACGAGTGCCTGGCGATTTGGGGGCGAGTGAAAAGCTTTGATCGCGATACCGTTGCGTGAAATTTTAAATTTTCAATTGAAAATTTAAAATTAAAAATTTTTCAAAAGGAGAAGACCATGCCGCAAGTCTACAACTGGCAGCTCAACCGCGAGATGGAGTATCCCTATCAAGCGGCATTTCCGCAAAGACAGTTCGCGTTTGTGTTCAACACCAATCGCTGCCTTGCCTGCCAAACGTGTACGATGGCTTGCAAGTCAACCTGGACGTTCAACAAAGGCCAGGAACACATGTGGTGGGCCAATGTTGAAACCAAGCCGTATGGCGGCTACCCGCAGCATTGGGATGCGAAGATTCTCAGCCTGCTCGAAGACGCGAATCCCGGCGGGCAAGTTTGGAACAAGCAGGACGGTGCAGCGAAGTTTGACGGCATGACGATCTTCGAAGCGGGCAAGAAAAAACTCGCGCCGGAAAGCGCGCGCGTGCTCGGCTATCTGCCCGAAGATCACGAATGGAACTCGCCGAACATTTACGAGGACAATCCCAAAGGCATTAAAGGCGAGAGGTATAAGCTCGATACCGAAGGCACAGAGTTGCCCGTGCATAAAACGTGGTTCTTCTATCTCGCGCGCATTTGCAATCACTGCACGTATCCTGCGTGTCTTGCCGCGTGCCCGCGCAAGGCGATTTACAAAAGGCCGGAAGACGGCATCGTGCTACTCGATCAACAAGAGTGCCGCGGCTATCGCAAGTGCGTGGAGGCTTGCCCGTACAAGAAGACGATGTATCGCGGCAACACGCGCATCAGCGAGAAGTGCATCGCATGTTATCCGCGTGTGGAAGGCACGGATCCCGAATCGAATGGCCGCCCCATGGAAACGCGCTGCATGGCCGCGTGCATCGGGCAGATGCGCTTGCAAGGCTTGGTGCAAATGAACCAAGACGGCACGTGGCGCGAGGATCGTTACAATCCGATTTATTATCTCGTGCATGTCGCGAAAGTTGCGCTGCCGCTTTATGCGCAGCTTGGCACCGCGCCGAACGGCTATTACATTCCGCCGCGCTGGGTGCCGCGTCCGTATCTGCGCCAAATGTTCGGGCCAGGCGTTGATCACGCGATCGAGCGCTACATGAATCCCGACCGCGAGTTGCTCGCGGTGCTGCAGCTTTATCGCCGCTCGAACATTATCATCTATCGCTACAAGCTGGAAGAGGGCAAGAAGATTTACGACGGCACGCTGCGCGGCCAGCCCGTGAGCATTTATAACGACACGATTGTCGCTTATGATAAATTTGATAAAGAAATTTTCCGAACGACAATTGACGAGCCGGTGTTTGAAAGACCGGCGCTGCACGCGAACTCAATCTAAAACTTGGAGTGATGGATTGGTGAAGCACCAATTCAGCAAATACTCCATCAATCCAACAATCCACAACTCCACCAATCCATCAATCCATCAATCCAACGATCCACCAATCCAATACTCCAGAGGCTGGTTATGCACGAACTCGATCTCGCCCTTTGCCGGAGCGCTTTGTATGAAGCTCTCGCGCTCGGCTTTCGCCCGCCTACGCGCACGACAATGGCGCGTTTGCTTCATGAAGAACAGAACGCCTCTCTCTGCGAACTCGCCGCGATTGTTGATGCACATACGCGCGGCGACCGTTTGGGCAATCTTTCTCCACAAACAAGAAGGCTTTCGCAATTGCCCGAGGCGCAGAGCCTTGAGGCGCTCGCCGAAGCCTATCTCCAGCTCTTTGGCCACACGGCGCACGGGCAAGTGCCGTTGCACGAAACTGAATACGGCGAGGACACGATGTTTCAACAGCCGCAGCAATTGGGCGATATTGCCGGATTCTTCAATGCCTTTGGTTTAAAATTAAATCCCGAACAGCACGAGCGCGCGGATCACCTCAGTTGCGAGTGCGAGTTCATGGCGTTTCTCTCGCGCAAAGAGGCGCATGCGCTGCAATGCCATAACGCGGACATGCTCGAAGCCGTGCGCCGCGGGCAGCGGCTCTTCTTGCGCGATCATTTGGGCCGCTTCGTTCCGGCGTTGTGCAATCTCTTGCGGCGCGAAGATACGCGCGGCTTTTATGCCGCATTTGGCAACTTGCTCAACGACTTCGTGCGCGGCGAATGCGCGCGCCATCAAGTGCAAATGGGCCCGGAGCAGCTTCGCCTTCGACCCGAGACGCAAAACGACGAATGCTTCACGTGCGGCACGGGCGAGGAAGTGATTCAAATTTTGCGGCCGACGACGAATGCGGTGGAGGATTAAGAAACGGTGAATGGTCAACGACAAATGACAAACGATAAAAGACAAGCGGCCAACTATCGCATCGACTATCAGCCGCAACTCATCGAAGAAACCGTGATGCTTGCGATGCGCGGCCACGAAGACGAGCGCTTGTTCCGCTGGGAACGCGATCAAATTTATGAGCGCTTTGAGGCGGAAGAACGCGAGACCGCTTTTCAGCAGGTGCATCGCAGTTGGTTCGAGATTTTAAAATTGCAGCAGCCGCTGCTCGAATGTTTTGAGACATGGCCGATTTTGCGTGAAGCAAGCTCGCGTTGCATGGTGCTGAAAGCACGCGCGCCGAAAGAAGCCGGCGCGGAACTATATCGCGACGCAGCACAGACAGCCGCAGAGCAAATCATTCTCATTCAAATCACGCCCGCGTTATTGACGCAGCTTTCCGCAGGTCTCGCCTTCTTTCGCCATGAGTTGCTGCACATCGTTGACATGCTCGATCCTCGCTTCGAATATGTTCCGGACTTGCCCAAATCCAACGCCGGACCCGCGCACGATCAACTCCTGCAAAGCCGCTACACAGTGCTCTGGGATATCACCATTGACGGTCGTTTGCATCAACGCGGCTGGCTTCCGCCCTCCTCGCGCGAAAAACACTTTACCCATTTCAAACGCGCATTTCCCGGCGAAGCAGAAAAGTTGGCGCAAAGCTTCGCAGATTTTTTTGATCACAACTCGCATACGCATCGCGAGCTGCTCGCGTTCGCGCAGCAACCGGAGCGCTGGCTGCAGCCGCATGCGGTTTCCCCCTCCACATCGTCGCGATGCGCGCTTTGCCATTTTCCCACGTTTCAATTGCTCTCCGCGGAAGAACTGCGCGAGGAAATCACGCGCGAAATTCAAACGTACTTTCCCGCGTGGCATAAGTCCCAACCGATTTGCCGGCAGTGTGTCGATTTATATGAAGCACGCCTCCCATGAATTTGGCATGCGCGTGTCCCTTAACGCCCCATGTGATTCCGTCTCCGGCAAAAACTCACACCTCACCCGCGCCTCGCGATCGCAAAGTCCCTGCGGCTTTTTTCAATAAAGCGCGATGAAATTTGCGATGCTAAGAAAAAGAGTCTGCGTTTTTCTTGCTCCTGCGAAGCGCGGCCTCGCCGCTTGCATCGTTCTCAGTTATGCGACTGTTGAAAATCAGATATTTCGCTCCAGTTTGAGGCAGCCTTGCCAAACGGCACGAAATTGGACAAACGATTTCTACTTTGATATTCCTCTTGCAACGATCGACTCTGCACAATCAGGGAGCATGCATGCGCGCCATTGAATGTTGGCAAATGACGGCAGTTGGTCAACCCATGCAGCAGAATCACTTCGCTGCTTCGCCTTTGACGGACGATGAGGTGCGCGTACGCGTTGCCGGTTGCGGCGTTTGCCACACCGATCTAGGATTTTTTTATGACGGCGTGCGCACCATGAAAGCGTTGCCGCTCACGCTCGGCCATGAAATCAGCGGCATCGTGGAAGAAGCCGGCGCGCAATTCAAAGAACTCCTGGGCAAAGCCGTGCTCATTCCCGCTGTTCTGCCTTGCGGTGCGTGCGAACTTTGCCGCAAAGGCCGCGGCACGATTTGCCGCCAACAAAAAATGCCGGGCAATCACATCGACGGCGGATTCGCGAGCCACGTTGTTGTTCCCGCGCGTTATCTCTGTCAAGTTTCGGTCGAGAATGAAAACACCCTCTTCGGCAATTCCGGCGTGACGTTGCGCGAACTTTCCGTGATCGCCGACGCCGTGACCACGCCTTATCAAGCCATAAAGAATTCCGGACTCACGCCAGGCGACCTCGCGATTTTCATCGGCGTGGGCGGCATCGGCGGCTTCGGCGTGCAAATCGCAAATGCGCTCGGCGCAACCGTGGCGGCCATCGACATTGACGAGCGCAAACTCGACCTTCTCTCCCAATTTGGCGCGGCTCTTACTTTAAATCCGAAATCGTTGGATAAAAAAGCGCTGCGTCAAACCCTCCAAAATTTTGCCAAAGAAAATTCTCTTCCTTCCGTTGAATGGAAAATTTTTGAAACCTCGGGCACCAAAGCCGGACAGGAACTCGCGTTTAGTTTATTGACGCACGGCGCGACATTGAGCGTGGTAGGTTTTACGATGGACACGCTCGAACTGCGTTTGAGCAACTTGATGGCCTTCGATGCGCGCGCGATCGGCAACTGGGGCTGCGATCCGCGTTATTATCCCGAAGTGTTGGAGCTTGTCGGCGCCGGCAAAGTCAAACTCGCGCCGTTCGTGCAAAAATTCCCACTCAGTGAAATCAACGCTGTTTTTGAGGCCGTGCATCATCGCGAGTTGGATAAACGTCCGGTGCTGGTGCCGGATTTTGAGTAAGCAGTGATCAGTCATTATTAACTGACAACTGCTTACTGGCCACTGATCACTTCTACAACTCGGAGCATATCATGCCCACTTTCAAAGACCACAACCTCGTTCCCGATTTTAAATTCACGCAAGTCAATTATGAATTGCGGCCGTGTCTCGATCAGCAAGGCAAACCGGTCGAAGGCTTATACAATGCGTGGATTATTCTGAATAATCCCGAGCAGTTCAATTCTTACACCACGCAAATGGTGAAAGAAGTCATTCTCGCGTTTCGCACGGCTTCGAATGCGCGCAACGTTGTCGCCGTGGTTTTCACTGGCGTGGGCCATCAAGCGTTTTGCACCGGCGGTAACACCAAAGAGTACGCGGAGTATTACGGCGGCCAGCCGGAAGAATATCGCCAATACATGCGACTCTTCAACGACATGGTCACGACCATTCTGCATTGCGACAAACCGGTGATTTGCCGCGTCAACGGCATGCGCATCGCCGGCGGACAAGAGATCGGCATGGCCTGCGACTTTTCTGTGGCGAGCGATATGGCGATGTTCGGGCAAGCCGGTCCCAAACACGGCTCCGCGCCGGATGGCGGCTCTACGGATTTTCTCCCGCTCTTTGTGGGAATTGAAAACGCGATGATGAGCTGCACGCTGTGCGAGCATTGGAGCGCGCACAAAGCCTATCGCCTCGGCTTGCTCACCGAGATCGCGCCGGTGTTGAAAAAAGACGACAAATTCGTTCCGAACCCGCTCGTGATTACGGATCGTTGGTTTGATGAATACGGCAAGCTGGTTTATGGCGAAGCGCGCGGCGGATCAGACAAGCAAAAGGCGAAAGAACTGCTGAGCCAATGCGAATATGATCTCTCACTGCTCGATCAAACCGTGAATCGGCTTTGTACCTCGTTGATGATGACTGTGCCGGGATGTTTAACCAAAACCGTCGAGTCCGTGCGCAAGCATAAACTCGCGCATTGGGATCGCAACCGTGAGAGCAACCGCGCGTGGCTCGGCATGAATATGTTGACTGAAGGCCGCGCCGGTTTCAAAGCTTTTAATGAAGGCACAAAAGGCCAACGCGAGGTGGATTTCATTAAACTGCGGCAGGCGCTCGCGCAGGGGGAAAGATGGGGCGAAGGGTTGATCGCGGCGATTATGCCGCCGAGGAAGTGATGAAGATTATTGGGGAAAAATATCAAAAGCTTTGTTGCTCTTGCCGCGATAGATTGAAAAGTCTTCGACGTTCAGGCTAAAAACCGAGTAGCAATTCAATTGATTGGCAAGATGCTCTTCATGGTTGGAGCCCAAATCAGGAATGTTGCTCTCAATTACCCCGATAAGATCTTTCGCGCGCTCGTAAGGCGACAATACCGGCGGCGGGTTGTACATGTTGACAAAATATTCGAGCGCAGCGCGCATGAGCGCGGATTGGGTGACGTTGAGATTTTGCATGAGCACGCTTATTTTACCATCGAGCTCTGCCGGAACCTCAAAAGTGATTTGCATATGCCGGTCTCCGTCTTAGAGTTTCAAACGCAAAAGCCAAATTAAAGACATGCGCAACAGCAACGAAACCGCTCTAATATAAATTTTCAAAGCTAAAAAAACGAGCACAAATTTCGAAAAAACACTCATGCCCGAATTTAAAAAAATAAAATTATACTCCGCTCACGAAAATCAAATTCTGGTCATCACTTTAAACGCGCCCAAAGGAAACGTGCTCGACCGCGAGATGATGAGCGAGTTGATGCTCGCTCTCAAAGAGCACGGCAGCGCGCCATCGATCAAAGCACTCGTGTTTCAAGGCGCGGGCGAGCATTTCTCCTTTGGCGCGAGTGTGCCGGAACATCAAAAAGAATTTGTGGCAGGGATGCTGGCGACGTTCCATGAGTTGTTTCGCGCGTTGATTGCGAGCAATAAGCCATGTATCGCACTCGTACGCGGCCAATGTCTCGGCGGCGGTTTTGAGTTGGCAATGTTTTGCCATTGGATTTTTGCCTCCGAAGAAGCCAAGTTTGGTCAGCCCGAAATCAACCTCGCGGTGCTTCCGCCCGTCGCCTCTCTCCTGCTGCCGTATCGCATCGGCCAAGCAGCCGCGGATGATTTGGTGCTCACGGGCCGTTCGATCACCGCGCAAGCAGCCAAGCAACTCGGATTGCTTCACTCGGTCTCTGCAAATCCGCAAGCCGAATTGGAAGAGTTTATCGCCCAACATATTTTGCCGAAGAGCGCCACGGCTTTGCACTTCGCGGCGCGCGCTTCGCGTTATGAAATGCACCAAGCCTTTTTACAGAGCATTGCAGCGTTAGAAAAAATGTACGTGCAAGAGTTGCTGGAAACCGCGGATGCGAACGAAGGCATCAAAGCGTTCATGGAAAAGCGCAAACCCGTGTGGAAGAATCAATAAACTGGAGTGATGGATTTGTGGGTTGTTGGATGGATTTGGGGATTGTTAGATAGACGACTCCAAGAATCCAACACTCCACTAAATGCAAATCATGGTACAGCTAGACTTCACAAACCAAGTTGTCGTCATCACCGGCGGCAGCGGCGCGATTGGTACCGCGGTGGCAAAATTGTTTAGCGATGCCGGCGCACGCGTGGTTGGTGTGGATAAACAGCCGCCGCAAACGCAGCTCGCGGGCGCGCGCTTCATTGCCGCGGACATTGCAAGCTTTGCGGAAGTGCAAAGCTGCGTTGCCGAGATACTCGCTGCCGAGCGGAGCGTCGATTGCCTCATTAACAACGCCGGTATTGCGCGCGATGCGCCGATTTGGAAAATGACCGAGGCTGAGTGGGATGCCGTGCTCAACGTGAATTTGAAAGGCGCGTTCAATTTCATACATCACCTCGCGCCGCATTTTCGCACACGGCAGCGCGGCAAGATCGTTAATGTCTCTTCCATCAACGGCCTGCGCGGTAAGTTTGGCTTGGCGAATTATGCGGCCTCGAAAGCGGGCTTGATCGGCTTAACCAAAACCGTAGCGAAAGAATTGGGGCGTTACAACGTCAACGTCAACGCAGTTGCGCCGGGCTATATTCTCACGCCGCTTACGCAAAACTTACCGCAGCAAATTTTGGATCAAGCTTTGGCCGAAACCGTGTTGGGAAGATTTGGCCGGCCGGAAGATGTTGCCAACGCGATTCTTTTTTTGTGCTCGGATTTGGCAAAGCACATTACGGGTGAAGTGATAAAAATCGACGGCGGGCAGTACATATGAAAAACAAAAAAGATAAAGAGCCAACAAAGAAAATGAGCCAATCTTGTGGAGAGACGCATGGCTGAACGAGAGCAGATTTTTACTGAATGGCAAGGCCAGTCGCTTGAAAAGATCATGATGCGGTGTCGCGAATTGGTGGAGGACCCTGAATATCCCACGGTGCGGCGTTGGCGCGAGAACGGTGGCAAAGTGGTCGGGCACTTTCAAGTTTATTTTCCGGAGGAGATTGCGCACGCCGCGGGCTTGCTGCCCTTGAAAGTGTGCGGCGCCCAAGTAGAAGGCATGGAGGCCGAGTCGAAATTTGGATCGTATCTCTGCTCCATCGTGAAAACTTCGCTCGAGTTGGCGCTGACCAACAAGTTTGCGCTCGACATGTTCGTGACGCATCCGATTTGCGACGCCGCACGCAATCTCGGTGCAATTTGGGGACGCAATTTTCCCTACAAATGCCAAATTCTCTATCTGCCGCAAAACCCCAACTCTCGCCATTCCAAAACGTATTTGCGCGACGAATATCAGCGGCTGCAAAATGACATTGAAGCGCTTGCAGCACGAAAAATCAGCGAGGAAGATTTACGGCGCTCGCTCGCAGTGTACAACGAAAGCCGTGCGCTCATGCGTGAGTTATACGCCATCAAGCGCGAAACGCCGTGGTTACTCAGCGGCGACGAAGCTTTCGTGTTGATCGCACTCGCCGGTTTTGTGCCGCGCGAAGAGCATAATCAACTTCTGCGCACGGTGTTGCCGATGCTCACGGCGCGACCGGCGAAAAAACAAGATAAGATGCGCGTTGTGTTTGAAGGCGGCTTTTGTGAATTGCCGCCGATTGATTTGCTGCAAACCATTACACAGTCTTGTTACTTGGTCGATGATGATTTGCTCATCGGTCTGCGCTACATTCTCAGTGACGTTGCCCTCGCCGGTGATCCGCTCTTCAATCTTGCCGAGGCCTATATTGAGCGCTCGTCGTACAGTCCGGTGCAGCACGATTTGCATAAACCGAAAGAGAAGATGTTGCTTGAACGTGTGCGGCAAGCGCGCGCCGAAGCCGTGATTTTGGCCGCGGCCAAAATGTGCGAGCCGGGCTTGGAAGAGCAAGTCACCTACAGTAAAGCGTTGGAAAGCGCGGGCATTCCATTTTTTGTGACGGAGTTTGAAGAGAATCAAACCACGTTTGAGCATCTCGGCATTCAGCTCGAAACGTTTGTGGAAAATATTCTCTTCGATTGAAGCGACGGGATCATTGGATTGGTGGATTTCTGGATTATTGGATTGCTGGGCGCATTGCTCCATCAATCCAGCAAACCAATAATCCATCGATCCAAAAATCCGGTACTCCAAAATTTGACAGAGGCTGCCATGACCAAAGAAAACGCCTTGACGCTCACTTGGATTAAACTCAGCGCCGTCGCCGGAATTATCGCCTGCGTTATTTATCCGCTCATGATCGCGGTGGAAATGCCGAGGCTATTGACGGTTGCTTGTGCCGCCGCTTTCGGCCCTCTTCTCAGTGTGGCCAGTGTTGGCCTTTATCATTTGTTGAAGCTTCATCAAAAAACCGTAACCGCACAGATCGCCGCAGGCGCCAATATCATCGCCGGCAGCGTCGTGAATATGATGCTCGTCGTGCAATTGGCGATTTCAATGTCGATGCGCGATTATATAGACCAGGCCGCCGATGCCGCCACGAAATCGACACTCGAATTGATTTGGAAAGCGGTTGACAAAGTGCAACTGGGCTTGGATGTTTCCTGGGATGTTTTTATCGCGATCGGCACATTACTTTTTGCCATGAACATGCTCAACCATCCGCGCTTCGGCAAAATACTCGGCGGCATCGGGATACTGCTGGCAATTTTGCTGCTCGGCTTCAATCTGTATACTTTTCCCATTCCGCCGGCAAACGCCGAGCTCATCGATTTCGGGCCGTTTGTGGGCTTGTGGTATTTGATCGTCAGCATTCAAACGTTGCGTTCGTTCGCGTGGACGAAAAGATCTGTTGGACTGATGGAGTAAAGGAGTTTTGGATTGTTGGGTTCCATTAATCCAGCAATCCAGCAATCCAATCTTCTGGAGAGAAAAATGGCAACACAACAAGACAACTCGAATGGTATCGTCGGACGCGGTAATCGTGAAGGCGCGCGGTTGTTTCGGGATTGGTTCACAGAGTTGAACGGCGTCAGCGAGCGCAACGAAGGCGCGGCCTATGTCTTCGTGATGGGCAGCCTCAATGAAATACTCAAGAGTTTTGATTTGCCGGTGGTCTTTCCCGAAATCAATTCGCTGCAAACCGCGGTGCGCAAAGTTGCGCCCGAGTTTTTGACCGAAGCGGAAGACTATGGCTATTCGCCGGACATTTGCGGCTATGTGAAAGCCGATGTCGCGGTGCAACTGCGTGGCGGGCAACATCCCATGGGAAAAATTCCGCGGCCGCGCCTCGCCGTGCTCACGAATGCGTGCAACACCTACATCAAGTGGGCAGAAATTTGGGAGCGCATGTACGACATTCCGATCTTCACGCTCGACGTCCCGGGCACACGCGCCGCGGGCATGCAAGCGCACAAAGGGCAGGTCGAGTTTGAAAATGATCGCCGCTACGTTGCCGCGCAGATTGCGGAGTTGATTCAACTTTGCGAACAAATCACCGGAAAAAAATTCGACATCGACAAATTTCGCGAAGTGTTGGGCTATGCCAATGACATGAGTCGCGGCTGGCGCCAAGTGCTCGAATTGAATCGCGCGGAACCCGCGGTGTTTAGCGCGTTGACCGAGGGCACGATCTACCTAGGCGTGGCCAATGGTTTTCGCGGCACGGCAGCGGGCAGCGCGTTCTTCAATGAACTCGTGGAAGAGATGACGTATAAAGCCGCGCACGGCATCGGGACGCTAGATGATGAAAAGTTTCGACTCGTGTTTGTGGGGGTGCCGTGCTATCCGATCTTTCGCCGCTTTAATGAGTTTTTTTCAAACTGGGGCGGCGTGTTTGTACAATCTACTTATTTGTGGTTTGCCGCGGGCGGCACGAATCTCGGCTTTGAATATGATTTGAAGAACCCGCTCGACAGTCTTGCCGAAGGCTTGCTCGTGAGTGTGCGCGATGCGATGGATAGCATGTTTCATCAACAAGAAGCGATTCTATCCATGCTCGCGCCGTATCACATTGACGGTGTGATTTATCATCCGATTAAAAGTTGTCGCACGGTTTCCACGGGTTTGGCCGACGGCCGGCGCTATCTCATGGCACACGCAAACGTGCCGACATTGTTCATTGAATCAGATATGATGGATCAGCGCGTCGTTTCGGAAGCGCAGATGAAGAATCGCATCGACGCATATTTCGAGGGTTTGGTTTCGCGCAAGCAGATGACAACAGCGTGAAGCAGAGCTTGGATAAATTGTCCAAGCCCTGCACTTCACGAAAAAATTATGTTCCTTGAAAATCTCGCCGCGTTTCAAACCATTGATACACCACCGGCAAAACGACCAGCGTCAACAGCGTCGAAGTGATCAATCCGCCGATGACGACCGTCGCCAGCGGGCGTTGCACTTCCGCGCCGGCGGAGGTGGAAATTGCCATAGGAATAAAACCGAGGCTCGCAACCAACGCCGTTGTGAGAACGGGGCGCAAGCGAATCTCCGAGCCTTTGATCACCGCGTCGCGCACGCTCAGGCCCTCTTTGATGAGCGTGTTGTAATACGAGAGCATGACGAGGCCGTTCAACACCGCGACGCCGAATAAGGCGATGAACCCAACGCCCGCGGAAATGGAAAACGGCATGTCGCGCAGCCATAGCGAAACCACGCCGCCGACAATCGCCAGCGGAATTGCGGAAAAGATGATCAAGGCTTGCCGCACCGAATTGACCGAGGCGAACAACAAAATCAAAATCAGCACGAGCGCGAGGGGCACGACCACGGCGAGGCGATTGCGCGCGCGTTCGAGATTTTCAAACTCGCCGCCGTAAGTGAGCGTGTATCCCGCGGGCAGCTTCACTCTTTGCGTGATCGCGGCTTTCACTTCTTTGACGAAGCTTTCAATATCGCGATCGCGCACGTTGGTTTCCACAATCAGCAAGCGCCGTCCCGCTTCGTGCGAGATTTCCGCGGGGCCGGAGATCATCATAAACTCCGCAATATCGCCGAGGCGCACGCGCACGTTGTTCGGCGCGGGCACGAGCAGATTCTTGATCGACTCCACGTCGTTGCGCGACTCTTTTTGAAATTTCACGACGAGATCGAATTGCTTTTCGCCTTCATACATGCGGCCGACCTCCGTTCCGGCCAGCGCCGTTTGAATGAGAATGTTGACGTCGTCGACGTTGATGCCGTAGCGCGCGATCTTGTCGCGGTCAATGACGATTTGCAGTTGCGGCAAACCTTCGACTTGCTGCACGCGCACGTCCGCGGCGCCGTGAATGGCTTGCAGAATCCCCGCAATCTCTTCGCCGTAGCGCGCCAGCGTTTCCAGATCTTCGCCGAAAATTTTGATGCCAACGTCGGAGCGCACGCCCGCGATCAGCTCGTTGAAGCGCATTTCAATCGGTTGCGAAAAGCCGCCGCCGATGCCAGGAATGCGATTCATCACCGCGGTCATCTTTTCGATCATCTCTTCTTTGTTCGCCGCGGTGGTCCACTCCTCGCGCGGTTTCATTTTAATATAAACGTCGCTTTGATAAATGCTCATCGGATCATTGGCGATTTCCGGCCTTCCGGTTTTGCTCACGACGCTGATCACCTCGGGAATCGATTTCAGCTCGGCCTCCAACATCTGCGAAGTGTGAATCGATTCGGTGAGCGAGATGCTGGGCAAACGCCGCAGCTCGATCAACATGTCGCCTTCGTCGAGCGTGGGAATAAATTCGCCGCCGAGGCGCGTGAACAGCGCAATCGAACCGGCAAACGCTGCGAGCGCCGATCCTACGACGATCCATTTGTGGCGCAAAGCAAAAACCAATGTGCGGCGATACGCCGGTTTCAACCAACGAATGAGCGGGCTTTCTTTCTCGGAGATTTTTCCCTTTTTGAAAGCATACATGCTCACCACCGGAACATACGTGAGCGTCAACAGCAGCGCGCCGGCAAGCGCATAGACGACGGCATAGGCCATCGGGCGGAACATTTTGCCTTCGATGCCTTCGAGCGACAAAATGGGAAGATAAACGATGATGATGATCGCCACGCCGAACAGGATGGGCCGACCCACTTCCAGAAACGAGCCGAGCAAAGTTTGCTCGACGGTTTCCGCTGCGCCGAGGCCATGTTGCCGCTCGTGCAATTTGCGAATCGAGTTTTCCACGAGCACCACCGCGCCGTCCACGATCATGCCGAAATCAATCGCGCCGAGCGACATCAAGTTGCCGGACACGCCGTTCCATTTCATCATGATGACGGCGAACAGCATCGACAGCGGAATGATCGAAGCTACGATGAAGCCGCCGCGCAAATTCATCAACAGCAGAAACAGAATGAGCACCACGAGCAGCGCGCCTTCGGAAAGATTCGTGATTGCGGTTTTGATGGTGCGCATGACCAGCTCGGTGCGGTCATAGAACGGTTCGATGCGCACGCCGGGCGGCAGCGTTTTCTGAATCGCGGCTATTTTGGTTTTGACCCGTTGCACCACTTCGCGCGCGTTGCCGCCTTGCAGCATCATGGTGATGCCGCAGACGATTTCGTTTGTGCCGTTGATGGTGACCGCGCCCTGACGCACCGCCGCGCCGACGTTAATATCCGCGAGGTCGCGCACAAAGATCGGCACGCCGTTCTCGGCTTTCACGATGATGTTGCCGAGATCCTGCATGCTTTTGGCGATGCCGACGCCGACGACCACGTATTGCTCCTGCTTGTGCTCGATGTAAGCGCCCGCGGCATTCGCATTGTTGTTGGCGACGGCTGCGATCACGTCGCGCAGCGAGAGCTCGTATTTGAGCAATTTTTGCGGATCGATCAAAACTTGATACTGCTTCAGCTCGCCGCCGAAAGTGTTGACCTCGGCGAGGCCGGGCGTGCCCGCAAGTTGGCGTTTGACGATCCAATCTTGAATCGTGCGCAAGTCCATCGGCGTGTAACCCTCGCCGATCAGTTCGTACTGATAAATTTCACCGAGGCCGGTGGTGACCGGGCCCAGCTCCGGCTCCGGAATGCCGGGCGGCAACTCGGCTTTGGCTTCCTGCACTTTTTGCGCAACGAGCTGGCGCGCAAAATAAATATCGACGTCGTCGTCGAACACGACCGTCACCGCGGAGAGGCCGAACTTCGAGACCGAGCGCACTTCTTCCACGTCGGGCAAATTTTGCATCGCCACTTCGAGGGGATAGGTGACGAGACGCTCGATCTCCTGCGGCGCGAGCGACGGATGCACCGTGAAGATTTGCACTTGATTGCTGGTGATGTCCGGCACCGCGTCGATGGGCAGTTGCTGCACCGCGATGACGCCGGCCACGATAAGCGCGAGCACGCCGAGCAGCACGAAGAGCCGCTGGCGCGTGGCAAAGAGAATGATTTTGTCGACCATTATTCTTCCTCCACAAAGGTTGCTTTCGCCATCTCGCTCTTGAGATAAAACGTGCCTTTGGTGACGACGCGCTCGCCGGAGGCCAAGCCGGCGAGCACTTCCGTGTAGGCTTTGGTCTCGAAGCCGATTTTGATGGCGCGTTGCTCGAACGTGGTGTCATTGAGCGCGACGAAAACAAACGCGGCGTTGTTGTTATTCATTACCGCGAGCGACGGAATCTTGAGGCTGTGGCCGCCGAATTTCGCTTCGACGTTGACGGTGGCAAACATTTCCGGCTTGAGCTTGCCGGCGCGATTGTCCACTTCGAAGCGGGTTTTCACCGTGCGCGATTTTTCATCGACCATGTCGTAAATGGTCGTGAGCGTTGCCGGAAATTTTTCCGTGGGATAAGGCGTGACCAAAACTTCGCCGGCAAGTCCTTCGCGAATGAGCGGCAGGTCGTGCTCGAAAACATCGGCAAGCACCCAAAGCTTTTGCAGATTGGCAATGGTGAAAAATTCTCGGCCCAACTCGACAAATTCACCGAGACGGACTTCGCCGGAGAGCAACGTGCCGTCGAACGGCGCGCGCACCGGCAGAAACGCGAGCGGCGCGTGCGTGTCTGCGAGACGATCAATTTCTTCATTCGTCAAGCCGAGGGTTTGGAGTTTGTTGCGGCTGGATTCATAAATCGCTTGGGTCGTGCCGTATTCGGCCTGCTCCGCGGTCATGCGCTTCAGCCGCTCTTCGGCTTGAATGAACTCCGACTGCATCGCGAGAAACTCTTGGCTAAATAGCTCCACAATCGCGTCGCCTTTTTTGATGCGGTCGCCGACCACGCGATGTACTTTTTCTACGCGGCCCATGACGCGCGCGGTGATGTGCGCAGTCGCGCGTTCGTTGAGCGTCACGCGTCCGGGCAACGACAGCGGCGTCGTGACCGTTTTGATTTCCGCCATTTCAACGGCGAACTCGATATGTTCAAGCTGATGTTGCGTCAACACCAGTGCGGCTTTTTCGCCGTTGTGCGTGCGCTCGGGATAATCGACCTGCTGCTCCTCGGCTTTTTTCTCGCAGCCGGCGAGCATGAGCGCAAACAACAGCATGATGATGTTTATGAGATAAAAGTTCATTGTTTCTCCGATTCAACGTGTTGAATTACTGGAGTGTTGGATTCCTGGATTATTGGATTGATGAAGCGTTGGATTAGTGGATTGTTGAAGCGCTAGGTGCTGCATTTTTTCATTGCTCCAACAATCCAGTGATCCATCAATCCCTGCGTCATCACTCCGGCACTTCCGCCGAGGCTTCAAGCTCCGCGCGCGCCGCGGCATAATTGTACAGCGCGCGGGCGTATTCGATCTTGGTGGCGCGATACGTGCGATAGATGTCAAACAAATTGAGCGCGTCCACTTGATTGTTTTGATAAGCGGAAATTCCGGCGCGCAGCTCGTCTTCCGCATCGCGCAGCAGCGCGGTTTCAAACGACTGCACTTGTTGATTGGCGACCTCGACCAAACGATAGGCGTTCACAAGGCTCTGGCGCACGCGCCGCCGGGCCGCATCGATTCGTAACGCACCGAGATCAACCAATGCGCGTGCTTCCCGCACTTCGCCGCGCGGTGCTTGCCAAAAATAAAGCGGAATGCTGAGGCCCAATTCGAAACCGAAATACCGCGACGAAGTTTGGCCGGGACGATTTTGCCACGCGAGGCCGAAGCCGAAATCCGGCAGATAACTTTTGCGCGCCAGATTCAGCAAGGATTGGCTGCGCAGAGATTCACGCTCGAAGATTTTAAGTAATGCGCTTTGCGCCGAGAGCATGGCAATGGCGGAATCTTGTGGCAACGTGACCGGTTGATATGCCAACGAGTCGGTGAGCGTCACCGGCGTTTCGCCGCCGCGGCCGAGCAAGAGGTTCAACTCGCCAAGTTTGGCGCTATGATCGCGCTGCGCTTCCACGAGTTCATTGCGCAGGCGCGCCAGCTCGACTTTCGCGCGAATGACGTCCAAATACGTGCTGGTGCCGGCTTGATACCGCTCGGTGACGGTTTTGAGAAAATCATTTAGCAGAGCAAGGTTGAAATTCAAGTTCTGCGCAAACTCGCGGGCAAGGAGCGCTTGGTAATAGGCCTTTTTGACGCGTGCAATGATGATGGTCTTGGCGCGATCTTTCGCCAGTGCAATCGCGGCCTGCTCGTGGCCTGCCACTGCCATGCGAGCGCCGCGCTTGCCGGGAAACTCCAAAGCCTGAAAAAGGCCGAGGTCTTTTTCACCGGCATCGCCAAGATTGAAATTCGTGGGCGTTTCATTGAACGTGATGGCGACTTCCGGGTTGGGAATGCGGCCGGCTTGCAAAATTCGGCCAGCCGCGACTTCGAATTCTTTTTGTGCGGCTAAAATTTCGGGATGGTTGGCGGCGGCCAAAGCAATCGCTTGTTGCAAAGAAAGTTTATCCTGCGCGGCGCCGTTCTTGATAAAAAGAAAAAACAAAAACAGCGCGGCACAGGAACGCAAAAATAGAAGCACGTTCCGGTTCCTTTCGGTGGAAAGAGTTGACGAAGAAAAGCGAAAATAAAATTGGAAGAAACAGCGGCGGGATTAAGCCGTTGCCGGAGGATGATAAACGAGAGGAGGAGGCGTGGAGAAAATTTGCAGCACAACGGCGGCGACGTTGTATTGCGCAATCGGATGATAGGCGAAATTAAAAATCGCGCCGACGACCGTGGGCACGTGGCATACGCAAGAGCAATCTTGATCCGCGCCATTAGTCGCGTTTTGCGAAGCCGCGCCGTGTTTGCTCAATAAGGCGCATAACAGAGACGCGCAGTTTTCATCGCCGTCGCCGGTCAAACATTCGGCGTCGCCGCACATGAACATGGAAGCGGTGACGCACATCACGAGTAGCCAGCCGGCGAGCCGCAGCAAGATTGTCGAGAGCTTGTTCATCATTGGATACAATCTAAGAAATTCCAATTCATCTCAAAGTTATTTTTCTGCCTTCAATTCAATGCTTCAAGACTTTTAGGAGATCCCCATGTCCTACGCAGCCGGAGTCGACGTCGGCTCCACGCAAACCAAAGCGGTGATCATCAATAGCAAAAAGGAAATCGTCGCGCGCGCGTTGACGGATACGGGCGCGAACGTGACTGCCGCGGCGCAGAAGGCGTTTCAGCAAACGCTCGAAGCCGCGAAGATTGGCGAAGAGGAAGTGGAGTATGTGATCGGCACGGGTTATGGCCGTTATAAAGTCACGTTTGGCAACAAGCAGGTGACGGAGATCAGTTGCCACGGTCGCGGGGCGGCGCACATGTTTCCGAGTACGCGCACGGTGATTGACATGGGCGGACAAGACAGCAAAGCCATTCGCGTGAACCCGCAAGGAGAGATTGTCGATTTTTGTATGAATGATAAATGTGCCGCGGGCACGGGACGTTTTCTCGGTGCCGCTGCGGTGGCGCTCGATATTCCTCTTGCTGAGTTGGGCGCGACCGCATTGCGTGCGGAGAAACCGGTGCGCATTAGCACGACCTGCACGGTGTTCGCGGAATCGGAAGTGCTCTCGTGGCTCGGTAAAGGCAAGAAAGTGGAAGATATTTTGTGGGGCGTGCATCAATCGATCGCGGCGCGGTCGATCGGCTTGTTGCGGCGCGTCGGCGTGGAAGATGAAATTACTTTTACCGGCGGCGTGGCGAAAAACCTCGGCATGATTCACGCATTGGAGGAAGGCTTGGGGAAGAAATTAAACGTGAGTGAAGATTCGCATTACATGGGCGCGTTGGGGGCGGCGTTATTTGCGATGGATCACATCATGGAAGCACAGCGGGTGAAAAGATGACGCCGAAAAAGACGGAGCGGCAGATTGTTCAAGCCGCATTAATCGTGACAAGTTCGCCCTCCGCAAGGACACCGGATTCAAATGGATGAATGGTGCCATTGCGAACGATGCCGCGCATGGTGCGTCGCGGGGCGGAGAGTGTTTTGTTTGCTTCGATGAATCTTCGGATTTCTGCGGCAAATTCCGCCGAGCCGGATTGTGCCTCGGCGTCCTCCGCCAAAGCTACGGCTTTAGCAAGCGCGCCCGCCTTTTTATAGCACGAGGCGGCGCTGAAGAGGCTGATGGCCGCGTCATCAAGGTTGTGCTCTTGCTTAAAATGTGCAGCAATTTTCTCTTCCAGCAATGCGGCTTCAAGATAAAGGCGCGTCGCTTCGTCATGCTGCGCGAGTGCTTGTTGAAACTGCGCTTGAACGATTAGTAGCGACTTCCTTTGTATTTGAAGATTCAGAGCGTTTGGGTTTTCCATAACAACCACCAGATTCTTTATGCGTGCGATAAACGATGAAACGAAAAATGGGCTCTTTGATTTGAAAAGCAGCAAACAAAAACATAACCGTCCTTACCAAACGGATTGGCCTGTAACTGACGGACTTTTTCACGGTGACGCGATGTCAGTAGAGCAGTATTTTCAGTGCCGCTGATTTCAAGCAGCAATTTTCTGTCGTTCAAAAAATAATCTGCTCTATCTCCGCGTAGCGTCACTTCTGTGATACTTTTCTCGGCCAAATTGGTGACGACCAAAAAGGCGGCGGCCACTGCAGCATATTCAACCACGGTTTCGCGTTGCAAGGTGTGAAAGATACGTGAACAGTCTGGAAAAGTGGCTGCGAGCCAATCATACTCAACCATAATTTCATTTGCTTCATCTTGGAGTAAAGCTGTAGCGATGTTTTCACATGCAATTAAACACGGAAATGGTTTGCGCTGGTATGAATCCAAGAGCGCAAGCGCAGGTGGAATGAAGAAGTTCGCCCATACAAGGGCAGGATTGAGTTCGCGCAGACTTTCGAGGTAATAGCGCGGAGTTGCGGCGGCAATTGCTTTTTCTGCTGGCATCGACGACTCCATTTTCTTTATTAAAAACTACGAATTCACTTCCCAAAATAGCAAGCAGGTTTTTAGGAGATACAACCATGCCTTACACTCTCGGCCTCGATGTCGGTTCGACCTACACCAAAGCGGTGCTTATGAATGACACGCGGCAAATCGTTGCGCGACATGTCGAACCCACCGGCTCACGCCTGCAAGAAGTTGCGCAGAAGGTGCGCGAAGCGGTTGCGGCGAAAGCACGTTTGCACATGGAAGAAATTGCATATGTAATCACGACCGGCTATGGCCGGCACCAAGTTGCGTTTCGCGATTTGCAAGTGACCGATCTCACAGCCACGGCGCGCGGTGCGACTTTGCTCTTTCCGAACACGCGCACGGTGCTCGATATCGGCGGCCAAACAATGAAGACGAGTCGCCTCGATGCTGCGGCGAAAGTGATGACGTTTCGCCTCAACGACAAATGCGCTTCGGGCACGGGCGCGTTTCTCGAGAAGACCGCGCGTTATATGGGATATAAAACCGAAGACATCGGCCCTTTGCTCGCACTATCAAAAGAGAAAGTTCCGATCTCCGGCGTGTGCGCGGTGTTTGCCGAGTCGGAGGTGATTAGTCACCTTTCCGAAGGCGTGCCGCCGGAGGACATTATGCACGGCGCGATTCTTTCGCTCACCGATCGTTCGGTGCAATTGATGCGGCGGGTGAAAGCTGAGCCGGAGTATACTTTGGTGGGCGGCATTCTGCGGTGGGAAACGATGGCCAATGTCATACGCAGTAAAATTGCGGGGCAAGTAAACGTGCCCGAAGGTGATCTGCCGCAATTCACTGCGGCGTTGGGTTGCGCCTGGCTCGGGCAGTTGCGTTTGCGCAAGCTGGCAGCCGGTGCAGCGGTTTTGCAAGAAGCATGAAGGCCGTCGCGCGAGATTGCCTCTCGAAGAGCATGTGCCTGACAACTCAAATCGCGCGTTTGTCGTGCGCAGACATGGATAGATTGAGACTGTGATTCGATGACGAACAATTGTACCACACGCACAGATTTCGGCTGCGTTGCGCCGCCGGATGCGAAGCTGCTCGCCGACGGCTGGCTGCGCCGCTTTATCACCGATGCGGAGCGGGCGAAGGATGCTCGCGATATGTATGAGGAGCTTGGGCATGAGGTGCGCGTTGAGCCGATTGCGCTGGAAGAGCTGAAAGATGAATGTCAAGGCTGCTTGCTGGTCTTGCAACAAATGCGCGCGATCTATTCGAGAGAAAAGCAGAAGCCAGTGCGCGTCTAATGACTGCTTTCCTAACTCAGACGAGCGGGAGCCAAACAGGAAAAGTTCACTTGCCGAAATCCGCCCAAGCCACCGTGCGGCGCGGAGAAAAACTTTGGTAGTATCTGAATTTTGCACGGTGCTCGCACTGGCTTTCCCCTGATGCTGAAGCATCAGGCTAGGAGATGCAAGCCAACTAAAGTTGGCTACTACCCTACAAGTGATCAGCGATCTTTAGATCGCTTCCACCTTTTAGCCTGATGCTTACAGCATCAGGCGGAGGTTGGCGGCATCACGAGTGTAAAGTTCAGGTAGTAGGTATCTCTCGGCGGCAAAGCTTTTCCACCGAAGTGCGCGGAAGTCACAGGCCGCGCGAACGCGGGAGAGAACACGCATACTTTTTTAGATATGTGCTTTTGCTTTTCCCAGTCTGCGAAGCGCTTTAAGTCCGCTCGCTTGCAAAAGCCACCTCGGTAAACAAGCGGAGAAGAAAAGCAACAACGCGCAGCGACAAGCCATAAAAAATTGCTCACATTATGACAGGAGCCTGATCATGAAAATCACCGAAGCTTTGCTGGGCGAGCATGGTGTGTTTTACGCGCAGTTCGATCACATGGAAAGGGTTGTGCCGCGCATGGAGAATTTGGTGTTGGTGCAAAGTCAAGGCGCGCTGCTCGCTTCGGCGCTGGCGCCGCATGCGCATATTGAAAACGATTTGTTGTTTCATGCGCTCGAGGCGCATTTGCCGGCGGACAGCGGGCCGCTCGCGGTGATGCGGCAAGAGCATGAGGAAATCGAGGGCGCGCTCAAACGCTTGCTGGAAGTGCGCGAGATTGAAGCCGCGCAAAAACTGTTGCAGCATGCGATCGACACGGCGCGCGGACATTTTGCGAAGGAGGAGCAAATTTTGTTTGTGATGGCCGGACAGCTTTTGGGCGCGCGGGCATTGGAGCAGTTGGGGCAACAATGGGCCGAAACGAGGCGCGTGAAAATATAAGCCCCGCAACGTCTCAAAGCTTTTCGAAGTGGCACGAGAAGTGGCGAAGAAATGTCGGCTGATACGTGATGCGATAGCCGGAGAGGCGCGCGCGCTTGTGCCACACGTCTTCTAAGACTTCGAGAACATAATCGAAATGACTTTGCGTATAGACGCGCCGCGGAAACGCGAGGCGCACGAGTTCGAGCGGCGCGGGTTGTTCGCGGCCCGCGGCATCGACACGGCCAAACATGACGCTGCCCAGCTCGACGCTACGAATGCCGCCTTCGAGATAAAGTTCATTCACCAAGCCGATGCCGGGATAGTGCAACGGCGGAATGTGCGGCAGCATGGCTTTCGCATCGAGAAAGACGGCGTGCCCGCCCACGGGACGCACGTGCGGAATGCCGAGCTTGAGCAACTTCTTGCCCATATACTCGACGGTCGCATGGCGATACACCTGATAGTCATAATCCAACGCTTCTTTTAATCCCACCGCAATCACTTCCAAATCACGTCCGGCCAAGCCGCCATACGTGGGGAAGCCTTCGCGCAGAATCAACGCATTGCGAAAATCTTCGGCCCATTGCTTATCGTTGCAAACGAAGAAGCCGCCGATGTTGGCGAGACCGTCTTTCTTTGCGCTCATCGTTGCGGCGTCGGCGTAAGAGAACATCTCTTGCGCAATCTCCAACAAAGTTTTGCCGCGATAGCCGTCTTCGCGCTCGTGAATGAAATAAGCATTCTCGGCAAAGCGGCAGGCATCGATCACGAGCGGAATGCCGTGGCGCGCCAGCGTTTTTTTCACGGCGCGAATGTTGGCCATGGACACGGGCTGCCCGCCGCCGGTGTTGTTGGTGACGGTGATCATGCAAAAAGGAATTTGGCGCGCGCCGTGTTCAGCAATGAAGTGCTCGAGTTTTTCGATATCCATATTGCCTTTGAATGGCGCTTCGAGGCCGGGGTCGTAACCTTCGGCGCACAAGAGATCGTTGGCGTGCGCGCCGACAAACTCGACATTGGCGCGGGTCGTATCGAAGTGGCTGTTGTTGGGAACAAACTCGCCGCGCTGCAAGCGCGTCAAAGCGAGAATGCCTTCTGCGGCGCGGCCTTGATGCGTGGGAAACACGTGCTGCATGCCGGTGATTTGCTGAATCGTGGCTTCAAATTTTTTCCACGATTTGCTGCCGGCATAGCTTTCATCGCCGAGCATGAGGGCGGCCCATTGCTCGGTTGACATTGCGCCAGTGCCGCTATCGGTGAGCAGATCGATTGGGCAATCTTCAGCGTCCAACAAAAAAACGTTGTACCGCGCTTGATGCAAAGCCGAGCACCTCGCTTCGCGCGTTGTCGGTTTGATCGGCTCGGTCATTTTTATCCGAAACGGTTCGATAATCGTGCGCATAGGATCTCACATTTTTACACGAATTAGAGAATCAAACTCTGAAAGTTTTTCTCGGCGAGACTCGGTGACTTCGGCGTATTTCGGTGGAAAAGCTTTGCCGCTGAGTGACACCGAAGTCGCCAAGGCTCGCCGAATAGCTTTCTGCTGCTTCGCAGAAGCTTTGATTTGCTCCGCTGCGACGGGGTAAATCGGAGTGGCTTCTTTTATGACTGTTTCATGAAAGCATTGTTGCGATCAATTAAGTCAATCAACACTTGCACGGAAGTCGCGGAGCGCAGGCCATCGGGTTTGGTGTGCATGCAATAATCCACCAAGCGCGCGAGCGTGGAAGTGGCGACGTACATGCGCGTATCCGAAGCGCCGTAGTAAATGTAAACCGTGCCGTCCTCATCTGCGATCCAGCCATTGGAGAACACGACATTGGAAACATCGCCGATGCGCTCTTCTCCTTCCGGCGCGAGAAAATAGCCCGCGGGCGCATGAATGACTTTTGCGAGATCGTTGCGATCGGTCATGAACAGATAGAGCACATAACGCAAGCCCGCCGCGGTGTTGCGCACGCCATGCGCCAAATGCAACCAGCCGTGTTGCGTTTTCAGCGGCGCCGGGCCTTGGCCGTTCTTCACTTCTTTGATGGTGTGATAGACTTTCGGATCGATGATGGTTTCTTCCGAGATCACTGCGCGTTCCATGCTCGCCGTAAAGCCCAAACCAATGCCGCCGCCGGAGCCGGTATCAATGAAGCCGTCTTGTGGGCGCGTGTAAAGCGCATACTTCCCGTTCACAAATTCCGGATGCAATACCACGTTGCGTTGCTGCCCCGAGTTCGTCACCAAATCCGGCAAACGCTCCCACGTGATCAAATCTTTCGTGCGCGCGATGCCGCATTGTGCAACCGCCGCGGAAGTGTCGAGCTTTGGCACGTTGGGATCTTTGCGCTCTGTGCAGAACAGGCCGTAGAGCCAGCCGTCTTCATGCGCCACGACGCGCATGTCATACACATTCGTGTCCGGCTCGTGTGTTTCAGGCAGCACGAGTGGATAATCCCAGAAGCGAAAGTTTTCAATACCGTTTGGGCTTTCGGCAACGGCGAAGAATGATTTGCGATCCCAACCTTCCGTGCGCACGATCAAAACATATTTGCCGCGCCATTTCAGTGCGCCGGAGTTGAATGTCGCATTGATGCCGAAGCGTTGCAGCAACAGCGGATTCGTCGCGGGGTTGAAATCATAGCGCCACGTGAGCGGCGTGTGCTCCGCGGTGAGAATGGGATAGCGATAACGTTGATAAAGGCCGTTGTATTGCGGCAACGGCACGTTGACACGTTGCAACAAAGCTTCATGCTCATGCCAAAGTTGTTGCTTGCGCTGCTGAAATTCTGCCGAGGTCATGCAAGGTTTCCTTCGTTTCTTTAAAGTAGGTTCGAAGCATAAAGCTTATACACAAGTTGATCAATCTGCCGATCGTGGCTGCGATTTGGCTGCGACGAGTTGCCAGTGACGCGCGAGCGTGCGATCATCTGAAAATCGCCTTGCAAAACGTGGATACTTTTCTAACTTTAAAACGCGAAGACATGCAAGCCGCCATGGCTTATCATCTTTAACCCGGAGCAAGACATGCTTGCCAAACGAACAATCAACGCGCCGGATTGGCTCGAAGAAAACGAATTGCTCTCCTTGTTGCTCTCGCATGCGACGACGAAATACGAAAATTTTGCTAGCCGCACACGAGCGTTTGTAGCAAAACACGGCTGCGAGTTTATCGTTTTCAAGAAGCGCGTGGAAGAAACCGATCAAGAATCTTTTGCTGAATGGGATGACTTGATCGCATGGGAAGCTTTTGAACAAGCGTCCCTGGAGTGGCAAACGCGTTGCGAGGAACTGCAAGCATGCTTGACATAGTTCATGCTTTTGGAATTTCATCCTAAAACTTCGCATTGCAACTATCTCCTCTCCTCTACAATCCGAATCTCCTCTTCGCTTACCCCACACAACTCACACACAAGTTGCCGATCCATGTCTGCGATTTGGCGCTTGAGCGCCGTCTGCTCGTACTTCAATTTGGCTGCGGCGAGTTGCCATTCTTACGCCACTGCATCCAAACGATCATACCAATTCTTCTTCATAAAAAATGAACTCGCCGCAATGACGGCGACGCACACGATGATGCCGCCGGTTTGTAAGAGCACAATGTAAATCGGCAGCGCGACGAGCGCGGTTTGCCAAATCGTGCCGACCAAGACATTCATCGCATCGCGTTTGAAATCTGCATTCGCGACAAATTTGGGATCAAGCGCCTTGACTTTCGCGAGTATCGGTTGCCAAAAGCCCCAAGGCCGCACCGTGCGATAAAAAGAAATCAGCGTTGCTTCATCCGTGGGCTTGGTGAGATATGAACCCAAGTAGCAACCGAGCGCGGAAAGTCCGAGCAGGAGCGGGAAATAATGCAACTCCAGCGTCTCCTTAAAAATGAGCGGAAAGATCAATGCGGGAATCAAGCCGGCGAGCATGCCCCAGAAATAGCCATAGCCATTGAAACGCCACCAATACCATTTGAGCACGTTGGAAGCGACATAGCTGCCGTAAAGCGCGGAGACGATCCATTGCAGCAAGCTATTGACGTCTTGCGCGAAGAAACCGAGCACAATGCTCACCATCACCATCAAGATGCCGCTGGCATAGTTCATCACCGCAACTTGTCGATTGCTCGCGTTCGGTTTGAAGTATTTTAAATAAAGATCATTGACGAGATAAGCCTGCGCCGCGTTCAGTGTTCCGGCAAAGGTGCCCATGAATGCAGCAATGAGGCCCGCGAGCAACAAGCCCATCAATCCCACGGGAGCAAATTCATTGATTGCCGAAGGCAGAATTTGTTCAAAGTCGAGTCTGCCTCCCACCAACAAATCCAAACGGTCATAATAAATCACGCCGAGCACGGCAAAACCGGCAACCATCAAATAGCGCACGGGCATGAGCACGATGGAAACAAATGCGCTCATCAAACTCGCTTCGCGCGGCGAGCGCGTGGCGAGAATTTTTTGCATGTCATAATTCGGCGCCGGTCCGGCCGCGCTGGCAAGCACGCCTTTGAAGAGCATGAGCATCATCATAATCGTGATGAGATTGAATTGATCGCTCGCGATTTTGTCGTTGACCTCTTTGATGAGGCCCGACCAATCGAGATCAAGCGTCCAACCAAAGAACGGATTGAGCCAACCCGGCGGCACATTCAGCGGATTGTTCGCCACAGCTTGCATCGCAATCGCGGCGATGACCACGCTCGCAATCGTCATGATGACATATTGCACCACGTCCGCGAGCACAATGCTCGTCATGCCGCCGAGCACAGAATAGAGCACGGCAAACAGCGTGAACGCGAAGCCGTAAAGGTGAGGCACATATTCGGGCGTGACCGTGAACGGCACGTAGGTCGAAACGATTTCCCACGGCACAAAAATTTCAATGAACTTGCCGAGACCGACAAAGCCATACGCTAAAAATCCCAAGCAGCTAATCAACGCGAAGATGACGACGATGCCGTGCGAGAGTCGCGCATCGCGGCCATTGCCGAAGCGCGTGTTGATCCATTGCGCGCCGGTAGTCACGTTCGAACGTCGCAGCCAGGCGGAAAGAAACACCATGAGAAAAATTTGATTGAACACCGGCCACAGCCACGGGAGCCAAATACTCTTCAAACCATAAACGAACATGATGGTCACGAGCCACATCGTGCCGGAAATGTCAAACATGCCGGAAGCGTTCGACAATCCCAAGTAATACCACGGCAGTTCGTTGCTGCCGAGCATGTACGAGTTGAGGCTTTGCGACGCGCGTTTCTTCAGAAGCATGCCGATCACGCTGATGCTCACGAGATAGAGCACGATGACGGCAAAATCAATCCAGGTCATGCGCATGAGAGTTCTTTCTCCTCGAAATTAGAATGATTGCCGTGCCACAAGTTTTACTGCTCTGCTTGGAACACACGCATTGTGAAGAGAACAAATCGAAAATGTCGTGCGAAGAATAACGGGAGGAAAATTTGACGAGGCGCTGCATTGTTCGAGCGCGAATATCTTAACACAAAGCCTAAACTCATGCAAGCGGAAAAAAGGAGGCATTCCCCCACAGGCTTTCTTTGGTTTGCGCCAATTCACGCGGCGATTGTCTCGTTGTTTCAGAGAGTTGTCTCATCTTTTTACAAAGCAGCAACGAATCATTCGCTGGCCACTCCCGCCCGGCGCGACTCGTTGCTCCAGCTTAACATGTAGAATCAACGACTTGCTAGGTATCGAACGCATGTCACAGCTCCGCTGCACACCAAACGAGGGCCGAACAGATCATTATTGGCAAGCTAGTTGCGTAAAGTATGTGTGATTTGTCCGGTGCAGCAAACAACCGGTACATGAATACAGAACCTCGTGAGGTTTCAACTTAAACTGGAGCAAGTGAGATGAAAATGAGTCGCTTACAAAAAAGTCTGTTGTGCGGTGTGCTGCTGATTTTAACGACAGTCGTCATGGCGCAGGAGACGAAGACTTGGACTGGCGCCGCATCAAACAATTGGGCTGAAGCAGCGAATTGGCAACCCGCGGGCGAACCGCAAAGTTCTGCGAATGTCGTCATCAAAAAAGCGGCAAATGGCAACCAACCGATTTTGCGCAACGAGGTCGTGATGCAAAACCTCAATATCGAACTCGGCGCGAGTCTAACAATCAACGGCCAGCGCTTGCAAGTCACGGGCGATTTGAAAATCGGCACGAGCGGCATTGCAATTGATCATCTCGTGATGACCAATCCGAGCGATGAAGTCATCGTCAACGGCAACGCAACTTTTGCGGCGCGCACGAAGCTCGAAGCCGGTCGCATCGTCGTGCGCGGCAATCTCGCACAAGATGCAGTAAATATCGCCTTGCAGCCGACGAACACAGTTTTTGTGCTCGCGGGCACAGCGCCACAAACAGTGCGCTTTCAGCGGCCGGGCATCAGTGGGCAATCCTTCTTCACCAATTTGATTGTGAGCAATCCCGCGGGCGTCACGTTTTTGAGCGATGTGCATATCACCGGCGCGCTGCAACTGGAAAATGGCGGACGCTTGGCGCAACGCGATTCCGTCGGCACATATTTCTATCAACAACTGCCGCGCACGGAAAACGGCGAGTATCGCGTGCAGAACTCTTTCGTTGCCGGAAAAATTGTGATGCAACAAGACTGCGCTTTGCCGCACGCCGAGAATGATTTGACGATTCTCGCGCGCAACGCACTCACGCTCAATGGTCATCGCCTCCATGTCGGCGGCAACTTCACGGTGAAAGCTTATGGCGATCAAAAGCATTTGATTTTGGCTGAGGCAAACGACGTATTAGAGATTGCAGGCGATGCTGTGTTCGAAGGCTCTAGCACTTTAACTGCGGGCATAATTTCGTTGCGCGGCAATTTGGCGCAAAGAGTGAGCAGCGCCGCATTGCAACCCGCGGGCACAGTGTTCGTGTTCGAAGGCAATGCTCCGCAAATCGTGAGTTTTGAGCGGCCCGGCGTGGTGAATCGCTCCTACTTGCACGAGGTGCGCATCAAAAATGCGGCAGGAGTGAATTTCGCGAGCGAGGTTTATATCACAGGAAAGATGAGCCTCGAAGCAGGAAGCATGGCGCAAAGCGCAGCGTTGGGCACATACTTCACCACGGCTTTGCCGAAGATTGTGAGCGGCGAATATGCGATTGCGAACAGCTACGTTGCCGGCCCGGTTGTGGTCGAGGCGAATTTGACTTTGCCGCGTGCAGAAAATCATCTCACCATTTTGCCGCGCCAAGCGCTCACGCTCAATGGACATACGCTCCGCGTCGGCGGAAATTTTACCGTGAAAGTGTTTGAAGACTATCAACACCTTTTCATGACGCAAACCACGGACACATTGGCGATCAATGGCAACGCGGAGTTTCAAGGCCAAAGCCAGCTTGCCGCGGGCGCGATCGTGCTCAAAGGTAATCTCTCGCAAAAGATCAGTGGCAAGTCATTGCAACCCACGGGCACGCACTTCTTCTTCAACGGCACGACGCCGCAGTCGGTAAATTTTGAGAAGCCGGGCACGGGCCTGCGCTCCTATCTAAAAGACGCGACGTTGCGCAATCCCGCGGGCGTGGTTTTCACTTCCGATATTTTTATCGCCGGCCAGTTGCGCTTGGAAGCGGGAACGAAGTTGGAGCAGGGCGAAAATTTCGGCACAAACTTTACGAACGCTCTGCCCCAAATTGAAAACGCGAACTACGCGGTGCGCAACACAAATGTCGCTGGCGCATTGGTCATGAACGAAGATTTGCAATTGACCACGCCCTCGGCGAACCTCACGATATTGCCCAAGCAATCGCTCACGCTCAATGGGCATACGTTGGAGATCGGCGGCAATTTTAAAGCGAGCGCATTCAGCGCGGAAAAGCATTTGATTATGAATCAAACGACGGATCGCTTGGTGATCAATGGCGACGCAACGTTTGAAGGCTTGAATGTGTTGCAAGCGGGCAGCATTGTGTTGCGCGGCAATCTGCTGCAATCACTCAGCGCCGCAGCGTTGCAGCCGGAAGGCACGGCGTTCGTGTTCGATGGGAAAGCCGCGCAAATGGTTTCGTTCGAACGCCCCGGCCTCGGTTCGCGCTCGTATTTGCGCGAAGTGACGATCAACCGCGAAGCGAATGTGCGTTTGCTCACGGATGTTTATGTCACCGGCCAAATCAACAACTACGGCAAAGTCGAAGTGATTGACACGCGTTCGCTCTTTTTGAGCAATGCCGAGGGCATCAATCATCAAGGCGGCACGTTGGTAGGTAATGGCACCGTTCATACGCCGGCGAAATCATTCACCAATGACGGCAACATGCGCCCCGGCTCTCCTTCCGGCGTGATGCGCATTACCGGCTCGTATGTGCAAAGTCGTGCGGGCAAATTGACCATCATGCTCGCGGGTCAAACGCTCGCGGCGCAACACTCGCGACTCGACGTGACCAGCAACGCGATTTTGGATGGCGCATTGGAACTTGAGTTGGCGGAAGGCTTCAAAGCAAGCGTGGGCGATAGTTTTCGCGTGCTGACTTTCAACTCGGCCACGGGGCGGTTTCAAAATATCGTGAGCACGTTGCCGCGCAGTTTGGAATTTCAAGCGCAGTACAAAAACACGAGTGTGGAGGTGATTGTCGTGCCCTCGGTCAATCGCGCCCCGGTCGCGCAAAATGATTCCGCGATCACGCGCCGCAACACTGCGCTCACGCTCGAGGTGCTGCGCAACGATACCGATGACAATGACGACGTGCTGCAAATCTCTGCGCTCGATCTTACGAACACCACGGGCCAAGCCGCGTTGCTCGACGGTCGCAGCATTTTGTATACGCCGAAAGAAAATTTTTCCGGCTGGGATACCTTCGATTATACCGCGAGCGACGGGCGCGGCGGCTACAGCACGGCCACGGTTTTTGTGCATGTGGAAAATACCAACCGCGCGCCGAGCGCGTTTCATCTGTTGCAGCCGCAAAACGGACAGGCGCTCAATCCCGTCGCGCCGGTGCATTTCAAATGGCAAGCCGCGCAAGACGCGGACAATGATTCGCTTTCGTATAGCGTGCGACTCTTGCATAGCGCGGGCGATACGACGATTGCGAATATCAAAGGGACCGAACTGCGTTTGCAGGGCAAAGATTATCTGCGCGGCGGAAGGGTGTATCAATGGTTCGTGCGCGCGAGCGACGGTGAGTTTAACAGCGCGAGTGTGGATACTTTCAACTTCAACACGGAAATCGTTTCAGGCGTGGCCGGAGCACAAGGAGAGCTGCCGGAGACGTTTGCGCTCGCGCAGAATTATCCGAATCCTTTTAATCCCACCACGACGATTGGCTTTGCTTTGCCGCAAGCAATCGAGGTGACGCTCACCATCTTCAACAGCGCGGGCCAATTGGTGAAGCAACTGCTCGCGGAGAAAATGCCTGCGGGCCGACACAATGTGAGTTGGGATGCCACGAACCGCGCCGGCGAAAAGGTCGCAAGCGGAATGTACATGTATGTCATCAAAGCCGGCGACATCACAATGCAGCGCAAGCTCATGTTGATGAAATAGATTCGCGTTGCAAGTCGCATCATAAAATTTAAACGCATCCCCAAAAGCAAAGGCTTTGACACGTCACCTGATTTACCGGTGTGCGCGCAAAGCCTTTGCTGTTTTAATAAAACTTCTAAAAGCCCTTTCCGCCGAGTGACACCGAAGTCACCGAGTTTCACCGAAAAAAGCTTTTCTTCGGCGACACTCGGTGACTTCGGTGAATTTCGGCGGACAAGCTTTTAGGCACTCAAAAATGAAATCTGTACTTTTAAAGCAAAGACTTCCTGTAAGCGGATTTTCCGAATATAGCGGATAAAGCCTCGGAGGTTTGTCCGCTATATTCGTAAAATCCGCTTACAAAGAGCTTTGGGGTTGCGGCTCGTCCGCGTTAGAGATTCGCTCCGACTCGTTCGGTTATGTGTTTGGCGATCTAAGGCCGGCGACGCCACGGAAGCAAAATTCCGTGCGTCTCACCCCGCCATCTTGCGCGAAGCTTCCAACTCCAACGTCACGATGCGCCACGCGGGCACATCCAATTCCAAACGCGATTTCGCGAGAATCGGCACTTCTTCCAAACGCTCCTCCGCGAGATTTACCCGCCACGCATGCGTGAGCGGTGCGCCCCACGTCACTTTGCCTTTCACGCGCTCCGTTGAAGCATTGTACAAACGCACGATGGTCGTGTTGCGTTGCTCGCACTTCTTGATCGCAGTGACCACGAGCGCTTCAGGCTCGCATTGCAAAAGCGAATACTCCGCGGGTTGATTGCTGTTCTTGCCCGTGCATTGTTCTTCCAAGAGCGGCACGCGATAAGCTTGCACCAGGCTCGCAATGTTGTTCGAGCGCGCGCTGCCGCTGTACGGTAAAAACGCGTATTGAAATTTGTGCTCGCCGAGGCATTGCGCATCGGGTGTGATATATTGCGGCCCCGCGTTGGCCGGTCGCGTGGAAAGATCGGGGCGCGAAAGCCAGCCCGTGGCGCGCAACAACGTGAGCGCGAGCGTGACGCCTTTGCGCTCCTTCACTGCTTCATATTCAAACACACCTTGCGCGAGCAATGCCAATCCGCCGCGACGATCTTCCACGGCGCACAAACGCTGCATCGGCGAAGTCGGCGCCGGCGGTTGCACCCAATCTTTGCCCGCAGATTTTTTAAGCGGCCGCTCGGTGAGATGAAAAGGTTGCCCGGAAATAGTTGTGGTCGCGGCGATCGGCGTCGGCGCATGTACGCGCAAACGATGATCTTCCGCCAAATTTTGCAGCGTCATCTCCACTTGCACATAGGGCGAGCTTGCCGTGACGGTGAATTTCCATTGAATCTGACACGGTATGTTTTTCTTGCTGCGACGCTTGCGTTCGCGTTCAAATTTCGCCGGCAAGGGCAGAACGGTTTTCACTTCCACTTCCACCGCAAGCGGCGAAAGATGCACGAGCTTCATTTTGCCGCGCCGATTGCGGCTCAAAATGCTTGCGCCTTTGGCCGGCGCATAGTCATACGCATCGCCAATATCCGCGCTGTCTTCCAACACATTCACCGGACCATACTGACGTTTGGTGGCTTTGTGATAAAGCACGAACGTGCCGTCCGCCGCAAACTTCACGCGGAAGAATTGATTCTCCACCGTGGTGCCTTTGACTTTGAGCGGCGTTTCGAGCGCGACGGAGTCAAGTTCGCGCAATGTAAACGCGCGATAGCCCAAGGCCGGAATGTTCTGTGCGAGATATTCCACTTCAACGAGCTTCCACGGTTGCTCTTTGGCCGTCGGCGTCAAATTATACGCGGCAAAGTCGCTTTGCAATTGCGCGCTCTTGTTTGCATAATCCAAAGGCCGAATGCCCGCGGAATTGAGCGAAGCTGTACGCAAGAAAGCTTCGGGTAAATTATAACCCGGTCGCGAAGCGAGCGCGCGCGTTTTGATCACATGCGTGGGAATCGGTTTTCCGATGGGATCGGCGAGCGTAATCTTTTTCAAAGAGAACGAAGGCGGCACGAGCACTAGGGAGCGCATCACTTGCGAGCGCGAAAAAGCCAGCGTATTCGCCACCACGACTGCGGGCGCGCCATTGTGCTGCACCCGCGCCGCGAGATAGTCCATGGCCGTGCTCGTGACGAGCTTGGCGATTTGTTTGACTTCGGCAAAACGCGGCAACATGTCGCGATGCACTTGATCGATGCTGCAACCGCCGAGCGAATCATACGAATGATTTTGCAACAACGTTTTCCACGCATGATTGAGAAAGCCGTGATAGCTATCCTGCCCGGCGCGGTGCCACATGAGTATGCCCAATGGTTCGGCTATATGCGTGAGCAACGTTTCGCAGGCTTCATTGAGTTGTTTCAAATAAGCGCGGCTCGAAAGCACGCCGGAGAGAATGAAATGGCTTTTGCTGCTGTGAATTTCGCCCGACCATTCCGTGAGCGCAAGGCCGGCGCGGCGCAACGCATGCACGAAACGCGCAAAGCTGGTGTGCTCCACTTGAATTTCGGGCAGCACGTTGTTTACATAGGTGAGCATACGCGGCAAATCCGCTTGCGGCTCTTGATGATCACAGCCGTTGTTGATGAGCAGATTGCACAAGCCGTCGCTGCCTTGTTTGGCGTGTTGGCCAAGCTCGGCAATTTCTTGTTTGAAAAAATCCACGAGCAGATCGAAGCGCGGCGTTTCGCCGTTGTGCTCGCTGTTGGTTTCATAGCCAAGATGGTTGCCGTTGCAATAGCCTTTGCGTTGATTGATGGCGAGCACGCGACTGCCGTCGGGCGCGTTCCACAAAAACTCCGTGCCGAGCGTGGCTTCCTCATCGCCGAGGCCGCGCGTGAAAATGAAATTATCGATTTGAAAGCCGCGCAAGATTTGCGGCAATTGCGCGACGTGTCCGAACGAGTCGGGCACATAACCGACTTTCATCACGCTGCCATACGGCGCGCCGGTTTGATGGCCCATGAGCAGATTGCGCACAAGCGCTTCACCGCTCACGAGAAATTCATCGGGCAGCACATACCACGGTCCAATTTCAATGCGCCCGCTTTGAATCATGTTCTTCAACCGTTCGCGTTGCTCGGGACGAATTTGGAGATAATCTTCCAAGACGAGGGTTTGGCCGTCAAACGCAAAGGAGCGATATTCCGGCACGCGCTCCAACAGTTCCAGCAGGCGGTCGGTCATGCGCACGAGCCGCATGCGATATTGTTGGAAGCTTTGGCGCCATTCGCGCTCCCAATGTGTATGCGAGACGATGTGCAATTTATAACGCACCGGGGCGGCGGCCTGTTTGGAATCTTTGCGCGGACGATGAGTATATGGCGTGGTATAAATCATGGTCTTTTCCGATCAACTGGGTATTGCAGCGTGCAAATGACGATATGGGATTAAGCGTGAAAGCTGCAGGCGCGAAAATACCTCACGGAGGCGAGGCCGTGCGGAAAGAAAAGGAAGAGGGGCAAAACTGGGCGCGTGCCGCGAGAACCGCGCCGGCAGCGAATCGGCTGGAATGATTATCGGAAGAAGAAACAACTAGAAATCTATTTTTCCTCATGCTCCCTCGCGAAGTTTTGTGACGACGATGAATCCGGAATTTTTGCAGTCAGGCGCGGTTCAATGACGCGATTGACATTTCATAAAAAATCTAATTTTCCAACGCAGTGAAGCACCCAACTGCTTAAACGTGATTCATCAGTTGGGTGCTTCAATCTGTTGGAGATCCTTTTGGGGCTGTGGAAACCCACGATTTTTTCTTTCCCGCAGTCATTGTCTTCAAAACAACAATGAGAGAGAAGGCCTCACTGCGTCGCGCTCTTTTTTATTTTCAGCGTTTTTACTTCCCACGGCTTCAGAGAAATTGCCAAGCGCGTGCCCGCAAGGTTCGTGGGCTTTTCTTCCCACTCAATGAAATTGACCTCGCTCACCGCGGCTGCTGCAAAAGGCAGCGTGACCAATGCGATAGTGTTCGCACCGTGGTTTTCTTGCACGCGAATGATCCAACTCTCGTCGTCTTCCGCTTTTTTTAAAGTTGAAAGCACAACCCCCGCAGGCTCGACGCTGACAAAGCTTTGTTGGCCGGGCAAGCTGCCGCTGTGTTGCTTCACAACGCGCGCGAGCAGCGGTTGATTGAAATCGTGACTCATGCGGCTCGCTTGGGCCTGCATCCAATCGCCGCGATGCGGCATGAGCGCATAGCTGAAGCGATAGAGGTTGTCTTCCGCGCCGCGGGTTGTCGCTTCGGTGGAGCGCAACATCGTAACGCGCACCGTGGTTTCTTGCGCCTCGAAATTATAGCTGCCCGTGTTTGCCAGCGTGAGGCCGAATTGCTCATTCGAAAGATCAAACCACTTGTGCATCAACGTCGGCGCGCCATCCGTGGTCTGCGGAGCTACGCCCAAAGGTAAATCCGAGTACGCGCGATGATTCGGAATGTTGAACGGATACACGAGCTTCACGTGTTTGCTCGGTTCGACCCAATTCAACGTGTAATGCACTTCGAGCCGCGGCAGCGTGGCATACATCACATACTCTTGCGTGATCTCGGAGTTTTGATATTGCAAGCGCGTGCGCACGCGGCCGCGCAACGGCCCGGCTTCCAACACTTCGGTTTTGCCGACGGCTTGCAACCGTTCCGGCGCACCTTCATAAATCGGGGAGAGCGGTGCACTGGATTTTTCGCTCCACACTTCCACGCCGCCATTGCCGCTCGCCATCCATTCGCGGCTGAAATAATTATCCACCAAGCGTTCGAGCGCACCGGTACTCGTGTTGAGCAGAATGCTCATGTCGCGGTTGCTCATTGCAAAGTTCTCGTCGGTATCGACGCGCACGCGTGCTTGCGGCTCCTCGGGCTTGTCCCATTGCAGCCAATAAGTTTTATAGCCAAACGCCGGAACATTTTCCGGCAAGAAGAGCAGGCGATAGTGCATGCTTTCCGCGGTCGAGTCGCGCAAGAGAATTTGCGCGGGCACACGCGCATTGTTCATATCGCGAAAATACGGCACCGGCTTCACTTCAACTTCCGGCTCAACCTTTTTACCCTTTGCCGCAGGCTTGGGCGCTTTCTTGGGCGCGGGCGGCTCGTGTTTCACCGCAAGCTCGACTTCAACGTAATCTGTGCGCGCCCACGCGGAGGGATTATACACCACCACGGGCGTTTCTTTTTCAAGCGCACTCTTCGTGTTGATGGCCGCATCGAGATGCGTCAATGCTTGATCGAGCGCAGCTTTGGCAGTTTCCGCGGCCTCGCGCTGCAAGCGTTGGCCTTCGCGATAAAGCTCGACATGCGCCGTGCCCGCGAGTAAACTCTGCGCTTGGCTCACGAGCAGATTGCGCCATTGCGAAGTAAACTGCGCGTGCGGATAATTGAAGCCATAAGGCTGCGCGAAGAGCGCAAAGGACTCGGCCACAGGCAGAATCATTTCGCTGCGCCGATTTCCCATTTTATAACGCGCATGTGTGCTCCACAAACCGTTCGTGGTGGGAGCAATGCCGCCGCGATGTTGCGGCAGCGTCGGCGGCTTGCTGAGAATCTCATCGAAGAAGTTTTGCGCCACCGTCATGCGCACCGCGGGCCGTGCAAAACGTTGTTCGCGATTCGCCGTGACGTAAGCCAGATCTTCCGCGAGGCGAATATCGCGACCACTCACCCGCGTGTTGTCGTGATCAATCCCATAAACCCGCAGCGCTTTGGGCCAGCGAAAATTTTGTTTCGCCACGAGCGCGTGCCGACCCACATCGCGCGTCAATGGTGTGGCAGGCTCTTCCGGCGGGCGATAGCCAAACACTTCACTGCCATCAACACCTTGCCACTGCCACATGTGCAACGCCTGCCAGGGATGATAAACCACCGCGGCATTCATGCCGCTGTGTTTCAACACCTGCGGAAAATTTGCAGGAAATGCCAGCGCCTGCGGAAACCACGCGAGATTCGGCGTCACGCCAAACTTGTCTTTCAAATAACGTTTGCCATACAGAAACTGCCGCGCGAGGCTTTCGCCGGAAACGAGGTTCGCTTCGCTTTCAATCCAATTGCCGCCCACAATTTCCCAGCGTTTCTGCGCAACACGTTCTTTTATCGTTTCCAGCAAACGCGGATCATGTTGCTCCAGCCACCAATAAGCTACAGCTTGGTTCTGGGTAAAATAAAAGCCGGGGTATTTTTCAATGTGACGCAAAGCCTGCAAAAACGCGGCGCGATATTGCTCCGCAACTTCGTTGAAAGTCGCTTGCGTTTCCAGCGCCAACGGTGCATTTGCCACGAGACTCACGTCCGGCACTTTGCCGGAAGCTTCCGGAAGCTCCGGCAGTTTGGAAGTCGCAGCGGTGATGAGTTGATTCAGACGTTTGACGTCGCGGCCTTTGAGCGCCGCGAACATTGTGCTATCGAGCCCTTTTTGCTCCGTGCTCGCCTCGCCGCGAAATTGATGCAACAGCGTGGCGGAATTTAGATAGCGCAAGAGCGCCGCGTTTTCTACCGTGATAAAAAGTCTGGGCGCGAGCTTGGGCGTGTGCTTGCTCGCACTATCGCGTTGCGCATAAGCCGGCAGCGCGTTGACGTGCAGCAATAATTCATAGCGGCCATTGTAAACCGCGCTGTCGGTCAAGGCGAGATCGCCGGTATAACCGCGTGCGCTAAAGGTCTTCTGCTCGCCGTTAATGAATAGATCGCCTTGCGCCTCGCCAAAATCCGCGGAGAGCAACAGCGGCATGCCGGCCCATTGCCACGGCACGAGCACCTCACGGCGAAAACTGGTCGTGCCATTGTCGGCTACTTGCTCCAAACCTTCGACTTCAAACGTGCCTAAAATTTTCCCGAGCAAACGCGCGTCATATTGCAGCGGCACAATGCGCCGCACTTCATGTTTGTCAAATTGCAAGCGCATTTGCCACGCGCCCGAAGCTTCAAAGCTTGCAAGAATATCCGCGGCCGGCACGAGGAAATAAACTGAACGCACTTCGCCGGCACGCAATTCAAACGTTTGCCCGGTGCCAATCAATTTGCCCGAGCGTGTAACCAAGCGCGCTTCGCAGGAGGCGAGTCCGTGCTGCTGCGGATTGTAGAGCACGGTCTTAAATTGCAGCGCGGGACGATTGTCTTTTGTAAAGACCGCGGCCTCCGCAGGTTCAATCGCGCGGAGGCGAATCAACTCAGGATCGGCGCGCGGAACCATAACCAAACGCTCCGGCGTTTCCGCTTGCAGCAGCAGTTCATTCCGGCCCGCAAATCGCGCAGCAAGCGACCATTCTCCGACGCCGTTATAAATTTTGAAAAGAACGCTGTTCCAACCTTCTTGCAAAATCACGCTTGCGGTATCGCCGTTCATTTGAAAGCTGCGATGCGTCTGCGCTTGCCAAGCGAGGCGCCCATTCACGCGCACACTGAGGCGATCATCATAGCCCAAATAAAGTTTGACCGTATCGGCCTTGGGACTTTTCACGTAGACGTGCGCATACACAACGGCATTCTCTACGGGAAAAAAATCCAAAGTCAAATCGAGCAAATCGAGTTGTGGCAATGGCGCTTGAAAATGTCGCCACGTGCGGCCCGCGGTGGTTAAGCCGCCATGCGGTTGCAAAGATGCTTCTTTGCCGATGAAATCAGTTTCGAAAGTCTTATTGCTCGAAACATTGTATGAGCCGAGCAGAAGCCATTCTTGCACTGTTTGTGACGAAGCCTGGGTCGCGAATGCGAAAAGCCCAAACATCAACGCAATGGCGCTTCCACTCTTGTTCACCGGGAAGGAAATGATTCTGCAGAACTTTTTGAACATGTTGCAATGCCTCCTGGCAAATGAGATGGTCCATGCCTTAGACCAGTTGTTGCCTAAAAGAAAGTTTGGTGCCAGCATAGCAAATTGTCGGTTGACCAAATTTCCACTAAAATATACTCAACTTTTTACCGGGCTACAAGGTGTTTATACCGTTAATGGGTTGAAACTGAAGAAAAATTGCTTGCTGGAGAAGGCAAAAGACAATTTTTGTTCACACAAAATATCTGTTTATAGTACTGTTCTGGAAAACTATTAAGCCGATATGTTGCTTGCAAGTCAGAGGTTTTTTTTTAGATTCATATTCAAATGGTAAAAGCGTTGAATTCGACAAAGGAGTCGCATGTTGCGCACGCGTTGTTCTGCCATATCGCTCGCCGCCGCTCTGCTATTTTTTTATGCTTGTAAAGATGAGCCAACTGGTCCGGAAGATTTCACAGTATCGCTTGCTGCGCTGAACTTGCAGCGCCTTCCTGCCGGGCAGGGGCATTACGAATTGTGGATTAGTTTTCCCGAACATGGCGCCAATCGTGCGCTCACCAAACCCGCGCATGGCGACGAAGATTTCGTTAGCTTCGGCAAATTCAACTTATCCGCGGACAATACACAATTGCTCAACCTCAGCGGCCAGCCCATGACGTTTGCGCCCGCCCATGAGGTCAATATCAACCTCGCGGTCGATGCGTTGCTTACGATGGAACTCGAGGGCGACAACAATGACGACCCTAGTTCGCGCTTATTGGGTGGAGAGTTTACCGGCAGCGATGCCACGGCCAACGCGTTCATGACCATGAGCGCCGAGGACGTTTTCAACTACGATTTTCGCGCGGCGAGCGCTGCATATGTTTTGACGACCCCGAGCACGAACGACTCAACAGATTTTAAGCACGGCATTTGGTGGATCACGCGCGGCAACGTGATTGCTTCCGGTTTCGATAAACTGCCAGCACTGGTCGATACTTCCGGCTGGCGCTATGAAGGATGGGTTGTCGATCGAGTTCATAGCGTCGCATACTCCACGGGAAAGTTTTCTTCTCCCAATTTGGCCGATAACGATCGCGCCGGCGTCACCGGTGGTGCAGAAGGCGACGGCCATGCCTTTCCCGGACAGGATTTCATTCGCGCACAGGGCAGCATTCCCGCGTTGCTGCAACTCGATAACGGCAACTTTGAAGCGCGCATCACATTGGAGCCGGAGCCGGACAATGCGAACTCGCCGTCATATCTTGTGCTGCTCAACGATGATCTTATCGGCCCCAACTTGCCCAGCACGCACACGCCGCAAACGATGAACAATCGTGCGACGGGCTTGCCTTCCGCGACGGTCACCATCAAGCGTTGAGAGTAATTTGTAAACGGATTCTACGATTTTCTTGAATCGCTAATCAAAGCGAAAGCGCGCTTATTCTTTCCGTTCAAATTTTGTATGTAACTCGGACGAGCCGGAATCACCCCAAAAGCTCTCCTCCGCATTTCACCGAAGTCACCGAGTGTCGCCGAAGAAAAGCTCTTTTCGGTGAATCTCGGTGGCTTCGGTGTCGTTCGGTGGAATGCTTTTGCTTTATCAGCTAGGATTGCACTTCAAAGCAGCCAGAGAGAGAATTAAGAACACAAAACTTGTTCTTCGCGAACGAAATACTGCGCCTAATCGTAAATTGAGTCAGTTCCATGCCGCAACCGCAATCCCCCATCCTGCTCGCTGACGATGATTTTTCCGTCACCGCGTCGCTCGCATTGTTGTTGAAACAAGCGGGGCATGCTTCACAAACTGCCGCAACGCCGCGTGAAGTTCTCGCACGCCTCAAGCAAGAGGAGTTTGCGCTCGTGTTGTTAGACATGAATTTTTCGCGCCAGACCACGGGCGAAGAAGGTTTGTCGGTATTACGCGAAATCAAGGCGAGCAAACCGCAGCTTCCCGTGATTCTCATGACTGCTTGGGGTTCGATTGCACTCGCGGTGAAAGGCATGCAAGCCGGCGCTTCGGATTTTATCACCAAGCCGTGGAGCAATGAGCAGCTTTTGCATGTCGTGCGCACGGCCCTGGGATTGGCCGAAGCCAATGCCGCGGCCAAATCTTCGCAACCGCTCACGCGCGAGGATTGGGATGCGCGATATGATTTCAGCATGCTCGCGGGTCGCGACCCTCAATTTCTGCGCGTGCTTGAAATCATCGCCCGCGTGAGCGCAACCGAAGCTTCCGTGCTCCTCACCGGCGAGAGCGGCACCGGCAAAGAGATGGTGGCGGAGGCGCTGCATCGCAATAGTTTGCGCAAAGACAAAAGCTTCGTTAAAGTTAATCTCGGCGGCATTCCCACGACGCTGTTCGAGAGCGAGATGTTCGGCCATGTCAAAGGCGCCTTCACCGATGCGCGCTTTGACCGCAAGGGTCGTTTTGAATTGGCGAACGGCGGCACGATCTTCCTTGATGAAGTCGGCGACCTTGATCCGAGCTGCCAGGTGAAGTTGCTTCGCGTATTACAGGATCGCACCTACGAAGTCCTCGGCTCCAGCGCGACGCGCAGCGTGGATGTACGTGTGATCTCAGCGACCAATCGCAATCTCGCGGAACTGATTGCGAAAGGCCTGTTTCGCGAGGACCTGCTCTATCGGTTGAATTTGATTGCCGTGCATTTGCCGCCGCTGCGCGAGCGCCGTGGCGACATTCCCATCCTCGCTGACTATTTTTTGCGCGGCCTCGGCCAAGTTTATCGCCGCCCTAAACTTGAACTCCATCCGCAAGCGCGACAATGGCTGCAAACCTCGCCTTGGCCGGGCAACATTCGACAACTAAAACAAGTCATCGAGCGCGCGGTGCTCATGAGCACGCAAGACCGGTTGACGGTCGCCGATTTCACGCTCTCCTGGCAAATGCAACAAGAAGAGAGCGCCAGAGAAATTTTACCCGCCGTCGGCAGCATGACGCTCGATGACATGGAAAAGGCGATGATCGAAAAAGCCATGCGGCAATATGAAGGCAACATCACCAAAGTCGCGGAGGTATTGGGCCTAAGTCGCGCCGCGTTGTATCGCCGCTTTGAAAAATTCGGAATCACGCCGTGAGCCTGCGCGCCAAATTCATTCTCTATCTCTTCTTCGTGCATCTCGCCTTTGCCGCGTTCGCGGTATATTCTTTATGGGAGCACCGCGTGTGGCTCTTGGGGCTTGAAGCTTTTTTCGCGCTCTCCTTTTTGCTTTCATACAAACTCTTTAATGCGCTCTTCAAGCCCGTCGAACTCGTGAACACCGGCGTGGAGACATTGAAGCATCGCGATTTCACTTCGAGATTTCTTCCCATTCAACAGCCGGAGTTGGATCGTCTCATCGAGGTTTACAATCGCATGCTCGATGAACTGCGCGAAGAGCGCCTCCGTTTGCAAGAGCAGCATTTTTTTCTAGCAAAAGTTTTAACAGCTTCGCCTTCGGGAATCATAACTTTTGACTTCGATGAACGCATTGCGCTGGTGAATCCCGCGGCAGCAAAAATGTTGCAAGCCGAAGCGCAGAGCTTAATCGGCAAAACCTTCGCGGAAATTCATTCACCTTTTGCCGCCGCCTTGCGCCGGTTGCAAGTACACGAAGCGCAAGTTTTGCCCTTGTACGGCACGCGCCGGGTAAAATGTCAAAAGTCATTATTTATGGATAAGGGCTTTGCTCGCAGTTTTATTTTTATGGAAGAGCTAACGGAAGAATTGCGACGTTCGGAAAAAGCGGCCTATGAAAAACTCATCCGCATGATGTCGCATGAAGTGAATAACTCGGTGGGAGCGGTTAATTCGTTGCTGCATTCGTTTTTGTATTATAAAGAGCAATTGCGCGCCGGTGACCGCGAAGACTTTGAGCACGCCGTGCAAGTGGCGATCACCCGCAGCGGACATTTGAATGCTTTCATGCGCAGCTTTGCCGAAGTGGTGCGGCTGCCGCGCCCAAACTTGCAGTCGTGCGACCTCAAACCACTGCTCGAAGAAATCGCACTTCTGTTTCAAGCCCAAAGCAAAGCCCAAAACATCGTATGGCAGTGGGACATACAAACGGTTTTACCGCCGCTGGCTTTGGATCGCGGTCAGATGGAGCAAGTGTTCATCAATATTTGCAAAAACGCGATGGAAGCGATCGGCGCAAACGGCGCAATCACGATTCGCATGGGGCAGCGGCAGGAAAGAAAGTTTGTCATCATCGAAGATTCGGGCATCGGCATTTCGCCCGAAGCGCAAACACAATTATTCACGCCATTTTTCAGCACCAAAGCCAACGGCCAGGGGCTTGGCTTAACTCTCGTTCACGAAATTTTAATGCAACATCGTTGCGAATTTTCACTGGAAAGTTTGCGGCAAGGCACGACGCAGTTTACAATCTATTTTTGAAAGATGGCAGCCCCGAGCCGGTTTGCGGCTTTTGCTCAACAGATGAGCAATTTGCAGCATTGACATTCGTGGAGCATATGCGTACTATGCTTTTGCATTTTTTGCATGGTTTTACCCGCGCGCAGTGCTTTTCAATTGTTTTGGTTTTCAAATTTGTTAATAGCTCGTAGTCACGGCCATTTGTAGGCTGCAGTTCGCACACCTTCCAGTGTCCTACAAAAGAACGGACTCTCGAGCATACGCGTCACGGCTTTAGATATCGCCTGGCGTTCTCGACGTACAGAACAAAGATCTGTAAGACGAAGCGCAGACGGTCGTTCCCAGAAGTTGTTTGGGTTCCGTCTGCGTTTTTTTTTGCAACAGCGCTTTCGTATGACACGCTGCGGGGCACATTATCCGTATCGTGATGAGTACTTTCACGCCCACGGATGCAACGCCCAAACTAGTACGTAAGCCTGCAAGCTTCTCTCCCGGTACTTGCAGCCTCCGAACCCGACAATGAGCATTCTCTCGAACCGAATCCGAAATGGCTTGTTGATCGTACTGCGGAATGGAGAAGACAAAATGCACCACCGCCTCTTTCGTCACCCGACCGTGCCCTGGCTTCTAGCGTTGCTCTTCGTTGTGCCGCTGCTGGCACACCGCCAAGAATTCTCTACACTCTGCCTGCTGTCTCTTTACCCGCTCGCCGCCCTGCTCTCGAACTTGCCTCCGAAAGATCTCTTCGAGCGTTGCGCTGAATTGCCGGTTGACCAAGCGGCGTGGAAAGACTTTTTTGCGCGTTATAATCAAGATATTGAAGTGACGGTGCGCCGCATCATCGGCTATCCCGGGCAGAGCCGCTTCTGCTATCTTTTCCAAGACGTAATGCAGCGCTTTTATCAACGGCTCTTGGAAAATGACCGCCGTGCACTTCGCGCGCTACGCGGTGTGCAGGAAGGTCAAGCGCGCGCCTATCTGCGCACAATTGCAGCAGGCGTAGCGTATAAAATGATCGGCAGCGAGCCGCCTTCCGGCATACCTTTGGACCCGCTAGAATCTGAAAACGAGGAATCGCAACGCCCAACGCAAACCAGAGCCTTGCGTGACAAGAGCAGCAACAACGAAGAAACCATTCTGCTCCACACAAGTTTGGACGACGCCTTAGCGCGCGTTCTGCGCGGACGCAACAAGTATCGCAACATGCTCATCTTCAAACTCGCAGCCTTAGACGGTTTCAGCCCCGACGAAATTTCCCGCCTCACCTGCCTGCGCATGGATTCACGCCACGCCATTGAACAACTCATCAGTCGCACGCGCCAGAAGCTGCGCACGCTTTTCAAGAAATAAGTCCATTGCTTCAAAAAAAAAACGTGAGTATTTTGATTGCACGCGCGTCTAATGCAACAACGCAAAAGCTCGCGCGGCTCATGTTTTTTCCACCGCCCCTCACACCGACTCATCATTTCTTCATAACTACAAGGCAAGAGTGTGGAAGGCGAGCGCATAATTACTACCCCAATGGATTTATACTAATATGTCTCGACATCTTACATTCAATGATTTGATCGCGCTACAACAGGGTTATCTCGCAGCGGAGGAAAGCGCAAAAGGCAGAGAACACTTAGAAACTTGCCCGGAATGTGCGAAGAGCGCGGCGTTGCTTGCCGAGTTTATGTCTCGTGAAAAATCCGCCAAGCCCCGCCCAACGCCCCCCAAGAATTGTGTGTCACACGAAGAGATCACCATGTTTTTGAATGGGGAATTGACCGCTTGGCAACAGAGGAAGATAGAGAAGCATCTGGCCGTGTGCGAATCTTGTCGCCAAAAGTTGGCGGACATTATTCGCGCCAGCGCTCCGCCGATAAGCAAAGAAGAGCGCATAAAGGTCGCGGCTCACTCCTCGCTCAACATTGCCGATCAATTGCGTGCGATTGAAAGTTTGGTGGAAAAGAAAAATCAGGCGGGAAATGCTTCGTTCATTACCAAGCTGCGCGCGTTGGGTGCGTCGCGGTTCTCTCCTCAAATTGCGTGGGCCTTCGCGATTCTTATTATTGTGATCTATTTCGGCTTCACGCCGCTCCGCGAATGGCAAGCCTCAAACTATCTGAACGAAGGCTTGGCGCAGATGCGAGATGCTTATCCCATTGCACACGGCGAACTAAGGCCGCACGGATTTCAACCGGGATTGTTTTCCGAGCATCATAGCAATTCCCCTCCTGAAAAAATAATCGCGATTACGGAGAGTTTGCAAAAGGCGAGAGCATGGAGCACAAACAAGCGGGAGGCTCAAAGAGCACAGGCACAGCTTTTCTATTTCGAAGGAAAATATCAAAGTGCGGATAGCCTTTTACGAACTTTGCTGCGAGAAAACGAACAAGATCACGCTGCATGGAACGACCTCGGCGTGGTGGCCGCATGCCGTGCGGATACGACCGCGGCCCTTGCGGCATTCCACCAAGCGCTTCAGCTTGTGCCTGATTATGCCGAAGCCGAATACAACTGTGAAATTTTAGCGGCACCCGATGAAACTCAATAGCGTCGGTCAACAACACAAACCTATTGGCGCGCTGCTCTTATCCGAGCTTTCCACTTCCCATTCTCTCACTCCCGCAATCTCGCCTTCGCCAACTCCGCCTCATTGGTATTCGGATATTGCTTGATCAATTTTTCCAACAGTGCTTTCGCCTCCACGCGCTTCGACAAAGAGATCAGCGCATATGCGCGCTTCAACATCGAAGCCGGAACTTTATCGCCCGCCGGATACTTTTCCGCCACTTCCGCAAACTCCGCGACCGCGCGCACATATTCGCGCTGCGAATAATAACTCTCGCCGATCCAATATTGCGCGTTGTCCGCCAGCGCGCTTTCGGGATAGCGCCGCAGAAATTCCGCAAACCCTTGCCGCGCAAGATCGAACTTGCCCTGCGTCAAATCTTGATACGAAGCATCGTACAGTTTGCCCATTTCCGCGAGCGCATTTTTATCCACCACCGGCTCGTTGTTCGCCGGCGCGGCAGGCTGCGGCTCTTCATTCGTTGCTGCGGGCGGCGGCGTGCTCCGTTCTGAAACCATGCGCAGCTTGTTCGGCATATTCGAAACGCGATTGTTCATGTCATCCAAACGATCATCGACAATCTGCATTTGCTGCTGCAATTGCTCCATGCGCACGTTGAGATCTGCCGTGACTTTCAGCGCATGCTCTTTCGATTGCTGCGACTGTTGCTCCGCGCGCGTCACCAAGCTCCGCAGCTTACTCATCTCCGCGCGCAACGAATCAACCTGACCGCGCAAACTCGAATTGTCGCTTTCGATTTGTTTCACCTGTTTCGGCGGGATGCAGCCGGCGACCAAGACACACAAGCCGAGCACGAGAGCAGAGGTGATCGAACGCATAGAAACTCCTGAAGGTCGTTGCCAACATGAGAAGCGCACGTTGAGCATTTGAACTCGATCGCGCTTTCTTCGCTTGATAAAGAAATCTTTTTGGGTAAACAGATTCAAAGAATAGAGCGGATGAAGCTCTTGCCTTATCCGCTCTGCTCATCAAATCCGCTTACCAAAAGCTTTTGCTTTGCGACTGCTCCTTGCGGAGGAGATCAATTCAACACGCGAAACTCCGCGCGGCGATTCTTCGACCACGCCGATTCATTCTGCCGCGAATCTGCCGGACGCTCTTTGCCATAACTGATCGTCGACAACCGCGAGCGCTCAACGCCCAGCGAAACGAGATAATTCGCCACCGCTTTCGCGCGTTTATCCCCGAGCGCAAGATTGTATTCCACCGTCCCGCGCTCGTCGCAATGCCCTTCGATTTGAACATTCACGCCCGAACGATTGCGCAGCGCACTCGCATGGCTCGCAAGAATATCCCGCGCGGAGGCCGTCAAATCGAACTTATCATAATCAAAAAAGATATTGCCCAAATTCAGCGGCTCCGGCGCGCGCGTTTCCTCGCGCCGAATCTCCGGCTCAGGTTGACGCTGCGGCTGCGCCACCGGCTCCGAGCGTTCAATCACCGGCTCCGGCTCCGTTGCTTCCGGCACTTGCGTAACTTTCTTCGGGCAACCGGAAAGCAATGCGCCGACCGCAATCAACGCAAACGTGAAAATCATTTTCGAATGCGACTTCAAATGAGAGCGAAACATGAAACCTCCTATTTATAAGTTTTGTTCATGACGGACTCGAAGACAAGCACATTTTCACAGCGGATCAACCGTGCGATCAAAATGAATCCAAATGATTCGTGCCGCACGCGTGATAAACGGCAACAGCGGCAAATAAATCAACAACGCCGGCGCCAGCGCTTTATACGCCGGCCACTCCGGAAAAATACCGTATGCGAGAATGACGAGCAACAGCGTCAAAACGCTCAATCCCAAAATATAACTCAGGCCCATCGCACCCAAGAAATATCCCTGCTCACGCTCATATTTCAAACCGCACACCGGACAATGTTCATACATCTTCAAACCGCGTTGATAAATCTTCCCGGCGCGACAACGCGGACACAAACCTTTCAACAGCGCACGCAAGCGCGTCGTGGGAAATCTCTCTTCGTGAGAATGGTTATTGTCAAACATGCTGATGCCGCCCTCGCTCAGTGTTCAAACCGCGCAACCTCGCCGTACAATATTTCGCATTTTTTTGTTCCGTCGCTGCTTCCCCAAGGTGTCATCGTTGCTTGTTTACCTTACTTTTATTTTTTCAAGCGAGGTGGCTTCAAAGCGAAGGCATCCCATCGCCCAACACTGCTTTTCAAACTCAGCACGGTTTCTTCTCGCCCTCCCAACGCTGGTTCGAAGTTTTTCTAGCGACACTCTCGCGTCAAATCCGGCCGCACATTGTTCGACCACGAAGGACTCGCGCAGGTGCCGCGATGTGTGAGCCGGCGCAAATTTTCACCGTTCCATTCCATCGAATACAAATCGCGCTGGCCGCTGCGCAACGAGCTAAACACGATGCGGTTGCCATCCGGCGACCAACACGGGTCTTCATTGCTGCCGCTCGTCGTGAGTTGCGAAACATTTTCGCCCGTGACCTCAATCGTCAAAATATTGAAACGGCCTTCCACACGCGAAACGTATGCAATCTTATCGCCGCGCGGCGACCATGCGGGCGAGTCGTTATACTCACCGTAATACGTCAACCGCCGCAAGTTGCCGCCCTCAGCATCCATAACATAAAGCTGCGGACGACCCAAACGATCCGAAGTGAAAACGATCTCGCGGCCCGTCGGCGACCAACTCGGCGATGAATCCACAGCAGGATGAATCGTGAGGCGCTGGATTTTCTTCGTGCTCACCGTCATCACGTAAACTTCCGAATTGCCCTCATGCGAAGAAGAAAATGCGAGCATCTTGCCGTCGGGCGACCATGCGGGCGCGGTTTGCAATTCGGCTTTATTAAAATGAAACACCGCCTTGCCGGAAACCGCATCAATCAAAAACAAATCCGGCCCGCTCGTTTGATACGAAGTCATCGCAATCGTCAAGCCGTCTGCCGACCACGTCGGTGTGAGGTTCAAACTGCCGTTGCTCGTGAGTTGGCGAATGTTCGTGCCGTCGTAATCCATCACAAAAATCTCTTTCGCCTTTGCCGCCTCGGAAGAGAACACGATGCGGCTCTGCGAAATGCCGACTTGCCCCGTGAGCACGTTGACGATGTCGTCCGCGAGCGCATGCACCAGCACGCGCAAATTCTCGCGGCAGCCGCGATAACTTTTATCCGCGAGCAACGCGCCGGAGCGGCTGTCAATCAACTTCGCCGCGAGCGTGAGGTTACTGCCCGTCACTTCCACTTGCGGATGCACCGCAAGGCGAAACGGCTCCGTCGGCCCGCGGCTCGCCAATTCCAGCCACGGCGAGTTGTTGTCGCCCAACTGCTCATCCGAGCGAAACGACGCGATCACGCTCGACATCCACAGATCGTTGTCCAAAATTTCGAGCACCTTCTTCGCGTCCATCACACTCGCTTGCGCGCGCGGCGTGCATTCTTTCAATTCAACCGGAATGCGCGTCATCACGTTCGTCTCTGCGCGCAAATGCACTTCGCTCTGGCTGAAGGCCAAAACGGGAATGCCGAAAACTAATACGAACGTTGGTAGAAGATTTTTCATGTTTGATTTTCTTGCGCGCTTCTCACTTCGTCATCCTATGAGTAGTCCCGCCCCCTTGTGGGGCGCTGTCGGAGCCAATAAATTCGCGGGTCGAATCAATGCCCCACAAGGGGGCAGGACTACGAAATCATGGCAACAGTCTACTAGATTTATTCCCAGCACGAGGGAAGGTTCTTTCAGAATGACAAAAAAGAGAGGGCGCGGCTATATGAGATTTTCAAAACAGTGAAGAGCTCGCGCGTAAATTGCTTCGAATCACCAGTTCGCCACAAAATCGAAATGCACGCCGAGCGTTTCGAGATTGGAGCCGGCAGGCAATGCAGGCAACGGATTCGCGCCTTGCACCGCACGCAATGCGGCTTGATCGAACGCAAACACGCCGGAAGATTTTTCCAACTCGGTCGAGACCACACGGCCGCTTTTATCAACTACAAAATGCACCGTCGCGAGATACTCGCCTTGCCCGACATAAGGTGCACGCCACTGACTTTCAATGCGGAACTGCAAGAGCGTGAGATAATGCGGAAACGCAAAGTTCGGCGCATCGAGTCGCACACCACCGCCGCCTCCGGTTCCGGTCTTTGTTCCAACCGGCGCAGTTCCGCCCGCGCCGCTGCCGGAAGTTTTGTTCGGCGCCGGCTTGGGGCTGTTGCCGCCTTCGCCCTTGGCAAAGGGATTTTTGCTCGGTGTTGTGTTCGGATTGCTTACGGTCTTCGGCACCGGCTTTTCAGTTTTATTCTTCTTTGCAGGAAGCGTCGGCGCGTTTTGCTTCGTCGCAGTTTCTTTCGGCGGCGTCTTCACCGGCGGCGCGAGATTTTTCTTCGCCGGCTCTGCAACCGCCGCGGGCGCATCGTTCGGCGCGCCGCTCTGTTTGGGCAAGCCTATCGTGCCCTTTTGCAAAAGCGTCGCTGAGATCGTGCGCGGCGTATGTTTGATCGTTTGCGAATGGCCGAGTTGGAGCAACGCGAGCAACAAGATCACATGGCCGATGGCAGAGAGGGCGAAGGCTTTGGTTTGAAGTTTAGGCATGTTTACTCAACAGCAATCCTCTCGTTCCCAAACTCTGTTTGGGAACGCACTTGTTTGAGAAACTCCGTTTCGTTCTTCATCAACCCACGCGAAACAGAGTTTCGTTTGCAATTGTGTTCCCAAACAGAGTTTGGGAACAAGGAACTACGCGCTACTTCGCCATCGGCTCCAACACCAAGCTCACGTTTTGCACGCCCGCTTGGCGCACGAGATCCATCACCGTCACGATCTTGCCATACTCTGCTTGCGTGTCGCCTTCGATGAGCACGGGTTGCTCCGGCGCGCGTTGCACCAATGCCGCAACACGTTCGCCAATCACGGTCAACGCGACACGTTCGCCGTTGAGAAAAGCTTCGCCGCTGCGATCAATCGTCACGAGCACGGAGCGTTGCGGCTGCGAGTCGCGCACTGCGGCTTTGGGCAAAGTCACTTTCGTGCCCGAGCGCATGAGCGGCGCGGAGATGATAAAAATGATGAGCAACACCATCATTACATCAACGAGCGGCGTCACGTTGATTTCCGAGACGATTTCCGATCTTCGTTTTTTCACGTTGCCAATTATGCGTAAAGTAAATGTTCAGTTCCGTATTGAAGCGCGCGAGGTTGTCTTCCAACTTCGCCAAACGCGCGCTCAAAAAATTATTGCACGCGAGCGCGGGAATCGCCACGGCCAAACCCGCAATGGTTGCAATCAACGCCTCGGCAATGCCCGGCGCGACCACGGTCAACTCCGTGCTGCCCGATTGCCCGATGCTCATAAACGTATACATCACGCCCCACACCGTGCCGAGCAAGCCAATGAACGGGCTGATCGTCACCGTGGTTGCGAGCACGGACAACCCGCTTGCGAGCGTGGCGAGTTCGCTTTCAGTTGCCGTTTGCAAACGCAGACTCACGTCTTTTTCAAAGAGATTAAACGCGGCTTCAGGAGAGATTTCGGCAAGATGCGTTTTACCGGGCATCATGCCTTCGAGGTGAGACTTGAGCGTCAAATAACCTTCTTCATAGATACGACCGACCGCGCCGCCAATTTCTTTGGCAAGCTTGCTGTACATGAGCTGGAGATCAGCGGTGGGGCGCAGCAGATTTAACGCGCGGAGATAACCCTCGCTGCATGCGCGCAATTGCCAATACTTGTTTAGTGTGAGCGCCCAACTGGCAATCGACAACAACAACAGCGAGAGCAGAATGGCTTTGCTAAAAAAGCCGGAGCGGAGGATGAGATCTAAAACACTTTCTTGCAACGACGCGACTCCATGAATAGTGGTTCAAAAAAAGTGCGCAAGCTTAGGCATCGTCGTTTTGAAATGCAAGGAGATTTTCCGCCAAAAGCAGTGATCTATAGACAAACGGACACATGTCACGGCATTTTCACCCTCCCTTTCTTCACTTCCCCCCTTTCGTTGGTATATCATTTCCCTGTAAAAGAGCTGTCGCGCGGGAGCGTTGCGTGCGGTTGAGGTGAGTTTCATAACCTCTGCTGAAAGTGCTCGGAGCGACAGCCACCTTCTCGCTTCCCGCCGCGTTTATAATCCAAACATTCCTTTTCTCCAAACCATGTCGGGTATTATGAGAATGCTCATGCCTTCACGCCGCTTGCTTGGCTTCATCGCCGGTTTTGTTTTTCTGCTTGCTTCAGCAATCCATGCGCAAATTAAAATCGATACCGTATACGTCACTGTAACGGGCGACAACTCGTTCGGCACGGGCACGAAAGACAAACCGTGGCGCAGCGTGACCTCTGCCATGCAGCGCATCACCGCGGACTCGCTCAATCGCAAGGTCATCAAGCTTGGAGCGGGTACGTTTGGCGTTGCCACGACCGGCGAAGTTTTTCCGATTGCGCTGAAAAGCTTCGTCGTGGTGCAAGGCAACGGCAAATTGCAAACGAAGATTGATGCCGCAAAGGCAGCGCGTATTTTCACCGCGAGCAATGTGCGCCACAACAAGCTTCTCGATCTCGCTTTGGAAAACGGTCGCGCCAAAGGTCCGAACGCCGCAGCACGGCAAGGCGCGGCTTTGCGCGTGAAAAAATTCTTCCAACTCGAAATTCGCAATTGCGATTTGCGCGGCAATCAAGCGGACAGCAGCGGCGGCGCGTTGTTTATTTCTTCGGGCACGGGCTTCACGCTGCAAAATTGTTTGTTAGAAAAAAACACGGCCTCCGACGGCGGCGCGGTTTATCATGACAGTTCCAAAACGACACTCGTCCTCGGCAACACGGTGCAGAATAACACCGCAACCAACACGGGCGGCGGTTTGTATTTCGATTCCGCCTCGCCCACGTTGCAAAAGAATCGTGTGCGTTGGAACAAAGCGCAGCAAAAATTTCGCAACGGCGGCGGCGGCTTGATGTTCGTCAATGCGCAGGCCGTGGTCGGCGGCGCTTTCGATTTGGGTAATGACATGCACGACAATCTCGGCGGCGATCGCGGTGCGCAGATTTATGTCGTTGATGCGCGCAGCGCGGTTGACGCGCGTTTTAATTTTTTCGGAGCCGAGCCGGCCACGGCCACGGCTTATCCCGCGAGCTTGCTCAATCTGAACAACTTTCGCACTGTCGCTATGCCCGTGCCTTTTGGCGCAAAAGATTTCTATGTTGATCCCAGCGGCTCCGATGAAAACAACGGCACGAACGCCGCGCCGTGGCGCACGATCAACTTTGCATTGAGTCAAGTGTTCGCGCGCGAGTTGGACACGTTGCGTTTGCATCTCAAGCCGGGTGTTTACAGCCCGCTCACCACGGGTGAGCAATTTCCCATTCGCCTCGAAACGCAAGTGAGTCTCATTGGCAGCGGCGCCGCGAGTACGATCATCGAAGGCACGGGCAGCACGAACAACGCCGAAATGGTGCGTATCTTCTTTGCTGAAAATTTGCGCCTGGAGCATCTTACCTTGCGTAAGGCGAAAAACTGCGCGCTCTCAGCGCGGCATGCGGATCGGCTTACGCTCGAAAATTTAATCTTCGAAGATAATGCAGGCACGCGCGGCGCCGGAGCATTGGTGGTGGAATCCTCGCATGCCATCATTCAGCAAAATATTTTTCGGCGCAACAAGAGCACACAAAATGGCGGCAGCTTGGCGCTGGTGTTGGATGATGCGCAAGTGCTCAACAATATTTTTACCGACAACAGCGCGAAGCTCGGCGGCGCCATTCATTGCGACTCCAGCAGCAGCACGCGCTTCGAGCAAAACGAAATACGCGGCAATCGCGCGGAAAACGGCGGCGGTATTTTCATCGCACAATCAACGCCCAAAATCATTCTCAATCGCATTCTACAAAACCAAGCGAGCACCGGCGGCGGCGGTATTGCGCTTGATGGCGCTGCGGTGCCCGACATCGGCGCACGCAAAAGCCAAGCGAACGATATTTACGACAACACGAGCACGACCAATGCGTCGCAAGTGTTTCGCACTTCGCCGGGTGTGACGGTTGATGCGCGCTACAACTACTGGGGTGAAGTGCCGAGCGCGAAGTTAATTGCGCCGCTCGCGCAGTTTTCGCTCAATGACTATCGCAATGTAGCCCTGCAAATCTTGCTTGGCGTCACGGAGATTTTCGTTGCGCCTACGGGCGATGATCGCGCGGAAGGCAGTTTGGCCAAACCGTTGCGCACGATCAGCGGCGCATTGAAATTATTTTTTGGCACTGCGGCCACACCAATGAAGCTCACGCTCGCCGCAGGCATTTATTCGCAGGCTACAAACGACGAAGCGTTACCGATCAAACTGGAAAACTACGTGACCATCGTTGGCGCGAGCAACGCGGCGAGTGAAATTAACGCGTCGAATGAAACACGCATTTTTGAAAGCGAAAACACCCGCAACTTCTCGGTGCAAAATCTCACTCTGCGCAACGGTTTCAGCGCGCTCAAAGGCGGCGCAGCTTATTTGGATTCCGTGCAAGCCACACGCTGGGAGAAATGTGTTTTTATCAACAACAATGCGACGCATGGCGGCGCACTGGCATTTGAAAGCGGCAGGAACAATACGCTGAGCAACACACGTTTTCAAAATAATAAAGCCGTGAAACGCGGCGGCGCTGTGCTCATCGAATCCGATTCCGTAGTTGTGGACAACTGCGATTTTATTTCGAATCAAGCCGCGTTAAATGGCGGCGCTCTGCACAATGGCGCCGCGGCTTATTTGAAATTGCAAAACAGTCGCGTGAAATTGAATCAAGCACCCAAAGGCGGCGGCCTCGCTGTGTTTGGCGGATTTGCGCACCTTGTCAAAAATTTGATCATTGACAATAGCGCGAGCGATACCACGGGCGGCGGCGGCGTGTATATCATTCCCGCAGGCAATGCGCTCATCGGCGGCAATGCGAATGACGGCAATGATCTTTATGGCAATCAAAGTCCGGTGAGCGGAGCAACTCTCGCAAGTCCCGCGCGCGGCAATGTGATTGATGCGCGCTTCAATTACTTCGGCGCAACGCCCGCGAGTGCGTTGGTGAATTTCATGAGTGCGTTCAACACCGACAATGCACGCCATCGCAGCATCATCATTCCCACGGCGCAAAAAACTCTATATGTTGCGCCGAATGGCAATGATGAAACTGCGATTATCATTCCGCCCACGCCCTTGCGCACGGTGCAGCAGGCTTTGCGCATGTTTTATAACAGTCCCGGCGAAGCAATGACCATCAGCTTGGCTGCAGGAACTTATTCCAGCGCAACGAACGGTGAAAAATTTCCGATCGCGTTAAAGAGCCGAACGCGTTTGGTCGGCACACATCCCGATAGCGCATTGCTCAACGGCATCTTCGCGACGCGCTTGTTGGAGATTGCGGAAGCCGAGAGCATTGAAGTGCGCAATCTGTCATTGCTCAACGGCAAATCGGTTGATAACGGCGCCGGGCTGCGCGCACGCAATGCGAAAAGCGTTGTGCTTGCAAATGTGTATTTGAGCAAAAATACCACGAGCGGCTTTGGCGCTGGGCTTTCTGCGGATAATGTGCAAGGCTTGCAAATTTCGCAAAGCCGCTTTCTTGAGAACACGGGCAACGGAGCGGGCGCATTCATTCGTGCAAGCGAAGGTGTGATCTTTGGCAGCTTATTTCAAAGCAACAAATCGCCGGCGCGCGGCTCCGCGCTTTATTTGGAAGATGCCGCCCTAAAATTGCAATCCAGCCGTGTGATTCAAAACCTCGTGGAAGGCGGCGACACCGGCGGCGCGATTTATTGTCGCGGCACGATTGTGCCGATTATCGGCGGAGAGGCAGGCCGCGGCAATGACATTTTTAACAACACCGGCGGTGCAAGCGGGAAAGAACTTTCGCGCACAGGCACTTCGCCGATCATCAATGCGCGCTATAATTATTTCGGCACACCAACGCCCGGCGAAGTACTCGTCTCGCCTTTGCCCGGCTTTGATCTCGCTTTCGCGCGCACGCAACCATTGGCAAATAACAACACACCCGTGGTGCAAAGCGTTTCGCCGGTGACGAATCAAACCATCGTCATGTCGAAAGAAGACACGGTGAATTTCGTCGTGAGCTTGGTCGACCCTGACAATGATCCGCTCACGTATGTTTGGGCGGTTGATGATTTTCCGTTGTCGTTTGGCGCGAGTTTCAGTTTGCTCAGCGTGTTTTATGCGGAAGGCATGCACACCGTGCGTTTGACGGTGAATGACGGCTTCAACACGTTGGAGTTGAATTGGAATGTGCAAATCGGCGCGACGAGCGTGAACGAAACCAAAGGCGAATTACCCAAAAGCTTTAAGCTGGAGCAGGCTTATCCGAATCCGTTTCATGCCGGCGTAAGCACGAGCATGATTACGCTGCACGTGCCGCGCGCGAGCGAAGTGCGATTGTACGTTTATGATTTGCTCGGTCGGCAAGTGCGTGCGCTGGTTGCGGCGAATAAACCTGCTGGCATTCATCGCTTCGCTTGGGAGGGAAAAGATGATGAGGGGAAAGCATTGCCGAGCGGCGTGTATGTTTTAAAAATGCTCGCGGGCGATTTTCACGCAACGCAAAAGATCATGCTGATGCGCTAAAGTTCTGCTCGTTCGGAGTCGAATAAAATTCACCTCGCCGTCTTGATGGCGGTAGCACAAGGGCAGGCCCACGGGTCTGCCCTTTTTATTTCTCCGTTCTAATCTTCGGCGGGAGCCCCAGCCTTGACTTTTCCGCGAAAATACTCTATTGTAGCCCGTCATCAGGCGCTGCATTCGGCTTGCTCACTTCACCCGGAAAGAGGCAATCCATGCAAGAAGTCCACGATCTAGGTTACAAAAAACTTTTTTCAAACAAAGAAATCTTTCGCCAATTGCTGACTTCGTTTGTGCATGAGAAGTGGGTGCAAGAGTTAGACTTTGACCAATGCGAATTGCAGAAAGACACTTTCGTTTCGCGCAAGTACAAAAAGGCTTTTACCGACCTGCTCTACAAAGTGAAGTTGCGCGACCGCGATATTTATATCGTCGTACTGTTGGAGTTCAAATCCGCACCGGAGCGTTTTACCGCAGTGCAGATGGCGGGCTATATTTTGGATTTTTATCGCCACTTGCTCGACTCAGAAAAGAAGCTGCACACTCTGCCGCCGGTGTTTCCGATTTTGCTCTACAACGGCAAACGGCCGTGGAATGTGCCGCATAGTTTGGATGCGCTCATTCCAAACACAGAGTTGCTGGGCAAATATAAAATCGGTTTTGAGTGCTTTCCCATTCGGATCAATTCTTTTAGTCGTAAAGGCTTGCTACGGATCGGCAATCTGGTCTCCACGTTGTTTCTAGCCGAATCACATTATGACTTTGACTTAGTGGCGCGCGAACTTGTAAAGCTTGCGCAGAACAAAGAAAACGAACAAGCTGTGGTGTTATTTCTGAATTGGCTCCATCAGCTTTTTGTAAATGAAAAAATTTCCGAAGGTGAGTATCAAACCTTCGAGCGCATTTACCAAGCGAAAGAGGAAACGCCCATGTTGCTCGAATCGATTCGCAAAGAAAAAGCGCAACTGCGCAGCGCCGGTAAAAGAGAAGGGATGGTTTTTCAAAAGCACGCCATCGCGCGCCTGATGTTAGAAAACGGCGAACCTCTCGCCAAAATTTCAAAGTACACGGGCCTGAGCGAAGTGGCTATTCTAAAATTGAGCGAGTCTCGTAACGGCAAAAAGGTAAAAGCATGAAGCAAGCACTCGTGAAATGGGTTGACGGCATGCGCTTCGTCGGGCTTGGGCATGCAAATCATTCTCTCGTGATCGACGGCCCGGCGGATTCCGGCGGATTAGACTCTTCGACGCGCCCCGGCGAATTGGTGCTCATGGCACTCGCAGGCTGCACGGGCATCGATGTCGTCTCCATTTTGAAAAAGATGAAAGTGGAGTTCGACAGTTTTGAGATCGGCATTGAGGCCGAGGTCGCGGAGAACCATCCGAAGATTTATACGAAGATCATGATCGAGTATCGCATTCGCGGCAAGAACATTCCTGCGGACAAGCTCGAACGCGCGATCAAGCTATCGCAAGAAACCTATTGCTCCGTCTCGAATCAATTGCGCCCGAGCGCGGAGATCGGTTATCGTTACAAGATTTTAGAGTAGTCGCAGACGCACTCGCCGGCTCTTACATTTCATTCGGAACTTCGCACGCATGCCCGTACCGATCAACCTCTACCCGCTCGACGACAACACCCTCGCGCTCGAATGGGACGACGGCCACAAATCAACCTACTCTCTGCGCTTGCTGCGCGGCAGTTGTCGCTGCGCCAGTTGCGTCGATGAAATCACCGGCGCGCGCCTCGTTTTCCCGGAACACATTCCCGCCAACATTCGCGCACTCGAAGCGCGTGCCGTGGGTCGTTATGCTTTGCAATTCATTTGGTCCGACGGCCACGAATCCGGCATTTATACTTTCGAATATCTGCGCGCATTAACCCCGCACCATTGATTGCATTTTCTAATTCACTTAACCTTATGGACTTTTTTCTGGAGGAACCTTCCATGTACAAACGTTTCGTTCTTTGCATTGCGGTTTTCGCTCTGTTACCTTGCGCATCACACGCGCAAATCACGGTAACGCGCAACGACATCTTGAGCCTGCTGGGGAAAACGCAAATCACGCGCGATGACACCACGGGCAATGTGACGGTGAATGTGGGCCTAAGCGGAGCGAGTCGCACTTGGGATTTTCGCACGCAGATCATCACCGGCGAGAACACTTCAATGGCGTATGTCACGCCGCAAGCCACACCCTTTAGCGCGGAGTTTCCACAAGCTAATCTCGTGCAAAAGGTGACATTCAACGACGGCGGTTCGCAAGGCACCGGCTATCTTTTTTCCAACGTGGCAAACACCGCTTGGACTAGCATTGGGCTGGCTGTCGTTTCTCCCGACACCTCGTTTACTGCCGCCCAAAACGAATTGATCGCACCCTTGCCAGCGCAGTTCAACCTTTCATGGACGGTGACGCTTTCAGATACCTTTGGCGATATATCCACGTTTGCCTTTATCAACAAAACCGTGTCGGTGCGCACGTTTGACGCATGGGGCACGATCCGCTTGCCGCTTGGCGATTTGAGTTGTTTGCGCCTGCGGGAAAACGATACGGACTACTCGCAAACTTATTTCGGCGGCATGCTCGTCAGCCAAGACTCTTCGAAAAGCATCAATTATTTGTGGATCACCAAAGAGCACGGTGCTGCGGCGAGCGTGAGCAGTCAAGAGGGTGAAACGAATCCAAATTTTACCAACGCGGCTTCAATGAGTTTGCTGCAATCGACCACGACTGCAGTGGCGGCGCAATCGTTCGAGGATCTTCCCACCAATTTTGCATTGGCGCAAAATTATCCTAACCCATTTTCGCGCACGCAATCGGCAAGCACGGCTCTGCGTTTTGAGTTGAAGCAACCGGCATTCACGGAGTTGGCGATTTATACTTTGCAAGGCGAGCGCGTGCGCATACTTGCCTCGCAAGTATTGGCGCCGGGAAACTATACATATCGCTGGGATGGGCGCAGCGATAGCGGGCGTGAGTTGGCGAGCGGCACGTATCTCTATCGCCTCAAAGCCGGCGCGCGGGAAACGAGTCGCACGCTGCTTTTGGTAAAATAATAGCACGCACCGTGCTGCAGCAGCATCTGCTGTAGCCCAGGTTTCACCTGTGATTACAGAGTCATTTCAATTCTATGAACACCTCCACCTTCGAAATTCGACCGGCAACAGAGAGCGACGTTCCGCTCATTTTAGCGTTCATCAAAAAGCTGGCGCGTTATGAACGTCTCGAACATGAGGTTGTCGCAACCGAAGAGCTGTTGCGCGAAACATTGTTCGGCGAACGTCGCACCGCGGAGGTTGTGTTCGGCTACTATCGCGGCGAGCCGGCGGCATTTGCGCTGTTCTTCCACAACTATTCGACGTTCCTCGGTCGCCCGGGAATTTATCTCGAAGATTTGTATGTGGAGGAGCCATATCGCGGGCAAGGCTTTGGCAAGGCGATGTTGGCACACCTCGCGCAAGTGGCGGTCGCACGAAAGTGTGGCCGGTTAGAGTGGTGGGTGTTAGATTGGAATGCGCCGGCAATTCAATTCTACAAAAAGCTCGGCGCAACGCCGATGAGCGAGTGGACGGTGTTTCGGCTAACAGGAGAAGCGTTGGTAAATTTGGCGAACGGCACAACGTAAGCGCAGCGATGAAAGCGTGAAGGCATTGCAGCACGTCGGCGCTGCTCCCGAAATAAAAAAGGACGAAGAAGGCTTCGTCCTTTTTTTATTTGTAGCTTCTTCCATCGCGTTGTGCGGCAGAGAAGTTGCGCCAAAGCTATGCTGATGCTTTTTTAACGGAAGCAAAAATCTTTTTCAAAGAAATTTCCATGCCCGGCAACAATTCGGGCGCAGTTAGAACGTCGCGCACACTGTGTTTGCCTTCCGCGGTACAGATGAGCACTTCTTCTTTTTGGGGAATGACCAGCCACACGATCCTCGCGTTCCGGCCAGAGTTTGAAATGGGTTTCTGTTAAGACCGCACCAATCGGATATTGTGCTAAGCGGAGCCGATCACATCGAATTATTTTTAGGAGATCGTTTTTGCTTCGGCAAAAATTTTCGGCAAGGATACTTGGAAGCCCGGCAGAAGTTCCGACGCGGTGAGCACGTCGCGCACGCTATGCTTGCCCTCGACCGTGCATACGAGCACCTCTTCTTTGCGCGGAATCACCAGCCATACGATCTTTGTGCCTTGCTCTAAGTATTCGTCGACTTTATCCATGACGTCAAAAAAATTATCCGAAGGCGATAGAATTTCCACGGCAAGATCCGGCGCCATGCCGGGAGCATGCCAAATGTCCTGAGGCAGTCGCGACTTTGCGATAAAGCTGATATCCGGCACGCGCGCTTGCTTGTTCTGCTCCGGCCAGAGCTTGTAGCGCCCATCCGAAAATGCTTTACCAATCGGGTGTTGTTGCAAGTACAAATACAATTCGCCGCCCAAAGCGAGTTGTAGCGCGGCGTGTACAGGATTCGGCATTTTGAACACCACCCTTCCATCATAAAGTTCGGCGCTGCCAGGAAGCGCAAGCCTTTCTAATTCATCGACGGTGACATCCGTGCGCTGCTCGAAAGAAAGCTCGCGCTCGGCCTTTGCTTCCACCGGCTCCGGCGATCTTGGTGACGGCATCAAAACTGTAGAAGTCGCATTGCTCATGATTGATTTCCAGAATGAGTTGTTCCGGCTCAAAGCTATCATCGCAGGCGTAAGCTAAAAACCACGGCAAGAATTGCAAATAATAATTTGCGGCGGCGCTCAAAACAGCGTGAAGAAAACCTGCCCCAAACGATTGCCGGCTTGCGCGTCGATGGTCAAAACGTACTCGCCCGGCTTCCACCACTCGTGATGAAAATAACACACGCGACGATCCGTGCGCGGGTCGATCGGCAACTCATGCTCTGCCGTGTAGACTTCTTCGGTGCCGCGGTAAATTCGCAAGCGCGCAGGCAACTTCGTCAACTCGTTTTGGGGTAAATGAAAAACCAATCGCGCGACGAGAAACATGCCTTCCTGCTCGAGTCGAAAAACTTTCTGCCCTTTCTCGCCAAAGAAATTGCTGCAATTGGTCGCGCGCTTTTCCTCCGCGGTAAAAAAAAGCTCGATCTCTTCCAATGCAATGCCGCGCAACTCTTGCGGCAAATCTTCATCGGTCACGTCGCGAATCGTGCCGTTCTGCAAACGCAAACGCAGACTTTCAAACGGTCGCAGCGTGAAAAAAGCCGAGGTTTTGCCGATGATCACTTCGCGATTGCCGACGGGAACGTTTTCGAGCACGAGCGGCGTGGTGCCGCGCGCCACACTGTCGAGCATGACCTCCTGCCCCGGGGGATTGCTCGTGACGACCAACGTGCCAACCATGGTGAAAAGCCGCGCGTCTTGCCGCTGCCGGTAAGGCCGCGAGCGCACTTTCGCCGGCATTACGCGCACACGCACCTCGACGAGTTGATCGGGATAAATGGAAATACGATCCAGGAAGGTGTGATAGCCGCTGCGCTCAACGCGCAAGGTATATCGCCCCGGCGCATATTGCCCTGCGGCGTCTTGCAATTCTTGCTCGTCAAAAAAAATGCGCGTGTTGGTGGGATCCACGCCGAGAATGCGATAGAAACCTTTCTGCGCAAAGGACGGCGTTGCGCAGAAAAGTAAAAGGCATGCAAGCGTTTGTAGTAACGCCTTTAGGCGTCTGGCATCAATAGATAGATGACGCCTGAAGGCGTTACTACAAACTTTACGCTTTTCAATTCTCGCGGAAGGCGCGGATAAATTTAATCGCGGCGCGCATTTCATCATTGGAAAGCGTTGCGCCGAATTTCGGCATCTTTTCGCCTTTGCCATTGCTAATGGATTCGAGAAGTTGTTCATCGGTGCGGCTGTCTTGCCATTCGGGATCGGTCCAATCCGGCGAGCCCGGCGCAGCGCCGTCGCCTTCTTCACCATGACAAAAGACACATCCATTTGATTTAAACAATGGTGCAAAATCAATTTCCTTAGGTGGCGCGGCCTTCGCAACCGCAGGTTGCGTTACCGCAGTGGTCGTCACTTCGGCTTCCGGCTCTGCGCCGCCCTCTTTCACGCCGTAAACTTGCGCCAGATATTCGCCGAGAAATGCGGCTTCATCATCATTAATCCAACTGCGATGGCGCGTGGACATACGCTTCACGAGAATCTTCCATTCATGCGCAGTGCGGCGTTTATTAAATGTACGATCCAGGTTGTGGCACTTCGAGCATTTCGTGAGCATGATGGTTTCGGCCTGCACGGGCGTGACTTGCTCGGCCTTTCTGATATTCTGCCGCTCACTTAAAAAATGCACGGCTTGTTGCATTTGATCCGTACTAAGCCAAGTCGGGTCGCGCTCTGCCATGCGATTGACCGTAGCGAGCCAATCTTCGGGCGTTTTCGCAAGCGTAAACACGCGCGTGAGATCGTGGCACTTGTTGCATTTATCAAAAACTACATTGCGCCCGACCTCGACATCAAGAAAGCCGGCGGAAGCATCATAACTGCTCACATATGTGCCGCTGGATTTTTTGATAAAGTAATAACCGCCCATGATGCCGACAAACGCCAGTGAGATCGCGAGAATAGCAACGCCCATGGGCAGAACGAAGTTGAACGCTTGCGGGTAGTACCTGACAATGAGAATCTTTACAAACAAAAGGGGCAAAATGGAGAGAGCCAACGCCGCATGAATGATCGTGCGCGTATCCAGCGGCGCGCTGCTTTGCGCGAGGCGCTGAATCATGACAAAAGCGAGAACGAAATAAACGAGGAGAAACAACCGGCCGTTCCAACGATGAATGAAGGACATCACCTTCTCATTGAAACGCGGCTTTTCGCGACCAATCACTTCCAACATCAGCCACACTTGCACCGCAGCGAGAATGACAAACAGAAAACCCAGCATTGAGGTGAGCCACGGGCTCATTGATTTTCTCCTTTATGGGTTCATGAATGCGACAATATAGCCAAATTGGTTTGAATGTCAAGAAAGCATCATGAGCTGCGACACGCTGTTACTTTCTCTTTTGCGCAGATTGCACCAAAGACTCCGATCGCAGCGCAACGAGGATGCCTTCCCGGATGCTTTTCCAATGCGGATGAAACGCACACGGATTGCTCTCACTACAGGCCGGAAGCCCGAGCGCGCAGTCTTTTGCCAAGGTTGTGCCGTCGATAATCTCCACCACTTGCAGCAAAGCGATCTGCCCCGGCTTGCGCGCAAAAGCAAAACCGCCCGAACGCCCTTTGCTTGAGTTGAGAACTTTTCCTTTCACTAAAGTTTGAAATGTCTTCGCGAGAAACGGCGCGGGGACATCGACCCGCTGCGCTAGCTCCTGTACGGTCCAATAATCTTGCTCAGGGTGACGCGCCATTTCAAACAATGCACGCAAAGCATACTCACAAGCGCGACTGAATACAACTGCCATAGTTTCTCTCTTTTCCAAAATGCGCTAAGGGAAAACGCGTTTCACTCCATCCGTTTTAGCTCGGCTTCTGCAGCGATATAGCCAAACGCAGCCCAATGCCGGCCTTGCACCACTTTCCGAAACATCGCTTGCGCCTTTTCTTTTTCGCCATGATACAAAAACCAATTGCCCACGCCATAGCCCTGCGTGGCAATGTCGAGGTCGGAACTGTTTTTGACATCAAGCAGCGAATCCGGCGGCACGAGGCCTTTGTACATCAACAAACGTTTGTGATAAGAATGGTTCTCGAGAATCTTCATCTCCGGTTGAATCGGCGCCAAGACTTTTTGCGCCTCTGCTTCTCGGCCGAGCCGCCGATAGGTCATGTACAACCAGTCGCTCGTGGCGCAGAGCATGTCGTCATTGCTACGCGAGAACTTCATGCACTCAAGATAGCAGCGCAACGCGTTTTCGAAATCACCTTTGAGATAATAAGCCAAGCCGAGATGATACCAAATATTGGAATGCGAGGTGCTCGTGGGAATGTTGTATTGATTCGGCGCGCCGTCCGGCTCGATTGCGTCGGGCACGTTTTGAATGAGTCGGCTTGCCTTTTCCAAATCCGCAATCGCCTCGTCAAATTTACGCACAGAGATGTAACGATGCCCGCGATGGCGATAGAGCTTCGCATAGTTCGGATGTTGCGCAATACCTTGCGAGAGCACGGCCAGCGCTTCTTGATAGCGCCACAAATAGCCGAGCCGTCTCCCCACCCAAATGCTGCGCTCCGGATCATTCGGCTGCGCGGCGAGTTCTTTTTGTGCACGCGCAAGGTTGGAATCGAGCCGGGCCTTTTCTTCTTTTGAAAAAGGAATTGCGTAAAGCGGCTCGTTGAAAAGCGAGTACGCTTCGGGCTGGGCGCAAGCCGCGGCGCAGAAGAGGCCAACGAGTAACAAGCCGCGCATGGCTGATTGGTTTAGCATGTCATCTCCAACTTCACCTGTTCAAAAAACGCACTCGAAGAAGCTTCTCGTATTGCAGTGTGAGCGTTTGCTCCGGGTGTAGTTTCCAAAAAATTTTCAACGCCTCATGGCTTATCGCAACTCCGTCTTCAACTCCGTCGGGCGCGTTTGCGCTGCTGCAATATCAATCGGAATACGGCCAAGCAAACGCTCATTATCGGTTTTCACTTCGACGCGCCATTCGCCGGGCGTTGCGTTGGTTTTGCGCGTGAAGCCGCGCCAGCCGCCGTCGCGTCCGCCGCGAATCGCATAGCCGATTTTATCCGTCGTCACCCAATCGCCATCTTTATTTTTCATTTGCCAATGATGCACTATGCGGCCGCTCAAATCCGTAGGCGCAAAGATCGCCGCGAAGCAGAATACCGTGTCGCCGCGCGTGTACGCAAAGTCGCTCTCATCGCGGGTGAGCACTTGCCACCACGCGGGTTGGCGATACGTGACTTGATAATTTTCTTGCACGCGTTTCACGCTACGATAAATACCGCTCTCTTTCAACGCGAGCGGCACGGGCGGAATCCAATTTAAAAGATACAAAAGCACGAGTCCGACAAAAATCGCAACCGGCCCGCGACTCAATCGCAACGTTGCCGCTTTCGCGCGCAAGAGTACTTTACCAAACATGCCGAACGCAACCAACGCCGTGAGCAGCAAAGCCAGAATGCCGCTCAATAGAAACATTAAAAAGTTGATGCGATGCGTAAGCACCGGCAGAAAGAACGTGAGAAAAGCGAACGCGCAGAAAAAGTAAACCGACAATTGTTGCGCAAAGTTTTGGAAACGATGCGACCAAAACTCGTTCGCCACCATCAGCGCGACGAGCATGCCGACAAAGAGATAAGATTTGCCCACGCCGGCGCTTTTAAAATAGAACACGACATAGCTCGAAAGCAAGCTGCCAAAAAGAAAGTTGATGCCGAACACGATCCAATCCAGCTTGGCGAGCAACCACGGTTGGCGCATGCGACGGCGTTTGATCGCGCCCCACAGCGCGAGCAGCACGCCCGCGACAATCGTATAGCCGAGCAGCATGAGATTGTCGAGCATCAAGTCGATGCGCGTGAGCGTGAGCGAGTCGTAAATGAATCCGCCCACGAACGCGATGATGGGGATATACTTTTCATAACGACGATACGTTTGCTCGGCTTTGTCTTTGACGAGCTTGCCTTGCTCCAGCTTGGCGCTGTAATAGCCCTTGGCCTTCGCGCGATATTGTTCGACGCGCGCCTGTGTGGCTTCCAATTTTTTGTGCAACATGTTTGCTCCCGCGTTTACACAGCCGACCGGATTTTAATCGGTAAAACCATACAAGTTTCTTGCGCCAATGTCAAGGCGTGCGGTGTGCCGCACTCTCTGGAAAAAGCGCTTGCGTATCAGAAGGCATGGCCGTAAATTTATTTAAACAAAATCACGCATGGTTGAAGAGATGATGTCTTCTGATTTGAAAAGTCTGTTGGACCGCGGCGAAGATTCCACGTTGGAGAGCATCAAAGTGGTGCAGTTCGCGCGCAATCAATTGCTCGCTTCGTATCTTTCCGGCATGGGCTATATGGAAAAACGCGGCGAAGGCATTTTACGCATGATCGCTTGGTCGCGCCAAAATCAAGCGCCGGAGCCTAAATTTGAATTGCCCGCGGAAGAGTTGTTTCAAGTGACGCTGTTCAAGCGCAACTCGAATGAAGTTGTATAAATTCCCAACCAGCCGTGCTGCCGTGAATCGTTTTCTCGGGAATTGTTTTGTTTAAAAAGAAGCCGATCTTTACGCTGAAATCTTAGGAGAAGAATTATGCCCTCGTTTGATATCGTCAATGAAGTGAATATGCAGGAAGTCGATAACGCCATCAACAACACCAAAAAAGAGCTGGCGAATCGTTACGACTTTCGCGGATCGAAAACCAGCATCGAGTTGGATAAAAAAGAAGGCAAGATCAACCTGCACACGGAAGACGAGATGAAGGTGCGCGCGTTGCAGGAGATGATGGCCGTCAATCTCTCGAAACGCAAGATCGATCCGCGCGCCGTGGAGTTCGGCAAAGTGGAGCCTGGCCAAGGCCAAAGCGTGAAAGTCGAAATCAAAATCAAACAGGGTTTGGATAAAGACGCGGCGCGCGAGATTGTGAAATTGATCAAAGACACCAAGCTCAAAGTGCAAGCTGCGATTCAAGACGAGCAAGTGCGCGTGACCGGCAAGAAAATTGACGAATTGCAGGACGTGATCAAAATGCTGCGCGAAAATCCCGCGGTGAAAGTGCCGCTGCAATTCGTGAACATGAAGAGCTGAGATGCGAACTTCCTATCGCCACCTTCCGCACGAAGCGTTATCCTTCCCCCAAGGCGACATGCTGCGCCGTAGCCGCGAATTTTATGAATTCATGAATCGCCGACGCAGCGTGCGCGCATTTTCCGCCCGCCCGGTGCCGCGCGCGTTGCTCGAACACGCCATTTTAACCGCGAACACCGCGCCTTCGGGCGCACATCGCCAGCCGTGGTTCTTTGTCGCGGTCGATGACGCCGAATTGAAAAAGCAAATTCGTATTGCCGCGGAAAAAGAAGAGCGCGAAAGCTATGAGGGCGGCCGCATGCCCGAAGAATGGCGCGCCGCGCTCGCGCCCTTGGGCACGGATTGGCGCAAACCGTTTTTGGAAGTCGCGCCGTGGCTCGTGGTGTGTTTCAAACAAAGCTACGGGATTGAAGCGAACGGCGAGAAAGTGACGAACTATTATGTGAATGAAAGTGTGGGGATTGCGTGCGGCATGTTCATCACTGCAATTCATCACATGGGGCTCGTAACGCTCACGCATACGCCAAGCCCGATGGGATTTTTGAGCAAACTTTTGCTGCGCCCGGAGAATGAAAAACCGTACATGTTGTTTCCAGTGGGCTATCCCGCGGAGCAAGCCGAGGTGCCGGATATCCAACGAAAAAAATTGGAAGAGATCGTGCAGTGGAATGTGGGGTGAGGTTGGTTACTGGCTTCGTTCCCTCTTGTCGCACAGGTTGCAGTTGACTTTCAACCTTCAAGCCTCCAGCTTGCGATAGCGCCCGCGAAAATAAAGCAACGGCTCGGCCTCTTCGCCATGGCCGAGCGCAACGACTTCACCGACAACGATTGTATGATCGCCGCCCTCATGCGCCGCAACGAGCTTGCAATCGAGCCAGCTTAATACGTTTGCAAGTATCGGCGCTCCGGTGTGGGCCTGCGTGAATTGCACCTGCGCAAAGCGTTCTTTGCCATCGAGCTTGTTCTGCGCAAACTTTTCAGAAAGAGACTGTTGCTCGGCGCGCAAGATATTGATCGCAAAACAACGCGCGGCCACGATGAGATCATGGCTTTGCGCTTTTTTATCCACACAAACCAAAACCAGCGGCGGCTCCAGCGAAACCGAAGAGAACGCGTTCGCCGTTAAGCCGTGAATCGTTTCACCCGTGCGCGTGGTGACAATTGTGACGCCCGTGGCAAACGTACCCAAAGCTTTGCGAAAATCCGTTGGGGTAATTTGTTTTGAATCTGTTTGCATCTTATGCTCTTTCGTTGCGTATAGCATCGGCCTGCGACTCGCGCCAATATAGGCGCGGCCTGGGCCAAATGCAAACTTGATCTTCGAGCTGTTTTGGAAATTTTGCACTCGCGGAGGTAAAATGAAATACAATCGCAACACGCTCGCGCTCGGCAGTGTGCTCATCGTGCTTGGGCTGATGTTTCTCGCCGTAAACTTTTCCGACTATGGCTGGGAAGAATTTTGGCCGCTGTTCATGATCGCCGGCGGCCTCGCGTTTCTCTCCGCTTATCTCGCTGATCGCCGCAATTATGGTTTTCTCATGCCAGCGACGATTTTGACGGTGTACGGCACGCTCTTTCTTTTGCGCTCACTCACCGATTGGGATTACATGGAAGAGTGGTGGCCGACGTTTGTTCTTGGTCCCGGCCTGGGATTGCTCGCGATGTATTTCGGCGGCAAGCGCGAATCGGGCCTGCTCGTGCCCGCCGCAATTTTACTCGGCCTCGCTTCAATCTTTTTTATCGTATTCGGCCCGCTGCAAGCATACGAACGCTATTGGCCGGTGCTGCTCATTCTTGCCGGTGTGGCGTTGCTCTTGCGTCGTCGCGATGACGCGCCGCAATCGCAAACCCCAAAAACATTCTAATCGCACTTTGCGAAGGCTTGCAACCTTCGCAAAGTTGTTATCCTCGCGACCATCCTCGTGTTTGACCTGCGCATCCGAACTCTACTCATTCTTTTTCTCATTCTCCAAGTCAGCGTGGTGCTTGCGCTTGCAGGTTTTTATTTGCAATGGCAAATGCGACAGCAGTTGGAAGCGGAGTTGGCGCGGCGTTTAGTCGGCTCTGCGCAAACCGTGGCGCACATTATTGAAAACGCGGTCGGCGCTTCCGCGGTGATCAGCTTGCTCCCCGGCGATGAAGAAACGCGCACCGTCAAAAGTTTGCAGCGCTGGCTCACGCCGCTGGCACAAGGCCACGACGCGGCGCGTGTGCTCATCTTTGATCGCGAACGCCGCGTTTATTATGACAGCCGAAAGGAGCTTGCTCTCGGCGCGGAATATATTCGATTGCGTTTCGATGAAAATGAAATACATTCGGCGTGGCAAGGCGAAGCCACAGCCGCAAAATTATTTCTAGCAGAAGCCGGGCAGCCGTTTAAAGCCGCATATGCGCCATTGCATGACAACGGTCGCGTGGCTGCACTCGTTGCGCTTGAAGCCAGCGCAGCCGCGCTCAATGTGGTGGCAGACACCCGGCGCGTGTTGTGGAGCATTGCATTGGTGAGCTTGCTCGCGGCGACGATTAGCGGCGTATTCTTCGCACGTAGACTCACGGAACCATTGGAGCAATTGCGGCGCGCCGCGGTTGCCATCGGCTCGGGCGGCGGCGAAGTAGATCTCAAGCTCAAAGGCACCGAGGAAATAAAGTTTCTGGCGACGACGATGGAGCGCATGCGCGAAGCCATTGTACAGCGCGAACAAAACTTGCGCCTGATGCTCGCCGGCGTGGCGCACGAAATTCGCAACCCGCTTGGCGGTATTGCGCTGCATGCCGGCTTATTAGAACAAGATGTGCCGGTGGAATTAAAAACGCGCGTGCAAACCATTCGGGCAGAAGTGCGTCGTCTCGAAAACATCGTGCGCGACTTTTTGGACTATGCCCGACCGCGCGCCAGCGAGACGCAAAGCGTGCTCCTCAAGCCGCTCGTCGCAAGTTTGCAGGAGCATTTGCAGCCGCAATTTCCGCAGGTGATTTGGCGCCTGGATGTGGCCGACAACATTGCCGCGCGCGCTGATGCCGAGCAACTGCGCCGCATTCTGCTCAATCTCATACGCAATGCCATTGAAGCCATGAATGCCGCGGGCACATTGCAAATCAACGCGAGCGCAAGTGGGCACGAAGTTGAAATTGCAGTAAGCGACAGCGGGCCCGGCGTGCCACCGGAATTGCGCGAAAAAATTTTCGATCCGTTTTTCACCACACGCGCCCAAGGCAGCGGCCTCGGCCTCGCGCTCGTAAAACAATGGGCCGAGCAAAACCACGGCGCGATTCGATTGCTCCCTTCCACAAACGGCGCGCGCTTTCAACTTACCTTGCCGAAGGCGTGAGCTGTAAAAAACGCAAGGCTCTATTCATGGAAGAAATCTTTGAGTGGGGGGTGATTCATGCTCAAGGCGAGATAAAGAGGAAGACCGAGGCGTTGCGCTAAAGCGCGTCACATGAAGAGATCTTCAAAACGATGCAGAAAAATATCGATGTATTTGAGCAATTGAATGCCCTGTGGTGAATGCCGAAGGCGTTTGGTGAGCGGGAAAAGATGATCCGCGGGTGCGACGATATTACCAGAAACTTCTGGCCACGGGTATTCGGGATTGGGACCGTGTTGCGCCAATGCTGGCGCCAGCAATTCGATCTCACGAGCAAACGGCAAGAGTGCTTTGAATTGCGCCGACTGCTGTAATGGCTTCATTCCCAAAGCTCTTTTCAGCTTGCGATGATTGCCGGCGACTTGCAGAAACTTAACGAAAGCGGCATGCGTTTGTGTGATTTTGTCCAAGCTCGAATGGCCGGCAACCAAAAGCGCCTTGCCTAATTTTTCCGTCGCCATTTGCAAAAAAAGCAAGCGATGACATTCCGGCCAAGGCGCTTCTCGTGTTCTCTGGTACGCCTCCCAATCGACACGGGCTTGCCGCAAAAAAGCTTTCTGCCAGTTTCGCCGATCATTCATACGGCAACCGTTTCGCGCGAATAAGTCTTATAGTTTTCCAACGTCCAACTCTCGGGCAAAGAGATTTCTTTGCGTAAAACTTTTTGCCATTCCTCCGGCGTGATCTGCGCCAAAATCGTGGCATAGGGAAGTTCATCGTCTGGAGGAAAATAATAGGACAAAACCTCGCCCGCAGGAAAAGTGTCGGGAGTAATTTCCAATAACCGAATATCCGCAGCTTTGTCCGCGTTAATCCAGATGACTTTTTCTAAGCTCGGATCAAGCTCGAAATGTTCGTGGATCAATTCTTCCGCCGCGTGAATGAGATTGTGGTTTTGCGACATGACAAGCTACCTGCTGATAATTGGGGGAGAGCGTAAAACGTATTTGACGAATGAAATCTAACTGCTTTGTCCTTTACTTGCAAACAAACTTTTATGAAGAATCCACTCACTTCGACCCAAACCGTTTTTCTCATTGAAGACAACGCCGCGATGCGCGAGGGCATGCTGCAAGTCGTGCAACGCCTCGGCCTGCCGGTTTACGCCTTTGACAAAGCCGAAACCGCCTTGCAGCACTTCGTGCAGCAAACGCCGGAGATTATCGTTTCTGATTATCGTTTGCCCGGCATAGACGGGCTGGCGTTTATGCAAAACGTGAAGCAGCAATTTCCCGCATGCGCGTTCATATTAATCACGGCCTATGGCTCAATTGAGCTCGCGGTGCAAGCCATGCAGCTCGGCGCGAGTGATTTTCTCACCAAACCATTTTCGCCCGACGAGCTTTCCGTCAAGCTCGAACGCTTGCTTGAACGCATGCGTGAGCAACGCGAAATGGCGAAGCTCGCCGCGCAGAATCTCTATCTGCGCGAACAAGAGGAGCGCAAATACAACTTCGGCGAAATCGTGGGCAACTCTGCCGCGATGCAGGAAATTTTTCGCGTGCTCCAAAAAGTCGCGCCCACGGATTCGAGCGTGATTATTTACGGCGAGAGCGGCACGGGCAAAGAGCTCGTCGCGCGCGCGTTGCATAAAAATAGTCGCCGCAGCAGCGGCCCGTTTATTCGCGTGCATTGCGGCGGCTTGACGGAGTCCTTGCTCGAATCGGAATTATTCGGCCATGAAAAAGGCGCCTTCACCGGCGCGATCAAACAACGCCACGGGCGCTTTGAATTGGCCGAAGGCGGAACGATTTTTCTCGATGAGATTGGCGACATCTCCGCGGCGATGCAAGTGAAGCTGCTGCGCGTGCTGCAAGAGAAGGAGTTCGAGCGCGTGGGCGGCGAAGAAACCGTGCAGGTGGACGCGCGCATTATTGCAGCCACGCATCGCGATCTCAAAGCCGAAGTCGAGGCCGGACGCTTTCGCGAGGATTTGTATTATCGTTTGCACATCGTGCCGATTCATTTGCCGTCGCTGCGCCAACGCGCGGGCGACCTCGAACTGCTCCTGCAACATTTTCTAAAGAAGATGGCAAACGAGCTGGGCAAAACGAACTTGCAAATCGATCGCGCCGCGCAAGAGTTGTTTTTAAATTATCATTGGCCCGGCAATGTGCGCGAGTTGGAAAATCTCATCGAACGCGCCGCGGTGTTGTGCGACGAGGGCGTAATCAAAGTCACGGACCTGCCGCCGCTCGTGAAAGATCGCTCCGCGATTTTCTCCCTCCCCGATGACAATCTTGATCTCAATCATACATTGGAAGAAGTCGAACGTGCGCTCATCGAACGCGCCCTCAAAAAAGCGCACGGTGTGAAAGCCGAGGCCGCGCGTTTGTTGGGCGTAAAAACAACCACGTTTCTTTACAAGCTAGACAAGTATGGCATGCAGAGCACAGCAGAGGAGTCGCATTCGAAATCATGAAATATCGTACCATTCCGCTCGCAATTCTTGCGCTCGCGGCGCAAGCCTTCGCGCAATTGCAACTCAATTGGCAACCACGCAACGATCTCAACGCCACACTGCCAAGTTCGATTCAGGTCTTCGCAGCGAACGAGCCAGCGCTGCCGCTTACGGCTTGGTATGCGCGCGCCGACTTGCGCGACACTAGTTGGAGCGTGCAAGCTCTGCTCTCCGACGATGGCGATGGCCGCGAAACCGTTTCGGATTTCGCACGCGACGCACAAAGTTGGATTGCGATCAACAGCGGCTACTTTGGCGCGAGCGGCAATACCACTTCATCTTTTAGTTTGGTGCTGCAAAACGGTGAAGTGCGTGTGCCCAACATTGGCGCGCTCAATCGCGCGGGCGTTACGTTTTATCCCACGCGCTCCGCGTTTGGCGTGAATGCGCAAGGTCAGCCCGATATCGCGTGGGTTTATGATGTTGCGGGCCTCACCTATGCTTATCCGGCGCCGAGTCCGAACCAGCAAAACGCGCCGCAGCCGCAACCGAGCGCAACTTTTCCCGCAGGCGGCGCAGTGTGGCCGATGCTCGCGGCCATGGGCGGCGGACCAGTGCTCGTGGAAAATGGCGTGCAGCGTATTACGTGGGAAGAAGAAGTATTTTTCGGCTCCGGCATTGACGAGATTGCGGAGCGCAATCCGCGCACGGCGATTGGTTATACCGCGGAGCAACATTTAATTCTACTGGTCGTCGATGGTCGGCAAGTCGCAAGTCGCGGCGCCTCGTTGATCGAGCTTGCGCAAATCATGATTGCGCTCGGCGCGGTGGAGGCGATGAATCTCGATGGCGGCGGCTCTTCAACTTTTGTAACGCAGCAAACGTTACTCAACAAACCTTCCGACGGTGCCGAACGACAAGTGGCAACCGCGCTCGTTTTGGCTCCGAAAAAATCCGCGCCGCCCGCCGACACGCTCGGCCTCATTATCGACACCGGCGACTCGTGTTGCTATCAAGAGAACGGCGCATGGTTTGAAAGCGCAAACACGCCGTATTGGAGCACGACGAAATCGCGTTTGAATGCCGTGGGCAGCGGCAACGAGCGCGCCGTGTTTATTGCGCCGAATCTCATTGCGGGACGTTATGAAATTTTCGCATGGTGGGTGGCCGCGAGCAATCGCGCGGCGAATACGCCCTTTCGCATCTATCATGCAGGCCGCGATACCACCGTTCGCATGGATCAGCGCGATCTCTCGGCCAATGGGAGTTGGCGCGCACTCGGCACGTTTGAATTGCGCGCAGGTGATTCGCTCGTCGTCACGGATGCTGCCACGGGCAGCACTTCGCCGGCATATGTTTGCGTGGATGCGATTCGCCTCGTGCGCCAAACAACTTCTTCCGTCGTTGCTTCAAGCTCGACGCCGGCACAATTTGCTTTGCAAGTTTTTCCCAATCCCACGCGCGGGCAATCATCATTGCGCTACGAATTGCCCCAAGCCGGTTGGGTGAAAATTCAAATCATCGATATGCTAGGGCGCAGACTTCCTGAGCAGCGCGTGTGGGCCAAGGCTGGTGTGAATCATTTTAACTTCGAGGCGCGGGATTTGGCAAGCGGGCAATATGTGGTGCATTTGCAGGCGGGAGAGCGTGTTGCATCTGCGACGCTCACTGTGAGGAAGTGAGACGAGGAACGAAAAGCACCACTGAAATTATGCTTCTTCAGCAGCGTCGTCGTGCGCGAGCTTGGCTTCGCACCCAATCTCTAAGAGGGCATTTGAAAATTCCCCCCTTGAGGGGGGTTCGGGGGGTGTCATCGCGTCATTGGCCACCAGCACAACACAGATTTGCGATTTGATCACTCTGCAATGGCGCATTTATGAATATTGACGCGCTCACTTGTGCTGGAGAACACCCCCCTCAAGGGGGGAATTATATCGTGCTCGGACTTTTCAAATGCTCTCTATAAAAATTTCGAGGCCGCTCGCTAGCGCTCGCTCTGTTAAAAGCAAAAGCAACAGCCAAAGATAAGAGCCAAAAAAGAAAAAGCCTCAAAGAGTCGATTGTCCTCAGCGCACAGCACGAACGTGTACGTCGGAGCCAACGTCAAGGTGGCCGCAACCACCAACGTAGAAAACGACCACCCACGCCCGCCCCGTGCTTTCCGTATCCGCGGTCCAAATCCAACGTTGCGCACGTTCAAACACGCGATCAACATACAAGTCCCCGTTCTTCTTCTCACTCTCCATCAAAGACATGGCCTCCTCCAAAGTGGGCAAACGCCAATCATCAAATCCGGCAAAGCGCTCTTCATTCAACCCAGAAAGATACTTTTGCGCCTTCTCATAAGTCATGAGTTCGGACGAACCCGACTGTTGCCACATGAGGCCCGTGGCTTGATCAAACACTACTTTCTCACCCTCATAGTCACGCAGCTCATAGCGGTGCGTTACGCCATTGCCAGTGCTGTTTTTATCACAAAAATCATGAAGCTTAAGCATGGCGCGAACCACGTCTTCTTTCAAGCCAGAAATTGGTTTGGAACGGAGCAGTTGCCAGAGAATTTCCACAGGAAGAGACTGGCCGCTCGCTTGATAATGCGCCTTGATTTCGTGCAGAAAGGCTTTCATCAAATCCGTCAATTTTGTGCCGCTACAGTTCGCATCATTCTCGATCAAGCGCTTAACAAAGAGAGATTCCATAATCGAGCGATGCGCGAACTTGTAGTTGCCCTCACCGTCGCGGTTGAGCAAGGAGCGGCCGCTCACTTGCCAAGCTTCCAGCGGGATATTCCAGTCCTTCGCCAACTGCGACAACTCCGCTTTTGGGATGCGCTCCGCGCCACGTTGCTCTTTGTTGCGATGCAGATCAACAGCCAAACGCTCGGAGAATTGGCGCAGGTCTTTGGGCTGCACCCAGCGGCTTTCGCGCGCGAGCCATTGCTCGATCATCACTTCATAAAGTTGAAAGCTGTATTCGATATGTTTGCCGCTTTCCAACAGATCGGGAATATACGCGAGCAACATGGGCCGCACACTCAAGAGCGGAATCTTCCTCACCAGCGCTGCGGCTTGCGTGCGTTTGCTGCGCGACCAGCGATAGCGTTTGCGCAGATACGCCTCCACTTGCGCGTCGCTCAACGGCGAGAGATAGAGTTTCCAAAATTCATATATGCCGCCCTCTCCGGCTTTGCGCGGGCCAACGCGCGCAAGCCCAGTCTCGCGCGGGATTTCAATGTCGCTCGCAAAGAATTGCGTGCGGCACGTAATGAGCACGCGCTGGAAATGGCGGCACGCGTGCATCAAATCGCGCAGGCGGCCGCGATGATCGTTGATCGCTTTCGTGTCTTCATCAAACGCATCGAGAAAGATCACGGTGTCGCGCGCGTGCTCGATCTTCGCAATGTATTCCTCCGCATCGGGAATGCCGAGCGGAACCACGGCCAAGCGCCGGCGCTTGCGTTTGGGCAAACGTTGATTGCGCGCATAATAATTGAGCACGAACGAAGACTTGCCCATGCCCGAATCCGCGAGCAGGAGCAGATGGCGATTTGTGCTCGCTTCTTTAAGATGCTCATCAATCACTTCGAAGAGCTTTTCCTTTGTGGCGATAACTTGCCGCATCTCCGCTTCCTGCGCGGGATCGACACTCGAACAATTCGGCGGAACATAATAGCGCGTGGAATTGGCAATGACTTCCCGCGTGTACAGCTCGGAGCCAAAACTTTTTTCGAGCAACTTCTGCGTGCGGCGTTGTTGGCGATGAGGCAAGTAAACCAACCACGCCGCAGCCACCGCCGCGAGCGCGCCAATTGCGGTGAAAATCGTGGCGGGCGTCCATTGTTGGGGATCGAGAAGGAGTTGAAGGAAGGTGGTGGAGTCCGGCGGCATAGGACTATTCGAGTTTGGAAAAACTATTGGCCCTCAAAAAGCCGTTTGAGTTCATTCAGAACGAGGCTCAAATCTTCGCGAGGATCGCCGAGGAGAGGAGACTCGACAACCTCGCCTTCTCTCGTGTGATGGTGATGAGGATGAGTGCTCAAAGAGTTCACGTTAGGCTCTTCCCTTAAGGCCAAGCCAACTGTCCAACATCTCCCCGGCAATTTTCCAATCCAAAGCGTCCTCCTCTTCCAGCATAAACTTCTTTGAGAGAGCCGGTTGGCTGGCGAGCTGTTTTGCGCGCTCGTTCAAATAAGCCGTGAACTGCGAATAGGGCATGCCGTATTTATCTTCAAACTTCTCCACCACGGCGCGGTAGCGTTCGATTTGATGCAAAACGTGATGCGACATCAAATCTCTCACCGCGGCCTCGGCGTTTTCATATAGGCTGCTGTTGACCAACGGATCGACGATTTCAGCAACATTGGAAGACATAGTCGTTGTTCTCCTCGGGTGAATGTGCCGCAAGATATTCACGTGTTCAAAGAAAGTCAAGCCGACGCAAGAAAGCTTTTCACGGGCGAAGCTTCGAACGCCATACGGGCGCGATCAACTTTGGCGCGCAGACTCATGTTGCGTTCTCCTCGATTTGAGTGTTTGAAATAAAAGCTCGGCAACACTTTCATAGGAAGAGAGGTGATTAAAATGATAAGAGGAAAGACGCGCATGCCAATCGGATAAGAGATGCAAGCCGGCTTTGCCGTATTCCTCCTGTGGCTGCGGCAAGCACAATTCAACGGAAAAATAATCCGGCAACTCCTGCACTGCTTTGAGATAATGCCCAAGCCGTGTGCGCCACATGTGTTGTAGATACATTGCCGCGGTATAATAAGCCACAAGCTCCTGCGCTGCAGAAGGTCGCGTCGTATTTTGCAATCGCGGCACCAGCGGTGCGAGTTGAGGCTGTAACAGAAAAAGCGCGATCAAAGCTTGCCGCAAACGCGCCTCGGGATGCGAGGCCAAGCTTGCGATCAAAGTTTCATCGTCGATCATATGGTCAAGCTTGGCATCGCTCGGCGAGAGATATTCGACGCCATATCGCCGCAATGCGGCAACGAGTGTTTCATACTCATGAATAAGCTGCATCACAACTTCTCCGCTATCGACTTCGCTTGCAAGAACAGCAGCAAATAATCTCTGCCGCCGGCTTTGGAATCTGTGCCGCTCATGTTGAAGCCGCCAAAGGGATTCGCGCCCACGAGCGCGCCGGTGCATTTGCGATTGATATACAAATTGCCCACGTGGAAATCGCGCTTGGCTTGCGCAATCTTATCGCGCTCGCGCGTGTATGCCGCACCCGTGAGACCATACTCCGTCGCATTCGCAAACGCAATCGCCTGCGTGAAATCCTTGGCCTTGGTGAGCGCGAGCACCGGGCCGAATATTTCTTCGCATGAAAGGCGCGCGTCCGCGGCAACATCTTTGAACACGGTCGGCATTACGAAGTGCCCGCTCTCCGCTCCCTTCTCGCCGCCGGCCACGAGCTTGCCTTCGCGTTTGCCGATGTCGATATACTCGAGCATCTTTTGCTGCGCGGAGGCATTGATCACGGCACCCATCCAATTTGCAGGATTGCGCACCGGGCCAATCGTGATCTTGCGCACGCGCTCGACGAGGCGTTCGACAAACTCGTCGTAAATTTTTTCATGAATAATCGCACGCGAACACGCACTGCATTTCTGGCCTTGAAAACCGAACGCAGCGAGCGCCACGCCTTCAACCGCAGCGGCGAGATCCGCGCTTTCATCAACCACAATCGAATCCTTCCCGCCCATTTCCGCCACAACGCGCTTCACCCAAATTTGTCCGGGCGAGGGCGTAGCCGCGAGTTGATTGATGCGCAAACCAACTTCCTTCGAACCCGTGAAGGAAATGAAGCGCGTCTTCGGATGCGTGACAATATAATCGCCAATCTTGCTGCCGCTGCCGGGAATGAAATTCAACACACCCGGCGGCAAACCCGCTTCATTAAAAATCTCAACGACTTTATAGCCGATGGTCGGCGTGTCGCTCGCGGGTTTGAGCAGCACCGTGTTGCCCGTGACAATCGCGGCCGCGGTCATGCCCGCGAGAATCGCGAGCGGAAAATTCCACGGCGGAATGATCGCGCCCACGCCGAGCGGAATATAAACCATCTCCACAAACTCGCCCGCGGTCGGCACAATCGGTTGGCGCTCGGAATAGCGCAACATCTCGCGACCGTAATAATCGAGAAAGTCAATCGCTTCAGCAGTGTCGGCATCGGCTTCATTCCAATTCTTGCTCGCTTCCAAAACCATCATTGCGGAAAGTTCGTGACGACGGCGGCGCATGATTTCGGCCGCACGAAAGAGCACAATCGCGCGCTCCTTCGGATCAACATGCTTCCACGCTTCAAACGCGCGCAACGCCGCGGCCATCGCGAGATCGACCTCGGCTTTGCCTGCCATATGAAACGTGCCGAGCACTTGCGTCTTCTCGCACGGGTTGTATGACTTGAGCAACTCGCCCGTGCGCACATCTTTGCCGTCAATAAAAAGCGGATACTCGCGGCTCGCTTGCGACTCTACGAGTTGCAGCGCCTTTTCCATGGCTTCGCGGTTCGCCGGTTCAGAATAGTTGAGATATGTGGTGTTTCTAAATTCGGAAATCATTTGCAGCCTCCGTTTCTAGTTTAGATGGGCAGAAGCAAGCTCCACGCACGCATTGTGAGGCTCAACACAGAGATAGTTTTTGGTGGTCAGGTCTTGAGGGTGGAGAAAGGCTTCGCTTTAAGAAGGAGACCTTGCAAAGACATGTTGCCTTTGCAAGGTTGATGTTGCTTACCGTTTGCCGCCGCCTAACACCGCACCGAGCAAATCGCCGATCATGCCGGCGCCGGATTGCTGCCCGCCGCCCGACATGCCGCGCATAAAAAATCCCGCGACATCATCGAGAATATCGCCATCGCCGTCTTGATCCAACAACGCCGCCAAGCCGGTGGCGCCGGTGCCGCCGACATCACGCTTGCGCGAAAGAAATCCCAACACGATCGGCGCAAGCATGGGAATCACTTTCATCGCCGTGTTCGCATCGAGATTAAAATTCTTCGAGAGCATGTTTGCCGCTTGCAGGCCCGAATCACCGAGCAAGCCGCCCAAACGCGGATCCGCGGTTTGTTGTTGCGCGTGCATGCCAAACAAGCCGCCGATATCGTCCAGCACATTGGCATCGCCGTATTTGTTCAGAATATGATCGACGCGCGGCGCGCCTCCGTGCGTTTGCATCTGCCGCTTCAAGCCGCCGAGAATGAGCGGCGCGACTTGTGGCAATATCTGCCCCGCCAGGTTGCGATCAATACCCAACGTGGAAGAAAGTTGTTGCGACACTTCCGGCCCAACCGCGCCGAGCAATTCGTCAAACAAACCATTCACGGAAAATCTCCTTCACTAAAGGTGAGTATAGCACTGGTGAGTTAGCACATGCGCGGGAGCAAATCAACTCGCGCGCGCCACGCATTGTCGGCTGCGCCTTTTGCGAATTGCGTGCTCCGAAATTTTTAAGGCAAGCCACATGCCTTGATTTTATTCTAAGCAACAGCGCGTGAGAAAGCAAGTTAATCTTTTGGCGGCATATGTGTTGCCTGAATTTTGGCCAAGAAAATTTTATGAACTTCACACCTCGGGTGCCCCATGCTGATCTTAACCTGCGCTTTGTGCGAAAAGAATTCGCATTACTCCGCCGAAGAACTGTTCGGACGTTATTTCATGTGCAAATGCTGCCATTGGCTCAACTTGCTCGATCAAGGTCGCGTCGTCAGCCTCGAAAATTCGACGCGCAGCCTCGCTACCGCGATATGTGCGCACACGGGCACGAGGCAAGCGACTACTTCGCTGTGCGAAGGCGCGTCGCGGCCCGCATCACAGCTTGGTTAATTGCCGCACCCGTTGGTGAATTGCCCCGCGTGTGCGCTCACGGCAGCATCGAACTCACGCCTTGACTTTCGCGGGCAATCTTGTTATGCTTTTTGTGTTCAAGTGCAGGCCGTTCCCATTTATTCTCTCTTATAATCAACGCGCAAGCAGTTGCACTTACACACGGAGAAGGAGGTCATATGTCTCTGCTTTGGACCGCATTGATCGGTTTGGTCATTGGCGTGGTCGCAAAATTTTTGATGCCGGGCAAAGATCCGGGCGGGTTGATCATCACGATGGTGATCGGCATCGCCGGTTCGTTTATCGCATCGTTCATCGGGCAATCGGTGAATTGGTATTCTGCGGGCGAGCCTGCGGGCTTCATCGCTTCGGTTTTCGGCGCGATGTTGTTGCTATGGGTTTATCGTCGGTTTCAGCAAAAGAAAGCTTAAAGCTGAATCGGGTTTGAATAAAAAAAGCCATGAGAAAATCTCATGGCTTTTTTGTTTTGATTTAAATCTCTGCTTACGAAACCCACGAAAGCATTTTCGTGGGTTTCGCGTGTTTCGTGGGCAGAAGTTATCTTTTTCGAATGAAAGTCAATCGTCACATCAATGCCTGCAACTTGCTATGCCCGGAGCGGCTCACCGGCAAGTGCGAGCCGTCGTGGAGCACAACGCGGCGACTGTCTTTCGCATACAACTCGATCTTCGCGATGCGTTCGAGATTGACGATATATGAACGATGAATGCGCACAAAGCGCCGCGCATCCAACGCGCGCTCCAACTCTGCGAGCGCCATGGGCTTGAGGTGAGTCTTGCCTTGCGTTTTGATGGCAACGTAATCGTCCTGCGCTTCGAAATAATCAATCTTACTCACAGGAATAACGAGCACTTGTGTGCCTTCGCGCAACAAGATGCGCTCAAGCGGCAAGGCTTGTGCGCGAGCGTCTTGCACAAGCGCGGTGATCCGCGGCTGGCCTTCGCGGCCCAACAGCGTTTGCGCATGGCGCAGGGCCTCGGCCAAGCGCTCGGCGCTGAACGGCTTGAGGAGATAATCCACGGCATGCACTTCAAACGCGCGCAGGGCAAATTCTTCATAAGCCGTGGTGAAGATGACCGCGGGCTTTACTTCTAATAGCTCCAACACTTCGAAGCCGTTGAGCTTGGGCATTTGCACATCGAGAAAAATAAGATCAGGACGCAGCTCCGTTGCTGCTTTCACGGCTTCGAAACCATTGGCGCACTCGGCGAGAATTTCAACCTCGGGGTGTGCGGCCAAATACTCGCGCAGGATTCTGCGCGCCAATTCTTCATCATCAACTATAAGCGCGCTTATTTTAGTGGGATTCGTTTGAGGCTTCATTTCTCGCTCGCAAAGTTGGTGTCAACAAAATCGCGTTGTGCCGTTTGCGGTTTCATTTCGCGCTCGTTCAATAAATTGTCTTGCGTCCGTTCGCAGGGCAACAAAATCTTAACCCGAAAGCGCGCGCCGAGATTCTCATGCTCCATGTGCGCGGCGCCATGATATAATGCGGCCAAACGCTTTGTCACATTGCTCAGGCCCACGCCTTCGCCTTTGCGCGGCACATGGTCTGGGTCGCACGGATTTGACAACGCGATTTCCAACTGCGCGTTCGTCACTCGCGCCGCAATGGAGATCACGCCGCCTTCCACCAAATGCGCGATGCCGTGATTCACGGCATTTTCCACCAGCGGCTGCAAAAGAAGCGCGGGCAGCAAGCAGTCCGCGGTCTCGGAGGCAATGTTCTTTTCAACCTGGAGCCGCGCGCCGAAGCGCACGCGCTCCAACGTGAGATAACTATCGAGTAACGACAACTCTTCCCGCAAGGGAATGCGCGTCTCGGCTTTTAAGGCGAGGCTTTTGCGCAGAAACTCGGAAAGGCGCAAACACATTTCGCGCGCGGCTTTGGCGTCGATCGTGGTGAGCGCACTGATGGCGTGCAGGCTATTGAACAAAAAATGCGGATGAATTTGCGCCTTGAGGTTTTGTAACTCTGCTTCGCGCGCGAGCAGGTCGAGTTGCAACAAGCGCCGCTCCACAGTTCGGGTGTTCTCAAACGAGATGAGCAAATAGTGCATGACCGCGGTGAGCCAAAACAACAAGAACGCCGCGCCCGCGAGCAGCGCCCACACCCGCGGATAACGCGCAGCAATGCCGTTGAAGAGCGGCACATGCGTCAACACTTCCACCCACATCTTGCCTAACAGCAACCACAAAGCCGTGGACAAACTCGCAGCCAGAAGGTGAATACCAAACAACAGCGTGACGCCGCTGCGCTCCAGCGTGAACACGCGGCAGAGATACCACGTTGAAAGGCAAACGAACGCATAAACCGACATCATCGGCAGGAGCAGCGCAAGCGCTTCTTGCCAATTCAAATTCCCGCCGAGCGTTGCCAAAAGCGCCAGCAAACCCGCAAGCACCAACCACGTTGCGAGGTACAATCCGAGTTTCGTTTTGTGCGCGAGGATTGGGTGCATGCGTGGTTCAATTCTACGGCGTTAGATTCTCATTTTGCCCACGAAACCCGCGCACTATCCGAGAGTTCGGTTGCGCGTATTTCGCGGGCAAGGATTTCATAGCTCACCACACCGAAATCTGGTTGCGCACTCAATTCATAATCTCGACACCGCCCATCACGGCCATGCCTTTGACGATGAGGCGCTTCGTGCTGTTTTGCGGATGAAAAGTTTTGTCATCAAAACCTCCCAAGAGCGGCAGGCCTTGCACTTCCACGCTCCAATCATTGGGCACTTTGATATCCACGCCGCCCCACATCGTGAAAATGTTGATCACCGCCGGACTATTCTTGATCGAAGCTTGGCGCAAATCAATATCGCAACCGCCCATGATTGCGGTCAACTCCGCGCTGCGAAAATCTGCCGAGCTATTCACGCGCTTCACGCCGCCCAAAATCGCGACGCCGGTGAGGTTGCCTTCATCGCCGCCGGGCTGCGCAAGGTTATTGCCCGTAGACCACGCGCGCCAAACCAATGATACGCCAATGAAAACTAAAACTAGCGGCCAGTAATCCCACAAATCAAAATGGATGAAGCCGAGGTTGTCCAATAATAGCGCTGCGCCCACGAGCGTGAACACTACCCCCACGAAGCGGCCTGACGAGCCTCGGGGTTGTGCCAAGCGGCTGAGGCCGATAAGTATAAGAATCGTCGGCCAAAAATCCCACACATCGCGCACGTAAATGAGGCGCAGATTGTCTAACAAAAAAATGACGCCCAGCGCCACGATTCCGAAGCCGAGAATCAATTGCGGCGTGATGCGAAATTTCGATTGCTCATTCATGGCGATCTCCGAAGGTAAGTAAGATGCGGTTTGTGGGATCAAGATACGCGCGCGAAGGCGCCGAGATGCAATAAATTCCGCGAGTGGCGGTAAAGCTTCGGCGAATGACGCCGTGCAATCTCCGGCTTGCGCTTTAGCAAATGATTCGACAATTTAGCGCCGTCATTTTAACCCAGAAAGGCGCGCATGAGCACTTTGTATAATGTGGTATTGCTGTTTGGCCCGCCCGGCTCCGGCAAAGGCACATGGGGAAAGATATTGGGCATGATGCCCGGCTTCTATCACGTTTCCACGGGCGACATGTTTCGCTCGCTCAACGTCGAAAGCAAATTGGGACAAAAGGTTATTGCGATCATTCGCAACGGCGAGTTGGTGCCCGATGAGATTGCGTTCAACATGCTGCACGAGCACATGAAAAACGCGGTGCGCGCCGGCGCATTTCGGCCACAAAAAGATGTGCTCGTGCTCGACGGATTTCCGCGCACGCCGCGGCAAGCAGGGATGTTGCAACGGCTGGCGAACGTGCGCGTGATTTTGCAACTGGATTGCGCCGACCGCGAAGTGCTCATCGCGCGTTTGCATCGTCGCGCCGTTTTGGAAGGCCGCGCCGATGACGCCAACGCAGAAGTGATTCGACATCGTTTCGAAGTTTATGCGCGCCAGATTCAGCAAACACTCACATTCTATCCTGAAAAATTAATGGTGAAAGTTGAAGCTTCAGCGCCGCCGGTGCAAATTTTAGCGGCGTTGGGCCGCGCGTTGGAAAAAAGCCTGCGCAGTATGGGAGCGTAGTTTACTTCAAAAAAATATCTCATTCTCACTCACGAAAGGCAGCTTATGCGTGAAATCAATCAAGCCGGTTTTGAATTGATCAAGAGCTTTGAAGGCATCTTGGACGGCGACCCCACGACCGTAAATCTCGATCCCTATTTGGATCCGATTGACATTTGGACGATTGGATGGGGTCACGCGATTCGTGTGGGTAGTGATTTTTTGCGCGGCCGGGAAAATCGCGCTCGTGCCCGTGCGCTCTATCCGGGCGGCGTTACACGCGCGCAAGCAGAAGTATTGCTTCGCGCAGATGTCTTGGACAAATGCCGCGACGTGGAAGCCGCGGTAAAAGTCCCGCTCACGGATAATCAATTCTCCGCGTTGGTGTGCTTTACCTATAATGTCGGCTCGGCGAATCTTTCGCGCTCGACATTGCTGCGTCTGGTCAATGAGAGAAACTTTGTCGCAGCGTCGCAAGAGTTTGTGAAATGGAATAAAGCGGACGGTAAAGTTTTGGAAGGTCTCACCCGGCGACGCAAAGCCGAGGCCGAGTTGTTCATGAAAGCGTAAGCAGCGGGAAGGGCGTCGCCATTTCAAAAAGCGCCGCCGCCGCGCGCCAATGCGAGTGCGCCGACTTGCTTCGCACCCGCGGCTTTCAAAACTTTTGCGCACGCGGACATGGTTGCGCCCGAGGTGATCACATCATCGACCAAAATGAGATCACGGCCTTCAACCTGCACATTGCGTTGCAACGCGAATGCTTCATGCACATTGCGCAAACGGTCAGCCCGTTCTATAAAACGCGCCTGCTGTTGCGTATAACGTGTGCGCACGAGTGCATGCGGCCACATTTCCAATTGCCACTCGGCAGCGAGGGCTTGCGCGATCAACTCGCTTTGATTAAAGCCGCGTTCGCGTTGCCGCACCGGATGTAAAGGCACGGGCAACAAAATAGTGTGCGGTGTGATAAAAGTTTGCAACTTGGCACGCATGCGCTGTGCGGCCAGCGTGCCGAAGATTTTCGCAAACGAAGGATGCGGATTGGCATATTTCATTTGTGGGAGCAGCATCATCATCGCGCCGCGATAGTACCATGCGGCGTGATCAAAATCACAACTGCTGCTGGGAGTTTCAAACGGGAAGGAGCGCGAAGACGCGCGCAACTGCGGCTGGGCTTCGTTTTCTATGCGCTCCCAGCAGGAGCCGCAAAGAAAACGGCAATGCTCCGATACTTCCACGCCGAAGCAGAGATGGCATTGCGGCGGATAAAGCAGCGCGACTAAATCGGACCACAGAGATAGTCGCGCCAGTTTTTTGAATACCCCCACCATACGACGGCCTCATTTATTTCCACCCACCGGAAACGTGAACGACAGCGCCAATTGCGGCTCAAAGCGTCTTTGCACTTTGTAAGTTTGCGTTGCCTCATCGAGGCGAAACGTCCACAGATAATCCATGTAAAAAATCAGGAACGGATAAATTTTATAACCCAGACCTAGACGCGCCGCGGAGTTTTCATCCATTTTAAACACATCGGAAAACGTGTCAATGGCGCGATCATCATACATGCCGCGCGCTGCGATTTTCGGGACGGCATCGGGGATTGCAGCTTCGATATGAAGGCGGCCGCTTCGCGGAATTCCGTCCAAGCGTTCATACGTTCCGGTGAGGCGCATCGTGTTCAAAACATGCCCATAGAGCATGCCGTAAGTGCCGCGTGTTTCTTTTTGCAAAGCGTGTATTTGCGCTTCTTTGTTGTTCACGGCATCGTCGCGCTCCAACTCATAGAACGGGCCGAAGTATGCCGGAATAAATTCCGGATCCAAGAAACGGCGTTCCAATTGTGCGCCGATTTCAAACAAACCGGCGATGCCGCTGAGATGAAAATCCACGCCTGCGGCTTGGCCCTTGCCATGATCGACAATCTTCGCGAGATCGGCATAGAGCGCTAATGTGGCAAGATCCGTTTTGATGATGGGTAACTCGGCATCGAAGCCGAAGATCGTCACACCGTCATCCGTGCCGCGATAATTGTCGGGATCGATATCCGTCACATAGGTTGCGCCGATAGCGAAATTGCGCAGAATCGGCATGTTTGTGGCGAGCTGCAACGGACGATAATAAACGCGGCCGCCGAAAATTTCCGAGCGTCCGAGATTGTTGGTCATGCTCTCGAAACCGCCGATGCCGAAATCATAATCAAGCTCAAGGCCGACCTTGCGTTGATCGTAAATCAGCGAGTTGTTGTAGTAGTTCATGATGAAGCCGTGGCCGAGACGCGCCGCATCCAAAGCGCCGAGGCGCGTATAAAACGGATCGGGATTGCGCTTATAGCTATAGCGCACGTAGCGAATCGCGCGGAGGAAATCATAGCTTTGATCCCAGTCTTCGTTGCGCAACTCTCCGGTTTCGGTATTGTAGCGCAAGTTGATATCAAGCCCCACGCCGAATTTGCCAAATGCCAACTCCGGTCTCAAGTTCATGATGAAATGCGGATCGCCGTCGATCACGCCGATGCCCATACCGCCCATGAGCACGCCGCGATCTTTCAGCGTGTTTTCATAAAACGAGGTTTGCGCGTGAGCCTGCGTCAAACAGAAAACTCCAACTCCGAAAAAAGCGGCCACCCGCAAGAATGATTTGAGATACATAACTGCTTCTCCATGTTTTGAAATATGATGAGTAGTTGAAGCGGCGACATTGATTGAAACAAAATCCTCCCCACACGAAAGCGTGCAATCGAATCAGGCCAAGCGTGCAAACAAATCCATCTGTCGCGAAAAGTTGGGCCAGCGCACGCCTTCCAGCTCAAGCAATTTGCGCTTCACATTCGCACCGGCAGAAAAACCGCCGAGCTTGCCGCCGGCCGCGACCACGCGATGGCATGGTACGACAATCGGTATGGGATTCGTAGCAAGCGCTTGTCCCACGGCGCGAACCGCTTTGGGTTGGCCGCAACGTTCGGCAATCTCGCCATAAGTATAAACTTGCCCGTAAGGAATTTTGCTCACGCTCTGCAATACCTCGTGTTTGAAACCCTTGGGCACAAAACGCCAATCTATGGCAAAAGAAAAATGCTCTCGTCGTCGTTGAAAATAGTCACGCAACTCGGAGGTGATGTGTGACAGCGCCTGTTTATCGCGAATGATCCACGCTTCGGGTTGCGCCTCGCGCAACAATTCTTCGATTTCGAAAGGCGTGTGTTCCGCGAATTGCAACATGCACACGCCGTGCGTCGTGGCCGCAATCCACATCGGGCCAACGAGGCTGTGATAAAAAAGATCATAATAGATTTGCCGCTGCCGCAATTGTCCTTGAATGGAAGCGCGCAAACGGTCGGCATGTTGCGCGCCGCCCATGTTTTTGACCAACGTTTCCACGCCGGAAAGCAGCTCGCGGTACAGTTCAAACTCGCGCGAGCAGCCGGAGCACTCCGCGACGTGCTGGCGAATGCGTGACTTCTCTTCGGTGGCCACGTTGCCGAGGTACAACGCCATCATAACGTCTTCGTTGATATGGCCGGTGAGCTGCATGGCTGGCCTCAAAGTTTGAACACGATGCTTGTCATCCATGATCGTTTTAGGTCCGGCGTTTTTATATAACCCTACTCTGCTCTGTGCGCGTCAGCTTTTACAACTTCTGCCGTCATCAATAGTTTCACTTCTGGGTCGAAAATAATTTCGCGCGGAGCCAGTGGCAACGGCAAGACAAATTTTTGCTCGCGCTCCGTCATCAAGACCCGACGCAATATGCGCTGCTGGTCTTGCACGCATGCAATCTCAATGGGCAAACGATAAAATGACGGATTTTGTGTTTGTTGCAGCGTAAGCTCCAGCTCGCTAACCGTAGCATGCCAACGCCATGCGCCGCGCACATGCGGGTAATCCGGTTGTTCCAACCATTGTTGAAAAAACCATGCAAGCGAATTGCCTGTGACGGCTTCCATCACCGCACGAAAATCCTGGGTGAGCGCGTTGCCGTTTTTGTAGCGCGCATAATATGTGCGAATGCCTTGCCAAAATTTTTCTTCACCGACTTCACTGCGCAACATGTGTAAAACCCAAGCGGCTTTGGCATAGTTATTCGGGCTGAGCAGCGCCATATAATCCGTGATAGTGTGATCCAAAATCGGGCCAGGCTTGCGCGCGGCAAAGGCCAAATAGTTTTCGCGCTTCACGCGCATGTTCTCGCGGAAAGCAGAATCCCCCTCGACCGCTTCAAAGAAAAGCGCTTCGCCGTATGTTGCAAAGCCTTCGCTTAACCAGAGATGATGCCAGTCGGCCTCGGTGGCGGAATTGCCGAACCATTGATGTGCGATCTCATGCGCAGTTGTGCTTTCAATATCACGTTGCGGGCCGAAGCTTTTTTCGGCGAAGAAAATCGCGTTTGCGTTTTCCATGCCGCCGTAGCGAGTGGAAGATTGCACCAACGCCAGCTTGGCGTAAGGATACGGGCCGAATCGTTCGGTAAAAAATTGCATCATCTCTTGCACGCGCCCGAAATTTTTTGTTGCGTGCGGCGCATCTTCGGGGTAGACGTAATAGCTGATCGGCAATTCTTCATTCGCGAGCGGGAGCACATTGAACTCCGCAGCTCCGAAAACCATGCAATAGGTGGGAATGGGAACTTGCTCCGACCAATGCCAGGTGCGATAGCCCTTTGCCGTCGTCTCGTCCACGCGCTCAAGCGTGCCGTTCGCGATCACAGTGTAATGCGCCGGCAAAGTGATTTTCATGCTTACGGAAGATTTGTCGGAGGGATGATCAAGGCTGGGAAACCAATAACTCGCGCGGTTGGGCCAATTGTCTGCAAAAAAGGTGCGACGTCCAAACTTGTTATTGTCGATGATCAATCCGTCCTTGGGCTCGCCGTGATACGAAACCAGTAGATTAATCGTGTCGGCACGCTGCACGTTTTCCGGCATTACAATATGGAGCACATCTTTTTCATATTTGTACTCTGCCCGCGCATGAGCAATCTGCACGCGCGCGACCTCCATCGTCTTAAGCTCGAGGCGAATCTTGTTAGCGGGAAAATTGGGGCGCACTTTGATTTGGAGTTTTGCTTCGCCCCAAATCACGTTGCTGGTGTCGGAAAGATTGAAAGCGAGATCGTAATGCACGACGTCGAATTGCGGCTGGCGAGGATAACCATCATCTTTATTCTCCGCATGGCCAGGCCTGCGAGCGCCGTTCATCTTTGCAATGGCCGGCGCAACACTCGTTTCGCTCTTTTCCTCAAAGGAAATGTCGGCGTTGTGTAGGATGGTGAATGCCGCAAAGAGAGAAAGCAAACTCGGGAGCTTCATTTGACGATCATTTTAGGCATGGTTGGATTTTCAGGATTGACGACCAATTCTTTTGTGCGCGGATGAATGAGCACATCCATCGCTTCCATCGGTATCGCGCCGAGAAGCACCTGATTGCCGATCACCATGGCATCCAAGACGGTGCGACGATTGGCGAAACGAACTTCCAATGGCCCGGCAACCGGTACGGTTTCGATTTCCCCGTTGGCATATTCGGCTTCGCGATGGCCTAAAATCGCCAATCCCAGTTGCAAACGTACATGTTCGGGAACCACCATCATATATGCGCCGGAATCCACAAGCGCGTTGACGGTAATGTGGCGCGTTTCTTCCGGTTTGATAAAGCCGCGGCGTGCAGCACCAACATCTTCAGCATTGATGAGTTCAATCTCTGCATGAACAAGTCCCATAGACACTTCCTGTTATTGATGATTAGATTTGATGCGAATAAATGCCATGCCCACACGCGAGTCACTGGCGCGCAGTTGCTCGATCACATCGTCAAAAAACTCGTCCGTGACTTGCTGCGTTTCTTTGCGCGAGGAAGCGTGACGGAAGAGCACGTTGCCAAATTCGTCGCGAAAGATGAAGCCCGTGTGCGCGGAAAAGATGCCCGGTATTTTTTGAATGATACTGACAATCTCCCCGCCCTGCAGCTTGCTTTTAATCATAGGTAGATTTGCCGTCGGAATGTATTTAATCGTCATCGTTTGCGGCGCGCGCACGCTTTGCAATTCTGCTTCGGCCACGCCGAGCTTGCGGAAAAACGCGGGCCGGTCGATGGTTTTGGTCATATCCGCACAAAACTCGCTTCCAAGCTGCTCCGTCACTTCTTCCAAAAGCCAGCTATTATTAGGCACCCAATCCGCGTGCGTGTAATGATTGCGCGTGGTGAAACCGATCACGCCGTCGTGATAGCGGATACGCTGCAGCGTGGCAAACGTTTGCTCGTAATTTGTGGACAGCGCCAGTGCAAGCATTTGCTCGATGAAAGTAACGCAATCAGCGCGCGAGAAATCGATCAACGGATCGCGATCATATTTTCCATTCGGTCCTTCTCCCAAACAAAAGAGCGAATAAGGCGTGCCTTTCGCGCGCGCAGAATAGAGTTGCAAACGTTTTATAAAATCCGGCTCTTTTGCGCTGGTTTCTCGCAGAAGCGTATCAATCTCTTTCGCCAACATTTCCTGCAGCCCACGCTGTGGTTTCGGCTCAAACGTTTCGCGGAATCTGCGCCGAAAAGCACCGGCTTGGGGTTCGTGCACTAGGTAGATTTCAAGCCCGGAACGAGCGCGCCGCCATGCGGAATGCCGGGTGAAAGCGTTGTCTCTCAACATTTCTTCGCCAACAAACAGCGCAATGGAATCACCCGCGGAGCGCCACGCTTCTTGTGCGAATAGCAGACCGTCGTGAATTTCACCGGAGGGCAATAATGCACCGTAAAGCTGCGGCACAAACAACACACTGCCGAGCAAAATTTTGTTGGGATTCACTGCCGCGCTGCGATACGGTGCGAGCTTAACGCCGAGCCGTGCTTCAAACCGCGTCGCGGCCCCGGCTCCTGCATAAAAAACCGGCTTAGATTCACCGAGCCGTTTGTAAGCAGCCAACGTTGCGAGGCTCTGGCTATAGCTAATATTGCCGCAGCACATGCAGGCAAGCAGCAGACACAGAAATGGCGTGAGCGTTCGTTGCATAATATAGTTTTGATTGAGGGCAATCGGATTTCTTGTGCAAATATACAGAAATCCGCTTTGCCACACAAACGCGATTTCAAAAGCGCGAAGGTGGGAAAATCTTGCGAAGACCTGTGGCCTTCGCAAGAAAATACAGTGTGGCGAGAGCGCTAAGATTTGAGTTGTGCTATAATCCCGGCTGTTCCGCGGAGTTTACGCCGAGTAAGCGCACCATTTCATCGAAATGAAGTTTGGCCTTGTCGAACATTCCCAAGCGACGATAGTTGCGAATGAGCAACTTGTGCAGATTGATAACTTCGTCCGGGTCAAGTTGCTGCGAGAGTTGATAAGCTTTTTCACCATCAGCAATCACTTGCTTTGGGCTGGCATCAGCGAGCGAGGCCATGGCAAGATAACTTTTACCGCGTCCCGCCCAATGCAGCGAAGCGCTTTGCATAAAATAAGTATACGCCAGCTTGCGATTGATTTCGAGGTTCTCGCTGCCGAGGTTGACGCACATTGTGGCAAAGTTATCAAAATAGGTTTGCGCCAACGTATCGCTGCGCGTAGGCACACCGAGTGAATCAGTCGGAATAGCTTTGACGATGCGCAACATGCGTTCTGCCGCTTCGGGCTTTCGCTTGAGGCTGCTGAATTCAACGAGCGCAAGTTTCCACCCAAATTCATGGCGTGCGCTTTCACTGCGCAGCTTGGGAAGCATGTCTTCGTATATCTTCGCAGCCTTGGCAAATTCACCGCGCCCGGAAAGCACTGCGGTGCTGTCGCGCATGGTTGCGCCGATGATGTTGCCGCGATCCCAATCCATCCAGCGTTTGTAATAAACCGCCAAAGCGCGATACTGCGGCGTATAGGCAAACTGTTGCGCACGCTCCAAGCAGGCATACACTTTGGCCTCATCGTTTTGCTTGGCATCGTTGCGCTTGATCGCACATTGCGACTGATAGAATACCGAAAGAAAAAGGCGCGCAGAATCGACAACTGCGGCGACTGGCTGAGCTGGATCAGCGATCCGGCTGTCTTGCACGGCGGCCCCGGCGAGCAGCTTTTGCTCTGCCTGTTCGAAATTTGTCAATGCCGGGCTGTATGCCTTCACCGCATAATAATTGAGCGCGAGTTCAAAATAATTTTGATACTCACCAGGCTGCAGCCTGACAATGGTTTCCCACGTCGTAATCGCTTGATCATAATTGATGCGGCTACGATCGGGCAAACGTTGCGCGAGCAACTTATAGACGCCAGCAAGCAAACCGCGAGCTTGTGTAAAGTACGGGTTCAACGTCACGGCGCGGCGCAACGCTGTTTCTGATTGTTGCAGCAACGCCACAGCTTGGAGCCGTTTCTTTTCATCCTGCGCTTTGAGATATTGTTGAATAACCGGCAGGCCTTTTTGCATCTTATTGTAACCATCTAGCGTTTCGCGCAGAGCGGCGAGGGAATCTTCGCGCGAAATGGGGCGGCGCGCGGCGTCGGCCTGCGCCAACACACTCCACAAGGAGTCGCCTTGCACACGATATTCTTCAGCTTTCACAACCAATGATTCGGCTTGCACCTCTTGCGCGCGTGCGACGAACAACTGTTGCGTGAGCGAGTCGGCTTGGGTTGCAGTCAGTGGTGTAACGCCAGGCGGAATCCGCACCGCATCAAAACGACGCGTTTGCGATTGCGCTATCGCCACGAGACATAAGAGTATCATTGTGGCCGATCGCATTGCATCAAAATTTCTGCGCATCATCATTCGCCGCCACCTTTGATGTGTACCGTGTCTATTTTCGTTTCGGTTAAAGTTTGTTCGATATAGATTACGTCATACACCGGTCGATCAACATAAACCGTATCCGTGCGCGTAAAGAAGAGCAGGTCGTGAGCAAATTGATTGTTGTTCTTAGGCTGCGCCTGCATCTCGTTCTTGTTTTGAAAGCCCCAAATTTGGAGAGAAGCAACGCCCTTGGGATCATCAAACTCAAAAAATAAGCTGAGCTTGCGACCTTCGAAATTATAAGTCTGCTCCACAAGCCGCACCATGCCGCGAAAAAATTCCCGTGCGACCGGAAATTCGCGATCGACGACCGTTATCGGTCCGCCTTTCTCCGGGCGCGAACCGGTCAAAGAGATATAACCCGTGCGCTTCCAGGTGCTCATCAAATCCAACGCCTCACCGGACTCGCTCAGATTAACGATTCGCTTGGAAGGATAAATTTCGAGCACGTCTTTTTCATCGAAACCGTTGTCGGTGATATCAATGACCAACATGCTATCGATTTTGTCTTCGGTGATGAAGTATTGATCGACAAAAAATTTAATGGTCGCTTCATCCTTTACCACTGCGACCGGGACAGCGCGGCGCGTAACCGTGACGTCTCTGTTCTCTTGCGCTCGCGCGGAAGTCACAAGCGACATGGCGGCAAGCAAGCCTATAACGAGGCTGGGCGAAAAAACATTCCTTTTTTTCATAGAATACCTCTTATTGTAATTCTCTAAACTTGGCAAAATAGAGTCGTGCTTTTTCTTGATCATTTTTTCGCCGATAGCCTTCAGCTAAAAGCCGAAAGATCATCTTCTTTTCATCACGATTAAACAGATCTTCAGACTTGACCGCATTCTCGGCGTGTTTCAAAGAAAGCTCGATGTTCGTTTTCGAAAGCTCGGCCATTTGCAGGTAACTTTTACCGCGCTCCTTCCAAGCAATCGTCGTCGCACGCTCAAAATAATCGTATGCGACCTTTCGGTTGATTTTCATCGTGTCGACGCCGAGGAAGTAACACATGGCCCCGTAGTTTTCGAACATATTTTTATAAGTAGTGTCTTCGGGGGCACCGTCGGCGTCCTTGGGAACGGTTGCGATTACTTCTGCTAAACGCTGAATCGCAGGCACGCGACGCCGCAACTTGGTGTATTCAATCGTAGCATAGTCCCATTTCACATCGTCTTTGGCTTTGGGAGTCTTCAAGATCTTATTCAACAATTGATCATAAATCTCCGCGGCCTGATTAAATTGCCCGCGCTCGGCAAGCGCATAAGCAGAATCACGCATGGCAGCGCCCCAGATATTACGCTCGTCCCAGTTGATGTACTTTAGATCCGCATCAATCAAGCGGTGCCAGGTTGAATCCGCAATCAAATCGCGCGCGCGTGTGAGGTGATGATCCGCAGAATCAGCTTCGGGTGTTCTACCAATGATGCGATCATCGACGGCCTGTTTGATCAACGCTTGCCCTTGGGAGTAGATCGCCAAAAACCACGCCGAAGAATCGATGCCGGCGGTTTCGGCTAACGCTGGATTTTTAAGACGCGCATCGCTCACTTCCGCCGACTCTTTCATCAATTGCTCGGCGCGCTGAAAATTCGAAACCGCTTTGCGCCATTGTTTCTGGCCAAAAGCAACGGTTGCGAGATTATAAAAATGCCGATATTCTCCAGGCTCGAGCGTCGCCAACTCGCTCCATTTTTCCCACGCGCGCTCCAACGACAAATCACGCGGGAATCGCTCTGCAAACAATTTGTATGTGAGCGCGAGATGATGTTTGGTCAACGTTTTAAAAGGGTCAAGCAGCAACGCTCTTTCAAGATCTTTGCGAGCCAGCAGCAAACTCGCACTTGCCGCGATGCGCATGCGGTTATCGGCAAGATCAACCGTCGCGCCCCTGCTTTTCAGCGCCGTAGGATTGTTCGCCAGCAAAGCGTTATTGACTAAACTGGCCGAATCCGTGGCTGCGGGTTTGGGCTGCTGTGCCGCCTTGCGGCGCGTTTCATCCAACAATTTCCACAAAGAATCTGTAACGGTATATTGCCGAATGCCGGTCGCACTTGCGACTTGAGCAACTTTTTCGCTTTCGCGCGGCACAAAGAGGAAATCCGCGAGGGTATCGACGCGGGCGGCAATTTCGCGCGAAACACCGGGAGGCACCTTGCCTTTGCTCCAGCGCGACGCGCGGTTTTGCGTGCCGGCACAACCTAGCAAGGAGATAAGTGCCAAACCCCAGAAAACGATTATGCTGGCCTTGCTCTTCCTCATCATTACTTCGCGCCTTTTTTATTTTCCCACCAATTCAAAAAGATGAAATAAAATCTCGAGGTTTCATTTCGAGTGGGATTCTCTTCCGACATGCTCAAAGAGATCAATGCGCGCGCCGCATCTTCGGTCAACCCGGCGTCACCTCGATGCAGCGAAAAGCTCTTTTTGCGGAAGCCAGTATCGCGCAAAAGAATCGCTTTAGAACTGTCATCTTTGGAAACCAAGAGCAAACCAATGTCTTGCGATTGCTCATTTGCCAAAAGGAACAACTCATACGGCGGCGTTCCGGGAATGAGCGCCCTGGAAGTCAAGTCGCCATTGCGATAACGCATATGCACTTTCAAAACTTCCGGCAACGCGTGGGGATTCGACTTCATCCATTCAATCAACTCGCGAAACAGTACGTTGAAGTCAATACTCTCTTTGACTTTCTCAATGTCCTTTTCGGTGATCTTGTTGGTGATTCCGCCCGTGTTGGTGCGGTCAGCAGCAGGGCCAAGTTTGCCAGTGGAATACGTCGGTCCGCCCACACCTCCCATTCCCACTTTGGCTGTTTTCAATGACGGGTTATAAACATTGCTCGCCGCACCTGCAACCTGAAGCGCATTCGGATCACTCGAGGCAATCACGGGAACATCAAAGTTGGGCAAAGTAGCCGTACCGACATTCACTTCCGGCAGCGCATTGGGCGAAGCCGCAATTCGATTTAAGACCGAGAAATCCTGCACGGTTTGCATGCTCTTGGTTAGTTCCGTGAGCTTCGACATATCAATTTCTTCGAAGCTCTGGGTTTCAGGAACAACTTCGAGCACTTCTTTCGTTGTTTCAGTTGGTTTGTCAACGACCTTGCGTTCGGTTTTCGGCTTGGGAGGTTCGAACTTTTTAAAATCAATCTCCGCGATTTTTTCCACATCAAAACGCGGCTCTTCCCACCGCAAGGTCATTAAATAAATATAGATCACCAGCAAGATGACAGTGGTGACAACGTACGTCCAGAGTTTTTCAGGTTCCATGCGCCGCATATGCGCACGGAGGCTATACACCAGGCTCGACATAGTTTATGCTTTTACTCAGTTGATTGCGCTCACAAATATCCAACACATTCACCATGAGTTGAATCGGCGAATTGGGATCGGGCTGAATCAGGAAAACCACGTCTTCTTTTTGTGCTTCAAAAGCTTGCCGCATGTCGATCATTTGTTGCTCGATGATGTTGATGTCGGCATTGCTATACACCAGCGTGCCGCCGTCCATCAAGTGAAACATCGGCCCTTCGAAGATAATCACGGAAATGGTTTTGAGCGGTTGTTGCGTACTCACGGCCGTGGTCTTGGCCGGCAATTTAATTTGGGTTTTTTGCTCGATATCGGCGATGCAAATAAAGCCGAACAACACCGTGAGTGCAATATCGATCAAGCGAATGATAATGCCGCCTTTGCCCATGGCTTGACCTCACTGTTTGTTGTATTTCGATCCGATGCGAACATCAACCGTTTTCAACACATCCAATCGGTCACAGATATTCGCAATCTGCATGACGAAACGCACGGGCGTGTCTTGATTGGCGCGAATGCGCACGCGCATTTTATAACGCGAGCGCGTCAATTCGCTTTTCTTCGCTGCCAAATAGCCTTCTAGCACGGCTAGATCGCTGGTACCTTGTTTTTCATCTCCCCACAAAAAACTGCCGTCTTTTAGGACGGCAACGTATTCTACAATTTCCGCATCCGGGTTGGTGAGCGGCAATTCCACGGTGACGGGTAATTCGATTCGACTCTGCGAGCTTAATTCCGCGGTGCAAATGAACCCGAAGAGAAGAATCATCACAATATCGATCATGCGCACGATCATGCCTGCGCCCATAGTTTACTCCAATGCCATAGATTCAAACGCCGTTTCTAGTTTGCGCGCGGTTTTGGATTTAACCACTGCTTTTACCACGTTGACGCCCGCAACTTCGCTATAGCGGAAATCCACGCTGGCCACGCCTTCTTCATCGGTATTCACTTCCACGCGGGATTTATCGCGTTGCAGTCGGCCGTTATTATAGGCCACTTCAAACAAGACGGCCTGCCCGGAAACCGGATTGCCTGCCGCATCTTCTAAGCGCAGGCTCAAAGGCTCAGGCGCAGAAGCACCGGCCTTACCATTGAGCAGATGTCCGGACACGATGGTCAATTTATCCGGCGAGCCGGCGCGACATTCCAACAGAAACTCTTGTTGTAAACGCGCCTTGCCGTTGATGCGTGCGACAATCTTATGATTGCCGATGAGCTTGCCCATACGTGCATGCACTTTAGCAATTCCGACATTGTTGGTTGCGGTTTGCTTCATCGACTCGCCATTGTCGAAAGTGATCATTGAGCCGTTGGCTTCGAACACGACCGGGAAGTTTGAAATAGGATGGCCGTTTTCATCTTCGAGCGCCACTTCGAGCGCCTTGGGCAATGTCGAACCGGCTTCGGCCACTTGACGATTGCCTGCGAGTATGCGCAGATTGCTCGGCACCTGCTGGCCGGAAGGCATTTTCATCTCGACACTCGGAGCAGCGACAGGCGTAGGCATGGGAACATGAATAATCTGAGGCGCGGCGGTGATGGTCGCCGCAGCAGAGGCTTGCCCAGTGCCAAACAGATAGCGGAATTGATCCGCCAAGCCGCCCACTTCACCGAGATGATTGAGATAAACCGCTTGCGCGTAAGAGATGCCAAAGTTCAAAAGAATACTCACAATCAAACCGCCGATCGTGGTAACGAGTGCGACACCCATACCAACGATAACCTGAGTGGCATCCAAGCGTCCAGGCATGAAGGTTTCGTACATACCCAACACCGTTCCGAGCAAGCCTAACGCACCGGCAGTATCAGAAAGTAACACTGCGAAATTGCGCCCCAGTTCGTATCCTTCCTTTTGGGTATCCAATTCGCCCTTTATTTCCACCTGCAACGCTTCGGCACTCGAGTCGCGACGCCACAGTTCGCAAAGCTTATTCATCAACTTGCCGAGGGTGGATTTGGTGTCCTTAGAAATTTCCCCATAAATCTCGTCAATGCGAACGCGCGCGCCGTGCTCTTCCATGGGTTCGGTCAATTTCATGGCGACAAATTGTTTAGTTGCTTTGGCGCGGCGTTTATCAAAAAATACCTTAATCCACAAATATACTAAAATGCCCACTCCGAGCATAAAATCAAGATAGATGGGATACATGACCCAGCCACCCTGCTTCGTCCAAGTCGCGAAATCCGTTGCCATACCGCCGCCCGACTGTGCGGGCGTGGTTTGCGGTGCAGGGCTCGAAGTGGTTTGCAACGCGAACGCCGGCCCAATTATGATGAAGAGAACAAGCAAGAGAACGAACCATCGGGCTAGGCTCGTGATGCGGACTTGTAACATACACCTTCTCCTTAAAATTTTCCTATGACGATTTAGGCAAACAGCCTGAGCGAGCACAAAAAGCTTAACGCATTTTGATCATGGCCTTAATTTCCGTGTTGGGCTGGGGTTTGGGCATTTCCTTGCTCAAGGTAATCGAGCTTGTGATGAGTTTGCGTTCAACACGAAATCTGTTCTCGGGCGAGCGATAGCGCTTTCCATCCGCGGAAAGCCACTCGATGTAATAATAGTACGTGCCTGTGGTCAGATAGCTTTTATCAGCCATCTTCCAATCCCACTCTAATCTTCGTTTGATTTGATTGTGATCATCGCTTTGGCCGACAATCGTCTCGTCCCGAAAAACGATTTGGCCCTTTTCATTTTTCACGATAAACTCGCCGCTCACCGGTCCCCAACGTTTGGTTTCCAAAAGATTGAGACGAAAGCGGAATGTGTCAACCGGTGCGCTGACCATCATACCCCGCCCTGGAGCGAGGGTTTTATCATAAGCACGCAAAACCAAAAAAGAATCAACCGGCGAAACGTGCATAGAACCGAGTGTGGCCGGAGCCTTGGTGAGGCGCTCCGAAGTTGCCGAATCAGCAACGGTCACTTTGATGTCATCGCTCAAAGGAGTATACAAACTCAAGAAGCGCAACAACAGATGAGCGCGTTTCGCATCGCGCGGCGTCACAAAATTGCCTTGCACTTTCCGCGATACTTTGATGCGCTCGGCCAGAGCACGAAATGCCGTCATATACTCCGGTTTGTGATTGCGTTTCATTTCATCCCAAATACTGGCGCTATCGCGAGGAATATAATACTTCCCGGTCGTGCGCTCGACTTCTTCGATTCGCTGCAAGAGAGTCTTCGCACCAATCTTCGGACGGTTTTGCAATTCTTCTTCGGTAAGAAAAATCCTGTCCGGCGAAAGCGGGATAATGCTGTCTTGATCCGCGGCAAAAAAAATCGCTTGCGGCAAATCTTTTAGTTGCCCCATTAAGTTGGGATCAATCGTTCGCCGAACAATTTTTTTGGTGATGAAAAGCGTATCGAAGGCGGATTCCACCGTAAAGGCGTGAGCGAGGCTGATAGAGGGACGACGCGGCACTTCGGCTTCGGTCCATTCCATAGCATAGAGCGATGTGTTTTTGTCAAAATTAAACTCAATACCCAATTCCGGCGAGCCGCTAGTGCCGAGATTCAATTCATTGAGGGGATAATTATAGCGGAAGTTAAGCGCGACCCCCTCCATCACGTTGAGCTTGGAATCAAACATTGCCATTTCGCGGCCAACGGAAACACGCATATAACCGAGTCGCTCGCGAAAACTCTCTACCGCAAAACGCGGCAAAAAATCGCGCTCGTTATATGCGACGCTGAACAGTGCGCGAAAATTGCCGTAGCCCACGGCCATGCCCGCATTCAGTGCGCGCGGCAGCGTAACCTTTCCGTCTTGCGCCACAGACAAGTTTGAATGGGTGAGATGATTGACGCTAAAGCCCAATGCGAGGAAACGACTAGGCACAATATGCAATCCTAAACCAATTTCAGGCGTAAGCTTGGAAAGGCCGTCTTTGATAACGGGATCGTTTCGATCTTTGTCCGATGCGAATCGAAGTGCGGTGAGATCAAAGCCACGGTGGTTAAATCCCAGATTGACTCCGAGCGCAATCTTATCGCTGAATTGTTTTGCGAATAACCCGCTCATCGTCAGCAAGGCGTACTCAGGTAGATACAAAACCTGACCTTGTACACCGTATGCAAAACCGCCAATGCCAAACAAATTGCGCCGCGATAAAGAGAGGTTAAAATAGCTGTGCGTCAAATCCATACCATCGGCAACGGCGCCGACATAGAGCGCGCGCGTTCCCAGCGAAAACTGCCGGTCTTGTTGCGCGGCAACCGCAGGGTTGAACAAACTCGTGCGACCATCCCCGCGATCAGCGGGGTTGACAAAAATCAAATCTTGCGCTAGTATATGATTTGGCAAAAGCAGCCCAAGGAGCACACTGGCGACTTCAATCCATAAACGGCGCGAGATCTTTTTAATCATAGTCGGAACCATCATCACCAATCCTTTGGCGAAAATATGATAAAGCAGAAAAATCTTCGCAAGCTGAAAATGGCCGGCGGTAAGCTACATTGCAAGAAGACAATCCAGTAGCGCCGCCTAATTTAGCACGCCGCCACTGGAAGAAAAAGTTTTGACTACCGGATGATCACAAAACGACCGCTGGCGATGCGCTTTCCCTGATCTTCCAAAATCCAGATATAAACGCTCGGCAGAACCAAGCCGCCGTTTTCATCTTTGCCATCCCACGCGAACTGATTAAGCCTCGTCGGTCGGCGCAACACGCGCACGGGCAAGCCGCGGAGATCAAAGACGTGAAACGCGGCTTGAGGATACAGGCTTTCTGAATATTCGACGATTGCTTCTTCGTTATAGTCATCGCCATTGGGCGTGATCACGTTGGAAACAACTTCGACCTTTGTTGAGTCGACAGCGCCTTCACCTTTTAAATAAACATAGGCAGTCGTTTTTTCAGTAGAATTCGGAACGCTGATCAACAGTTCCAGAATCTCTTCCTGAACTCCGCTCACTTGCGGCGCGAAAGTCACATACATGCTCTCAAAGTTTACGCCGGTGTTCGGGTTGGGGAATATCAAAAACTCCGTCTTGCTCAACTTGAAATCATTTTTCGCGCTTGGGCGAGAAACCAAAATTTGTAAACGCGTATCGCGGCTGCAATTGATGAGCTTTACTTCTCTCGGATCGGCGCTTTGCCTTACCTTGACCTTTCCAAAATCCAAGATTCCAGGATCAGCTTTAAAACAAATATTGCCATCTTTCACAACGCCGTTCAATTTCGCAACAGCAATTGGTTTTGTCGGATCGTTGGTGGACACGCTCAGTTCATCTTCAAAGGGCATAAAATTATCGCCTTTGAAGGTGACCCACACAATGGCACTCTCATCTTTCAAGAGCGTTTTCTTTTCGGGCTCTTGTCTGATAAAAAAATATTTGGACTTCAGCAACCCTGGCTTTCCAAACTCCAACGCTTTGCAACCCCCGTTTTTAATCAACACAGCTTGCATCGGCGTTTCTTGATCAACCTTGCCCACAAAACTAAGGAGTGGGGTGATTTCAATCTTCGCTCCATCCACAGATACCTCTCCTTTGAGTGGAATTGGAAACGGATTCGAAGCTGGATGCAAGTTTGTGATCACAAGCAAGGATTCATTATAAGTGCCCGGAACCGAGTCTGTGAACTCCACGACGAATGGCAAGGCTTCATTCGGCCTTAGCAGTGTTGTGTCACTCACAGAAAAGGTCGGCGATACAATTTTAAACCTTCTCGCATCGCGCTCGCCGGTCAAGCGCAGCGGGCCATGAATATACAGATTGCCCAATCCGTTGTTGACGATTTTCCCTTCGATCCGCCCCGAATCTCCCGCACAAATTTCAGCCACAGGAAGCGGATTCGGCTCAGAATCAAGATTTCCAACAACACCTCGACCGCGCAAATTGACGATGACTGTATTGCCGTTGGTTTGAAACGTCAGCGTACCGGTATATTCTTGCTCGGCCTTTGGTGCAAATTCAACCGTTGTACTATCCAAGGCACCAGGCTCCATCGGTATGCGGTCATCGTCCGTGCGTGCGCAATATTCGCAACCGAAAATTTCTATTGGTTCAGTTGTGCATCCGATAATAACCAACGTCGCGCTGCCAACGCTTTTGAGATAGAGCTTGCTACTCTTCTTTTCATTAACCGTCACATCGCCGAAATCAAGAACGCTCGGATCTGCTTTAAGTTTAGCTTCGCCAATGCCGTTGCCAATGAGTTTCACTTCCCAAACTGGCGTATGCGGATCATTGCTTTTAATGACAAGCGTTGCTTCACGCAAGCCGGGCCCTTTGGGCGTAAACGTAATGCTCTTTTGCAAAGAGATGCCGGCATTGAGGTCTACCGTGTCGCTATCAACGAGCTCAAAATCATCGGCATTCAGGCCGGTGATTGTAATCTTCGTATGCATTACACAGTCGCCGACATTCGTAATCGTCAACGAATTGGTTTTAGGGCTACCAACTTTCGTGTCTGGGAAAACAAGCTCTGCTGGCGCGTCAATATCAGCAGCGCCGCCCGTGCCATGCAGTGGCACGGTCACAATAGGATGGTCAGGGTCATTGCTCGCAATCGTCATAGTGCCTTGCGATTCTACTCCGGCAACGGGCATGTAGCTTACCCAAACCGTATCAGTTGCGTTCGACGCAACAGCAAACTGCCGTGCGTGCGTGGTCGAAAAAGCAGTGTCCGAAAAGCTCAGAGAACTCACCACCAACGTTGCGGGGCAGTAATTACTGATGACGGTGTATAGCAAAGTATCGGAGCATACTTTGCCAAAGTCTAAAGACGGAGGCGTCACCGTAATGCATGGCTGCGGGCCGTTCACACCGTTACCATTCAAAATCACGACGACCGACTTTTCATTCGGATCATTGCTCACGATCGTCAATGTGCCGCTGTATGAAATGGCTTCTTTAGGAGTGAAGCAAATCGAGAGCACGCTGTCTTTGCCGCATTTCAGCGTGAATCCCATTGTCTTCGTGCCGAAGACGGGATTTGAGAAACGCATTTCGGCAATAACCAAATCCAATTCACCGCGATTGGCTATCGTGAGCGGCAGACATTTGGTTGAATCTTTAGGAACATTGTCGAAATTCAGCACGAGCGGATCGACAAAAATATCCGGTTGCGCCACGCCTTCACCGCGCAGCGTGACTTCAAACGGATTATTGCTGGAATCGCTGCTCGTGATCCGTAGCGTGCCAGTGAAAATGCCAAGACTTTCCGGCCTGAAGCGCAACGTCACGAGCAAACTGTCGTCAGGTTCGATCGTTTGCGGCACGGTTGGAGCGAGCACGGCAAAAGGAGCATTGGCGGACAGTTCGGTGATCTCCAAATCGCAGGTACCGATATTTTTAATCCAATAGGTCTGCGTCGTGTCGTTCGTGATGCCGGCGCAGGTTTGCACTTCCACGTTTGCGAAGCGCACTTCTTTTGCCCCGGCGATCTGAGGCGCACCGCCTTTGCCGGCCAAAGTCACGAGAATATCCGGACGCTTCAAATCATCGCTGATGACGTGCATCTCGCCACTAGCCGGCAAACTCTGGGTGGGCGTGTAGATGACCCAAATCGTCTTTTGACCACCGACTGGAATCGTAAAACTCAACGGGGGACGGATGAAAAAAGCCGAGTTGGTGATGAGCAGATTTTTGATGAACAGCGGTGCTTTGCCGATATTGGAAATCACAACGGGCAAGGAGTCGAGCGCGCACTTCACGCCGAAATCCAGCTTCTCGGGATCGACGACGATCTTCGGCCCAATGCCTTCGCCGATGAGCACAACCGTTTTCGTGCCGCCATTGCTCGTGAAAGTCAACTCCTCAACAAAAACTCCCACGGCATTAGGCGTGAACCTCACCTCAACTTTCTGCGTGTCTTTACAAGTGAGGGCGAACAACGCCATATCCGGAGAGAATACCGTGCCCGTGACGGAAACATTGGTTACGCGCAAAGTATCCCCGCCGATGTTCATCACCCTTACGATCGCAGCGGCGCTGGTATTGACAGGCACTTCACCGAATCGCACCGTATCCGGTGTCGCAGAAATTTTCGGAGTGGCTGAAGCCGTGCCTTTTAAAGCAACGGCATGCTCCCGCTCATTGAGCGCATTGCTGAAGATATGCAACGAGTCGGTATAAAGGCCTTTGGCTTGCGGTTTGAAATACAGCTTAATCTTCACGACCTCATTGCTATTCTTGGGAATCGTCAAGGGAAAAGTCAGCGGCATAACAGAAAAATTGCCGCCAGCTTTGACCGAGTCGATCACCAGATCGCACGTGCCGAGGTTGCGAATTTCATAAACCGCTTCGGAGGAATCTTGCAAACCCGTATCGCATTCGCGAATATTGACTACCGAAAATTCCACCGGCGAGGGGGCGCCGGCAATCTTAGGCGCACCGCCTTCGCCTTCGAGAATCACAATTGAATCCCTTTCCGCGGCATTGCTGCGCACCAACAATTTGCCGATTGCAGGTTGTCCTTCAATGGGAGCATAGCCCACACGAACCGTTGTGCTGCTGCTCGTATCGAGGTCAAAGCGCCGAGGATGATTCGTAAAGAATGCGGGATTATCGAAAATCAAATCCCACACTTTAAGCGTGTCCGTTCCCACGTTTGAAACGACGACATCTTGATAAGAAGTATCGCAAACCACACCGAAGTTCAAAGTATCCGGTGTGACCACGATAATCGGAGCGGGCTTGGGAATAGGTTTGCCATTCCCAATCAGCAAGATCCGTTTGGGATTGTTCACACCGTGCTGCGGGTCGTTGCTGAAGATTTCCAACGAGGCAATGTGTTCGCCTGTATCTTTTGGGCTGAAGGCCAATGGTACAAAAAACATTTTACCTTCTTCCAAAATAACTGGAAAAATCAATTTCGGCCCGACCACGCTGAACGCAAATGCGTCCCGTCCCGTAATTCTCACCGAATCGATACGCACTTGGCATTGCGCCGACCAAACTTTCGCGCTATCCTGCTTCGAATTGCCGACCATCACATTGCCGAAATTAACCGTATCCACCGCAGCTATGACCGGCGGTTTGATCTTAATCGGAATTCTCAACGTATCCGGATCAGGAACGCCATTGGAGCGCACGCGGACGAGAATCTCGAAATCGACTGAGGTGCTAACAAATCTATGCGGCGGCAAACACAGCGAGTCACCCGGTTGAATAAATTGGGGGAAACTGAAGACTGCATTTTCTCTTTGTTGCCAATCCGCTTGTTTTGTCGCACCCGGCGGAAAAATGAAGATATATTCCAGCGAATCGACACGTAAAACGCAATTACTGGGGTTCTTAATACACACTTCAAGTTTGGCAGATTGTCCACGACACAATTCCAGCAAAGTATGTTTCGCGATCAGGCGTATTTCGGGGCCGTTGACTTCGCCTCGCAACGTGACATAAAAGGGATTTTCGTCGGGATCATTGCTGACAATGATCATCGCACCTAATTCAGCCCGCACCGCTTTAGGCGAAAAAGTGACTGCGACTTTTTTGCTATCGCCAGGGGCAAGAGCGAAACCCGCGCTATCGAACGTAAAAAATGGGTTGTCGGACTTTAGCGACGCAACTTTAAGCATCGTGTTCCCGAGATTAAAGATTGTAACCGTATCTGTCGCCGAACTGTCGTTGCATGCAACCAACTCCAACGGATTCGGGCTGGCATGAATATCCGGCGCAATCGTGCCGCGACCATCGAGCTTAACAATGACAGGGGTGTTCGTGCTGTCGTTGCTTACAATCGAGAGTGTGTCAGAATACTCGATCGCTTCGGTCGGCTTGAAAGTAACTGGAACAATGACGCTACCGCGCGGCGGAATATTGAGCGGCGTTTGAAGAGTGGTGGAATAAACCGTATTAGAAAAATTAAGCGCCGAAACGACCAACAAGGCCGTGCCGGCATTTGAAATTGTTATGGTCTTCATTGCACTATCTCCAACTTCGATTTCTTCAAAGTCGAGACTTAAAGGGTTCACGATAATTTTGGGCTTTGTAAAAACTTCACCCTGCAAAGCCACGCTAAAAGGATTTTGGGTACTATCATTACTGTAAATGAACATCGTCCCCGAGTGCGAGCCGGAATCTTTCGGCGTGAAACGCAAACGCACGACGAGGCTGCCTTGCGGCGGAATCAATACGTTTCGCGTACGCGGCGGAATTTCAAAAAACGTCGTACTGTCTGAAAATTTCAAACTGTCGATGGTGAGTACACAATCACTGGGGTTGAAAATCGTATAGGTCGTATCGCTGCTATCTCGCACTTCGACTCGTGGAAATGCGACTACGCTTGCACCAGCGATCTTTGGCCCAACCGCATTAGCGAGCACGACAATTGGCGAACCGCTCAGATGCTGCCCGTTTCGCAACGAAGAAATTTCCAGTTGCTGCTCACCCAGCTTTGACCCCAATCGCCAAGCAATTTTTGCAATACCATCTGGCGAAGTATTGACCGTTGTGTCTTGCGGCTGGCCACCGCCAATAAGCGTGCGGAAACGAACGGGCTGGCCGCCAAACGGCTTACCATATTGATCACGCACGCGCGCTTGAATGGAATCTGCGAGCACACTGTCAATACATGCAGTTTGGCCATTGCCGCTCACCAATTCCAAAGTTACGGCATGAGGCGGCTGCGGGCGCACGGCGTAAAGCTTCTTCAGGCTCGGAACGTAAAGCGTTCCATCCAGGCCGAATGCCGGTGAATATTTGCACTGTACATTGGGAAGATTCCAGAGCAGCGTTTTATTTGGAGCAAACGCCGCAAGTCCGAGCGTTTCGTTTACAATATAAATGTCACCGGAGGCATCGACCACGGGCATGGTTTTATAACGTGCACTGCCCTGATCGTGCGTCCATTTTTCTTTGCCGTTGGGATTCAATGCTACCAACAAACCGGCATCGAAGCCCGCAAAGTAGATTGTCCCGTCTGGGCCGAGCGCGGACTGCGAGGGGCGACCAAAACGCGCATCATAAGAATAGCTCCAAATCTGCTTGCCGGTTTGCGCGTCGAGAGCCAGCACTACCGGTTTTGAGAGCGAACCCGCATAAAGGGTACTGCCACTTGTATTTCCAACCACCCACGCGACTTCTTCCAGGGACGGGAAGATCCAGCGAGCAATGCGCTCACAAGATAAATTGAACACAAAAATACTGTTTCCCGCAGGAACATAGATTTGTTTGTTTGAGACAATTGCAGGAGCATTATTCGGCTTCAGACCATCCAGACTGCCAATACAGAGAAGATTTCCGGCGGGATTAAATACATAAAGTTGTGCGTCATCGCACGCGAGATAGAGATTACCGTTATTATCAACGTTCGGGGCAATACCGACATAGCCACCCACACTGACGCGCCATTTCAAACTGCCATTGAGATTAATCGCAAAGAATCCGCCTTCTTCCGTTCCGACGTAAACGGTGCCGTCGCGTCCCAATGTCGGGGGATGGCTAAAGGTTTCATTAGAACCGCTCGGCAATTTATGGGAGAAACGCCACTTTTCAGAGCCGTCTTTGTTGAGCGCATAGACGTACTTATCTCCACGGCTCGTAAAAATGATCGTGCCTTCGGCATTGACCACCGGCGATTCGATTTTTTCCAGACCGAGGTTTTTCACCCAGAACAAATCCGGAATGACTGGTCCGTCCACTTTTGCCCGGCCGGACAAACTTGCATCAGACCGATAAAACGGCCAGGAGGCTGTGGATTGTGAGTAACTATTTCCGATGCTGAGAATCAACAGCGCCACAATCCCGACGAAGCTGTGCCAGCCCAAGTTGTCGAATCGATTTCGAGGGATGCTGATTCCTGCAGCAACACTCCGAGCATTTTCGTGTGTGGTCATCTTGTTTCTCATAAATTGTCCTTAGTAGCCTGCACTCTCAAACTGTCCTTTGCATGAGAGCCTGCTACTTAGATGATGATGGAAGATTATGAATGAAGATTCCAGTGAAAAAACAAATTACAAGAGCGAAAACTTGATAGGCTGCCAATCGGGGAGCACGTGCGGGATATAATGATGTTGTATGGAGGAAGCCTGGAGATCTTAAAAGTTTTCAGCCTTTGGTAGAAAGGTAATATGTAAATCTGGGAAAGCGTGTAAAAGTTTCATAAAATTACTTAAAATTTTTCCGCAATTTGCTCAATGATGAATTTTGCAAATTGTAAACCGAAGTCAGCAAAAATGCCAAATGTTAACGAATTTTCTCGGGCGGCTGTTTGAGGTCTGGGGTCTGAATTGTTGGTCGGCAGACCAACGCGTGGTTCCGGTCCGGAATCAATGTGAAAGGCCGATAGCTTGTTTGTGGGGACTAAATAATATGTAAGACCTCCCTCACAAGACAGAGTCAATTAAAATCTTTCACCGAACAAATGCAAGTAATATTTCTCGCGCATATTGCACGAGCGTCACCGTTTTCTACCTTGCTCATTAGACAGACGCATCCAATGAGCCAAAACTCACACTTTCCTCCAAACCGCGGAGACTCTTTTTCTTGTATGGCCTTGCGCAGCGCTGCAAAAATATAAACGCCATTGCCTCACTACCTCGAGGCAATGGCGTCTTTTTGAAAAACTTAGAAAACCGCTTGCAGTGTTACTTCATCAGGACGAGCTTTTTCGTTTGCACGAAATTGCCGGCTTCGATGCGGTACAAGTACGTGCCGCTGCCGACGAGATTGCCGTTGTCATCGCGCGCATCCCACACGGCTTGATGATAGCCCGCGGCAATTTGACCCGCCACGAGAGTTCTCACCTTTTGGCCGAGCGAATTGATGATCGTCAACTTCACTTCACCGGCTTTCGGGATTTGATATGTAATCATCGTCGTGGGGTTGAACGGGTTCGGATAGTTGTTGTTCAACGCATAGCTGGTCGGCAATTCGACGTTTTGCCCCGCCACAGCCGTTGAGGTCACGGGCAATTCATTCGAACGCTTGCTCTCGTTGCTGCCAAAATCCGTTGCCGTTACCGCGTACACATACGAAGTATTCCTCTGAATATTCGTATCGCGATAGTCGCGCGTGCTGACTGTGGCGATCGCAGTTCCGAATCCCGGCTCGGAAGAAAGGCGGCGGTACACGGAATAGAATTTCGCTTCTTCGTTGTCCGGCTCGCTCCAATTCAATTGCACAAAACCGCTTTGCGGTGCGCCGGAAAGCTGCACAGCATTGGGGGCGAGATTGTCGGTCGACGTACCAGCAACCACGTTCGAATTGCCAAACACGAGCGGATTTGCTGTATGTGCGGAGACCATGAAATTATATGCAACACTATCGCGCAGAGTCGGCGCAACAAAACCATAGTTGGCTTCCGAACGCGCAAGCACACTGCCGAGAAAATCCCACGTTACCATGGTCGCACTTTCATAGAAACGTGAACCCGGGGTGATCGCATTAATATCCGCCAACAAAGCTTGACGATCGGCAACCACAATTTCTTTCGAATTGCGGATGCCGTTCGCTGCTGTGCCCGGCACTTGGCGCCACACGCCGTATTGCGTAATCGGAACGCCCGCGAGTTGACCGTCATTCGCGGAACGATCCCACAGAAGACGCACTTGCTTGCCTTGATCATTCGGGACATCATTGGCACTCGTCGCTTTCGCCGCTTGAATGCCGCGACCGGAAACTGCTACGCTCCAAAGGATCCAATCGCCGTCGTTGATGCCTTCATAACGGAAACGAATTGAAACATTCGGACGGCCTGCAGCCCAACGCGTAATGTCGATGCGGGCCGGGCTCATTCCAGCCAAGAAGAAAGCCGCGGGGCCAAAGTTTTGACCGGTTTGCGGATCAATTCCGCGACGGCGCTCGAATACATCACTCCAGGTTTGGCCGTTGTCCGAGCTAACGCCGATCGAAAAGCGCGTATAGCCTCCGGTAAACCCGCCCGAGCCGACACCTTTAAAACTCAAAAGGGCGTTCGAGGTAATAAAACTAAAATCAAGATTCGGAATGATCAACTCTTCATCTTGCGGACGGCCGAGCGAATCGAACTGGATATAAGCGCCTTTGTAACCCGGACCACCGTTCGCATCCAACACCAACGCGCTCGCAGTGGTTTGCCAAGTCACAACACCAGGCTGAGGCGCGGAACGAACAACCATGCCCGGCCCGGGAACCGCGATTAAGCGTTGCGGCGTCGGGCTGGCGGGCAGATCATACAAACGCGCGGAGTAAAGCACATTCGCGTCATGCACCACAAACGGCGAATGCCGCGCATCTTGCGCTGCGCCGAAAATATTGTCCAACGTGCTTGGGTCATCATTCGCAACATTCGTGCTGTCATTCGAACGATCTTCATCATTCGTCAAACGCGTGAAAGCGCGCACGCGATAAACGCCAGGTGCGGTCGGCGTCCAGTTGGTGAGCGCCGGAATTGCAACCGTCGCGCCCGGAGCAATGGCTTCGGTACGGCGACCAACCACAGAAGCGACTTGCGCGCCGGTCACGGCATCCAAAATATTGCCTTGCCATTGCACGCCGCTCTGCGGCAAAGAGCCGGTATTCTTGACGTTCAACGAAAAACTCAACGCATCGCCGACTTTGGCCGGGAACGGCACCACGACGTTAGCCGCGGCAACGTCGTTTTGAATCGCGATCGCGGTGACTTTGAGATTATCAACAAAAATATTTGCAGGCGGTACGACTGCACCATCGGGATATGCATAGCCAAACAAGCGCATTTGCAACGAATCCGCCGCGCCAATCAAAGCGGTCAAATCAACGGTCAAAGTGCCGAATGCTGTCGGCGGCAAAGCAGCCGGGCCACCGAGTTCATTCCAAAAACTCCAATGACCACCAGCATACGTGCGAATTGCAACGTTGAACGCGTCGCCAAAACCAGCGGAGGGGCCAGCCGTCGGATCCAAAGTACCTTGCACGCCCAAGGTTGCCTGCAATTTACCCGTGTCACCCGGAAGATTATTAATCGCAATATTCGGGGTTAAAATCCCACCGAGACTCGTGTGGTTATAATTGCCTGAAGCCGCATCACGGAAGCCCGCGCTATTCGGCGCTGAGGCCGCGGCTGCATTCGTAATGCTCCATTGCGTGTTGCCGCCCGGGCCGCCTGCGGTAAACTGCGCAGAGCCGGTATCGCCAGCGTCATCGGAAAAGATCGTTGTTCCGCCGTTGGCAACGACGACATTATCCACATACCAACCGAACAACGTCGCATCATCACCCGTCGATTGGGCGCGATCCGCGGTTAATTCAAAACGAATCCAAATCGTTTGCCCGGCAAAGCTCGTCAAATCCACCGAGCTTGTAACATAACCGCCGGAGGCGCCCCCCCAGCCGGCCACGTTTAAACCATAACGAAAAGCCGCGCCAAAGGAACTGCTGACATTGTATGCCGGGCCGCTATTCGGCGTGACCACATTAAACGTTTGGCCATCCGTTGAAACGCGCACGGTCACAATATCCCAACCATTAAAGCCGGCAGGCTCGCCACCCGGCGCTTCGACACTATAATTGTGCGAAAAAGTTAAGGTCGGGCTGCCAGCAGGCAAAGTAATCGCCGGAGAAGTGAGACTGCGAACATCGCCGTCATCATAGCCGCCGAGGCCTTCATCGCCGGCATAATAAGATTTGCCCGCCAATGCGCCGTCTGTAGTCACCGCCCAAGTATTAGGCAGATTCCACAAATCTGCAAACTGCGCCGTATGTGTCGCGCCGTCAAAATTTTCGGAATATACATCCGTGTCGGCGATGCGATTCGTCACGCCCTTTTTCGCTTGGCTTATCACACTCATGCCTTCATCAGTACGAAGCACGAGTTTGTCCGATTTCGCCGCATAAAACGAAGTCGTCAACTTGCTCGAATTCTTTTTGCCGACTTCTTTAGCATCTACTGTGGGCGCCAAAATCAGGCTCGCACAGGCAAATGCCAGACTCGTGGTGAGAAGTTTACGCATAACTTTCTCCAATCGCGAAAATGAGGTTCTACAGCATGTTGCTACCGCGGGATTATTCCTCCGCTCATGCCAAGCTTCGCGCAGAAATCCGCGCGCCAGCCGGCAGGAAACGTGGAGGTTTGCCACCACTGCTCGATATCGTTTTCGCAAACGATAACCATTGCTTCAGCTTGTCGACCCACCTCCTTTCAAAGCACAATTTTTCTATTAACACAGTTTGAATGAAAAGCAAACGCCAAAGCCTTTGCCCCAAAAAGGCAAAGCCTCGATATAAAACTAAAATCGCTTAGACGGGGTATAGTTTATTCGCGCTGCCAAGTGGAATGGCAGAAGGGAGGAGAGCAAACAAGAGCATTTGACGCATTGCGACGACCACACGACTATCCAACATCATCCAGGCCAGTTTTGGTGAAGAAGCGTCTCGTTCTAAAACTCAAGCTGCGCGCAGGGAGCATAGTTTTGAATTTGAACGGGGTGAATATAGGAAACACGCCGAGAATGTCAAGCCGAATCTTCTCGAAAGCGGGCTGCGATCACAGCCAAAACGCATTGGGAATGTGCTTGATTTCAACCGCGCTGCCGCGGCGCGCCACGCCGATCACATCGAAACGGCACGCGCGGTTTTGAATCTGATTGATTGACAAATAAGCTTGCGCCACGCGACCAAGCTGCCGCTGCTTCTTCGGCGTCACCCACGACATGGCCTCGCCCATTGCCTCTGTGCTCTGCGTTTTCACTTCCACAAAAACGAGCGTGTCGCCTTCTTCCGCCACGATGTCGATCTCCCCCACTTGTCCGAGCCGAAAATTGCGTTTGAGAATTTTAAGACCATTCGCTTCCAAAAAAGCCGCGGCGCGGTCTTCACCCCAGCGGCCAAGATTTTTTGTTTGATCCATGGTGTGATCCTCCGTGATAAAACGAAAACGCCCGTAAAGCCTTTTTGAATTCACCATTGACAATTCTTACGCAATGATGCTCCAAAACTCAGAGTAAAAATCTGAAAATTTTTCAGACTACACGCGGATCAAAAGCTCACGCGGAAAAACCACTGGCTTTGCGAAGTGAGTTTTTGATCCGTGTGTCGATGAATTTTTCGGCCTGTCTTCAAACTGGCATCGTGCCATAGCCTCATGCAATCATAGCGTTGCTTCCGCCTCACTCCTCTCTTCCAACGCGCGCGGGCGAAACGAGCGCCGATGAATCGCGCACGGGCCGTGCTGTTTCAACGCTTCCAAATGCTGCGGCGTGGGATAGCCTTTGTGCAACTCAAAACCATACTTGGGATATTGCCGATGATAATATTCCATGATCAGATCGCGCACCACTTTTGCGATGATCGAAGCGGCGCCAATGGTGAAAGAAAGATGATCGCCTTTGATGATCGTGGTTTGCGCCACCTCCATGTGCAAACGCGTGCGGCCATCCACCAACACATGCTCCGCGGGTGCTTTCAAATTTAAAATCGCTTTGCGCATGGCCAAGAGTGAAGCCTGCAAAATATTAATCTCATCGATCTCTTCGGCGCTTACGATGCCCACGCCATAGTCCGTGCACTGCGCGATGATTTGAGGGAAGAGTGCGAGGCGTTCGGCATGCGAGAGTTTTTTGGAATCATCCACGCCGACAATTTTTTTATGTGGAGGAAAAAGAATAGCCGCAGCCACGACCGGCCCGGCGAGCGGTCCGCGCCCCGCCTCATCAACGCCGACCACGCGCGTGCAGCCCGCTTCCCAGAGTTTTTTTTCATATTGCAAATTGTCGATGATCGCCTCCGCTTTGCGCGCGGAACCATTGCGAGCCATTTTATCTTCCAACCGTGCTCCTCTTTTTTAAAACCACACGCGCCGGCGCGCCTTCCAAACCCATCAACTTGAGCGGCAAACAAATCATGTCATATTCGCCCGCAACGCATGCCGCGAGCGTGAGACTTTCCACAATGATTACGCCATGTGCGAGCAAGAGACGATGCACCTCCGCATATTCGGCATTCATGCTATCCACCGAAGGGCTATCAATTCCCACCAAACGCACATTGCGCGCGAGCAAAAACTCCGCGGCTTCGAGCGCGAGCCATGCCGAAGGCCGTGGCAAAAGCTGTTGCTGCGCAGAAGTTTTGAGCAATAGCCGCTCACACGCTTCCGGCAAAGCCGCGCGCATTTGTGCGAGCGTGATGCTCTCCGGTGTGAACACCGCAACGACATGCGCCGGGCCGATCAACACCTCCAATGCCAACTCATCGACGCTGGCGCCATTCGGCAAAAAATGCAACGGCGCATCGACATGCGTGCCGAGATGCGCAGACATGGAAATCGCGCTGAGGCAGCAAGCATCGCCGCGCGCGAAACTCAACAGTTGACGCACGGTCAAGCTCGGATCGCCCGGATAGGGCGGCGTTGTTTCGCTCAACGGCAAGGTCGCATCAAGCCAGTTCATGCGGCAACAAGCTCCAATTAATAAAAAGCTTTTACGGCGAAACGCGGTGACTTCAGGATCGGCGATTAAATAACTTTCCCATTTCTAAACCGCGAATAGACGCGAATGAACGCGAATTAATCTGACTTTGATTCGCTCCTGCGCGTAGCGTTATTTGCGCGCATGCACGAGCACGACAAGCCCAGCGACAAAGAAAATCGCATTGCCCATCCACGCGCCGAGCATGGGCGCGAGCGTGCCGTTTTGCGCCAACGTTTGCCCCATCTTCACCGTGCCGAAATATAAAAAGGCAATGACCAGCGTGAGCGCGACGCCGACCGCGCCGCTCGAACGCAGCCGCCCGACCGCCAGCGGCGCGCCGAACAACACGATGATGAAATTGGCGAAGGGGAAAGAAATTTTCAAATAGAGATCAACCAGCCAACGCTCCGGGTTGCCGCCGTTGTTCGCCACTTCCGTGATGAATTGCTGCAACTCGCCAAAGGACATTTCCTCCGGAATCTTTTGCACTTTGTTGAGCACCTCGGGCGTGAAGAAAAGCTTGGGCAGAGACAACGTGTCAAACTTGGTTGCAACCTCGCTTCCGTTTGCGAAATTGCGCTCATAGCCGTGGAGCGCTTGCCACGTGCTATCTCGCCAGCGCAGCGCGTTCGCGTCGATGCGATGCACGATGAACACGCCGTCGTAATCTTGAATGCTCACCTTCTCCGCGGTTTGTGTTTCGGCGTTGAAGAAGCCGATGAACACCCGCCGGGAGGATTTGGGTGTGGCGGCTTCGGTTGTTTGCCCATGATCTTGCAAATAGATGTTAGAAAGTCGCGCCGGCAAATTTTGCGGCATGCGATCCATATGGCGATCTTTAATCTCGGCCTTGCGTTGATTCGCGACGGGCACGACTTTCTCCGCGAACAACATGAGGCCGAGACTGAGCAGAAACGCTATAATATAAACCGGCGCGAGTATGCGATAAAGCGCCACGCCCGAGGCCTTCATCGCCGTCAGCTCGTTGTACTTGCTCAATTGCCCGATGCTGAACAACGCCGCGAGCAGCATGGCGATGGGAAACATCAACACGACGATGTACGGCGTGAAATAGAAATAATAACTCGCGATGATCAAGCCCGGCACGTCGCGGTCGATATAATCGGAAAGGCGCTCCACCAAGTCGATCACAATGAAGATACTGATGAACGCGACGATGGGAAAGCTCAACGTGAAGAAGAATTTTTTTATGAGGTAGCGATCAAGAAGCCGCATTAGAATTTCACTCCACTTCGTCATTCCCGCGCACGTGCAGGCGCGAAAGCGGGCATGACTTCCAAAACGAAGGGCAACAGGTATGAACCGCCGCTTATTTTTTTCTAAATGAAAACCAATTGCGCACGGTCGCAAAGCTTAGACTCGTGCGGTCATACGTTGCGCGCCAAAGAAAGTACGCGCCCGCGAGGCCGACAACGATATTCGCGGCCCACATCGCGAGAAAGGGCGAGATGAATTGGCGATCCGCCAAATCTTCGCCGCCGACCAAAAACGTCCAATACAATAAAAAGAACACGAGGCTCAAACCGCCGCCCGTGGCCAAACCGCCGCGGCGTGACATGATGCCCAACGGCGCGCCGATGAGCACGAACACGATGCACGCGACTGGAATCGAATACTTCTTTTCAATCTCCACGGTGAGCGCTTGATTTTTGCGAACGAGGCCTTCGATCATGCTCGCATCGCGTTCGAGATGATTGAGAAGCAGGCGTTGTTGCGCGGCGATTTCAGAGGCCCAATTCGTTTTACGGGTGGGTGCGAGTTCTTGGACGGGAGTGGCAGCGGCCTGCACCGGCAATATCGAATTGGGCGGCGTTTGCATGCGCAAAACGGGCAGCGTGCGCGCAATGGCCGTATCGCGCGGAATCGTAAACACGTTTTCGAGCGGGCGCGGCAAGCTCATCGCGACTGTCGTGTTGAGGCGTCGCCGCAATTCGCTCACTTCCTTTTTGTTGCTCGTCACCTCGCCGCGCATTTGCGCTGCGCTCTTCTCACGGTCGCCGCGATATTCCGAGTCGCTGCGATTCAATGCGAGGCCGTCGACCGCGATCGTGATGACGTGCCGCGGGAAAGTGATGCGGCGAAACTCTTCGGCTTTTTTATAATCGATTTCTTGCATTTCGCCGTCGAACAACGTGAGCACCAATGCGCTCTGTGCTTGATTCAAACCGATATAGCCGCGGCGCGCGGAAATGTGACGGCTTTGTTCGCGATTGCCGTAATCTGTGAGCAACAAATTCCGCGCTTTCGTGACATTGGCACTATCTTCTAACTCTTGCACGAGCAGCCCGAAGTTGGGCACGTCATCATACCACACGCCGGGTTCGATGTTGATCGTCGGCCGTTTGCGCGCAATGTCGTTCGCGAGCAGGCGCGTGCGGTGATTGAAATCGGGCAGGACATTGTTATTGAACCAAACCAGCGCGAGCGCAAGCATTGCAGCGGCAAACAACGCCGGCCGCACGATAGCCCAAATGCTCACGCCGTTGGCCTCCATCGCCGCAATCTCCGTGTCCGCGGAAAAGCGGCCGAAAGCCATGAGCGTGGCCGTGAGCATGGCCATGGGCACGGCGAGCGCGATGATCCACGCCATGTTGAGTAGAAAAAATTCGAGCGTCACGTGCCAGGGCAAGCCTTTGCTCAAAATGCGGCTCAATTCGCGAAAGAGCAGATTGAGCAAAAAGAAGAGCGTGATCACGAAGAACGCGAAAATGAACGGGCCGAGGTGCTCACGAATGATGTAGCGGGCAAGAATGAATTGGCGCATGCGGCGAATATAGCGAGGCGCGTCCTGCATTGCCATAATTTTTTCCGGCGCGTTGGTGCGCGGAACTGCATACCGGAGTGTGGCGTTCGTATCATGTGAAAATTTCGGAAATGCCGATTGAACAACTCTTTCATTGCTAAACCGCGAATAGGCGCGAATGAACGCGAATCAAAAAATTAGCGTTCATTCGCGTTGATTAGCGATTTCAAAAATAGGGGGAGATTTAATCGGCATTTCTTGGTTGCGAAGCACTGCGGCGAGCGCATGCAACCGACATTTCCCTTGCTTCTCAAAAGCTCAATCGCTATAATTCGCGGCAATTCAACGACTATTTCCCACTCCCCAATTAACCCGAGAGGCCTTATCGACTGCTTTGCTACTGGAGTTTCTGATGCCAGCATCGGCTTTTTTTCTTGACGTTTGATCACGGAAGATCATGAGAAAAAGCGCATTCTTTCGGCCTGGGCCGGAAATTTTAGACGGCATCGAATACCCTTTAAGGAAGAAGGTTAATTCATCGATCACACACGCGCCGCAAAGCGGGGAGAACAGCTTGGTGACGCGCACATGATCGCCGAAAGAAGTCAAAGCACGAAGAGTTATGATCTGTTCAAAACGCTCCGGGTTAAAGGCCGCACATCTCGCGCTGTTGCACTGCATAGTTGTCGCCTCCTGCATTTTCCCCTTCCAACAATTATTTGGTCAAACCGCATCCCCCGCCACGGTGCAAGCGGAAATCGGTTTGCGTTTGCCCGACGCGAGCTGGCTTGATCCGCGCGTCTATCCTTTCGAAGAGCAACCCAAGAGCGGCATCTCGCTCGCCGGTTCGGTGTCGCCGTTGTTGCGTTGGCAGCCGGTTTCCATGCAACGCAAAACCACGGTGGATTCCACGGGCAAAAACATTTCCGTGCGCGAAGAGCTGTTTAACGAACCCTTGCGTTTGCCCTATGCGGCCACGCTCTCGGATTATTTCACGCATCGTCTGCTTTATGAGCAACGCATGCTGTGGTATCGCATCGCGAGCAAAAGTGTGTACACGACTTTGGAAACCAAGCAGGGGCGCGGCGGCGTGGATATCGACATTCCCGTGCCAATCAAAAGCAAAGCCTTTTCGCAGATCTTTGGCGGCAGCAGCGTGGGGTTGAATGTGCAAGGCGATATTCGCATCGAGGGCAGCTATCGCCGCGAAACGCGCAGCGAAGTGCGCACGTTTCTCAATCGCGGCGCAAACAATAATTTCAAATTGAACCAAACGCAGCGCTTCACCGTCACCGGCCGCATCGGCGAGAAGGTCACGGTCAATGTCGATCAAGACAGCGAGCGCGCGTTTGATTTTGAAAACAACATCAAGCTGAATTACACCGGCTTTGAAGACGAGATCGTCAAAAAGATCGAAGCCGGAAATATCTCGCTCAGTTTGCCGGGCACGCGCTTCGTCACGGTGAGCAGCACGAACGCGGGACTCTTCGGCATCAAATCCGAAATGCAACTCGGCGATTTGAATATCACCTCAGTGGCGAGCCAGGAGAAGGGCGAAAACAAAAAACTCTCACTCTCCGGCGGCGCCGCGGATCAAGCGCCGTATCGCGTGGAAGATTATCAATATCGCAAGCTAGCCTACTTCTTTCTCGACACGTTGTACCGCAGCCAGTTTCGCACGTATGCCAGCAAATGGATTCACACCTTCATCCCCGGCACGCAAGTCGCGCGACTCGATGTTTATAAAATTTCCGATGAATCCGATCCTTCGAGTATCCCCGGCGTTGCTTATCGCCAACCGGCCACGCGCCGCAACGGCATCGATATTCCGCTTGATTCCACCGAAGTCTATCGCGGCTATTTTAAAAAGCTGACGCCGCTCGTGGATTATTATCCCGAACCGACGCTCGGCTATATTCGCATGGAAACGCCGATCAACGAAGGCGACGTGCTCGCCGTGGCCTATCAAGACACGAGCGGCACGATCGTGGGCGATATTAACTACGTCGCCAACACCGATCCCAAGCTGCGCACCGAAATTCGATTGAAGATGCTGAAAGATCGTTCGCACTTGCCGAGCCGCGATCCCAACGACACGTGGCATCTCGAATGGAAAAACGTGTATTCGCTCGGCAGCCGCAACATTCCCGAAGAAGGTTTTGAAGTTAAAATTTATTTGAAGTCAAATGCTGCCGGCGCGGATCAAGAAGAGTTGAATGTCGAGGGGCAAACCCCGCGCTCATTTTTGAATGTCTTCGGCCTTGATGAAACCGACCGCAGTGGCCGCGGGCAACCGGATAATTATATCGACAACTTCCCGGCAATTCTTGATCGCGCGCGCGGCGAGTTGATCTTTCCCGATCCGCGGCCGTTCGACCCCGACGGCGGCCCGTTCGGCGCGACCACGCAAGTGGGCGAAAACAATCCGAATCGTTTGCCGTCAACGCTGCACGTGCCTACGATGTACGACACCGCGAGCGTGAGCTTGATCAACGCGGCGAGCAAGTTTTATATCTCCGTGAAATCGACGAACCGCACGAGCACGTTCAACCTCGGCTTCAACATCATCGAAGGCTCCGAAGAAGTTTTGCTGCGCGGCCGCAAGCTCGAACGTGACAAAGATTATATCATCGATTACTTCTCCGGCTCGCTGACCATTACCAATGAAGAAGCGAGCAAGCCGGATGCGCAGGTCGAGGTTTCCTATCAAAGCAACCAGCTTTTTCAGCTTGAAAAGAAAACCATTCTCGGCACGCGCGCGGAATATCGTTTGAATCGCGATTCGTTTTTGGGCGGCACCGTGATGTATTTGAACGAGCGCTCGCTGGATCAGCGCGTGCGCCTCGGCAGCGTGGACAAAGGCCCGATGAAAAATTTCATTTGGGATTTCAACGCCAAGCTGCAATTCAAGCCGCATTTCCTCACCCAAGCGCTGAATGCTTTGCCGCTCATCTCCACACAAGAAGCGAGCGCATTCAATATCGAAGGCGAAATCGCGCAGATCATTCCCAATCCCAATACGCTGAACAGCAAAGGCACGGATGACAACAACGGCGTGGCCTATGTTGATGACTTCGAGGGCACCAAACGGGTGACGCCGCTCGGCGTGCATCGTCGCGGCTGGGTGTTGTCTTCCATTCCGGTTTCCATTTTAAGCGACAAACTTACGGTCACGTTCAACGACGGCATTAGCTTTTTGGATCAACGCCGCGCGCTCGCGCGTCGCGGCCGCTTGACGTGGTACAATTCGCTCGTGCCCATCAAAGACATTTACACCGGGCGCGAAGTCAACTCCAACGTCGCCAACACCGCGACGGTGATGAATCTCGCGTTCACGCCCGTGGACACAGTGGAAGCGAATTTTGACGCGAAAAATTCTTGGGGCGGCATTATGCGCGCGCTTTCCGCCGGTTACTTTGACCAAACCGAAGCGAAGTTTTTGGAAGTTTGGGTGCGCGGACGAATCGGCCGGGTGCATATTGACATGGGCCAAATTTCCGAAGACGCCATTCCGAACAATCGCCTCAATTCCGAAGACCTCGTGCCGCGCAATAAACTTTTAGATCCCAACGAAGACACCGGCCTGGACGGCGTCGCCGGCAATGATCCGAACGACTATTGGGATATCAACGCCAACGGCCGCAAAGATCGGGGCGAGCCGGCGAGCATGGATGATTTCAATTATCCTTCGATTGACAGCCGCGAATTTCTCGATGCCGTGCTGGCGGGAACCGTCAATGGCACAGAGAACAGCCAACGCGAAGAAGGCGGGCCGCGTCCGGACACGGAAGACATTAACGGCAACAGCGGTTTGGAAATCGCGAACAGTTATTTTAGTTATTTGTTCGACCTCGATCCCGCGAGCGAGAGCAACCGGAGATATCGCGCGGGCGGCAGCGATTCCACCGGCTGGATTTTGTATCGCATTCCGTTGGTCGATACGGTTTCGAGCACGAACCGGCCGAGCATGGCAAACATCGAGTACGTGCGTTTGTGGTTGGATGGCATGCCGCAAAGCACCGATCCTTATTACATGCAAGTTGCCGAAATCAATTTGATCAGCAATGAATGGCAAGAGATCGGCATCTCCACGCAAGATTCGACGCTCACCACGTTTCAAAAAAACGACGAGAAGTTCGATGTGACCGTGGTGAATACGGAAGAGAATCCGACGTACAACTCGCCGCCGGGCGTGATTCGCGAGCGCGACCGCATTACCCAGGTGCGCGTGAAGGAGCAGTCGCAAGTGTTGCGTGTGAATCAACTGCGCACGGGCGAAGTGGCGGTGGCGCAAAAAACTTTTTACCAACCGCTCAATTTTGTGAATTACAACTTGCTGCGCATGTTCATCAATGGGCAAGATCCGCTCGGTCAACATTTCACACCGGCGAGCGATACTTCCGCGGTGGAATTTTTCATTCGCTTCGGCGCGGATGAAAAAAACTTTTATGAATTTCGCACGCGGGTTTTTCCCAACTGGGACCTGCGCAATGAAATGGATATCGCGCTCGCCGATCTTTCCGACTTGAAGCGGCTCGTCGTGGAAGCGGGCACGGATACAACGGAGCTCGCGCGCATCAAACGCGAAAATGGCATCGAACAAGTGCGCGACGGCTTTCTCGTCAGCGGCTATTTTCGCCGCGCGCTGCCGAGCGAGAACGGCGCGCAACAAGAAATTCGTGTGCGCGGCAATCCCTCTTTCACCAACGTGCGCCTCTTGATTGCCGGCGTGCGCAATCTCGGCATTGACAACAACCCGAGCGACACGTTCACCGGCGAAGTGTGGATGGATGAATTGCGCGTGTCCGAAATTCAAAAGGACAAGGGCATTGCCATGCGCGCGCGCGCCGACCTCAAGCTTGCGGATTTGGGCACGGTGAATGTGGAAATCGAAAAGCTCGATGCGGATTTCCACAACGTCTCCACGCGCTTCGGCACGGGCGACAACACGGAGCGCATGTCCGTGGGCGGAAGTTTGACGCTCGATAAATTGCTGCCGCAAGGTTTGGGCTTGAGCATTCCGGTGAGCGGAAGTTATTCCAGCAGCGAAGCCACGCCGAAACGATTTCCCGGGAGCGATATTTTGGTGGAAAATACGCTGGCGCGTTTATCGCCGAGCAAGCGCGACACGGTGTTGGATCATATTCAATCGCGCTCCACCCAAACTGGCTTCAACGTCTCGCTCTCCCGCCGCGCGCGCTCGAATAATTTTTTGGTGAAAAATACGATTGACAATCTGCGCACGAGCTTCAGCTACACGCGCGGCCAGTCTTCGAGCAGCACGACAAAGAAGGCGAATCGTCAAGCCTATAACGGCAGCCTCGATTACAGTCTCAATTTCGGGCGCGATAATTTCATCAAGCCGCTCGCGTGGATCGGCAAAGCGCCGCTGTTCGGCAAATTGAGCGAAACGCGGGTGTATTACACACCGCAAAAGGTCGATGCGCGCTTTCAAGCCACGAACAACTTGCAGGTCAATCAAACGCGCACCGTCTCCGCGTTTGGCGACCGCGAGCGCCTCGCCACGGCGCGTCGCAGCGATGATTACAACGTCGGCTACAATTACGGCACTTCCTACAAGCTCTTCGAGAATCTCACCCTCGATCTCACCCGCAGATTTTCTGAGCGCATTCGCCCCGACACTTCGCGTTTCGGCGCAGATTCTACCAAGACCCTGGGCTTCACCCAAGGCCTCGGCAGATTTTTGAGCGGGAATAAAGATCGGCTCAACAATGAGCAAAGCTTCAATGCGCGTTACAATCCCAACTTCGTGAGTTGGATGAACAACAATTTCAGTTATAGCAGCACGTATCGTTTTGCGAACAACATTCAGCAAGTCGACGTCGGCCGCAGCACGAATGTGAGCAAGAATATTTCTGCGACCGCCTCGGTTCGCCTTTCAACTTTTTTCCAATCACTGCAAAAGAAAAAAGCTGCAACCACGCCCGCGGGAACGCAACGCCAAGCGCCGGGCCGAGCCGCTCCCGGCAAAAAGCCGGAAGCGCCGGAGGAGAAGGAGCAAAAAGAGGAAGAAGAAGAGCGGCCGGCGCGTCGCCCACCCGGCGCAGAAGATACGCCCGAGGACGAGCCGAAAAAAGAAGAGGGCGGCGATAAAAAGAAGACGGAGGATAAAAAGAAAGAGGAAGGCCGGCGCGGCATCGGCATCAATCCCATTACCGCGTTGGTCAATACGCTGGCGAAAATCAAAGACGTGCAGCTCAATTATAACGAGCGCAACAGTCTCGGCCACAACGCGCTTTTGGATGAGCCGATCAGCCTCGCGTATCAATTCGGATTCGCCGATGAGCCCGGCCCGAACTTCGCGTCGAATTATACCGGCGCGCTGCGCAACGTGAGCAAGGGCGCGACCTATGATGTTTCCACCGGTTTCGACGTTACTCGTAGCATCAATATCGGTCTCAAATTCAGCTACGATAAACAAGAAACCGAAACCACGACCCGCACCGGCAACTCTTCGCTGTCATGGTTCCAAATCGGCGACGCCGACGGCAGCGGCTTTGCTTTCCCAGAATGGACGTTGACCATCAACGGTTTGGAAAAATTCGCACTCTTCAAAAAAATTGCCAGCACCGCCAGCGTGAGCACGAATTTCTCCGGCAAAAAATCTACGGTGTGGAAAGACTCCACCGCAGGCGTCACTGGTGAAGATTTTTCCATTAGCTTCCGGCCGTTGCTCAAGCTAAATCTGAATTGGAAAAACGGCATGGTGTCGAGCTTCCAATACAACAAGACCACCGGGTATAAGCCGCTCTATAATCCCAACAGCACGCTTGCGGATGAGTTCGGTTTCGTAGACACGTTTCAAAGCGCGCAGTTTACCAAGACCACGGATATTTCCGTGACGCATACTTATTCCAAGCGCTCCGGTTTTCGCGTTCCGCTGCCATTTTTGAAGAACAAGGAACTGAAGAACTCCATTGACTTGAGCGTGAACTTCACCTACAACAACACGGAGCAAAGTTCGCAATACGGCCGCGACACTGAAAAGACCGCGAACAACGCCACGAAACGTTGGGAATTCAGCCCGCGCATGACCTACTCCTTCAGCACGCGCGTGCGCGGCGGTTCGCATTTCACCATCGGCAATACGCAAAGCAAACTCAGCGGCAACACGAAAATTGTCGAGTTCGGTATTGATGTGAATATTTCAATTCGCGGACAATAGGAAGGCGAGCAACAAAGGCCTGGAGTGCACGGCGGAAGGAATCCCCATTGAGCCGTAGCGATGTTTCTATTTCAACAGTTCTTTTTCTGCCCACGAACATACGAATAACGCGAAAGATTTTTGGCGTGTTTCGTGGGCAGAATTTTCTTTGCTTCTCTCGAACCACAAAGGCGAGTTTTAGCCAACCGAATTTTCTCCCCCATCAAATCACTGTTTCAATTTTCCCCACCTCTAAGCCGCGATGATTGCGCAGCACCACATTGCGATACTCTGCGAGCGCCGCAATTTCGCTCGGCGAGAGCAATTGCAATTTTTCGAGCACCGCAATGACAATCGACGGCACTGCGCGCGCCGCGCCATCCACCACTTTCACGGCAAGCCCCATCGGCGTTGGCACGTCGATGCCAAGGCATTGAATTCCCTCCGCACCGACTTTGGCGATGATGCGCCCGCGCGTCACGCGCATAATGTCCGTATCGAAACGGCCCTCACCCGCGATCATTTCCGGATTGCGCGCATAGGTGAGCACGATGCGTTTCGGAGTTTCCGCTTGCGAGGCCATGAGCTTCGCATACATGAGCGCCATGTTATAAAGCGGGATCGCATAATTGGGCGCGCTGCAGCCGTCAATGCCGAGACCGATGCGTTCTTCCGGCAATTCCGCCCACGCCATCAAAGCTTGCAACACGCGCAGTTGATGCGGATGATCAAACGCAAGATAGTTGGCGAGCGGCAAGCCGCGATTGAGACATGCGGCGAGCATGCCTGCATGTTTGCCGGAGCAGTTATTGTGCAAAATCGTCGGCTTCACGCCGCGCGCGGCCATCAACGCCGCGACCGCAGTTCCGAGCGGAACATGCACACCGCATTGCAAGTCGCTCTCTTGACAACCGCTCTTTTGCAAAATACTCGCAACCGCTTTGACGTGGCGCTCTTCCCCGTTGTGGCTCGACATGACCACCGCCATCTCCGCTTCGGAGAGATTGAAAATCTCCGGCACCGCGTCTTCATACAGCGGCAACGCTTGAAACGCCTTGGCCGCGGAGCGAATGTAGGTAATGAAATGCGGCGCGCCGAGGCTGAAGACGGTTTTGCCGGTCAAGCCATCGACGACCACAACGTGGCCGTAGTGCTGGCTTTCAACGGTATCACCGCGCGTGAGATTGGCTAAGAGGACGGACATGGCCTTATCAATTATAAGCGAGTTTGCAAGTCTCCTCAAATTGTCATTCTGGAAGAACCTTGCCTCGCGCTGAGACGCTTGCCAAGAACGAGGAACGTTTCTTTTAGAATGACATTTCAAGGTTGAGCATTACAATTTAACCTACCTCATCATTTCCAACATATCTCGCACGGCGCGCTCCATGCCGACCATCACCGCGCGGGCGACGAGCGCGTGGCCGATGTTCAACTCTTCGATCTGCGGCGTCTCGGCAATCTTGCGCACGTTTTGATAATTCAACCCGTGTCCCGCGCTTACGCCGAGGCGTAGTTTCGCAGCCACGACCGCCATCGAGCGAATCTTCTCCAACTCCTCGTTGATCTTCGCCTCGCCTTGCGCGTGCGCATGCGCATAGCCGCCCGTGTGAATCTCCACATAATCCGCGCCGATGCGCGCCGCGGTTTTGATTTGCTGCATGTCCGCGTCGATGAAAATGCTCACGATCATATCGTGATTGTGCAGTGTGCTAATGGCTTCCGCAAGATATTCTTGATTCGCCACGACGTCAAGCCCGCCTTCGGTCGTCACTTCCTCGCGGCGCTCGGGCACGAGCGTAACCATATCGGGCACGACCTCCGTGGCGATGCGCACCATCTCGTCTGTCGCCGCCATTTCCAAATTCAAATGCGTCTTCACAATTTCGCGCAAGAGATAAAGATCTTTGTCTTTAATATGGCGCCGATCTTCGCGCAAATGGCAAACGATACCATCCGCGCCCGCCATCTCCGCGGCAATCGCCGCGGCAATCGGATCGGGCACGCGATCTTTGCGCGCTTCGCGCAACGTGGCAACATGATCGATATTCACGCCTAAACGAATCATTCATTCCTCCTGGCTAACGCTGGTTGTGATTGAAACGCGGGCCGTAACATTTGTTCGAGTGTGATAAACGTATAGCCGCGCTGCTCGAGCACGGGCACGATTTCCTGCAACGCTTGCAAAGTGACGGCATAAGGATGGCCGATGCCGATGGCCGAGCCGTTTCGGTCCGCAATCTCTGCAAGACGCCACACTTTTTTGCGCACGGCCTCCAACTCTTCCACGCTATCTAAAAACGTGTCGTTCAAGGCCGCGTCCAGCCCGTTCGACTTCGCCAGCGCAAAAGCTTTTGTGGTTTCAATCGTGCGACTATCCAAAAAAAAATACTTTGACGGGCGCAGCTCTTCAAATAATGCCTGCAACAACGCTTCGTCTTGTGTGGCGCGCGAGCCCATGTGATTGTTCATGCCCACGGCATACGGCAACAACGCTATGGCTTTGCGCACGCGGCTGCGAATTTCCTCGGACGACATCCCCACGCGCAGTTCATAGCCGTTCGTCTCGACTTGCTTTTCCAGCGCCTCCATCGGCATGTGCACAATCATCTTTTTGCGCAAACGCTCCAGCTTGCGCGCGACGTTTTGCGAATGCGGCAAACCGGGAATGATCGCATACGTGATGGCAAAGGGAAGGTTGATAAACTTCGCAATCGCGGCGTTATCGTGATGCCCGAAGTCGTCGATCACGATTGCAATTCTGCCGCTTGCCTTTGCAAGCGGTTCTTGCAGCAAGCGAATCGTGCCGAGCGTTTGCGCATTGAGCGCATAGGAAAACTCGCGCGCGTTGCGCTGCGAAGGCAGTACGACCGCGTTGTGTTCGTGCAGGCATGCGACCAACTTCTGCTGAAGCGCCACGACATTCATACTGCGCGGCACACGCACCGTGCGCGTCGCGCCCTGCTCCTCAATCCATGCGAGTCGCACGCCGAAATCTTGCAACACGCGGTCCGTTGCCAAGCGCAATTGTTCTGCGGCCGAAAGTTGTTTGAGCGGAGGTTTATCGGCTGGCGGCGTGACGACCGAGTGCGGCTTCGCGCTATAATACGAATCCAAAGCCGAAAGCAGAATCAGATTGATCACGAAGATGGCGAGCAACGCTTTCTGCCATTCGGGGAAATCGTCGCGCTGACTTTGGCGGAAGCGGAGGGCAAGCTTGGAGATGCGCTTCTTGGCGCGGTCGAAATATTTTTTCAATCCGGCAAATCCACTTGGTTCATCGCACGAATGCGGCTTTGAGTGTGCTCCACGTTTGCGCCTGGCCCGTCGCAAAATCCGCCCAGCGATAGATCGACCATTCGCCGAACTGATCTTTACGCAGCCAAAAACGCAACTCGCCGCGCACTTGACCCGGCGCGCCGGCGCTCTGTTGTTTGTGGCGCACATTCAATTCATACGCTCGCACAAACTGCGCGGAGTCGTTAAACGTGATTGTTTGCAAAGAATCCAAACGCAAGCTGCGAAGCGAATCTGTGGGCAATGCCGCGCGCAGTTGCGAAAAGTAGTCGCGTTCTTGCGCGAGGCCCCATTGATTAAACACGCCGGGATATTGATTCACCGTCGCCGCATCCGGCTCATAACGAAAGCGCTCGCCCGTGCGCGTCGAATCCGTGAAGCAGCGCAGATAGTTTTCCACGTTGCGGTCGCTAATCGCATTGCGCATGTTCTCCAACACGATCTCCGCGGAGAACGGCGGAATATATCGGCTGCCCGAATTCTTCGGCGGCTCCGGGTCGCGCGTGGCAAATGGATTTTCGCAAGAGAAGAGCGTTATACACAGTGTCGTGGCGACGCAGAGTTTTATCCAATAAGAAAAAATCATCATCGCAGTTCAATTGCAAGTCACATTACGCTGCGCGAAACGCATCGTTCATAAACGCCGGAACCGCCTCGTCATGTTCCAAGCGATCAGCAAGCACGCCGGGAAAGGTCGCATACTTCGGCAATCCAGCGGCCGCCTTCTTCTTGTTCGATCTCGATTGAGAAATTCATCTTGATGCAATATAAAATCTGAGCCGCAGCAGAGCAAGGTTTAAATTGCCGCGACCGGCTCTCCGCCGATTTTCTCCAACGCTTTTGCCGCCGCTTTTTTACAAGTTTCATTGCCGCTCTCAAGCACTTCGAGCAAAACCGGCAAGGCCGGCTTCGACGCGACACCGATTTGTCCGAGCGCATCAATCGCGGCCTTTTGCACTCTCGTGTTGTGATCGCGCAACGCGCGTATCAGCACTGGCACTGCGTCTTGCGCCTTCTCTTTTAATTTGCCCAAAGCATTTGCGGCCCAGCGGCGATCCTTTGCCTCGGGCAAGGAAAGGCCGGAGATATAATATCGAATGCACTGCTTGAGCTGCTTTTTCTCGATGACCTCGGGATTTAATTTGATGCGTTTGGTAAGCTCATGAAGAAAGTCCGGCGGCACCGGACACTCCGTGCTCTTGGCAAGGCAGCAATCGCGCACTGCGGCGAGAAAACCTTGCGGGCTTGCTACCGCACGTTCCAGGCTGTCGGCCTGCCGCAGAAAATCCTTCCTGCCGTTTTCACCCTTAAAGGAGTCATTCCAAAAATGCAGCGCCGCAAGATACTCCGCGATCGGGCCGTCGTCGAATTGCAAGCGGCTATACTCCGGCTCGACTTTTTTGATCAACCTAAGCTGGTTTTCGAAATAGCCCAAAAGTTCTTCCGGTTTGTGCTGCGGAAGATTTTGTGCCAGCGCCGCTTTGATTTCATCGCAATGAGCCGACATGGGGCGAAAGGTGCGGTGCAAACATTGCCAAGCAATAATTTGTCCTGCTCTTTGAATCGTGGGCGGATCAAACTTCTGTTTGTCGCCAATCGCATTAACATGATTGAGATATTGCAAAACCAATGTGGGGATGTTGTCGGGTAATTCGTCCTTGCCTTTTCCTTTGTTCGCCTGCGCCATTTGTTCGGCATATAGCTTCGCGAGCAAAACGTTGACATCTCGTGCTCCAACCATTGTGGAAAGCTGCTGGCAAGCGCCAAAAAACTCCGCATCGTCAAACGAATTGCGCTCGTTGCGTTGGGTGAGATATGCATGAATGAAAGAAGAGATTTTGTCGCCTTGAATACGTTGCGGCCTGATGATCGTCTTGGACATGCTCCCGCCAACATTTTCATGGCGGGAAGTAATGATTAAAGCATTGATGGGAAAAGCTGAATAATCGGGAGTGATTGCCTCGATGGTCTGCTCATTCATTTCCGAAAAATGATCGATGATGACCAATACTCTGCGACACTTAAGAAGTTCGAGCAGCAACCCATCCGGAATAGTATCATCTGCACGCACCAAATCACTTAATCGATTTCGAACCGCATCGACGAGAGGGCTTAAAGCACGTGTGCTCCCAGAATTTTGTTTTTTGATATCATCGTCTAGTAAAACCGGCAGCATTAAATGTGAATCACAGAGGCGCAGTTCGGGGTTCTCTTGCATTGCCCATCTTCCCAACTGGCAGGCAAGGCTTGTCTTGCCTGTGCCGCCTTCGCCACAAATCACAACGCGTGCTTGCTTTTTATTAAAGCTCGGCTTGAAATCCTCCGGTGCCGGTTCAGCAATATCTTGGCGATTGTCCCAGAGGAGAGGCAGAGGAATGTGAATCTTACGCCGCTTCACAGCATCAATTTCTTCGAAAACTTCCCGCGCGTTCTTGACATGCGCATGAACCCAAGCGTCGAGCACGCGCGGGTGATAACGAAAGAACCCGATGATCAGCCAATGTTGCAGAGAAATTTTTAACTGGTCGGTTTTAAAAGGAATTGCAAATTCTTGCAATGGAATCAACTTCTCATTGAGAAACAACAGACCCAAGGGATGAAGCCATAGCAAAAGATAAGAGAGAATTAAAAGAGATATAATGTAGATCAAAATTCCTACGAACCACGGATGCCCAAGAAACCAGGCCATTAAAATTTGAAAATTCTCCCGACTTCTATCGGCAATCAGGCTTTCGATGCAGCGATTAACTTGCCCAGTATATTCTTGATTGAGAGCTGTTCGCGCATAAGTTAAATCTTCAATGGTCTTGGTGTCTTTGGCTAAGGCCAAGTCACGAGCAACCTCTATTATTGCTCGTGAGACGTTTTCTTTCACTCCTTCACTTGTATCTTTTAAAGCATCGGTTAATGGTCTAAGGGCTAACTTCGCGCTAGCGCCGAGATTTCCTAAAGCTTTCGCAGCCTTTCTTTTAACATGCGCGCTCGTGTCCGTGAGCGCCACGATCAAAGCCGGAACCGCACTTTGCGCCTCCGCGCCAAATCTGCCCAAAGTTTCCGCAGCATTGCGGCGGACATACCAGGTCGGATTTTGCAGCAGCTTCACCAGATAAGGCACGGCCGCAATCTTCAGTTCCGCGCTCAACGGTTTAATTGCTTCCGAAGCTTTGAAGCTCTCAACCGCGGAGGAATCCATAAGCATCTGAACCAAAGCCGTGATTGCGTCTTCGTTTTGGTTTTGCGCGCCTCTCGCTTCAGTTGCGAATAACAGCGCACTGCCGATTGCGACCGCCAACATGTGTGGGCAGCGAAACGCGCCGGTTTGAATGCCGCTCCAACAAATTCGTTGCATTTTCATTTGTGCCCTCTCCTGCTTTTGTCAATTAAAAACTCAAGCTCATCACGCCACCGGCTTCGTTTGCAGATTGATATAAACTTGCTTCGTCTGCAAATAATTTTCGATGCCATACTTGCCCAACTCGCGGCCAATGCCGCTTTGCTTATAACCTCCCCACGGCCCTTCGAACGGCGCGGAATGAGGGATGCGAGCACGATTGAATAATCGAGGTCACGGTCCAGATACCGCCCAGCGAAGACCGCTTCACGCCGCGTGAGACTCCCAAAAAGATATTGATTAAGTTGCTCCGGTTGTCTATCCTTCCGGCATGGATATCGTTTACAAATACGGCGACGAAGAGTTTGTCTGGGATGCGAATAAGGCCTCGGCGAATCATGCGAAGCATGGGGTCGCTTTCGAGGAGGCATGCGAGGCATTCTTCGACACCTTTCGTCAAGGCGGTGATGCTTCCGAGAATTTTGAAGACCGGCAGTTTGTTCTAGGATTCTCACGGCGCCGCCGATTACTTCTTGTCGTGTATGTCGAACGCGGTGTCCGCATCAGAATTGTCTCTGCACGCAAAGCAACGAGTCATGAAAGGAACAGATATGAAGAAGCTTAAAATCACTCCTCGCCCCACGCAAACCGTATCCCTCAAAGTTCCGCTTGACACGCTGGCGCAATTGCAACAAATCGCTCGTGCGCGAGACTTGGGTTTCCAGTCTTTGTTAAAACTTTACATCGGTGAAGGCGTGCGCAGCGATCTTGCTCTCGTCAAAAAGCAGCAACTGGTTCATGAAACCGAGAGCGCGTTGCGCCAACACTTCAACGGCGATCCCAAGCTCAATGCAATTCTGCGCAAGCTTAAAAAACTCGCCGCCGCGGAATAACCTCACCACGCCACCGGCTTCGTTTGCAGATTAATATACACCTGCTTGGTCTGCAAATAATTTTCGATGCCGTACTTGCCCAACTCGCGCCCAATGCCGCTTTGCTTATAACCGCCCCACGGCCCTTCGAACGGCGCGGAATGATAATGATTCACCCACACAATGCCCGCGCGAATTTTTCGCACAAGCTGCATCGCACGCGTGAAATCTTTCGTCCACACGCCCGCAGCAAGTCCGTATTGCGAATGATTCGCGAGCTTGAGCGCCTCGCTTTCGTTTTCAAAAGGCATGATTGCCAGGACCGGGCCGAACACTTCTTCCTGTGCGAGGCGTGAGTTGAAATCAACGTGATCAAAGATTGTCGGCTCGACAAAATAGCCGCGCGCCAACTCTCCGCTCGGGCGATTGCCGCCGCACACCAACTTCGCGCCGCTCTCTTTGCCGATTTGAATATAGCCTTCAACACGCGCGCGATGCTCGGCATTCACGAGCGGCCCCATCTTCGTGCTCGCATCGAGGCCGTCGCCCAAACGAATGTGCCGCGCGCGTTCGGCCACGGCTTCGACAAATTTTTTGTGAATGGACTTCTCCACTAAAATGCGCGAGCCCGCAGAGCACACTTCGCCTTGATTATAAAAAATGCCGAACAGCGCACCCGCAATCGCCATCTCAAAATCCGCGTCCGCGAAAAAGATGTTCGGCGACTTTCCGCCGAGCTCGAGCGTCACTTTTTTGAGATTAGTCTCTGCCGAAGTTTTCAAAATCCATTTGCCCACTTCCGTGCTGCCCGTGAAGGCAATCTTATCCACGTCATGACTCTTCACCAGCGTCGCGCCCGCGGTCGGACCGTCGCCCGTAACGATATTCACCATGCCTTTCGGCAACTCCGCGATGCCGTCGAGAATTTCTGCGAAACGCAGCGCCGTAAGCGGCGTTTGCTCTGCGGGCTTGAGCACGAGCGTGCAACCCGCAGCGAGCGCGGGCGCAATCTTCCACGCGGCCATCATGAGCGGAAAATTCCACGGAATGATTTGGCCGCACACGCCCACCGGCTCCTTCAGCGTGAAATCAAACGCGCGCGGATTCACGGGATTCACTTCGCCGGTGATTTTGTTCGCGAGGCCGCCGTAGTATTCAAAGCAATCGCCCGCGTCTTCGATGTCGCCGTGCGCTTCGGAAAGCGGCTTGCCCATGTTCATGGTTTCGAGGCGCGCCAACTCGTCGGCGTTGGCGCGAATGGCCTGCGCGATTTTCATGAGAATGTTGCCGCGCTTGGCCGGCGGAAGATTCGGCCACTTGCCTTCGTCAAACTCGCGGCGCGCCGCGGCAATCGCGCGCTCCACATCCGCCGCGCTCGCTTCGGGCACTTGCGCGAGCACTTCGCCCTTCGCGGGATTGTATACGTCACGTGTTTGGTTGTTGCTCGCGGTTACAAATTGGCCGTCGATATACATGCGAGGCGTCATGAGGTCTCCAATCTTACGGTGAAAAATTTCGTGCTCTGCTCTTTGGTGAGCGCCCCACAAGAGGGCAAGGCCACATCTAGATTTTTTCTTTTGCTTTGTCGCTGCTCCACCGCGGGTTCTTCTTCGCTTGTTTACCGAGGTGGCCTTTGCAAGCGAGCTGACTCAAAGCGCTTCGCAGACTGGGAAAAGCAAAAGCCTAATTTGAAAATGCAAACTAATACACTGTTACTTTAATTTCGTAGTCCTGCCCCCCTTGTGGGGCATTGTTGCGACCGCGAATTTATTGGCTGCAATAGCGCCCCACAAGGGGGCGGGGCTACGAACGCTCCGCTCATTTTGAAATGAAGCGTTCAGCAGTGGGATGCCATCGCTTTGAAGTCACCTCGCCCGAAGAGATAAAAGTCAGGTAAACAAGCAACGATGAACCCTCGGTGGAGCAGCGACGGAACAAAAAAAATCAGCGCAATAGAACAACAGCATCACAGTTTGAACAATCGCTTCGCATTCTCCCTCGTCACTTTCGCAAAATCTTCCGCGCTGAGTTCCTTCTGCAAAAGTTCGATCATCGCAACGTACTGCTCATAATGCTGCTCGCCGTAATACGTCGCGTCGGAGCCGAAGAGCACGCGCTCCGCGCCGAGCGTTTTGATTGCCAGCAGCACCGCTTGCGGATCGGCCTGCGAAGTTTCGAGATAAAGCTGCGCGTCTTTCTTATCCAATGATTCCTTCACAACTGCGATCGCATCGTTGTGTGGGCCGAGGAAACCCATGTGATAGAGCACAATCGGCACGCTCGGATGACGCTTGGCCGCGGCATAAATTTTCTCCGGGCCGGAGTTGCTGCCCGTAGCGTCGCTATGAAACACCGCGGGCACTTTATACTTCGCGCACAACGCGAGATAGCCATCCACGCACGCGCTATCCGCCGGGAATTGATTCATGTCGGGATGCAGTTTCACACCGACGAAGCCGTGATCGCGCAGAAACGGTTCGAGTTGCGCGGGCGAGCCTTTGGGATCGGTCGGCCGCGACCACGCGAGACCGCGCAACTTGTCGGGGTACTTGAGCACGGTTTCGAGCGTGATGCGATTCGCGGTGCTCTCGTCGAGATCAAGCGTTTTGCCGGGCAAGTGTGCGCCGTCGATGTTGGAAATGAGCGCGAGCCGAATGCCGAAGCGATTGAGATTGGCGAGCAACGTTTCCGTGCTCAAATCATAGCCGCGAAAGCTGCCGATGTGCGCATGCACGTCAATGATATTGAGCGCGCCCCAGCGCGTGGAGTCGGAGGACATGGTTGGGGTTTCCTGGGAAAATAATTGGCCGATGCTTTGACTGGTGCAAAAGAAAATTCCGCAAACGATTAGGGCCTGCTTGGTAGCCATATTTTAAGCCTCTCAGAGCCGGAACTTGACTTTGGGTAATGAAGTGTTTAATCTTTGCGCGATAGACACGGCATTTATTCACGGAGAAAAAATGACAACGCTTGAGAAAGTTCGCAAACTGGAACGATACGTTTCTACCGGCAACGCAGCCGTGGACCCGGTGCTTGACCTGGTGATGAACAAGCTTATGGCCCGTGAAAAGGATCGCATGCGTGCATTGCAGTCTCGCTTAGAAAATGATTTGCTTCTCTTCGAAAAAAACTATGCGATAAGCTCTGAGGCATTTTTTCAGCGCTACGAAAAAGGCGAAATGGGCGACGCCATGGATTTTGTGGAATGGTCGGCAACTTGGGAAATGCTTAGAAACACCGAAAAGCGTCTCACGCTATTGGAAGCCGGCCCCCTCTTGTCAACGCCGCGCTGTTAAATTATTTTGATCATTCCCCTCACACTTCCACTCCGCGCTGCATTCTAAACTTCACGAACTCTTCTTCCGCAAAAGCGTTTTGCGTGCGGCAGCATGAGCACATGTAATGTCCGTGCGCACAAGCGATGGATTTGCGATCGCTGTTGCCGCATTGTATGCACGTGCGTTTGCGCAAGTACGGGCGCCATTGCAACGGGTCACGGCATTGGAAGCATGCGTAATGGCGCTGTGGCAAAAACATTTTGGAGAAATAAAACTTCGCGCAGTTCCACGAGGGATAAACCGTTTCCTCGTGGCGCGTGAACTCGCCGCTCTGAATTGCAGCGAGCACTTCGGATTCGGTTTCGGCTACAAGTTCGATGCAACTGCGCCCAATGGTGAAAGGTTCTTTCGAATCCGTCGTCGCAATCTTTGGCAGCTTGGAAAAAGCGAATGCCGCACGCGCGGTGAGATTGGGCCAGAGCCACGGGCCGCAACGCCAATTGAAAATTTCAATCGCATCGAACGCGAGGCGCGGCCAATGCGCATGATAGACAATCGAATTGCGCAAAAGATACGGATGCGGCAACACGGCCAGCCCACCCTGCGCGTGAATGCGGCGAATGGTCTCGTGTGGCGAAAGACGATCGGCAATAACCTCTTGAATGCCGAGCGCGAGTATGTGCCCGGCGGAGGACTCGACCTCTTGCCCGACGATGATGACGAACTCCGGCAAACGTTCGCGAAGAAAATGCGCGAACGACACGTTGTGAAAGTTCGTGACCGCAATGCCGCCGAGTTGGCGCTGATGGAGAATGCGCCGCAGCTCAGTTAGGTCTTGATGGCGTTTAATGTGAACGTGGAGGTCGATTTTCATAACCAATGCATGAAGTCGGACTTTGCGAATGGCGCTTTGCACGGCCTTGAGCGCTAGCGCAAAGTCCGACTTCGCTTTTCGTTTGTAAGTTAAATTTCGCGCAACACCTGCAAGCAGCGCGCGACCTCTTCTTCCGTGTTGTAGTGCATCAGCCCAATGCGCACGAGGCCGCCGTGCTCTTCCACGCCCAAACGCGTGGTCACTTCGAGCGCATAAAAATTTCCTTCCCAGACGTAAATGTTCTCGCGGCCCAAATGCTCGGCAACCACGCTCGGCGCGGATTTCATGCGAATGGAAATCGTCGGCGTGCGCTCGTGCATGCGCGCGCGCTCTGTGATGCCATAAATCTTCACGTGGGGAATGGCCTGCAAGCCGGCGATGAACTTTTCCGCCAGACTGCGCTCATAGTTTTGCATCGCCGCCATCGCCATTTTCAAAAGCTGCTTTCTGCCGGAAAATTTTTTGAAGCTCGCTTCGAACTCCGCGCCGCAGGTTCGCCCCACGTCAGCGATATAATCAATCGCCGCGGCAGTACCAGCAATGCCCTCGTGATTGAGCGTTCCGGTTTCAAAGCGATACGGCGGCTGCTCGTCTTGTGGCCGCACTTTGAAGGCTTGCACGCGCGCGAGCGCTTCGGTTTTGCCATAGAGCACGCCCATGTGCGGTCCGAAAAACTTGTACGGCGAGCATACGAGAAAATCGCAATCAAGCGCTTGCACATCAATCGGAGCATGCGGCGCGTAATGCACGGCATCGATATACGTAAGCGCGCCCACGGCTTGCGCCATTTGAATAATGCGGCGCACGTCGTTGATCGTGCCGGTCGCGTTCGAAGCATAGCCCACGGCCACGAGCTTGGTCTTTTGCGAAAGCAGATCGCCGAGTTGTTCATAAGCGAGCGTGCACTCTTCGGGATGAAAATCGAGAAAGCGAATTTTCACGCCGCGCTCTTCCAACGCGAGCCAGGGCGCAACGTTCGCGTCGTGATCCAAGCGCGTGAGCACGATCTCGTCGCCGGCTTGCAGCGTGCGGCCAATGCAGCGACTCATATGAAACGTGAGCGTGGTCATGTTCGCGCCAAAGATGATTTGCTGCGAAGAGGCGGCATTGAAAAAATCCGCCATGGCCTCGCGCGCGTGATGAATGATCTCATCGGTCTTTTGGCTCGTGGCAAATGGGCCGTGCGTGTTGGCGTTCGCGCGCGCATAATAAGCGCTCACCGCGTCAATCACGCGCTGCGGTACTTGCGTGCCGCCCGGGCCATCAAAAAAAATCGCCGGACGACCGGCATCATCGCGCAATTGCAACGCGGGAAATTGCGAACGTAAAGCAGAGAAGGAGGGCATGTTTCGTCCTTGAATGATATGAGAAGAAGTGATCTTCGATTACATCCAAGATAGAGAAAAGACGAGAGAGGAGCAAGGGAACGATTGCATTTTCTACGCTGCATCGAACGTTAGGGCGAAGGGCTGAGATCACTGCTATGATTTTCAGCCGTGCGGTGGGATAGAGGTGGGCCCGCTTTAATTTGCGGCATTGCACGAGCTGAGTTCCGCGACCTTCGTGTTCGCAAAGCGGCCGAAGTCGCTGGCCGCGCCTTGTTCACGAACGATTTGTTGGAAAAGTTTTTTCGCCATGCCGCAATTGTTGATGCGCGTGTAGCACGTCGCCGCGTCGTACATGGCGATGACGTCCCACGGCAGCTTAGAGGGTTTGGAGAAAAACTTTACGCGCAGCAACTCCGCAATCGCCAGCTCAAAGCGGCCCGCGTTCATGTGCGATTTGCCGATATAGTATTGCACCTCCGGCTCCACAGTCGCATCGACAAACGGCTTGAGGCGTTTGAAGTGCGCGACTGCATCGTCGAACTGTGCGAGATCGATCAACAGCAAACCTACTTTGAGTTTGAGATCGAGCGCCTTCGCGTCTTCCGGAAAGCGCGCCACATAATGCCGCGCGAGCGCGAGCGCGCGATCTTTCAATCCCATGCGATCATACACATCCAGCAACGAGCGCACGGCCAAGCGATAATTGTTGTCGAAAAGCGAATCTTTCGCGACTTGCGCGAAAGCGGTGAGCGCGTTATCCCATTGCTGCTGCGCTTGATAAAAATCGCCAAGCCCGAGATAGACCGTGTGCAAGAACGGATGCTTGGGATAACGTTTCGGAATCTCCGTGAGCGTTTCGAGCGCCTCTTCGGTTTTGGTTTGAATGAGCAGCGCCTTGCCCAAACCATAATCGCCGAGAATGCCCGAGGGCGTGTCGCGATAATCCTTGCTCAACTTGCGAAAGATGCGCTCCGCGGAAACGAAATCTTTTGCCGCGACCGCGGATTCGCCCGCGGCATATTGCAACTCGGCAATACTCGCGCGCTCGTTCTTGTTCAACTCTTCGAATTTCTTCGCTTCAATCTCCGCGCGCGCAAAATTTTTCGTTTTATATAAACAGAGAATCCACTGTCTCAATGCCTCCTTTGCGCGTGGGGACTCGGGCTGCTCGTTCATGGCTTCGAGATAAATCGGCTGTGCGAGATCGAAGGCTTCTTTGTCGAAATGATAATCGGCGAGCCGAAATTTCGCTTCGAGGCTGTGCGCCGTGTTTGGAAAGCGGCGTGCGCATTCCTCATAATAGCCGATTGCCAAATGCTCCGCGCCAGCTTGCATCGTTAAACGCGCGGCTTCCAACAAAACCGCTGGCACCTCCGGCGCTTCACGGTGCAAAGCGAGAAAGCGCAAATAAGCTTGCACGGCTTGCGCATATTCGCCTGCGGCCTCGTGCAAACGCGCGCGCGCCAAATCATCGCTCGGCGCGCTTCCGCTTGCGTTATTCATGCTCGATAATGCTTCTTTAAATTTTCCCATGAGAATGTAAAGCCGCGTCATCTCTGCGCTTGCGGAATCGGCAAAGGCGCAATAGAAATACTCTTCTTTCATGCGCTGCAAAAGCGCGAGCGCGGCTTCGTGCTGCTTTTGTTGTGTGAGCCATTGCGCTTGGCGCAGTTGCCCTTTGGCGAGGAATACGTCATGCGTTTTCGAGGCGCGCATGGCCTCGAGGCTGCGCATGGCATTGGCCGAATCGCCGCGCTGCCAATGCCAGCTCGCGAGTTCGTACAATGCTTCATCGCGCGCCGCACTCGCGGCATTTTCCGCGACCTTCGTGAGCGCATGGACGATCTGTGTGCTCGCAGCAGAATCACTCGGCGCGCTCAAACTTTTGCGCGCACGCGCGGCCCACACGCGGAGCGCATCAAAATCTTGCTCGGTTTCATTCAAAACTAAAAGTGAATCGGCGCGAGCGAGCGTCGTTGTATTGCGCGGAGTTTCCGGCGTGAGCCACAGGCGCGCGAGCACGGCTTCGGCTTTGGTGCTCCACGCATCGCGCTCATTGCTGCTTAAATTTTGCAAAGCAAGGCGCGCGCTATCTTGCAGCGCATGAGCATCTTCATTTTGCTGACGCACGCGTTCTGCTAATTGAAAATAACTCGCACCGAGCAGAAACGCGGCTTCGCGCGTTACGACTGTTGTCGTCGCGCTCTCTGTTGCCGTTTGCGCATAATGCAATACCGCGCGATAGTTGTGGCGCTCATAGTTCAAGCGCGCCAGCGAAACGAGAAATTCTTCCCGTGAAGCTTTTTCGTTGGCTTGCAGCAAAGCTTCGGAGAGCTGTGATAAAGCATTCGGCGAGTCCGCGCTCGTGGCTTCCGCGAGCAAACGCAATTTGTTCTGCGCAGCTTCGGCGAGCGGGCTGGCGGGATACAATTGCAAAAAACGCTGCCATTGCAATTGCGCCAAACGTAATTCTCGTGCGGCTTCATACGTTTCCGCGAGCGCGAATTGGGCTTCATCCACAAAAACGCTTTTGGCATAATCACGCAGCAACTCGTCAAACAAGCGTTGCGCCGCGGTGAGATTCTTAAAGCCAAATTGCTGCACGCGAGCTTCGAGATAGAGCAACGCATCGCGCAATACGCCGTTTGGATGCTCACGGCGATATTGTCGGCACACTTGCAGAGCCGCGTCGTATTGCTGCGTTTCAAACTGTAACTGCGCCACGTGCCACATGCTGCGTTGGCGACGATGAACCGGAACCGCGCTCGTGCTGTCGCTCGCCGCTTCAGTTGCCGTTGAAAACTGCGCGGCTTGTTGATACACACGCAATGCTTCTTCGCGCTGGCTTAGTTTGTCATGCAGCGCTCCGAGCAGATAAAAGTAGACGAGCTTGGTTACGCTATCGCTCGCCACGACTTCAAATTTTTGCAGAGCCGTTGCCGCTTCGGAAGTTTGGCCGACGCGCAAATACATCTCTGCAGCGCGCAACGCGAGTTGGTTTTTCATCGCAGCGGGCGCGGTTTGCGTTGCGAGGTTCAACGAGGCCATGGCAGCAGCAAGATCGCCGCGCGCGAATTGCAACTCCGCCAAACGCGCGTGCGTCGCGGGCACCAACTCGTCTTTCGGAAATTTTTTGAGCAGTTCGAGATAGTTCTGCTCGGCGAGTTGATAGTGACCGACCTGCTCTTGCAATCGCCCGTGCAGAAAATAAGCTTGCGCGTTGAGCAACGTTTCGGGAAAAGAACGCAGCGTGCGTTCGGCCTCTTGCAAGGCGCGCTCATATTCGCCCGCGGCAGAAAAACTTTGCACGAGCATGAGATGCGCGGGCAAACGTTGCGCGCTTTGTGGATAGTCTTCAATCAAAGCATACAAACTCGTGCGCGCTTTTTGTGAGTCACCCAACTGCTGCCACAGCGCGCCGGCTTGATAGCGCGCGAGCGGCGCGCGCTCGCTGCGCGGATGCAGCGCGACGAAACGTTGCAGCGTGAGCGCGGCGTGTTCGAGATGTCCTTGCAGCTTTTGACTCTCCGCCAAACGTAGCCGCACCTCTTCGATGCTTTGATGAAAGGGATAGCGCATTTCAAACGTGCGATACGCAGCTTCGGCCGCGGCATAGCGACGCAATGCCATATTGGCTTCGGCGTCGAGCTTCCACACTTCGGCAAGCTCTTGCGCATCGGGATAGCGCGTGCGAAACGCTTCGAGCTGCGCGAGGCAGAGATCATGATAGCCTTCGTTGAATAACTTTTGTGCGTAAAGAAAATCATCGTTGGCGGGCGAAGGTTGCGCGAACGCGGTTTGAAGCAACAAAAGCAGATTGAGGCAAAGCAAGAGCGGGAGTTTACGGGAGTGCATGTGCGGTGACGGAGGTTAGATTTTTTTCGTAGTCACGCCCCCTTGTGGGGCGCTGTTGGAGCCAAGAAATTCGCGGTTGCTATCGTGCCCTGCCAGGGAGCAAGGCTACTCTGCAACCTCACCGAAAATTCTTTTGCGCTGCTCATTGAAATCGAAGTAAGCATGTTGCGTGCGTAATTCGAACAAGTCGCGCGCGTCGAGGTCTCTATCCAAAAGCACGATCCCGCGCGTGGTGATGGCGCGAAGCAAATCGAGATTTTCGAGGCGATCTAGAAAAGTTATATCCAAATTTTCGTGCGTGGTTTTCTTGCCCAAACGTTGAATGACGCCCAAACGCTCGTCGAGCGCCAGCTTGCGCGCGGGATAGACGGCAATATCGATGTCGCTCATTGGCGTTTGCTCGCCGGTAACATATGAACCGAAGAGATAGGCAAACACAATCTCGCTTTCAGAAGCGAGCGCCTCGCGCAAAATTTTCAGATCGAGTTCGGGCATGGTTGCATGACTGGTTTTGCGAAAAATTAAGCCGGGCGATGCTGGATGTCAAGGCGATTTTCGGTGGTGCTTATGGTATTACTCTGAAAAAACTATCACGACCGCGAAGATGTTGTAGCGCAGGCATCCTTGCCTGCTTGGTTTGCAGACTGGAAGTCTGCGTTACGAATGCTGATTTTCAAAATCGGCAACCACGCTCCTAAACGTGTCATTCAGTAGGAATCTTTTTTAGCTCTTGGCCTCATCTCCAGTACTCAAAAAGATTCCTTCAGAATGACAGCGTGAGGTGCATGCCGCGGCAATGCCGATTCTGATCGTCAACTTTCATTAAATGAACCGCAGATTCCCATACTTCACCACGATTTTCTTTTGCCCGCGATCTTCGAAATCAACCGTGACTTTCATCTTTTCGCCTTTGCCTTCGACGGAGATGATGCGGCCGCGGCCGAACGAGGTGTGTTGCACCCATTGGCCGGAGCGAATCATATTGGTTTCTTGCGATTCGTCTTCATACACGGGCATGCTCGTGTCCGGCTCGTAACTCGGCTCCGGTTCGGGCACACGCACGCGTTTCATTACGGTCTGCTCGACGAAATCCGCATGCAGTTCCGCGAGAAAGCGCGAAGGCAGCGTCGAGCTTGCTTCATTGCCGAAGCGCGCGCGCGCGAACGCATACGTGATATAAAGTTTTTCTTTCGCGCGCGTGGCCCCGACATAAAACAAACGGCGCTCTTCTTCCAAATCCGAATCGCTTTCTTCCTGCCGCAACAATGGAAAGAGACCTTCTTCCAAGCCGGTGAGGAACACCACGGGAAACTCCAAGCCTTTCGCGCTGTGCAGCGTCATGAGCGTCACCGCGTTGCCTTTGTCATCCCATTGATCATAGTCCGTGATGAGCGCGACAAGTTCGAGAAAGCCGTCGATGGTTGCGCCGGGATTCTCGCGCGCAAACTCGCCGATGGCGTCGAGCAACTCGCGGATGTTGTCGATGCGTTCTTGCGCCGCTTCTTTTTTGAGCAGTTGAATGATGTTGGTGTCATCCACCAGCGCGTTGCACCATTCCGCCAAAGAGAACTTGCTCTTCAAATCAACATACTTTTTGATGAAGGCATGAAAGCCCGCGACCTTTTCGCGCAAGCTGGCGGAGAGCGCGGTGAGGCTTTGCGCTTTGCCGAGCGCATCATAGAGCGTGAGATTCCGCTCGCGCGCGTGCTGCTCGAGTTTTTTAATCGTCACGTCGCCGATGCCGCGCAGCGGATAGTTGATGATGCGCAATAAGCTCACGCTGTCCGCAGGATTGGCGACAACGCGCAGATAGGCGAGAATGTCTTTCACTTCTTTGCGCTCATAAAAACGCAAGCCGCCGACGATGATATACGGAATGCCGTTGCGGCGAAACACGTCTTCGAGCAGACGCGATTGCGCATTGGTGCGATAGAGCACGGCGAAGTCGCGGAAGCTGCGGTTGTAATGGCGGCCGTCGCCGTTGTATGTGAACGCGCCGCTGATTTTTTCAAACACGAGCTGCGCTTCATGAAAGCCGGAGGCCGCGGCCAACACTTGCACGCGCTCGCCGTCTTCGCGCTGCGTCCAGAGTTTTTTCTCCATGCGCGCTTTGTTGTTGACGATGACGGAGTGCGCGGCTTCGAGAATGTTGCGCGTGGAGCGATAGTTTTGTTCGAGGCGAAAAATTTGGCAATCGGGATAGTCGGCTTCGAACTCTAAAATATTGCGCAAGTCCGCGCCGCGCCAACGATAAATGGATTGATCGTCATCGCCGACCACGAAAAGATTGCGGCTGCTGCCCGCGAGCGCTTTGAGCCAAAAGTATTGCACGCGATTCGTGTCTTGAAACTCGTCGACTAAAAAATATTGAAAGCGCTGGTGATAATGCGCGAGCACTTCGGGATAGCGGCGAAAGAGCTCGAGGGGATAGAGCAAAAGGTCGTCGAAGTCCATCGCGTTGTTTTCCGCGAGGCGGCGTTGATAAACGGCATAAACTTTCGCAATGAGATCTTGCTTGGGTTGGTTCACAGTCGCGGCGTATTGCTCGGGAAATTGAAATGCATTCTTCGCGCGCGAAATACAATTGCGCGCGTACGCGGGCGCTATTTGATCGGTGGGAATGAGCAATTCTTCGAGCACGCGGCGCAACAACGCGGTTTGATCTTCGCTGTCGTAGATGCTGAACTGTTTGGAGAAACCGAGGCGATCCGCGTCCGCGCGCAGAATGCGTGTGCAGATGGAATGAAACGTGCCGACCCATAGCCCCTTCGACGTGTGCGGATGCGCGAGCGGAAGATTCAGCAAACGGCTCACGCGCTCGCGCATCTCTTGCGCGGCTTTGTTGGTGAAAGTGACGGCCAGAATTTTTTCCGGCGCAATGCCGTGCTGCTCAATCACATAGGCAATACGATGCGTGAGCACGCGCGTTTTGCCGCTGCCCGCGCCCGCGAGAACGAGCACCGGGCCGGCTTTGCAATCCACGGCCGCGCGCTGCTCTTCATTCAAAGCCGCAAGAATCTGTTGTGACTTGCTGCGCAGTTTTTCCTCTCCTTCCAACAAAAACTAAAGCAAAAAAGTGGACACAAAAATAAAAGCGCACAAAAAAGTTTGGAAGACAGAAAGACAGGGGACAGAAAAATGTCGGATGGTTTCTTTCATGTGCCGGCCTCAACTTCACTCATCCGAACCCAAGCTTTATTTTTCTGTTCGCCATTTTTCTGTCATACGCTTTTGCTTCTCCCGCGCGGGTGCATACTATTGCGCTTTCTGCTTGGCTCTTTGCTCTCTTCGCACTTGTGCGCGCACGCGGTCAAAGTCGCGCTTGGCTTGCAGATGTTGCTCGAGCGTATAGCTGAAGCGATGCGAGCCATCGCCACGCGCGACGAAGTAAATGTATTGCACCGGCGCCGGATTCAACGCGGCGCGAATCGATGCAATGCGCGGACTATTCACCGGGCCGGGCGGCAAGCCGGCGTAGCGATACGTGTTGTAAGGCGAATCGATTTCCAAATCGCGAAAGAGCAAACGCCGCGGCGGGCCGGGCACGGCATACTGAATCGTGGGATCGGCTTGCAGCAAAATGCCTTGACGCAAACGATTGCGATAGACCGCGGCGATCACGGTGCGCTCGCTATCGACCACGGCTTCGCCTTCTATTATAGATGCAAGCGTCATGATTTGGTGCAGCGTCATTCCGCTTGCCTGCACTTGCGCGCGCAGCGGTTCATCGAGATGCTTGTGCAGCTCTTGCACGAGCGCGGTGAGCACTTCCGCGGCGGTTGCGCCCCAATAAAACTGATACGTGTTGGGATAAAGATAACCTTCCAAACGCGGCGCCGGCACGCCGAGCTTGCGCGCAAACGTAGAGTCTTCTATAAACTTGAGCAATTCGCTTTTGTTGATTTGCAACGTGCGCGAAAGAATCTCCGCATAGTCTTCCGCGGTTTTGCCTTCGGGCAGAGTGACGCGCACTTGCACGACTTTTCCGGAGCGGAAGAGACGCAGCAAATCGACGTGCGTCAAACCTGAGGACATTTCATATTTGCCTGCTTTGAGTTGATTGCCCCAGCCGGTGAGTTTGGCGGCGAGGAGAAAATGTTTGGCGTTGTGAATGAAGGCTTGTTGTTGCAGGCTGTCGGCAATTTGCGTGACGCTCATGCCGCGATGAATAATGAAAGCCTCGCGCGGCAACGGCGAAGGCACGGCCGGAGCTACGAGTACGGGATGCAGATAAGCGCCGACACCCACGAGGGCGAGCAAGAGGATGACGGTCAGTGCGAGGAGAACTTTTTTCATGAACGCTGAAAGACTAAAAACAGATCATAGAAAGCATGCGTATACGCCGCGACGCCCAAGCCGCGCCAGAGAAAAATCAAGCCGAGGATTAGGCCCGCATAAAAACGGAGGCAAAAAGCGATGAGCGTCATGGTTTGCGCACCGTCGAGAAAGTGATACGCGGAAAAAAGTCCGGCGGAAATAAACAGCGCGAGCGCCTGCCGCACGATCGGCTTGGTATTGACGAGCGTGTATTGAAAGAGAAACTGCAATGCCGTGAGTATAAAAAAACGAAAGAGCAATTCTTCGTAGATGCCGGCGCCGAGGGCTTGCGCCATTTTCGTTGCCATGCTCATGTCGCTGGCAACCTGACCGAGAAACTTGATATGAATAATCGCGCCGCGCGACATGAGATTGACCATGCTGCCTAAAATGAGCGCGTAGGTCAAACTTTCAAAAATCGCATAGGGATAATACACCGGTTGCAGCGCCAGCATTTGTTGTTTGCGCGCCAACCAAAACGCCCAGCCCAACAACGCCGCATAAACCAGCCAGTTGAGAAAATTATATTGAAAGCCGAAATACCAAAACACGCGCTTGATCATCACTTCCGCGGCGTTTTTGGGGATGACGTGGGTGGCGTCGTAATAAATCATGGCGCTGCTGGCTTCGTAAATTACCAGCAAGACGAGCACAATAAGCAGCCCAAAGAAAGGCGTTCGGCTATACTTGTGATACGTTTTGACTGCTTCGGGGATATAATTGCTGATTGCAAAAGCCATGAGGCGTTTTCGGTTTGCGAGCTTGTCAGCGGAGAGGATGAAGAAGCGCGGGCTTTATTTTAAGACAAAAAAAATGCCGTCCAGAGACAGCATTATCATTTCAGTGTAGCGTGATGCGGGGCTTCCTCTCTCCTCATTGTGATTTTAAAGCGGGCGCAATATAGAGAACGAGGTGTGGAATGTCAAGCGACAGTTTGCCGTACAAGCAGGCACATATTCGCTCAAATGCAAGCGGGCGCTTTTATTCGTGGAAAGAATATGGAATAGCTGCCGCAAGCTACTGCTTCTGTTGGCGGCGAGGGGGCTTGGAATTGTTCGGGCGTTCTTTGAGGAGCGCAGGTCCTGCCGAATTCGCGTCCGGTTGGGAAGAGCGCAGCGTAAACGGCAGAGGAAAACGACGCGCCGCGCGTGAAAAGCTCTCGGGTAATTCCGGCGCAATGAGATGGTATTTTCCCGCATAATAGTAGCGCAGCGGGCGTGGAGGGTCGCGCCGCTCTTCGGTGAGAATTTGAATGCGCGGCATGAGCAAAAGCGGAATCAGCGCAAAGCCGCAGGGTTGCGAATCTGCCAAACGAAAGCGCACATCGGCTTCGACTTTTTCAATGAAATTTTCTAACTCATCGGTATACACCACTGCGATTTTCTTGCCGGGCTTAATCTCCTTCTCTGCAAACGCTTGTTCGATCCAGGGCACGAGATGAGTCGGCTCGGGCGTAATGATCATTCCGATATAAACATGGCCTTCGAGTTCGCGAAATTTCAGTTCAAGATCAGCAGCCAACTCCGTGAAACGATACTCTTTCTTAGCTTCCAGTTGGACCCAGCGATGGTGCGGCTGTGGATATAGAATCGCAAGCCCGCTGTCCGGATGAATTTGGTAAATCGTCAAATAGCCGGAGGCCGCGCTGCGCACGGAAAGCGTGATCGTTTCTTCGCCGGCAAATGGCGCAAACAAACTCTGCGCGGCACGCACCTCGAGGCGCATTTCCGTTGGGCGCTTCATTACCGTTGCATGAAGCAACACCGGCAGCAGCAAAACGAGAAAGCCAATGGTCTTTTTCATGATGATCGACGCCTTGCGAGAAACATAAGGCGAAAGGCAGCCTCTATTTCTTAAGTTGATTTGCACCTTGATGGCCCGCGTGTGCCGCCTTTCGCCATTAAGCATGAAAGCACTGTTGTAAAAGGCAAGGCATATGCCAAGCACAGCTTTTCTTTCATACTGGGCAACGCGAGAATGTGAGCAGTGGCGATCCGTCTGCTGACGCAGGAATATTGTACTTGTAGCAAGCAGACGCAAGGGGGAAAATGATGCGCGGAGAAAATTTGCAGGAGCGTTGGCTGAAACCAACTTTCGATGTGGCAATAAAACTGATCAGTGTCAAGCCGATAAACAAAAAGCCGGCTTCAAGTGACATCATCAAACTTGAAACCGGCTTAAATTTTTGTGGGGAGATTGAAGGCTGTGGTTCGTCCCTGCCAAGACTCTATTTTGCGACTTTTGAATCTTTGGAGTTGTTCCCCATCCCTTGGTGAGAGAGCAAATCGCGCAAGCCCTCGGTCATCACCTTCACGTCGCCGGAAGTCGCTTCTACTGCGGCCTTATTTTCGAGCATGATTCTCTCATAAATTTCGCCGCGATAGACGCTGATTTCCGCAGGCGCTTCGATGCCGACGCGAATCTGCTTGCCATGAATATCGACGATTTTAATAACAATATCATCACCAATGACGATTGTCTCACCCAACCTCCTTGTCAAGACCAGCATGTCGTCTCCTTCGTATCTGGGCGTCTATGTGTTTGAAATGCGGTGCTTGGTTGAATACCGGTCATCAAGGAGCACCAACTGTTTGCCGATTTTTTTGTTTTGATTCACGAGTATCGGGCCACTCAAGTTTGCAGTAGCAATCAGGGGGTCTTGATTCATGGTAACAATAGAGTACATTTCCAAGCTTTGCGGATTTTCCACCAACAATTCATTGAGATCGCGCTTGCTGATGTTGGGGGTGTAATCCGGACAAAAACGAATGGGATCGGCCAAGACCACGCTCACGTTGGGGTCATCCGTGCTGATCATCCACACCAATGGCAAGAATCCCTCGACCTTGACGAAGAGATACTTTTTGAATTTCAAATATCCTAAAAGCCCTTGGGGAAAAAACACCACGTCATCCGCCGAGTACGAAATTCGGCCGAGATGGCGATGTAGGAGATCCATACGCCTCCTTAGGTTCTCCGCTTTCACCACGGCGCGATCAGACAGTCATATGCTCCCACATGACCCGTTAGAGTAGACACTACTCCTACCAATTGCGCAACCAGTGTCGGCGTTTTGATGAGGATTTTACACAGGGATTGAACGGTCACTGTTCATTTACACAATCTCCCTCGCGACATTGTGCAAATGTTAAACTCAAGTTATAAAATTTTACTGCCAATGCGCAAGCACTAATTTCTAATCGTTAAAATTACTGGCAATCGTTTCGCCGTCGCTTCGCGTTTCCCCGGCTCCCAGTCAGAGTATTTCCCTTTATAACCCTACGCGCTCGCCCTCCTGCGCGACTCGAAACCCTGAAGTGTAGGTTAAGCGCCACGCCGCACTCCCCTCACGCAGCAGAGGATTGGTGTGATTGAAGTGAATAAATCTGACTTTAGTCTTCTCATCAGGCTGCAACTCTTGCCAGCGTGCAATGCTTTCTACAATGAAAGGATGTGGAATCTCAGCCATGTTGCGCCCGGGAATCTCGCCGTCCGCGTAAAACGTGCCATCCACGTAAGCCACATCAACGCGGGCAAGTTCATCCTCGATGCGGCGTTCCCATTTCTCCCACTTGTCAATATCTGGGATGAAGAGCACGGATTGCCGCGGCCCGGAAATGCGAAAGCCGACCGTCTCGGAATATTCCTCGCGATGGGGCACGACGATGGGCGTCATTCGCAAACGCGCATTTAACGCAATTGAGCTATCTGGCTGCATAGGTCGGAGCACGATATTTTGCAAACGCACGAGTTGCTCCCATGGGCCGCTTGTGCTCAAAAAGGCTGCCATACGCGGCATGACGTAAACCGGGATCGCCTGCGCGTTGATTACTTCGCGCCCGAGGTGCATCAAACCTGTGTAATGGCCGATGTGAGCGTGCGTAATAAAAATACCGGAGAGAAAATTCGTATTTGCGCGGGGAGCGATTTCATTCAAAGCCCGCAATTGCTCCGGGAAATTCGGTGTCGCTTCGAGCAGCCAACGCTCGGAACTTTGAGGGTCAACCACAGCAAGCGACGTGACCTTGCGCCTATGCGTCGCCTCGCGCCAAGCCGCGGCGCAACACGCGCGTTCGCACCCGGCTTGTGGAAAGCCCGCATCTTGCGCAATACCGAGCACAACGAGAAAAGGCGCCGTTGCGTTTTGCGCCGAGGCCCGCGTGAACAAAAGCAGAACGAGAACAAAGCGGATTCGTCGGCTCATTGCGTTTGCTCGCGTACCCATGCTTTCGCCCGCAGGGTTAAAATAAAAGCCGCGGTCAGCCACAACGCCACGAACGGTCCCCAATCAATCGAGTCCACGGAAGCCGGCGGCGTGGGAAAATGATAGAGATTGAAGCCGAGCAATAAAAGGCCGAGCACGATGCCCAGCGCGCCGAAAATTTTTCCAAACTTCGGATGTGTGAGCATGCTGACGCCGAACAACACCACGGCAGCTCCGATCAACATATCCCACGCGATGTCCATGCCCCAGTGAATACTGTTCAAGCCGAGCGCAATTTTCTCATATGCGTCTTTTGCAATCGGATCGGCACTGTTCGCGCGCGCGGCATTCATCACGCCGAAAATGGATTGCTGCGTCGCGAGCATAATGAGCACCGTTATGCCCGCGCCAAACGCAAACAAGGTCGCAGTCTGCACGAGCGGGCCGTTGCGATGCAACGCCAGGCAATGGTACAACCCCAGCGCTCCTACTGCTACGAGCGGGCCAAATGCAAACGCAGCAACGTAACTCAAAGTCTGCGGCAAGGGCACGAACGCGGCACTGAGATATGACACTATGCTCGCGAGGCCGCAAATCGCGCCGGCGTTTACCCATCCGCGTTGAAGTTCGGACGTGTTGGTCATTTTTTCATCTCCGCTCATTAGGCGAATGGCTTTTCAAACTTAGAATTGCGGTGCATCAATACAACCACAATTTGCTTGTGGCTTTTGCTTCTTTTTTATTGAGACGATCGGTGACTACAACAGTTAATTCAAACTCGCCCGGCTCGGCTTTGCTTAAATCCAAAGCGATGGTTTCAATCGCCGTTGCGCCGTCGCCTTCACGTTCGGCGGAGAGGGAGATTTTCGATTTCGTTCCGCCGCCGAACACGCCGGTAATTTTTCCCAAGCCGCTCTTCTTTTTTTCCAAAAGCTGCACGGTGTATTCAATGGTGAAAGCAGCTTTGTTGCTCTTATCCAAAGCGAGATTATAAATTTCAAAATAAAGCGACACGGGCTTTTGCCGATCAAAATTGCGATGCGGGTTCGGCACAATTTGCAAACCATTGCGCGTAAACAAATCATTGCCCGTGGCCGGCTCAACGGCAAAAGCGAGCAAGAGATCGCTCAACATCAGTTGCGTCGCAGAATAATCGGGAATGCGCGCGCTAAAGTTGAATCCGCCCAAACGATTCGGCGTCACGTTGGTCTGGCGTGCATAAAACGAGACCTGATAAGAATCCGGCGCGGCGGTGTAACGAAAGACGTCGAGAAACATGCCGTATGCCATTTGCGCCTGCTGCGAGGCTTGCAGCTTGGCTTGCCGATCGATGCGATGCACTTCTTGCCAGTTGCGGTTCTGCACGGCAAAACCTTTTTCAATTGCAATGCCGGACGCGGCTTCATTTCCAAATTGTGTGAGACCGATCCCATAATATAATTCCACCTGCGTTGCGCCCGAGGGCGCGCGAAACGTTACAAAATTGAACGGTGTTTCCAGCGGAGCTATGGCTTTGCCCCACGAATGCCGATCCGTATCAAAACCCACCTCAACTGACTTCATGGTTTCGTTTGCCATCTCTTGCTCGTAACTCATCACCTCATTCGGCTGCGCATTCAGCAAACGATGATAAACCGGGCCCCACTGCACTCGCGCTTCCAACATTTCGGGATCATGCAGAATCGGCGTAAGGCGCCAGTTGTTGGCCGTCGCGTTGTTATCCACCACAAAATGAAACGTCATTTCCGCGTATTGCGGCGTTTTGAAATAACGCCACGATTCGTTCGGCACACTATTCTGGCCGACATTGAACGCAGTGTCGTCCGGCGGGCCGTGGCGCAAATAGATCAAGCCTTTGTCGTTGAACTCATGATTCAGATCATATATTTCGGGAAACGAAAAATAACTCAACTTGTCGGGGTTATTAAAGCGCGAGCGTATGCCGTCAAATACATAATGCTGCTCCGCCACTTCAAACCGACGATAGTGCTCGGTCAAGCGCGCGTTCACACTAGCGGCGGGCATGGGATTGCGCTTGCTCCACATTTTACGGAAAAAAGTGCGCCACTCTTCCGCTTGCGTCAGCAGGCGATATTCGCGATACTCTTCGTTGGTGAAAATATATTTGAAATCTTCAAACACCAACTCGGCGTCAACCTTGGTTTTGATGGAATCAACCGCGCGCCACAACAATTCCTCCGCTTCGCGCGCGGCGTTGCGCGCATAATAAACTTTGGCGAGCGACAACATGAGGCGCTGCTTGTTCATCTGCACGCCGTGCGACATCAAACCGCGGAAGGTCGAATCGGCACGAGTATAGTCTTTTTGCAAACGATATTTTTCACCCACGAAATACCGCGCATACTCCGAAGGATTGGCGCGAAGCCAGCCCAGTGCGTCTTGCGCGCCGGTGTTGTCGATAAAATAGCGATACAAGCGAAACAAACCGACCTGCGCGCTCGCGAGTTCGGGCCGCAAACGCACGGCAACGTGGCTCAATTGCACCGCGCGGAGGCGATTGTCACGATAATGTTCGAGCAGAGCGAGTTGATAAACGGTGTCGTTGAAAGAGGAATCGCGCGCGAGGATAAAATTGAAATGTTTTTCGGCTTGATCAAAATCCAGTTCGCGCAAGATTATCGCTTTGAACTTGCCGATCTCGCGATCGCAAATGCCGCTGTAGTAATGCGCTTCCAAGTCATTCTTGTCGCGCTTCAAAATATCGTCAAAGCGGCCATCGGCCTTGCCCCATTTCTCTTGCGCAATTTCGATTTTCCCTAGACCCATTAAAACTGCGCGCGATTTTGGCGCGAGCCGTTTCGCGTGCTCAAACAGCTTATGCGCCTTTTGATATTCAAACCGTGCGGAAAGCCTTTGGGCTTGCGCAATCAAGCTATCGACTCTCTCGGCGCGCGTCGGAGTGGCGAGCAGCAGCCCAAGGAGCACGAGCACAATTCGAAACGAGTTCATAGGCACATCCGGTTGAAGGAAATGGCAAAGCGCTTTTTTCATAAGGAGCGCCTTTGCCACGCGAAAAGCAAGCTGAAACTCACCGATGCCACTAGCGCTCACAAAGATGAAAGCGCAAGGGCATCGCAACTGCTCAAAAAGTTCTTACCCGCTCCGCGTTCAAGCAAACAAGAGCCGCAAGTACGTAAGCGGCGAGGCCAACTCCGCGCGCGGCGTTTCATTGGCCATCATGCTTGAAATCCAATTTGCGACTTCCATGCTCTTCGCGGCTTTGCCGACGACGAAGTTCAACAGCGGCTTCACTTGTCCGACGCGTTGCAGCAAGTGGCTCGTCTTCAATTCATTGCCGATTTCGCGCCACAGCGAATCGGCGTACTCGCTCAAGCTTGCGGCGCTCACGTCATGCTCTGCACACGCTCGCGCGAGCACGCGCGCAGCAATCTCGCCCGACACCATTGCGTTGCCGATGCCTTCGCCGGAAAAAGGATCGATCAAACCCGCGGCGTCGCCGAGCAACATGAAGCCGTTGCCGTGAATCGTGCGCTGCTTGCTGCCCAACGGCAGATTCCAGCCGACGATATTGCCAGCAAGCTCGGCCTGCGCAAAGCGCGCCTTGAACGGCTCCACTTGCGTGGCAGTCACGTGCGCTTGCCGCAAATTGATGCGATGCTTTTTGAGCGCCGAATGCAGCATGCCGATGCCGACATTCGCCCAACCATTCTCTAATGGAAAAATCCAAAAATAGCCGGGCGAAACCACATCGACAAAATGAATCTCGATGTAATCACTCAGGTCCGCAATGCCGCGATAGTAACCGCGCGTTGCGACACACCAATGGTCAGAGTCGTGTTCGTACAAACCGGTTTGACGTGCGACAATCGAATCGAAACCATCCGCGCCGAGCACGACCTGCGCATGAAACGTGCGCGGCGTTGGTTCGTGCGCAAAATGTCCGGTGATACCACGCACGTATTCTCCTTCTTGCACCAAACGATCGACGCTAAATTCTTCGAAGCAATCGGTGGCCGCGTTTTTCGCCGCGGAGAAGAGCACGTTGTCAAATACGCTGCGGCGGCACACGTAGCCCATGCTCTGTCGTTTCGCTGAGGGCGGCGTAAACGGAATGCGCGCGAGCTTGCCATTGGGCGCAGAAAAGAGCACGCCATGCGCTTCCACTTGCGGCTCAAGTCGCAGCTTGCGCTCCAAATCAAGATCGCGCAACACGCGCAAACTTTTTCCCGAAATAGCATCGCCGCAAACTTTATCGCGCGGAAAGCGGTTTTTATCTACCAAAAGTGTTTTCAAACCATGATGCCGACAGTACAGCGCCGCGGTTGCGCCCGCGGGTCCGCCGCCGACAATAATGACATCGTAACTGTCTTGACTCGTTGCCAAGTTGACCTCCGCTTCCGGTTAAATTTTCCAACTGTTCGAATGAGTGTAGGCATTTTTGTCGCTATCGGCAAGTACGAGGCTGCGCGCGGATAGGAAGAAGGCATGGGAAAATATTTTGCGAGAGTGCTGCGCCGTGCGTAGGAACTCAGCGCGCGCAGTTCAAAATGCGAAGCGCAATTGCCCGAAGCGTTGCGGCGCCTCTTCTGCAAGCGTTTGCAATTCGCGTTCGAGCCATTGAATGTAATTGCGGTGAGACTTTCGCACTTCGAGCGCCTGCACACAAAGCTCGCGCACGCGCAGGGCATAGCGCGGCCACTGCAATCGCACACTGAGTGGAAGCTTGAGATACGTCGGCGCATCATCGCAAAACAGCGGACTGCGCGCGAGCGTCCAAATATCGCATTGCTTTTCGCCCTCAGGAATTTCGCCCGTGCCCTGCACGAGGTGCGTCAATTCGTGGCCGATGGTGTTATAGCACACGTTACGCACGCGCAAGCGAATGGTCATGCTCTCGCGAATCGCGGAGCCGAGATGTGCGCGCGTATAGCCGACGGTGATGGTTTTATCGCTCAACTCTGGAAAATGCCGCAACGACGCATGCAACATCGCCACCGCGCGTTGGCTCAAACGCTTTTTCATGATCGAAGTGAAGTGCAGAGTGGGCATGGATGGCGGAATATCCTCGCAAGATTTTTTAGTTGCAGCGTTGCTAAACGCAAAAGCCTTTGCGCAAGGCTTCTTCTTGGTCATTGTAGTTGCACGCCAAGCACGGCACGCGCTTCTTGTTGAAACTCAGCCTCCGTCGCGGTCAGCTCGCGCAGCTTTTCGAGCACGATGCGGCGAAACTCGCGGCGCACCAGCGCGAGGTAATTGGTCACTGTGGTGGTCGTGAGGCCGAATTCTTGCGCGAGTTGATCATAGGTGATACGCGTCGCATTGCTTTCGTCGAGATCATAGCGCTCGAACAATTGGAAGTGCATCGTGCGTTGTTTGGCTTCACACTCAAGACGCAACGCATCGAGCGCGAGGCTAAATAAACTGCGCAGCCACTCTTTCTCAAAATAGACTTCGACGTTTTCATGATCGGCAATTTCGATATGCTGCAACTCGCCTTCGGCGTTTTCAAAATCGAGCGAGAGCATTTGTGCATCGCCGCCGCGTTTGAGGCGTTGCTCGGCTTTGTTTGCGTTGGCTACGTAGCCATCGAGGCACGTGCGCAGAAACGTGCGAAAGCGCGCTTTGGTTGGATCATAGCTTTGAAAATAATTTTTCTCCATAGCCAACGCAAAGAAACCCTGTGTGAGGTCTTTGGCGTCTTCGTTGGACTTGCGCCATTTCAAACGCAGATATTTGTAAATCGGCTTCCAATATGCGGCAATGAGCACAGCAAACGAGCGCTGCCGCTCTTCCGCATTTTCGCTGCGCACGGCAACAAGCGCAGACCAACGCGTGAGCGGAAACTGCTCCTGCGCGCCGCCGATGAGGGTGTCTTCGGGCATAAGATTATTGTAAAAATTTTCCCTATTAGGTCTTATATCGATCGCGTTTCTAAACTTCTCCAGTGCGGCATCAAACAATTGTTATAGATCATGCCACAATGCGATCGGCCGGGCGCAATTCAGCGCGCGTTAAAAAGGATTTGATCTTGATGCTCTTCGCGGTTTGACTGATTTGCGCGAGATCATATCGGCTTTGCAATTCCAGCCAACTTTCCGGGCTGCGGCCAAATGCTTTGGAGAGTCGCACCGCCATCTCTGCGGAGATGCCGGCGCGGCCATTGATCAGTTGCGATAGCGTTTTTCTGGTAATGCCCAACCCGTCTGCCGCTTCCGTGACGGTTAAACCCAATGGAGCAAGACAAAGGTCGCGAATGATTTCGCCGGGATGCGGTGGATTTTTCATTGCCATAATTTTGTCATCTTAATGATAGTCAATCAAATCGACGTGATGTGCCTCGCCTTCGGAAAACGCAAAGGTGATGCGCCTCGCGCGAGACAGTTAAGAGGACTGCATTACTTCCTATACGCAAACCTCTCCAATATCGTCGCGATCACATCGCGTGTGGCGCGGCCGGGCGTGAGGGGGATGCGCACGACTTCGCCGCCCGCGGCGAGCACTTGCTCATGGCCGACGATCTCGTTGACTTGGTAATCCGCGCCTTTGACGAGCACGTCGGGCTGAATTTGTGCGATCAAATTCGCGGGGGTGTCTTCTTCAAACAAAACCACGAAATCCACACAGCGCAATGCGGCTAAGATGGTCGCGCGATCTTCTTGCGGCACAATCGGGCGGCTCGCTCCTTTCAAGCGGCGCACGGAGTCGTCTGTGTTCAAACCGACGACTAATAGATCGCCGTGCGCGCGCGCTTGTTCTAAATATTCCACGTGGCCGCGATGCAAAATGTCAAAGCAGCCGTTGGTGAAAACCACACGTTTGTGCTCCACGCGCCATTTTGCGCGCAGCGGCAGGAGTTCATTTCGTGCGAGGATGGTGTTCATGCGATTCGTTTTTGCAAGTAAGATACGGCAAAGCGATTGGCGGTGGGATGCCATCGCTTTGAAGCCACTCTGCTTTGAAAAGGCCACCGCGGTAAACAAGCGGAGAGGAACCCGCGGTGAAGCAGCGACAAAACAAAAAAAGCGGCCGAGGGGTGATTGCGATACGAACACAGCAATTTCATTTCTCGAACGCTGCGATTTCTTCCAACAATTTTTGTTTGTCAATCGGCACCGCGCCGATTTGCGCGACGACGACACTCGCGGCAATGTTCGCAAGCGTAGCGGCCACGGTAATATCCGCGCCGGCAGCGAGCGCCGCGGTGAGCGTGGCAATCACGGTGTCGCCTGCGCCGGAAACGTCCGCCACTTGTCGCGCACGTGTGGGCGCAAAGTAAACTTGCCCATCGCGCTGCAACAGCGCCATACCTTCCGCGCCAAGGGTGATGAGCACATTTTCGGCTTGGAGTTTTTCCAACAACAATTTTCCCGCATGCACAATCTCTTCCCGCGTGCGCAACTTGAGACCGAGCACGTCTTCGGTCTCTTTACGATTCGGTTTGAACACGGCCACGCCGCGATAATCGAGAAAGTGTTTGAATTTGGGATCAACGGTGACGGGACAATTGTGCTGTCGCGCCAACTCGAGTACTTCACTTATAAACGGTTGCGCGAGTACGCCTTTGTTATAATCTTCGATAATGAGCGCATGCAAAGAAGGGAGCAACTCGCGGAGTTGCTGGAGAATGGCGGTTTGCACGTGCGGCGCGATAGGCTCGCGCGATTCACGATCGGTGCGCACGAGATGTTGGCTATGCGCGATGATGCGCGTTTTAATCGTCGTGGGCCGGCGGGCATCGAGGATCATGCCGTGCGCGAGAAAGCCGTTCTCGCGCATGAGTTGCATGAGCCGTTCGCCGTCGCCATCCGCGCCGACCACGCCGAACGGAAACGTGACCGCGCCCAATGCGACGAGATTGTTTGCAACATTGGCCGCGCCGCCGAGATGATCGGTCTCGTGCTCCAACTCGACGACGGGCACGGGCGCCTCAGGCGAGATGCGCGAGACTGTGCCCCAGAGATAACGGTCGAGCATGTAGTCGCCCAAGACCGCGATGCGCTTGTCGGCGATGGCAGCAACGCTTTGCTGCAGAGAGTGCGATGAAATTTCGAGCATGATTTTTTGAGGCGCAATATACTTTCTCGTATGCGTGTTTTCAAGGGGGAATTCCCGCTTGACTCTGGAAACGTTTTTGGTTAATTTCATGCACACAAAAAAGAAAAGAATCGCAGTGGTCATGTACGCATTCCCCGTTTCGGGGAATAATTTTTTCGAGGCGACCACTGGAGGGAGAATCGGAGTATGGTTGGTTGTGCGCTGTAACCGCCGCGGCGGCACGTTCGCCGCGGGCCTGAGCTTGCCCCATTCCGAGCGCAAACGTCCGCGCCGGCGTGTATGCCGCGTGGGCCTTTTGGGGTGCGTCTCTCTCCTACCCCGTTGTAATCTCTGACCTGTTGCTCTTCATGCTTTGCTCGTTTCCTCCAAAACGATGCGCACCTCTCGCACTTAGTCTCAATACGAACATGTTCAACTGGCTCAAAAAAATACGCGCATACCTTTGGCACCCGCTCGAGTCGACGTATGATTTCTTCAGCAGCTTGGAAATCAAATTCAAGCTCAGCATCAACATCGCCATCATCGTAATTGCCGTGGTGCTGCTGTTCAGCGCCTTGATTTTGCCGATTCAGCATCGCGAATTGGAAGAGGCCACGCGCGAGACTTGCACGGTGTTGCTCAAAAAATTGGGACAGATCGTTGCCGATCCGTTGTTGGACAGCGTGCTCGAACCACGGCGCTTGCCGGAAATTCCGCTTGAAGTGACGCGCACCATGCAAATGGGAATCAGAGGCCTCGAATACATTGTGGTCTTCGATCACAGCGGCAAGGTCGCCGGCTCTTCCGATGCGCAACGCTTCAAGAATCCCATGCGGCCGGAGCGCTTGGCGGCGCTCAGTCAGGAAGATGACATCAGCATGCAGGAAGACGACTCGTATTATGAATTTTCCTATCCGATTACGGCGACAAAAGAAAAGATCAAAGTGGGTTATGCCGTCCTCGGTTTTTCGAAACGCGCATTGTCGCAGCCTTTGGTGCGCATGCAGCGTTTGATTCTTTCCATGGCCGTGTTGGTAATCGTGGTCTCGGTGTGGGGCATTTACTTTTTTGCGCGCAAGATCGTCGGCGAGATTCATACGCTGGCCAATGCCGCGCGGCGCGTGGGCAACGGTGATCTCGATGTTTATGTCACGCCGCGCAGCAAGGACGAGTTGGGAAGATTGGCGCGCGAATTTAACAACATGGTGACGCATCTTCGCGAAAAATTGCAGATGCAAAAATTTCTTTCTAAACTAACGGTGGAAATGATTCAAGAGCGCGGCGGCGAGCGTGTAGAGGCTTATGAAGAAGGCGACCGCCGGCAAGTGACGATACTCTTTTCCGACATTCGCAACTTCTCCGCCATTGCGGAAGATTGCGAGCCGGAACTTGTGGTCAAGCTCGTGAATATCTATTTCGATTTGCAAACGCGCATCATTGAAGCCAATCGCGGCGTGGTGGATAAATTCAACGGCGATCAAATCATGGCGATCTTTCAAGGGCAGCGCATGGTGGAAAACGCGGTGAGCGCCGCGATCGACATTCAACGCAATGTGAACAAGCTCAATCGCCAACGCGCCAGCGCCGGAGAAATCACGTTTGAGTTGGGCATCGGCATCAACCAGGGCTTCGCCGTTATGGGCAAAATGGGTTCGAAAAATCGCATGGATTACACCGTGGTGGGCGACGTCGTGAATATTGCAAATCGTTTGTGCAGCCTCGCGCGCAGCGGGCAGATTATTACCGAGTATAATTTCGCGCGCATGCTCAACGGCAATTACAACATCACCCGCTTGGATGCAATCATGGTGAAAGGCCGCAGCAAGCCCGTGGAGATCAGCGAAATCGTTTACGAACACGAGCGCGCGAGTTGAAGTTGTGAGCAAGATGCTGTCCTTGCCAGTGCAGCACTGTCGCAACATAAACGTTTTTTGAGGACCGCTTCATTTTCGCCGGCAATAAATTTGGGTTCGGTCCGTCGAGTAAAACTCTGCGGTGAATGCTCATTTCGTTTGGGTAAAAGCCATGAAAAATTTCCGGATTTGTTCGCGCATCATGCTTTGCTCCGTCATTGTGCTCTGCACAAACCTATCACAGGCGCAAAGCTTTTTTGGCAATGATGGCCACACGCCGCGCGCCCTGGGTTTGGGTGGCGCACATTTGATTGCCGCGCCCGACCCCTTCGCGGCAGCGTGGAATCCCGCAAGCTTGGCTGCGCTGCGTGAAGGCCAGCTTGTGCTCAGCCCGAATTTCGATTATCGCATTTCCACCTTCGGCGTATCCGCATTTTGGCCGGAAGCCGGCGGTTGGGGCGTGACGCTCATGCGCCTGCCTTTCGCGCAACAACATCTTGATCGCTTGAGTCTCGCGTGGGGCAAAAGCTTCGGCTCGTCCTTCTCGCTCGGCATGGCCGTGCATGGCAATCATTTCGTGCGCAGCAATAAAGATGATCGCGCCTCATTGACGCTCGGCTTCATGTTTCATCCCTTCGGCGGACGCGTGCCGATCTCCTACGAACAGTTTGCCGGTCAAAGCTTCAATGCTCCTGTTTCTCCCTATCGCTTCGCACTCGCTTTCCAAGCCAGCGATCTCTCTTCGCAAAGCAGCATGCTGCGCTCTTATTATAAAGCGAGCCTCGCCTTGCGTCTTGGGCAAAAGCTGCCTTCGCTTTTTATCACGGAAGAATGGCGCTCCAATTACAACGTCACGCAACTCGGTCTCGCAACCATCATTTTTAAACACCTCGCGCTTTATTCCGGCGTGAATGACTTCGCTGATCCGCACGTCAATGTGGGCGCGACTATCATGAATGAAAGTTATGCGTTCGATTTTGTGTATTCCGCGCAAGAAGAGCGCTTGCTCGCGGGATTGAGCTTGCGTTTGGGCGCAAGCCCGGCCGCGCGCATGCAGCGCCACTTCACCCAAGGCAAAGATTTCGCGAAAGCCAAAGATTATCGCTCCGCATTGCGGGAGTTTCGGCGCTATCAAACTTATGAACCCAACCAAGCCAAGACCGGCGAGTTGCTGCGCGAATTGGAAACGCGCGTGGCCGGCGAGAATCAACGCATCGCACAGATGATGGCCGAAGCTGAGGCTTACGAGCGCAAACATGAGTACATCAGCGCCGCTTTAAATTATCTGCAAGTGCTCAAATTGGATCGCCAACAACGCGAGGCGCGCCTCCGCTTGGAACGCTTGGAGTCGCATCTCGACATTTACGCAAACCAGCTTTATCGTCGCGGCGTGCAGGCATTTGAAGACGGCAACTACGAAGAAGCGAATCGCGCCTTCGAAAACATTTTGCTCGTGCGCAAAAGTCACGGCGAGGCAGAAAATTATTTGGCGCGCTTGGCGCAGTTTCGTCGCAAACAAGCCGAGGAAGATTTTTTAAGAGGCCTGGGCTATTATAGTCAGGGCAACTATCAAAAAGCGCAGCTCGCGTTTGAAGAGACTTTGCGCCTTGAGCCGCAACATGCCGAAGCGCAGCGTTATTTGGAAAAAACGCAGAGCGATTTGGAATTGCAAAAAGGCCAGGTCAACGGCATGATTGCGCGCGCGCAAAGTCTGGAGCGCCGGCAGCAGTACCTCAACGCATACAAACTTTATCGCGAAGCGCTGAATCTTGATTCGAGCAACGAAGTCGCGCGCCGGCAAATTCGGAATCTGCAAACGAATATCGACAATTTCATCGCGCAGAAAATGCAAACCGGGACCGCGGCATTTCAGCGCGGTGATTTGGAGCGCGCCGAGCGCGAATTTCAAGGCGTGCTTACGATGGAGCCTGGACACCGCGAAGCCCTGAGTTATCGCTCGCGCATTCAAGAACAACTTCGCAGCAACATTGACGAGTTGATGCGCTCGGGCACGCGCTGGCTCGAAGCGCGCGATTGGGAGAAAGCCGCGGATGCATTCGAACGCGTGCTGGCAATGGAGCCGACCAACAAACTCGCGAGCAGCAAGCGCAACGAAGCGCTTTCCGTTTTGGGTTTAAAAGGCCAGTTCGAGCGCGGCGAAGAGCATTTCCGGCGCGGCGAATTTGTATTGGCCATGGAAATGTTCGACAAAGTGTTGACGCGCGACCCGGAAAATTCGCGCGCGCGCAAATACCTCGACGATGCGCAGCGCCAACTCAATCTCCGCGTCGATCAATACTTCAACAACGGCTTGAGCTTTTATGCGAATGAAGACTATGACAAAGCCATAGTCGAATGGCGACAAGCGCTCGCGCTCAATCCCAAACACGCGCAATCACAAGAGTTCCTCGAAAAAGCGCGGCTCAAACTGGAGGCATTAGAAAAACTTGCCAACCCATAACCCGAACGAGTCGGAGCGAAACAAGAAAAGCTCTTCCGCCGAAATTCACCGAAGCCACCGAGTGTCGCCGAAGAAAAGCCTTTTTCAGTGAAACTCGGTGGCTTCGGTGTCGCTCGGCGGAAAAGTTTTTGCTTTTTTTGCAACGATCAAAAACAATCCCTCACTCAACCATTGCAGCCACAATCCCCACTTGCCCGTTTGCGTCGTCACCTCCGCTTAGGCGATTTCATCGTCGCCGCGCTTTTTCTCGCGCTCGCGTTCATGAGCATGACGTGGAGCAGGTTCAACTCCGCGCGACAAAACGCAGAGACAGCGCAGGTGCTCGTGCGCAATCGCGTCGTGGCCGAGTTGTCCTTGCTGCAACCCGACACGGTTTCCGTGCGCGCCGGGTTGGGCGAAGTGCAACTCGCTATTGCGGAGCAGTCGATTCGCATTCTCACCAGTTCGTGCCCACAGCAAGTGTGCGTGCGGCAGGGGCGCATTCAGCGCGCGCCGCAGATGCTCGTGTGCGCACCCAATCATTTGATTGTTTTGTTGATTGAAAAAAAGGGGAGCACGCTCGATGCCGTCACTTTTTGAAACGAGCACGCGCGCGCAACGCCTCACGCGCACCGCGCTGCTCGCGGCGTTCGGCTTGGTGATGTTTTTGTTCGAAGCCGGGCTGCCGCGGCCTTTGCCTTGGGCCAAACCCGGCCTGGCAAATCTCGCGACGTTGCTCGCACTCTACACGCTCGGCGCGAGCAGCGCGTGGTCGGTGACGCTCGTTCGCATACTTGTCGGGAGTCTTATTCTCGGTGTGTTTTTCAGCCCCGGCTTTTGGCTCTCGCTTGCGGGAGGTATTTGCAGTTGCGGTGTGATGATCTTTTTGCGGCGTTATGCCGCGCGCGCATTGAGCGTCATCGGTCTCAGCCTGGCAGGCGCGTTGGCGCATGTGCTCGCACAAATCGTTTGTGCCGCACTGTTCATTGTACAGAGTGTCGCGGTCATTCAGCTTTTGCCGCTTATGCTCTGGCCCGCGCTCTTCGCGGGTTTTATTGTAGGCGTTGCCGCTTTTTTAATTTTGGAGAGATTTGCATTGTTGCCGGAAACGACAGCAATGGAAACGTAATCGCGCTTCACCACCACAGCCCGCCGTCCGCAAATTCCCACAAGAAGAAACTCATGAGCCGATAATCAAAAGATCGCGGCCCCGCGAGTGGAATTTGTCCGCCGAAAGAAAGCGCAATATGCCCGCGTCGCACCAAGCCGAGATAAAGCTGCGGCGCGAGCAACCATTGCGTCTCGCCGGTTTCTAAGTTTCGCACGCCTTGCGTTTCTAACATGGGGATGAAGCCTTTTTTCTCCGGCGTCAATGGCAGCGTAAACGCAAAATTGAAAAACAATTCGCTTTCGCCTTCATCTTTTTGCAACGGTTGTTCAAATTTGGCGCTGGACTGTAGGGTGAAATGCTCGAAACCTTTGCCCGCAGCGAGAAACGGCGTGAGCTTCCATGCGCCACTGCCGACGCCAATTGTTGTTTCGCCCGTGGGCAATACCACTTCAAACCCGCCGCTCATAATCGCTCGCGTCTGCGGATTAAAAGCGAGCACATATTTCGCACTCACCTCCACATCGCCCAGGCCGCTCATGCGCGGAGATTGCCATTCCGCGACAATTGGCACAGCGACTTCCCACTGCCCGCGCTTGCCAAAACGTCGTTCATAAACAAACTTCGTGCGCGCGCTTCGATTTCTGCCGTGCGTGTATTGTGGAATGAGCACGGCTTCGTTTTCCGGAAAAGCTTTGGTGGTGAGATGCGCGCGGCGAAAATTCAATTCTCCCGGCGGCCAATTCGCTTCCGGGCAAAATGTTTTGAGATAATCGATGATCGCTTCGACTTGCTCCTCGGTAAGCGCTTCGCCATAAGCAGGCATGCTCATCGAAAGCCCGCGCGCTGGGCCGCCGTGATTGATGACCGCGCGCCAATCACGCCGCGGTTCACGCGAATTGAAACTGCAATCGGTCAAATCGGGCGGCGGCGGATCCAACGCGATACCTTCCACTTCGCCTTTGCCATTGTTGCCGTGGCAACTGGCGCAGCCGGCGTAATCTTCATACAAAAATTTGCCATTCAACACGGGAGCTTCAGCGGCTTGCGCATATAATGTCGTCGTGAGAGCACATTGCAGAACGAATAAAATAAATTTGGGGGACATGGCACATGCTCTTTGAGAAAGAAACGGTGGGAGGCAAAGCAGCGGAGGAGTTTTTTTAGCTCAAATATTTGATCGCAAGATAATTGATCGTCAAGTGAATGGTGTTGTCAATCACGATCATCAACATGGTGCGCACTTCGGGCGGCGCGCTCAACTCGGATTCCGGCTTGCGCCACGACCATTGCTTCGCGCGCATAACCAAATTGGCGAGGCGATAGCGGTCGATGATCACGTGCGTGCCGAAAATCACGAGCCAAGCCCAACTCGCGCCCGTAATCAACGCAAACGGCGAGGCATAAACCAAAGCGTGAATGAGCGCAACGCCAAAGTTCGAGGTTTTGTTGCGCGCCATCCAATCGGTTTGCAACACGTAATCGCCGACGAGGTGGCAGATGAGTTGATCCATGCTCTTGTCTAAGAATTCGGCGTGGGTACACTAGGGCGCGGAAGTTTGCGCCAATCCAAGAATAAAAGTGAGCAAGCTGAACAACAAGCCGACAAGAAAGATCAGATAACTGATGCGAATGTATTTGTATTTGCGGTTGTATAAAACCAAGCCGAGATCATAAAGATCCTTCGCCAAGCTTTCGTACACGAGATTGCGGTCATTCACCACGAGTTCGATCTCGCGGAAAAAAGTCTCGAAATCAATCTGGCTGAAAAATCCGAAGAAGAGCAGATTGAAATTGCGGCCGCGCAAATCGACCTGGCCCGCGAGGCGCGGCGGCAGCTTGGGAATCGTGGCAAGGATCGCAAAGAACATCGAAGCGACGCAGGTTACCACCAAAACGATGACGGTGAAAAATAAGCCTTCAACTTGCAAGCGGCCGAGCGAGAGCGTCAGAATCAACGCACACACGGTGATGATCATGTTCGCTTTTTGATCCGCCATCATGCTCAATTGCAAATGATTGCCGAGCACGATGCGAAACATGTTGTCCATCGCGCGATCGGCGTTTTTGGCTTTGAGCGAGGTTTTCTTCTCCGCGGTCTCCGGGAGTACGCCGGCGTTTTCGATCAGTGATTTTTTGCTCATACGAAATTCAATTCGGATTGGAGCCACGTGAGGTGAGCAACCGGGAAGCGAGCGCAAAGCTCGTCATTGGTGTGCGCAGCAAACGCAGAGTCATCGTGTTTGGGGTTGAGGTTAAAAGCGCGCGCGACATTGCGCTTAAAAAAAATGCGCAAAAAGGCTTTGAAAGGCAAGGGAATTTTTGCCGCATTGCTTTGCGCGCAGGCGTTTCGTATGTTGCGCGCGCGTAAGCCGAGCAATCGCCTCGTTCCGCCGCGAACGAGTCCTGCCTTGCTCTTGGGCGAAGTGCAATCCATACTCGCCGCGCATTAAACATTTTAAAGAAAGGGCTCACATGTTTCGTTCCGATTTGCTATCCAACAAAATCGCTTGTGTTACCGGCGGCGGCTCGGGCTTGGGATTGACGATGGCGAAACGCTTTGCCGAACTCGGCGCGCGCGTGGCGATACTCGGGCGCAGCGCCGAGCGCTTGGCCGACGGCGCGAAAGTCATTGCCGCCGCGGGCAATGGTCGCGAAGTCACAACGGTTGCATGCGACGTGCGCGATTATGACGCCGTTGCGCATGCGCTTGATGAAGTCGAGCACAAACTCGGCGTGCCCGATATTCTCGTGAACAATGCTGCGGGAAATTTTTTAGCGGCAACGGAAGAGCTTTCGCCCGGTGGATTTGATGCGGTGATGAAGATCGTCATGTACGGCACGTTCAACTGCACACAAGCGCTCGGCAAGAAATGGATCGCCGCGCAACATCCCGGCAGCATTTTGAACATCGTCACCACCTATGCGTGGACCGGCTCCGCGTTTGTATTGCCCTCCGCGTGCGCAAAAGCCGGCGTGCTCGCGCTCACGCGCTCGCTGGCAGTGGAATGGGCGACATACGGCATTCGCGTCAACGCTATCGCGCCCGGCCCGTTTCCAACGGAGGGCGCGTGGAAGCGTTTGATTCCTTCAAAAGAGTTGGAAGACAAAGCGCGGCAGCGCATTCCTTCGGGAAGATTTGGCGAGCACAGCGAGCTTGCGAATCTCGCGGTGTTCCTCGTTGCGGGCGGAGCGGAATTCGTTACGGGCGAGTGTGTGACCATCGATGGCGCAGAGGCGCTCGCCGGCGCGGGACAATTCTCGCAATTCATTCAAATGGATCGCAATCAACTCAAAGGTTTTTTGCGCATGATGAAGCCGAAGAAGTGAGGTGAGGGGGAAAATCAGGCAGAATGTTTAAAGGCAGAATGATTCAGACGGCAAATCATTCTGCCTTTGCTTTTTGTGGCAAAATTTAGATTGTTGTCGCGCGCGTCGAGTTTTCTATTTCCCCGGCTCATCATCCAACGCGAGCAGAAACGCAATGAGCGAAGTGACGATCTCTCCGCCGGGTTGATCGTTAATCCAAAACTCGTGGCCGATGCCTTCGATTTGCAAATCCTTCATCGCGAGGCGTTGATTCTCTCCCGGCACTGTGAGAATCGCTTCACGGTTGGCAGCGATCACACGTGCGCGCTCGTCTTTTAACAACAACGCTTGCAAACTCAACGCAGCGTTTGGGCGAAGATAAGAAGCGGGATTGGCTTCGCGATAGTTGAGAATTTGGCCCATGCCGTAAATTTTATCCGCGCTCGGCCGCGCGAGCAAAGTTTGCAAATCATCGCCGGCAGCTTGCGTTTCGGCGCGCAAAGTCACCCCCACACCGCCATCGTGCAGATACGGCGCGGAGCCATACACATAACGCAGTGTCACGACTTTGTAACCCGGCTTCTGTTTGCTCTTCCCAAAGAGTTTGGCAAAGAAACTAAAGAACCCGCCGGAGGTGGCTTCGCCCGTGGCCGGATTGTATTTCGGCGCGAGAAAAGTTTGCAGCGGCGCAGTGGCCTCGGCGCGCGCGGCGTTCGTGCCGATTTTTTTCAGCGGCACAATCGTGTTGTTGGTGAAAATCGGCCCGGCGTGACATTGCACGCAGCCTTGTTGTTTGAAAATCTCATATCCTTTTTCCACCAAACCGGCCTTGCGCGCATTCTCCAACAGCGGCGAAAGATTCGGCGGCGGCTCCACCCAATCGAGCATCAAGCTCACCGACTCGGTGACGAACTCATCGGCATTCAAGCCATACTTCTGCTCCAATTCTGCCACGCCATATTGCGCGCGCACCGCATCGGTCGTAATCACGCGCGTGCCGAGCATGCCGATCATCGCGCCGCGCTTTTTGCCGTCGCTGCCAAACTCTTTCGGTTTATGAATGCGCCCCAATTTTTTATTGTCAGGATGATTGCGCACAGCTTTCGGCAACGCGCCCGGCACGCCGGTGATGAGCGCCATGCCGTCGTTGTGCAACATGCCCGGCACGCCGTCGCTCACGCCGAGAATGTCGTTGCGCAGCTTCTCGCGTTGCGCCGGATCATGTTGCACCGCGGGCGCGTTCGCCACAAAAATGTCGGCATATTGTTCCGCCGTGATCTCGTTATACATACCCTTCTCCGCCCAAAACATGATCTTCGCCGTCTTCCCGCCGCGATTGCTGCACAGCGCCACAAGCTGCGTGGGATCGATGCCCGAGGTCCACACGTTGTTGTTGCGATCCGAAGCATTGAGCATCACGCCGTCATAGTTGAACGGCCAATTCATGTGCGTGAACAGTGAAGGAAATTGCAACGGATTGTGCAAACCATCCGGCGTGTCGTCCGCATAGCCGCGCGGAAACATGAGCAAGCCGCGATCAACTTCGCGTTTCACCAGCGCCGGATTCTGCTCATAATTTTCGAGCGCAAACTTCGCCCATGCGCGCGCATCGGCCAGCGTGGTCTTGCCCGGCGCTGCGGAGTTTTCAAAACCCGCAAGCGTGTTGGAAGAAAGCGCGAAGATCCAACCCAGCGCGAGGTCTTGATTGCCAATGGCCCACGCATGCTGCGGTTGATACGCGCTGCCCGGCGTCGGTTCGTTCGGCTTTGCCGAGCGCAAATCCGTTTTGCCGTCCCAATCAACATCGAGCGAGTAATGGCACAGCGCGCACGTCAAGCCCGCGCGAAATTTTCCCACACTCTCCGCGTTGCTCACATATTGTTTCGGATCGAGCAAGTAAGGCAAGTTTGCTTCTTCGGCCTTCACCGCAAACGGCACGACGCCAATCGGCCATGCCGCGCCGGCTTCGACATCCAAGCCCGTGTGCAATTTTTCAGGCACGGAAAAAGTTTTATCAAGAAAAGCATTCGGCGGGAACGTGATCACGAGATCGTGCGTGTATGCGCCGCCATTGCCTTGATAAAGATTGCCCGCCACGCCGTCGAGCGCGTCAAGACTCAGCACGAAGTATTTGAAGATCGATTCGCTCTTCCAATTTTCGCCCTCGCGAATGTCAATCGTGCCGTTGAGCAAACCCACGACATCGGTCCACACGCGCTCGTTGCCAAACGTCTCGCCGCGAAACCATTGCTCGCCCCAATAGACCCATTTCAAATACTCGTCGTAGGGCACCGACTGGTTATTGAACACCGGCGGATACGGCCGCGGCGCTTTGCTCGTGAGCGCGTTGAACTCGCCCCACTCGCGCGGGCCGTACTTGGGATTGCAGGCGGCAAAGGCGAGCAACACCAACATGAAGAGCGCACTCCTGCTGAAGGAATCGCGAAGCTTTAGCTTTTGCATGAAATCTCCATTCTCATAATCGCATGAACCGTGCTTGCACGGAAGAACTTGGTAAGTTATCCGTGCTCGTCATGGTTTGTTTTTAGTGATGCAGTTGCGTTAGCTTGCTTTCAAAGTCAAATCCGCGGTCGCGATAGCGTTGGGTTGCACTTCGACAACTTTGGAATCTTTGCCGGTTTTGTTTCCTTTGCTGCCAACAGCCTCCACTTCATACACGCCCGGCGGGATCGAGTCGAGCAATGCTTGCGTGGTGCCGATGAGTTCTTTGTGTTGCACACCCTTCAGGCGAATGGAGACTGAGCCGTACTCCAACGCGTTGCTCACCGTCACCTTGATGCTGCCTGGTTTGCGGTTGTCTACTTCCGTTTTCAAAACTTTCTCCAATTGCGAAAGATTGTTTTGAAACTCCAGCACCCATGCGTCGGTTTCTTGCTTGACGAGCGTCTCGACCTGCGAGGTGAAGTCCCGCATTTTTTGCAAGAGCGCTTGCGTATTCACGGTTTGCGTCTCGGCCTGGCCGTGAGGTTGCGCGCGCAAAATGAGCCAATCATATTGAAACTCTTTGAGCGCTTTCTCCAACGCCATTTGTGTCACGATATACCGCATCCAGCCCGTGGAGAGGCCGAAGAATTTGTCGAAGCCGTAAATCGCAGCCGCAACTCCGAAAAAGACGTAGCCCCATTGCGCGAAAGCGAAGTCAAGCGGTGGCGCCTGTTTTAACATCGCGGCAATCAATGGCAGCAATTCCGCAGCGTCCAACAATGGGCATAACGCTCCTAACGCTGCAAACCCAATCGTGCAAGCTCGAATGATTTGGGAACCCAACCGCTTCGAGAACTTATTTTTCGAATACCAGTCAATCTGCGACTTGGCGTTTTGAATCGCCCATTGCTGCACCGCCTGCAACGACGCTTCCGGTTGCTCCGCGTTCCACGGAGGAAGCTGATATTCATATTTGATTTTAGCGCCCATCGTCTCTCACTTTCTGAATGAATTCGTTCAAACTGCCGCGGTCAAATTCCTCGGGCGCATCTTGCACGGCATTTCTGCTCCACTTCACGAGACGGATTACATCGCCTGTGATCTCAATGGCGGTTAAGCCGTCGGTGTAAAGCGCGCAGCCGGAGTTGAAATAACACGGAAGCGTTTTGCCGTTCGGCTCCATCGGCGTAATGTCGCGGCCTTTGTCTTTTTCATCTGCAAGCTGTTGCCGCAGCTTTTCCACTTCTCTGAGTTTGACTCTCATGGTCGCTTCATTACCGCGATTGCTCAAGATCGAGGCTTGTGCGTCTTCAAGCTGCTGCTGCAAACGATCGACATATGAGCGCGAAGCAAAAATAGCGCGATGCGAATGACCGCAGATGACGATCACTTTGTTCGCCTTGGCCCAATCATAAAAAATCTTCTCGTAGTCTTTGGTGACTTGCGATTTCGTTGCGGCAGGATGGCCGTAAAGCCCGAGCCATTTTGCCGCACCTTCAATCGGCTTGAACAAGCCGCGCACCACAAAGCGGCTAAACCAACTATATTTGTCTGCATCCTTGCTGCCTTGATGGCCATGCACGAGCAAGATACTCGCTTGACTGTTCACATCGCGCAGCTTGATCGCTTCGGGCGAGCCTTTGCGGCCATTGGAATTTTTCCGCGCCGGATCGGGCGGGCAACCCCATTCCGAATCGTGATTGCCATACACGCGAAATACGCGATCTCCATCGAATGCTTTGAGCGCCGCATAGACGGAGTTGCCATATTTCTTTGCGATGCGTTCCAAATCGAATTGCCAAAACTCTTCGACGTCACCAAGCAGGATGAGGTGATAGCCGTTGTCTTTGTAATACGCCAACGCGCGCGTGAGCGCCTTTTCATTCTCGCGAAAGTCATCGGCTTCGCCGCCGTCGCCCATGTGCGTGTCGCTAATGATGACGTATTTGAGGCCGCGCGTGGTCAAAGTCAAGGTGCTTTGATCTTGCCACAATGCGGTTAATTTTTCTTCTGTTGCTTTTTTGTCCTGTGCCATGGTAATGGTCTCCTGGTTGTTTCGTTTTGTTGTTCTCTTGGCATCTTGCCAGAACACGCCTCGCAGTCGGGAAGCGAAAGTCTCACTAAACTTTTCGAGCTTAGTAAAATTTCATTTCGGTGATCGCGGCGCGACGTGAGTTGGGCTTGCTGCCGCTGCATGCGCGCGTACTTTGTTCTTCTTTAAATGACGAAGAACCGGAGTGCGCATTGCTTTGCAAATGCGTTTTGTCTTTGTCATTCAAAGCTGCAGCAGCGCGCAGCGGGATAATGGTCAAACAAACATTGAGTTTCTTCATGACGATTCTCGCTTTGGTTAACGCGTTCAGGGATGCGCGACAAACTTGGGCGTTGAAAATCCCACGCGCGCCGTAAAGCTGTTTTCAAACATGCCGCTTTTATGCAGCGCGTGATAGACCTCCAGCCACTTGGGATACGCGGGATACATGCTTTCGAGAAAGCCGTGATTGCCTGTCACGAAGTTGATCTGTCCCCAATGCGGCCGTCCGGAAAATTCATAAAGGGCTTCTTCGATTTTGCGCAGCAACTCATAGCCGCCGTGCGTGCCGTCGATGATGGGCAATTCGATCATGCACGTATCGCGGCCGTGCATCATGGCCATATACGCGGGCGAAGCTTTGACGAAGCGCAACGACATCGGCGAGGTCATGTAGATTTTGCCGCGCCGGCGCATCTCTTTCGCGACTTGAAAAATTCGCTCAACGGCCTCGACGCAATTTTGCAGCGGCAACCCAATCTCCGAGGAGTAGGCTTTGATCTTATTCGCCGCGCCGAGATCGAGCACTTCATAACTTTTGGCGGTATAGATTTTATCCTCCAAACCCTTCATGGCCTGCTCCAAAATACGCGGCGTCAAATCTGGAAACGTGTCGAGCAAAAGAAGCAGCGAGCGGTCAATGCCGGGAATCGCGGCAATCATCTCCGCGAAGAAATTACGATGGCGACGATCAAAGCTCGGCGCCTGCGGCTCTTCCGCAAGATCGCGCGTGGTGATCAAGCACGTGTGTTGGCCGTTGATCGCATACGGATTCACCAGCACTTCGAAGTGCCGATGCGCACGCAACACCTCGCCCGCGCGCAACTCTTCTTTCACTGTGTTCCATGTGCTCACGGTGCGCGTTTCGTTTAGCCAATACTTCTGCGTCACGCGCAGAATCACGGAATAAATCACACCCATCACGCCGAGGCTCACGGCAACGGAGCGAAACCAATCGTCGTCTTGCACGAGCTTGAGGCCGAGATATTTCTCGCGAAACTTCTGCGGATCGGTGATGCCATTGCTCGGCTCGATGCGATAGATCGTGCCGTCTTCCGCAATCAACTCCAGCGCTTCGATGAAATCAGCGAGCGGGCCGAACGCCAAGCCCGAGCCGTGCGTACCGGTCGAGATTGCGCCGATGATCGTTTGCGCGGTGTAGCCGCCCATGTTGAGCAAGGCCAGATTGCGCTGGTCCAACGCTTCGTTCAAATCGCGAATACGAATGCCGCACTCCGTATGCACGAGCGTCGCAGTTTCAACGCCGTCTTTGAGCACGGAAGCGTCGAGCGCGAGCACTTGTTTCAAGCTATGTGTGTCAACTAAAAAGTCCGAGGTGAGCGCGACTTCGGAATGGGAATGGCCGGAGCCGACGGCTTTCACTTTGCAATTTTGTTGCTGCGCTTGTTGGATAACGGCGAGCAATTCCATCAACGTGCGCGGGCGAAAAATTTGTAGCGGTTGCGCGATTTGATTGCCCACGAAATTGCTCCACGTTTGCCGCGCGGCTTTCGGCACTTCAACGCTGCGCGGCTGTGCGCGGTCGATAGCGTTGCTTAATTCCGCAAGCGTGCCGTTAAAATTTTGTTCGAGCGCGGAAGAGATTTCATTGAGCAAACCTGCTTTGTGCTCCGGCTCGGACGTGTTGAGCAGCTCTTCAAAAGTTTTTCCTATTGTCGCCATAAAGCATCCTTAGATGAGTTTTATAATCACCGCGTCGAGAAAGACGTTTAAAATCCAATGCGCGAAAACCACGGGCCAGATGGAGCGCACCGCGTATGCAATCGCGCCCGCGGCCATGCCCCAAATGAGCGTGCCCCACAATTCCGGCAAGGGCTTGCCCAAATGCCACGCCGTGTAAGAGAGCATTTGAATGAGCAGCGCATACTTGCTGAAATAAAACTCGCCCGGATAGCCGTTGTCGTCTGTCTCCTCATCGCGCACACCCGCGAGGCCAAAGAGCAAGTAGCCGCGAAAAATAAATTCAATCGCAAGGAAGAAGGGGAGATAGCTCAATTCATAAAACAGAAATTCTCCCGTGCTCGAAAAGTTTTTATAGAACGGATAAACCGCGCGCATGCCCGCGTCTTGCGTGCCCAGCCAAAATGCAGGCAAACTCGTCAGCACCAACACGGCAAATGCGGATGCCGCCAGCGCGCGCTTGCCTTTGGGCGGCAACGCCAAACCATAGTGCGCAAGCGGCTGCTTGAATTTCAGCTTGATGATCAAAATTGGAATCATCACGAGCAAGAACGCGCCGCCCCAAAACGAAATCAACTCGTGATCCCACGGAATACCGGGAATGAGTTGCGGGCGGGGTGCGAGGTTTGAGCCTGGCCCAACCCAATCTTTCCACACGAGGCCGAGCAATTCCAAATTGCCGTGATAGCCCCAAAGCATGAGCAGGATAAACGCGGACCCGATGATTTGCCCGGGACGCTCGTGAAAAAATTCGGCGATAGTTCGCATCACCAATTGCACGATGCCAAACCATGACAAGTTGTTGTCGCGCAGATTTTGATGTACGCTCGTCTCCAAAACCATTTCATCCTGAGTCTTTTTCATTTTTTTGATCTGTTGCCTTTGCTTTAGAAAACCCGTGTTCGCTTGTGCTCGTTTTTTTTTTTTACGGTAGTGACTGAGTTTGGCAAATTCTTTGGGAGAGACACGCTCGTTGCCGAGTTTCTCTCGTTTCAACACACGCGAAGGCAGCACCGCACGCGACGACATAAAACAAAAAAGCCCTAGATTCTAATGAATCCAGGGCTTTGTAGGACAAATGCCGAACGTTTTCCGTCTCACTCCACCAACTGCACGCCGGTGATAAAATATCCCGTTTCGCCGAAGCACGAAGTCGGAATGCCGAGGTGTTGCTCATACGTGATCTTCACGCGCTTGCCGAGGGATTGATTGATTTGATCGGCCACATGATCTTCCGGCACGGTGAAGAGAAAAATTTCCGGCGCGGTGCCGGGCAGGCTCACCATCGCGAGTTCGCCTTCCCAGGTTTTGCAGACCCAACCTTTCTTCGAAAGTTTCTGCACATAGCCCGCGCGCTCGCCGGAAGAATACACGTAATTGAGCGAAGCCCACGTCCACAAGCTGAAGCCGATAAAGACCACAACAAGCGTGATTGCTAAAAATTTGAGGAAGCCTTTCATGCGTTCTCCGAAGGAGTATTGATTCGAGTAGACATTATTCTAGCGGCGGGTGCAACCCAAGCATTGCCCAGATTTCCCGACTGGCACGAAACTCATCACTATTCAATCGTAACGCTGCAATGGTCGCACGGCCACACGCAGTGACGCCGATGATTTCAATGCCGTTCCGGCTCCATTTGAAGTGTTCGTGCCAGTTTTGGAGTCGTGGATTGAAGAGAGCCGTGAGTTCTCGTGTTAAAGGATCCAATGCTTGCGTTTGAGCGCCTTTGTATTGATTGCAACGATGGCAAGACATGCAGAGATTAACTAGAACGGCTTTGCCTCCAAGCGCACGCGGCGTAATATGATCGACGACGAGCGGCATGCCGGTCAAGATTTCGGAACCGCGACAGTATGCGCATTGACGATTGCTTTCGGAGACAAGCCGCTCTCGTACTGCCTTGGGGACATAGCCGGAACTCATTCCCGACGATCCAATTCCGCCAAACGAGGCACGCGATTGCCGCGCAATTTGAGCAGAAGAAGTGCATATGCTTTCTGCAACATGACACGATCAGCTATGGCGCACAACTCTTCCAGACTTTGCCGATCTTTCTCGCTTAATTCAGCGCCACGACTGCTCTTTTTTAACAAACGTGCATAACGCCGCTGCGAAGACGCTTCAACCCGGCTCCGCGCAACTTCCCACAAAGCCCTTTCTCCGAGCTTTTCCAGCGCCGATATTTCCCTGCGATAGCGCGCCGGGATGCTATCCAACAAAGGCGGAAGGCTTTCGGTGATGCTGCGCGCCGCCACTTCATGCAGCGGTTTCCCGGCGATTTGCGCAGCGTATTGCAGCCGGTTGTAAATTTTTTTCGGAAGGGAAACGGTGACGGTTTGCATACGAAAAGCCTTTCTTGATTGTGAGCGCGTTTTGCAATGCGCCACACATTACAAAAGATTGACGCGATAATCAAGTTGCACAACCCACTCGTTCGTAGCAACGCCTTCAGGCGTTGGGTGGTCATGAGTAAAAATGCCCGAAGGCATCACTACGAACGTTTAACTCGTTTCCAAACTCTGTTGGGGGGGGAACGCGCTGGTTGGAGAAACTTCGTTTCGATTTTTGGGAATTAGAAGTTGCGCCGTTCATTTACGCTCCGCGGCCGGAATGACCTCTGCTTGGGGCCAAACGAAAATTTCTTGTAGCGCTACGGAAAAGCCGGGCAACAACTCCGGACAAATGAGCGCGTCTTTCATCCAAACGCGCTCATGCGCGGTAATCGCCATTACAGCTTGCTCCTCGGGATCCACAACCCAAACCACGCGGCTGCCATGGGCAAGATACAAACGCGCTTTCTCAAACAGCTCGCTCCACGTGTCGTCCGGTGAAACGATTTCAATCGCCAAATCCGGCGCGCGCGAGCCGTAACGTTCTTCCCGCAGGCTTTCATTTAAAATAACAGAAAGATCGGGCATGCGTCCTTCATGCGGTTTTTCGGGCCAGAGGTGCAACATATATTCGGGGCGCACCCGGCCGATGGGATTCGCTTTGAAATAAGAGAACAACAGTCCGCAGAGCAGACCATGCGTGTCGGAATGTTTGTTGTCAGGCATTTTAAAAACCATCCTCCCGTTGATAAGTTCATACGGCCGGCCCGCGGCGAGCTTTTCGGCTTGCTGCCACGTGAGTTTTGGAGGCGTGGCTGGCTTAAGCGGCGGAGGCGCAAGAAAAGCCTCTTCGCGAAAAGTTTCGGATGGTGCGAGAGCTGTGCTCATTGCTTTGGCTCACCAAATGTTTTCATATTTGAAAAGCTGGTACAAACGTGACTCATAATTCTCATCATCAATGGCGTAAGTATATGCGATGAACGAGCGAATTGCAAGTGGCAAGTTGGCTCGTTCTGCTCGTTCAACTCGCTCCCAAACTTTGTTTCGGTTTTTAATTGAACTCGGAAACGGAGTTTCAAAAGCAATGGCGTTCCCAAACGGACAGCCTGTGTGAAAACGCTTGATTCACAGTCAGGTTGAGCGGAGTCGAAGCCCGTCATATGGAATTTATCCCCTTCGACTTCGCTCAGGGTGACACGTTTTGGAGTTTTCACACAAGCTGGGAGTTTGAGTTTGTGAACGAGAGGAAGATACGCTCGTAGTAACGCCTTCAGGCGTGTGCTGCCGCTAGTTTGAAATGCCTGAAGGCATCACTACGAACGTTCGTCTTCAATTTGTCCTAGCCTCTTTCGCCGGCTTCGTCTCTACAATCACCGCGGGCACTTCGCGCTCGCGCACGAGTCACACGTTTGTAGTAACGCCTTCAGGCGTTCGAGGGGCATTAGCAAAAAATGCCTGAAGGCATCACTACGAACTTTCATCTTCAATTCGTCCCCGCCTCTTTCGCCGGCTTCGTTTCCACAATCACCGCGGGCACTTCGCGCTCGCGCACGAGTTTGTTGAACGCGGGCAAGTCCGACTCTATGATCGCGCGCAGCTTCACCAACTCCGCATCAATTGCGGCTGTTAGCTCGTTCTTAATCACCACGGCCTGATCCGTCGGGCGAAAATCTCCGAACGAAGTGCTCGAAGCAAGCGAGCTGAGTTTGTTGTTCAAACGAATCGGGAAGTTGAGCGGGTCTTGGCCGCTTTGGTTTTTGGTTTGATAAAGCGCCTCTTCGACTTTCGTCATCTTGTCGAGCATCGCTTTCGCCGCGGCTTTGATCGTATCCGCACCCGCGAGCGACTTCATGCGACCCGTGATGTCATTCACTTGCTTGCGCACTTCGCGAATTTGTTTGATCGCCTTGTGCGTCTCCGTGAGCTTGTCGCGCACGCTCATCAAGAAATCAAACTGCGCAATGAAGTCTTCCTGCGTCGAACTCGCGCGCGGATCTTTGAGAATCGCGAACGGCACGGTTGTGGAGTCTTTGCCCACGATCAAGCGCGCTTGATAATTGCCCGGCACCGCCTTTGGGCCTTGGGTGCCGCCGGCCCAGAGAATCAAATTCTCAAAACGCTCCGCCTCGGGATAGCGCATATTCCACACAAAACGATTCATGCCTTGCTTCACCGGCATCTGCTCGTTGCGCTCTTTTGCTTTCGGCGAATAGGATTTGATGATCTTCCCGCTCGCGTCCAACACGCGCAGCTTCGTCGCGCTGCTGTCCGGCGCGTCTTTGAAATAGTAATGCACCATCACGCCGCTCGGCGGATTCTCGCCGATGCCTTTCGGCGGCTCGCTCGGACTAAAGCCCGGCATGCGATACGTTGGCCGCGGGTTATAAACAAAATAACTTTTCGCGGCCATCTGTTCATTGAGTTGATGCAGCACGGTCAAATCATCCATCACCCAAAACGAACGGCCTTGCGTGGCCACGATGAGATCGTTCTCCTTCACCGCCAAATCCGTGATCGGCACGATGGGCAAATTGAGTTGAAAAGATTTCCAATTCACGCCGTCGTCAAAGCTGATATACATGCCGCTCTCCGTGCCCGCATAGAGCAAGCCGCGACGCTTGGGATCCGCGCGAATCACGCGGGTGAAATGCTCGTCGCCAATTCCGCTCGTGATCTTCGTCCACGTTTTTCCGAAGTCGCTCGTCTTATAAAGATACGGATGAAAGTCGTCGCTCTTGTACCTCGTGCCCGCAACGTACAATCCGCCGGCCTCAAACGGACTCGCTTCAATGCTGTTGATTTGCATCCACTCCGGCATGAGCTTGAGCGGCGGCGTCACGTTCTGCCATGATTTGCCTCCGTCTTGCGTGACATGAATCAAACCATCATCCGAGCCGGTCCAAATCACACCAGCTTGCAGCGGGCTTTCCGTCACGGTGAAGATCGTGCAGTAATACTCCACGCTCGTGTTGTCTTTCGTAATCGGTCCGCCCGATGGCCCGAGCTTCGTCGTATCATTGCGCGTGAGGTCGTGACTGATCGCGGTCCACGTTTGGCCTTCGTTTGTTGTTTTAAACAAAGCATTGCCCGCGGCATACAATACGTTCGGATCATGCTTCGAAAACAAAATCGGAAAATTCCATTGGAAGCGATACTTCCAATCTTTCGCGCCGTGGCCCATGGGATTATCCGGCCACACATTCACGTCGCGCGTCTCGCCGGTTTTGTGATTGACGCGCGTGAGATAGCCGCCATACGAACCGCCGTAGACAATGTCGTTGTTCTTAGGATCAGGCGCGATCCACCCGCTCTCGCCGCCCGCGGTCTCCTCCCAATCGCGCTCAACAATGCCGCCCTCGCTCGAACGATGATAGATGCGCACTGTCGAGTTATCCTGCTGCGCGCCATAGATGCGATAGGGAAAATGATTGTCCGTGGTCACGCGATAAAACTGCGACGTGGGTTGATTGTGATACGTGCTCCATTCCGCGCCGGCGCTGAATGAAACTTGCGCGCCGCCGTCATCGCCGATGATCATGCGCGAAGGCTCGTTGGGATCGATCCACAAATCATGATGATCGCCGTGCGGCGTGTCGATGTCCTCATATGTTTTGCCGCCATCTTTCGAGCGCCAGAATTGCACGTTGAGCACGTACACTTGATCCGCATTTTTCGGATCAGCATAAATGCGCGTGTAATACCATGCGCGCTGTCTGAGCTTGCGCTCGTCATTCATCTTCACCCACTTCTCGCCGCCGTCATCGGAGCGAAACACGCCGCCCTCCTGCGCTTCGATAATCGCCCACACGCGATTCGGATTCGCGGGCGAAACGGTCACGCCCATGATGCCGAGCATGCCCTTGGGCAAGCCTTCGTTTTTCGAAATATCTTTCCACGTGTCGCCGCTGTCCGTGGATTTCCAAATGCTCGAGCCTTCGCCGCCGCTCGAAAGTTCATACGGCGTGCGCCGCACACGCCACATCGTCGCGAAGAGAATGCGCGGGTTTGTTGCGTCCATCGCAATGTCCGCGGCGCCCACGTCGTTGTTCACGAACAGAATGCGTTCCCAATTCGCGCCGCCGTCTTTGCTGCGATACACGCCGCGCTCCGCATTCGGCCCAAAGAGATGGCCGAGCGCGGCAACATAAACGAGATCGGGATTTTTCGGATGAATGCGAATACGAGGAATATGGCGGGAATCTTTGAGGCCGATTTGCTTCCACGTTTTGCCCGCGTCGTTCGACTTCCACATGCCGTAGCCGTGCGAGACATTGCCGCGCACGGTCTTTTCGCCGCCGCCGACATAGATCACGTTCGGATCCCATTCGCTCACCGCCACCGCGCCAATCGAGCCGCCGAAAAATTTATCCGAAACGCTCTCCCAACTTTGTCCGCCGTTCGTGCTCTTCCACACGCCGCCGCCAGTGCCGCCGAAATAAAACGTCATCGGTTGCCCGACCACGCCAGCAACCGCGGCCGAACGTCCGCCGCGAAACGGGCCAATGTTGCGATACTTCAAACCGCCGTAAAGCTTTTCCTCAAACCCCACCGGCTTTTGCTGCGCGAAGCCAACGCCGCAAAGCAATACCACAAAGCATTGCACCATTATTCGAGCCATCCGCTCCTCCTCTCTATTTGAAAAACATCGCGTGAATTGCGCGCGAACATAATACTCAAAAATATTGCGCGCGGCAAATGCAAAGTTCCTTTTTCATAGAACCTGAATGTTGTACCCGTGATGCCGCCAACCTCCGCTTGATGCTGTAAGCAACAGGCCTAAAGATTAGCGGGGTTTATACCAATTGGGTGGCAGCCCCGTTCACGGGGCTTGCATCTCCTAGCCTGATGCTTCAGCATCAGGCGAATGCTTTGGCCATTCCGCCACGCAAAAAGCGTTTGGGATTCGCGCGCTCCCGAGCTATTTTGCTTTTGCCGAGCCGTATGTCATCCGATTTTTTTATGGCCCGTCGCTGCTCCACCGAGGTGTCATCGTTGCTTGTTTACCTGACTTTTATTTTTGCAAGCGAGCTGACTTCAAAGCGACGGCCTCCCGTTACCTGAAGTATATTTTCAGTCGAGGCTTCGCGTCATTGGCAATTTGAGCCAGAAAAGATATTCCCGCGCTGCTCTTTATTTTCCATCGCAAAACTCATGACCGCGCCGAAGTTCACACTCACGCCCGAACAATTGCATGCCTTGCATGAAGGAGATCAGCGCGTGTTTCGAATGATCTTCGTGGAATTTCAGCCGCGGCTCTATCGCTTTCTTTGGCTCAAAGTGCGCAACGTGCAGCACGCCGAAGATTTGGTGCAGGAAACTTTCTTCCGCTTATGGCAAGCGCGCACGCAATTGCGCGCGGAGACACGCCTCGAAATTTATCTCTTCCGCATCGCCGCCAATCTCGCCACAGATTATTTCCGCCGCGCCCATCCCTCCAACACGCCGCTCGAAACCGTTGCGCTCACTTTGCCCGCGCCAAGCGCAATCGACGCAACACTGGAGCACGAACAACTCGCGCAAGCCGTCGCCGAAATTATCCGCACACTGCCCGAAGGCGCGGCCACGGCCTTCACCCTCAGCCGCTACGAAGACCTCACCTACGCCGAGATCGCGGAGGTCATGGGTTTGTCGATCAAAACCGTGGAGAAACATCTCGGCAAAGCGCTGCACATCCTGCGCGAGAGATTGAAGCACATGGGGTGGTGAAATGATGAACGCAGACGGGTGGGAAACCGCAAAGGTCAAAACGGATTTTGATCAGCCTTGATCTCTGTAATGCCTCAGGTACTACCTGAATTTTGCACTCGTGATGCCGCCAACCTCCGCCTGATGCCGTAAGCATCACGCTAAAAAATCGAAACCCCACAAGCGGGGTTCATACCCACTGGGTGACAGCCCCGTTCACGGGGCTTGCATCTTCTAGCCTGATGCTTCAGCATCAGGCGAAAGTCGGCGTGAGCACGGTGCAAAATTCAGTTACTTGTGGAGGACTTTGCGCAGACATCTTGTCCAATACTACTAACTTTTAAATAAGGCAAAATGATTTGGGGCAAAACTATTTAAAAGCCACGACAGAAAAATGTAGGACAGAAATCTTAGGTTGAGTTTTATCAAAAAACCTCCACGGTTAGACATCAATAAACCATAAATATTTTTCTGACCTCCATTTTCCTGTCTTACTTTTTGGAAAGTTAGTGCCAGTGGACAGGGATGCCTGCGCTACTCCACACGTAACGCTTGAGCCGCGCTCTAATTTTTTCTGCCTCGTATGGGGGGGAGTTGCAAATTCCTCGTCTATCCTCACATGAACCCAACCATCACTCCCGCGGAATTACACGCACTCTTTATCAAATCGCAAGCCGAGACGCTCGCGCCGCATGAGGCGCAACGACTGGAGCAGTGGCGCGCGGCCTCACCCGAGCATGAACGCGAATGGGCGCAACTCCTCGCGCTTTGGCAAGTTGCTCCGCCATCGCCGATGCCGCAAGGCGCTTCATTGGAAACGCAGTGGGCAAACTTGTCCGCGCGCATGGGCCAAGCCGCAGCAGAGAATTCGTCCCGCGCAGAATCATGGAGCAAACGTGCGCGGCGTTGGTTTGCGCCTCTCGTGCCGCAGCCGCGTTGGGCCTTTGCCGGAATCGCGCTCGTGTTGCTTCTTGCTTTGTTGCGTTTGAGCGACTTCACGCGCGCGCCGGAAATGCAAACCGTGCATGCGCCTTTCGGAGAGCGCATACAACTCACCCTCGCGGACGGCTCCCATGTGGAATTGAACGCCGGCTCGTCTTTGCATTATCCCAAAAAATTTTCCGCTGAAACACGAGCTGTGGAATTAAACGGCGAAGCTTTTTTTGAAGTGCGGCCTGAAGCAACGCCGTTCGAAATTACCACGCCGCATGCGGCTGTGCGCGTGCTCGGCACTTCGTTCAATGTGCGCACATGGGAGCGTGCGACAACCGTGTTTGTGCAAAGCGGCAAAGTTGCGCTGCGTTCGCAGGAAGCAGCCAATGCAATCTTGCTCGAAGCGGGCCAAGCCGCGCGTTGCGATACCTTGCGCGTGCCGTTGCGTTTAGAATTTTCAGTTGATCAATTCGCGTGGCGCGAAGGCAAACTCGTGTTTCATCGCCAGCCGCTCGCCGCAGTGTTGGACGAATTGCAGCGCCATTTCGACGTGCGCATTCAAGCCGAGGCTTCGTTGCTCGCCCACACCGTCACCGCAAGCTTTGCGAATGAGTCGGTCAGCACCGTGCTCGATGCAATTGCCGTGGCGATTCACGCGCGCTGTGAGCGTAATACGGAAGGCTATTGGCTGCGGCCGCAGCAAGCCGGAGGGCGCGAATGAAAACGTTGCACACCCATCTTCGACCTGTCATTCAGAAGGAATCTTTTTACGCTCTGGCGAAAGCTCTAATATTGAGGCGTGTCACCAGTGCTAAAAAAGATTCTTTCAGAATGACATATTGGAGGAGGGGCGAATGAAAATCTTGATACGAAAGAGCTTTTCGCAATTCATTCGCGAAGCAATTCCCCCCTTGAGGGGGGCCAGGGGGGGGTTCTGCAGTTGCATGATAAATGACAAGTGCGATGAGAGCGCAAGCGACACCCCCCTCAAGGGAATTATTACGTGGAAGGTATTGCGTGCAAATGCGCTCTGCACAATTTTTTCTCTGTTCATTATCGCCTCACTCGCCCACGCGCAAACGCAACCCACCCTCCACCTCCGCGCCGAGCAACAACCTCTCGGCGCTGTGCTCGAAGAATTTCAGCGGCAATCCGGCATTCGCTTGCTCTTTGCCAATTCCATGGTCGATTCGTTTCAAGTTTCCGGTGCGCTCACCGGCCCGCCGCGTGAAGTGCTCAACGAACTGTTGCGCTCCACGCCGTTTTACGCCTTGCAAAAAAGCCGCGAACTGTGGGTCATCGCGCCGCGCGATAAAGCTGCCAAGCGCTTCGTGCTCTCCGGCACGGTGATCGACGCGGAAGATTTGCATCCGCTCGAAGGCGCGGAGATTTACATTCCGCAATCACCCGTGGGCGCAATGACGGATTCGCTCGGCCGCTTTGAGTTGCGTGAAGTCGCGCTCGGCGAACATCGCGTGATTGTCAAACGCATCGGCTATGAAGATTACGCGGCCACGCTTTCCGTCGCGCAAGATTCCGCGGCCGCGCTCAACGTTGTGCTCGCGCAAAAGCCCGTGCTCGCGCCCGAAGTCGTGGTCGAAGAAGAACGCCTCGCGAAAACTTCGCCCACAATTTTAGCGCAACAAGTTTTGCCCAAAGCGCAACTCACCTTGCCGCCGTTGCGCAACGATGGCGAAGTGCTTGAGCTTTTGCATTTGCAGCCCGGTGTCTCGCGCCGCGATGCCGAAGATGTATTCCCGCACGTCGAAGGCGGCAGCGCCACCGAAGTCGGCATTGAGTTGGATGGCATGCCCGTGTTCGTGCCGACGTACAGCCGCAATCGCCGCAGCATTTTTTCGAGCGCAACGATTCAATCTCTCGTATTGCATCGCTCCGGCTATAGCGCGCAATTCGGCGAGGCCATGTCCGGCATTGTCGCGCTGCAATCGCGCGCCATTCGCGACGTGCCCTATCGTGTGCATGCCGCAGCCAGTTCCAACGGCCTTGCGCTCGGCGCGAAACAGCACACAGAGAAATTCGGGTGGCTCGGCTTCGCGCGCGTCGCCAATCTCGACCGCGAACTGGATTGGCAAAATTTTTCCGCCAATGATTTTTACAACAAGCTCGAATATCGCCCCACGGAAAATTCCTCCCTCGCGTTGCTCGCTCTGCTCAGTCGCGGCTCCTTCACGCAATCGAACAGCATTGCTTCGCAATATGTAACAAGCCACAGCCTGAGCCTGCGTTATGCAACGAACGCACTCGCGCTGTTGCTTTATCATTCCGGTCTCGAAGGCTTGCAGCGCGAAGCCGGTATCAAAATGGATTTCGAACACGCGCTCGCTCCCGCGCTTCAGCTCAAAACCGGCGCGCATTATCTCCATCTCGCGAGCCGGCATTACGCCGCGCCCGACAGCGTGCTGCCGTTCAAATATTTGCCCGGCACTTTCAACAGCCCAAACGAAAACGGCGTGTTGCTCTTCGAACAAAACGCGCGACTCTTCTCGCCCTACCTCGAACTCACGAGCGCGCACCAATATTGGTCGAGCACCATTGGCGTGCGCGTGCCCATGCACATGCAGAGCCGCAAAGCGTGGGGCGAGCCGCGCTTGCAATTCACGCTCAAGCCACATGCGACATTGCAGCTCACCCTTGCAACCGGCAAATACCATCAATTCACCGATCGCAGCTATGCGAGCGAAGTGAAATCCGGCGACGCGCAAGGCACGGGCGAATACGTCATCAAAGCGCTCTCGCAGCAGCCTTCGCACGCATGGCATTGGCGCGCCGAAATCGCGCAGCGCATTCATCCCGAAATTATTGCCGCGGTCGCGGCCTTCAAAAAGAGCTACGCGTTTCATGATCATTTTTATCTCGGCCGCATCAACTATCAAATCTGGCAAATCCCGCTCGCCAGCGGACGCACCACGGGCACGGAGTTTTGGCTCGCGAAAACGCGCGGCTGGTTTCAAGGTTGGATCAGCTACACGCTGCATCACCAACGCTATGCGAGCGCGGGCGGCGCCTCGTTTCGGCCCTACTTTCATCGCGGAAAAATTTTCAACGCGGCCTTCACGCATTACGTGCTCGACCGCTGGCAACTCAAAACGAGCTACACCAGCGTGAGCGGCTTTCCCGAACGCGATTGGATTTCGAGCCGCATCGACGTGCGCCCGGATGCGAGCGCGGAAGAGTTCGCGCAAACGTATCTCACCTATGATCGGCCCGCGGGCAGCCGCACACAATTCGCGCTCGGCCTCAGTTGGCTCTTTGCCGGCAGCGACAAACCGCACACGCTCGAACTCATCGGCGTCAACATGCAAGAAGAAGAGCGGACTTCCCGCTTGCTCCGAAGCACGTTCAAGTTGTGGCTGGGCTTGCAGTTTTTTTATTGAGCGCGAACGTTCCCTCTTGTTCCCAAACTCCGTTTGGGAACACACGTGCCCGCGAAACTCCGTTTCGCGCCTTCGCTGCGAAAGCGAAGACTTGAAACAGAGTTTCAAAACTCAAGCGCGTTCCCCAACGTTTGTAGTGACGCCTTCAGGCGTTGTGCGCCCATTGACATCGAACGCCTGAAGGCGTCACTACGAGCGGAGCGTTTCCTCTTGTTCCCAAACTCCGTTTGGGAACATACGTGCGAGCGAAACTCCGTTTCGTGCCTTCGCCGCGAAAGCGAAACTTAAAACAGAGTTTCAAAACCAGGCGCGTTCACAAACAGAGTTTGGCAACGAAAAGAACGCGACTCTTCCTCTTGTTCCCAAACTCCGTTTGGGAACACACGTGCGAGCGAAACTCCGTTTCGCGCCTTCGCCGCGAAAGCGAAAACTTGAAACAGAGTTTCAAAACCAAGCGCGTTCACAAACAGAGTTTGGGAACGAGAAGATAATGGCTTTTTATGTTTTGTCGCTGCGCGTATTGGTGTTCATCTCCGCTTGTTTACCGAGGTGGCCTTTGCAAGCGAGCTGACTTACGGCGCTTCGCGTATTTCAAAAAGCAAAAGCGCGAGCGCAAATAATATCACCTCTTCACTTTCACACGGGAGCCTCTTATGAAATTACTCATGCAATGCCTCGTCTTCGCATGCTGCCTGCTTGCTTTTCAAGACACGCTTTATGGCCAGTGGTATCAAGAGCGCTTTCCCTCAACCGAGACACTCTACAAAGTGCGCTTCGTTTCCACGCAAACCGGATGGATACTCGGCGCGAGCGGTCTTTATAAAACTGAAAACGGCGGGCAAACGTGGACACGCCGCGATTCCGCCAATGGTTTCGGCGATTTGCTGTTGCCCCTCAGCGAGCACATCGTGTTTTATGCCAGCGCAACGAATCGCAAACCGCAAACAAGCAGTGGACTGCGCCGCACGCTTGACGGCGGGCTTACGTGGCAAAAAGTTGAGACGAGCCAATTCGCCTATCTCGATATCGATTTTGCCTCTGCCAATGTCGGCTTTCTTGTTGCCGCAGACAGTGCCTACAAAAATCCCGTGCTCATGAAAACCACAGACCGCGGCACAACCTGGCAAATACACGCGCGCAGCTTTCCATTTACCAAAACCGAAATCAGCGACATTTCTTTTATTGATGAGCAGCGCGGTTGGGCCGTGTCATACGATGCCTTCATCTTTCACACGAGCGACGGCGGCGTAACCTGGGGGTTGCAAGACTCCATTCGTGCGAGCAATGATGTTGGTTTTCCCCTGCGCCGCATTCATTTCACAAGCGCAGATAGCGGCTGGGCTGTGGGCGGCATCGGCGGCTTCTCGCAAATTGCGCAAACGATAGATGGCGGCAAACATTGGTCAATCACCACGCAGATGGGATGCAGTCTGCGCGACATGGTTTTCTTAAACAGCCAAGAGGGTTGGCTCGCGGGCACTTCATCCCTTCCTGCGATACTGCGCACCAGTGACGGTGGCCGCTCGTGGACACAGGAAACTTTGCAGCCCGCACAATCACGCGCGCCCGGCATTTGGTCGATTGCGGTGCGCTATGATAATCACCATCACGGCTGGGCCGTGGGCGATAGCGGGCGCTATTATGTGATCGGCTCCGTGGTGGGCGTGAAAGAAAATCACGACGCAAACGAGGTGCAACCACGCCTCTTTCAATTGCACCCCGTGCATCCCAATCCCGTGCGGCAGGCGACGCAGATTGTTTATGAATTGCCGCGCGCCGCGCAGACACGCCTGGCAGTTTATGATGTTTTAGGAAGAGAGGTCGCGCTGCTCTTCGTAGGAGCAAAGCCCGCGGGGATTTTCAGTTCGAGCTGGAACGGTCGAGATCACAGCGGCGCACTCGTGCCCAACGGCTTATACTTCTGCCGTTTGGAAGTCGAAGCCCATGTGATGACGCGCAAAGTAGTTGTGCTGCGATGAAGGCAAGGAGCCGACAATGACAATAAACCAAAGCATCAAAAGCAAAATCAGCCAGAGCTTGCAGGATGTGCCGTGCATGCTCATAGTCTTTAGCTTTGCAACAAGCCATGCGCAAACGCCGCACTCTGCGCTGCTCAACATAAATAACCTCACAAGCTGGCTGCGCGCGGACGGCATTTCGAATCATTCGCCGCAAGGAAAACCTGGCGGCGTATTTCCGCGCGGCACCACAAGCTTCATTTACCAAGACGGCATCATATGGGGCGGCAAGGCTTATCTAGATTCCGCGAAGACAATTTCATTCAACCAACTCATCCGCGTGGGCGGCGCGAATTATCTCTCCGGCTTGCGCCCGGGAAGAATTATCGGCTTTGGCGCCAATGCGTTTGCCGCAGACTCGAATGCCGCGGAAGCGCGCGTCTATCGCATTCGTCGCGATTATTTCACAATGACCGAAGCCGAGTTGCGCCGCGATGCCGCGGAAATATTTGAGGTGCCGTTGGAGCAAGTGACGGCCACGCACATGCAAGCTGTGGCCGCGCAATATGAACGCGATTGGAGCGAATGGCCGGTCGCGTTCGGCGCGCCGTTTATTGATCGCAATCACAACGGCACATATGAAACGCCGCCACCATTCTCCGCAAATTTTACCGCAGAGGATTTGATCGCCGGAAACCATGATGAGCCGGGCATTGCGCCCGCTAATCTGGCGGCGCCCGCGGATGAAGTTTTGTGGAGTGTGTGCAACGATCTCGACCGCGTGCAAGCGCGCGCGTTGCATGGCTCCGAGCCGTTGGGCTTGGAAGTGCAAATCACGGTGTGGGGTCACAAAAGCAAGCCGAGCATGCACGGCGATTATTATTATCGCCGCGTGCGCGTGATCAACAAAGGCGGCGTGGCGATCAATACTGCGGGCGATCAAGGCGTGTTTTGGATTCATGACATGTTTCTCGCGGCGTGGGTGGATAGTGATTGCTGTCGTTGCCGGCTTGGGCGCGGATCGGCTTGCAAGCATTGGTGTGATGAAATACATGACGAAACGCATTCAACAGAGTTATCCCGAGCACATTGCTTTCGATTTTTCAAATGAAACCGCAACAGGTGAAAGCGCAGCGCCGAGCTATTATTCCCTCTCGCCGAGCTTTCCGAATCCCTTTTCAAGCCGCACGAGCTTTGATTTCACTCTCAAACGAGACGCGCATGTGCGTGTGAGCATTTTTGATTTGCTGGGAAGAGAAGTCGCGGTTGTGGAAGATCACGCCAAACTAGCGGGCGCGCATCGCGCAAGTTGGAATGGCCGCGATCAACACGGCCGCGCGTTGCCGAACGGAGTTTATTTTTATCGGTTGCGCGCGGGGCACGTGGAGATCACGAAAAAGCTTTTGCTGGCGAGATAAAGATAAGATGCCAAAACAGAAAATGCGCCAAGGAGCCAATGGAAGATTGCTCCGAAAGCAAAACAGGTTGCGTTCCGCCTCCCTCCTCATTTGTCATTTCGAAGGAATCTTTTTAAGCACGCGGCGCTTTCTCCCGCGAGAAAAAAGATTCCTGCTGAATGACAAACGAGGAGGAGCGCGCGCAAACAATATTTCGCGCGAAGTCGTTTGGATGTTGCTTGTCTTCAGTTGCGCCATAAGCCACGCGCAAACCGCTCCGCGCTATACTCTCCTCAACATCAACAACCTCACCACGTGGCTGCGCTCCGATGGGCAATCAAGCCACTCGCCGAAAAATGACGCCGGCACACGCTTTCCGCGCGGCACGGGCAATGTGATCTATCAAGACGGCATCATGTGGGGCGGAAAAGCTTATCTCGATTCCGCGCGAACCATGCCCGCATCAAGCCTGCGGCGTGCGTTCGTGGGCGGATCGCACTATAATACGAGTTGCCGCGTCGGTCGCGTTCTCGGCTTTGGAGCGAATGCCGTTGCCGCAGATCCGAACGCGCCGGGGTCACGCGTCTATCGCATTCGGCGCGATTATTATTTTATGTCCGAAGCGGAATGGCGCAACGACGCCGCGGAGTCTTTCGAAACCATTCCCGCGGCTGTCTTCGCGCAGCAAATCGAGACTCTGAAAAAACGCTATGAGGTCGATTGGCGCGAGTGGCCGGTTGCGTTCGGTGCGCCCTTCATTGACCGCAATCGCAACGGCGTTTATGATCCGCCGCCGGCGTTTTCTCCAACGTTTTCGCCGGAAGATTTGATCACAGGCGGTTATGACGAGCCGGGCGTTTCCAATCTTACGGCCGAGGCGCCCGCGGATCAAGTGCTGTGGACGGTCTATAATGATCTCGGTCCTATAAATTACTACGAGAGTTTTCTCGCGGAGCCTTTGGGCTTGGAAATTCAACTCACGCAATGGGCATATAAATCCGACGGGGTTTTGGGCAACACGTTTTTTCGCCGAGCGCGATTCCTCAACAAAGGCGGGGTCGAACGCGACAGTCTTGGCCACAAAGGCGCGTTCTGGGTGGATAGCATGTACGTGAGCCAATGGTCTGATCCAGATTTGGGCTACGCGGGCGATGATTTGGTCGGCTGCGACACGTTGCTGCACTTGGGATATGTTTATAACGGCGGCGCGCGCGACAGCGAATTTGACCGGTTTCAACTCGCGCCGCCAGCAGCGGGTTATGTGCTGTTGCAAGGCCCGCACGTTGCCAGTTTGGGCGATACCGCGTGGTTTGAGGAGCGACGCATTCACGCTAGAAAAAATTTAACCATGACGGCGTTTACTTATCAAAGCGCCGGCCCACCGATTGGGCCGCCTTCGCCGTGGGTTCAAACAATCTATTTGTATCGCATGATGCGCGGCTTGACGCCAAGTTTGAGCGCCGAGCAATATTATCCCTTTCCGCCCGAGATGACGCCCGGCCCATTTCCTCTTTCCGGCGATCCGGTCGCGCGCCGCGGCTTCATCGACGGCTTGGGCGAACTTTATTCTTTCGCGGCTTGGGACCGACGTTTCATGCTTTCTTCCGGACCGTTTACATTAGCGCCGGGTGACACGCAAGAAGTCGTGTTCGCATTTGTAGCCGCGCTTGGTGCGGATCGGCTCTCTTCCGTCACGGCGCTGAAGTTTTATGCGAAGCAGTTGCGTATGTGGTATCCGTATCAAGCTCAATTTGCGCGTGGCGCGGGCTATCAACCTCCCAACTCAACCGCAGCGCTGCCGCAGTACTTCTCGCTCGCGCCCAATTTTCCCAATCCTTTTTCGAGTTTGACCTTCATCGATTACACGATTGCGCGCGAGGCCGAAGTGCATTTGGCAATTTATGACGTGCTCGGCCGCGAAGTAAAACGAATCAAGCATGGCCGCACCGTGCCGGGCTTTTATCGTGCCGTGTGGGATGGCCGCGATGAGCAAGGCAACTTGGTCGCGCACGGAGTTTATTTTTACAAACTGCGCTTCGATAATTATCGCGAAGTGCGGCACAAGCTCGTGCTGCTGCGATGATTGTTGCTTGATCTCTTTATTCCCCTCTTGAAGGGCTAGGCAAATGACATTGCTTATGAAAATTCCCAACGCACCTTTTGTTTTAGCACTCATGCTCGCCCAACTCGTGTCCGCGCAAGATGATTGGATGCCGGCCAATGGGCGGAGCGTCGACCATGTTCTCGCACTCATGGTTAATGCCAAGGGCCATGTGTTTGCCGGAACGAACGCGGGCGGCGTATTGCGCTCGACTGATTACGGCGCGACTTGGGCGGGTGTTAGTCAAGGCTTGCCCAGTGGAGCGGTCTTCGCGCTCGCGCAAGACACAAAAGGCCGCATGCTCGCCGGCATTCAAGGCAGCTTCAATCAAGACGGCGTTTATTTTTCGCGCGACGAGGGTTGCTCGTGGAAGCAAATCATTGGCGAGAACGAAGAATTTAAGAACTCCGTGCGCTGCTTTGCTTTCACGCCAAGTGGTGCGATCGTGGTCGGAACATATGGCGGCACCTTTCGCACGGACGATCTCGGAAAATTTTGGGCGCAAACAACATTCGAAAATCAATTTGTCGAAGCGGTGGCAAGCACAGCACAAGGCCTCGTGTTCGCCGGAACAAGACAATCGATCTTTGTTTCAAGGGACGAGGGCAAAACCTGGGAGCCGCACAATGCCGGCTTGCCCAACGGTGGCGGCGCGTATCTGTTTTATGCCGATGATAACGGCGATCTCTTTGCGGCAAGCTATCGCCATGGCCTCGTGCGTTTGCTGCGCAATGGCATGGCTTGGCAGCCGCTCAATACCGGCTTGCTGCAATATGATGTGAACGCCCTAACCGGCGATGGCCGCAACACTCTTTTTGTCGCGCTGCGAGATTTGGGAATTTTTCGCTCGCAAGATTACGGCGAAAATTGGACCCCGACGAGCAACGAATTTACGAGTTTGCAGATTCGCGCAATGGCTGCGCAACGCGGAGGCCGTGTTTATGCAAGCGTAAATTATGGCAATCTGTTTCGCTCAAACGATAACGGTCAAACGTGGGAAAGCATCACGCCAGGCGCTTTGTATTATTCCACGACTTCCGCTTTATTGGCGGAGGAAGGCGGCGCGATGTTGGCCGGCGCTGATGCCGGCGTGTTTCGCACACGCGATCACGGTCGCACCTGGACGCAGCTTTTAGGCAGTCCCACGCAGCCCATCTTCATTCTTGCATTGGCGCGCGATACTTTAACCGATGAACTTTGGGCAGCGTCTTTTCTGCAAGGAATTTTCCGCTCACAAGATTCGGGCAAGAGTTGGCAATCGCGCAACAACGGATTGCACGGCCCGGGCATTGACATGATCGTGATTGATGCGCGCCACGGCTACGTTTATGCCCTCGCCAAAGCATACGGCATTTTCTTTTCTTCGGATCGCGGCACAAGTTGGAGCTTGCGCAACAACGGCTTGTTGAGCATTGGGCTTTCCGCGCTTGCACTCGCTCCCGACGGCAGCGTGCTGGTGGGAACCTACATCAACGAGATTTACCGCTCGCAAAATCACGGCGAAAGCTGGACGCAAATCAAAGTGACGGAGAGCGGCCGCGGAATTATTCACGCTTTCTTCGTTGACGCCGAAGCCACGATCTTTGCCGGCACTGACAACGGAATTTTACGCTCGACTGACAATGGCGAGAGTTGGCAACCCCTGCGTAATGATTTGGAAGGGATTGCCGTGCGCTCTTTTGCAAAGAGCCGGGCCGGGCAATTTTTTGTGGGCACAGAGTATCACGGCGTGCTGCGCTCTTTGGATAACGGCGCAACCTGGGTCTCGTTTAATCGCGGCAGGTCCGGCAGCAGAGTCCATGCTTTGGCTTTTGATCGCAATGAGTATCTCTTTGTCGGAACACAAGGCGCCGGTGTTTTTCGCACCGTGTTGCCGATGGTTTCTTTCTCAGAAAACAATCCCAATCCGGCAAACGTGTTTGCGCTCGGGCAGAACTTTCCCAATCCGTTTAACTTCAGCACGACGATCGCTTTCACATTATCCGCCGGCCTTGATGTGACTCTGCAAGTGTATGATGCCGTGGGCCGAGAGGTCGCAACTTTGCGCCGTGAGTTTTTGCAGCCCGGCGCATATAGTATCTCATGGTGCGGGGAAGGCATGGCAAGCGGTGTGTACTATTATCGCTTGCAAGCCGGCAAGCAGGTGCAAACCAAAAAGCTTTTGTTCATAAAATAAAAACTGCGCGCGAAGTCGTACTTGCGCAAAAGAGTTTAGAGCATGATTAAAGCCGTTGAGCGCAAGTACGACTTCCCGGCTTCATCCTGTCATCAAACCCTTTTTGAACTTTATGCAACGCGAACAACATACGAGCACAAAGCACATGACGCAAAGCGCTGTTCTGCTCTTGCTTGCATTCAGTTGCGCCGCGAGCCACGCACAAGCCGCTCCGCGCTATACTCTCCTCAACATCAACAACCTCACGCACTGGCTGCGCTCCGATGGGCAATCGAGCCATTCGCCGAAAGCGAATAATGGCACACGTTTCCCGCGCGGCACAACGAGCGTTGTTTATCAAGACGGCATTTTGTGGGGTGCGAAGGCGTATCTCGATTCCGCGAAAACTATTTCATTCAACCAACTCATCCGCGTGGGCGGCGCGACTTACAGCGTCGGCACACGTGAAGGCCGGGTGCTCGGCTTTGGCGCGGAGGCACGGCCTGCTGATCCGCTCTCAGCCGAGTCGCGCATCTATCGCATTCGGCGCGATTATTTTTCGATGACGAATGAAGAGCTGCGCCGCGACGCTGCAGAAGTCTTCGAGATCAAGCTCGAACAAGTCACCACGGAGCAAATGCAAACCGTGGCCGCGCAATACGAACGTGATTGGAAAGAATGGCCGGCGGCATTCGGCGCACCGTTTGTTGATCGCAACCACGACGGCGTTTACACCCCGCCGCCGCAATTCAGCACGAGCTTCACTGGCGATGATCTCATTGCCGGAAATTATGATGAGCCGGGCATTCGTGGCGTGGCTACAGAGGAGCCGGCAGATCAAGTGATTTGGACCGTGTATAATGATCTCGATGCCGCGCAATCGCAAAAGCTATATGGCTCATTGCCGCTTGGTTTGGAAGTGCAAGTCACGCTCTGGGCCTATCAAACGGATGCGCCATGGGCTGGTTATTATTTTCGCCGCATGCGTTTCATCAACAAAGGCGGCGTTGCGCTGGATGAGCAAAACCAACGCGGCGCGTTTTGGATTGACAGCATGTATGTGGGGCAATGGTCGGACGCGGATTTAGGATATGCCGGTGATGATTTGGTGGGATGCGATACCTTGCGGCAGCTTGGTTATATTTACAACGCAAGCGTGAGCGATCCGGAGTTTCGCAAATTCAATTTGGCCGCGCCCAGCGTGGGCTATTGCCTCGTGCAAGGCCCGCGCGTGCGAGCGAAAAACGATTCAGCGTGGTTTGATTTCAAGCGCATCAGCGGGTGGAGGAATTTACCGATGCTTGCTTTTACATATTTCACTCCCGGCGGATTATTCGATCCTCCTCCACTTTACTATCAAGGGCTTCGCTACTACAAAGCGCTCAAAGGCTTCGCACCAAAGGACGGGGTTCATGATTATTATCCTTTCCCGCCAGGTTTCACTCCAAATCATTTTCCACTTTCCGGCGATCCGATTCGAAGCGTAGGTCACATTGATGGGCTTGGGTATCAGTATTCTTTTCCGCCCGGAGATCGTCGCTTCATGATTTCGACCGGACCGTTTCATCTTTCGCCGGGTGATACGCAGGAAGTGGTGTTTGCGTTTGTTGCCGGGCTCGGCGTAGATTGGTCTTCGAGCGTCAAGAATCTAAAACACGTTGCGCAAGTCGTAGGCGCATGGTATCCCCATCGCCCGCGCTTCTTTCATCCACCCGAAGAAAACGCGGCCGAGACCTTGCCGCCAAGCGACTACTCGCTCTCGCCGAGCTTTCCGAATCCCTTTTCAAGCCGCACGAGCTTTGATTACACTCTCAAACGAGACGCGCATGTGCGTTTGAGCATTTTTGATTTGCTGGGAAGAGAAGTCGCGGTTGTGGAAGATCGCGCCAAACTAGCAGGCACGCATCACGCAAGTTGGAATGGCCGCGATCAACAAGGCCGCGCGCTGCCGAGCGGGGTTTATTTTTATCGATTGCACGCAGGCCATATCAAGCTCGTCCGCAAGGCCGTGCTTGTGCATTGATTGCTCCCTCGAAATTATCTCACCCGTTTCCTCGCCGTATTCGCTACGCATGCTTGCAGGCGGTACAAAAATTTTTAACACCGGAGAGTTTTTACAACCAGGCAGGAAAAGTCATTGCATCTCGCGCGGGGGCAACTTATTTTTCGCGCGCGCAGTTCTTTTCGCGCGCGCAATTAACGGGGTGCGGTTTTGCGCCGAATCTTTTCGATGGATTTTTGCGCTGCTTGGCGCACGGATTCCACGGGATCATCAACGGCTTGATACAGGCTCGGCAGGCCCTTCGCGTCATTGAGATTGCCGAGCGCTTCCGCGGCTTGCAAACGCAGCTTGGCATCATCGCTCAACATTGCCGGTGCAATCAACGGAACGGCATCGCCGGAACCAATTTCGCCGAGCACAGTGATCGCGAGACCGCGAATGAAATTGTCCGAAGATTGCGCTTGCGCCTCGGCGAGTTGCTTGCCGTTGTCAAGCCCCAATTTGGCGAGCACCATCGCCACGAGAATTTGCGTGGTGAGTGGCGTCGAAGTCGAATTGAAAGGCGAGGGCAGTTTTTCCACGAGCACTTCGCGCAACTCAGCCTGTGCCTGCGCAATCTCTGCGAGCGCGATACCGGCGTTGGCGCGCACTTCCGCTGCTTCTTTGTCATTCAAGAGCACGTTGAGCAATTGCTCCAACACTTGCGGTTGCGGAAAGGCCGCGAGCGCACGGCAAACAAAGCCGCGTACGCCGGGATCGGTCGCTTTGAGTTTTTCGAGCAACGGCGTTAGGCCGCGTTCGTCGCGCAAGCGCGCAAGAATTTCCGCCGCGGCTTCTTGCACAGTGGGTTGGCTATCTTCTTCGAGAATTTCGACCACGTCTTTGACTTCCGCGGGCGTGGCAATTTCGCCGAACAGTTGCACAATGCGCTCACGCATATACACGTCATCCTCTTCGGCGATTTCATCGGGCAACACTTTGCGCATGTTTTCGGCGTTGCGCATCATGCTCTCGTGCATCGCCACTGCGCGGGGGTTGCCGGTGCGCAAATAACAACGCCAGAGCAACAACATCGCGCGGGGGTGCTCGTGATTATGCGAAAGGAAATTTTCCAGCAGTGCCACCGCTTGACTCAAAGGTTCGGAATAGCCCTGTTGCTCGGAAGGAACATTGGTGCGCGAGCCGGAATATAATGCTTGCGCCCTTTCATAGTCATCGCTGCCGCAAGCGAGAAACATCGCAAGCAGGAAGAACAGGGAAAAACTTTTTTTCATAATAAAAGTCTTGGCAATGGCGTGTGGTAAAGGAATCGCAGAAAGACGAATCTCGCGCGGTGAGCAAACTCAGGCCGTGAGCAGTCGTGGCTTTTCGAAAAAATTGGAGCGCGAATATAGAGCAAGGGTCATAGAGAAGCAAGAAAAAATCCGGCAGCAAATTCGAACCAAACGATCTTTTCATAACTATTTAATGGAGGTTTGCATGAGCAACAAAGTTCTTAGCCAGTGGCTCACTGCCGCGGCGCTGCTCACCGCGTCCGCGACGTTTGTCGCGCCGCCCGCAGCGCACGCCGGCGAAAAAATCACGTTGCGTTTGGCTTACACCAGCGACAGCAATGGCTATATTGATGCCTGTGGCTGAAGCGGCAGCAGGCGTGGCGGTCTAGCCAAGCGCGTAACGATTTTAGACAGTCTCAAATCGCGGCACTCGGATTTGGTAATGATTGACGGCGGCAATTTCGGCGAAGCCACTTCCGGGCCTTCGGCGTGGAAGTCGTGTGCTTTGTTGAAAAACATGCATGCGCTGAAATACGATGCGGTCTCACTGGGCCTGCGCGACCTTAGCCCCGGCCTGGCGGATTCTTTGACGAAATGGAATGCGCAAGCCCCTATGTTCAGCAGTTTGCCTTTCTCTGTGACGAAGATGAACCTGCCCGCGTTTCGCGTCATTTCGCGTCCGGACTTCAAGCTCGGCGTGATTAGTTTGGTTTCGCCGAACGGCGGCACAGGCTCGACATACAATGTCGAAACTTTCTTGCGCGAGCAGATTGATGCGCTCGCGGGTCAGCAAGTCGATTTTCTAGCCGTGGTGTATCTAGGCCTGCCGCACGAGTTGATGCCGCTCGCCAAGAAATTTCCGGAGATCGATGTTTGGCTGCAATCGAACGGCAATCATCGTCCGTTGAGTTTGATTGAAACGACGATGACGAATGCGCCGATCGTGAGCGCCGGTGATCGCGGTCGCGAAGTCGGCTTCATTACGATTGAAAAGGAGAGAAACGGCGCTCGCGTTTCGAGCAGCTTTCATCAGCTTATTCTCACGGATCGGATTTCCGATTCGCCGCGCGCCGTGCCTTTGATTGAGAGTTTTCGCAAAGCCGGAAACCCGCCCGCGCCCACAGCGCCGCCCAAAGCTTCCGGCGCGAGCAACGGCACGTTGAATCCTTATATCGGCAGCCTCGCTTGTCAAAACTGCCATCAGGAAATTTTTGCGAAATGGGAAAAGACCAAGCATGCGCATGCTTTCGCGACACTCGTTGCCAAGCAGGAAGAGAAAAACAGCGAATGCCTGGAATGCCACACCACCGGCTATCGCGAGGAAACCGGCTATTCTGCTGCAGCAGCCACAGCCCACCTGGTTCAGGTGGGCTGTGAATCTTGCCATGGCCGCGGCGGTTTTCATGTGCGCATGAATGGGCGCATTTCGAACTTTGTCAAGATCTCCGAGACCTCGTGCGTGCGTTGCCACACCTCGAAACAATCTCCGCAGTTTGCCTTTGCCGAAGCACGTACACGAGTACATTAGCCGCAAAGCATTGCTCGCGCATACAACGCAATTGCCTCCCTGCTTGAATCTTTCTTTGTTTCAACAAAATCTCCCCGCGCAAAAAACCTCTCTTGCACTGCGTTGATTTCTATTCTGCCAACGCTGCATTCTCTTCAGCCATGCCGACAAGCTACACTTGCACTTTGACGGAGGCGCATGCCAACTCTGCGCGTCGCTCTTTTGCAAGGCTCAACGCGTTTTTGAAAAATCAAAAATTTGGCGAGGCGGTTCGCGTTGGCATTGAGCTTGCGTTTGCTATGGGCGGCTGTAAAAATCAACATCGTTGCTGTCGATAAAATTTAAAAACAACGGAGGTCACTTATGTCACTCGTACGTTGGTCGCCCGCACGTGAACTCTGGAATATGCAATCGGAGTTCGACCGCTTTTTCAATCGCTTTCTGGATCGCGATGCGCTGGAGACTTCATATCGTTTGGGCGCGTGGGAGCCGGCGGTGGATATCAGCGAGACGGAGGAGGAGTATCAAATTCACGCCGACTTGCCGGGCCTCAGCAAAGAGGAAGTGAAGATCAATTATGAAGACGGCGTGATCACGATTCGCGGCGAGAAGAAGCAGGAAAAAGACGAGAAGAAGAAGAACTATCATCGCACGGAGAGAAGCTATGGCTTGTTTGAGCGCTCTTTCCGCCTGCCCAGTCGTGTCGAAATCGGGAAGACGGAGGCGAAGTTCAAAGACGGGGTGTTGGAACTTCGCCTGCCGAAAGCAGAGGAGGCCAAACCGAAAGAAATTCCGATTCGGATCAGTTGAGCCGCGAGGGTTGATTGTTGGAATCGAAACCGCCATCTCGTTTGCGAGGTGGCGGTTTTGCTTTTGGGGCGAGGCTTTTGCTTTTCCCAGCCTGCGAAGCGCTTTATGTCTGCGCGCTTGCAAAGGCCACCTCGGTAAACAAGCGAAGAAGGCACGCAAGAACGCGCAGCGACAAAACATAAAAAGCCAAAGGAGGAAGACGGGAGCAAAGTTTCGCACGGATTTTCTTCGACTTTCTCCTTGCAAAGCTCGCGGCCAAGCCGTATTTTGCGCACCCAAAAATGAAGGCCACGGGTCACATCAGTTACGATCTTGCTTCAAGCCTACTTTGAGCAGCAACCTGCCGATTGCATTGCTTCCTGCACAGAGTTTGATCATTTCCGAAAGATGTGTCCGTTGCGCATGGCCGCGCAACCACAGCGCCGTCGTGCGCGCAGTTTGAATTACAACTTTTAGGAGAAGTCGCAGTTCATGTTAAAAGCAAACTTTCGCAACATCGCAATTATAGCGCATGTCGATCACGGCAAGACCACGCTGGTGGACGGCATGATTCGTCAAAGCGGCACGTTTCGCGACAATCAAGTGATGGTGGATCGCGTGATGGATAGCATGGATTTGGAGCGCGAGCGCGGCATCACCATCATGGCGAAGAACACCGCGATTTGGTATCACGGGGTGAAGATCAACATCATCGACACGCCCGGCCACGCGGATTTCGGCGGCGAGGTGGAGCGCGGCATGACGATGGTCGACGGCGCGATTTTGCTCGTGGATGCGAGCGAGGGCCCGTTGCCGCAAACGCGTTTTGTGTTGAAAAAAGCGCTCGCCTCGCATTTGCCCACGGTGGTGGTCATCAACAAAATCGACCGCAGCGATGCGCGCATTCAAGAAGTCACCAATGAAATTTATGATCTGTATATCGATCTCGGCGCGAACGATGATCAAATCGGTTTTCCCATCATCTACACCAATGCGAAGAAAGCCGTGGCGCATCGCAAGCTCGACGACGGCTCGACGAATTTGGAGCCGTTGTTCGAAGCGATTCTGCAAGCCATTCCCGGTCCGGAGGCGAGCGATGAAGGCGTGCCGCAATTTCTCGTGACGAATTTGGATTACGATGACTACGTCGGCCAGCTCGGCGTCGGACGTTTGCGCCAAGGCACGATGCAGATGGGAAAGGCGTATGGCTTGTGCACGGAAAGTGGCGAGGTGCGGCAAGTGAAATTTTCCGCGCTGTACTCTTTCAAAGGTATGCAACGTGTGCCGGTGGAAAGCGTCGAAGCGGGCGACATCATTGTGGTTGCGGGTATTGAAGACGTGCGCATCGGCGATACGGTAACGGATTTCGAAAACCCGCTGCCGTTGCCGCGCATTAAAGTGGATGAGCCGACGGTTGCGATGATTTTTTTGGTGAATAACAGCCCGCTCGCGGGAAGAGAAGGCAAGTATCTCACCTCGCGCCATTTGCGCGAGCGTTTGGAAAAAGAAATTTTGCGCAACGTTGCGTTGCGCGTGAAGCCGACGGAGCGCGCGGATGCGTTTGAAGTGTGCGGCCGCGGGGAATTGCAGCTCGGCATTTTGATTGAGACGATGCGGCGCGAAGGTTTCGAACTGATGGCTTCGAAACCGCGCGTGCTCACGCATGAAGAAGGCGGCAAGACGATGGAGCCGATGGAGCACGTGTATATCGACGTGCCGGAGCAATTCATTGGCGTGGTGACGGAAAAACTTTCGGTGCGCAAGGCGCGCATGACCAATATGGTGAATCACGGCAGCGGCCGTGTCAATCTCGAATATCGCATTCCTTCGCGCGGGTTGATCGGCTATCGCAGCGATTTTCTCACGGACACCAAAGGCACGGGCGTGCTCAATACGTTGTTCGACGGCTATGCGCCGTGGCACGGCGCGATCCCGCAGCGTTTGAGCGGCGCATTGGTGGCTGATCGCGCGGGCCGCGTCACACCCTATGCGTGCGCGGGCATGGAAGATCGCGGCGAGTTGTTCGTGGAAATCAATGCGGAGGTTTATGAAGGCATGATCGTGGGCGACCGCAATCGCAGCGGGGACCTCGACGTGAACATCACGAAAGAGAAGAAGCTCACGAACATGCGCAGTTCCACCTCGGACAACACCGTAACTTTGCGTCCGCCGAAAATTTTGACGCTCGATCAAGCCATTGAGTTTATCGATGAAGACGAGTTGGTGGAGATCACGCCGCAAACCATTCGTTTGCGCAAGATGGAGCTTAACAGCGACAAACGCGCGAGCATGAAGAAGAGAATGGCCGAAGCAGAATAACACGCGCTCAACCACGGCTTGGCCGTGGTTTGCTCTTAAAATTCGTGCATGCTCAACTCTGGCTTGGCCAGAGTTTTAATGTTTCGAATAGAAAACGGAGAACCCCATGCATCTCAAAAATTCCACACTCCTCCTGTTCACGATAACGCTGCTCACGCTCGACCTCCGTGCGCAATCTTTGCAAGTCGCGCAACTCGCGCCGCGGCCGGAAGACGTGAGCACCATCGACGGCATCGTGAAGGCGTATTACGAAACCATCACCGGCCCGGCGGGAAAACCGCGCGAATGGGCGCGTGATCGCACGCTCTATATTCCGAGCATCAAACTCATCTCCTTGAGCATGCACGAAGGCAAGCCCGTGGCCGAGATCATGAGCCATCAAGAATACGTCGAAAGCTCGAATGATTTTTTTATAAAGAACGGCTTCTTTGAAAAAGAAATCCATCGCGTGACGCAGCGTTTCGGCAACATGGCGCACGTGTTCAGCACGTATGAAGCTCGCAACACCTCGGACGGCCCGATCATCGCACGCGGCATCAACAGCATTCAACTTTATTTCGACGGCGTGCGCTGGTGGATCACCGCGGCCATGTGGGACGACGAGCGCCCGGATAATCCCATTCCGAAGGAGTTTTTGCCGATTACCACGCGATGAACGTGCGCTTCGATCGCCGCTTCCATTTCAGCGAGTCGAATCTTATTTTCTATTTAAGCGTATGGAATGTATACAACCGCAAGAACTTGGCGACGTATTTGGGGAACGACCAAGAGCAGAAGCAGGATGAGATTTATCAGTGGCAGTTGCTGCCGATTTTCGGGTTGGAGTATGAGTTATGATTTTAAAAATTTTTTATTCCATCTGCGTGTGGATGGGTATTGCCACGTTTCTCGTGGTGCTGAGAGAGTATGGCGTCGAAGAGATTCGACCGGTGGCGCCGCTTGACTTCAGTGCGGCCATGCGAACCGTGTTGACCGGAAGCGTTTTATGGGGGACGCTTTTTGCGTTGGTGGATATTTTTTTTCCCGCCGGAGCGTTAAGAAAGAAAAGCTATGGCTACATCGTCGTCATCAAAAGCGCCGCTTTTGCGGCCATTTTCGTTGTTGTCAGTGTTCTGGTCAATGTGCAAAGCTATTTTCTCGAGGGCCGTCCGGGAGGACTCCGGGCTATACTCGCCGAATTTTTTATCGACCAGAGGAAAAATACGCTGGTCATTTTTCTTTATATTGCCCTCGCCACGATTCTGCTCAATTTCATTCAGCAGGTGGACAAGAAATTAGGCCCTGGCGTTTTGTTCAAAATCTTTGCGGGCAAATATCACCGGCCTCGGGAAACCGCGAGAATTTTCATGTTCATTGATTTAAAATCGTCGACAACGTGTGCGGAAAATTTAGGGCATATCAGGTACAGCGAGCTCATTCAGGATTGTTTTGATGATCTCAGCGACGCCATTATCCGGTACAAGGCGGAGATCTATCAATACATCGGTGACGAGGCGGTGCTGACCTGGTCGGTCGAAGACGGGTTGGAAAATGCCAATTGCATCGGTGCGTTCTTCAGTTTTACCGAATTAATCAAGAGCCGCGCCGGCTATTATCAGCGCAAATATGGCCTTGTTCCCGAGTTCAAGGCCGGCGCGAATATGGGCGTCGTTACGATTGCCGAGGTCGGCAAGATCAAACGAGAGATCGCTTATCACGGCGACGCCATCAACACCGCCGCCAGAATTCAGGAAAAATGCGGCGAGCTTGACAAAAGAATGCTGATTTCTGAAACGCTTGAAAGCGCGCTCGACCATTATGCCGGCTTGCAAACCGACAGGATTGGAAGCCTGCAATTCAAGGGCAAGAAAAATCCGATCAATATCTATGCGGTCGAGCAATCACTCATCCTCAAAAGCGCCGACGAGCGCGCAACGGTCATGCAGAAGTTCGTTTAGCCTATGAAAAGTTTTTTTCAAAAGACTTTCCAGAAGAATACGACGGGGTTAAAGTAGTGTCGCCCCAATCCTTTCTTCGTCTCACAATGCCGCCATCCATGCTGAAACCGTCTTCCTCAATTTCTTGGCTAGCGCGCCTCAAAAACTGGCTGCGCGCCCATCCCAAAACGGGCATCGCGCTCGGCGTTTTTTTCGCGTTTGATCTTGCCCTCTGGCTCCTCCTTTTCGCAGGTTTACCGAGCGTGGAAGAGATCAAAGCCTTCAAGCCGCATTCGACCGTGAAACCGGGCCGCATCAATTGGAACAAGCGCGGCGTGGACTCGATCCGCATTTACGTGCCGCTCTCCAAAATCTCGCCGCTCTTGCAGCAGGCCGTGGTGATAAGCGAAGATGATCTCTTTTATCAACACAACGGCTTCAATCTTCCCATGATGAAAGAAGCCATGCGTGTGAATTTTGAAAAGAAACGCTACGTGCGCGGCGCGAGCACGATCACTATGCAACTCGCACGAAATGCGTTCTTGCACAAACGTAAAACGCTCGTGCGCAAGCTGCGCGAACTGGTCGTGACGTATCGTATCGAACAGGCGCTGACGAAGAAGCAGATTTTAGAAATGTATTTGAATATCGTGGAATGGGGGGAAGGAATTTATGGGGCTGAAGCGGCCTCGCGCTTTTATTTCGATAAACCCACTGCACAACTCACCCTCGCCGAAGCAACGTTGCTCGCGGCCATGTTGCCGAATCCGATCTACTTCAATCCCTACAAACGCATGAAGACCTGCGGCCGCATGCAAAAGCGCGTGCTCGATTTGATGACGTTGAGCCGCGTCATCACCGCCGAACAAGCGCGCGCCGCCGGACCTTCAGCAGTTTGGTTGCGCGGTACGCCGGCTCCCGTGAGTGAACCCGAGCCGCAAGAGCTTTCGCCTTCATCCTCGCCCGCCGAGATGGACTTCCCCGACCGCGAAGAGGAGCAAGTAAACTCGCCCGCGGATAGCTTGAGTCCGCCGGAATAGTTATGCGACCTTCAATGCACCTGTCATTCAGCAGGAATCTTTTTAAGCACTGGAGCAACGACTTATTTTCAGATTGGAGTCAAATGCTGAAAAAGATTCAGGCTGAATGGCAAACTCATGCGTGAAGACTTGCAGCACAAGCGACTCTCTATTCATTCCCTTCTACTGTCATGGTTGCCGGTATGATGGTAACACTACTCGTGATCAAGGCAATCAAATAATCAACAAATGTAATCTCCATTTTCACACGTGCTTGCTTAAGCCCGTTTTCTGCGATAATCTTTGCCGAAGAATTATCAGAAATCGGTACTGCGCCCCAGATGGCATACCAAACTCTTTTAGTTTGTTTGAACGAAGCTCGTTTGCCTTCGGAAATGAGGGCAACCGGGGTCTTAGGGGGAGCAACAGCCTTCATCGTGAAACAGCCGTTTGTGCTCAATGCTAAAGTTGCGATCAGCGCAATTGCAATAAGTTTGCGCATTTCAAACTCCTTGATGAATAGTGATAGGGCTTCGCGAAAAATCGCGGACGGAACGGAATATGGGTTAACGAATTGTGATGGGCCTCCCCAAGTGTAACTCACCTCAAAGCGAGTGCGCACAGTCGCGCTTCGCATTGATGCGTTAAGATACCTCCCAAAACCTCCATTGCGTAAGGCGGGCTAGCCATTCTGATGCGGGCGGATATTCTCGTTAGGCTCTTGTAACCTTATTGCAATCGTCGCGTACATGTGTTGCCAAAAATTGGAGCACGCATGAACGAAGTCATTGCAACACAAAATTTGACGCGACATTTCAGCCGTGGCCGCGTCAAAGCGCTGCAAGGCGTGAGTGTAAACGTCGCGTCCGGAAAAATTTTCGGGCTACTCGGCCCGAACGGCGCGGGCAAAACCACCTTCATCAAAATTCTGTTGGGCTTGCAACGGCCGGATAGCGGCACTGCCGCATTGTTCGGCATTCCCGTGAGCGATCCCACAGCGCGCAAACACGTCGGCTACCTTCCTGAAAATCATCGCTTCCCGGAATTTCTCACGGGCGCGGCTCTGCTTGATTACTGCGGACGTTTGAGCGGCATGCGCGATAAACAAGTGCGCTTGCAACGCGCGGAAATTTTGCTCAAGCGCGTGAAGATGTGGGATTGGCGCGATACGCGCACGAAGAAATACAGCAAAGGCATGGTGCAGCGCCTCGGCCTTGCGCAAGCGTTGCTGCACGATCCCCAGCTCATCTTTCTCGATGAACCCACCGACGGCGTTGACCCCATCGGCCGCAAAGAGATTCGCGATCTGCTGTTAGAATTAAAAGCGGAAGGCAAAACGATTTTCATCAACTCGCACTTGCTCTCCGAAGTCGAATTGATTTGCGATGACGTCGCCATCATGAACAAAGGCCAAGTGCTGCGGCAAGGCACGGTGCACGAGCTGACGACTTCCGACAAACGTTATCGCGTGCATGCGCACATCGGCGATGCGGAGTTGTTGCAGCAGATTCGCACCCGCGCCACGGCAGCCGAAGCGCAGAACGGCCATCTCGATGTTGTCGTGTCGAACGTGCAATCGTTGAACGATGTGATCGACCTGCTGCGGCAAAGGCAAATTTTAATTCAAGCCATCATGCCACATAAGCAATCGCTCGAAGACAGTTTCTTCCAAACCATTCAAGGCACGGGCACTTCAGATTTGAATGCGGTCTTCAACGCCAACAAAGCAGAGCCGGAGGTGGCGCATGAATAAAATTTGGGCCGTTTGTTATTACACCTTTCGCGAATCGCTCGCGCGCAAAACGTTCATTGGTTTCTTTATCATCTCCTCCATCGTGCTTGCAATCCTATTGTTGGCGATCAATGTGGATGCCGTCGATGGCGCAATGGCCGGAGTAAAGATCGCCGGCCATGAGGTAAGAGAGCTTGACGGTCAACTCGAAAAATTCGTCATCGGGGCTGAAGTCATTCTCGCCACCGCGCTCTTCACCGCGGGCTTGTTCTTTTCGATCTTTGCGACCGCGAGCCTCGTGCCCAACATGCTCGACAAGGGCAACATCGACTGGCTACTCGCGAAACCGATCTCGCGCGAAGCATTGCTCGTGGGCCGTTATCTCGGCGGTTTGATGGTTGTCGCGTTCAATGTGTTTTATCTCATCGCCGGCGCGTGGCTCATTCTTTCGATAAAAACCGGCGTGTGGCATTTTCCGTTTTTGCTTTCCGGCGTGCTCATCATTGCGATCTTCGCGGTCATCTATGCCTTCATGGTTTTCCTCGGCGTGTCGGTGCAGAACTCTGCGGTTGCGATTATGGGCGCATATCTTATTATGTTTTTCAGTCCGATGTTGATCAAGCGTGATACAGTTTATGCCTTGCTCTCGAACAAGATTTGGCAATGGCTGCTCGACGGCGTTTATTATCTCACGCCCCGCACGTTCGAGATTGGCGAGATCGTGACGAAAACGGTGATGCGCGAGCCGATTGCGAGCTGGTCGCCGATTTGGCATTCGCTCGCGCTGGGCGTGGTCTTCTTCAGTTCCGCAGTGTTGCTGTTGAAACGCAAAAACTTTTAACGGAGCTTGCTATGAAAAAAAATATTCTCTTGTTGGGATTGCTGCTGTTATCCTCTGTCGCCTGCGATCAAGCTTCGCGCGAATCCGTGCCCGATAAAGTACGTGCGGAAGTCGCGCTCTTGCCGGATGAGTCGGCAATGGTGATGTATGGCGACGTGCAAAAAATTTCGCAGAGCGCGCTCGCTTCTGATATCATCTCGCACTTCGAGAGTGAGTTGCATCGGGAAATGAGCGACAGCGAGTTCGTGAAATTCAAAGAGGCTACGGGCTTCGATCCCAAGCGTGACTTGCACAGCGTGCTCCTCGGCGCAGAAGAAGGCGCGCGCCGCGATGAAAACGCTGCGATCATTGTGCATGGCCAATTCGATGCGCCGCGCATCGTGGCTTACATCAAAGAGCAGGCTGCCGCGCGCGAACACGAACCCCGCTGGCAGGAAGAAACGATTGCTGGTCATCAAGTCTATTTCGGCGAACGCCGCGAAAATTTCGGCGTATGTTTCGCGAATGCGAATACCATCTATCTTGGCCGCCGCGATTGGTTGACTGAAGTATTGGAAGGCAAGACGACTCCGGCTATGCCGCAAGCCTTTCTCGCCGCGGAAAAATCTCTGCGCTATGGCGAACAGTTCTGGCTCGGCTTTGCTATCGATCCCGCAAGCCAAGATTTCGCACGTGAGCTCCGCGAGAAGTTTCCCAAGTTTGAAGCCGTGAAAGATGTCGTCTTTTCCGCGCGTGCGGCTGAAGGCGTGGAGTTTGAAGGTTTGGTGCAATGCGATAATGAAGAAGACAGCAAGCTCATCGTTGATTTGCTCAAAGGCGGATTGGCCGCGGCGAAGCTGCAAGTGTCAAATGATCGCAACGCGGTCGATGCCTTGAATAGTATCAAGATCGAGAGCAAAGGCAAAGAAGTGTTGCTGCAAGGCGAGTTGACGAAGAAGTATTTCGATTCACTACGCGAGCAGAAGCTGCTCTTCTGGGGCGATTTAGGCAGGAAGCATATTTAAGCTGCATGCAAACATGTTCAGCCACGGCTTGGCCGTGGCTTGAAAGTGATAAGGCAAAGCTATTTTCAGCAACGCGATGCAGAAAATGGCTTTGACTTTTTTAGTTTTTAAAACCTCTTTCAAATTCAGCCACGGCTAGGCCGTGGCTTTGCACGCTTTGTATTCACAAAAGCCACGGCTCAGCCGTGGCTGAACCAACAAGGAAAGCTAAAACTGTTCTAAAATCGTTTTGCAAAAAATAGTTTCGCTTTTCTGTTTTGAAGCATTGCTCACATGCATTCAATCCGGCTCTCGGCGCGACCAAAACAACGCGAGCATTCCACCGCTGATCAAGTGCCAAATTCCCCACCAGGCTGCGATTAAAGCGGCTCCCCCAAGCCCTCCGAAAAAGCTAAAGATCAATCCGAGACCCAATCCCGAATTTTGAATGCCCACCTCAATTGCCACCGCGCGGCGATCTCTTTCTTTTAATCCCAAAAACAAAGCTGTGAAGTAACCGCCGGCAAGGGCCAGCGCATTTTGCAAACAAACCACAAACGCGACATGGCGGACGTGCGTAAAAAAATTTTGCCAATTGGCGCTGAAGGCAATGACGATGAACAATGCAAACACGAGGATCGAAAACTGCCTCAACGGCTTGCGCGCGCGTCGAGCAAAGTTGGGAGCGCGTCGAGCGAGCAACAACCCGAGCGCGAGCGGCACACCGAGAATCAGTAAAATTGCGCTGCACATTTCCCACGGGTTCAGCGCGATCTTGGTCAACAATGCTTGCGTGTCGGGATATTGCGAGGCCCAAAAGCCGAAATTCAGCGGCGTCATGAGCAGCGCGGCAACCGTTGAGGCCGCGGTCATGGAAATCGACAACGCCGTATTGCCGCGCGCAAGGTGCGTGAGAAAGTTCGAAACGTTTCCGCCCGGACACGCCGCAACGAGAAACATGCCCAACGCCACACTCGGCGCGGGTTTGATGATTTGCACGAGCACGAGCGTCAACGCCGGCAAAACGAAGAATTGCCCAAGCATGCCCGCAAGCATTGCGCGCGGAAACGTTGCCATGCTCATGAAATCGGCAAGCTTCAAATCCAATGCGACGCCGAACATGATCAAACCCAAAACGAAATTGAGCACAACAAGGTTTGAGCTATCGAAATTAAGTTGGAGGGTGTCGAGCGGCATGAGGCGAGCGTGTGAAGTGAGCGACTAGTTGAGCGCCGATTGCTCTTTACGAAAGCGTTTGAGATGCCGGCGCAGCAACTGGAGATACGAATCTTTATGAACATAATAAGCCATGCGCTCAAGTTTGAGATAGCGAAACCCGCCGCTCAGATTTGGCTGAGAGTCGCGCTTCGCTTGTTGGAAGCGTTGTGCTTCGTGCGATTCATTTTGTAAGGCATGAATAAAGCGCGCGGCCAGTTCGGCTTGTTCATAGCGGCCTTGCCAGCCAATACCCGCAGCCTCAATCATCCCGAGCACGAACAAGTTGTCGCGCTCGGGATGAAACGCATTGAGATAAAGCCGCGGCGTCGCGCCGTTCCAATTCAAATGCTCTTTGGCGATGAAAGGATAATGCAGCTTGTAACCGGTAGCGAGCAACACCAGATCGTATTCGTCGCGGCTGCCATCGACAAAGTAAACGCTGTTGCCTTCAAAATGTGAGATGTCGGGTTGCACGGCAATATCGCCGTGGCCGAGATGATAAAGAATGAGCGAGTTGACAATGGGATGCGATTCATAAAGTTTGTGATCGGGTGCGGGAAAGCCGTGACGTTGCGGTGCACCAAGAAAAAGTTTGAGCAGCGTGCCATCGATTCTTTGCTTGAGCCATGCGGGCAACTTGAGCAAGCCACCCAAGCTATCCGCGGGCCGACCGAGAATATACTTCGGCACGAAGTGATAACCACGGCGCACGCTAATCGCGACGGACTTCGCATGATGCACGGCATCTACAGCAAGGTCGCAACCGCTGTTGCCCGCGCCGATGATCAACACGCGCTTGCCGGCAAAAAGCGTTGCGCTCTTATATTGTGCGGAATGCAAAAGCTCGCCGGTGAAGTTGCCTTTGAAATTGGGAACATTCGGTTCGGAGAGTGTGCCGTTCGCGAGGATGACGCCGCGATAGCTTTGTGTTTCGCCGGTGTGCAGTGTCACATTCCAGCCTTGCTCGTGCGGCGCAACGCGAGTGACCATGGTGTTGAAACGATAGTATTGCCGCAGATTGAATTGCTCTGCGAAGCCGCGAAAATACTCGCACAAATGCGCGTGGCCGGGATAATCGGGCACGTGCTCCGCCATGGGATACTCTTTGAACTCCGTCATCTTCTTGGAAGAAATGAGATGCGCGGATTCATACATGGTGCTGCGCGGATTTGAAATATCCCACAAACCACCGACGTCGTTGTGCGCTTCGAAGCCGTCAAAGGGAATGTTCATGCGTTGCAGATTGCGCGCGCCCGCAAGGCCAGCGGGGCCGGCGCCGAGGAGAGCGTATTTTTCGGGAATGCTTCCGCTCATGAAAATGCTTTTCCTTCCAACGCCGCAATGTTTTTTCTTACCTCTTCCGGCAACGTCGCTTTTTTATTCTCGCGATAATTGAACACGACAATTTCCGCGGTGCCTTCCGCTGCAATCTTTTGCAAGCGATGGCTGAAGACACACACTTCCATCGTGAAGCGATCGGCCTTTATTTCACTCACGCACGTTGCAATCGAGACCGTATCGGGATAGGTGAGCGCCTTGCGAAAGCGACACTGCGTGTACGCGAGGATGGGAGCAATGCCTTCGTGCGCGTTCGGATCGGCAAAGTTGATGCGCTCGAAATAAGCCATGCGACCGCTTTCGAAATAGCGGAAGTAAACGATGTTATTCACGTGCTGGAACGAATCCATTTCCCCCCACGCGACGTGCGTTTGAATGATCACGGGAAAATTATCTAGCAAGAGCGTCTCCTGAAATTGCTGTTGAAAAAGTAAGTCGCATAATGATTCTTGGGCAGAACAATTTTCTATCGGCTTTCGGTCTGCATTACTGCAACCCATGATTTCTGCCGCGCGCTTTGCGCCAGCGCATCAAGCACACGCATATTGGCGAGCGCGTCCGCGAGTGGAGTGGGCACGGGCGTGTTGTTGAGAATGGCTTGATTAAACAAATCGCCTTGCAGCGTGAATTGATTGCAGATGGGAAACTCGATTTCATGCGCTCCGGCCTCAGTGTGATGAAGAAGGCGCGCCGCTTTTTCGAACGGCGGATTGAGCGGCACTTCAACTTCGATGCGGCCCACGGTTCCTAAAATCGTCACGCTCTGTGAACGCAGCAATTGCGTCGAACATATAAACGTCGAAGTGCAATCGCCAAAATCTAAAATGCCGGAGATCAAAGTGTCAGTGTGAAAACGCGCGTCCCATTCAAAATGCGCGCACACGCGTTGCGGCTCCTTGCCGAAAACAAAACGCGGAATGGAAACGGCGTAGCATCCAATATCCAACAACGCGCCGCCGCCGAGGTTCGTTTGATTGCGCGTGTTCGCCGGATCATCATTAAAAAAAGAAATCAACACATGTATCGCTTTTGCCGCGCCAATCTGCCCGCGCTGCGTCAACTCGCGCGCTTTCTGCCATTGCGGGTGATGACGATACATGAACGCTTCCATTACTTTCAAATGGGGATGTGCGTCTGCGGCTTGCATGAGAAGCAATGCCTCTTCCGCACTCAATGCGATGGGCTTTTCGCTCAACACGTGCTTGCCCGCGTGCAATGCTTGGAGTGAGAGCGGTACGTGCAAATGATTCGGCGTGGGATTATAGACCGCGTCGATCTCTTGATCCGCGAGCAGTTCTTCATAGGAGCCATACGCCTTCGCGATGCCCAACTTGGCCGCGGCCTGTTGCGCCGCAGCGAGATTGCGCGAGGCAATCGCAACGATTTCGCCGTGCGCGCATTGCTGCATCGCGGGAATGACTTTCTGCACGCCGATGCGTGCCGTGCTCAACACGCCCCAACGAACTTTGCGTTTTGTGCTCACGCGTTGCAGCTCCTATTTTAAACTGAGACTCGTTCTCTCACGCAACAGAAACTCTTTGGCATCGCGCGCCGTGCGCGTAGGAATTTCTTCCATGGGAATATGGCCGGCATTTTCGTAAATGATTAAGTCGGAGTTCGGAAGATCCTCGTCGAAGCGATGCGCATCTGTAACCGGAACCCACGCATCTTGCGCACCCCATTGTATCAATGTCGGCATCGTGACTTGTTTGATACGCGCATAATCGTTGCCCCACTCGGCGTTCGCGCGTGCGATAAATGCCGCACGATTACCCGCACGACAGGTAAAATCGAGATACCTCTGCACGAGCTCCTCAGTGACTTTGCTGTCGTCGGCATAAACGTCGAGCAAACTCTTTTTCACCAAGAAGCGCGGCGTGATCCACCGCACGGAGCTGCGCGTGAATGCATTGCGCGCAAGATTGAACGCAAACGGTTGCCGTGTGATGGGATAGCCCGCAGCATCGAGCAAAACAAGACGCTGCACACGCTCGGGATGCGCGAGCGCGAAATGCCACGCGATTTCCCCACCCAAGGAATTGCCCGCGAGATGAAAATTCACCAGGCCCAAACTATCGGCAAATGCGTTGAGGAAATTGACGTATTGTGGAATGCTATAATCATGCGTTGCATTTGGGCCGGTCAAGCCGAAGCCCGGCAAATCCATGCGCACCACGCGAAAATCTTGCTGCAATTCTTGCGTCCAACCTTCCCAGGTGTGCAGCGATGAGGCCGTGCCATGCAACAGCACGAGCTTCGGCCCTTCGCCTTCGTCGCGATAATGCACGCGCATGCCCGGCAGCGCGAGGAAGCGCGAAGCGGCATTCGCATACTTCACGCTCAACGCTTCCACTGCAATATCCGCTCGGAATTGCGAAGCGGTGATTGCCAACACAAGTCCAATGAAAGCCAAAACAGTAAAGCCGATTCTTCGCATGCGTTGCTCCGGCAGTGTGGAAACGATTTGGAATTGCGCCGTGATTTGAGACAATATGCGCTCACAAAGAATATAGACAAGAACGTTTTGTGATGCAAGGCGCGGGGGCTTAGAGACAACTCAGAGAGGAATCGTTGAAGCCCGGCAAGCGAGGGGCGACCACAACAGAACAAAATGAAGGGTAGCGAAACACGGCAGGAGAGCAACGTCGAGGAGGGCTGCGCAACACGAGCGGAGGAGCGGTGAGCCGTGCGCGGTCTGTTGCAGCACAACGGGATAATTTTCGATGCGCTGAAAACCGAAGCCCGGCGGACAGCACGCGGATCAAAAACGCATGCTGTAAAACCGGTTTTTTTTCGTATGGCTTTTTGATCTGTGTGCGCGGTCAGAAAGAGGTGAAGCAACACGCGGATCAAAAACGCGCTCTGAAAAGCCGGAAGCTTTTTCCGCGTGTGTTTTTGATCCGTGTGTAATTCAAAAAACTTTCAGAAGTTTATTCTGGCTTTGTTTCACTAATCCGCCTACACGTGCATCATTGCCCGAAAGTCGAGCCCGAGCCGAACGTGATGAGTTTCTCCCACTCGGGGTTTTGAAATTCATGCCGATGCGTCGAGTGTACGAGTTCATAATTCTTGAATCCGGTGCGATCCGCAAAAACAAAAAGCACCCCGCCCTGCAAATCGTCATAGCGCCAAATTTCATACGGCTTCGTGTTGGGGTTGCTCGTCACACGTTCGACGTGCGAAGGCGGACCATAGAGAATGTAAACGCGACCTTGATCGCCTTTCCAGCCGGGGCGCAATGCGCTGGGGAAATTTGTTTCGGCGTATTTTGCGCGCGCAAGATAGACCTGCCGAAAGTTGACGCCCGCGGCATACTCTTCGGGTTTGCGCGCATCCCACAAGGACATAATGAATTCGCGTTTGGCCGCGGCATTGTTTAAACCGAGAAAGAGCTTTTTGTCTTCCGGCTGCGTGAAGTGTTGCATACGACTAAATTCTTCGTCCAACTCTTTCTCTGTTACAGCCGATAGCAGGCCTGCGCCTACGGATTGAATCGCAGCGGCGACATGCTCGCCGTGATAGAGGTAAAATTTCTTGCGTCCGCTCGCTAGAATATTTTTCGCCGAATCCGCAATGCCATAAACGAGCGTAAACACGCCCGTGGGCAACTGCGAAACATCGATGCTGCCCATTTCCACGCTGCTGACTTGCGGCATCTTCTTCGTGCGAAATGTTCCCGCCCTCCCCTCTACTTTCTCGCTGTTATCGTTTTCTATGTGCCAATATGATTTGTAAATGCCGCTGCGCAGCGCGGAATGAAGTTGATAGGCTTCGAAGTAATAAAACAAATTCGGATGCGCGGCATCATAAATGAGCTGAGGGTTGGCGATGATTTCATAACCATTCTTGTTCAACGCGCTCGCGTTTCCGGTTTCAGCTTTGCGAATGTCCGTGGCGAGAATGACGTCGCTCAATTCTAAGCCGGTGCTCGCGAAAGCTCGTGCTTGCAAAGTGGCAGTGGCGCTATCCGTGCGCGCGCCTTGATTCTGATCGCGCCAGCGCAATACCGCACGATATGTTCCGGGCGCATCAAGCGTAAAACGTAATGCGTCAAGCCAATCACGGTCGCGCGCGTGCGAGGCATTGGCGGCCAGGGTTTCATTGAGCCGCCAAATTTTGGTGGCCCATAAATTTTGCTCGCGATAGATGCGGAGATCGAGCACAACAGCATACGTAAGACTGTCTTGGGCGGCATTGCTCGCCGCGGATAAAGCATTGCGCGGAATTGCGTAGTAAATCTCCAAATAGCTCATGCGTTGCTGGTCTTGAAATTGTGCCAACGCGATGCTGGTTTGCTGCTGTGACTGCGCAGAGGCGTTGGCGGAAAAAGTAACGAGCAGAATCGCACACAGTGCGCGCAAGCGAAACGTCATTTTGGAAGTCATCGGGATTGCATTTCAATAAAGGTGAAATCAGTGCAGCAAAGCCTTGCTAAACTTTTCAAACTTCACAAGACTCGGCTACGGCGCGTTCGCGTTGGGAATTTTAGTTTGCATCGCTCAAATTCCGAAAGCCTAGCTGTGGCTTTTGCAAATCGAAAATGGAATTTTTAAAAATTGCCTGCAAAAGCAAAAAGGGCTGGGAGTTTCCTCCCAACCCTTTAGCAAGGAAAATATGGCACTCTAGAATCCGAGCTTGAGCGTGAAGACATTCGAGTTGTCGAAGAACTCGACTTGGCGGAAAGCATAGTCGAGATTGACTTCGACGCCGCCGAGGTCACGTTGGAAACCTGCACCGACGGTGAGGCCGTAGATGTAGCGATTCTCGCCTTCAGCATCATTGCCTGCCGTGAAAGCCAGGCTATAGCCGCCGCGCAAGAACAGCGTTTCGTTCAACGAATACTCCACACCGAGACGCGAGGCGTCGTCGTCATAGTTGTTGTCTTGATAGAGCGAAGAGATATTGACATGATCGTTCGCACCGACTTTGAGCTTATAGCCCAATCCGATCTCAAGCGAAGAGGGCAATTCATCTTTGCCCGCGACAACTTGATAAGGCGAGCTGCCGCGCGAGATGTCGATGATGTTGCCGGTGCGCAAGAGGCCGGTGCCACCATACTGCATTGAGGGGCCGATATTGCGCAACGTCACGCCGAGGCTCAGGCCGTTAATAGCGGCGAGGTCGTTGTATTGCACGCCAAAGCTAAACGCCAGACCAGTGGCGCTGACACGATCAATCGTTTCGGACACGATGTTCAACGTGGCGCCGACGCCGACACGATCACTCAACACGCGCGAGTAGGTTAAGCCCGCGGTCACAAATTGTGGTGAAATGATCGCACCCGTGCCGTCGGGGCTGTCTTCCGTGGTCACAACAATGTCGCCCACATCAAGCGCTTTCACGCTGAAGCCGAGCGTGCCGAAGCCGTTGAAGGCCGAGCTTACGGCAAAATAATTCACATTGATGTCGGCGATATGTTGCATGTGTGAGAACATGGCGTTGGCGTTACGGCTCGAACGCGCCAAGCCTGCGGGATTCCAATAAAGCGCTTCCAGACCGGAGGCAGTGGCAATGGAAGAGCCGCCCAGAGCAATGTAACGCGCGCCCACGGGAATCAATAATTCCGAAGCGGCATTCGTGCCTGCGCGGCGCTCACCGTCAGGTTGATTGCCTTGCGCTTGCACATTGCCAACAACCGCCGTAGCCAACACAGCACTGGCTAAGAGTGCTTGCAGATATTTTTTCATTCGAATTCTCCTTGGTTTTTCCCAAGTGCTATTGCAAAAATCTTTTTCTCAGTTTAAGGGAAGACCTGCCAGCGGGGAAAAATACTGACAGGTCTAACCCGGAGGATATGGGGGGACACTTGAGACAAAAATCCAATCCCGACTCGCGCCCGCGCTCGGCGTGGGAACGAACGGGAAAGGTTTGTTAGAAATTCCGCAAGAATTGATCTTCACGCACGACCGCGAGCTTGAGCACTTTGACTTCGCCTAACTCGGGAAAGTCAATATGCGCGACGTAGATACCGCTGGCCGCGGGCAAGCCGCGTTCGTTTTGCAAATCCCATTGCGCGAATTGCGAATCGTTTTCTTTCATAATCGTGCGCACGAGCACGCCCGCAAGCGTGAAGATGCGAATCGTCGCTTTTGTTGGCAGATGGTTGAAAGTGACGTAGCGATTGAAGCGATTCGACTCCGCGCGATTGAAGCCGACATAAGGATTCGGGAAAACGTTCACGAGGTTGAGATCGGCTTTCGCAACGTCCACGCTTTGCGTTGGGCCTTGGCTGCTGAACGTGAATTTGTCCGCAGAGGTGTTCACGTTCGGCGCGGTGAAGTCAATGAGAAACTCCGCGCCCAAAGGTTCGCGTGTGCCGCGTTGATCCAACCAAAGCACCCATTGCACCGGGCCGCCGTTGGTGAGATGCTCCGCCATGAAATCGGTGCCGCCCGCAGTGGGATTCCAGCGCGTGGCGGTGGGATCATAGTCGGTATCGAGAATGAAGATGTAATTGAATTGCAAATCGCCGTTGTTGACGTTGACGCGATTCGGATCGTCGGCCGCGTAGAGCTTGTGCAAATCCCATTGGCCGTTGCGGTCGCGATCACGCACGACAACTTCCAATTGGCGCGGCGGATTGCTTTCCGTATCGAACACGCGGAACGGCACCTGCGTGTTGCCCAGATAGGCATTCAAGGCAAAGCCTTGATAGCGATACGCAAGCTGCCCTGCGCCCGCGGGGAGTTGATACGGCTCGCCGATGTCATACGCGCCGTTGCCGTTCAAATCGGTGAAGCTTTCTTTCGCGAAGAACTCGACGCGAATGTTTCTGTAATTCGCGGCTGCGAGGTTGGAGCCGTTGAAATTCAAACCGAGAAATGCGCCACCGAAAAAGATTTCGCCGCCATGATTGCCGCCGGTCACCCAGCGCGCACCTTCATCATGATGCGTGATGCCCTGCAATGGCGGTCCGGCAACAACAACCTGCAAGCCTTCGGTGATCAGATAATTGCTATCACCTAGTTGATTGCTTTGACTGGTGAGCAACACTTTGTTCGAAGTCGTGTTGCGCAAAGTCCATGTTGCATCATCCGCAAACGTGACTTCATAGCTCCCGTCTACGGTCTTGCTCGGATCGACCACAATCGGCGTCACGGAACCGTCGCTCACGCCGGTATCGTGTTTTGTGCTCAATGTATCGCCGACCGTCGTGCGATAGCGCACGCCGGGTTTGGTGGATTGCGGGACAACGGTGACTACGGAAGGCGAGCTTTCCAACGTCTTAACGGTCAAGCCGTCCGTGCCATTAAAATTGTACGCCGACACGGCGAAGTAATAGGTTTGGCCGTTGATCAAAGGCTTCTCGCGGAAGCGATCACGATCGATCGCAAGCGTGCGTTGCACGCCGCTGTTTCTGCCGATCTGCACCGGCAGTTGCAACACCAAGCCGGATTGTTGATCGAAGGTTTCTTGCGCAATAGTCGTGACTTCATCGACGAGGTCAAACGTGCCGATCTTAATGCCTTGACTAATCGCCGCACCGGCCGAGGGCAATTGATAAACATTGTACCCTTGGAAATCGTAACCCTTGTTCGGCGTTTGCTCGGTTTTCGTTACTTCCGCGGCGTTCTCGCCCCAGTTCAACAGAATTTGTCCGTCAAACTCGGAAGCGGAAAGCACGGGCGATTGCGGCGGTTTGGGCAGATCAAATAAGTTATCAAACGCTTCTTGCGCGAAACGATCGGTGAACTTCAACACGGAAATGCTCGAGAGGCGATCGGAGCCGAGTGCCGCGAGAGCCGCAACCACGACTTCTTGCGTATCGCCGAGCGCCATCGTGAACGGGCCGGAGTTCAACAACAAACGCCGATCGCCGGGGTTTGCATCGATCCAACCAGTGCCGCGGACGGGATCACCGGGCACGCGAAACTTGGTGACTTGATTCGTGGTGGGATCGATCCATGGCGTCGCCGGACTTTCCGGACGTGGACGGAAGCCGCGCAGCAAGTTCCACCATTGCAAAGTGCCGTTATAATCGCCGCCGCGCGTGGGATCGCTATCCGTTTGGCCGGCCGCAAAAAATGCGAACGAGGACATCGGAAGGTTGCGAAAGCCCGGGCGTTTCTTTAAACCGAAAATGGCTTCGCCATTGGCATCGGGCACCAACGGTCCGGCAAAGAAATCATAACCCGAAGCCGGCGGCGGCAGATTGAGCTGCGAATAATTGCCGTCTTGCGACACGGAGTTGTAAACATAGCCGAGGCTCAAGCTCGTATCGCTGCCGACAAAATCATCACCCGCTGCGCCGAGATCGGGATCGGACCATGCGCAGACGAACATACTGTCAATCGTCGCGCTCGCCGGCGTGGTGGCCGTGCCTTTATAGATCAAACGAAATTGTTTGAAGATGATATTGCCCAACGGATCGGAACGACGATAAGCCCAGAGTGTGAGTTGCATTTCAAGGCCGATTGAAGGCGAGCCATACATGCTCTGTACTGCACTCGCTTGCAAATCGTTCGCAACGATCCACACGACTTGATCCGCGCCCGCAACGCCCGGCTCATCCGCATCGGGAAAGAGCTTGGGCGTGCCGTCGGCATTGAATTGCGGCGTATACACGCCGTCGTTGTTTGCATCATAAAACGGCGCGCCTTTGTACGCCGGCCAATCGCGCCAGTCATCGGCATATTGTTGCCGCACTTCGTCGATCTGCCCTTGCGTCACGTTTGCGGAAGAGATGAGATTCAACTCCGCGGCGTCTTGGCGCAATTCCGCAGTGGGATAATCACGCCGCACACGCCACACGCGATCGACGCGCACGCGGTCGTTCAAATCTTCCGCGACGCCTTGCGAGGTGATTGCGCCCGGCACCGTGCCGATGCTAAAGGTTTGGCCGCCGACGCGAATCACGGGATCGCCGCCGTCATTCACTTTGCCGCCCCACACCAAACCGTCTTGGAAAATTGCGGTTGAAATGAGACTGCCGCGCGGAAAGTATAAGCCCGAATTGCCATCGGGCTGAATCGCAGAGCGGCCGTCGGAATAAATCCAACTGCTGACTTGTGCGACGTTGACCAACGTTTGATTCGTCGAAGCATTCACTTTGGCGAGACGCGAGCCGCGCCATTTGTTTTTTGTTCCTTCATCTGCGGCAAAGGCGCGCGGCGCGCTTAAACCCATTGCCAGCAAAAGAAGAAACGCGATAATTTTTTTCATTAAAATCCTCCGAGGTTCTGATTGAAAGCGTTTGTAGTAGTTCCTTTAGGAGCCGCATTAGTATTGATTAAAAGCGCCTCAAGGCGCCACTACGAACTTTACCCAAGAAGCCCGGCAGGCCGAGCTAAACCCACCGAGCTTCTTATATGGGAGAGAAGGATGATGCCAAAACTTTTTCGAACCTGTCATTCAGTAGGGGCCTTTTTACGCACTGGGTGACAACTCCAGGATGCAAAAGGATTCCTTCTGAATGACATCTACAAAGACTAGAACTCCAACCGCGCGCCGAAACGGATTTGGCGCGGCGGGCCAAGCAGTTGCAAACCGAGAACGTCGCTCTCGCCTTGCGCATAGTTGTCGCCGTTGCCATTGAGGTTGATGGCGCGATACAGCGCGACGAAGGGCGCGCCGCCATTGGCCGCGATGACCGGGCCGCTCAATTCCGGATTGTTCAAAAAGCCGTCATCATATGCATTGCCGGTGCGGCGATACACATTCACCACGTTTTGACGATTGGTGAGGTTCTGCGCGTACATATAGAAATTCACGCCCAAGCGGCCAAAGTTGACCGTCTTGTCGAGGCGCAAATTGAGATCGTAATTCCACGGCGTGATTGAGGCATTGACTGCTTCGAGCGGACGGCGCGAACGCGGGTCGGTAATTTGACCACCGATGGAAGCATCTTGTTGGCCAAACTCGCCTTCGGAGCGCGTGAAAGGATGGCCGCTCGTGAAGTTGAGCAACAAGTTCAAACCGAGCTGTTGCAAAATCGGGCCGCCGTCGCCTTTGCTAAAGCGATAATCCAAACTCGCGGAGCCGCGTTGCGGACGGTTGAAATCAAGCGGAGAAATGATGCTCGGCGTTTGCGTAACCTGTTCAACGCCGGCAACGGAAGTATTTGCTGCCGAGCCGGTGCCCAACGAACGCGAGAACGTGTAGTTGATTTGACCCGCAACACGCTTGGTGCGACGCAGCGTAAGTGAAAGCTCTGCGCCCGCGGTTGTTGCAAAGTCGCCGTTCACGAGCACGTTGTAATCGCTCGCCGGAGAGGCCGGATCGACAACGACGCGCGAGAATTGAATTTGGTCTTCGATGTTTTTGTAGTACACCGTAAGATCAAACGCTGCAGCGTCGCTGAATTGTTGGCTAAAACCGACTTCATATTGCGTGGTTTTCTCCGGCTCCAGGCCCAGGCCGACAACGTTGGTGCGGAAAGAAGTGCCGCCCGTAAACAAGGCGTCATACCACGAAGAGCCGTTGTAGAGCGCATTGAATTGCGGCGCTTGCACAAACTTGCCGTATTGCAAATGGAACACGGTGCGCTCCGTAACCGGAAACGCCAAGCCCAAACGCGGGCTTACGACTACGGCCGCATCCTTCTTCACGAGTTGATCCAAAAACAAACCTTGATTCGTGCGATCCCAGGGCGGGTTCGAAGGATCGGCAAACTCGAAATCATCATTGTCAATCACATCCACACGCAAACCGGCATTGATCACGAGATCGCGCGCTTCAAACTTGTCTTGCGCATAGAAAGACAAGAACGAAGGATGGCGCGGGCCATCGACGCCGTCACCGTCAATCTCATTGCCGAATGTGTCATAGCCATAAGTCAATCGCTGTGAAGCACCCGCGAGCGTGCGGAACGTGCCGATCGCGGTGGGATCGCCCGCGAGCGCGGCGCGATAAGTATCCGGATTTTGCCGCGCGGCTTGCAATTGCGTACGTGCCCATTGCGCATCCGCGGCGAAACTGCGTGCGGTCCAGCGTTCATACGAGCCGCCAAACTTCAACTCGTGATTGCGATATTGCGTGTTGAACGCCGCAGAGCCGCCAAGATAACCACGCTTATTTTTGAAATAATTTGCGGGCGTGCCCGGCGCGATGAAGTCGAAACCGTAAATATCCATCGTCTGTGCACCGCCGCGCCACGGCGCGAGACCGGCATAGCTGAAGAACGGAACGCCGGCTTCCGCATTCGACGTGCTATCCCAATAAGCCCAGTAATTGTGCTTGAAAATCGGGTCATAGCGCGACTCACGCCGCTCGAAATAGTTCACGTTGATTTCATAAAACGATTTGCTGTTCAACAGGTGCGTCATCTTGAGATTGAGCAAACCGGTGCTCAAATCCTCCACTTGGGTGCGATCCAGATTGAACAGGCGCGAAACCAAGCTGCCCGCGGAAGTGCCCACAGAGCCGATGTCGTCTTGCCGCCGCCACGAAAGCGTACCACCGAGACGAAAAATGAACGGCTTCGCATCATACACCAACGTGCCGTTGCCGATCCATTGATTGCGGCTCGACGCCGGAATCGCGTTGTCGCCCATCTTGAGGCCTTGGGCTTGAATTAAAGCTTCGACGCGCGGATCGTTATTCGTGGTGAGCACGAGCGGAAAGTTGTGTTCATCCACATACGTCGGCGCATGATTAAAATCGAAGCCTTCCCAGAAGCGCGCCGTGCGATCACGTTCGAAAATATTTTGCCCGGCCAAGAAGAAGCGCAACCGCTTCGTGAGCAATGGGCCGCTCAACGTTGCGGTGTAATCCGTTTGGCCGAAAGAATGCGTGCCTAAAAACTTGTCGCCGCGATTGACAAAGTTGTCGGTTTCCGTTTGCAGGCTGAAGCGATAATCACTGCCGCCGCTTTTCAGCGTTTGCCGCAGAATACCGGCATTCGCGCCGCCAAACTCCGCAGTGTAACCGCCGGCTTGCAATTGAAACTCTTCCAATGCTTCGGGAATCACCGTCACAGCATTGTTGCCGCCGTTGGGATCGCGCGTGTTCGCGCCTTCGAGATAGTAACCGATTTCATCATTGCGGCCGCCGCGCACGAATAGCGCGCCGTTTTGCACGACCACGCCCGGTTGCAACGCCACCACGGAATTGACCGTGCGCACCGGAATGTTTTTGAAATCCTCATAGCTTTGAATGCGCGTCACGTTCGTCGCGTTTTGATTGACCAACGGCCGCTCCGCGACAATCGTCACCGCACCGACTTCCAAAGCTTCCGAAGGGAGCTTGAAATCCAGCTCGGTGGTCAAACCGGAATTGACACGAACGTTTTCAACTTTCACTTCGCGATAGCCGATGTATGTAGCTTTGATTTCATACACGCCGACGGGCACGTTCAAAATCACAAACTCGCCCGCGAGATTCGTCGCCGTGCCGTATGTGGTGCCCGCGATCACGACATTGGCGCCGGGCAAAGGCTCATTGCTCTCGCGATCGACGACTTTACCTTTGATCTTGCCTGTGGTGCTGGCCATTGCCAGGAGCGGCAAAAGCAACGCAGCCACCACCAAGCTGATCACTCTCTTGTGTTTTTTCATTCAGACCTCCGACAATTTGGTTGCTTAAAACAGCAGAGCGTAACAGGCCATTTCAAATTTTCAATTTGAAATACTTTTCGGTTCTCAATTATCAGACAATGCCTTCACCGAAATCGCACCGGCACTGCCCATAATCAAAGCCGTGTGGCTCGTGGAAACCGTCAACGGCGTGGATGCCAACACCACGTCTTTGCCCGCCTCTTTCACTTCGATGACGTATGCACCCGCCGTGGCGACTTTGTAACCCGTGTCGCCTTTGTAGCCCAAGCTTTCGCTTGCCAGCGTATCAGTGCCTGCAATCACGCGCACATCAACGCTCACACCGGGGCTGAGATTCAACACGCGCACGGCAAGATTCGGCGTGTCAAAAATTCTGCGCTCAGTAACGCGCAAGAACTCACGCGCCGCGCCGCCCACGCTGGGCAGCAACGCCACGGTGCCGCGCAAATCCGTAGACATGGCGACGAACTGCCTTTCGCCGTTTGATAACACGACTTCGCGACTGCCCGCAGGAAATTGTTTGTACGCCAAACTATTCCCGAAAGCCAAATCGCCCTGGGCCGCGCCATCAACCGAGACTTGAACATTGCCCAACTCCGGTGCGGCATGCACGAAGCGAAACTCCGAAAGCACGTCGGGCGTCGTCGGGCCGGTGGAAGGCACCTCCGCGCAACTCCACAACAAAGCTGCGGAGCATACGCTGAGAATCAGCTTCGAGGCTTTCAAGCTCATGAACTCTCCTTTCTGCTTGATGAAATAAGTCATTGCCGCGCAAGCCAGGCACAATGCCGCAGGAAAAGCTGCGCGCCGCGCGCATTGCTGTTTGGGCTTTAGGAAAGGCGCAACCATCTCGCGCTCACAGCAAACGCAGCTTTGCCACGGCAGTGCTTGACTTGCAGACGACAATTTGTGGGAGTAAAAAAAATCAGAAAGGCGTTTAAAGGAAGGATAGCACGAAGGGGAAAAGAGCTTGCCTTTGGATAACGGCGAAGCTATCTTTTGTTGGTTTGTGAAAGGGCTATCTCATGCCTTTTACGCCGGCTCGGTGAGAGTTGCCGCTCTCATCGAGCTTTTTATTTGGGGACAACTTTGTTGGGCGCCAGCGCCACCTCCTTCTCATTAAAATGAGTTTTGCATCTCATCTCTTGGGCTAATGCGCTTCAAAAAACCACTGCGCTATTTTTCGCAAACGAAGTGCCAGTGCGTTTGAGCCGCGATTATCAACGCCAAAACAGCTTTTTCTCTATCTAAAACGCAAAGCAAGACTTTTTTAGTGCAGGACTTTGCATTGTCACAGTGCATGCTTATGCATGTTTCCGGTGAAGCGCGACTATTGCGCGAGATAATGAAAAGAAAAAGGCGAGACCGTCTTACGGAGTTCAGACAGAGGAAGGTTGCAAGAAGTTTAAGCTTTTTTTACGAATGGATTTTTTTTGTGCATGAAGCATAAAATTGTCCGCTTTTAACGCAATTCGGACAGCCATGCGTGCGGATGGACACACAGCACTTCCGGCAGATGCTTGCGCACGCGGCGCAGGCGAGTCATTTTTCTTTGAAACCGTGCTTCGTCATTTGCCTGCCAAGAGAATTGATACGCATCACGCAAGCGCGGCGGCAGCAGCCCCAAACCGAAATCGCGCATGAGCAGCGTCACCGGGCGTAAGCGGCGCGCCGCGAAGAGCGCATCAACGATTCGTCGCGCGTCCGCGCCGACGAGTAAACGCTCGCTTGCAAGCATGTCTGCCATGTACGATTCAAACGCGCGATATCCTTGCGGCATCGTTGGCGCAGAGATGCCAAACCACTCTGCGACGCGCTTGCTCTCTTCGAAATATTCTTCCTTCTCCGCGGGCAACAATGGCGCAATCATATTTTCATAAGCCACCCATGCCGAGTCGATCAACGTGGCCAACACCCACAGCTTCAATTCCGGATCATGTGCGTGATAGCAACAGCCCGCGGGATACATGCCAATCGCGTTTTGCAAACGCCCCTGCACGCGCGCGTGGCAGGCGTGAAAATCTACAAACGCCTTGCGTTGTGCCGACGCATTGCCGAAAATCACGCACGTCATCACGCGCCACGTGCGCCACAAACGCCGCAGCGGAGCTTGCTCGAAGTTGCTATGCTCTGCCACGCCCGCGGCCACAAGCGGATGCGCAAGTTCCAGCAGCAACGCCCGCCCGCCCGCAAGATTGATGAGCCATTCGCGATTCACGCGTTGAAAGACTGTCATAAGAGAAAAATTTCGAGAAGAGTTTTTCATAAAAAAAGCCACGGTCGAGCCGTGGCTGAACGAATAAAAATTTCACGCCGCTTTTGCCATCACCTCATGCAACGGCTTGCCGCGCACTACACTGCCGAAACGGCGCTCGCGATGTTGAAATTCGAGCACGGCATTTTCCAAATCTTTGGCGGTAAACTCCGGCCATTTGCGCTGCGTGAAATACAGCTCGGCATACGCACATTCCCACAACATAAAATCACTCAAGCGCTGCTCGCCGCCGGTGCGAATCAATAGATCGACGTCGGGCGCGAGGATACTCGGATGATAAATTTCCGAAAGCGCGCGCGACAGACTCTCGCGCGAAATCTCGCCGTGCTTTTGGCAATGCTGCGCCGCGGTGAGAATCGCATCGCGACTCGAATAATCCACGGCGAGGCGCAAATGCACGGTGCGGCCGGCCGCGGTGTCCGCTTCAAACTTCGCAACCGCCTCTTGCAAAACTTCCGGCAAGCGATCGCGGCGGCCAATCACGCTCACGCGCACACCGTTTTCAATGCAGCGCGCGGTCTCGCCGCGAATGTAGTATTGAAACAACTGCATAAGCCCGCCCACTTCGCGCGCGGGCCGTTTCCAATTATCCGAAGAGAACGCATAGAGCGTCAACGTCTTGATGCCCAAGTTGGGGCAGGCTTCCAAAACCTCGCGCACCACTTCCGCGCCGGCGCGATGGCCCGAGAAACGCGGCCGGCCCATGGCATTGGCCCAGCGCCCATTGCCATCCATAATGATCGCGACATGCAAGCCGCTGTTGGTTTTGAGTTGTGCTGTGTTGTTCGTCATTGCAGTTCACCTTGTGTTTTAATTTTGCAGCATATCGTCCGAATTATTTTTTTGTCTTGTGGAATGTGGGATAATGTGATCGTCGAACTAAGTGCGCGTCTGAAAATTACTTCCCGAAATCGCCGTAGTCCCCGCCCCCTTGTGGGGCGTTGATGGAACACAGAAATTTCATTGTTCCACCATCCGCCCACAAGGGGGCGGGGACTACGATGGCGCGGGAAGTTATTTTTAGATGACCCCTAAGCAGGCTTTCCCATTCTGCGCAGTAACACGCCCAGTGCAATGCCAATGGTTGATACGAGGAACGTGAACAGCGCCAGCAACAAGATCGAGGTGAAGGTATTGGGATGCAGTGTATCGGGCAGGCCAAGCCCTTGCTTGATCAGATGCGCCGAGGGTATACAGAGCCACGCGGGAATTGCCAACAGTCCGCCGCGCCAACCCCATGTTGCTCCGGCCGTGCCATTAAGCAGAAGGAGCAATGCCACAATTGCGATTGGGCTGATTTCTCCTCCGAAAGCGAAATTATCTATCGCGGCTATGACAACGCCGGCGCCGAACCCCAAAGCCAGGAGTCGCGCGAGACTCGGATTTTTAACGTTCATGCGATGATCTCCACAATAAAATTCTTGCATCTGCACGGCTGATTCTTTATGCTCACCGCGTTTTGCGTGAACCAATATAAACTAAAGCGCTTGGAGATACATGAGCGCGATCTGAGATATTTATGAGCAATCACGGCCTGAGCATGCACAATTCTGAAATCCGCGGCTATCGGTTCGAAGATTATCATTTAGATGTTCGCAATCGCGAGCTGCGCCGAGGCAACGAGACGCTTGCGCTCAACACAAAGTATTTCGACGTATTGCACTTGCTCGTGCGCGAGCAAGGCCGGTTGGTGGAGAAGCAGAAAATTTTTGAGGAAGTGTGGGAAGGCGTTATTGTAACCGATGCGGCGCTCACGCAATGTATCAAAGACATTCGCAAGCTTTTGCATGACGAGGTGGGAAACCCGCGTTTCATCAAAACCGTGCCCAAGCATGGCTATATGTTCATCGGCTCGGTCATAGCGTTGAACGGCGAGACTTCCACTTTGGCGGCGACTTACCTCCCTCCGGCTCCGCTCTCCTCTCGCCCGTACAAATTTCTCGACTACTATACCGAGCAGGACGCCGCGCTGTTCTTTGGCCGCGAGGCGGAAGTCGAGATCATCACTTCGCAAATTCTCACGCATCGTTCTTTTATTTTGCATGGGCGCTCCGGCGCGGGCAAAAGTTCGCTCTTGCGCGCGGGATTGATGCCCAAGTTGAAAGCCCATGGGCACGAGGTGTTCGTGCTCCGCTGTTTTGCGCCGCCTTTGGCGCAGATGCGACAAGCGCTACAGGCCGCGACGACTCCGGCTTCGAATTTGGACCAAGAACTGGCTGCGCTGATTTTGCGGCTGGAAGAAAAAAAGGGGGCGCGCTCGGTGATCTTTTTATTGGATCAATTCGAAGAGCTTTTCTTCTTGCTGGATGAAACGCCCCGGCGCGATTTTATCCGCGCGCTGGCCGAGCTTTATGCGCATGAAAATTTGCCCGTGCATTTCGTCTTTGCGATTCGCGAAGACCTGCTCGCCGAAATGAGCCAGCTTAAAACCGCGCTGCCGGAAATTTTTCATCATGAATATCGCCTCAAACGCCTCAGCCTGGAGCAAGCCGGTCGCGCGATTATTGAACCCGCGAAAGCCGCAGGCTGCATGTGGGAGCCGGCGCTCGTGGAGAAAATTCTCGCAGATTTGCGCGACGGCGAAAGCGTGGATCCGCCGCAACTGCAAATCGTTTGTGACCGGCTTTATGATGCGCGCGAGCGCGCAGGTTTTGTGTCGCTGGCGGCTTATGAAAAACTGGGCACCGCCGCGCAGATTCTGACCAACTATCTCGAACGCGTATTGCAGCGCTTCAACACGGAAGATCTAAATCTAGCCAAAGAGCTTTTGACAGCCCTCATCTCCGCCGAAGCGCAACGGTTGGTGCTGCGCGTTGCGGAAGTGCTCGCGCGTGTGGCTAGGCAGACGCAACAGAGCACGGAACGCCTCAAACATTTATTGGAAGAGTTGGCGCGTGCGCGCATCGTACGCTTCCGCAATCATGGCGGCGAAGGTTGGCTGGAGCTGGCGCATGATTTTTTGCTGCCCGAAATTTCGCGCTGGCTCACGGCAGAGGCTTATGCACTCAAACGCGCGCGCGGCGTGCTCGAACGCGCCTTGGAAAATTATCGTGAGCATCAATTGCTTTTGGATCATGATGCGCTGCGGCTGTTAATGCCGTTCGGCACGCAACTCGGTTTGAGCGGCGAAGAAGCGGATGTGTTGCTCACGAGCGTGCTCAATCGCGCGCAAGCCGTGCCGGCCTGGCTCGTGCAGGCCGCACCCTCGGCAGCAGCCCTCACACTTGCGGCGGGCGCGAGTTCGGAAACACAAGTGCGTTTGCGCGTGATTGAAGCGTGCGGCTTATTGCAAACCGATTCGGCGCAACACATGTTGCGGGAGCTGGCATTGTGGGATCGCGAATATGTCGTGCGCCGCAAAGCCGCGTTGGCATTGTCTGAGATTTCACCCGCGACTGTGGAGCGCACGCTTACTTCACCCCGCGCCGAGGAAAAGCTGAGCTGGTTGCGCCAAAGCGTGAGTCTCGCTTTCATTCGCGATCACGAGGCCAAGCTCGTTCGTCTCGCACAGCATCCGCTCGCCTTGCGCGGCTTAATTTTGCTGCAACTGCTTTTGCTCCGCTGGCATCGGCATCGCGAAGAAATCATGCGGCAAGGTGTGGGCGGCATGCTCGGCGCAGTAGCCGGCGGCGCGATTGGCGGCATGTTGCTCGGCATGAGCCTCGCTTGGATACGGCAGACCACAATCTTGCAAGGCGTATCGATCGTCATCGTGCTCGTGTGCCTTGCAGTGATCGTGAGCGGCTTCGGCGGCATGGGCGTGAGCTTCGGCATGTTGCTGGTTGATCGCGTCACGTTTCGACATAGCCGCTGGTGGGCGGTGCTCGGCGCGGCGTGCGGCGGCGCGTTCATTGGCGGGTTGGCGAATTGGTTGAGCGGCGATATTTACAACGCACTCTTTGGCCGCGAGCTGCACAATTTGACGGGCGCGCTCGAAGGCGCACTCATTGGCGCGGGGTTCGCGTTGGGCGTGCGTCTGCTCGAAAGCCTCAAGGCGACCTCGTGCGCGTGGCAACGCGTGCTCATGGCCGCGTGCGGTGCGTTGTGCGCGAGCATTGTGGTTTCTCTGCTCGACGGCAATCTCTTCACCGGCAGTTTGGCGATAGTTACGGATTCGTTTAGTAGCTCGCAATTGCAAATCGAATCGCTCTCAGTGTGGTTTGGCGAAGCGCCGCTGGGGCGCACCACGCTCATGATCATCAGCGCGCTGGAAGCTCTGCTGTTCGGCGCTACCGTGTGCACCGGCATGGAGCTCGCGCGGCGCACTCAGACAAAAATATCGTAAGCACCACGCATCGTTTCAGTTTCAACACTGCCCTTGCTCCTTGCGCGCAAGCAATGTAATGCTCAACAAGCAACGAGAACCCCATGTCAGGCAAACTTGAAGCAATATGGCTCAAGCGCGGCAAAGGCGCGCCGATGGATGCCCAGGAGCGCGCCCAACTTGTCGCGGGGCGCGGCCTTTTGAATAACGCGAATCAAGGCGGCAAACGGCAAGTGACCATCATTGCGCAAGAGCGTTGGCAAGAGTTGCTGCACGAACTCGGCGCGCACCTTCCGCCACAAACGCGCCGCGCGAATCTCATGCTCCGCGGCATTGACTTGAGCCACAGTCGAGGCCGCGTTTTAGTCATTGGCGTTTGCCGGTTGCTCATTCACGGCGAGACGCGCCCCTGCGAACAAATGGAAGCTGCCTGCCCAGGCTTGCAAGAAGCGATGCGCCGCAACTGGGGCGGCGGCGTGTTCGCGGAAGTGTTGGACTCGGGTGAAATTTTCCTCGGCGCGCACGTCGCTTGGCAAGCGCAACCCGCCACGATGGTCGCCGATTAAGCGCCACTTTTTTTATCGCACCACTTCTGCGCCAGCACGCGCGCGTGGGTAATACTCTCACATCTGCTGCTCTTTTTTCCTCCAGGCTGAACGCAATAGCGACAATCAAAAATTGTCGTTGCCTCCTGTGCAGCATGCTCATCTGCGCAAGGCGGCGCAAGCATTTTTCCGGGGATTGCGCATCACATTGCCGTTCCGCTGATTCCACCTCACACTTTCATTCTCAACGTCAAATTTCCGTTTCCGCTTCGACACGGAAGGTCGGGCTTCAACATGAACGCGCCTTGCGCGCACCGAAAGGATATTGCATGTTGCTTGCTTCGCAACCTTCGCGGCAAAACTTTTTTTTGCTCGCTTGCTTTTCCCTCATTTTGCTCCATTGCTCTGTTTCCGCTCAAACGTTGCGCTTTCAAGACGTGACCTCTGCCGCGCGCGTTTCCACGCCGAACGATATTAACGGTTATGGTCATGGCGTGGCCGCGGGCGATTTCAATAACGACGGCTTGCCGGATATCTACGTCGTCAATTACACCGCGCTCAATGCGCTCTTTCTCAACAACGGCAACGGCACGTTTGACGATGCCGCCGCTTCCGCCAACGTCGCACAAACCACCGCACTCGAGGATCGCGGCGTCGCCGCGGCCGATTATGACAACGACGGCGATCTCGATCTCTACATTGCCACCGCGGCGAGCGCGAATAAAATTTTATATCGCAACAACGGCAACGGCACGTTTTCCGATGCAACGAATGGCGCGGGCTTGTCGGACTACGGTCTGCAAGGCCAGGGCGTGTCATGGGGCGATTACGACGGCGACGGCAACCTCGACCTTTTTCTATGCAGCTTTGATCAAGCTTTCAAGCTTTATCGTCAAAACAGCAATCACACTTTCGACGAAGTCTCTTCAAGCGTCGGTTTAGAAGGTTCCCAACAAAGCGTGCAAGCCGTGTTCTTCGATTTCGATCTCGACAACGATCTCGATATTTTTGTGGGACGCGGCACGGGCTATCCCAATCGTCTATTTGTCAATAACGGCAACGGAGAGTTTGAAGAAGAGAGCGCGAGCCGTAATCTCTCCGATCCCGCGCCGCATGCACAGGGCATTGCCGTGGGCGATTACGACAACGACGGCGATCTCGATTTATACATGTGTGATGATCGCGGTCCGAACCGATTGTATCGCAACGACGACGGCATATTTAGCGAAGTGGCAGCGCAAGCCGGCGTCGCCGATGCGAGCCGCAGCCTCGGTTGCACGTTCGCGGATTTTGACAACGACGGTTGGCTCGATCTCTATGTCACCAACTTCGGCGCGAATCGTTTGTATCGCAACAACGGCAACGGCACATTCACGGATCAATCGAGCGCTTCGGGCGCGGATAATGCGAGCCGCGGTTATGGCAGCGCAGTGTTGGATTATGATAGCGACGGGTTGCTCGACATTTTCTTCAGCAATTCCGGGCAGAATAGCAATCTCTTGCGCAATACAACCGCCACGAGCAACAAGTGGCTCAAGTTTACACTGCGCGGTGTGAGCAGCAATCGCAACGGCATTGGCGCGCGCGTGCTCGTAACCGCGGGCGGCAACATGCAAACGCAGCAATTGCTCGCGGGCTATGCCATGGTTTCCGGCGGCGGCGATTTGACTTTGCATTTCGGTTTGGCGAACAACAACACCGCCGCGCGTGTGGAAGTGATTTGGCCCTCAGGCACGCGCGACGTATTGACGAACGTAGCCGCAAATCAAGCGCTCACCATTGTAGAAGGCAGCCATTCTTCCGGCGACAACACGGCGCCGATCATTACAAACGTTGCGGCTTCTAATCTAACCAACAACAGCGCGACGATTACGTGGAGCACGAATGAAGCGAGCGACACGCAAGTGGAGTATGGCGCGAGCACGAACTATGGCTCGCTCTCGACGCTCAACACAGTGCTCGTCACGGCACACAGCGTTGCGCTTACGGGCTTGAATGCGAGCACCACATATCATTATCGCGTGCGCTCGAAAGATGCGGCAGGCAATCTCGCGGTGAGCAACAACTTCACTTTCTCGACGCTCGCGAACAGCGGCGGCACGGGCGTTATTCTCTCCGATAATTTCAACAGCACCACGCTCAACCCAGGCAATTGGCACAAAGGCACGAACAGCGGCAATCAAACCGTGGTAGCGAACAATGCGCTTGAGTTGCGCTCCAACAGCACGCAATCCGGCTGGGTTGTGACGAAGCAAAGCTACGCCGCGCGCAACACCACGGTGAGCGTCAAAATCACGCAAGCCAACGACGACGGCGCGCTCGGCATGTCGCCGACTTATCAAGCTGGCGCGAGTGACGGAATTTACAACGAAGCGAAATGGTATCGTTTTTATGTGTTCCGCGAAGGCGGCACAAATTATCGTTTGTATGTCGAATGGAAAAAAAGCGGCGTCCCCGACGGCTTTGATGTGACCGGCAATATGATCATCACCAGCGCAGTCTATCTCCGGCTCCGTTTTGATGAAACGAAAATTTACTTTGAAGCCTCGCTCGACAATGTGAATTGGAGCACGAAACATAGCGAGACGTTTGGCTTGCCGGGTAATACTTTGGATTCGAAGTTTTATTATGAGCTTGCCGCTTCGCGCACGCCGAGCAAAGGCGTGCTGATCGTTGATGATTTCTCCATCGTCGGCCCCGGCGCGCCAGTTGACACCCAAGCGCCCGTCATTAGCAATGTCGTGAGCAGCGGTATTACGACTTCCTCCGCAACCATCACGTGGAGCACGAACGAAGCGAGCGACACGCAAGTGGAGTATGGCGCGACCACAAGCTATGGCGCGCTCTCCACGCTCAATCCCGCGCTCGTGACCGGGCACAGCGTTGCGCTCACTGGCCTCACGGCGAACACGACATATCATTATCGCGTGCGTTCCAAAGATGCTGCGGGCAATCTTGCGCTCGGCAGCGATTTCACTTTTCAAACCAGCCCCGTCACCGGCGGAACGATTACGCGAACGATCATCAACGATTCCCTCAACGGAAATACGCTCGGCGCTCGCACCGGCGGGCAATTTGAAAACAGCGGCGGCTGGCGCGTGACCACGCCCAACGATATGCTCGTGTATGATTTGGGCACGTATGTCGAAAGCGGCGCGCTCGAAATCGAGTTGAGCAATTTTCGCCCGACCGTGCAGAACAGTCACAACCGCCATCACTTCTTGAGCATGTTCCGTTCGCCGTGGGGCAATCATCATCCGCAGGAAAACGTCGAGACCGTTTGGGATCTGCATGCGGGCACAAGCTATTCGCCCGGCGTGAAGCTGCTCTCGTGGACGTATAACGAAAACGAAGAGAAGAACACGATTATCAAAGAAGATTTTGATCAAACGAAAACCTATCGCGTGCGCATGGTGTGGAACGGCAATCAATTGCAATACTTCCTCGACGGCGTATTGCAAGCCACGCACACGCATTCAGCGAGTCTGCAAGTGCGCTATCTCTACATCGGCCGCGACTTCACGGTGAGCGGCGACTTCGTCACCAACTTCAACAACAATCAATATCCCGGCCTGGTCGGGCCGATTTATGAAAACTTGCTCGTGACCGAAACCGTGGCGAGCGACGCGATTGCGCCCGCAATCAGCAACCTCATTGCTTCCGAGTTATATGCGAATGCGGCGCGGCTCACGTGGGCAACGAACGAAGCGACGACGTGCTACGTGGAGTACGGCTTGACCGCGAGCTATGGTCAACGCACGCCCGTGCTCGGTCCGCCAACACAAACGCATGAAGCCACGCTTGCGAGTTTGAATTTAAACCAAACGTATCATTATCGCATCGTGGCGCAAGATGCTGCGGGCAACACGACGAGCTCGAGCAGCGGCACATTCACGACAAAGGCCGGGGAAGTATTTCTCTTCAAGCCGATTGCGGACACGTTCGTCGAGCGCGGCGGCGTACACGGCACCACGCGCGATCGCGCCAACTTTGGTTGGACGAATTTGCTCGTGAGTTCGAATCATGAAAGCTATTTGCGTTTTCAAGTCGCGGGCTTGAATGCTCCGATCAAACAAACCAAGCTACGCCTGCGCACGCGCCAAGCCGGAACGAGCAACGCCACGCTGCGCGCCTTGCTCGGCAGTTGGAGCGAAAACACTGTCACGTGGCTCACGAAGCCGACGCAATATGGCGACACGCTCGGCACGATGAGCGCATTCGCTGTGAATCAATGGCGCGAAGCCACGCTTAAGCCTTTCGTGACGAGCAACGGCACATTTAATTTTGCTTTGCTCGGCACGACGACGGGCGAAGTGTCGTTGGACGCGCGTGAGTCCACAAATTTTCAGCCCGAACTTATCATCACCTTGCAAGACACGAGCAAGCCCGTCATCACCAATGTGGCTGCGAACAACGTGACGTTTGAATCCGCGACGATTGCGTGGAGCACGAACGAAGCGAGCACCTCGCAGATCGAATATGGTTTGAGCACGAGCTATGGCAGCGTTTCTGCGCTCGACACCAATCGCGTCGTTGCGCATGCACTGACGCTCGGCGGTTTGGCGGAAAACACGCTCTATCATTATCGCGTACATTCGCGCGATGCCGCGGGCAATCTCGCGCTCTCTTCGAATTTCACGTTCACGACATTGCCGCCTCCCGGCGCGCCGGTGATCGGCAATGTGCTCGCGCAAAACATTACGGACACGAGCGCGCAAATTACTTTCACCACGAATTATAATTCGTATGGCAGCGTGGAGTTCGACACGACCGCGCACGACACCACGCGCCTCATGCCGCTCGGCGACAGCATCACCGAAGGCACGGGCAGCACGAATGACGCGGGCTATCGCTCCGGCATGTATGCAATGCTCACGGACTTTGGCAGCCGCTTTGATTTTGTGGGCAGCATGCAATTTGGCGAAGGCCTGTTTGATAAAGATCACGAAGGTCACGCTGGCGCCTATGCCAACGACCTTCTCGCGGAGTTGTCGAATTATCTGCGGCAATCACAACCCGAGGCCGTGCTCTTGCATATCGGCACGAATGACGTGAGCATTGGCGATCATTACGGCACAGTGACGAACGAGATCGCAGCGCTTGTCGATACGATCTTGGCTTTTCATCCCCAAACAAAAATTTATCTCTCGACGCTCATTCCGCGACGCGACGACAAGCAGAGCGTGACGCTCAACGTGAATGCGAGTTTGCCCGAAGTCGTGAGTGAACGCACGCAGCAAGGTGCTAAAATCTTTTTGGTGGATAACAGCGCCGCGTTTCTCGCGAATTCGAATTGGGCCACAGAATGGATGAGCGACCATGTGCATCCGAATGACGCGGGCTATCAAGTGATGGCGCAAACGTGGCAGAAAGCGTATCGCGACACGGAGTATGAAAACCGCACGAGCAACGGGCCGCTCGTGAGCGCGCATACGATCACGCTCAATCATCTCGCGCCGGGGCGCACGTATCAATATCGCGCGCGCGCGCAAAGTGGGGCGAGCCTCGAAACCGCCTCGGCGAATTTTACGCTCACGACTTTACTCGCGCCGCCCACGCCGATCATCACGAACATAACGAGCAACGAGCTGACGCACGAGTCGGTGAAAATCACATGGAGCACAAATAAACCCGCGGACTCGCAAGTGGAGTATGGCGTGACCACGAGCTATGGTCTCTTGTCAACGCTCGACACCACGCAAGTGACCGCGCACAGCGTTACGCTCGCGGGCTTGAGCGCGAACACGACATATCATTTCCGCGTGCAGTCACGCGATCGCGCCGGCAATCTTGCGATTTCGAGCGACAGCACGTTTACGACGAGGCCTGTGCCTTTGCCCACCGTGGCGTTGCACGGCATCTATGAATTCACCTTGCGTTCGCAACAACTCACCGCGAACAATTATGTGCTCGGCCCGAGCGTGAATGTCACGTTTCAAGGCACGAGCGGCGCAGCGCTCGGCACTGCGCTGACGGTGCAAGGTTTTTGGGAAGGCGGCGATTTGTATCGCGTACGTTTTGCGCCGCACAAGTTGGGCGATTGGTCGTGGCAATCATCTTCGAGCGACGCGGGTTTGAACAACAAGAGCGGCGCGTTTACGTGCGCGGGCACGCTCGCCGCACCGCATGTTTCCATGCGCGGCCACGTGCGTGAGTCGAAGGCTTATCCCTACACGTTTGCGCATGCGGATAGCACACCGCTCTTTTTGCTCGGCGATACGCAATGGAGTTTTGCCACTGACGCGATCACGTGGCCCACGGAGTTTCAAACCTATGTTGATGCGCGCGCGGCCCAGGGCTTCAACTATGTGCATGGCCTCATTTATAATGTTTATCCCAAAGGCAACGAAGGCAATGAAGGCGGTTTCATTTTCCGCAGCAGCGATGTTGATAGTTTGAATCCCGCGTTCTTCCGCGCATTGGATCAACGCGTGGCTTACATGAACGCAAAAGGTTTGGTGGTCGGTTTGATGTTCGCGTGGGGCAACGGCGGTTGGTTGAACTTTGAAACCACGACGCAGGTGGATCGCTTCGTGCGCTACGTGATCAATCGCTACGCAGCGTATAATGTGTTTTGGATCACTGCGGGCGAATATGAAGAGGCCGCGCCGATTGGCGGATATACACGCATTGGCGACTTGGTCGTGAGCCATGATGTTTATGATCATCCCGTCACGATTCACACGACACACACCAGTGCGGATGATTTCGGCAATGCCGCATGGCACACGACGATCTATCAACAAGTCTTTCACAGCCGGCAAGTGACCGTCGATCGCAAGTACAGCAAGCCGGTGATCAATTCGGAGTACGGCTATGAAGGCGATCAAAGCGCGGAAGCCGTGCGGCAAGATGCGTGGCAAATCGTGATGCGCGGCGGCTTCGGCGTGTATGGCGACACAACCACGTTTCATTTCAACGCCGTGATGACGCAAGCGGAGTTGTATTCCCCGGGTGCGGCATTCATGACCATTCTCAAAAATTTTTGGACTGGCAATTACGGCCGCGCGATTGCGTGGCAACGCTTCACGCGCTTCGACGTGTTCAGTAATATTCGCTTTCTTGCGGGCCAACCCAATGTCGAATACGTCGCGTATGCCGAAGCGCGCGGCCCGTTCACGGTCAATCTCGCGGAAGCGAACGGTATCATCAACGGACAATGGTTTGACACGCGCACGGGTAATTGGGGCGCGACGTTTTCCGCGGCGGCAAGCGCGACGTTCACATTGAACCCGCCGGACTCCGGCTATGCCGCGTATCTCTACGTCGTGCCGCCGGTTGCGCCGCCGGTGATTTCACAAGTACAAGCAAGCAACCTCACGAGCACAACGGCAACGATCACGTGGCAAACCGATAAACTCGCCGATGCGCAAGTGGAGTATGGCGTGAGCACGAGCTACGGCTCGTTCTCCGCGCTCGACACGGCGAAAACGCTCGCGCATCAAATCACGCTGACGAATCTCGCGCCGAACACACTGTATCATTCTCGCGTGCGTTCGCGCGAGGCGAGCGGCGTGCTCGGCATGAGCGAAGATTTCACTTTCACCACGCTGCCGACGCCGCCGCTCTTCGCGGACGATTTCAACGCGGCAACGCTCGACCTCAACAAATGGCAACGCGGCACGAACAGCGAGAATCAATCCGCGGTCGTGAATAGCGAACTCGAATTGCGTTCGCAAAGCGTGCAGAGCGGTTGGGTGTTAACAAAACAGGCATACGTTGCGCAAAACACCACGGTCACGGTGAAGATCGCGCAGCCGAATGATGACGGCGCTCTCGGCATGTCGCCGACATTCAAACTCAGTTCGACGAGCGGCATCTACGGCGAAGAGAATTGGTATCGGTTTTATGTGTATCGCGAAACGCCGGGCAATTATCGCTTGTATGTGGAATGGCTCAAAGCGGGCGTGAAAGACGGCTTCGATGTGACCGGGAACTTGACCCTCACGGGCGCGGTGTATTTGCGGCTGCGCATGGATGACGCGCGCATTTACTTCGAGGCCAGTTTGAACGGGCAACAATGGACGACGACGTATAGCGAAGTATTTGGTTTGCCCGGCCACAATTTGAGCAATAAGTTTTATTACGAACTCGCGGCTTCGCGCACGGCGCTGCGCGGTGTGATGCGCATGGATGATTTTGTGATCGAAGGCACAACGCAGCCGCAAGACACGCAAGCGCCCGTGATCAGCAATGTGACGCCGAGCAACATCACCGCGAACGCCGCAACGATCACCTGGGCAACCGACGAAGCAAGTGACGCGCAAGTGGAGTACGGTCTCACGAACAGCTTCGGCGCGTTCTCATTGCGCGATTCGAGTTTGAGCACGACGCATGCGATCGCGCTGACGAATCTGTTGAGCGACACGACCTATCATTTCCGCGTGCTCTCGCGCGATGCCGCAGGCAACCTCGCCGTGAGCGCGGGCTTGACTTTCAAAACACTCGCGGCAACGCCGAGCAATGTGCTCCTTGCGGATAACTTCAACAGCGCCGCGCTTGATGCGAACAAATGGCAACGCGGCACGAACAGCGGCAATCAAGCAGCCGTGAGCAACAATGCGTTGCAATTGCAAGCCACCGGCTCGCAAAGCGGCTGGGTGACGACGAAGCAAGCTTACGTTGCGCGCAACACCACGGTCGCGGTGCAAGTGACGCAACCAAACCACGACGGCGCGCTCGGCATGAGTCCGACGTTTAGCTTAAGCTCGACCGTCGGCTTTCATAACCAAAACAATTGGTATCGTTTTTATGTGTATCGCGAGCAAGCGAGCGGGCCGTATCGTTTGTACGTGGAATGGAAGAAAAGCGGCGCACTTGGCGGCTTCGATGTGACCGGCAATCTCGTGATCAACAGCGCGGTGTATTTACGCCTGCGCTTTGACGATACGAAGATTTATTTCGAAGCGTCCTTGGATAATGCGAATTGGACGACGAGCTACAGCGAAGCGTTTGCGTTGTCCGGTGCAACGCTCAACAGCGCGTTCTACTATGAATTGGCGGCGTACAGAACTTCGACCAACGGCGTGCTGCGGGTGGATGACTTTTCCATCACCGCGAACAGTAGCAGCGCTTTGGCAAAAACTTTTTCTGTTGATGAAAGCGCGATCGTTATTCCCGAAAGTTTCGCGCTGTCGCAGAACTATCCGAATCCGTTTAATATCGAAACGCGTGTGAATTTGGATTTACCCGAAGCCGGGCGGGTGCACGCAGTGCTTTATAATTTGAACGGGCAGGAAGTGCGGCGTTTGCACGATGCTGCTCTCGATGCGGGCACGCACCTCTTGCGTTGGGACGGCGCCAACGATGCCGGCGAAGTGGTGAGCAGCGGCATATACACGCTGCGCGTCATCTTCGAAAGTCCCTTTGGCAAGCGCGAAGTGGCGACGCGACGGCTTGTGTTGATGAAGTGAAAACAAAAAAGGTCTGGCAGCGCTGCCAGACCTTTTTTTGCTTCGTTGCTTTGTGCATTATGCCTCGCGCACCCAGCGCAGCATCTCTTTGAAGCTAGGCTCTTTGCCGTGCATGAGCATTCCGAGCCGGAAGATTTTTCCGCCTGCGGTGCGAAAGAGCCACGTGCTCGCACCGAGCGCGAGCAGCGCGAGCACGACTTCCCACCACGCGACCTCCGTTAACACGAGACGCGCAGGCAGCACGGTCGGCGAAGTGAAAGGAATGAACGAAAGAATTTTCATGGCGAGCGTGTCGGGGTTTTTGAAGGCAAACACGGCAAAGGCCACAGGCGCAAAAGGCAGAAGCAGCAACGAGCCGCGCGCCGAGGTGTTGGGATCGTTGATCGTCGCGGACACCGCGGCAAAGATCGTGTTCCAAAATAAAAAGCCTCCGAGCGCCAACAAGAGAAGAGAGAGCAAAATCGCGGGGTGCGTCACTTCGAGCGGAATCGTCCAACTCGAACCCAATGCTTGCGCGACGAACACGAACAGCAGAGCGCTGGCGCCGGTGGTTAAAGTGAACGCGAGCGCATAGGCCGACACTCCGAGAATTTTCCCGTCGATCCATTGCTGCGGCGACACCGCGGACACAATCATCTCCGTGACGCGCAATTGTTTCTCGCCGGTGATCGCGACGAATTGATAGGCCGCGCCGATGAAAGTGCCCAACAGCATCAATCCGAGGGCCAAGCCTGCGGCGATTTTCTCCGCAGTGCTCGTGGGTGAATGGCCGCGCTCATGAATCGTGACTTTGAGTGCGACGGGCTGCATGGCTTCGGCAAGCTCCTCGGGCGAGATGCGAAGCTGTTGAATCACCATCTGCATGCGCGCCTCGCGCAAGCGCTCTTCCAATTCGTTTTTCCAAAACGGCTCTTTATAAACGAACAACTCCGCGCTCTCGCTGCTCTTAATCATGAGCAGCCCTTCCAGCTCGCCTGTGCCCACAAGCGCGCGCAGCCGTTGTTCGTCTTGCGCCTCCGCTTCTTGCAAAACGAGCCTGCCATCACTTACAAGCTCGAACGGCAATAAATTCCGGCCCAACACGGCGAGCTTCAGTGGCGCGTCTTCTTTATCAAGCAAAGCCTTGCCGCCCCAAATCACCAGCGCGAGCGCCGCGGAAACGAGCAACGCAAGGATTTGATCCTTCCATTTGAACCAACGCTGAAATTCCCAGCGCGCGATTTCAAACACGAGCGCATGCGTTTTCATGATTGGGCCTCCAATTCTTGCCGCAAGCTTTCATCATTCACGGTGCGCAGAAAAATTTCGTGCAACGAGGGCGCGGCCGAGCGCACTTCGCTGATGGTGAAGCGCGCCGCGAGCGCAGTGAGCAAATGGTTCAAAGACGCGCCTGGCCGCAACGAAAACGCATACTCGCCTTCCGCGCGCGCTTCGATATGCTCGACCATTGCCAAACGCTCGAGGGGATTGCTCGCGCTCACGCCTTCGAGTTGCAGCACGACTTTCTTGCCGGTCGCGGAGGCAGCGCGCACTTGTGCGAGCGTGCCTGCGAGCACGGCGCGGCCGCGATGCACGAGCAGCATGCGATCCGCCAACCGCTGCACGAGATCCATTGATGCGCGCTCAAGAGAATCGTCATGCCCGCAGCGCGCAACTCGCGAATAATTTCGAGAAAAGTTTCTTGGTTCACGGGATCAAGCCCGGAGAAAGGCTCGTCCAGAATCGCAAACTGGGGGCGATGCAGAATCGCAGCGATGAACTGCACTTTCTGCTGGTTGCCTTTGGAGAGTTGATCGAGATTTTCTTTTCTGCGCTCATGCAAAGCGAGGCGCTCCAACCACTCGTTTGCGGCGCGCGCGGCCTCCGCGCGTTTCATGCCGCGCAGCACGCCCATATAGGCCAGCGTTTTCTCAATCGGAATTTCGCGATAGAGTCCGCGCTCCTCCGGCAGATAGCCGATCTGTTCGACGGGTGCCTGTTCGTGCGTTGCGCCGTTGAGGCAATAGCGAATCGTGCCGCGGTCGGGAGCAAGAATATGCAACAGCATGCGCACGACCGTGGTTTTGCCCGCGCCATTCGGCCCGAGCAACGCAAAGATTTCTCCAGGTTGAACTTCAAAAGAGAGACGGTCAACAGCTTTGACGCTTTCAAATTCTTTTTCCAGGGCGGCGGCAACGAGTAGAGGTTGTTGCATGGGAGAGTTTGGGGAGTTCTTTTTATTGTGTTCTTGTTCCCAAACTCCGTTTGGGAACACACTTGTTGAAGAAACTCTGTTTCCGATGCGACTCATGCAGACGAGAGTACGTGGCGTTACAGGAGCATTTGAAACAGAGTTTCAAACGCAATTGCATTCCCAAACTCCGTTTGGGAACGAGAGTGACAAGAGTACCGAGAGCACAAAAGCAAAGTTGTGCTTATTCCAACGTCATCTCCGCGAACACCGGCAAGTGATCCGAGGGATAACGCTCTTCGCCGTATTCATACAGCGCGGCATGACGCAACACGCGCACGCCCTCGTTCACGAAGATATAATCAATCCACGGACGCTCGGTTGCCGTGCCGAAACCATGAAACGTCCACATCGGGCCAACATGCGGCAGCGTAGAAAGCGCGCGCGCATTTTTCATCACGCGTTGGTCTTTTTCGGGCGGCGCAATCATGCGCTGATAAACCAACGAGGTTTCATTTGCATTGAAGTCGCCGGTAATGATGATCGGTATATTGTGCGCTAAAGTTGCGGAGCGCGTGCGCAACAGTTTCGCGCTCTCTTCGCGCGCCTTTTGGCCCATGTGATCGAAGTGTGTGTTGCAGTGCAAGAAAATTTTGCCGCTGGGTTTGTCTTTAAATCTCGCCCACGTGACCATACGCGTGATCGCCGCGTCCCATCCAATGCTTCCGGCCTGCTCCGGCTTTTCCGAGAGCCAGAAGTTGCCCGACTCCAACAACTCAAAACGCGCGTGGCGATAAAAGATGGCGGAGTATTCGCCTTGGATTTTGCCGTCATCGCGGCCCGCGCCTATCCATTTGAACTCCGGCAAAGCTTGCTGCAGATCGAGCATCTGCCCGTGCAATGCTTCTTGCACGCCGACCACATCTGCTTGATGAAACAGAATCGTGTTGCTCACGAGCGCCTTACGTTTGGGCCACGCGTTCTCGCCGTCGTCGGGATTGTTGTAGCGGATATTGAAACTCATCACATGAATGGTTTGCGCCCTTTCGTCGCGTGCGAGAGACTGCAACGCAAGGGCGAGAGGGAGAAGCGCGAAGAATAAATGAGCACGACGCATCAGGAAGCCTTGGAGGGTTAAAAAGAAGTTGGAGCATGTGAAGAAATGAAGGGAATCACAGCTCTGGTGAAGGATGCTCTCCCATTGCGTATAGCACGCGTCTCAAGTTCACGACACCTTCTCGATTCAAATGCAACGCTTCCACCGTGGCTCTACCGCTCGGCGTGAGGCCAATGATTCGCGTACAATCAATACTCCAAGAAAAATGCACACGCCATTCTTGCAGACGAGGGTGAAATAGAGGTACGAATCTTCCACTCACAGGATCAATCGCTTCCACTTTAGCGTGCTTGTGCGAATTGCACCCTTCACAAGCAAGAGCTAGATTTTCCAGCGAAGTTTCGCCGCCAGCGTGCCTCGGAATGATGTGCTCAACCGAAAAGGATTGCATCGCAAAGGCGAGTTGGCAGCGGCAGTACTCACAACATCCTCGCGCTCGGTTTGCAGTGGCTCGTTTCAAACTCGCGGGGATGCGTTTCTTAGACATATCGCGGTCGCCGAATGCCGAGCGTTCGCATCAAGGCTGTCATGGTGACGCCGCGTAGTTTCGCCAGCTCCGCAAGGGCTTCGGCTCTTGCGGCTTCTTCCGCCTCCAGCCGAGCGGTTAAGCGCAAAAGTTCGTCGTGCTCTTGTGCCTTGAGTAAATTCCTGCGCCGTTTTGAAGAAAGCAGAGTGAGACGTTTGCGCAAATCAGCCGGCAGCCCTTTGTTGATCCTCAACAATAGCCGTGATTCCGCTGCTGCTAGACGAGGCGCCTTGTGCTGTGCGCGCACGGCGAGAATATGCACGAACAATCTTCCCAATTCAGTTGGGGGCATGCTCTCGATAGTTTTGAACAGCTTGTTGGCGGAAAGCCGCGTATCCATTTGTGCGATTGCCATATTTTTTCTCCATAAACTCGCGAGCAACATACGGCGCGAGCGTTCCAAAGTCAAGGCGCTACTACAAACGGCGAATCAATAGCTCCGCTTCACATGCGCGGTGCGCGTCACCTCCGGCCAGGCATCGGTGCGAAACGGCAACGCGGGCAAGCCGGCTTTGTTATAGAGATTGCACCGCGGATTGATCGACCACGCATAACGCACCGCAACCGGCTGCGCGATGCTCGCGGCGCTCACTACGACGGTATTGCCTTCGATCTTCGCATTGGCCCAAACAAATTTTTTATCCGCGCCGGCAATTGCAAAGCCCTGCAGCTCTTCGTCGTTCTTTGCCTTCAAACCCTCGCTCGCGTGCTCGAAAGAGAGCCGAATGCGATTGCCTTCGATCTTCATCGTTTTATATTTCGGCCCGGAGTACGCGATCTTCTCGCCATAAACCAATGCGCGCGCATTCAGCGCGAGGCGATTGCCCACGTCTTGTTTGTTGCCCGGATGAATGTCGTTCGCGTCGCCAATGTCGATCGTCACCGCCATGCCCGTGTTCGGCAACGCGAGCGTCATCGTCTGCGCCTCGCGCAACTCGGCCCAATCATCGTCAATCGGATCGGCATTCTGCGCGCGAAAATTTGCAAGCTGCACAAAGAGAAACGGAAAATCGCCTTGCTGCCATTGCTTGCGCCAATCTTTAATGAGCAGCGGAAACAGCTCGCGATATTGATACGCGCGGCCCGCATTGCTCTCGCCTTGATACCAAATCGCGCCGCGCAACGCATAGGGCACAAGCGGCGCAATCATCGCGTTGTACAACACCGTCGGGCGATTCGGACTCGTGGGCGCGCTCGGCGGCAACGGCAAATCCTGCAACGGCAATCCCATTTTATAACGCCACTCGCCCGCCAGCGCAATGCTCGCCGTTGAATCTTTCATCAACTTCAACTGTTCTGGCCGACCATACAAACCGCCGTCGCCGCCGGTATCAAGCACACGAATCGCGATCAAGTTCTTTCCCGGCCGCACCAACTCGCGCGGCACTTGATAACGTCGCAGCGCATTGTACGAAGGCGTCGTGCCGATTTGCACACCGTTGAAAAAAGTCCAATCGTAATCATCAATCGGCCCCAGCTCAAGCGTCAACGACTGACCCGCAAATGCCTCCGGCAGCGTGACCGTTTTGCGATACCACAATAAACCGTCGAAGCTCGGCAAGCCCGCGCGCTCCCACTTCTGCGGCAGATTCATCACTGGCCATGCAAAGTCATCATACTCCGCGCTCGACCATGCGCGCTGCCCTTGCGTTGCCGCGTCTTTCGCTTCGAGCGCGGCGTACCATTCCTGCAACTTCATTTCGAAAATCTTCGAATCAAAAATACTGTCGCGCGTCGTGGTTTCGAGCGCATGCACAAAGCTCGCAATGTCGGGCATCGTTTTCAACGAAGCGCCGCTCGTCCACGCCTCCACCACGGTGCCGCCCCATGCGCTTTGCATCAAACCCACGGGCACGCCGAGCTTCTGCTGCAAATGTCTGCCGAAGAAAAATGCCGTCGCAGAAAAATCTTTCACGCTCGTGGGGTCGCAAATTTTCCAACCCTCGCTTTCCACGTCCTCCCGCGGCCTCGTGCTCTTCGCGCGTTTCGCGATGAACAGACGCAACTCGGGAAAATTCGCCGCGGCCACTTCCGCCTCGAAATTATCCACCTTCGCCCAAGTGCTCACCAGCGGCATCTCCATGTTCGATTGGCCGGAGCACAGCCACACCTCGCCGATCATCACGTTGTTGAGCGTGATCGTGTCCGCGCTCATGATTGCGAGTTGATGCGGCCCGCCCGCGGGCATCGCCTCAAGATTCACGCGCCATTTGCCCGCGGCATCTGCCCTCGCGGTCTTCGTTTGTTGCTGCAACTGCACCGTTACTTTGCTACCCGCCGGCGCCGTGCCCCAAACCGGAATTTTAATTTGCCGCTGCAAGACCATATTGTCGGAAAACATCGCCGGTAGTTTAATTTGTGCGCTCAGAGCACTCGCGAGTAAAAACGCCAATAGCGCAGTTGCCATGCCCGGCCTCATCATCAACTTGCGTTTCATCTTTCTTCCTTTCCTTCGCAGAGCTTCGTTCAACACACGCGATCACAGCAGATCATTTCGCCATTTTTTATGGCCCGTCGCTGCTCCACCGAGGTGTCATCTTTGCTTGTTTACCTGACTTTTATCTTTTCAAGCTAGCTGACTTCAAAGCGACGGCATCGCACCGCCTGAAGTATTTTTTCAAGAGAAGTTTGACATTGTCGCTCTAATCTTGCGCGAGCACCCATCCCGTCATCCCTCCAAAAATAAAATTCGAGCTTGCAGTCTCAACCAAATGCGTCATGCGCACCGCTTCCGGCATAAGCGCATTCGGCAACAACAATTGCGCGTTCATCACCACAGCGAACAAAAGCGCAACAGCCAGCGCGGCTTCCCAGCGCGCGCCTTTGAGCATGCGAACCACCGGCAACGCGAGCGCAATCCACATCAGCCCGCGCAGCATTTGCAACAGCACCAGCCACGTTTGGTTGCGAAACACGTCGCTCATGTGAGCAAAAAAGCCCAACAATTCGCCGCCGCCATAATACTCGCGCACCACGGGATTTTGCCACGCGATGAAATAGCCGAACGTGAAATACAAAAACACATACGCCAACATGAGCACGCCGAGCTTCCACAACCATTCGCGCATGGGCATGAGCAAGCGAGCGTTATACTCGTTGCTCGACTCGGCTTTGCGTTTGCCAAGAATAAGCACCGCGAGAATCGCGAACGGCGCGGTGATCAACGCGCCCATCGCAAAAAGTTTTGGCAACATGCCGCTCGGCAAATTGGTGATAAACACCGCAGACTCGATTTGCGCCATCACGGTCATCACCCCATAAGAAACGACGAACATCGTCGCCATCAATTTCACGCCGTGCCAACGCGACCGCAAGATAAGATAAGCGAGCACTAGTGTGATCAGCAAACAAACAACGAGCAAGAGCAACGCGCCGTTCGCTTGTTCCGCTTGCGCTTGGCCCGCTCCGCCCTCCAAGCCTACCACACTCCCAGCAATCGCGAAGAGCATGAACATGACGAGGGTCAGCGCGGCGAGCTCTAATCCATAAACAAAAATGGCTTTGAGGTTCATGACGCCTCTTTTCTGTTTTTATATTTCTTCTCGTTCCCAAACTCTGTTTGGGAATGGGCTTGCTTGCGAAACTCCGTTTCGTTGTTGCCAAACGAGTTTTTTGAAACAGAGTTTCATCGGCAACTGCGTTCCCAAACAGAGATTGAGAACGAGCATGAGAAGGTTTCCCGCTTTATAACACACCAAACTCCACCAACTCCCGCCGCATCTGCCCCGCGCTTTGAAAATGAATCGTGACGAATCCCAAGCTTTTCGCCGTGGCAATATTTGCGGCCGAGTCGTCGATATAAACCGCGCGGGTCGCATCAATCTTAAAGCGCTCCAACAAAATGTGAAAGAGCCTGGCATCGGGTTTCGCAATTTTCTCCTCGCCGGACACGACGATGCCGTCAAACTCATGCAGAAAAGCATAGCGCTTTTTCGTGGGCACAAAACTTTCCGCGGACCAATTGGTGAGCGCATAAACCGGCAAGCCCGCGCGTTTCACTTGCCGAAAAATTTCCACGCTCTCTTCCATTGCGCCGCCGAGCATTTCTTCCCAGCGGCCATAATATGCAGCAATCATCTCGGCATGCTCGGGGTGTTGCGCTTGCAAGACTTCCGTAGCTTCACGAAACGAGCGGCCCGCGTCTTGGTGCGCGTTCCACGCGAGCGTGCAAATGTTCGAGAGAAAGTAATCGATCTCGGCTTCGGTCTTCATGAGCTTGCGATAGAGATACCGCGGGTTCCAATCAATCAGAACGCCGCCGAGGTCGAAGATGACGGTGATGACGGTTTGGAGGGGCATAGAATCCTACTTGCTTTCACGAATGAGCATGCTTACTTTTGCGATGATTGTAAATTCTTTAAGTGAGGACAAACCGTGCTCTCTACCTCAAACAAACAACTCATCATTAACGCCGCCCGCCGCTACAACGCCTCGGCCGTATATCTCTTTGGCTCGTCATTGTATGACGAAACCAAAGCTCAGGATATAGATCTCGGAGTATTGGGCGTGCCGCCGGCATTGTTTTTCGATTTCTACGCCGATCTCGTTAAAGCCCTTCCCAAGTCCGTGGACTTGATCGATCTTTCCAAGCCGACTCTTTTCAACCGTCTGGTGTTACGCGATGGCTTAAAAATCTATGGCTAGTCTCAGAGAAAAAATCACAGCCGAGCAAGAAAATGTTGCCCGAGCACTACAAGATTTGGAGCGCGCATTAACTCGGCCGGAAAGTTCAGTCATTGAATTGGCCGCGGCGGGTACCTTTCTCCACAATGTTTACTCCGGCTTTGAGAATATACTCAAACAAATCCTACAAGCCCAAGACGTTGCCCTTCCACAATCATCTTCTTCACATAAGGACCTCGTGAATTTAGCCGTTGCCGAGAATATCATTTCGCAATTTCTTGCGGACGATATTTTCCCCTACCTCACGTTTCGCCACTTTTTTATCCATGCCTACGGGTTTATGCTGGACGATGAACCGATTCTAAGATTGGCTGCGAAGATCAAAACAATCCATTCTCGTTTTAATGCGGAGATTGAACTCACTCTGCAGAGAATTGTCCCCAATTCCTCTATTTCGGCCACCTCGTAATTTGTCCCTTTCACCCATGCCTGATTTTCAAAACCAGCAGCGTTGTGGTCAAGAGCAAAGTGAGCGCATTGCTGAGAATGATCGGCACATCGCGGTTCATGATGCCGTAAATGAGCCAAAGCAACACGCCGCAACACAGCATCGTGGACGTGCCCAGAGACAAATCCTTCGCGGATTTCGTTTTCATGCTCTTGACCACTTGCGGCACGAATGCTGTAGTGGTCAACGTCGCGGCAATCAAGCCGATAACGGTGATGAAATTCATTTACCTCCTATCTTAGCAGCTTGTCGTTTTGTTTGCATGATTCAATCACAACCATAATTTGAATCCGTCTCGTGTTGCTTCGGCCCTTCGAGCTGTTTGGTGTTTGCCACTCGGCTATACTTTTCCAGCTCTGCACGCACTTTTGCTTCCATTTCACGGTGCGACACTTTGCCCGCGTGTTGCAGAATCTCTTTTTCGTTGAGAATGAGAAATCCATCAAGCTTTTTGAGCCAGTCGTTCATGTACATTGGCTTTTTCTCGACGCTTCGCAATTCGGCAAAGGAAAGAAATTGCTCAACCAAAAGCTCCAGCCGTTTTAGCTCAAGTTCTTCAAGATAATTCTTGGCGATCTTTGCTTCCTTCGAGGTAATGATTTTGCCCGACCAGTTCGTGAGTCCCATATATTCTTTGCTGCTGTCAATGCGCTTCGCGATCAGTTCGGCCGCGGTGTGACCGTGAATCGCGTAATGGAATTTGTTCTGCACGGTGGCGTAGAATTGCTGTGCATAGTCGGTTTTGGGATCATAATCGATGCTGGTCGAAAAAATGTCTCGCACCTTTTCATAAAAATTGCGCTCCGAAGTGCGAATGCGCCGGACGCGCTCGACGAGTTCGTCAAAGTAGTTCGTCGCGCCACCTGCTAAGCGTTGGTCATCCATGACGAAACCTTTGACGATATATTCTCGCAGGCGCTGCGTCGCCCAAATACGAAACTGCGTGCCCCGATGCGACTTGACGCGATAGCCGACCGAGATGATCACGTCGAGATTGTAGCAATCAATCTCGCGCGTAACGCTCCGTTTTCCTTCCATTTGAACTATCCGGAATTTCCGGATAGTTGCTCCTTTTTCAAGCTCGCCTTCATCAAAGAGATTTTGGATATGCTCGCTAACCGTCCGCACGTCCTTCTGAAACAACTCCGCCATCTGTGCTTGGGTCAGCCACACGGTCTCTTCTTGCAGCTTGACCTGAATTTGGGTTTTACCGTCTTCCGCGCGGTAAAGCAGGATTTGGCTTTCGTTTGACATATGCAATCACCCGATTTTTTAGTTTGCGTAAGCTGCGAAGATATACCGCCCGCGCCGAACGGGGCGATGATTTTGCAGATCTTTTATCGCCGCCCTTTTGCAAATCATTGCGAAGTATTTTTTGACTTCTTCTTCCTCACTCCGCGCTTTTCTCAACCGCCCGCATCCGCAATTGCTGGATCAGCGGTATTTTCTCCGGCGTGAGCGTGAAAAAGATTTCGAGGTTTTTCTTTTTGCCCACGAGATGAAACGTGCCGCGCAATTGATTGAGCGGCATCATCGCGCCGACTGCCGTAATCTCTCCCGCTTCTTCGTAAAGTTCTCGCGTTCGTTGCGCAAGATCCTGCACGCGATTATCCAAGAAAAAATTCTCGGCAAACAAACCCGAGCTTTCCGCGCCGTTCCATGCGGATAAAACTTTCACCAACTCGTTCTTTCTCTGCTCAAGAATGTTTGACACCGGCAACGCGCGCGGTTGAAGTTTCGCCAGCGCGATGATCGTATCCAACACCGCGAGATTGATCGTGCTCGTGCCGCCGTAGGTAATGTTATCGAACGACATCACCGCGAGGGCGTAATCGTGCAGCATCGTCCAATTGCTGCCGAAGCCGGGCAAGCCGCCGCTGTGCCCGAGATAAGTTCGGCCTTCGCAATCACGCATCCAGCGCAGGCCGTAGCCATACGCGCTCGCGGAGGGACATGCTCTGCCGTTCGGAAAACGAAAGTTCGCCATCAACGCATCAAGCCGCCACGGATGATGCATCTCGCGCAATGAGCTGCGTTTGAGCACGCCGCTCTCTTGCTCATTGCGCGGCGGCCAGGCCGCGAGATGCAAAGCCACGTACTTCGTGAAATCTTCAATCGAAGTGATGAGGCCACCCATCGCACCGTATGAGCCGTGATGCTCGAGCGGAATGTTCACATGCGCCGCGTCAATCCAGTTATAGCCGAGCGCGAGTTTTTTCTGCTCCGCCTTTTCATACTCCCACACCGTAGCGTTCATACCGAGCGGCTTGAAGATGTTGACCACGGTGTATTGCTGAAACTCCATGCCCGAAACTTTCTGCACGATTTGCCCGAGCAGCGCGAACCCGAGATTGCTGTATTCGAATGCGACGCCCGGCACATTTGAAAACGAGGGGCCGTTCGTGATGAGTTGCCGCAACTCGTCATCGGAGTCCGCGAGTTGCCGATCGCCCCACGGATTGTCTTCCGGAAAACCGGCGCCGTGCGTCATCAAATCGCGAATCGTGATCTCGGGCGCGTCTTTGGTGAGATAGCGCAGCTTCTTCATCTCCGGAATATACTTCGAGGCCGGTTCGTCGAGATGAAGTTTGCCCACATCGCGCAATTGCAAAATGGCGAGCGCAGTGACGCTCTTGCTCATCGAAGCAATGCGAAAGAGCGATTGCGCATGCGCCGGAGTCTTCTGCTCCAGGTTCGCATAGCCCAAACCGCCGGAGTAGATAAGCCTGCCGTCGAGCACCACGCCGTAAACGAGTCCGGGCAAATGGCGCTCTTCAAAAAACTTCTTGAAGATGCCTTCGACCGCCGCTGCCGTGGCTTTGACTCTTTCGGCGCGATTGGAGTCGGTGAAAACTGCTGGGTTGTATGCGATAGAATCGGAAGGGGCGCTTTGTAAGGCAAAAGCAAAAGTGTGATAAAGAACGAAGAAAACGAGCAAGAGCGTTGCACGAACTTGGAACTTCATGGATACCTCTTCGGTTTTGGTAGAAGCGAATGAAGTTAAGCTGCGTCGCGCCGCCGCAAAGCATCGCAAACATTCCCACGGCAGCGGCATCGTCGTGAATCGCGTACTACAAACCAGTTTCTCCCATCATCTTTCCAACCCCAGCTTTTTTAGCAGCGCCTGAAACCGCGGCTCCGCGTGCAGGGAGTCAAAAATCGGATCGAATATGTCGTGTATGAGATTAGGTGAATGTTGCCCGTAAGCCTGCTCCAGCCAGGTCAACGCCTTCTCGGTTTTTCCCAGGCCGGTATAGATAAAGGCTATGGGCACGGTCGCTTCGCTCCCTCGCTTCTGTTGTTGCTGCAATTTTTCGAGCAGCTCCAGCGCCTTATTCCGGTTACCCGATAAGGCATAAGCGCATCCGAGATAGCCCAAGGGCTCGCTCGTCCATCTTATTGAAGCCACGGCCTCAGACTCTAACACGCTGACGGCTTTCGCATACTCTCTCTTGAGCAAATATGCCTGTCCAAGCTTGTAATGAAAATAAGCGGAGTTCGGATAGAACGTCAGCGCCCTCTGGCAATGTTTTATGGCCTCGTCGTACTGACGGTTTCGGTAATATGCAAAGGCAACCCCATGATTCGCACCTTCCGAAAGTGGGTCCAGCGCATAGGCACGTTTCATCTCAGCCAGGCCGGTTTCCATCCTTCCCTTTCGGCACAGGAAAAAACCATATTCGTTGTGCGCTTCACTGTTGCTGGGGGTTAGCGCAATCGCGCGTCGGAGTGCTTCCTCCGCTCCCGGCCAGTCCCAATCGTAGAACTCTCGGATGATTCCCAATGCCGTGTGCGCTTCTGCAATCGTGTTATCCAACTCCAGAGCCTTCGTCGCGGCCTGCCTTGCTTTTGATTCAGTCCTTGCCTTGCCCCAGGTGCGAAGCTCTAATAAAAAATATGGCACAACCAATTCGGCGTAAGCCGGTGCGAAGTTCGGGTCTTTCGCAATCGCTTGCTCGAAGTATGCCACGGCCTGTTGCAGACTCTCAGAGGTTTCTTTCTCACGGAATTTTCTGCCCAACAGGTAAAGCTCGTAGGCATCGGGGTCCACTTCCTGAGTTTGTTTCAAACGCGCCTGCTCATTGGGTGTGACTTGGACTTTGATCTCCCGTGCGATCGCCAGCGTCACCTCCCGCTGCAACGTCAACACGTCGCGCAACTCCCGCTCGAAACTTTCCGACCAGAGGCGCTTCTCCGTCTCTGCGGCGATCAATCGCACCGAGATATTGACCCGATTGCCGGAAGACTGCACCGACCCTTCCACCACGGCGTCGACGTTCAACTCGCGGCCAATCGCCGGCAGCGGTTTCGTGCCGCCTTTGTACTGCATCACCGAGGTGCGCGAGATCACCCGCAAAGCTTCAATTTGCCCAAGCACCGAGATCAGCGCTTCGGTCATGCCGTCGGCAAAATATTCCTGATTGGGATCGCCGGAGAGATTCGTGAGTGGCAACACGGCAATAGCGTCGATGGACGCGGCGGGTTTGGGAATGAAATAAAGCGCAACGGCAATGAGCGCCACGAGCAAAGCAGATATGCCGACATATAGAAAGGCGCGCTTTCTTTTCGGAAGATTGGGTGTGATCGTTTTGGCCGCTTCGGAAGCAGGCGCACGTGTGGGAGATTTCAAATCCACCAACACCTCTTCGATGTGTTGGAAACGCTCATCCACTTTTTTCGCGAGCGCTTTGTGTGCGATGGCTTCGAGCACCGGCGGCACCTCATGGCGCAAAGATGAAATCGGCGGCGGGTCTTCATTCAAAATCGAATACATCATCGCCGCTTCATACACGCCCCGAAACGGCAATTGTCCCGTGAGCATTTCATACAACACCACGCCGAACGCCCAAATATCCGTGCGCTGATCCACGACTTCACCCCGCGCCTGCTCCGGCGACATGTACGCCGCGGTGCCGAGTGTCATGCCGGTTTTGGTAAGATGCACATCGCCGCCCATCTTCGCGAGTCCGAAATCCATGATCTTCACTTGCCCCGATTCCGTGACCATGATGTTGCTCGATTTGATGTCGCGGTGTGTGATGCCTTTCGCATGCGCGGCTTTGAGGCCTTCGGCGATTTGCGCGGCATATGAAAGGCAATTTTCAATTGGGAGGACACCCCCCTGGCCCCCCTCAAGGGGGGAATGAGCAAGGTGTGGGGAACGAGCCAAGTCCCCCCTTGAGGGGGGATTCAGGGGGGTGTCAATGACCTCCCGCAATTCCTTGCCCTCAATGAACTCCATCACAATGAACATCTCACTATCGACTTCCTCGATGGCATAAATCGTCGCGATGTTCGGATGATTCAAAGCCGCCGCGGCTTTCGCTTCAATTTTGAAGCGCTCGCGTTCCTCAACATTGGCCGCAATGTGGTGCGGAAGAAACTTGATCGCAACGATGCGCTCGAGCTTCGTGTCCTCGGCTTTGTACACGACGCCCATGCCGCCTTCGCCGAGCTTGGCGAGGATTTTATAGTGGGAGATGGTTGTGCCGACCATAGTTAAACTCTCCTAATTCTTCAACCTTCGCTCTGCAATTCACTTCGGCAGCGCAAACGCGACGTACGCATCGCCTACGGGCGTGTTCATCTTGCCGCCGCCGCACGCGATGACGACGTATTGCTTGCCTTCGTATTCATACGTGCTCGGCGTGGCGTAGCCGCCGAACGGCAATTGCGTTTCCCACAACACGTTGCCGCTTGTTTGATCGAACGCGCGAAACTTCGCGTCTTTCGAAGCGCCGATGAAGAGCAAGCCGCTCGCCGTCACCACCGGACCGCCATAGTTTTCCGTGCCGGTGGACGGCATGCCGCGTTGCTTCAACGCTTCGAACTCGCCAAGCGGCACTTGCCAGAGAATCTCGCCCTTGTTCAAATCAATCGCATTGAGCGTGCCCCACGGCGGCTGAATCGCGGGATAGCCTTCGTGATCTAAAAAGCGATGATAGCCCGTGGAAACAAACGGCACAATCGGCGCTTCGTTCGTGCTCGCGCGACGGCTGTGCGAATCAAACGGTTGCGCGTTTTTATCTTCGAACAAAAACGCGAGCAAGTTGTGCTTCTCTTCGTCGCGCAAGAAATCATTCGAAGGCATCGCGCCTTTGCCTTTGGTGATGACATGCACAACTTCTTCGCGTGATTTGCGGCTCTTCAAATTCGTCAATGCCGGATAAATTTTTTGTTGATCGCCCTCGCGCTTGCCGCCGTGACAGCTTGCGCAATTGAGCGCATAAACCACGCTGCCTCTATCATACGGATTCTCCGAGCGCGCAAGTTCGATGTCGATCATCGTGAGAATCCACGGCATCTCGTTCGAGTTCACATACATGATGCTCGTGCGCGGATCAATGCCCGCGCCGCCCCATTCGGCGCCGCCATCAAAGCCAGGGAAAATCATCGTGCCTTGTTTGCTCGGCGGAATGAATTGGCCCGCGCTGCGCACTTCACGCACACGCGCGAGTGCCGCAGCACGCGCTTCGGGCGAGGTGTTCGTCACGTCTTCTTCTCGAAAAATTTGGCGCGCGAACGGCGGCGGTTTGAGCGGCAACGGTTGCGTGGCCCACGTCTCTTCGCCTTCCAAGTCCGAAGCAGGATACGGCTTCTCTTCAATCGGAAACAGCGGCTCGCCAGTCTCGCGATTGAACACAAACACGAAACCCGACTTCGTCACTTGCGCAACCGCATCGATCCTTTTTCCATCGCGCTCGACCGTAATCAAATTCGGCGGCGCGGGCAGGTCGCGATCCCACACGTCGTGATGCACGGTTTGATAATGCCACACGCGCGCGCCGGTCTCTGCATTCAACGCGAGCAAACAATTCGCAAAAAGATTTTCGCCTTTGCGATTGCCGCCGTAAAAATCATACGCCGCCGAGCCCGTCGGAATAAACACGAGACCGCGTTTGTGATCGACACTCATGCCGCTCCATGAATTGGCCGCGCCCGCCGTGGTTTTCCATGCGTCCGGCGGCCATGTATCATAGCCAAACTCGCCGGGTCGCGGAATCGTGCGAAACACCCAACGCACTTTGCCGGTGCGCACATCGAACGCGCGAATATGTCCGGGCGCGGAGACCGGGCCTTCGGAAAGGCGCGTGCCGATGATGATGAGGTCTTTATAAATCGCGCCGGGCGTGGTGGAAATCACGAAGAGATCATCCTTCACTTCGCCCTGAATCTCGAGGCCTTGATCCAAACGCGTTCGACCGCTGTCGCCAAAACTCGTGATGAGCTTGCCCGTGCGCGCCTCGAGCGCATACATGTGCGCGCTTGCTGTGAAGAGAATGCGTTGGTCGTTGCCGGCATCATTTTGCCAATACGTGACGCCGCGCAAACGGCCTTGGGTGTTCGCTTCTTCGGGGCGATTGACAAACGGATCAAACGTCCACAGCGCCGCGCCTGTGCCCGCATTGAGCGCAAAAATTTTTGTGCGCGGAGTGGAACCATAGAGCACGCCGTTTACGACGAGAGGATTGGTTTGAATCTCGCCGTACTCGCCTTCGGGCAAATCGCCGGTGCGATAGGTCCACGCGACTTGCAATTGCGCGACATTCTCTTTGTTGATCTGCGTGAGCGGCGAGTAATGCGTGCTCTCCGCATCGCCGAGATACACGCGCCATTCTTTTTTCGCGGCCTCGCCGTGCATCCAATGATCGGAGCGTTGGCAAGCGAGGAGAGAGAGGAGCAGGCAGAAGAATAAAAGAACGAAAGTGCTTTTTCGGCGCAGCAAATTGCCGGCGAGAGGACGCGGCGCAGTCCGTTTGAGCATAGTATTTTCCTTTCTTGTTTATAAGTTTACAAAAACAATCGCAGGTTCGTTTTGCTTTAGCGCACTAAACGAACATAGCCATTCACAACCACTCGCCGAGCGTAGCAATACCCGTAGAGGAAGTTGACCATCCAGTGCGACGACTCACTCTCCTTATCAGATGTCCAAACCCACCATTTCATCCGATCAAAAACCGGATTAAGAAAAACGTCGCGCTGCTGCTTTGACTCCATCAACGACATTGCTTCTAGTAAAGTCGGCAAACGCCAATCACTATAGCCGCCGAAGTTCTCTTCATTTTTTTGTGCCACATAGATTAACGCATCCTTATAGTTCATCTGATGGGATGAACCACCCTCTTGCCACATTCGTCCCGTGGCTTCATCTATGATAAGATTTGCGCCCTTCTCGATCGATGTCTTGTATTGGTGCCTAATACCTGTGCCAGACGGATTTTGATAGCGATCAAACAACCCTTGGCCTACGATCATTTTATTAACTTTGTCTATTGTTAAATAGGGATTGGTGGGCTGGCTAGTATCAGGCAGAGTGGCTGGTGAAACTTTCGGTACAGGGAGAGAGGGTACTTCGAGCATGGGAAGAAATATAAGCGTGACATTCTCCCGTAGTTCCGTGGGCAAGCGTTGTAACTCGGCGTCATTTAAATTCGTAAACTGTTTATCGCTGAAGGTTGCAAACTTTGCGTAGCTTTCTTCATGAAAATAACTATTGCCAGCCTGATCCATAACACGAATACCGAAAAACGATTTTTGGTATTTTGGGTCTTGAAACGAAACTCTGGTGTTGCCACGCAAAGTGGTATCAAATTCAAAATAGATGAAATCCTTGAGTTCGATGCGCTTAACTGGCACCTCAATTTCTACGGGTTCGCGTTCTCTGCGAATAACAATTTCCACGAACATAGTTTCCTCAGGCGATTGTAACTTGCTCATAATTTTGCCATAGACGCTGTGGTCATAAGGGCTGCCTTTGAGTTGGGTCACTCTACCCACCACAATTGGTGGCTGTGTACTGAAGCCAACTTTGAGATATTCAGATAGTGCTTCGCCAGCAAAACCCACCCGAACGCGATGCGTGCCATCGGTCAAAAGCGAGTCCGGTAAATTACGACCGAGCAAAGTGAAGCGCCATGCGTGAGGAAAAATAATGGGCTGGCGTTTAGCTGCATTCGCAAAAAGAAAACCGTCGTGTTCGACATTAAGCGGCTCTTCGCGTTGTGCGCTCCGGTTTTGCGCAATGATGACAAGGCCGGAGTCCGGGCGCGTGATGGGATTGGCTAGTGCAAACGCGGGCGGTGCCGAAGGAGTTCTGGCCCCTTCACGCAGCGATGGCACGATGCTAATAATTGCGGCAAGCAACACGGCCGCAGCCGGGATGAGCAATGCCAGCCATTTCCAAAGCTGTTGTTGCTTCTGTGATGATGATGAAATTTTAGGTTTTGATTTTTTCCTCATGAAAATTTTCTCCAAATGATTTTGTTCTCATTCTGAAAAAAACTTCCTTTGAGCGGGGCTCGTGCCGAGAACGAGGGAAGGTCCTTACAGGATGACATCCTTAAAAGGATTTCCAAATTACTCTCGTTCCCAAACTCTGTTTGGGAACGCAATTGCTTTTGAAACTCCGTTTCCAGTTCATGCACACACGAGAGCAAGTTGATCGAAAAGAGAAACAGAGTTTCTCTAACAAGTGTGTTCCCAAACGGAGTTTGGGAACAAGCCAACTGTTCAGCCACGGCTTGGCCGTGGCTTTGCTTTTAAAATTGCGCGCGTATTCAAACTATGGCTTGGCCATAGTTTCAAATGGACGCGGCTTGGATGCTCGCCGAAAATAATGCTACGGCCAAACCTGTAGCAGAGCCATTTTGAAATAAAGAATAAAAGCCACGGCCCAGCCGTGGCTGAACATTTGCGAAAATAGAAACAGAGTTTCTCTGGCAAGTGTGTTCCCAAACGGAGTTTGGGAACAAGAAGGAACTCGAAGAGCACACCTCAGCGCTGCAACGTCATCCCCTTTATTTGATAGCGACCGTTGACCGTCATCACACAGCGATAGGTGCCATTCGGCATCGTCGGTGGCGCGGTGAAAGTGACGTAATGCGTGGCCGGGCCTGCTTTCGCTTCGTTGAGCAATTCGATGAAGCCTTGCCCGCGCAACTCCACGCGCAGAATCACCACCGAAGTTTGCTCCACACGAAAACGAATGAGGGTGGATTCTTGAAACGGATTCGGCGAGTTTTGCAGCAATTCAAAAAGCTGTGTGCTCGGTTCCAGCACGCCGCCGGTGCTCGGCTCGGGTTCAACTGGCACGGGCAGCTTTTTCGGCGAGCATGCGAGGAGCAGGCTCGCGAGCAGCGCAGTGGTAATGCGTTTCAACATGTGCCGTCGCCTTACGTTACGACTCTTTTTTTTGTTTTGTCGCTGCGCGTTATTGCTTTTCATCTCCGCTTGTTTACCGAGGTGGCCTTTGCAAGCGAGCTGACTCAAAGCGCTGCGCAGACTGGGAAAAGCAAAAGCCCGATTTGAAAACACAAACTCGGCAACAGGATGCCATCGCTTTGAAGTCACCTCGCTTGAAAAGATAAAAGTCAGGTAAACAAGCAACGATGAACCCTCGGTGAAGCAGCGACGGAACAAAAACAGATCAGCTATTTTCGAAAAAGGGCTGCGCCCGCTTCAGACAACTCAACTCGTACCGCTTTTCAAGTTTAGTCAAGTCGAGCGCCAATCTACCTCAGAGCGCATTTGAAAAGTTCGCGCACCTAACTATTCTCCCCTTGAGGGGGCAGGGGGGTGTTTTTGAGATCGAAAATCCAGTCGTATCTCTTCAAACGACCTCAACTTTTTATAGAAAGACATTCGATGTTGCCATGTTATCGAGCAACACCCCCCCTGGCCCCCCTCAAGGGGGGACTTTTCAAACGCCATCTCAAAGATTCCCGCGCGTGATTTCTTTCACCGCATAATCGCACGCGCGCGCGGTGAGCGCCATGTACGTAAGCGAAGGATTTTGACACGCCGAGGAAGCCATGGCAGAGCCGTCGGTGATGAACACGTTCTTCACGTCATGGCATTGATTCCAACCGTTGAGCACCGAAGTCTTCGGATCGCGGCCCATGCGCGCGGTGCCCATCTCGTGAATGCAATAGCCGGGCGGATTTTCGTTGAGGAACGGCCGCACATTTTTCGCGCCCGAGGCTTCGAGCATTTCGGCGACGGAGTCGCGCATGTGCTCGCGCATTTTGTTTTCGTTCTCGCTCCATTTGCAATGCAGCTTGAGAATCGGAATGCCCCACGCATCTTTGTTGTTGGGATCCAACTCCACAAAATTTTCATAGCGCGGCAAATGTTCGCCCCAGCCGCCGACCCACATTTGCCACTGCGCCGGTTGCCGCAACGCATTCTTGAAATCCGCGCCGAAGCCGGGCATGAACTTGCCGCGCTCCCAGCCCACGCGTGTGGCGCCGCCTTGACAACCAAAGCCGCGCAGAAAATTTTTGTTCTGCGTCTTCTCATCGAGATTTTGATAGCGTGGAATGTAAATGCCGTTCGGGCGATTGCCGGAGTAATACTTGTCGCCGAAATCATAAAACTCCGCGGTCGCGCCTGCCTCGTAGGGATGATCCATCAAATAATGTCCGAGCGCGCCGCTCGAATTTGCGAGGCCATTGGGGAAACGCGACGAAGTGGAATTAAGCATGATTTGCGCGGAGGCAATGGTGGAAGCGCAGAGAAAAATAATTTTCGCATGAACCTCAATCGTCTCGTGTGTGATCGCGTCGATCACGCGCACGCCCACGGCTTTGTCTTTTTCTTCATCATAAATCACGCTATGCACCACGCTGTTCGGGCGAATGGTGAGATTGCCGGTAGCGAGCGCCGCGGGCAACGTTGAGCTGAGGCTGCTAAAATACGCGCCATTCGAGCAGCCGCGCTGACACGGGCCGCAATAGTGACAACGCTGCCGGCCTTTGTGCGGCACGGTGAGCACCGCGGCACGCCCGATGACCATTCTGCGTCCGGCATATTGTTTTTCAACTTGCTCTTTAACATGCAGCTCAACGCAGTTCATTTCCATGGGCGGAAGAAAATTGCCGTCAGGCAAATGCGGCACGCCGTCGTTGTTGCCGCTGATGCCGGCAAACTCTTCGACATAATCATACCACGGCGCGAGGTCTTTATAACGAATCGGCCAATCCACGCCGAAGCCGTCGCGGCCGTTCGCTTCGAAATCGAGATCGCTCCAGCGATAACTTTGCCGGCCCCACATGAGCGAGCGTCCGCCGAGATGATAGCCGCGAATCCACGTGAACGGTTTGTCCGCGTCGTGCGTGTAGGGATGTTGTTTGTCATTCACGAAGAAATGTTTCGTGGCCTCGCCGAACGCATAGCACGTGCTCTGCTTGGGATATTCGGCTTCATAGAGTTTGCGCTCGCCCATGCCGCGATAGCGAAACTCCCAAGCGCCTTTGTCTTCGGTGATATAATCTTTGCCGTGCTCGATCATGCGGCCGCGTTCGAGCACGAGCGTTTTGAGGCCTTTCTCGGTCAACTCCTTCGCGGCCCATCCGCCGGAAATGCCGGAGCCGACCACGATGGCATCGTAGGTTTGTTTTTTGATGAGGTTGAAATTGTTCATAAGGAGTGCTCCATCTGTTCGTAATGGCGCCTTCCGGCGCATGGATGTGATCAACCTTTGCTTGTTCTGCTCGTTCCCAAACTTTGTTTGGGAACGCAATTGTTTGAGAAACTCTGTTTCGACTTTTATGCAACAGCCAAAACGAGTTTCTACAGCAAGCGCGTTCCCAAACGGAGTTTGGGAACGAGAAGAAAGAACGAGAGGTCAACTCAATTCAACTCCGCCCACGTCTTACCGACGCGGCCCAAGGGAATGCAGCCTTCAAAGCGATCGGTTGCGGGTTGAAACTCCAACTCATCCGTCATGCCGATGGTGGAAGTGTAATAACCCACGAGCGTGAGTTCTTTCATCATGCCAAAGAACGGAATCGCTTTCGCGCCGCGTTGCCGTGCGGCGAGGGCTTCATTGTCGAGCGCCGTGAGCAATGCGGTTTGCTGCTCCGTTGTTCCGTCTAGAAATTTTTTGCCATTTGCATTTTGAAAACGCGTCGCCAGCTCATTCAAGCCGCTCATGAAGCGTGCGCGATCTTCGGCAGGATACCACTCGGTGAGGATGAGATCGATGAACTCATTCACTTTCGCGGCCTTTGCGCCGGGCGTGTCCGTCGCGGGAATGATCATCTCGGCCAACGTTGTCACCAATTCATTTTGCTCGGCGGACAAAGTTTGCGGTAGCCACGGCTTTTCCACTTGCCGCGAACTGGGCGCGCAGCCGCTCAACACCGCGTTCAACAACGGCGCAGACACCGCGCCGCCCATGAGCATGGCAACATGTTGCAAAGCTTCTCTTCGGTTCATGCATACTCCATTTTTGTTTTTCGTTTCTAAAGTGCGGCTTTCTCTCTTGTCATTCCGAGGCTGATCTGTTTTTGTTCCGTCGCTGCTTCACCGAGGGTTCTTCGTTGCTTGTTTACCTGACTTTTATCTTTTCAAAGCTGGGTGACTTCAAAGCGATGGCATCCCGTCGCCGAGCTTGCGTTTTCAAATTGGGTTTTTGCTTTTCCCAGTCTGCGAAGCGCTTTATGCCACCTCGCGTGCAAAGGCCACCTCGGTAAACAAGCGGAGAAGACCCGCAAGAACGCGCAGCGACAAAACAAAAAAAGAGTCGCCATGTGCCCTCATAATTTGCTCGTTCCCAAGCTCCGTTTGGGAACGCAATTGTTTGAGAAACTCCGTTTTGATTTTGAGCAGCCGAAACAGAGTTTCTGCGGCAAGCGCGTTCCCAAACGGAGTTTGGGAACGAGAGGCTTTTCGTTTCGCGCGCTCCCCAACAGAATTCGGGAACGAGAGGCTTTTCATCCTCTAAAATAAATCCAAATCACTCCTACCAACGCGATGAGCAGCAGGCTCAACATGAAATCTTTACGCCGCCATTTCGGCTCCGAAGCCGGCAAGCTTGAGGGCAAATGCTCGGCAGTGGCATGCGTAAGCCCCGCGAGTTTTGCAAGCGAAGGCGCGGGCGCGGTGAAACTCACGAGCACGAGCACCGCGGTGCAAATCACAAACAGGAACAATGCGAAGTGCAAAAAGTTGATGTCAGCAAACGTGTACATCAAACCGGAGAGCGAGGCTTTGTTCAATTCCGCGAAGAGCCGGCCCATGCCCAACACGAAACCCGTGAGGAGCGCCGCCATCGCGCCGCGGGCGTTCACACGTTTCCACGCAATGCCGATGAGAAACACCGCGGCAATCGGCGGAGAGATGTAAGCTTGCACGCTTTGCAAGTATTGATACAACTGTCCGGAGATGAGCTTCATCGTCGGAATCCACAACAAGCCGAAGCCAACGAGAATGACGGTTGAAACTTGGCCGACCCACACGAGTTGTTTCTCGCTCGCCTGCGGTTTTAGTTTTTTGTAGATGTCCCACGTGATGAGCGTCGAGCACGAATTGAACACAGAGGAGAGCGAGCTCATCAACGCGGCGAGCAAGCCGGCGACGACTACGCCACGCAAGCCGCTGGGCAAGAGCGCGCCGACGAGTGTGGGCAAAGCTTTGTCGGGTTGATCTAATTGCAACAGACCTTTTTGCGCCAGCGCGGCCGCAATGACGCCGGGAATAACGAAGAGGAAAAGCGGAAGGAGTTTGAGCATGCCGCCGAAGATGGTGCCGCGTCGCGCGTGATCTTGATTCGTGGCCGCGAGCACGCGCTGCACAATGAATTGATCGGTACACCAATACCACACGCCGAGGATTGGCGCGCCGAGCAGAATGCCGGTCCACGGAAAATTCGGATCGGTCATGGGCAGCCACATGTTGAAGAACGAGCTGTCGAGGCTCGCGCGCAATTCGCTCCAGCCGCCGAGTTCGATCAAACCTGCGACGGTGACGACAATCGCGCCGCCGATGAGGACGAACATTTGCATCATGTCGGTATAGAGCACCGCGCGCAAACCGCCGAACACCGTGTAGATGCCGGTGGCGATGACGACGACGAGCGCGCCCGTCCAAAAGTTAATGCCCATGAGCGCTTCGAACACAATGCCGCCCGCGGCAATGGTCACGGAAATTTTCGTGAGCACGTAGCTGATGATCGAAACAATGGCGAGATACCAACGCGCGCCGGTGGAGTAACGTCGCTCGAGAAATTCCGGCATGGTAAAGACGCCGCTGCGCAAATAAAACGGAACGAACAGCCAACCGAGAATGAGCAGCATGAAACACGCGAGCACTTCGAATTGCCCCACGGCCACGCCGCTCGCCGCGCCCGTGCCCGCCAAGCCCACGAGATGCTCCGCGCCTATGTTCGAAGCAAAGAGCGAAGCTCCGATGATGAACCAACCGGTGTTGCGGCCCGCGAGAAAATACTCCGCAGAGCTTTCGCGCGTTTTCGTGCCGCTGCCCGTGGTGCGATATGCCACCACGAACACGACGACGAAATACAACGCGACAACCAACCAATCGAGACCGCTGAAATGGGACACGTTGCTCCTCCTCCGTTGGTAAGAACGCCTGGCTTAGACAACGATATATTTGTTATTCATCATTGAGCTTTATCATTTCACCGCAGCAACAACATCTTAATCTCTTTTTGAAATCGCGTCGTGCGCAAGCTCGCGATATACACGCCGCTGCTCAATGCACTCGCGTCGAAGCGCAGCGCGTATTGCCCCGCGCTTTGCTGCTTCTCCACAAGCGTGGCGATCTTCTTGCCGGTGAGATCATAAATCTCCAACGACACGGAATCCGCCTGCGGCAAATCATAGTGCAGCGTTGTCGTGGGATTAAACGGATTTGGGAAATTTTGATGGAGCGCATAACTTTGCGGCACGAAGCGGTCTTCGCGCGTGTCCACGCGCACGCTGCGGTCGCGATACACGCGCACGTAATCCACTTCCATGCGCTGCGGGAACGTCGTCGTTGCATCCGGGCTGCCGGGCCAATTGCCGCCGACCGCGAGATTCAACAAAAGATGAAAACGCTGATTAAACGGCGCGGGAAACGGGCCGCCGGTTGAATGCCATTGCGTGCGCGTTTGAAAATGCAGGTCGTCCATGTACCAACGCATCTCGCCGGGTTGCCATTCGAGGCGAAACGTGTGGAAGTCATCCGAAAAATTTCCCGCGGGCAAAGTATATGAGCCGGTGGTGGAAGTGTTATTGGGCCACGCGCCGCCAAAGTGCAATGTGCCGTGCATGCGATTCGGCTCATGGCCGACGAGTTCCATAATGTCGATCTCGCCGCTTGCGGCCCAGCCGCCATACACGTTGTCCGAAGGCAGCATCCAGATCGCGGGCCAAATGCCTTTGCCGAACGGCAGCTTCGCGCGAATCTCAAAACGGCCGTAGGCCCAATCGCCTTTCGTGAGCGTGCGCATGCGCGCGGACGTATAGCTCTTGCCGCCGAAGGTTTCTTTCTTCGCCGTAATGACGAGCTTGCCGTTTTCAATCGTCGCGTTCTCGCGGCGATAATACTCCAACTCATTGTTGCCCCAACCGGGAATGCCGTATGCCGAGCCGTCGCCGATCATGAACTCCCATTTGCCAACATCGATGCCCGCGGCGTCAAACTCATCGGACCAAACGAGATCCCAAGTTTGGGCGTATGTGGGTGAGAATGAAAACGTATGAATGAAGATAATCGTTGTGCAAACGAGTTGGAATCTCAGCAACCTCCACCGAACAATTCCCCCCTTGAGGGGGGTTCGGGGGGTGTTCTTGATAGCGGCAACAATATTCAGAGTCATCATCACAAGCTCCAATCTTTTAGTTTAATTTCGAATGCTCCACGATGCTGAACGACACCCCCCTAGCCCCCCTCAAGGGGGGAATTTTAACGCCAAGCGCCGCGCCGCTTCACTTCAACCCTAGCGCAGCCACATATCCCGCATTCACGCGTGTGCGCTCCAGCCGCACACTCTCCAACAACGCGGCGAGCGCGGCGCGGCTGTGCTCGATGGGTGGGCGATGCTGTTTGATTTTTTCGGGATCGAGGTTGCGCACTTTTTCATACGCGACGATTTCATCCCAATGGGGCGGTTTATCAAACGAACGAATACAACTCGGCGCGTCCATCTTTTTATATGGCCAAAAACACCAGCCGATGTCGTGCGTTTCGAGCAACGTGCGAAACGTATTGATCCACTCATCCGTGTTCTCTCCCGATTCGCCGAGCCAGAGCGGAACGTTGTGCTTCGCGCTGTAATCGAGATACTCTTGAATTTGGGATTGCTCCGGCGGGGTCCAATACTTGTGAAAAGTATAAACGAGGTTCTTGTCAAACGGAGCGCCGAAGACTTTGAAGTTCGAGTTCCACTGCGCTCCGCCGAGGAAGATGATGTGGTGTGGATCGATTGCGCGAATCGCAGTTACGAGGCGTTGGTAAAGTGGCTCCAATTGCGGGTTGAAGCGGTCATAGCCTTCGAAGTGCGGGATCGGTTCGTTGAGCAAATCATAGCCGAGCACGGCGGGTTCATCACGATAACGCGCGGCGATTCGTTTCCATATTTCAACCAAACGATCTTGGCACTCTGTGCTCTCAAAGAGCCACGGATGCCCGACGCTGTCGTCGATGTTCGTTCCGGTTTGGCCGCACGGCGCGGCGTGCATGTCGAGAATGACGTAGAGGCCTTCGGCTTTGCTCCATGCAATCGCGCTGTCCAGCAAGGCAAAACCTTCATCAAGCCACACGTGCGGATAATCTTCCGGCGTGAGCAGTTTGTAATTGAACGGCAGACGCAGCGAGTTGAGGCCGATTTGTTTGAGGTAACGAATATCCGCGCGCGTGATATAGTTCGCGCGGAATTTTTTCCAAAATACGTTTGCTTCAGCGGGGCCGACCAACTCTTTGACAAGCTGCTCAATCTGCCACGGCGCGGTCGCGACTTCAAACTTGAACATGTAGCCTTCGGGCATGAGCCAATTGCCGAGGTTGATGCCGCGCAACAAAATCGGCTTGCCTTCGGGTGTGAGAATTTGTTTGCCCTCGATGCGCGCGAAGCGAGGTTGCGGCGTGTTGTCGCAGCCGCTCATGCATGCAACGCATAGAAGCAAACTTGTGAGCATGATGATGAGCAGCTTGCTTCTACTGCGAGCACATGCAGCAATTCCCCCCTTGAGGGGGGCCAGGGGGGTGTTCTTCATTGCGAAAACAGATTTCCGATTCATGAGGCTTTTGCTTTTTCCAATCTGCGAAGCGCTGTAAGTCACCTCGCTTGAAAAGACAAGGTAAGATAAACAAGCGGAGATGAACCCTCGGTGGAGCAGCGACAAAACATGAAAAGCTCATATGGCTTGAACGCAAAGCGATGACAACGAAAAAAAAACTTTCCGCCGAGCGACGCCGAAGACACCGAGCTTCGCCGAAAAAAGCTTTTATTCGGCGACACTCGGTGACTTCGGCGAATTTCGGCGGATGAGCTTTTCGTGTTTGGCACTGGGGGGGTTCGGGTTGTGGAAGATTCTTAGTGCGCGTCTGAAAATTACTTCCCGAAATCGCCGTAGTCCCGCCCCCCTGCGGGGCGTTGATGGAACTCAAAAATTTCATTGTTCCACCATCCGCCCACAAGGGGCGGGGACTACGATCGCGCGGGAAGTTATTTTTAGATGAACCCTTACAATGCTAAGTCATGAAAAAGTGGTGCTATTCCGAAGGTCCCATTTCGCCTTTGTTGTTTCCGCGCAGATGTTGTTCGAACCAGCCGAGCAAACGATTGCCGATGTCTAAAATAAATTTCGGCTCCTGCGGGCCGTGCGGGGTGCGCGGATACACGACCATTTGCACGGGACAGTTTTGTTGTTTGAGCGCGTTGTAAAACTCTTGGCCCTGCGAGAGCGGTACGCGCAAATCTTTTTCGCCGTGCAAGATCAGCGTGGGAGTGGAAACGCCTTTGACGTTGAACATGGCGGAGTGCTTTTGATACGCGGCCATGTTGTCCCACGGTTGGCCGTTGAAATAATCCGGCAGAAAACCGGGAATGTCCGCGGTGCCGGTGAAGCTCATCAAGTTGGTCACGCCCGCGCCGACGGAAGCGGCTTTGAAACGTTTGGTGCGCGTGACGATGAACGAGGTCATGTAGCCGCCATAGCTCCAGCCGCACACAACGAGACTATCGGGATGCACGAGGCCTTTGGCAATGAGCGCATCGACGCCGGTCATGTCGTCTTCATAATCGCCGAAGCCCCAATCGTTGGTATTCGCGCGACGGAACTCCGCGCCATAGCCGCTGCTGCCGCGCGGATTGGGACGGAGCACGACGTAATCCGCGGCCGCGAAGGCTTGCAAAGGATAGATGGCCGAGGCCGCGGTGAAGGATTGCGTGAACACGCCCGCAGGGCCGCCGTGAATGTTGAGCACGAGCGGATACTTTCTTCCGCTCTGATAGTTCGCGGGATAGGTGACGAGGCCTTCGACTTCTTTGCCGTCGGTTGATTTCCACGTGAGAACTTCAGTGCGGCCCGTGGGCAAGTTGGGAAGATGGCGATTGACGTTGGTGAGTTTGAGCGGCGCGTATTTCATCGTCGCGGAGACGAAGACTTGCGGCGCTTGCTCGGAGGTTTGATGAATCACGGCAAACTGTTTTGCATCTTTCGTGAAAGAAGCGGCGCCGAAACTTCCCGCGCCGGTGGTGAGTGCGCGTGATTTGCCGTCGCTGAGGTTCATCGCAAACACGCGCGGGCTGGTGCGTTCGGTCTCGCTGTAAAAAATTTCTTTGCTATCCGCGGACCATGCAATGAGGTTGGCTTGATCATCGTGCGTTGCGCCGAGCTTGCGCGCTGCACCGCCTTTGCGCGGCATCACGTAAATATCGTTGCGCCGCGCCCAGCGTGTGTCGCCGCCGTCGTATGAAAACGCGAGCCATTGCCCATCGGGCGAGAAGAGCGGATTGCTCGCCACGGTTTTGCTGAAGAGCGCTTGCACTGCGCCGCTGTCACTAGGCACGAGCGAAAGCGTACTCGTCACCCAATCGTCCACGCGCGGCGTGGTTTGATGACTGAATGCGAGTTCTTTATTGTCGGGCGACCAATCGAAACTCGTCACGTGAAAATTGCCACGGGTCAAGCGCTGCACTGTGCGCTCGCCTTTTTCATTCTTCGCCACGGGCACGACATAGAGATGCGCGAATTTGAAATTCTCATCCACGATGGTCATGTCGCGCTTCTCTTTGTTGTCCTTCTCTTCGGCTGCGGAGAGCGCGTCGTTCATGGTGAAGGCGAGGCGCTTGCCCTCGGGCGACCACGCGAAGCTACTCACGCCGGTTTTCACGTCCGTGAGTTTTTCGGCCTCGCCGCCGTGCGCGCGAATGAGCCAGAGATTGGTTTTCTCGCCGCCGCGCGAGGAGAGAAACGCGAGCCATTGCCCGTCGGGCGACCATTGCGGATTGGTGCAAGACTTCTCGCCTTGCGTGAATTGAAAATCAATCTTGCCGTCCGTGCTCGCGAGAAAGATGTGCGTGCGATAATCGCTCTTCTCGCCTTCGAGTAACGGCTCGGAAACCGTGTACGCGACCCATTTGCCCTCCGGCGAAATCGTTGCGCCGGTGAGGCGATGATATTTGATCATCACTTCGGGCGTCCATTTCGTGGGCGCAGTGCCGGTGTTGGAATTTTGCGCGAAGAGCGCGCTGCACAATAACATGAGGCCAATGGCGCTCGGTCGTTTGATTGAAAACATGGTGTTCCTCCTTCAATTCGTAAAGAATTTCCGTGCTTCATTCGTCACCTCCCTCTCCATGTCACTGTAAGAACCTTCCCTCGTACTACAACGTTAAGTTCCACCTAGGTGACATCAAGTTACCTTAAGCAAAAGACTAAGACAGAAAGATGGAGGGCCGAAAAATGCCTGCTGTCTTTCGTGGGCGAGATCAACTTCACTCGTTCGAATCCAAGCTTTATTTTTCTGCCCAACATTTTTCTGTCTTAAGCTTTTGCATTGCTCACAAACTCCCCGCGCTGCCTTTGAGTTTCGGCGGGGCGTTGAGGTTGTGAAAGATGAACGAGAAAATATCCGCGGCCGATTCAATCGCTTTCGCCGTGCTGCTTGCGCCGTGGCCGGATTTGGTTTCGATGCGAATGAGCACAGGATTCTCGCCCGCATGTTTCTCTTGCAAAGTTGCGGCGTACTTGAACGAATGCGCGGGCACCACGCGATCATCGTGATCCGCGGTCGTAATCAACGTCGCGGGATACTTCACGCCTTCGCGCAAATTGTGAATCGGCGAATAAGCGTGCAACGCTTTGAACTCGGCCTCGTTATCGCTCGAACCGTAGTCCGCGATCCAATTCCAGCCGATGGTGAATTTGTGAAAGCGCAGCATGTCCATTACGCCGACTTGCGGAATCGCGACTTTGAACAGCTCTGGGCGTTGGTTCATCACTGCGCCCACGAGCAAGCCACCATTCGAGCCGCCTTGCAGCGCAAGTTTCTCGCTCGACGTATACTTGTTCGCGATCAACCATTCTGCCGCAGCAATGAAATCATCAAACACGTTTTGCTTTTTCAACTTCGTGCCGGCCTCGTGCCACTTCTCGCCATATTCGCCGCCGCCGCGAATGTTGGCCGAGGCATAAACAAAACCTTGCTCCAGCAACGCGAGGCGCAGCGAGCTAAAACTCGGCGAAGTCGTGATGTTGAATCCGCCGTAGCCATAAAGCAGCGTGGGATTGTTGCCGTTCTTCTTCAAGCCCTTTTTATAAACCAAAAACATGGGCACGCGTGTGCCGTCTTTGCTGTTATAAAAAACCTGCTCGGTGACATACTCCGCAGGATTGAAACTCGGAATCTCCGGCGCGCGGAAGAGCGTGCTCTTCTTCGTGGCAATGTCATAGCGAAAAATCGTGGGCGCATAATTGAACGAAGTGAAAGTGTAAAACACAAACTTGTCGTCACTCTCGCCGCCGAAGCCGCCCGCGGAACCAAGCCCAGGCAGCGCGATTTCATTTTCCAACTTGCCTTCGAGGCTATACACATACGCGCGCGTGGCCACGTCTTTCAAATACGTCGCGAACAGTTTGCCGCCCGCCACGCTCACACCTTGCAGCGGCTCGGACTTCTCCGGCAAAATTTCCTTCCAATTTTTCTCGCTCGGATTTTTCGGATCGATCAAAACCACTTTGCCGTTCGGCGCGTTGCGGTCCGTGCGCACGAGAAATTTGTCGCCGACGTTTTCAATCACGCCATAGCTGTCGTTGCCGATGGTGTCGATGATGGCGCTGAATGCTGTCGCGCTCGCCTCGCGATAAAGGAGCGCGTTGCCCTTCTTGCCTTTGCCGCGTTCGGAGTACGAAAGAATCGCGAAGCGCTCGTCTTCCGTGGTGCCGACAAAGTGAAAGCGCTGCGGATGCGCCGGATCTTCATAAACCAAAATGTCTGCAGATTGCGGCGTGCCGACTTTGTGAAAATAAACTTTGTGATCTTCATTCTTCGAAGAAAGCTCTTCGCCTTTCGCGGGCGCATTGTAGCGGCTATAATAAAAGCCCTCGCCTTGCCACGAAAGTCCCGAGACTTTGATCCACTTGAGCGTGTCAGAATGCGTCTTGCGCGTGGTCATGTCCATCACGCAGTACTCTTGCCAATCCGAGCCGCTGCGCGAGATGCCATACGCCGCGTACTTGCCATCCTTGGAAAGCGCGAATGCGCCGAGGCGCGTGGTGCCGTCGCTCGAAAACGTGTTGGGATCGAGCAAAACTTCCGACGTGCCGTCGAGGCCTTTTTGCACATAGAGCACGCTTTGGTTTTGCAAACCGTCATTCTTCGAAAAGAAAAAGTATTCGCCTTTGCGAAACGGCGCGGAGTATTTCGGATAGTTATAAAGCGCTTCGAGCCGCGCTTTCACCTGCGCGCGATAGGGAATCTTTTCGAGGTAGCCGAACGTGACTTCATTCTGCGCGGTCACCCATTGCGCCGTCTCCGCGGAGTTATCGTCTTCGAGCCAGCGATAGGGATCGGGCACATTCACGCCGAAATACGTGTCAACGTGCTCGACTTTTTGAGTGACGGGATATTGCAGCTTTTGCGCGTGAAGAGAGGGCGGGCAAAAAAAGAGGGCAGCGATGAGCGGCAGGGCTTTGGTGAATTTCATTTGGGTGTTCCTTCAAGAATTAAATGGAGGTTTAATTTCGTAAATTTCTGGCCTAACATGATCTAACACTGGATGACCCAATTCAATAAATTCAGGCCTAATCAATAATCATGCTTTCAAGGGATGGCAGGAGGGTGAGTCTTATTATCCTTATCTTTGCCGAATTGGGTCGTGAAAGAAATTATTGCAGCGGCGGCACCTAGTATTAAAAGAGTTTTCTTGTCGAGCGATTTCTTAGTTACGTTAATTGAATCACGTCGGGCTATTTTTCTTAAGCTATCTAACACAGTAAATGAAACACTAAGGCTATCAATAGGCAATCTCGTTTTTGAATCTAACGAATCTCCAATAGAGCTACCTGAGACTAAATCAGAAAACTCAATTTGTGAAAGATTTATTTCTTCGAGAAGGTTAGTTACAAGTCTGTCCCGAAGAGAGTCATTTTCGGTGCGGCTATCCCCAAGCATCTTCTCTAAGAATTTCAATGCAATAAACTCTCTGTTTTGACTTTTGACATTTGTGGAATCAGTAGTTCTAATATAAATGCCAATCGAGTCAATATCAAAAACATGCTCAAAAGTATCACTGCTGTTTTGAGCAATACCCTTCACTTCATACGTTGATGTTGTTTCTTCATTTTCTTGCGGTTCAAATTTCGCACCTATATCCTTTTGTTGCTGTAAGCCAAGATTGATCTCTTTAATGGTTCTTTGCCTCTCTCCGCTCAATACTTCGTTTAATACAGGTATGATTTCATCATTGATTTTGCTTCCTATCCGATCGGTGTTGCGCTGAAGCTGTTCAACACTTTCAGCAACTTTTCCAATTTGCTCTACACTTTTATTTAGGCTTGTCAATTGAGTAGAAACATAGATTACGGCCGATAAAATTGCCATCAATCCCGTCCCACCGCCTATCCAAGTAACAACTTCAGCCCTAAAGTTACGGACTTCTTCGCTATTTTTGACTCTGTTCGATTTCATATTAAGCCTCTGTGCTTTAGACTTACACGTGCTTGCAATAATCCGCTACACTTCTATGAAAGACAAAAAGGGTATATCCTAAGCGTTGAACAGCTTCATATACCCCCACAAATAAATTTTCCACGCGCGCAGAAACGCCTCTTTGAAATAAGCCCCGACCTGCGCGTATTGCTCCAATGCAAAGCCGATAGTGATCACAATAAAAATGCAATTGAGCACCAAGACGATGATGAACGCCGACTTCAAACCGATGCGATAGATATCGGATTGTCGCGGGCTAAATTCACGAAACACGGGAATCAAATGAAACGCGAGCGTTAAGCCTAAAAAGAAATTCACAAAGTTGTGCGTCGTCACAGTCATAAACGGTTTCACCACTAAAAGAGGCACGGTGAAAACCGGCAAAAAATAAGGCGCAAGAATAACTACAGTATTGGGAACGCGATCAAACTCGACGTAGCCCCAGTTGCGCCAGTCCGCGCGAAAATGTTTGATGCGATGAAAGAACAGATACCCCATGATCATGTGCGCGACTTCGTGCTCGAACGTTTCGAGAAAACCGAGTTTGGCCCACAATACTAAACCGTAGAGTAGCGCATAGCCGAGCGCCCCATAGATAAACCAGTTTGACCAGAGTGCGGTAAAATGCGTAAACACGAACAGGCATGTTTGCGCAATGAAGGCATAAAGCAAGGGAGTGATGATGATAAAGAATAGAATTCTGAAGAAATTCTTCATTACCTCGCCCCTACATCTCGCGCTAAGAAATGATAAGAAAAGTGCGGCGCGCTCAAGCTGCGCGCCGCACTCGTGGTTAAATTCGATTACGCCGTCTTATCCGCGCTCGTGTCTTTAAACGTCAACGCGAACAAGAAGGAGATGAACACCGCAAAGGCGCACGGGATAAGCCAGATCATGGGCCAATTGCGCGTGACTTTTTCCACGGCGTCAACCACAACCGTGGTGCTATACGCCTCGACGATTTGGCCGGAGAGCCACGAACCGAGGCCGATGCCGACGCCATACGTGATGAGCGCAATGAAGCCCTGCGCGCTCGCGCGAATGTCGCTCGAAGCTTTCTTGTCAACGTAAATTTGGCCGGTGACAAAGAAGAAGTCATAACAGATGCCGTGCAGCAAAATGCCAGCGTAGAGCATCCACGCACCGCTGTCCATATTGCCGTTCGCGAAGAACGCATAACGCACGACCCACGCGAGCATACCCACGAGCAACATCTTCTTCACGCCGAGGCGCGCGAAGAACAGCGGCATGAGCACCATGAAAATGACTTCCGACATTTGCCCCATGGATTGTTTCGCGGCCACGCCTTCCATACCTAGTTCGTTCAAAAACGGATTGGTGAAGTTATAATAGAACGCGAGCGGAATGGAGATCAGCAAAGAGCACATCACGAAGATGAGAAAGTTCTTCTCTTTGAGCAGACGCAACGCTTTGAGGCCGAGCACTTCGCCGACGCTCACATTCTTGCCGATGTTTTGCGGCGGCGTGTTCGGCAGTGTGAAGGAATACAGGCCGAGTATGATCGAAGCAATCGCCGCCATCTTCATCGGCGTATCGCTCGCTTCGACTTCGGCCGTCATGGAGGAGAGGCCAAACGTAATCACCAAGCCGGCAACGATCCAGCCAATCGTGCCCCACACGCGCACTTTCGGAAATTGCGCGCCGGGATTGTCCATTTGATTGAACGACACTGCGTTGACCAGCGCAAGCGTGGGCATGTAGCAAAGGTTATAGAGCAACAGCGTCGGAATCAACGTCGCGGGATCCTTGATGCCCGTGGCGAGAAACATGAACACACCGCCAAGCAAGTGCAGCGTGCCCATCACTTTTTGCGAGGCGAAATAACGGTCCGCTATCATGCCCACAAAAAACGGCGCGATGATAGCCGCGATGTTGTTCATCAAATACGTGTTGCCGACCTGCCCGCCGGTGAAGCCGATTTTGAAGAGATACGTGCCCAGCGTGACGAACCACGCGCCCCACACAAAGAACTGCAGAAACATCATCACACTGAGCTGCGCATAACTTTTGGTACTCATGCACCTTCCTCCGTTGGTTGGTTGTGAGAGACGGTTACTGCGTTTAAAAAAAACTTTGTTCTGCTGCAAGCGCGATCGAATCTTATAGCTCAACCGTGACACTGCGCCACGCCTTCTCGATTGTCATTCAGATTCGAGTGTCATTCAGAAGGAATCTTTTTACTCGCTGGAGACAGTGCCCTGAGCTAAAAAAGATTCCTTCTGAATGACAGCGCTTGAGACGTTCGCTTTCTTCACGGCGCGCTTGCCAGCTTCGCCAAATATCTTTTGGCGAGCGGATGCTCCGGCTGATACTTCAAAACATTCTCCCACGCGGCGCGCGCCTGCTCCGGTTTGTGCGAGAGCGCATAGACCACCCCGAGATTGAGCCACACATCCGCGAGCGCGGGATTGTATTCCAAGATGCGTTGATAGTGCCGAATTGCGCGCGTCGTATCGCTCTTGAGCAAGTAGAGATTCGCAATGTTCGTTTGAATCTCCATATTCATCGGCGCGAGATGCGCGGCCACTTGATACGCATGCAGCGCGTCATTATAACGCCCCACGCGCCGAAACGCAAACGCGAGCGAGGCATGCGCCATCGGATCATTCGGCAGCGAGCGAATCGTGTTTTCCAAATGCTCGATCTTCGCATCCTCCGCGCGCACGCGCTCGGCTTCCGCCAAAAACTTTTTGCCTTCCTCCTGTTGCCCGAGCCGCACGAGCGACTGGCCCAGGTTGTATTGCGCGCCATGATGCCACGGCCATTGCGCCGCCACTTCGCGCAGCAGCACCATCGCATCTTCAAAACGCTGTTGCTTCACGAGCAATTGACCAACGAGGTAACGATACTCCAAATTCGCCGGCTCAATTTGCAACGCCTGTTGCGCATGCGTGAGCGCGGGCGCAAGCTCGCTTTCATCTTCAAACAACAGCGCGAGATGAAAATGGCAAAGCGAGTACGTGCTGTCCAAAGCGAGCGCATGTTGAAATGAAATCCGCGCGCTATCAACTTTGCCGAGTTCCACATACGCGCGGCCAAGCTGATAAAACGGAATCGCTTCCTCCGCGCGTGACTGCGGTTGCAACTTCTCGTTGCGCGCAATTTCTTTTTGATAAAAACCAATCGCCTGCTCATATTTCTGCTGGCGAAACGTATTGTTGCCGAGATTATTCCACACGCCCCGATAGCTCGGCTCGAGTTCGAGCACTTTGCGATACGCAGTCTCCGCGTTCTGCCATTGCCCGACTTCGGAATAAACCCGCGCGCGCATGAAATAAACATTCGCGCTGCTCGGCGTGAGCTTTTGCGCGCTGTCCGTAATCGCGAGCGCTGCGTCGAACTCGTTTTGGCGCACGGCCTCATTGGCTTGTCGCAACAAGAACTCGCTCTGCGCGATGATCTCTTCCGGGTCTTCTTTCGGTTGCGAAGAACACGCACAGAGCAGCAACGCGAGCAGCGCAGTCACATAGGGTTTCAACATGTTTTCGATCTCATCAAATGAAAATAAGGGCCAATTGGAGTCGTGGAGTGGTAGAGTATTGGATTGGTGGATTCATGGAGTTTTGGATTGATGAAAAAGAGAGGCTTCGCTTTTCCAATACTCCAACAATCCACCGATCCAAAACTCCATCACTCCAACATGATATGCACGACCGCCGCAAGCGCGCCGCCAAGTATCGGCCCGAGCACCGCAATCCACGCATAGCCCCAGTCGCTGTCTTTTTTGTTTGGAATGGGAAGGAGAAAGTGCATCACGCGCGGCGCAAGATCGCGCGCGGGATTGAGCGCATAGCCCGTGGTGCCGCCGAGCGAAAGGCCAATCGCGAGCACCAGCAGCGCGACCGGCAACGCATCAAGCGCGCCGAGGCCCATCGCGGGCGCGGCCATGTGCAGCACGCCAAACACGAGCACAAACGTGCCGATAATTTCGGAAAGAAGATTGGAGAGCGAGTTGCGAATTTGCGGGCCGGTGCAAAACACCGCGAGCTTGCCTTCGCGGCTCTCGGTTTTGGCGAAGTGATCTTTATATTGCAGCCACACGAGCAACGCCCCGAGCGCGCCGCCGAGCATTTGCGCGAGCACATATGCGCCGACTTTCGCCCACGCAAATTTGCCCGCGACCGCCAGCGCAATCGTCACCGCGGGATTGAGATGCGCGCCGCTCACGCTTGCCACGCTGAACACGCCGACGAACACGGCCATGGCCCAGCCAAACGTGATCACAATCCAACCGCTATTGCTGCCTTTCGTGTCTTTCAACACGACGTTCGCCACTACGCCATCGCCGAGCAACACGAGCAACATCGTGCCCAGCAACTCGCCAAGAAACGGGGTCATGCTTCCTCCTCACAGATGGAGCGAAGTCGGACTTGCGCCAAACGAGGCTTGAATTTGCCGAGAATGACATGCGCAAGTCCGACTTCACTGGTTTAGATAAGATGAAAAACCGCCTTGTCAACCGCAACTGAAACTATTATATTGCCGCGTCAATCAAAATTGGAGATCACATATGCAAACGGCAACCCTCAAACAAGTAACCGAGAACTTCGGAATTTCGCTTGAAGATTCCGTGCTCTATCATATTCTCGGGAGCAAGGCTTTCATTGAAATCGATCTTAAACTGCCTGAGACCGTAGCCGCGGATAATTCCGAGCCGGATGTTTTCGAAAAAATCCTAGCCATGTCGGAGGACGTTGGAATAAAGGACTGGGCTGTGAATCACGACCATTATCTTTACGGCACGCCGAAGCGGAAGGCGGTTCTCGCTTAACCGTTCGTTTCTTTGTCACTGTGGTAATGACCGAATCTCTCGTGCGCGCTCTCTCCTCCAAGAAATTCTCATCCGTTTTGATTCCGCTTCAACCCGCCCTCCGCTTCGCGCCTTATCCCATGCTTTATCTTTCTGCCCGCCATTTTTCTGTCTGCGCTTTTGATCAACCTGTTTAAAAAATGTTTGGGCGCAGCTTTCGACGAGCTACTTGCCGCGCCCAAACGGGTTGTGTGTTCGTCCCATTCCGCAATGCGGAACAGGAACCGGTTCGGTCTCTGGACGGTGGTATGCACACTCCAACCATCCGTGAATGGTTGAACTCCGGCATGCCGACTGGCACTTGTTTCCATCGTCTTGAGCACAGCGAATACCAACACCAGCATTTTGGTTCGTTGGAGTATTTCTGTTGCGATACGCGCACCGCAGGTTCGTGGGATTATTGTTCCACGCACCCCCGCGCAACGCTAATACGAGACCGCGCCGACGCGACGTTTGGAGTCGCGCCTGCAAAAAGCCGTAGCCCTGCCCCCTTGTGGGGCATTGTCGCATGCACGCATTTGTTTGCAGCACGCCGCGAGGCTGCAAGGTCGCAGCAACGCCCCACAAGGGGGGCGAGGCCACAAGCTTGTGGGGCATTATCGCATGCACGATTTGGTTTGCAAAACGCCGCGAGGCTGCAAGGTCGAACCAGCGCCCCACAAGGGGGCGGGACTACGATTGACCACGGCTCCTGAAGGAGCAACTACGAACGCGTTTTCTAAAAAAATTTTCGAGGCCCGCCTTCGGCGGGATAAAAGCGTAAAGAGTGTAAAAGGGCAAAAGCTTAAAACAGCCCGTCCTGAGCACAGCGAATACCAACACCAGCATTCGGGTCCGAAGGAGAATTCCTGTAGCGATACGCGCACCGCAGGAGCGAGGGAATGTCGAGCCACGAACCCCCGCGCAACGCTTTTAAACTTCCTTGCGCTGGACCCTGCGGATTCTCCACTGGACTGTTCTCGTAATAATTCCCATCATACCAATCCGCGCACCAATCCCACACGTTGCCCAGCATATTTGCCAAGCCCAGTTGGTTCAAATTTTCCTTGCCCGTGCGAGGATTGATTTCGTCAACGGCATGCGCATGCTCGCGACCGCTTTCACCAAACCAAGCGTGGTTCGGCAACTCCTCCACATTGTCGCCAAAATAATATTGCGTGCGCACGCCCTCTTTGCCGCCGCGCGCCGCATATTCCCATTCCGCTTCCGTGGGCAAACGACTGCCGATCCACAATGCAAAATAATACGCTTGAAACCACGTTTGCGCAATGGCCGGGTGGTTCTCCCCGCCGTAGCCGGAATAAGTGGAGCCAAAAGGAAATTGCTTCAGCATGCGCCACGTCACCGGATGTTTGGCCAAACGAAAGCCGCTGACTTTAACAGGATGCACGGGCTTCTCGTTATCAAAGTGTTCATCATCGCCCATTTTAAACTCGCCGCCTTCCACTGCGACCCATTCAAAATGATTGGCCGAGTCGTTTAAAAATTTTCGTTGGCGTTCCGCAGCGTGGGCGAGGTCGAACAAATCATAAAGCAAGCCGCCGGGCGCGAGCGGCTGCATGCCCATTCTCTCCAAAAGCAACTCGCCGCGATAGATCACTTCGCAATCTTGCTCTTCGCACGCCACGAGCAAAATCTCCAACGTTTCCTGCACCAAAGTTTTGCGCTCGCTTTCGGGCACGAGCGGCAGCGATTGCGCGAGGTCGTCAATCAACAACAAACGGCTTTGGTTGCCTTGTTCTTTTTCTATGAGCGGCTTGAGCAAGTCCGCGGCCGGGGTTTGCACTTCGGTACACACGCGCAAAGCGAGCGGGCGATTGATGGTCCACAAACCTTCGACGAGCGCAAGAATCTCGTCCTCATTTTGCAAAAGTCCGGCATAGAGGCGCACCACTTCTTCCCAATCCGGGTTCGCGGCGTGTCGGATCACGAAGTCGGATTTTTTATCGCGCAAAGCCAGCGCAGTGAAATATTCCCACAGCGAGCGATGCACAAACGTGAAGCCTTCTTTATCGCGCTGCACGAGTCCGGTGTCGCGCTGCAAGCGGTCGAGAAAATCTTCGGTTTGCCCGAGCGCCGTGGCCGAGAGCAAACGCTGCCCGAGCACATTGACTTGGTCCACGGGAAAATCCGCTTCCTGCCACAGGAAGAAGCGAAGCGAAAGGTCTTTCAACACTGCAAGCGTTTGTTTCATATCGGGCTTGGCGGAAAAGGTCGCGGCCTCGGTATCATACGCGCGTTGCAGCAAAGCTTTGGTGCAATTTTCATAAAGACTGCTGCGTCGTTCGATCAGCGCCGTGTCGCCGCCGTGCTCATAGGTGAAACAAATCATGCTGAGGAGAAAGGGATTGGCCGCAAGCCCGCGAATACGCGGTTTGGTGTCAAAGGTGTGTTTAAGCGCGGCGATTGCCGTGGCGCGAGTCTGCTCCAACCTCGGCTGGGCCGAGGTTTCGTCGGCGTTTGCGACGGCGCTATTGTCCGAAAGCAATCCACGGCCAAGCCGTGGAAGGAACGTTTCGGGAGAGTCGCCGCGAGTCTGCTCCAACCTCGGCTGCGCCGAGGTTTCGTCGGCGTTTGCGACGGCGCTATTGGCCGAAAGCAATCCACGGCCAAGCCGTGGAGGGAGCGTTGCCGGAGAGTCGCCGCGAGTCTGCTCCAACCTCGGCTGCGCCGAGGTTTCGTCGGCGTTTGCGACGGCGCTATTGGCCGAAAGCATTCCACGGCCATGCTGTGGAAGAAACGTTTCGGGAGAGTCGGCCGCATCTCCAAACCACTTGCGCACATAATCCGCAATCATCTCCGGCGTGAGCGGCAAAAGATCGAGCGCATGAAATTTGGGAAAGTCTTCACGCCGCAAACCAATGGGCCGCGAAGTGACGATCATCTTACAGCGAGGATTCGCGCGCGCGAGCTTATCGAGCGCCGCGGCGAAACCCTTGCTCGTTTCAATGTCTTCGATTTCATCCACGCCGTCCCACAACAGCGCCATGGGCTTTTCGAGAAAACGCTCCGCGGCGCACAGGGTTTGGTGGTCTTCCTTGCTCTCGCACTCGTCATTGATTTTCTCGCGCACAAATTCTTCCAAAGAAGTTTTGGCGAGATTGAGGCCTTTGCAGCGGAGATAAACCGGGAGCATCGCGCCCTCGCCGGCGAAGTGATAAGCGAGATAGCGCAAGAGCGTGGTCTTGCCGCTGCCGGGCAAGCCGCGAATCAAAAAACGCCGGGGCTCTTTTTGTTTAAAAAACAGCTCGGCGATTTCGAGCGGCGTTGCGTGCAGGTCTGTTTCATCGCGCCACGCTTGCAAGTGCAAAGGCACAAAGCCGTGGCTCATCTCGCTCATGCGCGTGAGCGCGTTCGAATTTTCACCGGCCATGGCGCGTTTCTCGCCGAAGAGGTTGATCGTGCTAAACCGCTGCTGCACTTTGCGGCGATAGTGTTGCAGAATTTCCTGCTCGCGCGAGGCCGGGCCGGGCGCGCTTGGCTTTGGCTCTGCCGGCGCAATCGGGAAGTTTTGACGAAGATAGTTGGAGAGATGCTTGCGCACTTGCTTTTCAAAATCCGCCACGCCGGAGTAGGTCCAATACAATCCCTCTTTCGGAAACTCTTCGCGAAACTTGAGCACGAGTCCCCATTGCTGGGTTTCAGCGGTACTCTTGGGAGAATACGGTGCTTCATTGAAATACATCATGATTTGCGGCCGGCCAGCTTTGCGCCAATGCTCGATGGCCTGGCGAATCTCGTGCTCCGTGCCGGAGAGTGCGCCTTTTGTGGGCGTGCCGAAGCGTTTCCAAAAAATGCCGAGCAGAAGATCGCACGTTTCGATCTGGAGCAACGGATCGATCAACCCCTGCGGGCCATCGGCATGAAAGCCGGGATACGTGTCGGTTTCCCAGCGCCACACTTCGAGGCAAAGGTCGCGGTCCGCGGCAATGCCGCGATTGATTTCGGCGATCACCTCGTCGATGACGCGCCGCTCCTCCGGCACGTCGCCGGGGGAAGAGAGGACGATGCGTAATGGTTTCATAAGTCGTAGTCCCGCCCCCTTGTGGGGCGCTGTTGCCTGCACAATTTTATTTCTAACCAATTGCACAAAAAGCAAACCTAGCTCCGCCCCCTTGTGGGGCGCTGTTACATGCGCAAATCTCTGATTCGTGACGGTTTTCGTGATAATCGTGAACGAAATTGTTTGGTACTGAATCTGTTAATGCCTGAATGCCCCACATGGAAGCGGGGATAGAATTTGTAGCTCGCCCCTTGTGGGCGAATGTTCTTTATGTATCGTGATTCGTGCTCGCAACAGCGCCCCACAAGGGGGCGGGGCTACGTTTTGCGACCGTTACAAACCGACCGGCCACGGCTCCATCGTGCCGCTCCACGGCCATTCATCCGGCGTGCGCGACAAATTTTTGCGCACGGGATTTTCCAAAATATATTCGGCAATCTCGCGAAAACTCTCTTCTTGGCGCAAGGCATGATCGTATGAGCCGGGTTGCCACAAAGCGCCGTTCCAACCCAGCGTCCAACTTTGATTGGTGCTCTTGCCTTTGAATCTGTCGGTAAAATTCAAAACCGAAGCGCCGGGTTCGCGCGGGCTGGTGAGCAAGTGCAAATGATCGGGCATGAGGCAATAGACGTAAACGTTGCAGCGATACGTCTCTCGGGTTTCGCGCAACAGATCAATCACCATGCGATTGAGATTATCGCGCACAAACGGAGTTTGCAAAAGATACGCGCGTATTGTGAAGAACCAAACGATCTCGGGTCGGGTATACGTTGCCGCCGGAAGCCGTTTGTTCCGCGGCTTCAAGGGAAAGCATTTGGGGCGTTCGCGCATAGATCATCCTTTCGTAGCCCTCGCCCCTTGTGGACGAATGACTCTTGCATGTTCGTTTGGAACGAAGATGAATTTGTGAATTGTGCATGCCGCAGCGCCCCACAAGGGGGCGGGGCTACGAATACAAATCCTTCACGTCCGCATTCGCCAACTCCACCAAAAATTCTGCGATCTTTTGCGTCACGGCTTCGAAGAAGCGACGGCCTTTCTCCGCGTTCGACGCATACGGATTGCCCACGCCGGTGTCGCGCGTGGCGCGGAGCCAATCGCGCGGGGTCCACGCCCAGCCTTCGCGAAACGCGGCAACACGAAACTGTCGCGCCGCGCCCTCGCCCGCTTCGGAGAGCGGCAACACCAACTCCGGCTCGAGAAATTGCACGAGACTCGTTTCCATCTCGCCCGCGTGGTCGCCAGTATCCTCAAAAAATTGTGCATTGTCAAGGCAGCGATACCAATTCATGGTGCAGAGAAAGATCTCGTGCTTGGGCACCAGCTCGCGAATGATTTGTTTGAAGTCATTCCCGCCGTGACCGTTGAGCACGAGCAATTTGGGAATGCGTTGCCGCGCGAGCGAGCCGGCAATATCATCGAGCAACGCAAGCTGCGTGCTCATGTTCATGTTGATGGTGAGGCGAATATCGAGCTGGCTCGTGTTCACGCCGAAAGGCATCGTCGGGAGCACAACGACGCGCGCGCCTTGCTCCCACGCGAGCCGCGCGGCTTCGTGCGCGATGTGCTCGCTTTCAATCGTGTCGGTGGAATAAGGCAGATGATAATTGTGCGCTTCGGTTGCGCCCCAGGGCAGGATGGCGAGTTCGTAAGGAGTGTCTTTGACGTTTTTCCAATTCGTTTCGGCAAGTACGAAGGGGCGGCCGGGCATAGGTGGCATCTCCGAAGGGCATGCGAAAACTAAGGACGTTCGCAAAGGTGAGTTACTGCGCAGCGAGTTCTTGACGAAGCGTTTCCCAATCAACCGTTGTCAGCGCGCGGGCAATGAGGGCGTCGATGCGCTTCACGTCTTGTAGCGCACCAATCGCACTCGCGAGTTCTTCCGGCGCGGGTCCGAGCTTTTGCGTGAGGATCAACAACAGCGTTTCTTTCTTACCCATCAACTCGCCTTCGATCTTTCCTTCAATCTTGCCTTGGGCTTTGCCTTTGCTCAAACCTTGATTGTACTTCGTTTCGAGCAAGGCCTGATTGTCCCAAATCCGCCTCCAACTCAACTCATACTGCCATTGCTCCTCGGGTTTGAGCTTCGCCAATTCCGCAATACGAAAGGCTTTTTGAAAAACGATCTCGCCCTTGAAAATCGCGGGAATGTGTTCGAGGCTGGGCAGGTACTTGAGAAAGTAAAGCCACTTGTTGAGATGAAGCTCCAAGCCATACTCCGGCTTGCTATCGTCGAACAGCGGCAGTTCGATGGTGACGAACTTCAGCTTGTCGTAAAACTGCCGGTGCGGCGGCTCGTCGTTGCGCAGACTGTGCCGGTTCACGGCTTTCGTGCTGTTGTCCAAAGCATAGGCTAAAATGGCGATGCAATACACCGCGCTCAACTCGTAGTTCCAGCCCTTCGCGCGCGTCTTGTCGCCATACTCCGGCCGCGACTCGCGAATAAAAGAGCCGGACGTTTCCCTTTCCGGCGGAGCAAAAGAAAAGAGCCTGCCCTTCTTGGCTTGCGCGACGATGGGAAACGTGGAGTAATAAAGCATGCGATCCTTCATCCAAGCGACATAGTTCTTTTGCATCTCCACGATGAAGTGATTGCCTTCAACGTCTCGACAAAAGATGTCGTAGATGCCGCTGCGCTCGCCGTCGCTTTCGGGAAGCTGCTCTCGGTTCAAGAAACGAATGTCGAGCAGCGGCGTTTGCAACTCCAGCACATCGGTGATGAAGCTCATAATGATGTCGCGGTTGGCTTCTTCGCCGAAGATTTTTTTGAAACCGAAGTCCGTGGTCGGATCGAGGTAACGTGACATGTGAAGCCCCTTTCTTGGTGCAAAATAGTTTACAGGCGTTGCGCCTCCAACGGCTTGGCCGTTGGATTTTCGCGCATCACAACTTTACTAAACTTTCAAAGTTTAGTAAAGTTCTTTTTAACCATCCAGCTCATACGCGATTTTCAGCCAGCGTTTCACTTCTTCATCAATATCTTCCAACGCACTGATCGCAAAGCAATGCGTGATGCGGTCGCCCGTCGCGAGCCCGCCGGTGTCTTTCAATCGCTTCGAAAGTTTTTGCTTCACGCCTTTGAGCGCTAAACCGAAATCGATGCGCGTGCGCGTCGCGGGTTTGATTTGCACGAACACATGATTGCGATACAGCGGCACCATGGTTTCGCACGGGCACACTTTCACGTCGTCTGCGAGCGACAAACCAAGCTCAACGAGCGCATCGTGCAACGGGCGCAGCGCAGGCTTGGCGGCATACATGTTTTCGACATAGCCAGACGCGGCTTTGAGATAGGCTGCGCCATCCGTGTCTTCCGCGCCCTTGCCTTCCGCACGCGCGGCGATCATCGCGACCGTGGTGCCGCCGAGTTGGTATTCCTTCTTCAACCAATCGCGCCGCTCCTTCTCCCCTTTCGGCCCGGATTTCTTGATGAGTCGCACCCACTCATCAATCGACTTGCCGGTCTTCTCGGGCAGATTGTTGATGATGGCTTGCGCATAGGCGACCGAAGGATGAACGCTGTAGAGTGATTTGCGCGGCATGGCTCGTGTCTCCAATCGTTTTAGAAGCGTTGTTCGTTTTTCACGATTTGCTCCAACATGCTTTTGAGGCGCGCGTTGTTTGGCTCGATTTCAAGGCCACGGCGCACATATTTTTTCGCGGCGCCATACTCTCCCTGCAAAGAATAAACGAAAGCTAAATTGCCGTATGCCGGAAGAAATCGTGGATCGCGCGCGAGCACTTGCGCAAAATAGTCCACGCTCTCGGCATAATTGCCTTCCGCCATCGCGCACGTGCCCAAGTTATTCAGCGTGACCACCTCATCCGGATCGTATTGCAATGCGCGCAAGAAGTGCTGCTTTGCAGTGACGAGATCATTCTTTCTCTGCGCGAAAAATTCGCCGAGCGCGTTGTGTGCGGGCGTGTAGCTCGGCTGCGCCTTTAGTGCCCGCTCGAAACATTCGAATGCAGCAGGGCCATTTTCTTTTTGTTGATAAAGCTTGCCGAGTTGTGTGAGCGCCGGCGCATTGTCGGGCCAAAGTTGCAAAGCGGTTTGATAAGCCGTGATCGCTTCTTCAACTTTGCCCAAACGGTTTAAGGTCTTGGCCGTCTCAAAAAATGCGAGCGCGTTTTGCGGCGCGCGTTTACTCAGCGTGCGAAACTCTTGCAGTGCGGCTTCCAATTCATTGCGATACGAATAGGCCAGCCCAAGATGATAGCGCCCGGACTCGTGCTCGGGATACTTTTGCAAACCTTCCTGCAGCAACGCCACGGCGCGATTGAAATACGTTTGCTCCTTGCGCGAAACTTCGAAGTAGCGCAAATACGCAATGCCAAGCCGAACCTTTGCCGCTTCGTCTTCTTCCCCAAAAAAATCTTTGAGCGCAATCGCCGTATCCGTGTGCGCAGGCTGCGTTGCAAATGGCGCTTTCTGAATCCAATGGTCCGTGAAATTCACATGCACCACGTCGGAGGTGTTGCCTTGGGGCATGTGGCACGCGATGCAATCGCTGCCGGCTTTGTGTTGTTGCTGAACACTGAGCGTCGCGAGGTCGTGGCAACTCACGCACGCATTGTTGAAAGAATCGCGCGCTGTGGTTTTCACGGATTGATGCGGGTTGTGGCAAGAGATGCAAACCAGTTTGCCGTTACTTTTGATGAAACATGCACTCAGAGCCAACCGCTCGCCGTGACTCGCAACGCGAAAATCACCGAGCGGCGAATTTTCTAACACATAAACCGAGCGCACCGCCTGCAGGCGCATGCCCGGACGAAAATCATTTTCGCTTTTGCCTTCTTTGAGAAGGCGCACTTCACCCTGCAAATGACATTGATAGCAGACATCCATTTGCAACGCCGGCGACAAACGTCGCGGATTGACAATCGTGCGATCCATGCTCGCGCGCGTTGAGTCGGTAAATTTGGTTTGATAGCGCGCAGCAACGTGCAACTCGCCCGGGCCGTGGCAACGCTCGCAGCCGATGCCGTGCGGCACTTCGCTGTAACGATTGCCGGAGTGCGGCACATATTCCGCATAGCCATTGTGGCAACTCATGCAACCGGCAACCACTGGGCGCGAAAAACGCGAGTTCGCGATGGCATAGCCGGGACTCATGCCCCAACTTTTTTTCTGCGCATACCACGTGAGCGGCATTTCATAAAGAAAGCCGTTCTCGCTCGTGAGGTAGGTGCGCGCGTGATTGCCGGAGCCGATCACGTAATCAACCTTGCGCGTCAACTCGTGCGTGCGCTCGCCTTTTTCATTCAAACGATATTCGCGCTGATAAAGCGTATCGCCCTGCGTGAAAGCTTCATAATAAAAATTCGAACGCGCTTCGTAAACGGGATTGCTCGTAGAGAGAGCCTCGATGCGTGGCGCCGACGCGAGTGGATAAAACGAACGGCCCATGCCGGTTTGTTTGAAGCTCTTGAAAATTTCGGAATGGCAGAGTGCACAATCATCGTCGCCGACGTATTGTACTTGGGGAGCGAGATTCAAGAAAGCGATTGGCTCGGCAGACGCAATGTTTGCGGGTGTGCGGCGCTCTTTTTCTTTTTGATCGCACGCGCAAAGCGCAAGCGTTAGCACGGCGATAGCAAGAAAAATTTTCACAGCTCTGCTCATGAGGGAATGGATTGAATGATACGCAAAAGCCCTTCGACATTCGCGCATTGCACCTGCCTTCTTTTTCCATCAGCGGCGGTCATTCCAACTAGGGTACAAATTGTACCCCAGTTGAAATTCAACTCCGGATCGCGCTGCCGCATTCTTTTAATGTACTGCTTGACATCCATACTATCCGTCAAAGCTTCCACCACATCCGCGACCGAGAAATACCACTTCTGATCGGCCTCATTCCATGCGGAGCGATTTTTTTTGCTTTCAAAAATTTTGATATTGCTCATCTTTGCCCTCCGTTTTTGGTTGAGGTGAAATTATTTTGCTGCGCCGCAGCCCGTCGTGTGCGGGCGAAACGTGCGTGATGAGTGACAGAACTCTTGAGATGAACAAAAGCGGTTGGAGCTTTGTTTTATCCAAACTGGTTTAACCTTCATAAAAAAAATCTCCAACGAAAAGATTAAGGCCGACGGATATTTTTATCCGCCGACCTCGATCTGAGCGTTGGAGAAAAAAATTAAAACTTCATCTATTCAACGCCACTGCTTCTTGCTTCGCAAACTCTTTCAACTCGCCTTCGCCTTCAACCAACAACAGCTCGCGATTCGCGGCGACGTTGTGAAAGCGATCCACGCGGCCGCTGGGCCAATACACGAGCAGTGAGTCGGCTTGCGTGCTCGCGCCGAGGCCGAACGTTGCGACTTTTTCCAAGCTGGCGAGAAAACTTGAGCCGGTGCGGATGCAGCGCTCCATGCGCAGCGTATCAACTTTCGCGACGAAACGCGTGCCGATGCCGTCGCGATTCGTTTTCGTGCCTTGCACGCGCAGCCGCAAATAATGATTGCCGTTGCTCAATTCATTGCGCCACAAATGCACCGGGCCGCCGTTCTCTGTGATGAGCACATCGAGATCGCCGTCGCGATCATAATCCGCGTAAGCCGTGCCGCGCCCGACGAGGGGCTGCTGCAACACGCCGCCAACCTTCGGCGCTTCATCGGAAAAAAAGCCGTTGCCGTCATTCAAAAAAAGATGCGGCGGCTCGCGATACGTGATGCCGTCCTGCGTAATCTCGATGTCTTCTTGCACGTGCCCGTTCGCGGTGAAGAGATCAAGGTCGCCGTCGAGATCGACATCAAACAAAAAAAGGCCAAACGTGAGCGTCATCAAACTCGGGCGACCGATCTTCGAAGCCGCGGCGCGATCGGTGAAAAGATCGTTGCCGCTATAGCGATATACGCCGATCATCTCTTTCGAGAAATTTCCGATGAAGATCGTCTCCGCCTCGGTGTTGTCAATCACGCCCACGTCGATGCCCATGCCCGCACGCGCGCGGCCGTTTTCATCATAAGCCACACCGCTGTACGCCGCGAGTTCTTCAAACGTGCCGTTGCCTTTGTTCTTATAAAGAAGATTGCGCTGCGTGTCGTTCGCAACGACCAAATCCGGCCAGCCATCGCGATTGAAATCACACTCGGCAATGCCCAAAGTTTTGCCGGGCGATTGCGCAAAGCCCGCGGCCTCGGTTTGATCCGTGAACGTGCCGTCGCCATTGTTGTGATAATATCTGCCGGGCACGCCTTTGTAAAGTTCAGGCGTACAATAGCTCTTCGTTTTGCCGTCGAGCGTACACCACAAATCTTTTTCCGGGGACCAAGCAACGTAATTGCCGACATACAAATCAAGATGGCCATCTTTATCCGCGTCGAAAAAAATCGCGGAGCTGCTCCACGTCGGTTCGCCCGCGACGTTTGCGTTTTTTCCAACTTCAACGAAAGTGCTGCCCTCGTTGCGCAACAGCAAGTTGCTTTGCAAAGTGGTGAAATAAAAATCTTGATCGCCGTCGTTGTCATAATCCGCTACGGCAATGCCGAAACCATATTCGGCGATTTTACCCAAACCGGCTTCGTTGGTTTTGTTTGAAAAAGAACCGTCGCCGTTATTGCGATAAAGCCACAGCGCCTGCGCGGGCTGCGCTTTTTCTTTGGCCCATCGCCCGCCGCCCACGAGCAAAACATCCTGCCAACCATCGCCATCGTAATCAATGAATCCGCCGCCCGACCCCATCGACTCCGGAAACCACTTGTCGCCAACCGCGCCCGTGACGTGGCGGAACTCGCCGAGGCCCGCGCTTGCGGTCACGTCGGTGAAGCTGAGTGCGACGCCGCTTGCGGCTTGCGTTTTTTGCTGCTCGACCTTTTCGGCGCGATTGCAGCCGAGCGCGAGCACAATGAATAAGAGCGCGCAGATGACTACCCCACACGAAAGGGAGGTCACGCTTTCCCCTCCTCGAATGTCATTCTGCAAGAATCTTTTTATGTGCTGGAGATGCTTTCGAGCGCTTAAAAAGATTCCTCCTGAATGACAAGTAAATGGGGATGCAGTGCAAACAAAAATCTTTCGCGTCAGCGATGTTATCAGCGACACTCCCCGCAATGGGGCAATGGTCGAATCATTCATCAATTCCATTCGTCTGCTCACCTTCACTGAATTAAAACCATTTTTTTGATTTCCGATTGCACGCGCGCTTGCGCGCTCGTGACCGTGAGTTGATAAAAATAAACGCCGGAAGCCACGCGCATGCCGCCTTCATCTTTGCCGTCCCAGCTTATCGCATGTGCACCGGCTTCTTGTGTGTTGGTTTGATAAAAGCGAATGAGCTGACCCGCGGCGTTGAAAAGGCGCAACATCACCTCGCCGCGAGAAGGCAACTCATAACTGATTTTTGTTGAGGGGTTAAACGGGTTGGGAAAATTTTGCGAGAGAGAAAAGCTTTTGGGCAGATTCGAAGCGTTGCCCGCCACCGCATTGGAGCGCTCCGGCTCAATGATCGTGTGGATTTGATTGACGCCGAGATTCGTCACCTCCTGCTTGATGCCCGAGGGCCAATACACGAGCACTTTGTTAACCTGCGTCGCGTTGCGAATGCCGAACTCCAGTTCGAGCGGGTGCATCGAAGCATAGCTCGAACCCGCGCGCACTTCATCGATCTGCTTCATGTTTGCGGCAAACACTTCCACGCGCGCGCCGACTGCGCTGCGATTGCTCTTCGTGCCGACAAGATTGAGCACAACCCAATTCGCGCCGCTGCCTTTGTTGAGCAGGAGCTTGCTCTTCCCGCGCGCGCCGCACACGAAGAACACATCAACATAACCGTCGCGATTGAAGTCCGCAGCCACACTACCGCGGCCTTCACCTTTAAATTCGCCGCCCATGAATCCGCCCATGCGTGTGAATGTACCGTTGCCGTTGTTGTTATAAAAAACGTTCGGCTTCTCGCGCGGCAAGATCATCATCGGGCCATTGATGACGTACAAATCTTTGTCGCCGTCGTTGTCGTAGTCCATGAAATTCACGCCCCAGCCCACGCCGTCATTGTCGATGCCCACTTGCGTGGCAACGTTCGCAAACGTTCCGTCACCGTTGTTACGCAGGAGCGGATCGTGATAGTAATCGCCGATGTAAATATCGAAATCGCCGTCGTTGTCATAATCGGCAATGTCGAGGCCCATGCCGTCGGTCTTGAACAGTTTCGCGCTCATAGAAATATCCGTGAACGTGCCGTTGCGCTCGTTGCGAAACAGATGGTCAATGGTGTATTCATCCACAACATACAAATCCTGATCGCCGTCGAGATCATAATCAAAAAAGCTCACGCCGAGCGAGCGGCCCATCACCGCGGTTTGCGTGGCTGCGGTGACATCGGTGAAAGTGAGGTTCCCGTTGTTGCGATAGAAGACGCTGCTGTATGTGTTGGTGGAATAGTTGATGACGTAAAGATCGAGCCAGCCGTCGTGATCATAATCCGCAAACGCGGCGCTGATGCCGGGCTTGTTATCCGCCACGCCCGCGGCTTCAGCAATGTCAATGAAGTTCGCTGCGCCGTCATTGAGGTAGAGCCGATTCTTGCCGAGCGAGTTGACGAGGAAGAGATCGAGATCGCCGTCGTTATCAATATCGCCGGCCACTGCGCCGATGCTCATCTGCTCATCGGCAACGCCCGCAGCCTTCGCTTTCTCAACAAAAACGCCGTTGCCTTGATTGATATAGAGCAGATTGGGCTTGCCTTGCCCATTGACGACGTAAAGATCGAGCCAACCGTCATTGTTGAAATCACCGCACGCCGCGCCACCCCCGTAGAGTTGGCCGACGTATTGATGGTCGATCTGCGCCTGCGTGGTGGCGTCGGTGAAAATGCTCTGTGCGTGAATGTTTTGGAGTGGAGTAATCATGAAGAGGGCGAGCAGATAAACAAACCAAACGCAATGACGGCTCGCTTGCGAGTGCAAAGAAGATAACACGGCGGTAGAAAGAAGCGACTTCATCCATTCACCTCAATCTTTGAGCTTCGAAACAAAACGCCTGCATGCGGATCAGGCCGGAGAGATTAAAGCGGTGAGACAAGACGGTGCATGACAGCCAAACGGTGTGCGATGTGACTTTGGCAGAACAATCCCCAAAATTTCGCGCGTGGAAAAAGTGTGTTGTACGGCTAGTTGAGCGGCATCATAAACTTTTCCAACTCGGCTTCCAGTTGTTGCACGAGAGCACTCAATTCTTCGTGCGATTTGGCGAGCAGCAAATCATGCGGGCTAACAGGATATCTCAAAACTTTTTGGGCAGTTCGAATTCTTCCGATCAATTCGCCTTTGGACAAACCTTGCGACAGGCCGGTGTCTACACCTCTTCCATAAATCTGTTTGCCGGCGGTCGTCTGCTCAAGCGGGGTAAGATGTAACATGGTGTTGATCTCCTCTGCTGACAAATCGGTAAATTTTTGCGCGATGACGTTGATAAGCAACTCTTCCAAATGTTTCTCGCGACTCTCGTTTAAATTGAGCGCCTTGATTTCGGTTTTCCAGCGCGGAACAGCTTCGGCCAATTCTTCGCGCGTCTTCAATGTCAACGGCATCAGCGGCGTCAACGTGCCAGTGGCGCTGCCGAGGTTCTTCAAACAGTCGATGAGGTTCGCGCGAATCAAGCGGCACGGCGGAAGGCAGGTCAAGCCAAACTCGCCGGGATCGTAGCTTTCATCTAAAAACAAAACGACGGCGATGAAGGGCGTGTCGTCCTCTCTTTGCTCGTAAAAAATACAGATTTCACGATACAATTTCCAATAGATTTTCCGCTCGGGATAGCCTTGCACTTCGAGAAAGAGGTGCGGGCCAATGCCGTCGAGCCTGCGAAAGAAGCCGTCGAAACGCTTCTCCGTGGCTTTGACCGTGATGCTTTCAAAGCCGTACTCGCCTTCAAGCTTGATCTGCACGAGCCGCGATAAGCACGAAGGATCGAAGCGGAAAAGCTCGTAGAAGATGGGATCGGTTTGCATGGGTGTGTGCCCTCGGTAAAGTAAACCCGGAAGAGGTTGTCATCGCAACAATACAAGCTTTCTCGCTTCCACAAACGTTGCGCTGCGATCAGTCGGGGTTGCGATGAGTTTGTAAAAATAAATGCCGTTCGCCAGGTTGCTCTGGCTCGCGTCTCTCCCCTCCCAGCGCACGGCGTATTCGCCGGGTTGATAGAGCGCGTCGTTGATCAACGTCGCGACTTCTTTGCCCATGACATCATACACGACAAGCCGCACGCGGCTTTCGCGCGGTAATAAAAATTCGATGTTCGTCGAGGGGTTGGTGGGATTGGGATAATTTTGCCGCAACGCGAAACTCTCGCTTTCATATTCGCCATTAACCACGGAATAATGCGTGTGCGACAAACGCTCTTGTGGAATGATTTGCTCGAATTGGCTCCGGCTCGACCAAAATAATTTTGCCACTGCAAGCCCGCCGCGTTCATAGAACTCCATTTTGATGCGATGTTTCTTTCCCGCGCTCAACTCTATCGTGCCGGTGTGTGTCGTTGCGCCTTGATCGACCCATTCGTTGATGAGGAGTTGATCGTCAATCCACAAACGCACGCCGTCGTCGGTCAAGGTTGAAAAAGTATACAGCTCGGAGTGTTGCGGCTCGACGAAACCAGTCCAGCGCACGGTATACAAATCCACGCCGAAGCCGAGTAGCGGTGCGTTCGCGGCCCAATCGAAGTCAACCGTCAAATCCGTGCGCGTGAATTTTTTGCCGCTGAAATCGAGATCGTCGTAATACTCCGCGAGCAAGCCGGGCCGCAACACGCCGCCGAGGGTGATGAGTTCGTTCTTCTGTGCGACGGCAATGCCATTCGCGCCGCTCACTTCCAAACGCACGCTATACACGCCGTTCTTTTTATAAACATGAATAGGATTTTGCGCGAAGCTCGAATCGCCGTCGCCGAAACGCCAAAACCATTTCGAAGGCGAAGGCACATTCGAGAGATCAGTGAATTGCACGGCGAGCGGCGCACTGCCGTGCAGCGTATTCGCGGCAAACTCCGCGCGGCCCACGAGCTTGACGCGCAAAATGTTCGCGCCGCGATCAATGGGCGAAAGATAGTTTTGATCTTTGTACAAGTCGGAGAAGTACAGTCCATCCGGGCCTGCGGCCAGCGCGACCGCGGTGGCTTTGCCCGTGCCGGTGTATTCGATAAACTTGATCGGGCCGCTTTGCAAGTTGCCGTTCGCGTCCAACACGAACTCGACGATGCGCTTGCCGGTTGCTTGCGTACCGCTCGCCCACGTTGAACCCGATTCGGTAACAAACGCGTGATCCATTTTATCTGCGGGAAAGCCGCTGCCGCCGAATGTTTGCGGTTGCATGAAGGCGAGATTCGCGGGCGCGTGCGGCGGCGTCCATGTATAAAGCGCGCGTGTAGCCATGCTCTCGCCCGTGCCGTTCCATGCGTAATTCGCGCCGCGCTCCACCTTCGCAAAACGGTCGTTGCGATCCGGGCCGTTTTCCACTTCATAATGAAAGCCGTCGCTCGCGCGCCAATCGCCGCCGAAGGGATTGCGAAAGCCATAGGCAAAAACATAATCGCGCGCGTTGAGGCCGTCGCTCGTGTTATAAAAAGGATTGTCACTCGGCGCAGTGCCGTCGAGATTCAATCGCAAAACTTTTCCACGATACGAATTGAGATTGAGCGCGGTGCTCGCATCGAAGCCGTCGCCCATATGCACGTAGAGTTTGTTGTCCGGGCCAATCGAAACATTCGAAATGAAATGCGACTGGCCTTGACTCTCGCCGGGCATGTCGAGCACAGTGGTTTGCGAAGCCGCGGTGCGGCCGCCGTCATTGCTATGAAAGCGCACGACGCGCGGATAATGCGGGCCGTTGGGCGGCGCGGAATCATAAAGCAACGCAACGATGACGTCGCCGGTGCTTGGCTCAACGACGATGCCCGACAAACCTTGCTCCCCCGAGCCGGGAAAATCGCCGGTGGGTTCGAAGTTCAACAAGCCGCTCGCATAATCCCGCACGGAGCCGTCGCGCGTGACAAGTTTGATAGTGCCGTACAATTCGGTGACGTAGAAGAACGGATCTTTCGGCTGCGTGCCTGCATTCGGAATGAAGGCGATATTGACCGGCAATTGCAAACCGCGCGCAAAGATTTCGACTTTATATCCGGCTTGCAAACTTTGCCACGGCACGGCCGCGCCTTGCGCGAGTTGCGAAAAGTTCGGTTCGGTTTGATTCGCCTCGCCAATGAAGCTGCTGCCGTCCGCGGAAATCCAAAAATAATTTTGCTGCGCTGCGACGAGCGTCATGGCCGGAAAATAAAGCGCGCGATCTTCGCCGTCGCCATTGGTGAAGAGCAAGCGCGTTGCGGGCAGAAGCAAGCCATTGCTTCCGCCGGAGATCGCAACGCGAATCGCATGATGATGACTCAACGCAGTCGGGTTGATAACTTCATTGCGCCTGCCATCGAGTCCGCGCAGCGCAAGCAGCAATTCGCCTTCGGAAGATTCCATGCGAATTTCCGGCGGAGCATTGCCCGCGGGCAGAATGATTTCCGCATCGGTTTCATCCAACAAACGCGGCAATGGAAACGCGGCGACCTCGGCCAATTCAAACGCGAAAATTTCCGAAGGCCCTCCCGTGCGAAAGCCGCGCTCGGCATAATCGCTCCAGCGGCCCGTATTGTCTTGATGGCGCACGCGCAAACGATACGCGGCGTTATATTCCATCTCCGCGCGTGCGGCGTGTGAGCCGAGGAATTGGCCGTCGCCCAAATGCACATGCAGCCTTTCAACTCCGTCCTTGCAGCGCGCTTCCCAAATCAATTCATCGCTCGCTGCAACGCGAATTTCCCAATCCGTGCACGCATGCGCATCATTGGGATCGGGATCGGAAAACGCCGCGGTTTCCATATGCACATCGGCAGGATTCGCGATTTGACCTTCGGTCGAGGGCTCGGTGATGATTGGAGGGTTGGGAGGATTTTGTGCAAGTGCAGAGGTCGCGACGGCGAAGAGCAATACGATGAGGATAGATTTCATTGCTTCCCTTCGGTTAATATTAACTCTCGTTCCCAAACTCCGTTTGGGAGCGCAAGTGCGATTGAAACTCTGTTTCAGACAATGCTTGATAAACGAACGAATAGCGGAGCAATCAAATGTCTCGACGAATGATATAGCTCAAGGCATCATTGCAAATGGAAACGGAGTTTCCGAAACAAGCGCGTTCCCAAACGGAGTTTTGGAACGAGAGGAATGAACAGAGTCTGGGAACGCGATGAAGCACCTTGCTCCGCCTCATATCGGCAATGGGTCAAGCGCAATAATCGCATGATCGTTGTGCTCAAAATTCCTGGCCGATGAGTACCGCCAATGTGCAGGCAAATCAACCAAGCCGCGCTTCACCGGGTTGCAATGAATGTACTCGATTTTTTGCACCAGCATTTCTTCGTTCATCATCAATTGCGGATGAACGCCTTCCTGCCAAACTTGATGCGCGCTCTCGGTCTTGTGCTTCTTCTTAAAATAAGCCAATTGATTGAGCAGCCACGCTTTGCGATCTTGTTGCAGTTGGATGAGAACTTGTCGCGCAGTGAATTTCTTTAATGAAGTAAGGGTGCCCGACAACTCCGGGCCGGAGACAATGAGATGGAAATGATTATCCAGGATGACATAGGCGTAGAGCTTCAGGCCTTTTTGCTCGCGACAGAATTTGAGGGATTGAATGATGATCTCAAAATATTTTTGGCTGGTGAAAACAGGCAACCATTCGATGATCGTAGAGGTGATGAAATAGACGCCGTCGGCATTGGTGATTTTGTAGCGTGTGCGCATGTGTTATCCTCCAGTTTAAAACTAATCCTGCCCAATTTCTCGTTCCCAAACGGAGTTTGGGAACGCAAGTACGTTTGAAACTCTGTTTCAAACTATGGCTGATAACGCAATGCCTGTTGGGTGCTCGCAACTCTCTAGCAATTGTGTTAGTGCTATATATCTCCACGTGGCTGGAAACGGAGTTTCCAAAGCAAGTGCGTTCCCAAACGGAGTTTGGGAACGAGAGGAATGGCTGTTGGGTGCTCACTACTCTCTAACAATCGAGTTTGAGCCAGGTCTCTCCTTGTGGCCGGAAACGGAGTTTCTAAAGCAAGTGCGTTCCCAAACGGAGTTTGGGAACGAGAAAGGCCGAGAGGAAATTCTTCACGACTTCTTCGGCAGCTTTGCGAGATATGCTTTCACCACCGAATCATCTGGCGCATATTTTAGCGCATTGTCCCACGCTTCGCGCGCTTCGTCGAAACGCTTGGTATTGGCATATGCCGCGCCGAGGTTGCGCCACACATCCGCGAGAATGGGCGCGCGCTCGACAATCGACTTGTAATGAAAAATCGCTTTGGCCGTATCGCCGGTGAGGATAAACAGATTCGCCAAATTATTTTCGAGCGCCATAAAACGCGGCTCTATCGAAAGCGCGATTTGAAAGGCCTCGCGCGCCTCTTCCCATCTGCCCGCGCGGCGCAGGGCTTCCCCGTAGTTGACCCATAGCATGAGTTGGTCGGGATTGTTCTCCACCAAGTTTTCCCAATCTTGAATGTTCTTCAATTCAACCTGCAAGCTTTCGGCTTTGGCCAAATAGCGCTTGCCTTCAGTCGCACGATTCATGCGCACAAACGCTTGGCCGAGATTGTAATTTGCCCAATAATGCCAAGGCCGTTTCGCCACCACTTGCTCAAGTTGCGCGACCGCTTCGGACAAATCACCGCGCGAGAAAAGCAGCGCGCCGATGAAATATTGATAGTTCAAATTCTCCGGCTCAAGCTGCAAACCGCGACGCGCAAACTTGAGCGCTCGGTCGAGTTCGCCCTCTTCTTTGTAAAGTTCAGCAAGGCGCAAATAAGCCGTCGTGAACGTGCTATCGGTTTTGAGCGCTTGTTCATAAACCACACGCGCGCTATCGGGCTTACCGAGCTTGGCATACACACGTCCGATTTGATGCAAGGCCGCGGCGCTTGGATAATTCGCCATCTCCTTTTCATAACAACTCAGCGCCTTGCGCGATTCGCCGGCGCGCAGCGCAACGCTGCCCAAGTTGAGCCACGCACCTTTGTAAAACGGATCGAGCGCCAGCACTTTTTGATATGCCGCCTCGGCCAAATCATAACGCCGCATCTCGGTGTGAATCACGCCGCGCAGGAAGAACACGTCCGCGAGTTGCGGCGCGTAATGTTCCGCGCTATCCGTGAGCGCCAATGCCGCGGCAAAGGCGCGATAGCTCAAAGCATCTTGCGCTTGAATCAAAAATTTCGGCGCAAGCGGATTGGCCGCGCGGCGCTGTTCTTCGGTTTGTGATTGCTCCTTTGAGCAACCCAAGATGAGGCTCAGTGCAAACAGCCAAATGAGCGACCAATTAGAATTTCTTTTGCTGAGCATGGGTATGGTTATTTTGATGAGGTGAGTTATTGCGGCAGTCGCAGGCTTAGCGACAAAATTTACTGTCCAATCGCAAAGAGATGATTTTGCGCGCGCACGAACAGCATGCCGGCAGACAGTGCAGGCGTAGCCATGAGCAACTCGCCCATGGCATTCGTTGCGAGCACTTCGAATTGCGGTCCAGCTTTGACCACAAAGATGTCGCCATCTTCGCCGAGCAAATAAAGTTTGCCGTCCGCGGCCACTGGCGAAGCGCTAAAGCCGCTGCCGCGATGCGTGATGCGCTGGCGATAAATTTCCTCGCCGGTCTTCAAATTATAACAATCAAAAACGCCGGAGTTGGCGAGCACGTAAAGATGATCGCGATAGATGATCGGCGTGGGCATATATGAGCCGCGCTGCTTTTTGCTCCATGCGATGCTCGTGCTCGCAGTTTGTCCTTCCGCGAGCGTGATATCGCCCTGCGCGCCCGCGCGAATTGCGAAGATCGGCGCCTCAGGTCGGCGACCGCTCGCGACGATGATCAAGTCTTCATAAAAAATCGGCGTGGGCGCGGTGATTTTCGAACTGCCGCCCAAACGCCAAAGCTCTTTGCCGGTGAAGGGATCATTGCCGCGAATAAAATTCGGCGCATTCGTGATCAACTCAGCGCGAGCACCGTTGGAATAAACGTTGGGCGTGCTCCATGAAGGCAACTCCTCGCGCGCCGTCTTCCATTTCGTTTTGCCGGTTTTGATATCGAACGCCCACAGAAAATCTTCGTGCTGCGTATCGCATTGCACAATCACGAGATCACGATAGATGATCGGCGAGCTTGCATTGCCCCACTCGTAATCCGGCGCATCATACGCGCCCGCATCGAGCACGCCGAGGTCTTGCTTCCAAACGGGGCGACCTTCGAGATTAAATGCATACAAACCCTGCGAGCCGAAGAAAGCGACGACATAACGGCCGTCTGTCGCGGGCGTCGAGTTCGCGTACGTGGCTTTGATGTGTCGCTTCTCGCGCGGTGTGCCTTTGAACGCGGTTTGCTCCCACAAAATTTTTCCGCTGTGTTTATCGAGCGCGAGCACTTTCCATTCATGCACGGACTTGTCCGCGGAAGCATCGCCGTCGCCATACAACCCGTGACGAAAGCTCGCTTCCCCGAGGCTGCTGATTGCAGTGGTCACGAAGAGGCGATCGGCCCAAACAATCGGACTCGAATGCGCGAGACCAGGGATACGCGTTTTCCATTTGATATGCGCTGCGCTTTCGCCGCCCCACGTGTCGGACAAGTTTTGGCCATCCGCAACGCCCGAGGCAAACGCGCCGCGAAACGAAGGCCAGTGCGCATTGTCATTCGCGCGCGCAGGAGGAGCGTTTGTTGATTGCGCAAGCGCGTTTAAAAAAAATAACCAGAGCAGACTTGCGCAAAAGCAGATTGTTTGAAATGGTCTATTCATATGCACGTATTGGGGCCGCGTTTATCCGAATGATGCCATCCAAAGATAAATTCAAGCAACGGCCAAACCGTTGCTTGAACCTATATATGTAGATCAAAACTTCAGCGCTTTCAAATGCTGAATGCTCGCAGCGACGCTTTGGATCGGATCGCTCGGGCTATCGTGCTCCACAATAAAATGCTGCAAGCCGGCTTTCTGCGCGTGCGCGAAGATTTTGCCGAAGTCGATTTTACCTTTGCCGACATCGACCATCTTGCCATCGGCGTCCATGTCTTTCACATGGCAGAGCGCATAACGGCCCGGGGCTTTATCGAAATAAGCCATCACGTCTTTGCCCGCTTTCGCGATCCAAAACAAATCGATCTCCATCTGCACCAGCTTGGGATCGGTTTCGGCGAGCAACACGTCAAAGGGGATTTGGCCGTCAATCGTTTCGAACTCGAAGTCGTGATTGTGATACGCGAAATGCACGCCCGCTTTGTTGCACGCCTCGCCAAACTTGTTGAACGAGGCCGCGAGCCTTTTGTAATTGTCCATGGTGCGCATCTCCGGGCCAATCCATGGGCACACGACGTATTTGTGCCCGAGCGTGGTTGCGGTTTCGAGTATCCAGTCGAGCTTTTGTTCGAACACGGCCAAGCCTTGATGCGTGGAGGGCGCTTTCACGCCGAGGTCGTCCAAAAATTTTCTAAGCTCTTTCGGCTTGCGCTCATAATAGCCCGCGAACTCAAACTCTTTATAGCCGAGCGCGGCGAGTTTTTTAAGTACGCCTTCAAAATCTTTGTCCAGCAAACTGCGGAGTGTGTAAAGCTGCACGCCGATACGCTCTAAAGATTTTTCTTTGGCAAAGAGTGATTTCGTCTCGAGCGCATACCAACCGGCGAGCACGCTGGCCGAGGTTTTGAGAAAATTTCTGCGATTCAACATCGGAGTCTCCTGATTTTTCCAGTGGGTTTTGAAAAGCGAACGTTCGTAGTGATGCCTTTAGGCATTTTCGTTCATGCATCTCAACGCCTGAAGGCACCACTACAAACGTTAGTGGATTCGTGAAAAGCTCACGCGCTTTTCCAGCGCGCGAGCTTGGGAATGTTGCGCGTGAACAATCCTGCGATGAAGCCGGGAAAGCCAAACTCTTTCAGCTTACCCTTCACGAGCGTTTGCATTTGCTCAACCGTCATGTCGGGCTTCGTGAATTTTCCGGCGACGTAGCAGCGGCTGCAATACATTGTGCTCTTTGAGCCATCGGAGTTTGTTCCGCCGCCTTTTTCATCGCGCTTCATGGGCATGCCGCAGCTTTGGCAGTTTTTGTAAGTTTGCTCCATCGTTGGACTCCTTTCTTGCAGGTGCAATTTTCTTGCATCGCCTTCCGCTCACTGTCATTGCCTTTTCTAGTGTTCGAGATACAACCAAATCGAAGAGAAGCGCCGAGCACGAGGGAAGACTCTTACAGAATGACAATCTGAGGGTATTGACTAAAGCTAAAAAATATTTTGTCGCACTCACGGCGCAGCACGATTGCTCTGCGCTTTCCTTCCCAGCAACGGTCTTTGTGTGAAAGTAGTTTCGCCTTCGACGACGTGAATTTCTTGCTTGGCTTCGACTCCGACAAACTTATCGACACGTGCGCTCGGCCAATAAACCATAAGTGAATCAACTCGCGCGGCCATTCCCAATCCGAACGTCGCGGTTTTTTCCGAGGAGGAAAGATAGCTCGATCCCGTGCGCACGCGGCGCTCCATTCTGTGTTTGCCAACAACCGCAACAATGCGCGCGCTCACGGCGTCGCGGTTGCTCTGCTTGCCTTCGAGGCGCACACGCAGAAAATTGGGATCGACATAATCATTGCGCCAGAGATGCACTGCGCCGGAATTTTCGGTGAGCAAAATATCCGCGTCGCCGTCGCGATCATAATCGCCAAACGCTGCGCCGCGCGCGACGAGCGCTTGCGCAAACACGCCGCCGAGTTTTTTTCCAACCTCTTCAAAAGTGCCGTCATTGTTGCTCAAAAAAAGCTGCGGCGGCTGTTCATACGTGATGCCGTCCATAAATTTCGTGCGCACGGGATAAACGTGCCCGTTCGCAATGAAGAGATCGAGATCGCAGTCGAAATCAACATCCATCAAGAAAAGGCCGAAGGTGAGCATGGGCAAAGTAGGGCGTCCGATTTTCGAGAGCGCAGAGCGATCGGCAAACCAACCTTTGCCGGTGTAGCGATACACGCCGACCATCTCTTGCGAAAAATTTCCGACGAACACGGAAACGTGGCCGGTCGAATCCGTCACGCCCGCGTCGATGCCCATGCCGGCGCGCGCTTCGCCAAGCTCGCTATATGCAATGCCGGCAATCGTTCCTTTCTCGGTGAAGGTGCCGTCGCGATCATTTTCATAAAGCAACGTGCGCTCGCCGTCATTCGCAATCACCAAATCCGACCAACCGTCTTGGTTGAAGTCCATCTCCGCAATGCCGAGTGATTTGCCCGGCGCATTGGCAAAGCCGGCTTGCGTGGTTTGATTCGTGAAAGTGCCGTCGCCATTGTTGTGATAAAAAGTATTCTCCACACCAACGTACATGCCGGGCGGACAATAATCTTTCGAGCCGCCTTCCACCAAACAGGTAATGTCTTTCTCCGGCGACCAATCCGCGTAATTGCAAACGTAGAGATCGAGCCAACCGTCGTGATCCGCATCGAAGAAATTCGCGGAGCTGCTCCAACGCACGGGATCGACCACGCCCGCTTGTTTGCCGACTTCAACGAAGACGCCGCCTTCGTTGCGGAAGAGCATGTTGCGCGCGAGCGCAGTGAAATAGAAATCTTCGTCGCCGTCATTGTCGTAATCCGCGACGGTGAGGCCGGTGCCGTATGCGCGAATGTGATCGAGTCCGGCTTCTTTTGTTTTGAGGGAAAAAGTGCCGTCGCCGTTATTGCGATAGAGCCAAAGGCCGGGCGTATCAGGAATGGATCTGGGCGCGAGCGAGCCGCCGCCTACGAGGAGAATGTCGAGCCAATCATCGTTGTCGTAATCAATGAAGCCGCAGCCTGCGGCCATTTGCTCGGGAAACCAAACTTTGCCGAATGCGCCATTGTTGTATTTGAACCCAGAGAGGCCGGCTAATGCAGTGACTTCGGTGAAGGAGGGAGAGGCTGTGGATAAGCTTGCAGGTGTTATATAATTTGATGACTCAGTGTCTTTATTTGCGCTGCATCGCAAGAATGCCAGTGAGAAAAGAACAGAAAACAGCAATCGCATCAATGAAGATTTCCATAAGAAGCCGAGCTTGACTTTTTCGGAAAAGTTGCGCAGTTTGGCAGCGTTCATAATTAGAGTTTAAGAATGTACATGATGGAGGCTAACATGCAAGGCTATACTTTACCACGCGAGACTTTTAATCTATTGCTCGAAGTATTTGGCGAGCAGCAAAAGGCGGAAAAATTCGCCCAGGCCATGGAGTCCGCAATCGCGGCCATTGACCACAAGGCCACGGAGCGAATCGTCGATAAAAAAGAAATGATCAAAATTGAAGTTCGAGAAGAGCTTAGAAAAGAACTGGTAACCCGGGAGATGTTCGAAAGTTTTAGCATAGAGGTGAGGGAACGGTTCAACGTCGTTGACGAAAAGTTCAAGGGCCTCAATCTCAGATTGAATCTTTTTCTCGCCATTGCTTTAATCGCCTTGACGTTTGCCAACCCGGCTTTTGTCGTATTGATTCAAAAATTATTTTGAAAGCACGTGAGCAACGAAAATACAACAACCTTCCCTTCGATTAGCCGGCAACGCAGGTAGATACGTGCGCATCGCGGTTCTCCTCGATTTAAAAATTCCCCACCGCTTCACTTCACTTCATACTCCAACGAAACAATTCCGGACGTGGGGTAAACTTTATGGCTCACAAGTTTCAACTTCGTTTGCTGCGCCGGCGCGGGTAGGAATGAAATTCCTCCGCCGAGCAGCACAGGCACAATCGCCACTTCCACCCGATCGACACAACCGAGCGCAAGCAAGCTGCGAAATAATCCGCCGCCGCCAAAGAGCCAAATGTCTTTTCCCGATTGCGCCCGCAGTTCCGTTACAACTTTCTCGGCATTGTCCGCAACAATGGTCACGTCCGGATAATCGCTTTGCCGCAAAGTTTTTGAGAAGACCACGGTCTTCGTTCCCGGCGAAGCGCCGCCTTGCCCACTCTTCACCATCATCTCAAAAGTTTTGCGGCCAAGGAGAAACGTATCGAACTGGCTGAAGATCGCGTTGAAGTCGATGTCGGGATCCATGACGATCCAATCGGCTTCGCCGTTGGGCCCGGCAATGTAGCCGTCCAAACTCATGGCAACAGCATAGCGAATACGTCTCATAAATACCTTTTGCCAAACTCGCACAATTCGGCAAACACATTGTTTGATAAAAAACCGGACCTCTTCGCTTAATCAACCTAACTCAAACGGTGCGTTGTATCAAAAAGGTCGATGGTCCATGCAATCGCAAGTAAGACTTCGGCCAATTGCTCCTGGCTCAACACTCCCATTCTTCGAACAAGAGAACTCACTTCGAGAGGTTGGATGAGATGGGTTTGGGCAATCGTATCGGTGGTTAAACCGCCGACACCCGCGGGAAAGAGAACATGATTCGAATATGCAGCACGTTCTTTTACGAAGGAAGACGTACAGGGCACAACCAAAATCAAGCGACCACGGTTCAACTCATCGCGGGAAACGACGAGAGCCGGCCGCTCCCACCCTTCTTGAAACTCCGCCCACCAAATTTCCCCTTGTTTAGGATAATCCGCCATTATCCTTCTGCTCCTTTGAGCTGCTGTGCGAGGCGGCCGCGGCAGGCGCGAACAAATCTCACGTCCTCCTCTTCCAACACTTCGGGCAACACGTTTCCATTGTTTTGAGCGATCACGCCGGGCAGGGTAACGATGACGCGCGTTCCTTCCAACACTTGAACCTCTGCCGGCAGTTTAATCAACCCGTTTTGCACTGTTCCTTGGACCGTAATCATTTTAATCTGCTCCTATAGAATTGCTCTGCTCGTTTCGGGTGAGATTGTACCGTGACAGTTATATCGCGCGCACTGTTTCTTCGCGACATGAATGTGGCGGTACTCTGCTTTGTGCGTGCCAACCAACCCCAAATGCGAGGGTCGCCTCGCAAACAAGGGCGCAAAGCAATCTGCCAAAAACTCTAAAGAAAGGCAACGATAAATCTCGCCTAGCGTCATGCGCTCGTAGTAACTCCTTTCGGGGCGAGCTCATAAAACAAGCGGCGCCTAAAGGCGCTACTACGAACGAGTACAACGCTCGTCTCATCGTTTGCCGCCCGCACCGGAGCGCGGCGTATGATTATAAACCGACTCCAACTCCAACGAAAGCGGGGTGGCATCTTGCGGGCGCAGTGAACGCAGCACGTGGGCGTGAATGGGTTGCGCTTCATTGTTGGCCGCGGGATGGTTCTGTTTGAAATTCGCGGTCACGGCCATCGCGTCTTCATCGTCTTTGTGATACTCATACAGCTTGCGTGCTGCTTCAAACTCGGCTTCGCGGCCAAGCGCGCCGAGCGTGAGCATGCGATTGTACAAACCACCGAGATCTTCGGGATCAATCGCAAGCGTGCGATCAATCCATTCGAGCGCTGCGTCGTAACGCCCCGCAAGATATTCCGTGCGGCCAATATCGAGCAAGAGCACGCGATCATGTGGATACGTCTCCGCGACTTTCTTCCAATCCGCAATCGCTTCGTCGTAAGCGCCCTGCTTCTTGTTCAACGCGCCGCGAAAGTAGGCGGTCTTCAAATAACCCGCACGACGCGCTTCCGCCTCTTTTAAAATTTCCAAGCCGCGATCAACCTGGCCTTCGGTGAAAAACACGCGGCCTTGATTGATGGGGCCTTCGGGATTTTTCGGCGCGAGCTTCGTGACTTGTTTGAATGCTTCGAGCGCGGCTTTGGTATCGCTTTCTAACAACAAACCGATGCCGTAATCATTCCAACGTTCCCACAACGGGCGATGCGCAAGCGGCACGCTCGTGGTTTGGCGCTTTGCGGTTGACATGGCGATGATGGGTTGCACCGGCAACTCTTTGCCTTCAAACACAAACTCGTTGTACTCTTGCGTGAACTTGCGATAGTTGAGCGTGGCTTCAAGCTCGGTGATGCTCACACCGGAAGGCACGCGAAAACGATAGTGCACGGTGCGCGCGGTGCCGGGGCCGATGACGTTCGCATAAATCGTCGCGACCCAGTTGTGAATATCGCGCTTGCCGATGAGCTTGCTCGCGCGGCCCACAAGTTTTGCGCGGAAGAAATGCGCAGTGGAATCCACGCGGCCAAAGTTATCGAGCAGGCCGGAAGCGAGCACGGTTTCACCGCTTTGATCTTTGGCTTTTAATTCCACCCACGGCTCGTTAGAATCGTTCGTGCCTTCGGGAAAGATGTGGCCGACTTTGCGATTGCGCACGACGACAGTGGCTTTCACTTCGTCGTTGGCTTTGAGCACAGGCATGGCTTCGTTCGGGCCATAAACTTTGCCATTGACTTCGACATTGAAGAGATCAACCGTGACCACGGAATCTTGCAAAAACTTTTTGACGAGCGCGACTTGCTCGGGCGCGTCTTTCAACATCGGCAAAGTGGCGTTGGCCGTGGCGAAACGATGGCTGCGCACGAAGCCGTTGTCATTGCCTTCGTCGTTGGAAGGCACAAGCGGCATGTGGCAATCGTTGCAGGTTTTCGCGACGGGCGGCAGATAGAATGAGCGCACGATGTTGCCCGAAGCGCCGCTGTTGTGCCAGTTGTCATATTGATTCTGTCCGCGCTTCCAACGATAGGCGTTGACTTCGGGCGGAATGCCGACCTTGTGACACGCGCCGCAAAACTCCGGTGTGCGGTGCATAGGCTTGAGCATGGCGCGGCGGTGCGGCTCGGGTTTGGATTTGACGAGCTTGTTGTGAATCCATTGACCGGCCGGGTGTTGCGAGCGCGCGAAGGGATATTCATCCGGCTCGGCCATAACCACACGACCGTTGCCTTTCACGTCGCGTAACGCATCAATGGCGTGACACGAAAGGCAGGTGATGCCCGCTTGCGCGTTGGGATGCTCCATGTCGATGACTTTCGCATCTTGCATGCGGCCGGGGTAGAGCACCATCGCATCATGACACGAGGCGCACCAACGCACGGGCGCGACATCTTTTTGCTCAATTAAAAGCTCGATGGTTTTGCGGTAGTAGGGGTTGTTGAACGAGGAGAAATGATGCACCGACTCGTTCCACTGTTTGTAGATATCGGGATGGCAACCGGCTTGGCCGCAAGATTCGGAGCGGCCGAGGTCATCGTCTTTGAGAAAGTTTTGATGCGCGAGCGTAGTTTGGCCGGGTTCAAAAGTTTTTTGCGCTTTTTCGGGCAAATATTTTTGCCGGGTATTGTCTTGTTGGAGGCTAATAAAAAAAATGATGGAAACTACCACCCCGGCAATGAGTGTGATATTCAACGGATGGCGCAGCGCACTGCCCGCGCCGCTTTGCCACAAGCTGCCCCATTCCAAAAAGTGAAAGCGCACGCCGCGCTTGAGGGCCACATGCAGGAGAAATCCGCCGATGGTCGTAATCGTCGTTGTAATGTGCAGCGGAATCATACCGGGCACGGTCGCGCCTTCAATCACCAACACAAAACCGCTGACGAGCAAAAGGCCCAGCGACACCACGGTGCTCAAGCCCGCCAGCGTAGCGGCGAGATTGCGCTTGATCTGCATCTTCATGACGTGCATCACGAGAAAGACGAGCACGGGCGCGACGAGCAGCGTGCCGAGCGCAACGTGGGTGAGCACGAGTATCATGTAGGTGATCGCAATCGAGCGATCGAACAGCAGCAGCAACAAACTATTCACGAGCAAAATCGCGAAACTTCCGAGGAGAATACTGACGAGGAGTTGTTGCGATTTGGGCAGGCGGGTATAGCGCTGGTTGAGCATGGCAGGAGACCTACTCTGTTTATTAGAGCAAAAGCATTTCAAATTTTAAATTGGAAATTTGCAATTGAACATTTGAAATGCTTTTCGCTCCACATGAAAACCGCCCTGCCGTTGCCTCCTCAGTCGAATCGGGCGGCGCTCGACTGACTCAAAGCGGAAGCAACGGCGCGGGCGGTGGAAGATCGCTGGTTGTTGGTATCTTGTTGCTGGTCGCTCGTTATTTGATGCGGCGCTCAAACATATTTTATTCACCTAAAAACCGAGCAACGAGCTTCCAGAAACCGGCAACCAGAATTAAAACGCGAAGCTAAACGTGAAGCGGTTCACGTTGTCGAATACGCCAAAGCTGGTGAAGGAATAATCGACCTTCAAGTTGCCCTGTGCGCCCATCTTGGTTTGCAGGCCGGCGCCGAAGGAGGCGCCTTCTTCCGTGTCCGCATCCGTGCCGATGGAATAGCCGCCGCGCAACGCGACAACGTTGGAAAAGAGATATTCCGCGCCGACGTTTACGTGTTCTTGAAAATCACGCGGGCGTTCCGTTTCCACGGAGAGCAACAAGCCGTGTTTGCTATCGGCCATGCTGGTGAGGTCCAGCATATCCATGGACAAACCGATGCGAAAGGTGAGCGGCAGTTCGAAGCTTTCTTCGGCATAGGTCAAATCTTTCGCGAAGTTGCGCGCGGTCATGCCGAAGTTCAAGCTCTTCCAACCGGTGCGATAGAGAATGCCGAAGTCAAACGCCACGGTGTTGGTGCTATTGTCTTCGCGCTCCACCGTGGTGCCGTTCAAACGCAACGCCGAAGCACCAAGGTCTTCACGCACATATTTGACGTTTGCACCGAAGGTGAAACGATCGGACACGGCATAGCCATAGCCCACGCCGACGGACAAAGCCGAGGGGCTAAACGTGCCTAACTGGCGATAGCCGCTTTCCGAAGAACCGTCCCGAATGGTTTCTTCGAAATCGCCGTAATCTACTGCCATCACATTCACACCGAAAGTACCAAGGTTGCCGTTGGCCGGGCGAAATGCGATTGCGCCGTAGGAATAGTTGAAATCAACGATCCAGCGCGTTTGGCCAAGTGAAACGTTGACATTGTTTTTCAACCAGCCCAAAGCGCCGGGGTTGTAAAACATGGTCATGGCCGTGACTTGATCTTGCGAGGTCATGGTGTTGCCCATGCCGGAGGCGCGCGCGTCCAACGACACGCTCAGAAACTTCATGCCGGTTTGTGCGCGCTTGTCCGTGGGCGTCTCCTCGGTTTGACCGAAGGCCACGCCGACCATGAGCAGCGCTAAGGCACCGAGCAAAAAAGCAATCAGGATATTTTTTCTCATAGTTTTCTCCATTGATGTTCGTAGTAGCCCCTTGAGGGGCAAAGCCGTTCAACACGTGAAAGTGCCTGAAGGCACTACTACAAACGAACTAGCGAATGATGACAAACTTCTTGATTTCCTTTTGACCGGTGGCCTTGTCTTCCACCACGGCCAGATAAATGCCGCTGGAAATGACTTGCTTGGAGGCCGTGGATTGATCCCAGAACTCATCGCCGCTGCCGTTGGTGTGCTCAATCGCATGCACCAACTCGCCGAGCTGCGTGTAGATCTTGATCGTGCATTCGCCGGGGATATCATAGAACGCGAGGCGATTGCCTTCGTTGTTGCTGCCCGCGGCGAAACGGATGTCAGCCGTGGAGGTGATGTTGAACGGGTTCGGCACGACGCGGATTTGAGTAAGTGACGTACCCGGTGCGCGTTTCAAGCTGGCGGGCAAGTAGGTTTGCGTGTAATAACGACCGCTCTTCAAAGCCACACCCGTGGGCGTGCCTGCCGTCGCGTCATTATTCACCGCACCGATCGCTTGCAGATAATAGAAGTAGCTGATGCCGCGCTCGACGCCATTGCTGTCTTCATACTTGCGCGTATTGCCCGGCAACGTGGCGACCTTCACATAATCATAGTCATCTTGATACTGCTTCGCCTTGCGGTAAACTTCCCAACCGCCGGCGGGATCGGAAGCCGCTTCCCATTCCAACGTGATTTTGCCGACGCCGGAGGTAACGGCAAAACGCGTGGGCGGAGCTGGCGGAGCAGGAACCTTCATGCCCGCTTGCCAAGCGGCCGCGGCGCGACCAAACATTTTGAAGAGCGAATCGCGCGAAGTCATGACCCATTCGTCTTTGGTCATGGTTGTGCCGTTATAAGTAAGCGGAGCCGTGTCTTTGCCTGCACCCGCGGCTTTATACGCGCGGCCAATATCCAGCTTGGCTTTGGAACTGAGACCCGCGACACCTTCCGCAACCACGAAAGAGATGGTTTCGCCCGGGTTCATCGTGTATGGACCAAAGCCTTCCGTCATAGCCCAGCCGCCTTCATCAAAACGGCCGAAGGCTTGCGCCGGATTCTTGATCGTTGTGGCAAAGTTGCCGTCGTTTTCCACTTCATAGGCATGGCTGCGCGGCAATTTCGGATTGTTCGGATTCGGCCGGCCTTGCGTAATGAAGTTTTGATACTGGCGCAACATCAAACCGTCGTTGAACTCATCGGTTACCAAATCCGGCTCGTCGCTGCCTTTCACGCCCATGGTGGAAGGTTGCGCGGGATCATCGGATTTATCCGTGGCGGATTTGTCGGCGTGAATATAAACGCGACCAACCATATGCGCCGAAGCGAGACGACCTGTGGCATCCGGCACTGGCGCGCTAGTCCAGTGTTCCGCCCACATCGGTCCGCCCAACGCGCGAAAGTCGCCTTGGTAAACCGAGTGTCCGCCCCACGCGTATTGCGCGCGGAAGTTTACGCCGAAATCATTGAAACCGTCGCCGATGACGTCATTCATCGTGAACTTGCCCCAGGGTGCGCCGTCGCCGGTCACCCAGGAAGCCGCGTCGTGCGTGGCATAACGCGTGATGAGATAAAAATAAACGCCTTCGAGCGGACGATTGAGTTCAATTTCCGCATCGCGGTCGATGTTGCCGGTGTTGGTGAATTTGTACTCAATCAAATGATAGTTGTCATGATACTCTTGGCTGAACGCATGAATCTTTTGCTCGACCGTGACGCCGACGCGACTGTTCGCGGTGATGCGAATCATGCGATCTTCCGCAAGCGCCGGATCGACTTTGTCGATGAATACAAATTGACGGAAGGATTGCGCGCCGTCAACTTCGACTTTGGGATCATACTTCGCGACGACTTCGCTCGACACGCCGAAGAATTGCACTTCACCGCCGGAGCGTGGGCCGATGCCCGCTTGTTTGTAAGGAAAAACCCGACCTTTTTCGTCGGTGAAATTTCTCACGGCAACCCAAAGCGCATTGGCGCGCGTGTTACCGGGGCGATGATCAATCGCCGGATAAGCCACGGGACCGTTATCAAACGGCTCTTGCTCGCGCGTGGCACCGCCTTCAGAATAGGGCGACCACATGGAACCGACCGTCATCCACTTGAACTCGAATTGAGCCTGCGCTTCGCCAAAGCCCAACACGAGCAGCAGCAATAAAAAGAATGCAGAAAATTTTTTCATTTTTAACCTCATGTTTTCATCCTTGACCTAAATCTCCCCCTTGGCATTTGTAGGCCGAGGGAGAGATGTCGGTGAGTTAGAACGAAATTCTCATGCCAAATTGAACGCTGCGCGGATTAAGGAAAATGCGATCGGCTTCATTCGGCATATCAATGTACGCTTTGTCGCGCAACACTTGATCGACGAAACCCGGATCAGCAGATTTCCACGCGCCGCCACTGTATTCCATGTATTTCTTGGTGTCTTGCACGAAGAAAAGCACGCGCCGGCCGTTTTCCAAGAAGGTCGCGCCCGGGGGCAAACCATTCGAAGGAAGATTTGCCGCTGTGGAGACTTTTTCAATCGGCACAAACGCGATATCGTCTTTGCGATAGTCGCCCGGACGGTCGCTGCCCGGAATATTGATGTATTGCGGGGTCGTGACGAGATCTTCGGGGAAGGTTTCCGACGGCAATTGCAGCGACTGCATGTAGTCTTCGTAGTCACGATTGCCTTCGAACGGGCCGCCGTATTCGCCGCCAGGCGTGTAATACATGAATTTGAGGTTAAAGAGATTGTTCACATCAACAAAGAATTGCGCATCGCCCAAGGTCGTTGCGATATTTTTGCTGATGCGGAGATCGAGGCTCCAAAAATCTTTCATCTGCACGTTGTTTTGCAGACCAGGGATGATGCCGCCGCCGGGGCCAATCCACGTATAGTGTTGACCCGCGCGCCATTCACCCAACAAGTCAAAGCGGAAGTCATGCAAAACCTTCGGGCCGAAATCGTTCGGGATCAAAAATTCCACGTTCGCGCGCGCAAACGGTTGCGACACCGGGCGGAATTGATAATGATCCGTCGACGTCAATTCATAATCGCGTTGCGCGACCACGCTTTCATAATCACGGCCCAAGCCAAAGTTGCCGGATTTGAATTGTTGGAACGTATAGTTCACAAAACCGCGCAACCAACGGCCGCGCGTTTTGTTGAGGGTCAACTCAAAACCGCGCACATCGCTGTAGTTCAGCGGTTGGCTCAAACTATAGTTGACGAGCAAATCAATGCTGGTATTTTGCACGCCGCGCGGTTGATTGTCGTTGTCACGATAGAAGCCGGAAAAGCGGAGCAAATACTTGTCAAACAAGTTTTGCTCGTAGCCCAACTCGTAGGCCACCGTGCGTTGCAACGGTTGGTTGGGATCGCCGAGACGATAAATATTCCCGTTCCACGCAAGCTGGAATTGGAAGAGATTCCGCGCATCCAACACTTGGCGGAAATGGCCATAGTTGAAATAGAGCTTGCTGTTGACGGAGATGGGGAAGGAAATACCGACACGAGGACTGACGGTCAATTGCTTATCGGTGGAGGTGGCTTGCAACACCTCGTCGCGCGTAACACTGCCCTTGGCCGTGAAGGAGCGATCAAAAGCGGAGTATTGGAACCACTCGCCGTTCGGATTAAAGTAATCCAAACGCACACCGACATTAGCAATCATGCCCTTGAACTCGAGCTTGTTTTGCACATACGCCGCAGCCTGCATCGGATCTTGTTGCCAAGATTGGCGGGAGCGCTCCAAATGCACGATGACGGAGTCGTCGGAGCGGAAGCGCATATCGAGATCGTTGAAGATCAACTCGATACCGGTCTTCAACTCTTGCACGCGATTCAATTGTTTGGTGAAATCGACTTTGGCATTCCACACGGTTACGCGGGAGGTATCGCGCGCGCGCGCCCAGTGACCCCCAAGACGGAGGCCGCTGCCGATGCTGCTCGTGCCATTCGAAGTCCAGCCAAACGGTGCCTCGTCAAGTTGGTAGCCCGGGCCGATTGTGCGCACGGTCGCCGAGTTACGCCGACGACTCGGGTGCGAATCATATGCAGTATGAAAACGCGAAACACGAACTTCATAGAACGTGTTCTTGTTCAGCGTATGCACCAAAGAGCCGCCAATGAGATTGCGCTTGGTGTCATTCACGGAAAACGCGTCTTCGCCGAAAATAACGCTGCGCGCCACGTGTCCGCCGCCGCCGTCGGCCGCGCCATTCAGCAGCGAGTAACGTCCGGGTTCCGTATCGGTCCACGGATACAACGGCGTGCCGCCGCGCTGAGGATTGGGGAAGTTCACGATCTCAAACGCGTAATCGGCCATGCCCGCTTGCTTGGCCCACAAGCCTTGCAAATTGAGCTTCATGTTCGATTTGAGATCGGCGGTAATTTTGCCCTGAAAAATGTCTTCTTTGTAGGAGGAGCGTGCTTGCGGATAGAAGTACGGCTCCTGAATGCCGCGATAGGAAGCGCTGAAACGCAAGCCGCCAAAGGGTTTGCTCAAGAAGGGAACCGGGCCGCCCAAGGTTGCGTCGACTTCGTAATTCGGGTCTTCAATCTCGACGTTTTTGCGGTGATGATAATTGAAGACTTCTTTCAATTGCGCCACGGTTAAGTCGTTCGTCGGATCATTGTCTTTCAATTGATCCGCGGCCACTTTGTTCCAACCGCCTTCAAAGGGATAATATTGTTTTTGCGTATAAATATCCCACGCACCGCCGTTCGTGCCGATATCTGAAACGGCAGGATCAAGGAACGGACGAATGTAATAGGCGTTGGGGTCTTTGGGGCCTGGGCCGAAACGCATATCGGGCTTGCTATAGCGCACGATACCATCAAAGGTATATTTGTCGCGCGAGCCTTCTTTGGTGACGACGCTCACTTGACCGGCGCGCACATTGCCGTATTCGGCATTAAAACCACCGGTTTGCACCTGCACTTCGTCAATCGCCGTGTAGCTGATGCTATTGAACGATTGATTGTCGCGACCGTCGCGCATCGAAAGACCGTCAACCGAGAAGTTGATTTGGTCACGACCGCCACCGCGGATCACGAAGCCTTTTTCCACGCCGGCTTGCAAATCGACGATCTGTGCCACACTCGTGCGCGGCAAGTTTTCGATTTCGACCGCGCTAATGTTGGCCACGTTGCCTGCAATGTCCGGTTGCACCACCGGGCGCTCGGCAACGACCGTCACTTCACCGGCTTGAATCGCTTCTTCGGACAAGGCGTTGGTGCCTTTGAAATCCACCGTCGTCGTGAGGTCGATCAACACGCGCACGTTGGACTGCACGACCGCGGAATAACCGACCACGCTCGCGCGCACGGAATAGGTTCCGGGCGGAACGTTCAAAATCACAAAGTTGCCATTTACATCCGCAGCATCGCCCAGGCTCGTGCCAACGATTTGAATGCTGGCGCCGGGCAACGGCGAGCCGGTCTTCTTGTCAACCACTTGACCGGAAATCTTACCAGTGGTGCCCGCGTTCGCAAACGGGGTGACCATGACCAAGAGCATCGCGCTCATGATCATAAAGCTACAGACTTTTTGAAACGACCACTTCATACCTACCTCCCTGCATGGGTTGGTTAATGTGGTGAATAAGGGATTTGCAAAAAAACAAAAGCGAGAAACCGTGTGGAGTTTCAAGGGGGGATGTAATCGCAGTTGAGCATCGTAGTACGCAAGTGAGTAAAAGTTCTTTTGTGTGTTGCTACAATAGTCGCAGAACAACAAGAGCCATGTTCACACAGAAAGTTTACGCAGCCTCACCGGGACACTAAAAGGCAAAGCAGACATTACAGGAGATCGGCTGCAAACTACGCTTGGGTGTTGCTCAGAAAATTTCGGGATGGTGTTACGATTTCCTAAGAGGGTAGGACCACATGACCCTACTGAAGTGACAGCGCCTCATGCGTTGTCACGTACAGCATTGGAATATAGCGCTAAAGGAGGGAACGGTTTAAACTGCCGTGAAGCGTTTAAACGCGGGGCAAAGATATATCGGCAAGGCGTCTTTGTCAAGAAGTTTTTCCGTGGCTTGCTTTTGAAAGCGAGTTTTTGTATACCATGCACGAAACTTCAAGCCCACAACAAACTGTAGCCCTTTTCTTATTGTGAAGGAGAGTTGGAAGCATGCGCCAGACACACCTCGCGATTTTGCTGATCTCACCATTGCTTATGACGTGCACCGAACCTAAAAAGATCGGCGCAGAAAGAGTCAAGCTTGAGACCACGCGTGAAAAATTTAGCTATGCTCTGGGTTATGACTTTGGGCCGAACATGAAGAACATCAAATCCGGCGTCGATTTGGAATACTTTATGGCAGGACTTGCTGATTATTTAAACGAAAAAGAATCTCTGCTCACGACCGGCGAGCGGCAAGAAGTGCGCGCCACGGAGTTCACGCGCATCGGAGAAGAATATATCAAACAGCAAAAAGAGCTGGAAGAAAAACAACTCCAAGCCGCGGAAGCGTTTCTCGCGGAGAATAAAAAGAAGCCCGGCGTAATCACCACCGCGAGCGGTTTGCAATATGAAGTGCTCGCTGCCGGCAGCGGCGCGCTCCCCGGGCCGAATGACCGCGTGAAAATTAAATATCGCGGTACCTTGATGAATGGCGAGGAATTTGACAACACGGACAATCAAGCCGAAGGCCATGCTACCTATTTAGTCCTTGGCGTGTTTCCGGGATGGACCGAAGCGTTTCAACTCATGCAAAGCGGCGGCAAATACCGTCTCGTCATTCCGCCGCAACTCGCGTTTGGCAAAATCGGCAACACGCCCAACATCCCGCCGAACGCCGTGTTGACTTATGAGATTGAGATGTTGGAAATTATTCCAGGCACGAACTAACGCCTCAGCGCATTTTCAATCCCGTCTCCAGCTTGTTTTGCACTTCGCGCAACACTCGCGGCGCGAGTTTGCTTTCATGCCGGGCGAGAAAGGCGCGCACTGCGCTCGCGTCGCGTTTGGACAATTCGCGCAAGGCCCACGAGAGCGCTTTGACGACCATGTCGTCGCGGTCAAACATGAGCATGCGGCAAATGCGCAGCGTGCGCGGTGCGTCGCCCTTCCCACCCAAGGCTTTGCGATTGAGCGGCACCGTGCTTACCAATGCCGCGCGCCGCCACCATCGATCTTTTGACTTTGCCCACTTCGCAATGAGCGCATCCGCAACTTGTTTTTCGCGCCACGCCGGGCCGGCGAGATAGCACGCAAACGTATCGACCGCGCCCCAACTATCCAACCCACGACCGAGCCGCTCCAAATCTTTCGCGCGCAAGCTCGCCAATGCTTCGCGATGGCAGAAGAGGAGTTCATAGGCCATGAAGCGAGACAACGGCGTTTTTTGTTTTAATAGATGAGCAGCGAGGGCGAGCACGTGTTGAGGTTTGACATGCGCCAAGCGTTTGGAGTATTCACGGCGCAACAGACGCGCACTCGGCGTCGTCATGTGCGGCGCAGCCTGCAAACGCGCAGAGATTTCCTGCGTGAGCAGATTAATTTCGCGCCGGGTCATATTTTGTTTCCGCGCAGGCGTTGCCAACGTTCGGCATTCACCGATGGGCTTTTCCACGCTGCGATAAAATTCGCCGCGACAAAAGCATCGGGCGTGAGCACGGCGCGATTGAAAACGAGAAAACGCTTTTTGGTGGGACCGAGTTCGTGAAACGGTTCGAGGAACTTGATGCAATAATAAACAAACTCGGTGCAGGAGAGGTCGTTGTAGTTCACGAAGTTGAATTGAAAGTCATACGACTTTCCAATTTGGCTCAACGCGATTTGATAAATAGCCGGAAAAGCCTCGGCGAACTTCACGCGATCGCCGCGCCACAGCTTTTGAAAAAGTTCATGCTCCGCCGCGTTAAATTCGAGAATGGGATATTGCGCGACCTGCGCGGCGCTGCGCCGTGAGAACTCTGCGGGAAAGCGCAACACGGCCATGTAATCGCAGCGGCAAAAGCTGATGAGATCCTCCATGAACACGCCCTCGGCCATGGAGTGCGCGACGATTTGCTCGCCCGCGCGAAACAATTCTTTGCCCCGTGGCAACGTCACAAGCGCTTTGTGCTCCGGCAATACTTTGCCGAGATAAAGCCCGGCGTGGCTAAAATAACCGGGAATGAAATAGCCGTCGAGATAACTTTTATAGCCGCGAATGAGAATATCGCCAGGCTGCACCAGTTCCATCACCGCGCGCGTGTCATGGCCTTTGACGTGATAGCTGCCGGGATCATAGACGATAAAAAATGGAAAGCGAAACACCTTCACGTCGCCGAAGAATTTCAGGAAGGCGTTCATCAGACCGCGAAGCAGCTTGCCGAGAGTTTTCATCGTGCGGCCTTACGTGAGGTGTGAAGCTGATTTGGATTTCACTTGATGCTTGCCGCCAACACTGCCCCATCTAACTTCTCCGCAGCTAATAAGCCGGCATCTTCCAAGATATTTTCGACGTCATCCAATAACCCCTCTATTTCTTCCGGCGCGTCTCCCAAGAGTTTTTTGATCTGCGCGGCCTTGAGGTTTTCCAGCACGTACAAGAGAAGTTGGCGATAAGTATCCAACTCCGACTCCGAGATTTCAACAGTAAAAAGTTGAACGTCGGCAAATTCACGTTTGCTTAAAAGATTCATAGCTTCACCTTGAAAGTTTTTGTCGTTCAATATACTCTTCGCCAAATCCCTTTTTTAACCCTCTTGTCGCGATCACGTCGACTCATGCGAAAGCTGGTGAGATGAGAGTCGAGGTCGAAGACATGAACTCGCCCTCTTTTTCCGACATAGATCATACGACCGTCATCTTGGGTATAAACTTCCTCCGGATGTTCGCGATCATAGAATGCGAGGTCGGTCGGCCGCGTTCTTTCACGATGACGTTGCCAACCATGAGCAGTTCGACTTCTCCTGCCTCCGTCAGCCATAACTTCTCCCTTAAAAATTAGTGCAGCTCACTTCCCTTGAAAATTCGCCGGCCGTTTTTCCAAAAACGCCTTCGTGCCTTCCTTCATGTCTTCCGTCGAAAACAGCATGCCGAACAGATTCGATTCGAGCTGCGCGCCTTCTTCGAGTGTCATTTCCAAACCGTGAATCACAGCTTCGAGCGTGAGCTTCACCGCCACCGGGCCTTTCTTGAACACGGTTTGCAAAATCTCTTCGCACTTGGGCAGAAGCTGCTCCGGCGCAACGACGTGATTGACCCAGCCGAGGCGATATGCTTCATTCGCATCAATCATATTGCCGGTGATGAGCAACTCAATCGCGCGGCCTTTGCCGATGAGGCGCGGCAGTCGTTGCGAGCCGCCATTGCCGCACATGATGCCGAGATTCACTTCCGGCTGGCCGAACTTGGCTTTGTCCGAGGCCACGCGCATGTGACACGCGAGCGCCAACTCGCTGCCGCCGCCGAGACAGAAACCATTGACCGCGGCAATGATGGGCTTGGGATAGCGTTCGATGAAGCGCAGAATCTCTTGGCTGTTGAGTGAAAACTCTTTTGCACTCACCGGCGTTTGCTGTGCCAGCTCACCGATGTCCGCGCCCGCGGCAAACGCTTTCGGACCTGTGCCGGTAAGAATCACGCCGCCGACATTGGCGTCATCTTTCACGGAGTTGAGCGCGGCTTGCAGCTCTTGCATGGTTTGCCAATTCAGCGCGTTCATCTTGTCGGGACGATTGAGCGTGAGGTATGCGATGCGATCTTTGACTTCGAATAGAATGTTTGAGAAAGACATGAACGGCTCCGAGGTGAAGTGTGAAAGAAATGATTTTCAACGGATAGATTCAGGCCGAAGGATAAAAGCTGCTAACGATTGGTAGCTTTTATCCGTTGGAATTTCTTTTTGATTGCAGTTTGACCGCGTTGTGTTTATTCAAAAAACTCTTTTAGCTCACGCAATACAACCGGGCGAGTTCTCGGCAAGCCCCGTCTCCTCTGCGTAATCTTGATAAGAAGCGATAGCGGCCCACAAACTATGCAGCGCACGAAGCCGTGTATTCCCGCTTCCGACGACTCCCAGTTCAAGGCAAAGCGCCACATGTTGCTTACCGGATTTTTTGAGAATGGCGGTGTAATAGTCTTTTGCGTTTTTCGCTTTGGGCATGTTATTCACCCCTCTGTTTACTTCATCCAACTCGCATAAACCTCCGGACGGCGATCGCGCAAGAACGGGCGCGCTTGGCGCAGTGCTTCGATGTGATCGAGATCGCAATCGACCACGAGCAGCTTATCTTGCGCAAGCGGCGCGCGCGCGATGACTTCGCCGCTCGGGGCAACCACGAAGCTGCCGCCTGCAAATGTCGTGGTCGCTTCGTCGCCGACGCGATTGACCGCGGCGACGAAGACTTGATTCTGAAACGCGAAACCCTGCATTTCGATTTCATACAAGGGCAACGGATCGCTCGCCAATCCGGCGAAGGGCGTGAAAATAATCTCAGCGCCCTGCAAAACTAACGGACGGGTGTATTCCGGGAAATGGCGGTCATAACAAATCGCCACGCCAATCTTGACGCCGTCCAGCGTGAAAACTTGCGGCGGCGTGTTGCCGGGACGGTAATAAAATTTTTCATTGAAACACGGCTCTTCGGCGATGTGCGCCATGCGCACCGGACCGAGCGCCGCGCCGCCTTCGGCCTTGAGCAAAACCGTCGTGTCGTAATACTCGCCCGCAGCCGCACGCTCGAAGAAATTCAGCAGCACGTGGATCTTCTCGCGCTGCGCCGCTTGTTGGAAGAGAGAGACGGTGGCGCCGTTCAAGGCCTCGGCCCATGAAAAAAATTTCTTCTCCGCGCGATGCTGCGGGAAGAACGGAAGCAGCGCCAACTCCGTGAAGCAGATAATCTGTGCGCCTTCATGCGCGGCTTGTTTAACCCACGCCAAACCTTTCGCACGATTGGCTGCGAGATCGTCAGTGGCGGACATTTGCGCAAGCGCGAGGCGGATCGTGTTAGGCATATGCTTTCGCTGTTTTATTCCTCGCTGATTGTTTCCCATTCGCGGAGGATTTCTTCGGCACTTTCATGCGCGGCTTTACGATCAACGAACGCCGCGGGCGCAACTCGGAAATTTCAATATGCACAACGGGCCGCTCCGGCTCGGCATTTATCTTGGCATTGCGGAGATTGTATGCGCGCAGTTCTTTATCATAACTCGGCAACAGCACTACCTGCGCGCCATAGGGAATTTTTTCGGCGAAGCGCGGATGTTCGAGAACATAGCGGCTGAACTCGATACATAAATCTAGGCTTCTTTGCGAAAGCTCATTCATTGTCATGCCTTGGTGGAAAGTATCAATACTTGCCGACCAGCTGCTTCCCACGCCAACCCGAAAGCTTGCCGTGACAGTTCACGCACACCTTTGCCTGGCTCTGGATCATAAACAACGATCTTTGTCGCTTCGATCTTTGCAATTACGACGGCATGAAAAGCGAACCGACCGTCGAGTGGGCGAAGGGATATTCTCGTTTCAGCAACGCTTCGGCGCGCGCGATCAATTCTTCACGCGAAGGCCGACCAATAAACGCGCCCGTAGCTGCATTCAAACAAAGATCAGCCAAAATTCCGATTTGTGCTTTGCCCGCATAACTGAGCCAAACCGGAACGTGCCACACAAAACTTTCGGGCATGAACTTGATCTCGCCGGGATAGATGGCAGTACCGATCTCGTTCAACAGCCAACGGGATACGGTTTCACGTGCGGAAGATGCATTGGGCAAGCACAGCGGCGGCGCGCTTTGCTCGTACTCCATCGTGCTGATACTCGCAACTTCAGTCATGTTAGACTCCTTTTGCTACAATCCCAAATCCGTCACCTTTGGCTTCTCACCGGAATAATCATAAAAACCTTTGCCGCTTTTTTTACCGAGATAGCCGGCAAGCACCATCTTGCGCAACAACGGCGGCGGCGCATACTTCGCGTCGCGGTATTCTTCAAACATGATGTTCGCAATGTATAGCGTTGTGTCGAGTCCCACGAAATCGAGCAGCGTGAGCGGGCCCATGGGATAGCCGCAGCCGAGCATCATGCCTTTGTCGATGTCTTCCACCGAAGCCACGCCGTTTTCAAGCGCGCGAATCGCATCGACGAGATAGGGCACGAGCAACAGATTCACCACGAAGCCGGAGTTGTCCTTGCACGCAATCGGCTCTTTGCCCAGCGACTTCGCAAACGCGAACGCGGCATCAAAACTCGCTTGGCTCGTGGCAATGGTGCGCACGACTTCGACGAGCTTCATAAGCGGCACGGGATTGAAAAAGTGCAAGCCGACAAAGCGATCCGGGCGCTTCGTCGCCGCGGCCATTTCAGTGATAGTGAGTGAAGAGGTGTTGCTTGCAAAAATCGTATGGCTCGGACAGAGTTTATCCAATTCGCCGAACAGCTCTTTTTTGAGATTGATGTTCTCGATTGCGGCTTCGATGATAATGTCCGCGTCCTTGAGCGCGGCAATGCTCGTTGTGCCGGTGAGATTCGCCATGATCGTTTGCTTCTGCTCGGCAGTGAGTTTGCCTTTTTCTACACTTTTGCTCAAAAAGCCGTCGATCTTGCCGAGGCCTTTCTTCAACAGATCATCATTCACTTCTCGCACGATGGTTTTATATCCGGCCTGCGCGCACACTTGCGCGATGCCCGCGCCCATAAGTCCGCAACCGATAACGCCGACGGTTTGAATTGGCATTGTTGCTCCTATTGAGTTCCGTAAGTTGAATTTTGCAAAATGAAAGAATTTGGGCAATCTGCTTACGCGGCCGCGGCCCAGACGCGAGCATTTAGGATTTCATCGGGCCGCAAGGTTTGAATATCCGATTCATCGGCGACAATGACGGCAATGGTTTCACCTACCGCATTGAAGACTTCAATAGAATAACCGTCTTCTTGGCCCTGGTGTGCCGGATGATAATCGACGACAGTTGCTAGATCTCCTTCGCAGAGATGATGCTCCGGGAAATCTCGCGCAAGCGCAACGCGCTGAAACAAAGCAAATCGCTTGGATACCGTTTTCATAGTTTTTTCTTCGAGGGATAAAGTGTGATAAATTTTGTCTGTCCAGTTGAAGCTTCTTTCATCCAAATGGTCGTTACAGTCAAAATTCTGCCGTTCGGGCCTTTAAGTTCGCCGCGAATCTCGTAAACGACTCCGTGCTTGGTTTGCTCAACTTCGCCGACTTCAAGCGGCAAAATTTGTTCACGCAGGTCGCGTTCCAATATCCGCCAATTGTCCGAGGTATATCCTGCGCTAGCAAGAAATTTTGATTTATCGTCCTCTGGCCGAGGAATCAGCAAATAGTTCAAAAGCTTTTGAGGCGCGATAAAAGCCGCTTCTGATAATTTCATAAATCAACGCCCAATAGACCAATAAGAATTAACTCACCACGCTTCCACAATCACTGCGGCGCCCTGCCCGCCGCCGATGCACGCGGTCGCGAGGCCGTACTTCTGTTTGCGGCGACGCAGCTCGTGCAGAATCGTGAGCGTTAAGCGCGTGCCGCTCGCCGCGAGCGGGTGACCAATCGCAATCGCGCCGCCATTCACATTCGTAATCTCGCGATTGAGGCCGAGTTCTTTTTCCACCGCAAGATATTGCGGCGCGAACGCTTCATTCACTTCCACGAGATGCATCTGCTCGACTTTCATATTCGCGCGCTGCAACGCATTGCGACTCGCGGGCACGGGACCGATGCCCATAATGCTCGGCTCCACGCCGGCAAAGCCCCAATTCACCAAACGCCCGAGGGGCTGCAAGCCGCGCTGCTCGGCATACTTCGCCGTGGTCATCACCATCGCCGCGGCGCCATCAACAATGCCGCTCGCGTTGCCCGCGGTGATCGTGCCGTCCTTCTTGAAATACGGCGCAAGTTTGCTCAATGCTTCAATCGTTGCCTCGGGCCGCGGATGCTCATCGCGCGCGAAGGTCGTCACCTTCCCTTTCTTGCCCGCAATTTCCACGGGCGCAATTTCTTCGTTGAACTTGCCGCTTTCCCACGCCGCGGCCGTGCGTTGTTGGCTCAAGAGCGCGAACTCATCGCACGCGAGGCGACTAATGCTAAGCTTGTCCGCGAGGTTCTCCGCGGTCTGCGCCATCGTGAAACCGCAATTGATATCGAGCAAAGATTCCCACAAATAATCTTCGAGCTTGCCCGCGGGCCCGAGGCGCAAATCGCCCCAACGCGCGCCGCGAATGATGTGCGGGGCTTGGCTCATGCTTTCCGCGCCACCCACCAGCACGGCTTCGGCCTCGCCGAGCATGAGCAAACGCGCGCCTTGCACGATCGCTTCGAAGCCCGAACCGCACAAACGATTCACGGTGAGCGCCGGCGTTTCAATGCGACAACCTGCTTTGAGCGCAATGTGTCGCGCGATATAAATCGCGTCTTGCGAAGTTTGCATCACATTGCCAAAAATCGCGTGCTCAATCGCCGCGGCCTCAACGCCGGATTTTTGCAGCGCTGCTTTCGCTGCAATCACGCCGAGCTGCGTCGCCGTCAAATCTTTCACCGCGCCGCCGAACGCGCCAAATGCCGTGCGCACGCCGCTCAGGAAAACCACTTCAGGCATTGCCATCATTCATCTCGCTTTCTTCTGGTAATGAGCTTTTCTAAATTTTGAAAGCGGCGCAAAATAGCGAGCCACTGTATGTAAAGCAAAAGATTTTTCCTTTTGAAATTTTTCCGTTATACTCTTGCCCATGTCATACACCACTTTCACGCTCATACACTATCCGCGGCGCCAGCGCGCGTGGGCTTTCGCGCAAATGGCGTTTGCGATACCGTTGCTCCAGCGCACGCACGGTTTGCGTTTTTGGAAATTGCTCGGCAGCGGTCACGGCTCCGGTTTCAGCCTGCGGCCCAATTGGGCGCGTTACGGTTTGCTTGCGGTGTGGGAAACAGAAGAAGCCGCGCGAAATTTTCTTGCGCACGCGCAACTCATGCAAAAGTATCGCAGCCATGCCGATGAAATTTGGACGATCCACATGCTCCCGCTGCAAGCGCACGGCGCGTGGTCCGGCGTGAATCCGTTTCTGCCGTTGGCATCCGTCCCCTCCAACGGTCCGATTGCCGTGCTCACGCGCGCGACAATTCGCCTCAAACGCATGCGCGCATTTTGGAGTGAAGTGCCGAACACGAGTCGATTGTTGGAAAATGCTTCGGGGAGAATTGCTTCGGTTGGTATTGGCGAAGCGCCGTTCTTTCGGCAAGCCACATTTAGTTTATGGCGCAGCGCGGCTGAGATGCAAGCCTTCGCGTATCGCAGCGACCACCAACGCGTGATCCAGCGCACGCGCGAAGAAGGTTGGTATCGCGAAGAATTGTTCGCGCGTTTTGCGCCGCTTGCTGCAGAGGGAATCTGGGACGGCCGCGATCCATTGGCGGGAATGAAGGTGGAGATGATGCCGCAGAGTGGATAGCGCGAACGCAACTGCGACGATTCTCATGAAAAAGTTTGCGCTTTTCGTCTTATTCTGCGTTAGAAAAACGAATCGCCTATTCGGCGACACTCGGTGACTTCGGTGCCACTCGGCGGCAAAGCTTTTCCACCGAAATGCGCCGAAGTCGCCGTGAAAAAAACTTTCTAAGTTTGATTCTGTGATCCGCGTCATTGCCGTGCCGTGTAGAAATATCGGCTTGCTATTTCAACAAGGCTCATCCATCTTGTACTTCATCGTCATGTAGCTTTTGCCGATTGCAAGAGAAGTGTTGAACCTCAATGGAGATCCCGTGACAATCCGAACCTTTACCCGACTACTGGTCTTTCTCCCATTTAGCCTTCACAGTTATGCGCAAGAGCAGGCGCATGAACGTGCTGATTGGGCAAAGCATTTCAGCGCGTTCGAGGCGCAGGGTACAATTGTCGTGGCTGATGAGCGCGCGAACGTTCGAACCACATTGGTCTATAATGAAAACCGTGCGCAAAGACGCTACTCGCCGGCGTCCACATTCAAAATCCCGCACACACTCTTTGCGCTGGACGCCGGATGCGTTCGTGACGAGTTTCAGGTTTTCAAATGGGATGGCGTTGCAAGAAGTTTTGCGGCACACAATCAAGATCAAGACCTGCGCTCGGCCATGCGCAACTCCGCCCTTTGGGTATATCAGTTGTTTGCAAAAGAAATTGGAGAAGACCGGGCGAGAGACTATCTGCGCAAGCTGAATTATGGCAACACGGACCCAACCACCGAGCGCGGCGACTATTGGGTCGATGGCAAGCTCGCCATTTCCGCGCATGAGCAGATTTCCTTCCTCCAGCGACTTTATAAAAATGAGCTCCCGTTTCAGATCGAACATCAACGTTTAGTCAAAGACATTATGATTGTCGAGGCTGGGCGCGAGTGGATACTGCGTGCGAAGACGGGATGGGAAGGTCGAATGGGTTGGTGGGTAGGCTGGGTCGAGTGGCCGGCGGGGCCAGTTTTTTTTGCGTTGAATATCGACACCCCCAACAGAACCGCGGACCTGCACAAACGCGAGGCGATTACACGAGCGATTCTGCGCTCCCTCGAAGCCTTGCCGCCCAACTAAGCAATGCCGCGGAAGCATTGCCGCCGCACATGTGGTTGATCGTGCGAATGGAGATGCGGCTGTCCGCATAAGAAAGTTTGCGGTTTCCGTTTCATGCTGTGCGCTCGTGCAGCATAGGGAAGAAAGTAGTATTGCATTGCTCTGCGGCTAATCACATAGCCACGAAGAAGTTTAGACTTGCTATTTTAAAAAGCCCGTTCCATCTTATGCTGCACAGTCGTGCAGCTTTTGCCGATTTTTTAGGACACAGATGAAATGCTTTCCACGTGCGCATTTGATCAGCGTTCAGCCTACAAAAAACTTCAAAATTTTTTCTGAGGTTATTTTTAATTCACGTTATTTTATCTAAAGCTTGTCTGCTTGTATAACTGCCAGTTACAGTAACCATCTGAAAGGATTAACAATATTATGCCAAATACAAAACGCCCTCTTAACGTTTTCCTTTGCCACGCCCGTGAGGACAAGGGCGATGTCCACAAAATTTCTGTTCGCTTGACCAACGATGGAGTGTACACATGGGTTGATGAAAATAAAATTCTCCCTGGTCACAATTGGGAATTAGAGATTCGTAAAGCAGTACGTGAAGCTGACGTGATAGTGATTTGCCTATCCAAAAGCTTCAATCAAGAAGGGTATCGACAGAAAGAAATGAAGCAGGCGCTCGATACAGCAGAGGAAAAACCTGAAGGCGAAATTTTTATAATCCCTGCACGATTGGCTGACTGCGAAATTCCTGATCGCCTGCGGAAATTGCAGTGCGTAGATATGTTTCAAGATGGCGGCTACGCAAAGCTTATGTTAGCATTACAGACACGGGCAGAAGCAATCGGAGCTACAATTCAAAAGGGAAATATCTCATCAAGCAAAGTAGAGAATTCCACACAGAACGATCAAGCAATTCTCTCCAGTTTACAAAGCCTCTTAGAAGATCGCTATAACAGTGTTGTAATAGAAAAGAATATGCAATTGGTTGGAGAGGCTTTGCGGGATATCCTCTCAGAACATGGCATTGGCATCGCGCTTTTGGTAGCTCATAGCCATGGCCTCAGTTCTGGTCATATACCCCAAATGAGAGATAATTTAGGTAAAATTTTGAAGCAGGTTGAAATAATACATGATAAGGGGGACCGTTACACCTTTGTCCATGTCCCTGTCCGCATGATCCGTACTGATAAAAACGAACTGATAAGGCGGGGGATTATGAATAAGAAGGCAGATCCCACGGGTTTCATATATCACGAAGACGGATTGATCAGTAACTTTAGTTTTGACCTCAATAGCATGAACAAAGAATGTAAAACATCTTTTTCAACTGAGGATATTTCAACGATGTTGGAGCATCTTGCCTTGCATGGAGTGTTGGTTCCTGCGAATGTGGAAAATAGACAAATCCAGTTTAAAGACGATTCTGCGAAAGGCATGATCAAAAAATCAGAAGATGCAATTTACGTAAAATACGATCATCGCCCTATTCGTAAGGAGAATTTAGTCCTGCCGGAAAGATACAATTCCAGCGAAGTTCGCGCCTTCGTTGCCAATGCGATACGCGTTAAGTCTGCGTGCAATTACTGTTCTATTAGTGCCTTAAACCCATTGGAAGCAACGATTCATTCCACGCCATTGCGCGCGAAGGAACCACATGGGACAGAACGTTCTACTGTCAGAAATTATCAATTTGGCTTCACCTTTTCTCCGTTTGGCGATCCAGCTACCATGTGTCATTTTCTTGCATGGGATTTTCCCCACATAAATGAACAAGTTAATAATATGGACCCTCAAGGGTATTCTTTTAGCGATCTAATAAAGTTGGTTACAGTCATTAACGCAGATATCGATAAGTTTTGCCGGGCAAACAAAATAGAGATTGTACCCAAAGTATCTGGTGTATGCAATCACTGGGCAGGTAACAGTATTTACCATCAGCATTATCAGTTTTTTATCCTAAAGGAAATCCCTGCATTATCCAATAAGCCGACCGGGCGAATTATTACGAGTATCGATAATGTAACGATTCAAAGCCTTGACTGGCCAATACCATGGTACGAAATCAGTTCGTCAAGTGAGGACGATGATAAGAATATTATGTTTGTCGCTGATAGGGTCGCCAAAAATTGGGAGGAATTGAATGATGGATTTGACGAATCCTATGGAAATGGGATAAGAATTAAGAATCACACTCAAAATATCTTTGTGACGCAAGACGGAAAAAGAACACGCGCCATTTTTGTCCCTCGATTCAGAAACAAACTTCATGCGAAAGCTCAAATCTCTGAGCATGTCATTGAGAAAAGAAGTATGGGAGCCATGGAGACACTTGGTTATTTCCTTATAGATAATATTGCGGACTTTGATATGCTGAGAAACCTAACCCCAGAAAACAGAAACCACGTTGGAAAGGACTTATTATCTAACATTGCGCCTCCTCGGGATCGTGTTGTCGAGTTTGAGAAACGTGTATCGGAACGACTTACCCCAAGGGTTATCCACTATGAACTGAAATTCGATGAGGCCGATGAACGTCCAATTAGAGAGAGAAAATATTTGTTATGCCACTACTTAATGGAAATAATTGGCGATAAGAACTTGTCAGATCAACAATGCCGGATCCTCGCAACAGAGGCTAATAGGCTTCTTAAAGAGAAGTCCCCTCAGGATGCTTACACACCTGACGCACTAGATAAACTAATCGTTGATCGCCATCAGTCGAATTAGCTATTGCCTGTATGAGGCATGCATTCTGATGACGTGTAGATCAACGTAGCATTTCGAAAGCGAGGGATGCCACCCAACACAACTTGCAGTGGATGGTAAAGCTTGCCTCGCGATGAAGCGCACGCATGATCGTTTGCAAACAACCATATTAACCAACAAAAAATCTCTTATGAAAATCACTCGCATTGACGTTTATCCCATCACCTACGGCCTGCACGATCATACCTACGCGTGGTCCGGCGGGCATGCCGTCACTTCCTTTCTCAGCCACGTCGTCAAAATTTCCACGGACGAGGGCATCAACGGTTTTGCCGAAGTGTGTCCGCTCGGCTCGGCTTATATGGATGCGTATGCGCGCGGCGTGCCCGCGGGTATTGCGGAAGTGGGCGCGGCGCTGCTCGGCCAAGACCCACGGCGCATTCGCGCGATCAACCAATTGATGGATGCCGTGATGGGCGGCCATCATTACATCAAGTCGCCGCTCGATATTGCATGTTGGGATATTCTCGGCAAAGCGAGCAACCAATCCGTGGCCGCGTTGCTCGGCGGCCGCTATGTTGAAGACTACCCTTTGTATCGCGCGATTTCGCAGCAAGCGCCGGAGCAAATGGCGAGCGACGTGGCGCGTTATCGCAGCGAAGGCTATCGCCGGTTTCAGCTTAAAGTCGGCGGCGATCCGGATGAAGACGTGAAACGCGTGCGCGCCGTGTTGCAAGTTTTATCTCCGGGCGACGTGCTCGTTGCCGACGCCAACACCGGCTGGCAGATGCATCAAGCGATTCGCCTCGTGAATGCGCTGGCCGATGCGGATTTCTACGTTGAAGCGCCGTGCCCAACGTATGAAGAATGTCTGACCGTGCGGCAGCATACGCGCCAGCCGTTTGTGATCGACGAGTTGATCACGGGCGTCGAGCCGTTGTTGCGCGCGCATCGCGACCGCGCGATGGATGTGATCAATCTAAAAATTTCCCGCGTCGGCGGCTTGACCAAAGCGAAGTTGATTCGCGACCTTTGTGAAGCGCTCGGGATTGTGATGACGCTCGAAGACAGTTGGGGCGGCGATATTGTCACCGCGACGATCGCGCATCTGGTTGGCAGCACACGGCCGGAGTTTCTTTTCACTTCAACGGATTTCAATAGCTACATCGACGTGCAGCTTGCCGGCGATGCGCCGCGTCGCAAAGACGGCCGCCTCACTGTGCCAACCGGCCCCGGCCTCGGCATTCAGGTTGATGAGAAGAAATTGGGGAGTGCGGTAGTGACGGTGCGATAAAGAGTGGTTGCGGATCGTTCAGTGCCGCAAAGCGAATAAATTACTTCACACCAACGCCCACGCGCGCAACGATTTGGCTCAAACGCATGCGCGTATTTTGGAGTGAAGTGCCCAACACGAGTCGGTTGTTGGAAAATGTGCCGGCGAGAATTGCTTCAAGCCGCAGAAGAAGTGTTAGTTGGAGATTAAATCATGACTGAAAAACAAATACATGCGGTAACAGGTGCATTCGGATATTCAGGTAAATATATAGCTCATAGATTGTTGAATAAAGGGCATAAAGTAATAACAATTACTAACTCAGTGAATAGAACAAATCCGTTCGGGGATAAATTGGATGCCTTTCCATTTAATTTTGATAATCCTGAGAAGCTAGCTGAGACCCTCAAGGGTGTTTCCGTTCTTTATGTTACCTATTGGGTTAGATTTAACCATAAGATGTTTACCCATGCTGATGCGGTGAGAAATACAATAACCTTATTCAAAGCGGCTGTTAAAGCCGGTGTTGAACGAATTGTATACGTCAGTATAACGAACCCTTCTGAAGATTCCCCGCTCGAATACTTTAGTGGCAAAGGGAAACTTGAGAAGATATTGCAAGGCCTCGGTGTATCTTACGCAATTCTCCGTCCCGCCGTATTATTCGGGAAAGAGGATATATTGATTAACAATATTGCATGGGCGTTAAGAAGATTGCCTGTTCTTGGAGTCTTTGGTGATGGAAAATATCGTATTCAGCCAATCTATGTGGACGACCTTGCCGAGATCGCCGTTCACGAGGGAAACAATAGAGAAAACAAAATAATAAACTGCATTGGGCCTGAAACATTTACATATAGGGAGTTGGTAGAAACCATCGGCAAAATTATTGGTAAGAAAAGGCTAATTATTCCGGTTCCCCCACTATTGGGATATGTGGTTGGTGCGATGATTGGCAAAATTGTAAATGATCAGTTTATTACACGTGAAGAAGTTGATGGCCTTATGGCAAATCTTCTATATGTAGATTCTCCACCTACTGGAAAAACGAAATTAACTGACTGGGCTCGCGATCATGCTTATACGTTAGGACGGAACTATTCAAGTGAACTCGATAGACGAAAAGACAGAACTATAGAATATGAAGTCAACTAACTCTGCATCAACCGGACTGCGGCACAGTAGCATGATTTTCATGATTTGTTGAATTTGAACGCCCGATTTTTATCAATCGTTTTCTTGCCCTGCAGCCCGTTATGCTGGCGCTAGCGACAACCTATCCCCAAAACGCAATCGCCCTCCCGCAACGCTTCAAGCACCGAATCACTCAACACAACAATCCGTCGCTCGATTTCACACTCAAACACTTCACGGCGCGACCGCAATGCCGCGCAGCGCGGACGGATTGGCGATATTGCCTAGCATCACCGCGGTGCCGGAGGAAAGATCGATGAAATAGAGCGTGGAAAAAATATTCGGCGCGACCATGAGCGCGGCGTACGCAATGCCGTCGTTGCCCGTGATGTCAAATCCCACCGCATTCGAAGTATTCACGCCCAGCGATCCCACCGTATACATCTGCCCATTGTTCGGCGAAGGCAACGTCACCAACACATCTAAGTTCGAATCAATCGCATAGAGCGTGGTCGAGATCGCGCCCACCACGCTATTCGTATATGCCGTGCCCACGACGTTGGGATTGAGACCGAAATTCGCATCGCCGAACGCATACGTTAAAGACGAGTCATTGCCCGCGAGACTGCCGGTGTTGGGGTTCAAACGCAAGTCCTGCTCTGCGTCGCTATGCACGCGAATGCGGTCAGGCACGGGATTAAAATCGAAACCATAGGCGAAGCCGTTCAGCGCCGGCGTGAAAGCCGCAACGCCGACTGCAATGGCGGCGCCGGACAACGTGTCGAGCGTGTAAATGCGATTCATGTTGCTCATGGCAAACAAGCGTCCGTCATTGGGCCGAAAATCAATGCCGAGAATGCTCTCGCCGTTTTGCAAACCGGAAATCGGGAATGTGTTCGTCACCGCGCCGGGGCTCATGCTGCCAAAGCGAATGAGGTTGTTGCTGCCGTCGATGCCGTAAACCACGCGGCCTTGCACCGTGGGCAAGGTCGGCAGATTGGTTTTGCATGCGCACAACGAAAGCGTAATCACGCTGCACAAACTGGTAATCGCGACGCGCGTGCGAGTTGAATTCTTCATGTTGTCCTCGTGAAAATGTTGAATGCATTTGGCTTTGTTCTTTCCTGCTTCAAACTTCTCCCTGCAAACACCGGCAAAGATTTCAAAGCGTATACCACGGCCTGCGCTTCATCGGTTGCTCCCGCCGCAAACAGGCCTGCGGTTTGCATAAATTTCCTTTCATGCTTAAAACTTGGTGCGCGGCTCGCGAAGATCATGTTGGACTTCTCAAATGGATTTCCGACATTGCGCCGCATTTTGAAGCTGCCCGCCACCTTCGCGCTTGCATGAGCAAGTGTCGCAACTTACAAAACCGTGCATCAAATTCGTCATTGCCTCCGCTCACGCCATCATCATTGAGGCCGCATGAAAAATTTAAAGCATCGCTCGCTGCATACTTTCGGTGTTACTTCCAAAGCAATGCTCACAACGATTCCCCCCTTGAGGGGGGTTAGGGGGGTGTGCTGCCGAGCAAAGGCACTACTCTCATTCGCCTCTTGTGCTTTCCAAAATGCGCTTTATAATTCTGCGCAACACCCCCCTGCCCCCCTCAAGGGGGGAATTTCGCGCGTGAGCGCGCTTTGTTTCGCGCTTTTCATGAGTTTCATCATCGCTCCCACCAGCCAAGCGCAGACCTTCGGCAAGAATCACGTGCAATACAAAACCTTTGACACGAAGTTTTTGCAATCCGAGCACTTCGATATTTACTTCAACACCGGCGGCCAAGCGCTCGCGGAGTTCACCGCAGAAGTTGCCGAAGAAAGTTATCAAGAGTTGAAAGACGACTTTCGCTATGAATTGAACGATCGCATCACGATTATCGTTTACAACAGCCACAACGATTTTCAGCAAACCAATCTCAGCCTCGGCCCGCCGGAAGAATCCGTGGGCGGCTTCACGGAGTTTTTTAAGAACCGCGTGGTCGTGCCCTATGAAGGCGATTGGGAAAAATTTCGCCACGTGATTCATCACGAACTCACACACGCGGTGATGCTGCAAATGGTTTATGGCTCGGGCGTGCAAGCGATCCTCACCGGCCTCGCGCGTTTGCAATTGCCGTTGTGGTTCATCGAAGGAATGGCGGAATTTCAAAGTCGCGGGTGGGACACGGAGAGCGACATGTTCATGCGCGATGCGGCGCTCAATGGTTACGCACCGGAGATTGATTATCTCAACGGTTTTCTCGCTTATAAAGGCGGCCAGTCCGTGCTCTATTATCTCGCGCAAACCTATGGCGGCGAAAAAATCGGCGAGCTGCTCGGCAAAATTAAAATCAACAAAAGTCTCGAAGCGGGATTGAAGCAGTCGATTGGCGCGGGCGTGGAAGATTTGAATAAGCGCTGGCAAAAATATTTAAAGAAAGAATACTGGCCCGACATTGCAGGCCGGCAAGAGCCGAGCGAGATCGGCAAACAACTCACGGATCACGTGGCGCATCGCAATTTCATCAACAACAGCGCGGCGCTCTCGCCCAACGGCGATAAGATCGCGTTTCTCTCCGACAAGTCCGATTACTTCGACATCTATTTGATGAGCGCGATGGACGGCAAGATCATCGCGAAGCTGGTGAGCGGACAAAAGACCGGCGATTTGGAAGAGCTGCATTGGCTGCGGCCCGGCATCAGTTGGTCGCCCGACGGCAAGCGCATCGTGTTCGCCGCGAAAGCCGGTGCCGAGGACGCGCTGCACATCGTCGAGGTGAAGAAGAAAAAAATCGTGCGCACGATGAAGTTCGGATTGGACGGCGTATTCTCTCCGGCGTGGTCGCCGAAAGATGATGAGATTGCATTCGTGGGCACGAAGCATGGCGCGTGCGATTTGTATGCGGTGAATTTGAAGACCGGCGTATTGCGCCAAATCACAAACGACGTGTTCAGCGATCTCGAACCCGCGTATTCGCCCGACGGCGCGAAGCTCGCGTTCATTAGTGATCGCGGCGCGTATGTGCATGCTGACAGCTTGCCGAGCGATTTCAAAATTTGGCGCGCGGATTATCGCAATCTCGATGTGTATGTCGTCGAGGCAAAGGGCATAGAGCACGGGGCGCGCATCGAACAAATCACGGACACGCCGTTCTTCGAAAAGACGCCGGTGTTTTCGCCGCAGGGCGATAAGCTGGCGTTCACGAGCGATCGCTCCGGCGTTTACAATATCTATGTGCACGACCTCGCCACGCGCGCGGAGCATCCAATCACGAACGTGCTCACCGGAATCTTTCATCTCTCGTGGCAGGGCGACGGCTCGCGCATGACGTTCGTTTCGTTTTATAACGCGGGCTATGATATTTTTCTGCTGAAGAATCCGCTGGAAATCAAACCGGAGCAAATCACTTTAAACAAAACTTCTTTTCTCGCGCGTTTGGAAGAGAGAAGGCGAGGCAATAAAAAATTTGCCCCCATCACGGCCGCGGAGGCGCACGAAGATCGCGGCGAAGACAAGTATCGGCACTATGTTTTCGGCCGCGAATTCGCGAAAGGCGAGTTGCTGCCGCGCAGCGAGCGCATCGCGTTTCTCGATACGAACACGTACAAGCTGCCGAACGGCGAGTACAAAATCAAAAAATATAAAACCAAATTCTCGCCCGACATCGTTTACGGCAACGCGGGCTATAGCCAATTCTTCGGCGTGCAAGGCCAAACGCTGATCTCGCTCTCGGACGTGCTCGGCAATCATCGCATCGATTTGTACACGGATTTGTTTTACGACATTCGCAATTCGAATTACCTCGTGCAATACTTTCATTTGCCGCGGCGCACGGATTACGGCATCGGCGCGTTTCACAATGCGTGGCTCTTCGCGAGTCGCCGGCTCGGCATTTTGCGCGATCGTTATTACGGCATGTCGCTGCTCGCTTCGCATCCGCTCAACACGTTCAATCGCATTGAAGGCAGCGTGAATTGGCTCGGCATCAATCGCGATTATCTTGAGATCAACCAAGCGACCGAGCGCATTCGCGTGCTGATGGGCAGCCTTTCGTATGTGACCGACACCGCGCTGTGGGGCTGGACCGGCCCCAACAATGGCGCGCGCCGCGAGTTGAATATCACCTACTCGCCGAAGATCGACGGCAACAACGGCCTCGGCTTTCTCACCGTGCGCGGCGATGCGCGGCGTTACTTCAAATTCTTTAAAGAGTATAATTTTGTCGTGCGCTTGTCCGCGGGCCTTTCCGAAGGCAGCGAGCCGCAGCAATTTTATCTCGGCGGCATCGACAATTGGCTCAATCAAAAATTCAACGGCGGCATCCGCATCGATCATCCCGAAGACATTTACTTCTCGAGCTTCGAGACGCCGCTGCGCGGCACGAATTATTACGAGCAATCGGGCAATCGCTTCGCGCTGATGAATTTGGAATTTCGTTTCCCCATGATTCGCTATTTGATTTTGGGCTGGCCGTTGCCGCTCGGTTTGCAAAACGTGCGCGGCGCGATCTTCACGGACATTGGCGGCGCATGGCAAGGCAAGCTCGGCGAGTACGAACGCTTCAAGCCGCTGCGCAAGTCCGGCTCGTTCCTGCCCGAGTTTGACGATCTCATGATGGGCTACGGCTTCGGCCCCCGCGCGAATCTCGGCTTCTTGTTGCTACGTTTCGACGTTGCGTGGCGCAGCAATCTGCGTCGTTCGAGTTCGAAGCCGAGTTATTATTTTTCGTTGGGAACGGAGTTGTAAATGTTCTGCCACGGCTTGGCCGTGGCTTTGTTTTTTTATCAACACATAAATGCAAACCACGGCCAAGCCGTGGTTGAACTTCAAGAAACTCCTTCCGCACTTTCTCCGCATTGCCGGTACGTTCCCAACTTATGCAAGGATAGCCTTTCAGCTTTCATCCGATTTGCCAGGCAGGTTGATCTCTTTTGAATAAAAAAACCATACGCGGCTTAATTCTCGCTTCAGCACTCTTGGGTGTGTGCTTTCCTCCACACACTGCGCACGCGCAAATTGCGCCGAAGGATTCAACCGCGAATTCCGATAAGCTCGCGAGCGTTCCGGCGTATCTGCTGCGCACGTATCATTATGCCGCTGCGCTCGGCAAGACGCGCGCACACGTGCGTTTTGGCATCGTCAACGATGTGTTGCAATTCACCCAGGAAGACAACGGCGATTATCGCGCCGCATACGAAATCAATTTGATCGTCGTTGACCACGAGCAAAATCTCGTCGCCAGCCGAATTTGGAAACGCGAGCTGCGTACCGCGGATTTCGCGCAAACGAATGATCGGCGGCGCTTGAACGAAGAGCATACGGACTTCCTGCTCACGCCGGGCGCGTATGAATTGCGCGTGGAAATTTTGGATCTGCACACGCAGCGTCGCTTGCGCCGCACGTATGCGCTCGCGTTGCCGGATTATCACACGCCGCAATTGCAATTAAGCACGCTCGCTTTCGGCGAAAAGAAGGAGCCGCAAGATTCCGTGCGCTATAATCTTCTCGCCGTGCTTTCGGACAATGGGCCGGAGTCAGGCGTGTTTTATGAAATCTCCGGCGCACTGCCCGGCGATACGTTGCGCGCGCACTATCGCATCACGGATTGGAAAGAGGCGATATTGCAAGAATGGCAAACCACATTCGTTGCAGACAATGCGCGCGTGCGGCAATTTGAGCCGCTTCAATCCAGGCTCAAATATCAAGGCCTGCATCGCCTGCATGTGGCCCTCACTGGGCGCGGGCAAATGGCCGAAGCGCAGGCGGAATATCGCGTGCAGTTCGCGAAGCCGATTGCCCTCGACATTGAATCTTTTTTTGCGGAGTACCCCGGCCTGGCTTATTTGCCGCTGCGTTATATCGCTTCTAAAAAAGAATTTCAACGCCTCGTGGCCGCGCCAGCGGAGCAACGTCACGCGCTTGTGGAAAATTTTTGGCAAGAGCGCGATCCCACCGCGGGCACGGCGACGAACGAATTACGCGAAGAGTTTTATCGCCGCGTTGCTTTTGCGCAAACACGTTTTGCGTTGCATGGGATCGACAAGGCCGGATGGGAAACCGATCGCGGACGCATTTACATTGTCTACGGTCCGCCGCAGGAAGTGCATCAGCAAATAGGCGAGCGTGAACCTACGCCCTATGAGATTTGGTTTTATCCAACACCGGAAAAGCGTTTTGTGTTCATGGATAAAAAAGGCTCGGGCGACTTGGAATTGGTGAATCGCTGATTTTACATCTTCGACAACTCAACTAACGGAGAGTGGATATGCAAACCGTTTTGGTAGGACTGCTTGCCGGCTTTGTGGTCGGCGTTATCTGCGTGGCATACGTGTTTTTTCGTACGCGCCGCTTTCTTGCGCCGGAAAGCGCCGGCGAGTCTGCACGCGAAAACTTGCCTTATTCAGAGGAAGTCACAAGTTCGAGCATGATGCTGATGGCCGTGGTCGGCAGCGGTTCGTTGCTATGGGGCTTTATTGCCGCAGGCTTATATCACATCATTCAAGAGGACGACAAATTCTTTTTGCTCTCCGCGGCGTTTGCGTTGCTCATGAACCTTGGGATTCTCTTGAGCAAAACCACGTTTCGGTTGGATAAAATCTTTTTGACCACGTTTATTATCCTCGGACTGGGCGCGCTCATCCCGTGGCTGATTTAAGCCGAATTATGCAATGATCCCGGCGGCGAGGCGTGGCGCAACATTTATGTTGCGTGCGATGTTTCTTTTCAATAAATGCAGGAGAAGGAAACTCGCGCTCCACGATGAAAGCTGAACGAATCATGACCCTCCCCACGCTCACGCGCATTGCGCCGGAAGATCTCTCCCGCCTGCTACAACGCGCGCCTCGTCGCGCCAAGCCGAATACCAAACTCCGGCACAGCGCGGTGATGATGCTTTTGCTGGACCGCGAATGGAACGGCGCGTTGGCAACGCATCTCGTTTTTATTTTAAAAACTCGCGATGGCTCAAGACACGCCGGTCAAGTTGCATTTCCCGGCGGCAAAGTCGATGCAAATGACGACTCCGCACTCGCGGCCGCATTGCGCGAAACGCATGAAGAGGTCGGCATCGCGCCGCGCCAACTGGAAGTGTTGGGCAGCCTCGGTTATTTCAGTACGATGACGACCGGCTTCGACGCTGCGGTGTTTCTCGCACAACCGCGTGAACGGCTCCTCTATTTGCCGCAAAGAAGCGAGGTCGCCGCCATCTTCGAAATTCCCTTCGTACTCTTCGCGCAACAACACGATCCCACGCTTGTGCTCAACACGCCGAGCGACATGCTCAAGTTGCATTATCACATTCCGGTTGCGCCGTTTTTTTCTTTTAAAGGGGAAGATTGGCCCGCCTCACGCGAGCACATTTGCGTTTGGGGATTCACGGCGCGGGTGCTGCAGCACTTCATAGAATTGCTGCGCGTGTTTTGAATTTTTCCCGCCAAGCATGCGCCTTCAAAACTTGTAACCCAAATTGAAATACGTCAACACGTGATGCCGATTGCCTTGCGCGAACGTGAACTCGACCGGTCCGAGCGGCGTGATCGCGCCAAACGTAAACGCCATGCCGGTTGCGATGCGTTCGCTTTGCAATAAATCGCGCGTGCGATCGGCGACATTGCCGAGATTGAAGCGCGCGAGCAGAAAGCGACGCGGCCACGCTTCATATTGCACGCCGAGCATGGCGGCAAAAAGCCTTTTGCCGGAAAGCTCTTGCAAGCGCAAGCCCCAAAACGAATCCGCGCCGCCGAGGAACATTTGCAAATGCTGCGGCACGTTGCCGCCATTTGCGACTCCGAGGTGCAGCGCGCTCAAGCCGGTCCATCGTGTGTTGAACGGCACATGGCTTTGCCATTGCAAAACGTGGCGCGTGAAAGTCGTGGTGCTGAGAATACCCTTTTCCGCGGCTTCGCTTTTGATTTGCAGCATTGAGCCGCGCGTGGGGAAAAGATTGCGGTCAAGATTGTCGGCGTGCAGCGCGAAAAAATAAGCGAGGTAGTTTTGCGTCACCGTGGGAAAATCTTCGGGCGCAATGTCCGGCGAGAAGCGCGCGTATTCTTTCCTTGCGCCGACGCCGATATTGATCGAGTTGGAAAAAAGCGAGCCGAGAAAAATTTCTCCGGCCGTGGTGTTGTAGCGCCAACTTGAAACGCGCCGTCCGTCTTCATAATAGAACAATGCATTGCGTTGATGATTGAGGCGCGTGCGCACGCCCATGCCGGGCAAGAAACCGGTATGAATGTAGTATTGCGCATCAAACTGCGTCTCTTGTCCGAGCCGCATTTCAATGACGAGATTGGAACCGTGCTCCGCCAAATTGCGAAACGACGTCGCGAGCAACAAGGAAGCCTCGGTGTCGCGATCATAGCGCAAGCTCGCGTGAAAAAATTCCGTATTCTTTTCGAGCACTTGTACGATCAGCGCCGTGCCTTGCGGACTCGGATCAAGGCGATAAGTGACGCGCTCAAAAAAATGCGTGCTGTACAATCGTGCCATGGCATGCTCCAACTCCGCTGCGCTCACCCACGTCGGCGCGAGCAAGCGCAATTCCGCGAGCACGAGCCGTTGCGACACTTCGCGCAAGCCTTCGATCTTAACGGCGTTGAGGTAGATGGAATCCACCTGCGCAATGCCGGCACGCGGCTCGTAAAGCGCGAGGCGGTTAAGCGAATCCGCTAATGCACGCAATTGCGGCAAACGCGCATGCGCCGCGCGTTCGCCCGCGGCAATGGCTTCACGCACGCGGTCAAAGCTGAAAGTGCGCACTTCGCCGAGATTGGGTTCGATTAAAATATCACAAAGCTGCTGCTGCCTCTTTTGCGAAGCTACTTCGAGAAAACCGATAGTCTGCAGCATCACATCGAGAAACGACTCCAAACTATCGGGCGACTCCAGTTTGGCGCTCACATCAACGCCAATGACAATCTGTGCGCCGAGGCTCCGCACATCTTCCACCGGAAAATTGCGCACGAGGCCGCCATCCACCAACAAGCGATTTTGCAATTTGACCGGCGTGAATACGGTGGGAATCGCCATGCTCGCGCGCAAAGCTTCGGGCAGGAAACCGTTCGTGAGCGTCACCGCCTCGCCGTTCGCCAAATCCGCAGCCACGCATGCGAACGGAATTGGCAAGACCGTGAAATCTTGAATATGGTGCGCCGGCCAGGTGAGCCGCGTAATCATCGTGGAAATGCGCTGTCCTGCGCTCAAGCCGCTGGGCAGTTTAATGCGTTTGCTTTGAATGGGAAAAGAAACCGTGTAACGTTCGTCGCGCAATTTTTCCTGTATCGCCAACGCGCGCCGCGGAATATTGTCGGAGAACACGCTTTGCCAATCCGTGGTGAGTGCGATTTCTTCCAAAGCTTTCGCATCATAGCCGAGGGCGTACAGTGCGCCGATGATTGCTCCCATGCTCGTGCCCGCAATGCAATCAATGGGCATATGGATTTCTTCCAAAACTTTGAGCACACCGACGTGCGCAAAGCCTTTGGCGCCGCCCCCGCTGAGCGCAAGGCCGAGCTTGGGGCGCGGTTGGGCGAAGGCAATTGTACTGGCGAAACAATACGAGAGCAAAACCAAAACTCGCAGGCTCGGCAGTGAAAAATTTCGATAAGAGAAGAGAGTGCTCATGAGAGATTTTGGGGAGGCGCAACGAGTTTGTTTATTCCAAGCACAAAATTTTGATAACTTTTAGACAAGTTCTGGGCGAGTGAAATATGGGGTGCAATGGCGCGTGCCCCGCTGATCTTTTGATAAGCCGGCACAAGCTTTCTTAACTCTTGCTCTGCATTGGCAAGCGCATCCGGGTCTTGAAATTTCCTTTTTCGTTGTTTGCGTGCAAGCCCTTTGAGTTGAAACGCACTTTCGACGGCTCGCAGATCACCAATGAACCAAGCTTCCAAATGCGGGCAAACAATGCGAACCAAAGTATCCGCGCGACCGGCTTGGCGGCAGAGCTCAACCAAGCGCTTTTTCACGGCAAAACAATCTGCACTGTCTTGATCGCGCAAAACCACAAACTGTATTTCCGGTGTGCGCCATGCGCGCAGTTTTCGCGGCAAAGATTTTTCCAAGTCGTTCTTACCCTCGTGTGGAACGAGTTGAAAAGTAATTGCCGGCGGCAGCATTTGCGGCAACATGACTTTGAGCACTTCGGCCATCGAAGGTTCTTCCACCATGAAAACGAGATGTTTCATTGCGGATCCGCTCCCTTGAAAAAGCCTTGCTTCCAAAGTGCTCCCGGCAAATCCCCTTCTTTAATCAATTCCGTTAAAAGGGCGTCGTCTTGTGCGTGCGCAATCTGTGTGAATCCGGAATTTTTCTTCAACCAAAAAATTTCTTCGATCTTAATGCCATTGAGAAAATCCGGCGAGTGCGTGGAAATAAAAACCTGTCCGCCGCGTTGCGCGTAAGAGCGAAACTCTTCGGCGAGCGTGTGCAAAAGCTGCGGGTAAAGTTGATTCTCCGGCTCTTCGACACACAAAAGCGGATGCGGATTGGGATCGTGCAGCAACAAGAGATACGCGAACATTTTGATCGTGCCGTCGGAAACGAAACGCGCGACAAATGGATCCTTAAACGAACCGTCTTGGAATTTAAGCACAAGCCTTCCGTCTTCGGTTTCAACGGCGCGCACTTGAGAAACACCCGGCACGTAGAGGGACATTTTTTGGAGAACTTGATCAAAAGTCGCGCGATGATGTTCATACATGAATTGCGCGAAGAGAGCGAGGTTCTCGCCGGTGGAAGAAAGATGCTCGGCGTAACCCGCTTCCTGGCTCGGACGCGCGTCGGAAACGTGGAAATCAGAAACATGCCAAGCTTCGAGCATGCGCCGAAACGCACTCACGACTTTGAACTTTTGAAATTGTCCGAGGCCTTTTATGGCTAGAATGTCGGGGGATTCCAATTCCTGTTCTTCGCGTTTCATTTCCGCGCCGCGTTTGCCATAGTCTTCTTCGTTCGTAACCGCGGTGCCTTTGCCATACTTAAAATCGAGGAAGTACCAAGGCTGCCCATGCGTTCCGCGGCGATATTTCAGCGACTCTTTTACGATGACGGGCAATCCCTCGCGTAATCCAATGGCGAGCAGATACGTCACGAGCGGATCTTCCGACGACATGCGAAATTTCAATTCGACTTCAATTGGTCCGTCGGCATCGCGACTCAGCACTTCTTTGAAACCGCCACGACGTGTTAGCGCCTGCCGCACGTTGTGCGTCAACGCCTCACGTAAGAATCCCAACAGCTCAAAGATGGTTGATTTGCCGCTGCCGTTCGCGCCGACAAAAACGCACATCGCCGGGAGATTGGCAATTTTAACCTCGCGAAAGACGCGAAAATTTTTGATCGAAATGGATTCCAGCCGCATAACGCTTCCTTTCAATGCGCAGCGATTTTTAAAACTTCGTGAGCGATGCCTTGGGCAGAAGATAACGGATTTTTAAATTAAATGCACTCGTGTCCTTCGAATCCCCCTTTCGCTGTGCGAGCCCATGAATGAATGTGCGAAAGAAATGCGCTTTCACCTTCATTGGTGGGAAGCATAAGGAGGGTGCGAGCCAAACAGCACTCGGCAAAAACGCGATTACCAGCCCCATCACTTTGTTAGCCGCCTCTCGCACTCCGTCTCTTGTTTCTGCAGGCAGCTTGGAGGCAGCAATATAGCCTCGCCCAAGCGCTTTGCCAATCTGATTTTAAAATACTGCAATATGAACGGCGAGGCGAGATTTCTTTTGCCCTTGCACAGCGCATTCGCTAAAATCACTCCGTCCTCCGAGTTGGCTGCCGGGGCGAGTGGTATTTTTCCAGTTCCCTTCCGCAAGACCTCTGCATGATTTTTATTGTTGTGAGAAGGTGAATCGTGCTACTCGTTTAAAAAGTTGCAGCCATGACCATGCTTACTTCTCCTCTTCGGGTGATTAAAAATCTCACCGGCATTCCTTCGAGCGATCGTCAAATCCAACACATGCTCGCGCAGCTTCCCGCGGTGCTTTGGACCACGGACGCGGATTTGTGCTTCACTTCTTCCATGGGTTCCGGCCTTGCGGAGCTGCAGCTACAACCCAATCAATTGAACGGTGTTTCGCTGTGGGAGTATTTTCAAACGCAAGACCCCAATGCGTCGCCCATCGCGCAACATCGACGCGCGCTTGCCGGCGAATCTTGCTCCTTTGCACAAGCTTGGGCAAATCACATCTATCAAACGCACCTCGAACCGCTGCGCGATTTGGACGGCGTGATTATCGGCACGCTCGGCCTCGCGCTCGACGTCACGGAATACAAGCGCACGGAGGCGGCGCTGCGGCAATCGCGCCAAGAATTTGACGATCTCGTGCACTCGCTCGAAGGCATCGTGTGGGAAGTTGATGCGCCGACCCTGCAATTCACCTTTGTCAGCAAACAAGCGGAGCGTTTGCTCGGTTATCCCACCGAATTGTGGTTGGCCGATCCGAGCTTTTGGAAAGATCATTTGCACCCCGAGGATCGCGATTGGGATTTGCATTTCTGCTTGGAAGCGGCGCTCGCCAAAGGCAGTGTGGAGTTTGAGCATCGCATGCTCGCCGCGGATGGCCGCGTGATTTGGCTGCGCAATTTCATCACCGTGCAAAAGGAGAACGATTGTCCGATCAAGCTGCGCGGCGTGATGGTGGATAGCTCGGAAAACAAACGCGCCGTAGAAGCGCTGCGCAACGCGCAATCGGAATTGGGCGAAGCCTATTCGCAACTCGCCGCGATCATCGAGCTTGCGCCCGCGGTTGCGATTCAAGGCTATGATGAAAACGGCGTGGTGAAATTTTGGAATCGCGCTTCGGAAGAAATGTATGGCTTCACCTCAGAAGCCGCGTTGGGTAAAAAGTTAAATGCCTTTTTGCTCTCGCCCGAAGACGCAGGCGAATTTGAGGCGCTCGTGCAAACAGCATTGCGCACCAACGCGCCCGCGCCCGTGCGCGAATGGCAAACCCAAACCGCGACCGGCGAGCCGCGCTACGTTTTGTCCTCGCTCTTTCCAATTCGTTTTGGCCGTGAGCAAAAACAAGTAATCTGCATGGACGTGGACGTGACTGCGCGTCAACAAGCAGAAACGGCATTGCGAGAAAGCGATGCGCGCCTGCGGCGTATGGTGGAAAACATGCCCGTGATGGTTGATGCCTTAGATGATGCCGGCCGTATCATTGTTTGGAATCGCGAGTGCGAAAGCGTCACCGGGTATAGCGCGAGCGAAATCGTCGGCAACCCCAACGCGATGGAGATGCTCTACCCCAACGCGGATTATCGCCGCCGCATGCAGCAAGAATGGCAACAACGCGGCAACGCCTATCGCGATTGGGAATGGGAGATGACGTGCAAAGACGGCAGCACGAAAGTGATTTCGTGGTACAATGTTTCCGCGGCATTTCCCATTTCGGGGTTAAAGGCTTGGGGCATCGGCATCGACGTGACGCAGCGCAAGCGCACGGAAGAAGCATTGCGCCTCAGCCAAGAGCGCTACAAACGCTTGGTGGAGAGCACGAAGGTCGTGCCGTTCGAAGCCAGTGTGCGCGATTGCCGCTTCATCTATATCGGCCCGCAGGCCGTCAAGCTGCTCGGCCATCCGTGCGAAGCTTGGTATCGCGAGCACTTTTGGGCGGAGCATCTTTATGAAGAAGATCGCAGCCGTGCGATTGCCTTTTGCCAAGAAGCTTGTCAAAAAGAAACAGATTTTGATTTCGAATATCGTATGGTCGCCGACGACGGCCGCATCATTTGGGTGCGTGAAATCGTTTCCGTAGTCCGCGGCGAGAGCGGACCCGAAACGTTGCGCGGTTTTTTGTTGGATATTACCTCGCGCAAGCTCGCGAAAAACGCGCTGCTCGAAAGCCAAACGCGACTCAAGCTGCTGACGAGCATTGCCACGGGCATTACCTCCGGCATGTCGGTAGAACAGATCATTGCGCGCACGGTGAAACACATCCATCAACATTTTCCGTGGCTGCGTATTTCTTATGCGACCGTGAATGAGAACGGCTTGCTCCACGTCGCGCATTCGCATGATCCTGACGGCAAACACTCGTTGATCGGCGCAGAGATCGATTTGAACTTTGCGCCTGAAGTGCTCGCGCATTTTCGCAAGCATGAGCCGTTACTCGTCGCCGAGGTTGCCGGCGCCGAGGCCTTGCAACCGCTGGCCGAGTTGCTGCGCGAGAATCAAATTCGCGCCGTGCTTTACACGCCCGTGCATTATGCCGATCACCTCGTTGGCATCTTGGGTTTCGATGCGCCGCAGCCGCATCAATGGCGCGAACATGAAAGCGCAACCTTGCGCGAGATCGCGGAATATCTCGCGGTCGCGATTAAAGAAGCGCGCGCGCAAATCGAGCGCAAGCGTTTGGAAGAAGAGCGCGCCGCGGCTTTGCGCGTTGCCAATGCGGAACTGGCGCGCGCCGCACGTTTGAAAGATGAATTCCTCGCCAGCATGAGCCATGAATTGCGCACGCCCCTCAATGCCATTTTAGGCATCAGCGAAGCATTGCGCGAACAAGTTTATGGCGCGATCAACGAGAATCAAATCTCCGCGCTGCACAACATCGAAGAAAGCGGCCGGCATTTGCTCTCGCTCATCAACGACATTCTCGACCTCTCGCGCATCGAAGCCGGCAAGTTGGAGTTAGAAATCGATCCCATCTCCGTCGAATCGGTTTGCGCTGCGAGCCTGCGTTTCATTCATCAAATGGCGCAACACAAGCAACTTAAAATTTCTGCGCAGTATGATCCCGAAGTGAAAATCATTCATGCCGATGAACGGCGCTTAAAGCAGGTTCTGGTAAATTTGTTGAGCAACGCGGTGAAGTTCACGCCCGCCAACGGCGTGGTGGGATTGGAAGTGTGGAGCGAGCCGCAACACGAGACTGTGCATTTCACGGTGTGGGATACGGGCATCGGCATTTCCACGCAAGACTTGATCAAACTCTTTCAGCCTTTTGTGCAATTGGACAGCAGCCTCTCGCGCGAATATCCCGGCACAGGTTTGGGATTGGTGCTCGTGCATCGCATGGTGGAATTGCACGGCGGCGGCGTCTCGGTTTTGAGCGAGCCGGGCAAAGGCAGTCGCTTCACCATTTCGCTGCCGTGGCAAAAAGAAAATGCGCCGGCCTCGGTTGCAGAAAAGAGCCTTGCGGAAGTGGGCGACAATAAAATGTTATCCTCGGCCTTGCTCACCGTGAGCGGCAATTCCGAGGCATCTGCTCCGCTCATCTTGATCGCAGAAGACAATGAAAGCAATCTGAAGACGTTGATCGACTATCTGCGCGGCAAAAAGTATCGCGTCTGTTTGTCGCGCGAAGGCAACGAAGCGCTGGCGCGCGCGCGGGAAGAGCGGCCGGATTTAATTTTGATGGACATTCAAATGCGCGGCATGAGCGGTTTGGAAGCGATTCGCGGCATGCGCGAGGAGGTGGGCTTGCACACGATTCCTATCGTCGCATTAACTGCGCTCGCCATGCCGGGCGACCGCGAGCGCTGTTTGGAGGCAGGAGCGAATGAGTATTTGAGCAAACCGGTAAGTTTAAAAAAGCTGCTTACTGTAATTGAAACGCAATTGCTGCCGAAACGGAACCCTTAGTGCGCGTCTAAAAGTTACTTCCCGAAACCGCCGTAGTCCCGCCCCCTTGTGGGGCGTTGATGGAACACAGAAATTTCATTGTTCCACCATCTGCCCACAAGGGGCAGGGACTACAATGGCGCGGGAAGTTATTTTTATATGAACCCTTAGACAAATTCACCCAAGCCGTTTTTTTTGTCTTGTCGCTGCTTCACCTAGGGTTCATCTCCGTTTGTTTCTCTAGGTGATCTTTTCAAAGCAGAGTGACTTCAA
>JAYRWE010000095.1:0-19395 GCA_041918175.1 bacterium
CAATAAGCGGATTGTGGTTGCGGTGGAATGAAAAGTTTCTACCTAATTTTGCATTGGTGAAGTCGCCAACCTCCGCCTGATGCTGAAGCATCAGGCTAAAAGGTGGAAGCGATCTAAAGATCGCTGATCACCCGTAGGGTGGTAGCCAACTTTAGTTGGCTTGCATCTCCTAGCCTGATGATTCATCATCAGGCGATGGCTTTCTAAACCACGCCCCGGATCGGATTACATGTTCGCGGAATGAGTGCGTGGTGTGTAATAATACCTCCGCATAGGTCACGGTTCCTCGCCCTACTTCCGATACCTCAGAATCCTGGGAGCATGTCATGGGTTTATCTACTCGTTTCATCCGCCTCGCCGCACTCGTTTTCCTTCTCATAACTTTCACCGAAAGCGCCGCGCAAATTATTGCGGAACGCACATGGGATCGGCTCGATTCACTTTTGGCAAAAGGAAACTTTCCCCAGATAATCGACTTCTTCGCGGCACAGGAAACCCGCAACCAAAACCTCAAGCTATCCCGCAAGGACCAAATCGCTTTCGATATGAGCAAAAGCTCGTATCTGAGCACGATAAAAAATATCGCGGACTCGGACAAGATTTCGGCGGAGCGCGCTGCCGTATTGCAGGAACGCATAAAGGCGAATGCCAAGGATTTTGACGTCGAAGCGGCGGGCGAAACAGCCGCAGCGTATTTTTCAAAGTTTAACAATTTGCTCGCAAGCTCAAACCGTGGGGAGGCTTTTAAGAATTATTATCTCGCGCGACATTGGCTGGCAAAATATCAACGCAACGCGGTGCGCGAATTTGAGACCGTGCTCGCGCAGAGCGCGCAACGCCTTGTCGAAAAGAAATTTGCTCTGTGCTCGCGTCTTCTGCAACAAGCCGAGACGAAGGCACAAGCGCGCTTTGTGGGCAAGGAATATCGCAGCCGTATTCAGCGCATGAAACGGCAGTTGGAAAAGAGTCGGGTGGATACGCGCATAGAGAACGAGCTTTTCGGGCGAACGGCTTTGCCGAAATACTCGTGGTCGCTTCTGCTCGGCGGACAGTTCATGGGGAATCTGCCCATCAATGACGTAACCTGGAACCTCACGGCGTTGTCGCCGATTTATCGCGACTCGTTATACAGTTATGATCTTGTCTTCGATCTTTTCCAGGATTCCGGCTTCGGTTATTCTCTTGCGCTGACGCATAGTGTGTCAAACAAAGTTCAAATCGAAGTGCAGGCTGCGCGCAGTCGTTTTGACTATCAACTAACGCGGTCTTCCAATCGCAATGGCATCGAAACAACGAATTTCAACATTGATTATTACTTCGGGCATCTCAATTTCAATTACTTTCTCCGTTCGCAAATCGGAATACGTTATTGGGCCGGTGCGGGAATTGGATATGCCCAGGCAAGGCGGCCGCAAATTGAGAAAGACCGCGGCATCTCTGGTTGTTGCATGCCGGAGCGTTCACGCGCGGAGCAAGTGCGAACTCTGCTCTTCACTCCCGGCGCCGGCGTCGAATATGTTCCGCACGCCTCAAGCAGATTGTCATATCGAGTATTCTTCGGCGCGAATTACAACTTGGAGCGTTCCCAACTGCTCAGTCGCGTCAATCTTTATTCAAATTTGATGGCAGCGTTGCGATTTTAACAGGCATACCATGCCGCTCAAAATCAAATTGTTTTTTTAGGATAAAATTGTAAGTTGCAAAGCACGAGCGCATGTGAAATAAAACGACGCGATCTACTTCCGAGCATGCACTCGAGACGAGACCCATAGCAAGCACTCTTCGTAACGTTTGGCGCAAAATCGAAGTGGAGCCAAAAGCAAATGACCATCGATAAAGAACTTTACCGCCAAGCGTACAAGCATTACCGGCAGTGAAACGAAGCCGAGTTGATTGATCGCTCACGCAATGGGGCGCGGCGGTGCGGGCAACGCATGACGTTGCTCTCGATGAAGCTTATATCAAAGATTGGCTCGCGCAATTTGCCGAAGCTTTGGAGCAGCCGGAAATGTTGGCGGAGTATCGGAGGCTGCTGGAGAAGGTCAAAGCTTTGTAATTGAAACGCAAAATAAGTCTCACCTATGGCAACGATCCCCTACAACCCTTTCACCAACCGCGCCACGATCATGAAGGAAGACGAGTTCGTGGGGCGCGCGGCGGAGATTGACGGCATACTCTCGCGCGTGCGCAACGGCGATTGCTCCTCCATCGTCGGCCCGAGGCGCATCGGCAAATCCTCGCTGCTCTATCATCTTTACCTCACCGGCAATCGCCGGCTCGAAGATGATCCGAAGAGCAAGTTCAAACTCATTCACATCGACTTGCAAGACCCGCTCGTTGCCACGGTCAAAAAGTTTTGCCGACACGTGATGGCGCAATTGGGCCGGCACCTGACAGCCGAAGAGCAAAAGGCCGAAGAATTGGAACACTTGAGCTTGCTCTCCGAAACCCTCCAAGCCGCGACGACCTTCCCCGTGCTCCTGCTCGACGAGTTCGAAAAACTCACGGAGAGAAAAGAGCGCTTCACCGATGATTTTTTCAACGCGCTGCGCGCCTTTGCCAACCAACACAAGCTCGCGATGGTTACGACTTCGCAGCACACCTTGCGTGATTTAACCGAGACGCACGGATTGACTTCGCCGCTGTGGAATGTGTTTACGGTGCAGCCATTGGGCGAATTTAAAGTTGACGACACCGTTGATGAAGTGACGTTGTTCTTGACGCACTTTTGGACCGGCCCATTGCAGCCCGACGAACTGGAGCGCGCATACCTGCTCTCCTATTGCAGCCGTCACCCGCTCGTCATGCAAGTGGTCTCCTATTGGGTGCTGCACAATCGTGAATTGAAGCTGAACGAGATCGCGCTGCTCGATGAGATCGGCAAAGAGCTGGCCTCGTACTTTCGGAGTGAGGGCGAACTGATTAAGAAATGGCTGCGCACCAAGGGACTGTCCGCGTTCAAAAAATTTATATGGGGCACGGAAGAGATTGGAAAAGTGATCAAGAATTTGTCCCCGCTTTCGCTTCATTTGAAATCGTAGCCCCCGCCCCTTGCGGGCGGTTGATTGCGTTCGTAATTTCGTTCACGCCCCAATGCCCCACAAGGGGCAGGGCCACAAACCCAAAGCATGCGCTTATGGCTTTCATGACCCCGCGACAATATGGGCAGCTTCTTTGGAAGGTTTTCTTCAAGGGGCGCAGCTTGTTGAAAGAAACAGAAGGGTGGAATAAAAAGCAGATTCTTAAAATTGTAGCTCAAGCAGAAGTCTATAATTACCCCTTCGCATTCTATTTTGTTATATTAATTGGCCTATCCTTGAGATATTTAGGTTTTAAATTCGACTTTAGAGCCGCAGTTTTGGGAGAAGTGATGGGTGTAGCAATTAACTTCGTAATGGTTGCATTGAGCGTTGCAGCGGGAATGTCGAGGGGCGTTACTGTGGGGATTGTATCTGGGATTCTAATGGGCGTCGCCGCAGGTGTCATATTTGGAAGCGTCGTTGCGGGTGCCACATTTGGTCTAGCGCACTACATCGCACTAAATATCGCTCTTGGTGTTGCAGTAGGTGTTGTATCTGGCGTCGATAAATTTGAATCTGCCGTAATAATCTTGATTTTAATGGCGATTGTAATGGTCATCAGAATGATACTCGGAACGGATATCAGAATAAGTCTTGGAACGCTCGTCGCGTATTTAACGGTGTGGTCTCGGTATTTTTACTTGCCAGTACTCTTCTTTACGTATCGCAAAAACATCTCACCTACAAAATTGCCCTTTCATTGGGATGAGAATATTGGTGCGCCGTTGCCGTTTTTAACCGCAACGCTATTGCGCATCTCGCGTTATGACCGGCCTGCCGCAATTGCCGAAGCGATCTTTCTCATCCGCGAACGGCCGCCGCAACGCCGCGCAGCGCAGCGGGCATTGGTGCGCATCGCCGTTGAGGAAATGCTCAAGTTTCGCGATCTGCGCAACATGACCAATCTCAAGCAAGAGCTAGCCTTTCTGCCGCAGGAGTTGACCTTTTTGCCGCAAGAGCTAAACTTTCTGTCGCAAGAGCTGCTGCAAGAGCCGGTGGTCTTGCGGTCGTTAGAGCTAAAGGTCTTTCCAGATTTTTATCAGGAAGGCTATTCCACCCTTTCCACTTTTGCGCAGGACGCCGCGACTGCGTTGGAGGAACACAACGCTTCCAATCGTCTGCGCATGTTGCAAAGGCTTGCCAACGGATTGCAAGCTTTTCGGACGCGAATGGATTTTACCAAGAAGGACATTGGCATTCCCTTTGGCCAAATCGCGCAGCGTTGGGAGGAGATCGTAAAGAAAGAGGTGCAAGAAATCGAAGCGCAATCGGGCCGGCCTCTGCCAAATCCCTATGTCGTCGGCGCGCCGGTCAAAGCAGACGCCGAAATTTTCATGGGCCGAAGGGATATTATCGCACACATTCAACGCGAAGCTTTGCGCGAAGGAGGCGCCGGCGCCATTCTCTTTGTCGGCAATCGCCGCACAGGCAAAACTTCGACGCTGCTCAATTTGAAGCGTTATCTCATCTCCGGCCTCAAGCCGGTGTTTGTCGATGGGCAAGACCCCACCATTACCGGCAGCACAAGTTATTTTTGCAAAACGCTCGGCAACGCAATTCGCCAAAATTTGGGCGAGGCGAAACTCGCGAGCCGTGAGTGTTCCTCGCTGGCCGAGCTGACGGAGTGGCTCAAAGAATTGCAAGAGCATTTGCAGCAACGGCAGCAGCACGTGCTCTTGTGCTTCGACGAATACGAAAGCTTTACTGAGAAGATTGCGCGCGGCGAGTTTGCGGACTTGCCGAATACGTTGCGCTATTGGGTGCAGCATCTGCCGCGCGTGATCTGCCTCTTCTCCGGCGCGCACCGTTTGGACGAAGCCGCAAGCTTTGACTGGAGCAATTATTTAATCAACGTGCGCACCGTGCCGATCAGCTTTTTGGATTTCGATTCGGCCTTGCGTTTGGTGACCGCGCCGATTCCGCGTTTTGAGTTGCAATACGAAGCCGGCAGCGCGGCAGCAGAGCAGTTTGTGCAACGTCTCGGTTGCCAGCCTTATTTGCTGCAGGCAACCATGTCGGAGCTGGTGAATCATCTCAACCAGAGCAACCGAAAAATTGCCAAGCCGGAAGACATTGAAACCGCCATTGATAAGATGATGATTTCCGCCTCGGTGTATTTCGAGCACATTTGGCGCAGCGAAACGAACGAGGAAGAGCGAGGAGTGTTGATGAACATGGCGCAACAGAGCAAACCGGCGCTTCATTCTGAGAGGGCCGTGCGCACGCTGCTCCGCCGCGAAGTTCTGCGATTGGAAAATGACGGTTATAAATTTTGCGTGCCGGTTTTCGGCGAGTGGATTTTGAGGAATGGATGAGAGCGTAGATTGAAAACGAACTGAGAGGGGAGGGTGTCTAAACTTCGGGCTGCAAATAAATCAGTCCATGAAATCATGATGATCACGCAGCCATTGCATTTCCCGCTCGCGCACTGCGGGGATTTGATTCGGGCAGGCGAGGTTGTTTGAGCGCATGCGCTTTGCCTATGCAACTACCAATTCCGGAGAAAACACCGGCACGGTTTCATAGCGCAGCGGCGTGAGCGCTTTGCGTCGCGCGATGATCTCGTCGATTTGGTGCGAGACGTGAGCAGAAAAGTAGGCTTCACCACATTGACTGCAAATTTGCGCCGGCAAGTTCTCGCAAATCACGAACTCACGATCAACACGCAATTTCAAGTCGGTCGTGCCTGCACGCAATTCACCACCGCAGAAGTCGCACAAGTCTTTTGTTTCATCAGTCTGAATCATTTTCATTCACCTTCTTTTTCGTTTGCGCGTTTTGTAATCAGATTCCCATTTGGCGTCGTCCGGCTCGTAAACCGTAACGATACGAAGAGCGGGCTCTTGCGGTGATTTGGAGCACTTGAGATGCAGCGGGTCGCCCGATTCCAACCATCCCAAAACCAGCACCGAGGGATAAGGCTCGTCGTCAGGTTCGCGTTCAATGATCTCGCCAAACTCTACCGCCTTCTCCAACATTGTGGTTGTTATCCCTCGTTCCGCCATCACGAGGCGAGCATGCTTGGTGATGCGGTAGTTTTGTGTCTTCAGGCACGCTTGGATAAAAGCCATATTCATAACAATACCGCTTCACTTTCATGTTCATGTCACGATTATAAAGACGGGTTATGGAAAAAACAAGCAACAATTTTCTACCGAAAACTTTGACTCTATTCGCTTCTCTCCTCTTGCAACCTTCGCGGAATCTGTTATCTTGCACCGCGCAAGTCACAACGATCCAGCTTTGCAAACAACTCTGAGGAGGAGCGTTCATGTCGATGCAAAAAAGTCCGCTCGTTTTAAGCTTCCTGTTGTGCTCTCATCTTATCTTCGCGCAAGAAACCAAACCCATCAAACCTGATTCTGCCAAAGCCAAACCCGAAAAGAAAAAAGAGTGGGACGTGACCGCGGCGCATGGTCCCACGAAAGAGCTTGCCTTCACGACCGACGAAGGCACGTGGATGAATCTCGACGTGAGTCCGGATGGCGCTGAGATCGTGTTCGATCTGCTCGGCGATATTTATAGCATGCCTATCACTGGCGGCGCAGCGAAGCTGTTCTCCGGCGGGCCGGCGTTCGAAGTGCAGCCGCGTTATTCGCCCGACGGCAAACAGATTAGTTTTACGAGCGACCGCGCGGGTGGCGATAATATTTGGATCATGCAACGCGACGGATCGAATGCGAAGCAAATTACCAAAGAAGATTTTCGTTTGCTCAACAATGCGGCGTGGACGCCGGACGGCAATTATCTCGTCGCGCGCAAACATTTCACCTCCACGCGCTCGCTCGGCGCGGGCGAGATGTGGCTCTATCACATTTCCGGCGGCGAGGGGTTGCAGCTTACGAAGCGCAAGAACGATCAACAAGACGCGGGCGAGCCAAACGTTTCGCCGGACGGACGTTTCGTGTACTTCAGCGAAGACATGAGCGGCGGCGCTTTCTTTCAATACAACAAAGATCCGAACGGACAGATTTATGTCATTCGCCGCTTCGATCGCGAAAAGGGCAAGCTCGAAAATTTTATTGCCGGGCCGGGCGGAGCCGTGCGGCCGCAAGTTTCGCGCGACGGCAAATATCTCGCGTTTGTGCGTCGCGTGCGCTTGAAGAGCGTGCTCTACATTCACGAATTTGCAACGGGCGAAGAATGGCCGGTGTTTGACAAGCTCAACAAAGATCAGCAAGAAGCGTGGGCCATCTTTGGCGTATATCCCAACTATGCGTGGACGCCGGACAACAAGCGCATCGTGATTTGGGCGCAGGGAAAAATTTGGAGCCTCGACGTGGCGAGCAAGCAGGCCGGGCCGATTCCTTTCACCGTGAATGCGAAGCACACGCTTACGGCCGCGGTGCGCTCGCCGCAGCAAGCCTTTGCAGATTCATTCACGGTGAAAATGATTCGCGACGCCGTCACTTCGCCGGACGGCAAGTGGCTCGTGTTTCATGGCGCGGGCTCGTTGTGGAAAAAGCCATTGCCGAACGGCAAGCCTGAACGATTGACGAGCAACGCGCACTTCGAATCTTTTCCCGCGTTCAGCAATGACGGTTTGTGGATCGCATACGCAACATGGAGCGACACGGCGCTCGGTGCGCTGTATAAAATTCGCTCGGATGGTCGCGGCAAGCCCATCAAGCTCACGCGCCGCAAAGGTTATTATATCACGCCCGCGTTTTCCAACGACGGCAAGAAGCTCGTGTATCAACGCCAAAGCGGCAACAGCATGCTCGGCTTTGCGCACGGCGTCGAACCCGGTTTGTATTGGATGTCTTCCGAGGGCGGTGAAGAGCATCTCATTCAAGAAGACGGCTATGGCCCGCGCTTCAATCGCACGGGCGAGCGCGTCTTTTATCAAACCGGCGGCGGCTTGGATAAAAAATATAAGAGTGTGCGGCTCGACGGCGGCGAAGAGCGCACGCACTTCAATTTGAAATATGCGAACCAAATCGCGCTCAGCCCCGATGAAGAATGGATCGCGTTCACAGAGTTGTTCAATGCCTATCTCGCGCCCTTTCCCAAAACCGGCGCTGCGCTTGATTTGAACAACGCGACGAAAGCGATTCCCGTGAAACGCGTCACGCGCGACGCGGGCGATTACCTGCATTGGTCCGCGGATAGCAAGAAACTGCATTGGCTCATCGGCCCGGAATATTTCACGCGCGAGCTGCGGACGAGTTTTAAATTTGTGATCGGCGCGCCGGATAGCATCACCGGTCCCGATACTGTCGGCGTGCAGATCGGTTTGAAATTGCAGAGCGACGCGCCGAGTGGCAAGCTCGCACTAGTCGGCGCGCGCATTATTACGATGCGCGGCGAGGAAGTGATTGAGAACGGCGCGATCGTCATCGAAGGCAATCGCATTGTTGCTCTCGGCAAAGCGAGCGACGTCAACATTCCGAGCGACGCGAAGCGCATCGAGGCGAGCGGCAAAACTATTATGCCCGGCATGATCGATGTGCATGCGCATGCGAATCATTTTATGAGCGGGCTATTACCGCAGCAGAGTTGGGCCTATTATGCGAATCTCGCGTATGGCGTAACGACCATGCACGATCCTTCCGCCAACACCGAAACGGTTTTCAATATGGCCGAGATGGTGGCTGCGGGAAAGATGATTGGTCCGCGCGTGTTTTCCACCGGCACGATTCTTTACGGCGCGGACGGCGATTTCAAAGCGGTGATCAACAATCTCGACGATGGCCGATCGCACTTGCGGCGCATGAAAGCCGTGGGCGCGTTCTCCGTGAAAAGTTATAATCAACCGCGACGCAATCAACGCCAACAAGTTTTAAAAGCCGCGCGCGAATTGAACATGCTCGTCGTGCCCGAAGGCGGCTCCACGTTTTATCACAATCTCACGATGGTGATGGACGGCCACACGGGTATCGAGCATTCGATTCCGATTGCGCCGGTGTATAAAGACGTGCTCACGCTTTGGGGCAACAGCGAAGTTTATTACACGCCGACTTTCGTCGTGGCCTATGGCGGCATTTCAGGCGAGTTTTATTGGTATCAAAAAACCAATGTGTGGGAAAAATCGCGGCTGCTGAACTTCACGCCGCGTGCGATCATCGACAGCCGCAGCCGCCGGCGCACGATGATTCCCGACGACGATTTCGGCCATATCGAAGTGGCGAAGTCGGCGAAGGCCTTGAGCGATGCGGGCGTGCGAGTCAATCTCGGCGCGCACGGCCAATTGCAAGGTCTCGGCGCGCACTGGGAGTTGTGGATGATTGCGCAAGGCGGCATGTCCAACCTGCAAGCATTGCGTGCGGCGACGTTGAACGGAGCGCAATATCTCGGCATGGAAAAAGAGATCGGCTCGCTCGAAACCGGCAAGCTCGCGGATTTGATTGTGCTCGACAAAAATCCGCTCGAGAATATTTTGAACACGGAGTTCATCAACCTGGTGATGAAGAACGGCCGCTTGTATGACGCGGAGAGCATGAACGAGATCGGCAATCAACCGCGGCCGCGCCTGCCGTTTTTCTGGGAGAATGCGAAAACGAGTGAAGCGTTCGTGTGGAAGGGAAACACGATTGGCTTTGGAGAATTACAGTGCGGCTGTGCGCAGTAAAGAGAGGGAAAGACAAATGGCAGGATCATGCTGCTAGCAAATATCCAGCGCAAAAAAGCGCTGACCTGCTCCCACGAAAATGTTGTTGCCGCGAAAAAGGCTTTTCATTTTCGTGGGAGAAACTTTGAAAAGCTGTGGTTCGTTTGTGTTCGGGGTTTGCCTCGCTAAAAGCCAACGGCGGCGCAACAGACGACTGCGACGAAGCGATGAAACGATGACAATATGCTCTGCAATCCCGAAAAACCGTTTGACTTTACAGGCAAATTTTGTTAAAGTATCTCGTGCAAACAACGAGGAAGGAAGCAGACAACGATGAGTTTCAGCGGCTTGCAATCTTCTCGAGGCGTGACTATGAAAAGCAAAACAATCTTGCGCGTACTGCTGCTCGTTCTGGTGTTGCCGACGCTAACGTGGGCGCAGCTAAAAGAGCAGAACAAACCGATTTCTTTCTCGCAACTTCTCACGCAGGGACTCGCTGCGCCGAAAGGCTTGGCCGGTTTGCTGGGTTTGAATCCCAACCGCTTTTCGATGCAGCATAGTTATTCGCTCTCATATCTTTCTTCCCGCGGCGACGGCTATAGCCAGGGAATGTATTTGAACACGATGAGTTATCAAATCGCCGATCCCCTCTCGGTTTCGTTGCAATGGGGCATGATGAATCAGCCGTTAAGCTCGCTGGGAACGACGCCGCTTTACCAAAGCGGGTTCTTCTTCTCCGGCGCGAATCTCGAATATAAGCCGAGCGATAAATTTTCCATTGGGCTGCAAATCAATTCGCAGCCGCAATCGAATTATTACTCGCCGTACTACTATCAGCGCAGCAGTCCGTATTTCAATCGCTTCAATGAGCAAGAACGTTAAGCGCATTTGAATTATTCATGACTCGCACAATGCGAGTCATTTTTTTATCTACCCGTTTGGAAGGAGCCAGGAGCGTGTCAAATTCTCGCATGGCGACGCCGAGTCGCTCTCGCAAACCCGCCGCAAGCCCGAGCGGTAGTTCCCCCATGGGCCGACGCACGAAAGGTAAGGAAACCAAAGCACCTTTCAATCTCAAACAAACGTTGTTTACGACAGCGTTGTGGGGCCTGGGCATTATTAATGTGATTCTCATCGTCTCGTTTGTGAGCCGGCATTTTTTTAGCGGCAATGAGCCGAGCCTCAACGCAAACACCGACGTGCCCGCGATCCCCGCGGAGAATCTAAAAGTTGAAGTGCTCAACGGCTGCGGCGTGAACGGCTTGGCGAGCAAGTATGCCGCGGTGCTCAAAGAGCACGGCTTCGATCCGGTGAAGACGGAAAATTATGAAGGCGGCACGACTTCGCGCACGTATATCATCGATCGCCTATCGGAAAAAATGTCCAACGGTTTGAAGATGGCCGAGGCGCTCGGCTTGCCCAAGGCTTACGTTTCTTATCAAAGAGATGATGAGCGCATGGTTGCGGTTAGTTTGATTTTGGGTCAAGACTATAAATCGATTCCTGCCAATCCCAAATAAGTTCCTTTCTCATTCTTCCTCGCTGTGAATTTTTTGACCCGATCCGGGACGCTTGTGTGGCGTATTTTGTATAACCTGCTTGCGCTCCCGGTGCTCTTCGTTGTTTTGCATGCCCTGGCCTTGCTGCCGGCGTACTCCGGCACTCTGCTCAAAATTCGCAATGGCGTGCGCGGTCGCAAAGGTTGGCGCAAAGATTTGCGCGCGCAATTGCAGCCGTTTTCCCATACGCGTCCGCGCGTGTGGCTTCATGCGGCTTCGATGGGCGAATGCGAACAGGCCAAACCGATCTTGCGTGAAATCGGCGCGCGCTTTCCCGAGGCTGTGCGCGTGCTCACGATTTTCTCGCCGAGCGCCATGCGGCATATTGCGCGCGAAAACTTTCCTGCCGAAGCGATTTGCTACCTGCCGTTTGATGGCATTTTTCAAGCTCGAAGTTTTTTTGATATGGTGCAGCCGCGAGTCGGTATCGTCATTCGCCACGACTATTGGCCGAATTTCATGTGGGAAGCGAAGCACCGCGGCATCCAGCTCCTCTTGGCCGATGCGAGTGTGAGCGCAAATGCCAATTCTTTTCGACATAAACCGCTCGTGCGTAATTTCAATCGCGAAGTGCTCGCGCAGTTTGAAGTGATCGCCGCAGTGTCTGCCGCCGCTGCGGAAAATTTGCGGCCGCTCCTGCGCTATCCCGAGCGTTTGCTCATATGCGGCGAAACGCGTTATGAGCAAGTCTTGTATCGCGTGCAAAACGCAAAGCCGGAAACTATTTTGCCACAAGCTTGGCGAGAAAAAGAAATTCATCTCGTTGCCGGCAGCACGTGGCCTTCGGATGAAGCCGTGCTCATTCCTGCGTTTGCCGCAGCGCGCCAACGCCTTCCGCATTTGCGCATGATACTTGTGCCGCACGAACCAACGGAAGCGCATTTGCAAAATGCCGAGCGCTTGCTGCAAGAACATGCTCTTGCTGCGATGCGATTATCACGCGCGCACGAACACGAAGCAATGAGCGTGTTGTTGGTTGATCGCATCGGCGTGCTCGCCGAGCTTTACGGCAGCGGGCAAATTGCATTCGTCGGCGGTGCGTTCGGGCCGGGCGTGCATAGTGTGCTCGAAGCCGCGGCGCATGGCGTGCCCGTATTCTACGGCCCGCGTCATCACAACTCTGCCGAAGCCGTGGAATTATCGCAGCAGGGCTTGGGCAAAATGGTTGCGAGCGTTCAAGACTGCGAACGTGCAATGACACAGTTATGGTTAAACGAAGCAGAGCGTCAAGCACGAGGCCGCAACTGCCGCGCGTTTGTGGAACAAAAGACCGGCGCCGCGCATGCGCTCGTCTCATGGTTGCGTACGCATTATACAAATTAGCCCACGAAACACAGAAAAAATCTGGCGGTCTTTTAGGCCACACACAGATCAAAAAACGCACACGACAAAGCTATTTCTTGCGTGCGGCATTTAATCCGCGCTGAAGCTCCGCAAGCAGGTTGCACACTGAATAAAAAAACGTATAAGAAGAAGCTTCTTGCTTTTCAGTGTGAACTTTTGATCCATGTGCCGCCCGTTAGGTTAAGTTTTCAACTTGCCGGAAAAACTTTTTGTTGAGGATCACACCCGGCTTCCTCTTTTGTCTGTAATCGAAGTCATGTCCCCACTCTCCACAACAACTTCAACCTCTCTTCCGCCAACCGCAGCAGCGAAAGCTGAAACGCCGCCCGTGCTTTCTCCGAGCAAACAAGAGCAGGGGCAGCGGCTCTTGCACCATTCGCAAGTCTTCAACGCACTCGCGTATGCCTGTCTCGCGGATCATGTGCTCACACTTTATGCGTTGAAACTCGGCGCGGGCGCATTGTTCGTCGGCTTCCTTTCTTCGCTCGTGCATCTCACCATGTTCCTCGGCGTGCTCGGCAAACGCGTCGCGGAAAAACGCGGCCCGGTTTATGTCTACGGCACAAGCTGGATGTTGCGCTATCTCTGCGCGGGCCTCATGGCGCTCGCGCCTTTTGCTGCGATGAAGTTTGGCGTGCAAAGCGGGCTGGCGGTTTTGTTCATGGGCGCGCTGCTCTTCTTTTCATTTCGCGCCATCGGCAACAATGCCAACACGCTCATACTCGCGCGCATCGCTGCGCCGCATCAACGCGGGCATTTGGTCGCAAGCCAGTTCACGATCTTTTACATCGGCAACATGCTCATCCTGCTCGCGTATGGCTTGCTGCTTGGCCGCGCCGCGCCGTTGTGGCGCTTTCAAGCGTTTATTGCGTTTGGCGTGATCACCGGCACGATCTCCGGCCTCCTCGCGTTGCGCATTCCAGAAATCATCGAGCCGAAAGCGCAAAAGCCCGTGACCCTGCGCCAAATGTTTGCGCTCTTTGCACAAACACCGGCGCTGCGCAATTTTTTATTTTCAGGCATGGCCACGCGCGCCGTTGCCGCCGCGGCAATTCCTTTTCTCGTGGTGAGCATGCGCCTCGGCGCGGGCTGGCCCGAAGATCGGATCCTATTGCTCGTGATCTTTCTCAGTTTGGGCAACGTGCTCGCTTCGTTTTTCAATCGCATGTACCTCGACCGTCTCGGCGCGCGGCCCATGATGATCCTTTACACGATGTGCCTCTGCGCCGCGTTGCTCGCGTGGGTGCTTACGCCCGGCACGAGCATGGTTTATTTCGCCCTCAACTTTGTCGTCTTCGGTTTGGTCTCTCCCGGCTTTGTCAGCGCGCAAGTGCCCTATCTCTTCAATTGGGTGCGCCCGCGCGAGCAATATGCCGCTTCGCTCTTTTCCGAAATCGTGATGGGCTTCGCGGCATTCCTCGGCGCGTTTCTCGGCGGCGTGATCATCAGCAAATTGCAGAGCATGATGCCCACGGGCTTGACGCCGTTTCGTTGGTACTTCGGCATCCTCGCCGTGCTCGCGTTTGGCGCGATGCTGCTCACGCAACGACTCTCTCGCGCGCGTGATCGGCGCTTGCGTGAAGTGTTAAATATTTTTTTCTCCCCGCGCGATCTCATGGCGCTTTTTTATTTGAGCAATCTCGCCTCGCGTTTAACCGAAGAAGAAGAAGTCGCCGCGCTTGATCGCATTGGCGAGCTTGGCTCGCAACTCAGCGAGAGGGAATTGCTCGACGGCTTGGCTTCCCCGCGATTGGTCGTGCGCGGCGATGCGCTGCATGCGCTGCGCAGCGTTCCGCCCACGCCCGCCATTGCGCGCGCGTTGATGGATGAAGTGCAGCACCACGAATTTACCACGGCCTATCTCGCGGCGGATTTGCTCGGCGTCTATGGCGTGCGCGAAGCCATACCTTTGTTGCGCGTCTCACTGCGCTCCGAAGATTCATTCTTGCAAAGCAAAACCATGCTCGCCCTCGGCCGCATGCGCGATGAAGAGTCATACGCCGCCATCCTGCAAATCTTTCGGAGCACGGACAATCCGCGCTTGCTCATTCACAGTATGAACGCGTTCGGCTTTTACGGCAAGACCGAGTCGATTCAAGAAATTCTGCGCCGCTTGCACGAGTTGGAAGCCGGCACAGTGCGCGGCGAAGCCTATCTCGCGCTCGCGGATTTGTGCGGCACCGGCGAGGATTTTTACAGCGACTATCGCGCCTATTTGCTCGATCCCGATATCGGCGCAAGCATTCTGCTTGATCTCGCCGAAAAGCAGCGCGAGCCTTCGCGCCGGCAAGCCGCCACCGAAATCGCGCGCAGTTATTCGCTCGACGCTGCAGCTTTCACGGCCACACTGTTGGCGTTTTGCCGCGCGATCTCATGCGAGCCACGTATGCACGAAATCCTGCGCGCGTTCGAACAATACTTGCGTGATGAAAGGCGGGAGTTGGGGCAGGAGTTCCGCTTCTGTCTTGCGTATTATTGTCTGGCGATGGGGTTGCAAGAGGAGTGAGATTGTTTGCGAGGATGATTTCGAGGAGAGTGTCCCCAGCAAACCTGTTATTCAGCAGGAATTTTTAAAAGCACGTGCATGGCAATTTCAAACGAAAAATTTTTGTTGGGTCTTTGTACTCCGCTTTTTCCTCTAACCGACTCTCTTCGTACGAGTTGATTCAAAGCCTGGCGAATCATCGTGTCACCTATCCGATATTTTCAAGCGACCTGCACTGCAAAGGAGTCTTGCATCATAATCCCTCTTCGCTTTCCTCCAGCTCCACCTTATCATAAACCTCCGCCAGAGGCAACACCACCTCCACCGACACGAGCTTGACGCTTGCCGCCAAACCTGCGATTTCAAACAACGACCAACTCCCGTCCGACTGCTTGACATATTGCTCCACACGGCAACGGTCTTGCGCAATCAAAAGGTATTCGCGCAAAAAAGTGATGCGGCGATAGTGCTCGAACTTCTTGCCGCGATCATACGGCTCCGTCGAAGGCGAAAGCACCTCCACGAGCAAAGTCGGGTTCAGCAAAATGTCTTCGAACGCATCGTCAAACTCCGGCTCGCCGCACACCACTGTGACGTCGGGATAGGTATACAGCCCGGTGCGTTTGACACGAACGCGCATATCGCTGGGAAAAACCTGGCACTTGCTCTTCTTCAATTGAGTTCGCAATTCACTAACGACATTAGTGACAACAAGGTTGTGGCGCTGGCTCGCGCCGGCCATCGCGAACACTTCGCCGTTGAAATATTCGCTCTTGAACTCGGCGTTGCGCTCGCTCGCCAGATATGCTTCGGGGGTTATGTTTTTCAGTGCTAACGCATGCATGGTTCATCCTCGCTTTTTCTTTATAAAAATTACCTAATCATGATCGCCGCTAGATCAACGAAACTATGGCCAAGCCATAGTTGAACCGCGGTGCTTTCAAACACAAGCCACGGCCAAGCCGTGGCTGAACGCATACTCAATTTCTAATTCGTCCCCGCCTCTGCCTTCCGATTCTTCACATACTTCTCCGCCCATTCGAACATTTCCGCGAGCGTGTGCAGCACGGATTCGCGCGCGACATAGCCGTGGCTCTCGTGTGGCAAGAGCACCAAACGCGCGGTCGCGCCGTTGCCTTTCAGCGCTTGATAGAGCCGCTCCGATTGCATCGTGTGCGTGCCCGGATTGTTATCCGCCTCGCCGTGAATGAGCAAGATCGGCTCGTTGATCTTGTGCGCGTGCGTGAACGGCGAAACCTTCATGTACGTCTCCGGCGCTTCCCAAAACGAGCGGCGCTCGCTTTGAAAGCCGAACGGCGTGAGCGAGCGATTGTATGCGCCGCTGCGCGCGATGCCGGCCGCAAACAAATCCGAATGCGCGAGCAAGTTCGCGGTCATGAATGCGCCATAGCTGTGGCCCGAAATGCAAACGCGATTACGATCAATCACGCCCATTTCATCGAGCTTATCGACCGCGGCTTGTCCCGCGCCCACGATTTGTTCGACAAAGGTGTTGTTCATGGTCTCCGGATCGCCGACCACGGGCATAGTCGCATCCATCAGCACCGCGTAGCCTTGCGTGAGAAAGAACAGCATCGACGTGCCGCGTAAAAATGTGAACGTATGCGGCGAGCCGCGCACTTGTCCGGCAGTCGCGGGATCGGAGTATTCGAGCGGATACGCCCAAATGATGAGCGGTAGCTTCTCGCCTGGTTGATAATTCGGCGGCAAATAGAGCGTGCCCGAAAGCGGCACGCCGTCGCTGCGTTGATATTTCACCAACTCTTTCTTCAAGCCCGTAAGCTGCGGCGCAGGGTCTCTAAACGAAGTTAGCGTCGTGCGCTCCTGCTTTTTGAGGTCAACGAGAAAAAAGTTCGGTGGCTCGTTTTTCGACTCATAGCGCGTGATGATGTTGTCTTTGCCGGCAAACGCGATGAACTGCTCATAAGAATTTTCTTTGGAATGAAAGATCCGCTCCTTCTTCAGCGTTTTGAGATTGAGGCGATCCAACGCCGGCCTTTCGCCCTCGGGCGAGGCCCCGCGACTGTCGAAGAAAATCCAATCGCCCTCTTGCCGTAGCACGCTCACGCCATCTGGTCGCGTTTCATAAACCGGCCGCCCCGGATCGTTGTAATCGTCATTCACGCTAAGATCAAAAATCACTTTGCGCGATTTCGCCGGCTTGGTGAGATTGACAAACGCAGTCGTGCGCCAACGCCGGTCGCGATCATATTCGGAGAGCAATACTTCGTGCGCCCGCGCCGTCGAATTGATGCCGGAATAACGATGCTGCAGCTTCAATATTTCCTCTGCGCTCTTCGTAAACGGCGCAGCGAGCCGCATCATCTTGTCGCGATGCTCGACTTTTTTGAGCGGATCGCCGCCGTCCAATGCTTCCACCCACAAGAGCGTTGCGGGCTGCAGCGCTTGCCACTGCACACTGCGCGGCCCAGTGGTCACGCCTTGCGTGGGAATTTCATCGGAGATCGGATGCTCGGCAATCGTTGCGACGAGCTTGCCGGCGCGATCCCAAACTTCCACCGTGCGCGTGAAATAGGAATACGGCACACGATATGAGAACGGCCGCTTGAGCTTTGACACGAGCACATATTTTTCATCCGGCGAAAAAGAGGCGCCTGCGATCAAACCCGGCTCGCCGATCTTTTGCACTTCGTTCGTATGAACATTCACTACCGCAAGCTGCGAGGTCGCATGATATTCGAAAAGATTCTCATCGTGCGGATTGCGCAGCAAATCTTGAAACGTCATCACCTTTGAAAACTTTCCCGCAGTCTCTTCGACAATCGGGCCAAAAGGTACGGCTGGCGCTTGCGGCGCAGCTTCGCGATTTTCGGGAATGAGTTGCACGAAGAGATTTGTGTTGTCGTTCATCCAAGCAAATGCCGAAGCGAGCACGTCGTTCGCACGCAGGTTCGTCAACACGCGCGCTTGGCCGGTCTTCGCGTCGGCAATCCACAACTCAACGCCGTCTTCGAGATCGCGCGTGAACGCGAGCTTCGTGCCGTCATATGACCAGCTCGGAAAACCGATGCGCGCGTCTGGCGGCAACGCGATATTCACCGTGCGGCTCGGTTGCAGCCATTTGACCGACAAGCCGACGTATTCCGAAGTCCGCTGCCGGCTATTGCGCTGTGGATCAACCCGCAAGCCGCCGAGCTTGAGAAACGGCCGCGCGAGCAGCGCAATCGAAGGATGCGGACGATACTCCACAAAGAGGATCGCGTCGCCGCGCGGACTAATACTGGTGATCGGCGTGGGCGGCGCGTCGAGAATATTGATGACATCTTGGGGAAGAAGTTTGTAGGGTGTTTGCGCGAAAGTTGTCATGACGAGAAGTAGGATTGCAAAAACAACAAGATTTTTTTTCATAAAGGCGACTCCTGCAATGATAGTGTTACTTCGGAACCGGCTTTCTTTGCAAGCTTTGCAACCAAATGTAGAGTTGCACCATGCGCATGTTGAAGATGTATTCGCCCTGCACTTCGCCGGAGCGGATGACTTTCAGGCTTTTCATCTTCTGCAAAAAGTTGTCAAATTTTTTCTTTTCCGTTGTTGTCAAGAGGGCCGCCACTTCCGCCCTCTTGAAACTCATCGACGATGGCCCTATTTGCGCGATCTTTGCGAAGATGGAATGATAATCTGCGCTGCGCAACGCCTTGTAGATTTGCTGATCGACAAACTTCCTTCCCACTTCCTCTGCAGCCATGATAATGGCCGGTCCGGCATCATCGGCGGTAATCACGCCATCTTTATCCAACCAAAACGCGGCATCGCCAATCAAATGCATGATTTTGGGAAAACCCGCAGAGTTGCTCGTCATGGCAAACATCGCTTCCGGCTCCACCCGCGTGTGGACGCTTTCAAAGGCTTTATGAAAAAAATCTTCCATTTCCTCGCGCGACATTGATTCGATCTCGACAATATCGAAGATGCGCTCCACGGGTTGATGATGCCGAATCATCTCCCGCCGGCGCTCTTCTACCCCGCAAAGCATGAGCAGCAAGGGCAGTGGCGTACGCGACAAGGCATTCGTATCAATGAGGGCTTTAAGCAAGTGCGCAAACTTAGGGTTTGCGGTGATGCCGTTAATTTCATCCAACACGAGAAAGATTCCCTTGACTCCGGTTTCTTTTAAGCGATTCATCGCTTCTTGCAAAAAAGGCAAAAGCCCGGAGGCAACCGTGGGCGCGTCCTTTTTGAGCGCATCCGTTCGAATGGTAGCTCTGCATTCAATCGTGGAGTCCTGATTTACTTTGCGCTCCTGCGATTTCTTGTGCATTTTTAGGGAAAGAACGCGACACTCTTTTCAGGAGCACAAGTCATGGATTCTGCGCTTCACTTTTGTCCCAATCCGAA
>JAYRWE010000096.1:0-96319 GCA_041918175.1 bacterium
AAACGCCCTTTGTGTTTTCAAAAAATGAAAAATTGAAGTGCTGGCGGTAATCCTTCATGAAGCCGTCATCAGCCTCCAAAAAATTTTCTCGAAGCCCACGCTCACGCCTGGTATTATTTTTAGGCATTTTCACACAGGCTGAGAGTTTGGGGAACGCAATTGCCTGAGTGACTCCGTCTCGATTTCCTCTCGCTCCCAAACTCCGTTTGGAAACGAGAACAAATTGATCTTCTTCCACTCACAACCTAGCGCACATGGACAACCTCACGCACAGCCTCACCGGCGCACTTGCAGCAAAATTTGTTGAAACGAAAACGGAAAAGCAGCCCAACGCGAAACAACAACGCGCAGTGTTTTGGCTCTTCGTCATCTGCGCGAACTTGCCGGATATTGACGTGTTGCTCGGCCTTTATGGCGACCCGATATTTTCGACGCGACATCATCGCGGCCTCACGCATTCCGTGCTCTTCGCGCCGATTATAGCCCTTGCACCAGCTTTGATTTGGTATAGTTGGAGCATGCGCCAAAACATTCCCCCCTTGAGAGGGGCAGTGGGGGGTCTTGCTTTCATTGCCGCTGCGTTTCGAAATTTATTCACACCGAAGGCACACCCCCCTGGCCCCCCTCAAGGGGGGAATTTCATGGAGCCATATTTTTTTGTGCGCCTCTACCTCTGCGCGCTGCTCGGCATTCTCATTCACATCGCTTTCGACGTGATCACGTCCTACGGCACGCGGCTGCTCTTGCCTTTTTCCGAAACACGCTTTGCGTTGGATTGGATGTTTATCGTCGATCCGTTTTTCACGCTGCCGCTGGCCGCGTTGCTCGCATTGGGCAAAGCTTGGCCTCGCCGGCGCAAGTGGTTGGTCATGAGCGCCGCGCTGTTCGTGCTTGGCTATCTCGGTTTGGAGGCGGCGTGCTCACGCCTCGCGCATGAACGCACGCAACAAGCTTTGCGCACGCACGGCATTGCGCCCACCAAAATTTCCGTGCTACCGCAGCCGTTGAGCGTGTTTAAATGGAAGGCGCTCGCGCAAACCGAGGCCGCGGTTTATCAAGCCTTTTTTTCTTTGTGGGAAGAAAAACCTCTCGCATTTGAAAAATTCGACAATGCTTCGGATGCGTTCGTCGCGGCCGCGATTGCAACGCCGGAGGTGCAATGGTATCTCACCTTCGCGCGCCATCCGTGGATTCGCTCCGTGAAAATGGGCGAGCAGCACGTCGTCGAACTCACCGACCTGCAATTCTCCGTGGATCAAGCCTTGATCAACGCGCTCGGCGCGAGCGAACGGCAATTGCCGTTCGTCATGCGCTTCGAGTTCTCGTCGCAGGGCGAACTGCTGCGCCGAGACTTTAACGGCACCAGCTTCACCACCCGCCGCGCGCCGGCGCAATAATGCCCGCCGAAAATTTTCAAAAAACTTCTTGCCATTCACAGTGAGATTTTTAACTTGTGAATACTTTAAATATAAAATATCTTCCTTGAGACAGTCTTAAAGTTAAAAAGATGACCGAACGCCTGAACAAAAACGCCCTGCTCGACCGCGACGGCTATCGCGCGGAGCACCAAGCCGCGCTCAAGCTCTGGGTCGTGCTCGCGCGCTGCTACAACTCCTTCGCGCAGAGCGAGGCCGGCCGCATCAAAGGCTACGACGTTACGCCGCCGCAGTTCGGCGTGCTCGAAGCGTTGGCGCACCTCGGCCCGCTGAAAATGTGCGAGCTGGCGGAAAAGCTGCTCATGAGCGGCGCCAACGTCACCGGCGTCATCGACCGTCTCGAAGAGAAGGGCCTCGTGCAGCGCGTGATGGAGGCGGACGACCGCCGCACCTACCGCATTCACCTTACCGGCGCGGGCGGCAAGCTCATCGCGGAAATTTTTCCGCGGCACGCGGAGAAAATCCGGCAGCTCACGCATGCGCTCTCCGCCAAAGAGAAGCGCGCGCTTACCGAGCTGCTCAAGAAGCTCGGCAAATCGATTCAAACGAATCCCAAACTTTAACCGATGCGCGGCACGAGTTGCGCGCCGCGAGACTACACCTTAACTTCACAAGGAGGCTGTATGCGTTTTACCAAATCCCTTTTCATCGCTCTCGTGCTCGCCGCGTTTGCGGGCAACGTTTTCGCCGGCGAAAAATACGAGATCGACGCGTCACACTCGAACATCACCTTCACCGTACGCCATATGGTGGTCGCCAAGACGAGCGGCAAGTTCAAGGCCTTCTCCGGCACGATCATCTACGACGAGCAGGACGTCAGCAAATCCTCCGTCACGGTCACGATCAAAACCGTGAGCGTGGACACCGAAAACGAGCGTCGCGATAACCATTTGCGCAGCGGCGATTTCTTCAACGCGGCCACAGATTCGGTGATTTCGTTCGTGAGCAAGAAGATCGAGAAAAGAGGCGAAGGCTATGTTGCCATCGGCGATTTCACGTTGCGCGGCGTGACCAAGCAGATCGAGTTGCCGTTCACGATTCTCGGCAAGATCAAAGATCCGTGGGGCAACACGCGCCTCGGCGTCGAGTCTGCAATTTCGATCAACCGCTTCGACTATGGCGTGAAGTGGGACAACAAAATCACGGACGGCAGTTTGATCGTCAGCGACAAAGTCGATATCACGCTCACGATTGAAGCGATTGCCGCGGCGCCGAAGCCGCCCGAGCCGGCGAAGCAATAAGGCGCATGTTGTTTTCGAACAAAGCGGCGGCGCGAGTTGCCGCTTTGCTTTTTTTTGCAAACAAACACGATTGGCCGTTGCTTGTGGCTCAGGCCTTTGCCTTTGTTGATAAAAAGCAAAACGGTCGCATCATTGACTGCAATTTTAAATAAGAAAGGATGACGCTATGCAACGACATGCTTCCGCGGTTTGGCAAGGAACTTTGAAAGAAGGCAAGGGCACGCTCTCCACGCAGAGCGGCGTGTTCAAAGAAACGCCGTACAACTTCAGCGGCCGTTTTGAAACCGGTGCGGGCACGAATCCCGAAGAGTTGATTGCTGCGGCGAATGCCGGCTGTTTCACTATGGCGCTCGGCGCGAAATTGAGCGCGGCCGGATTCCCGCCGGAGAAATTGAGCACACGCGCAAACTTGACGCTCGAACAAGTATCGGGCAATTGGACCATTACCACGATCCATTTAGATTTGACCGGCAAAGTTCCTGGCGTCGAGCGCGCCAAGTTTGAAGAATTGGCCAATGACGCCAGAGCCAATTGCATCATCTCGCGCGCGCTCACGGCAAAGATTACGTTGGATGCGAAGCTCGAAGCGTAACGTAGCCGCTGCAATGACTTTCTCGTTTTAAACCGCGAATGGGCACGAATGAAGGCGAGTCAAAAAGAATTGGTGCTCATTCGCGTCGATGCGCGGCTCAAAAACGTGCTCAAAGAATTTGAAAAAGCGCAAGCTGAACTCGTGCAAGGAGTCTTCTCATGTCCGAAAAAATTCACGAATACGCCGGCGCAAACATCGCCGTGCATTATCAGAGCAAACGTTGCATTCACGCGGCAGAGTGTGTGCATGGCTTGCCCACGGTGTTTAATCCCAATGAGCGGCGTTGGGTGCAGCCGGAAAACGCGAGCGCGGATGAAATCGCCGCGGTGGTGATGAACTGTCCGAGCGGCGCGTTGCATTTTGAACGCAAAGACGGCGGCTCTGCCGAAACGGCGCCGAATAAGAATGTGATGCGCACGCGCGCGAATGGCCCGCATTACGTGCGCGGCGATATTCGCCTCATGACTGCGCAGGGCGAAATGCGATTGCAAGAAACGCGCGCGGCATTGTGTCGCTGCGGCGCTTCGCAAAACAAGCCGTTCTGCGACAACAGCCATGAGCGCATCGCGTTTCAAGACGCGGCAACGTGGGCGCATGAAGTCGCTGCGTCAAACAACGCGAGCACCGCACAAAGCTTGAGCGTTACGCCGACACCGAACGGCTCGCTGAAAGTTGAAGGCGAACTTGAAATCTATAACGCCGAAGGTGTGCTGGTCTTTCGCGGCAACAAAACTTTTCTCTGCCGCTGCGGCGGTTCGCAGAACAAACCGTTTTGCGACGGCAGTCATGCGCGCATCGGCTTCAGCGATTAGTAGCCTAGATCGCCTCATTCAAGCGCAGTTTGCACGACACATAAAAACGCGAAAAATTTAGCGAGTTGAACCATGCCCGTCAATGGCGCCCATGAAAAAATTCACGCCGCGGTCACGAAATGGCCAGAAGTGGCGGCGCATCCGCATCGTTTCGGCGGCACGGAATATCGGCTGGGCAAACGCGAGTTGGGCCACATTCACGGCGACGCGCTTGTTGATCTGCCGTTTCCCAAAAAAGTGCGCGATGAAATCGTCGCCGCCGGCCGCGCCGAAGCGCATCACATTTTACCGGAGAGCGGCTGGGTGAGTTGTTATCTCAATCAAACAGCCGACGTTGAAAACGCCATTGCGCTGTTCAAGCAATCGTATGATTTGGCGCTGGCGCAGCAAGCGCGTCATGCTGCGGGGAACAAAACGTCCGGGTAAAAATGAAAATTCAGATTCAATAGGAACGAGCAGAGAAAACGGAGGATTCTTTCTCAGTTTTCTCTGTTCGCTCATGTTTAACGAGGAAACCATCACACAAAACAAACTGAAAGGACTCATTTTTTATGAACAACAACTTCATTCTCGTCACCGGCGCGACCGGCAAGCAGGGCGGCGCCGTCGCGCGACTGTTACTGCAAAAGGGCCGCAAGGTCAAAGCCTTTACGCGCAAAGCGGAATCACCCGCGGCGCAGGAACTCAAACGGCTCGGCGCGGAATTGGCTGTCGGAAGTTTGGACGATCTCAATTCCATCAAAGTCGCGGCCCAAGGCGCACAAACTATTTTTGCCATGTCCACGCCGTTTGAAGCAGGCATGGAAGCGGAGACGCAACAGGGCCTCAACGTTGCCGAGGCGGCAAAGGCAGCGGGCGTGCAGCACTTGGTTTATACGTCCGTTGGCAGCGCGCACAAGAACACCGGCATTCCGCACTTTGACAGCAAGTACAAAGTCGAGCAACACATTCATGCGCTGGGTCTGCCACACACGATTATTCGGCCCGTTTATTTTATGGAGAATGCTTTCGCCCCGTGGTCGTTGCCTGCGTTGCAGAATGGCACGGTTGCGGTGGCGCTGCCGGCCAAAAGCAAGTTGGCGCAAATCGCGGTCGCGGACATCGCGGCGTTTGCGGTTTTGGTGATTGAAAATCCCGGTCGCTTTCTCGGCAAAGGTATCGACATCGCTTCCGATGATTTGAGCGGCGAGCAAATGACGGAAATTTTGTCGCGCGTCACCGGTCGCAAGCTGGCCTATTTCGAAGTGCCGCTGGTGCAAGTCCGCGCGATGAGCGAGGATATGGCCCTCATGTTCGAGTGGTTCGAGCGCGTGGGCTATCAAGTCGATGTCGCCGCGCTACGCCGCGACTATCCGGAAGTGAAGTGGCATTCTTTTGAAACGTGGGCGAAGTTGCAAGATTGGAGTGTTTTGAATAAAGCCTAATCAAGGATTTCATTGATTCAAGAAAAGAGAACAGAATGAAAGTAGGAATTTTAGGTTCCGGCGACGTCGGCAAAGCGCTCGCCAACGGTTTTATCAAACACGGTTATGAAGTCATGATCGGCACGCGCACCGCCGAAAAACTTGCGCAATGGAAAGCGCAAGCCGGCAACAAAGGTCGTGTCGGTAGTTTCGCGGAGACCGCGGCGTTTGGCGATCTTATCGTGCTCGCCGTGAAAGGCCTCACGGCAATAGAGACGTTGCAACTGGCAGGCGCGCAAAACCTCGGCGGCAAAACCGTGATCGACGCGACGAACCCCATTGCCGAAGCGCCGCCGCAAAACGGCGTACTGAAATTTTTCACGACGCTTGATAACTCGCTCATGGAGCAATTGCAAGCCGCGTTTCCTGCGGCCGATTTCGTGAAAGCGTTTAGTTGCATCGGCAACGCGTTCATGGTGAATCCGGATTTCGGCGGCGTGAAACCGACCATGTTCATTTGCGGCAATAAATCGAACGCAAAGCAGACGGTGAATAAAATTCTCGAGCAATTTGGTTTTGAAGTGGAAGACATGGGCGGGGTCGAAGCCGCGCGCGCCATCGAGCCGTTGTGTATACTCTGGTGCCTGCCCGGATTTTTGCGCAATCAATGGACGCATGCTTTCAAACTATTAAAGAAGTAAGACGCAATCATGTCCATTCTCGGCCTGCATCACATCACCCTCGTCTGTTCCGAAGCGCAACGCACCGTGGATTTTTACACGAAAATTCTCGGGCTGCGTTTTGTGAAAAAGACCGTGAACTTTGACGATCCCGGCAGCTATCACCTTTACTTCGGCGATGAAACCGGCCGCCCCGGAACCGCGGTCACGTTTTTTGAATGGCCGCACGCGCCGAAAGGTGCGCCCGGCATCGGCGGCACGCATCACTTTGCGCTCGCCGTTGCAGATTACGGCGGTTTGTTGAAATGGAAACGCCGCCTCACTGATCTCGGCGTGCGCGTGACAGGCCCGCGCGATCGCAATTATTTTCAATCGATCTATTTCACCGATCCCGACGGCGTCATCCTCGAAATTGCAACCAATGGCCCCGGCTGGACGATTGATGAAGCCGCGGATAAACTCGGCACGGAGTTCCGCGAGCCGCCGAGCAACATGACCAAAGGCCAACGCGATGAGGCTGCGATTCAAGCCGCAATGTGGCCGGAGCCGATAGCAGAAATCACGGCGGATATGGCGCTACAACAGGGCATGCATCACATCTCTGCCATCTCTTCGGATATCGAAGCGACCCATGCTTTCTTCGGCGATTTGCTCGGTATGCGCCGCGTGAAGATGACGGCGGATTTTGACGATCCTAAAACGGCGCATTGGTATTGGGGCGTGGACGAAGGCAAGCCCGGCACGTTGATCACGTACTTTCAACATGATGCGAAAACCGCGCGCCGCATGCGCATGGGCGCCGGCCAAACGCATCACTTCGCGCTCGCCGTTGCCAATGAAGACGCGCAGCTTGAATGGCGCGAGAAAATTTTGCGTTCATATATTCGCGTGTCGCCGGTGATGGATCGCGTTTACTTCAAGAGCATCTACACGAACGATCCCGACGGCCATATCGTTGAGTTGGCAACGCTAGGCCCCGGCTTTCCGGTGGATGAGCCGGTGGAGCAGCTTGGGCAAAATTTAAAACTGCCACCGTGGTTGGAAAAAAATCGTAGCGAGATCGAGGCCGCGTTGAAGCCGATTCGCTTGTAGTAAGGCCGTTTGTAGTAACGCCTTCAGGCGTCTTTTGTTTAGTGAGTTAAAATGCCTGAAGGCATCACTACAAACTATTTTGAATGACAGATACGATGAACACGCGCATACAATCACAGGGTCCGCATCAAGGCCAGCCGCTTCTGTCTGCCGGCGCTCAACTTGAACACGCCCGTGGCGCAATGATCATGCTGCATGGGCGCGGTGCGAGCGCGGAGAGCATTCTCCTGCTCGCGGAGGAATTTAAACAACCGGATTTTGTTTATCTCGCGCCGCAAGCTGAAGGCGGTACATGGTATCCCAATCGTTTTCTCGCGCCGACTGCGAGCAATGAACCGTGGCTCTCTTCGGCATTGCATGTTGTCAGCGAAGTCGTTGCGCAAGTTCTAGCTGCGGGCATTCCAACTGAGCGCATCATGCTGCTCGGCTTCTCGCAAGGCGCGTGTTTGGCGCTCGAATACGCTGCGCGCCATGCACAACGTTACGGCGGCGTGGTGGGATTGAGCGGCGGCTTGATTGGCGCGGATGATGAGCCACGTCACGACAGCGGAAATTTCACAGGCACGCCAATCTTCCTCGGCTGCAGCGACGTGGATTTTCACATCCCCAAAGAGCGCGTCGAAGACGCCGCAAAAGTTTTGCAAGAATTGGGCGGCGAGGTCACAATGCGTTTGTATCGCAATATGGATCACACCGTCAATCATGATGAAATCAAATTCGTGCGCGCGATGATGACGGCAGTTATTGCAGGATAAAAAAAACAAAAGACGATGACAGAAAGATGGGGGACAGAAGGATTAATTTTTCGGGCCTCCATCTTTCTGTCTTTGAACTTTGGCTTTCGATTTTTAAAAGAGTAGCTATGAGTCAATTACAACAAAACGTATCGCATTCGCCCAAGCCGTTCGAGCTTGGCATTTATTCATTCGTGGAATTGCTGGCGCATCCCACCACCGGCGAAAGGATCAGCCCGGCGGAGCGCATGAGCAATCTGCTCGAAACCATCGCGCTCGCCGATCAAGTCGGTTTGGAGGTCTTCGCGATTGGCGAGCATCATCGCACGGAGTATCTCGCCTCCGCACCACTGGTGATTTTAGGCGCAGCCGCGGCGCGCACGAAATCGATTCGGCTCTCGACCGCAGTCACCGTACTCAGCTCCGATGATCCCGTGCGCGTGTTTCAAAATTTCGCCACGCTCGATTTGCTCTCTAATGGTCGCGCGGAAATCATGGCCGGCCGCGGCTCGTTCATCGAATCGTTTCCGCTCTTCGGTTATGACCTGCGCGATTACGATCGGCTCTTTGTCGAGAAGTTAGAATTGTTGATGAAGCTGCGCGAAGGAGAGAAAATCACATGGTCGGGCAAACTGCGCGCGCCGCTTGAGAACTTGGGCATCTTTCCGCGCCCGGTGCAGGAGTCGCTTCCCATTTGGATTGCAGTGGGCGGCACGCCCGAATCCGTGGTGCGCACGGCAACGTTCGGCTTGCCCATGGCGCTCGCCATCATTGGCGGCATGCCGGAGCGCTTTGCGCCTTTTTTTGATTTGTATCGGCGCGCGTCGAAAGAAGCGGGACACGATCCCTCGCAAATTCCTTTGAGCATCAACTCGCACGGCTTCATTGCGGAGGATTCGCAACAGGCCGTGAATGATTATTATCCCACGGCCACGAAGATCATGAACAAAATCGGCCGCGAGCGCGGCTGGCCGCCGGCCTCGCAACAGCAAATGGAAAACAACCGCACGTTGCGCGGCTCCGACTTCGTCGGTTCGCCCGCGGAAGTGATCGAAAAAATTCTTTTTCAACACGAGATTTTTAATCATCAACGCTTCTTGCTCTATTTGGGCTATAACACCGCGGGCCACAAAAAGATGATGCGCGCGATTGAGCTGTTCGGCACGGAGGTCGCGCCCGTGGTGCGAAAAGAAATTGCGAAAAGGAATGCGCAACATGCCGGTCGTTAGTGCGCAACTGGAAAAATAAAGCCATGGCCAAGCCGTGGCTGAACAGTTACCGCCTGAATTTTGCATTGGTGAAATCGTCAACCTCCGCCTGATGCTGAAGCATCAGGCTAAAAGGTGGAAGCGATCTAAAGATCGCTGATCACCCGTGGGTAGCCAACTTTAGTTGGCTTGCATCTCCTAGCCTGATGATTCATCATCAGGCGAAGGGCGGCGCGAACGAAGTGAAAAATTCAGTTACAAATCTTCTTCATGAACGCATTGCTCAAAATGCTGGCCGGCGGCGACCGGCGCTCCATCGGTAAATCCGAAGAGATCACCGCACTCGTATTGTCTCGGCCAAGATTGTTTGACGAAGTTTTCGCCGGCATGCTCAATGACGATCCCCTCATTCGCATGCGCTGCGCCGACGTGGTGGAGAAAGTGACGGCGCAAAAACCGCAGTGCCTCGCTCCGTATAAAACGCAACTCCTCAAAAAAGTCGCGCGTATTGAACAACAAGAAGTGCGTTGGCACGCGGCGCAAATGTTTTCTCGGCTGCAATTGAACAAACGCGAGCGCCGCCTCGTTTTGCAAATCTTGCAAGAGTATCTCACGGACAAAAGCGGCATCGTAAAAACTTTTGCGATGCAGGCGATGGCGGACCTTGCCGTGCGTGATGAAGAATTGCGCGAGAGCATCCGCAAGCAGCTTGCGCAGTTGACGCACACCGGCACGCCGGCGATGAAGAGTCGGGGCAAAAAGTTATTGGCGCAGTTGCAACGCCTCGCCTAAAGTTCCCGCCACAGCCGAAGGCCGGCGCGCGCAGGAGTGCAAAATTCAACGCGTAATCATCAAAAGAGAAAACCCATGCTCGCACACTTGCAGCAGCGTTTTGAGCAAATCGAAGTGACGCGCGCGCGCCTTTTTACGGCGCTGCGATCGTGTTCTCCCACACAACTCCACACCCGCCCCAAGCCCGAAGCTTGGTCGATTAACGAGATCATTCATCATGTCGTGCTCGCCGAAAGCTATGCAGTGGCTTACTTGGAAAAAAAGCTCAACACAATTTCTAGCGTAAAAAAAGTGAGTTGGCGTGCGACGTGGCGCACGTTTCTTTTGAAATGGGTGTTGCGCTCGCCGCTCAAATTCCAAGCGCCGAGCCCGCTGGTTTTGCCCTCGCCCGGCTTGGAGCTGAGCGAACTGGCAACGCAATGGCAAAGTCATCGACAGAAGCTGCAAACCCTGCTCGCGCGCGTGACGCCGGAAATGTTGGCGTTGGCGCTCTATCGCCATCCGGTGACGGGCTTGATGAACGTGGCGCAAATGCTGACTTTCATTGAAGAGCATTTTGCGCATCATGCCGCGCAGATCGAGCGGTTGCGAAAGGAACCCCATGCTGCTCACTGAAAAAGACGCGAAGACCAAATGGTGCCCCTATGCGATGTCCGCGGTGCGTCGTTATGCCGACAGCGTCACGGTGGTCAATCGCCGCATCGGCAGCGGCAAACCTGATGTGGATTGTTTGTGTATCACGACCGATTGCATGGCTTGGCGCGTCGTTTCGGTGCAAAAAGATAATGAGACGGTGAAAATGGGCTATTGTGGACTCGTGGGCAAACCGGAAGTGGAAGAGAGCAAACCTGCGTCGGAAGCGGCCCCTGCACCCGCGGCATAAGGCCCGCGCTTTAGTCGATTAAGACGCATCATTCGCGTCAATTTCGCCCGACCGAGCCGGCCGCGAAAGAAATGAATGCTAGAGCGAATACCATAACCGATTTTTCATGGAAAGGAAAAATGCAGCATGACGTACAATGTTAGATGGAAAGCAGCCGGCCATGTTCTTGCGGTCGCAGTGTTCTCGCTCCTCCTCGCGAACTGCTCGCAGCAGCAAACGCAGAGCGGCGGTTTTCAAATGCCGCCCATGCCCGTGGAAGCGGCGACCATAGTGCAAAGCGCGGTGGTCGATCCCTTCGAAGCCGTGGGCACCGTTGAAGCGGAAGACGCGATCACGGTGGTTTCTGAAATCGACGCCGTAGTGACGAGCCTGCCATTTCGCGAAGGCGAGGCGATTGCCAAAGGCGGTTTGATTGCGCAGCTCGACGATACGCAATTGCGCGCGGAAGAGGAGCGCGCGCAAGCGCTACTCGAACAGCGCAAAGTCACTTTTGATCGCATCAAAACCATCACGGACCAAGGCCTCGGCACGGCGCAAACGCTTGACGATGCGGCCGCGGCACGCAAAGTCGCGGAAGCTGATCTCGCCGTGATTCGCGCGCGGTTGCAAAAGACGCGCATCGTCGCGCCATTTGCCGGACTCTTGGGCGCTCGGCAAGTCAGCCCGGGAGCATTCGTGCGCGCGGGTTCGGCCATCACGGAGCTGGCGCAGGTGCAACGGCTGCGCGTCACGTTTTCCACGCCGGAACGTTTCTATTCGCAACTGCAGCGCGGCGCGGAGGTGAAAGTTTCCACCACTGCCTACGCGGGCCATGAATTGACCGGCAAAGTGCAAGTCATTGATCCCATCGTTGATCTCGGCACGCGGCGTGTGAAGGTCATCGCAACACTGGATAATCCCGGCGGAAAATTTCGCCCCGGTATGTCGGCGAACGTCACCATGATTTTGAGCGAGCGTTCAAACGCGCTGGTCATCCCCAACGAAGCAATTTTTGTGGAAGGCAATCAATCTTTGGTTTTCGTCATCAACGCCGACAGCACGGTGGCGCGCACGCCGGTGGAGCTTGGCACGCGCATGAGCGCTAGCGTCGAGGTGCTCAGTGGACTCGCGGCTGGAGCGCTGGTTGTGCGCGCGGGTCATCAAAAACTTTTTCCCGGCGCGAAGGTGCTGCCGATTTCGGCAACGCCACAACAAAACTGACTGAAACAAAAGCAATGACAGAAAAATGAAAGACAGAAAAATGGAGTTTGGTATTGTCATAGAATATTTGCCGTAGGATAACAAGACCAGCCTTGCGGGACAAACATTTTCTGTCCTCCATCTTTCTGTCATTTAAATTTTTTTGTGGAGAAAATAATGAAGCTCAGTGAAATTTCAATTCAACGCCCGGTGCTCGCCACGGTGATGAGCCTCGTGATCATCATTTTCGGACTCGTTTCTTTTCTGCGGCTGCCGGTGCGCGAATATCCCGATATTGATTCGCCCGTCGTCTCGGTGATCACGTTTTATCGCGGCGCCAGCCCGAACGTGATTGAAACCGAAATCACGGATCTTTTGGAAGAGCAGCTTTCGACCATCGAAGGCGTCAAAACGATTACGTCCTCAAGTCAGGAGCAAGGCTCGGTCATCACGATTCAATTCGAATTGGATCGCAATGTCGACGAAGCCGCGAACGACGTGCGCGATAAAGTGTCGAGTGTGCGCGGTTTTTTGCCGCGCGAGGCCGACGATCCGATCATTCAGAAAATCGACGTCAATGCGCAGCCCATCAATTGGCTGGCACTGACCAGCGAGCGGCATTCGAATCTGGAATTGACGGACGTTGCTGACCGCGTGCTCAAAGAGCGCATTCTGCGTTTGCCCGGCGTCGGCTCGATTTTTTTTGGCGGCGAGCGGCGTTATGCCATGCGCGTTTGGCTGGAGACGCAAAAGATGGCCGCGTACGGCGTGACGACGCAGGATGTTGAAAACGCCATTCGCCGCGAGAACGCAGAAATTCCCGGCGGCCGCGTCGAAGGCGAGAACCGCGAATTTTCCGTGCGCACGCGCGGCGACCTCGCAACACCCGAAGAATTTGGCGCGATCATCATCAAGCAAAGCGGCGACGAGTTGGTGCGGTTGGGCGACGTCGCCTCCGTCAACATCGGCGCGGAAGATGAACGCACCGCGGTGCGGTGGAGCGGCAAAACCACGGTTGGCATGGGCGTGGTCAAACAATCGAAAGCCAGCACGCTCGACGTGGCGGCAACCGTCATTGAAGCGTTGCCGGAGCTGCAAAAACTTTTGCCCGAAGGCATGCGGCTGGAAGTGGCTTATAACTCCGCCACGTTCATTCAACATTCCATCAATGAAGTGCGCGACACGTTATTCATCGCCTTCGGCCTCGTGGTGTTGGTGATCATCGCGTTTCTCAAAAGTTTTCGCGCCACGCTGATTCCGACCTTCGCGATTCCCATTTCGATCATCGGCACGTTTGCGGTTTCGTATGCCCTCGGCCACACGATCAACATTCTCACGCTGCTGGCATTGGTGCTCGCCATCGGCCTCGTGGTCGATGACGCCATCGTCGTGCTCGAAAATATTTATCGCCACATGGAAATGGGCAAGTCGCGCTGGCAGGCCGCGATCGACGGCTCGAAAGAAATCGGCTTCGCCGTTTTAGCAACGACGATTTCGCTCGTCGCCGTTTTCGTGCCGCTCGCTTTTCTCAGCGGCAACGTGGGCCGCTTGTTTAATGAGTTCGGCGTGGCGGTTGCGGTTTCCGTGCTCATCTCCGGTTTTGTTGCGCTCACGTTGACGCCGATGTTGTGCTCGCGCATGTTGAAGCCGCTGCACGGTGTGAGTCAGAGTTGGGCCGCGCGCACGTTCGATGCTTTCTTCGACGGCTTGGAACGGATTTATGGGAAGATCGTGCGTGGCGCGCTCAAACATCGCGTAGTGGTGATGGCCATTGCGTTGTTGATGATTGGGTTGAGCGCCACCATTTTTAAATTTCTCCCGAGCGAATTGGTGCCAACCGAAGATCGCGGCACGGCTTTCGGCATCGTCATCGCGCCCGAAGGCGCCACGCTCGAATACACCGATCGCTACATGCGACAGGTTGAAGCCATCATGCTCAACCGACCTGAGACCGACGGTGTTTTTACCGCGACCGGCGTGGGTTTCGGCGGGCCTGGTCGCGTCACCAACGGCTTTGTGTTCATGGGATTGAAGCCCGAAGATCAAAGAGAAAAATCGCAGCAGGAAATTGTGCAGGAGCTTTTTCCGCAGCTTTTTTCCATTCCCGGCGTGCTCGCGTTCGTGTTGAATCCGCCGAGCGTCGCTTCGGATTTCAACTTCACGCCGGTGTCGTACGTGCTGCAGGCGGATTCTTACGAAGAATTGCAAAGCGCCGTCGGCACAATGATGGCGCAGGCCTCGCAGCTTGGTTACTTGATCAACCTGGATAGCGATCTGCGCTTGAACAAGCCGCAGCTCGAAATCACGATTGACCGCGAGCGCGCCGCGGGCCTCGGCGTTTCAGTGACGGACATCGGCAGCACGCTCGAAACTTTTCTCGGCGGCCGTGTGGTGACGAATTTCAAACGCGGCGCGAAGCAATACGATGTCATCGTACAACTCAAGCCTACGGCTCGCGCGACGCCGAGCACAATTGAAAGCATTTATCTGCGCGGCGCCGGCGGCTTGGTGCAACTGGCGAGCGTCGTGAATGTGAAAGAAAGCGTCGCGCCGAAAGAGTTGAATCACTTCAACCGCGTGCGTTCCGCAACGATCACCGCGAGTATGGTTCCCGGCGTGAGTCTCGGCCAAGCGCTGAATGATCTCGATCGTATCGCGGACGCGAATTTGCCCGCAACCATCAAACGCGATTTGACCGGCCAATCGCGCGAGTTTCGCGACTCCAGCACCGCGTTGTATTTTCTTTTCGGATTCGCGGTGGTGTTTATTTATCTCGTGCTCGCCGCGCAATTCGAGAGCTTCATTCATCCATTGACGATTCTATTCTCCGTGCCGCTCGCCGTTGCCGGCGCGTTGATCGCGCTCCTCCTGTTCAACCAGACCATGAACATTTTCTCGCAAATCGGGTTGATCATGTTGATCGGCTTGGTGACCAAGAACGCGATTTTGATCGTCGAATACTCCAACCAATTGCGCGAACGCGGCAAGCGGTTGTTCGACGCAGTGGCCGAGGCCTCGACGATTCGCTTGCGCCCGATTCTCATGACCTCATTCTCCACGATCTTCGGCATTCTGCCGATCGCGATTGGACTCGGCGCCGGCGCTGAATCTCGCCGTCCTTTGGGCATCGCCGTTGTCGGCGGCATGTTGCTCTCAACGTTTTTGACGCTGGTGCTCGTGCCGGTGGTTTACACGTTGCTGGCGAGATTCACAAAACTGGAAGTCGCGCCCTCGAACGGCAATGAGCCGGTTGTTGCGCACGCGCGAAGTGAAGTCGTGCGCGAAGCAGTGGCGTGACGGCCTGGAACGAAGCGCAACTTGAGCAACCGTATTTGAAACGGAGCGGCGGTCACATCATCTTTCCAACATGAAAAGCTTTTTCGTGTGATGCCCGTGTTTTGTGGGCAGATATAAAACCTGCCAAACGAGTTAACAATTGCGTTGCCGTTGCGCTTCGTTCATTTCATGAACCTGCTCCAACAGAATACGTTTTCGCTGAAATGATTACGAGTGTGTAATTCCGAGTTGAACAAGCTGCAACCTTCCCGCTTTTCTCTCTCCTGTTCAGTTGCCGTAAGTATCTGATTCGCTTCCATTGTCCTGCCTCACGTTAAAAGAAATTCACGGACGTTAGCAAAATTTCGACGGGCATCGCTTTTGCGTAGAACCGGAATGTCTTATGGCGCGCGACAACTCTGCGCGTGCAATTCGCCACTAGCTTTGCTGCGCGTGTATTATTGTTGGTTTAAACTGACTCCGTAAATACCTCAACACCCCACAAGGGGTGGGACTACATGAGTGAACGGCTTCGGTTCCAAACGTATTCAAAAAATGTCGCGCGGCTCGTCGCGCGCAGCGCAGACTTCGACTGGTGGAGAATCATGGTTATGACAGAGCAGGCAACAACGCATGCGATGGATATCGAGCAATGGAAGCAAACCGTTTCCCAAGAGATTTTGAGTCGCATTCAGAGCGGCTTGCAACGTTACTACCCCGTGTTGACGGCGCAACACGAAGTGCAAGTCACGTTGCTGCGCGCACCGCGGCGGCGGCGCTTCACCGTCATCTTCGAATTAGGCCTGCGCAATCGCTCCGGCGTGTTGTTGAAAAGTTTGATCGCGAAGGCCTATCGCATCACGCCCAAAGCCGGCGCGCGCGATCAGGACATTGCGCGCAAGAGCCAGCGCGAGTTCGCTTTTCATCAACAAGTTTATGCGTTCTTCGCCAAACAAAATGAGGAATACTCCGTCGTGCGGCCGGTGGATTATTTCCCGGACTTGCTTACGCTCATCGTCGAGAAGGCCGAAGGCGCGGACCTCGGCGAGTTGATTCAAACCGCGCGTTATTCGCTCGGCGGATATTTCACGCGCAAAGCCCAGCTCGGAAAATATTTTCAGCGCGCCGGTGCTTGGCTGGCGTTGATGCATCGCGGCTTTGCAACGAGCGAAGCAGTAAGTTTTGACGGCAAACATTTCGAACAGCAAATTAATCACTACTTCGAACGCTTCAAGCGCGCGGGTGGAAAAATAAAAGTAGCGGAGCCGATTCGCCAAAGGTTGCTGGTGCTGCGCCACAAATTTTCTACGCATGCTTTACCGCAAGCGCATCTGCACGGCGATTTCAAGCTGCGCCACATCTTCGTCACCGAAGATCACATCACGCCGATTGATTTTGGCAACGAGCTTTCCGGCGCGACTTACGACGACGTTGCGCGCTTCTTGGTTGAAATCAAATTGCTCGAATACGGTTTTGCGTTGCCGATGCGCCGCGACTTGATGCGTTATTTACAAGATCAATTCTTGCTCGGCTATTTCGGCGCCACGCAATGGCCGCCGCTCTTGCGCTATTACTACGCTGTCTGGCTCTGGGCCAAATGGGATCGTCGCTTGAAGAAACTCACCACCAATCGCTTGATTAAGAAAGTCGATCGCCTCATGCAAGTCACCGGCATGAAGACGCTTATCAATCAAACCTACGTCAATGGCTGGTTCAAACACGAATTGCACGCGGAGCTTGCGCTGTTGGAAAAGGAGGTTGGCGGTGGGAAGAGTTGAACGTTGCGTTCGTGATGCTTCTTTAAACACTTGCACGAACAATTCCCCCCTTGATGGGGGTAGGGGGGTGTGCTTTGAAATTCGATACGCAACCTTGACACCCCCCTGGCCCCCCTCAAGGGGGGAATTGGTGTGGTGGCATCGCTTTGCTTGCTTGATGAGCATCCTTCTCGTTCCCACACTCCGCGCGGGAATGCAGCCCCGACGCTCCGCTTCCCATTGTGCTTCTCGCTTCCATGCCTTCACGCATTGCTTCACCTTCGCGCTTTTATTTTTCGCCCTCGCCGCGTGCGCGGGAGATCAAGACAAGCAGGAAAAGAAAGAGAAGAAGCAAACCAAAGCTGCGCCGACGATCACAATTTCAACTTATACTCCTCCGCCGAATAGCCCGCTCGCGCGCAAGCAGCATCCGCGTCTCTATTTCACGGCCGCGGATTTGCCCGAGTTGCGGCAACGGTTGCAAACGCTCTACGCAACGGAGTTTCAACGTTACATCGCCGAGTTGGATAAACACTTCGATATTCCTGCGGAGCAACGCGGGCGTGGCTATCCTTTCTTCGATGCCAAGAACTATGCGTTTCTTTATTTGATCGATCCCGCAACTATGCGCGGCTTCAGCTTCGGCCATCGCCGCGAAGAGTATGGCCGCAAAGCGATTGAGATCGCGATGTTCATCAAGCGCGAAACGCGCGGCGACCGCCACTCTTCCGCGAATTTGCAAGGCGAGAACGGCGGCTATCAAAATCTCGCAATGGCAGTGGCGTATGATTGGACGTTTCCTCTGCTCTCGTTGGAAGAGAAACGCACGCTCGCCGACGCGATGATTCGCATGTACGACAATCGCGATTCCGAAACGAACCCCGGCGAGTATGAGAAGCTTTCGAATCAAGTCACAGGCTACATTCATGCCGGCAGCGCGGGCGCGCTCGCGCTCTGGGGCGACGATCTCGGGCCGACGTACGCTGCCAAAGCGCAAGAGATGCTGAACTTTTTTAACGCGGTCTTCTTGCAACGTTCGCTCGAAACCGGCGACAAACTTTTCGAAGGCCCCGGCTGGAGCGAGGGCGCGAGCTACTACATGCTCGGCATCACGAACGTGAGCTTCATGGCTGGCGCAGCTTCGAGCGCATTGGGTGAGAATCTTTTTTATAAGTATGATTTCCTGCGCCACAACGCGCTTTATATTTTTTATAACACGCTGCCGCTCAAGCTGCGCGACAAGTATTGGCTCTCGCGCCATGATACGAACAGCTTGGACGACGTCAACAATCACAACTTCAGCCGCATTCTTCAAATCGCCGCGGGCGCATTGCGCAAGAACGATCCGGTGATGGCAGGGCTGGCGCAATGGATGTTGACGAACGGCGGCATGGGTTTGCAGGTGGAAGATTACAAGTATTACGATCCGCGCATTGATGATCTCTTCTTTAATTTTTTGTGGGGAAGTAAAGACGTGGCTCCGCTCTCGCCCGAGGCTGCGGATTTGCCGTTGACCTACAAGCTCGGGCTCGGCGAGATCGTGATGAAGTCTTCGTTTGATAAAGAAACTTCCACGCACATGATCTTTTGGGCGCCGCGCATTTGGTACTCGCCGCACGCGCATCTTGATCAATCAAGCTTCACCATTTACAAACACGGCAGCCTCGCGCTCGATGCGGGCAACAGTAAGAACGCGGATGATCTGCCGCGCGGCTCTGCTTCGCGCGAAGCGATCTTTCACAACATTCTTGGTTTGTATAATCCCAACGAGCCGGAAGAAGCAGACGAGCCGAATTTCATGAGCTTCAGTTTTCGGCCCGACAAAAGCGCGGAGTATTGGAAAGACGAAGCGTTCCAGCCTGGCGGACGCAGCGTGATTGGCGAGTTAAAAGCCTTCGAGTCCGGCGAAGATTTTGATTATATCGATTATGATTACTCCGCCTCATACACCGGCGATGAAAAAGAGAGCAAAGCGCGTTCGGCGGTGCGGCGTTTCGTTTATCTGCGCGGCCCGGCAAATCGCGAGTTCGTGGTGATTCACGATCTCGTTGATTCGGATTTTGAAAAACGTTGGCTCTTGCACACGGCATTCGAGCCGCAGATCACCGGCGATCAAATCGTCGTCACGAATAATTTTGAAAACGTCGCGCACGGCCGCATGCTCGTGAAATCACTTTTGCCCGCGCAAAAAGAGTTGGTCAAACTTGGCGGAGAAGGCCAATGGTATGTGGATGCGAACGGCAAGCTCATTCGCTCGCGCGGGCCGTATGTGGATTGGGGCGCGTATTGGACCGGCAGTTGGCGCGCGGAAATTCGCTCGCAAAGCGGCGAGTATTTGACCGTGATGCAACTCGGCGACTCGCGCGTGCTGCAAAACATGTCGCCCGTGGTGAAACTCGAATCCGCCACGTGTAGCGGCGCGTTGATCGACAACAAGCGTGTGGTGATTTTCAGCAAGAAGAGCGCGGCCATGAGCGCGGTCTCGTATCAAATCAACTCCACGCAATCCGTCGCGCACCTCATCGGCGGATTACCGCCGAACACGTTCATGAAGATTCGCAAGAACGGCGCGCCGCATTTGAATGTGAAGACCAGCGGGCAAGGCGTGTTGAATTTTCAAGACGCGCCCGGCGGCAATGTAAAGTATGAGATCAGTTTGTAGTAACCCCTTCAAGGGCAGGATGTCAACTCAAGAACAACGCCTGAAGGCGTTACTACGAACGTTCCTCTCGTTCCCAAACTCTGTTTGGGAACGGGATTGTTTTTGAAACTCCGTTTCAAACGAGTTTGATTCGAAACAGAGTTTCTTTATCAAGCGCGTTCCCAAACGGAGTTTGGGAACGAGAAGTAATGAATATAGAAGGCACAATGCCATGACACGGACGTTACTGTTACTCTCGTTTCTCTTGACGGTCACGACCACCTCCGCGCAAAATTATCTTCCTCCCGCGGGCAGCCCGCTCGCGAACAAAACGCATCCGCGCATTTATCTCACTGCGGATGATCTCACGCCTTTGCGCCAGCGCATAAAGAATCTCTACTCTGCCGAATACCAAAACTACGTGAACGCGCTCGATGCTGCGTTCAACGAAAGCGCTTCGGCGAAGACGCGCAATCTTCTTTTGCTTGATGCGCAGAACTATGCCTTTCTTTACTTGCTCGATCAAACGAAGATGACGGGCTACACTTACGGCCACACGCGCACGCAATATGGCCGCAAGGCGATTGAACTCGCCATGGCCGCGCGCACGCTGTCGAACGGCGGTGACACGCACTCTTCCGCGAAGCTGCAAAGCACCGACGGCGCGCATCACAATCTCGCGCTCGCCGTGGTTTATGATTGGACGTTTCCACTTTTAGAGCTTGATGAAAAGCGCGCGCTGGCGGATGCGCTCATTCAGCTTTATGAAACGCGCGATGAAGACGCGAATCCCAATGCTTATCAAAAACTCTCGAATCAAGTCACGGGCTACATTCATCACGGCTGCGCCGCGGCGCTCGCGCTTTGGGGCGATGATCTCGGACCGAGCTACACGGCCAAAGCGCAGGAGATGTTGAACTACTTCAATGCCGTGTTCCTCGAACGCACGCTCCTCACCGGCGACAAAATTTTCGAAGGTCCCGGCTGGAGCGAAGGCGCGAGTTATTATTTCCTCGGCATCACCAACGTGAGCTTCATGGCCGGCGCGGCCAGCAGCGCGTTGGGCAGAAATCTTTTTTATGAAACCGACATCTTACGCCGCAATGTGCTTTACATTCTCTACAACGCTTTGCCGCTCAAGCTGCGTGGCTATTATTACATGTCGCGCCATGACACCAACAGCTTGCAAGAAGTGAATGAGCACCACATGAGCCGCATTATGGCCATCTCCGCGGGCGCGCTGCGCAAGACTGATCCCGACATGGCTGGCCTTGCGAAGTGGATGCTCACCACGGGCTATGGCGTTGACGTGAAAGATTATCCTTACTACGATCCGCGCATCGATGATTTGTTCATTCAGTTTTTGTGGGGATATAAAGACGTCGCCGCGAAATCGCCGCAGCAGATTGGCCTCGCGCCCGGACAGAAGCTTGGCCTCGGTGAAGTCGTGATGAAGTCTTCGTTCGATAAAGAGAACTCCACGCACATTATTTTTTGGGCGCAAAAATATTGGTATTCGCCGCACGCGCATAAAGACATGGCGAGCTTCACGATTTACAAACACGGCAGCCTTGCGCTCGATTCGGGCAACGGCAAAAACGCCTCGGACTTTCCCGACGGCGAAGGTTCGAGCGAGGCGGTGTTTCATAACATTCTCGGTTTGTATGATCCGAACAACACCGAGCGCGGCTTCAACTATATGAGCTACGAGTTCAGCCCGGAAGGCAGCGCGGATCATTGGACCGCGCCGGAGTTTGCGAAAGGCGGCCGCAATCACATCGGCGATTTGCTCGGGTTCGAATCCACGAGCACGTATGATTACGCGGATTATGATTACTCGCGCGCATACACGAATCCCGCGCGTTGCAGCTTCGCGCGCCGGCGACTCACGTATCTGCGCGGCGGCAATAACGAAGAGTTCGTCGTCATTCATGACGTGATCAAATCGCCGCATCAAAAAAGATTTTTGCTTCATACTGCATATGAGCCGCAGATTGCGAGCGATGTGATCACAATCACGAACAACTTTGACAACCTCGCGCACGGCCGCATGCTCGTGAAATCGGTTTTGCCTGCGAGCAAAGAGATCGTGAAAGTCGGCGGCGAGGGCAAGTGGTTTGTCGATGCGGATTGGAAGCCGTTGCCGCAAGAAGGGCCGTATCTCGATTGGGGCGCGTATTGGACCGGCAGTTGGCGTGCGGAGGTTCGCAGCAACGAAGGCGAGTTCTTGACCGTGATGCAAATCGGCGATAGCAAAAGTTTGACGAGCATGGCCGCGGTGCAAAGCGTGAGCGCAACGAATTTCTCCGGCGCGTTGATCAACAGCAATCGCCTCGTGCTCTATGCAAAGACCGAGAACCGTTTGAACAGCGCGAAGTACACGCTCAACGCGAATGGCACTATCGCGCATCTCATCGCCGGTTTGACTGCGAATGCTTCGGTCAAAATTTTGAAGAACAGCGTGCTGCTGCAAGAAGCAAAGAGTTCAAGCGCGGGCGTGGTGGCATTCAGTGACAATCCGAACGGCAATGCGAGCTACACGATTAACGTCGGCGCGCCGCTCGCGATTGATGAAGAAGAGCAAAATGTTCCCGCGGATTTCGTGCTCGGACAAAATTATCCAAACCCGTTTTCACTCGCCGCAGCGAATGCGCAAACGATGATTGCTTATCACTTGCCGAAAGACGAGCACGTGCGTTTGGAAGTGTTTGATGTGAATGGAAGATTAATTCGCACGCTCACAAGCGATTTGCAAAACACCGGCACGTATCAAGTCGCGTGGGATGGTCTGACGCACGAAGGCCGCGTTGCTCCGGCGGGTGTGTACTTCTATCGTCTGCAAACCGCGCAGTCTTCGGCGACGAAGAAGCTTTTGTTGGTGAGGTGATTCATCGCATGCTCCCACGAGCCCTGTCATTCAGCAGGAATCTTTTTAAGCACTGGAGAGAAACTCAGCATTGGAGATCGTGCTTGCTTCTAAAAAGGATTCCTTCTGAATGACAGTTCTCAAGTCAAAAGCGTGTCGATGATTTCCAGAATGAGAAAAGGCAAGTTCGGTTTCTCGAATGAAAGTTCGGGCGCGGGTATGCGATGATGCTTAATATCCGGCGGGATGTGCTTGTGATGTGGATGGGTGGATTGCAGTGTGGGGTCGTTGGGATGAGCTTGCGAGTCGTACCAGTAGAGTTTGTCATAGTTCTGCCAGACTTCATAGCCATAGCCCAAGATTCTCTCGATGGCAAAGTCGATGCGTTCTCGCACAAACAATCGAATGCCGCGATCAAAGAGGATTTCGCCGATCAATATTGCCGCAGTTCGACCTTGCCGTTTTAGAACGAGCGTGGAAGTTTTAACGTCTGGAAAAGTTCGTTGAATACCATAAACAAACTCCTCATAGGCTTTGATCGACGCTAGCTTCTCTTTCATGCGGCAAGCGCTTCAGCTAGAAGTCTTTCATCAGAGAGTTGCTCTTTGAGCGGCAAGGCCCGAAGCGACGGCCCAAGCAAAGTGCGATAGGCCTTCTCGCGGTGGATTTTGATATCATAAAGCCCGGCCCAGTCGATGAAATCCCAATTCTCTTCGAGCTTGCCGGCATGATAAAGTTTGTAGAAGTACGGTGTGAGCACTTTGTATTTCTTTTCGTAATCGAGAATCAGCGGCTCGATGGCTTGCAAGTCTTCAAGAATAGCGTCGAGTGTCAATGGCTCTGCCATGTGAATCTCCTTTAGCGGATAGTTGTTGATGATTGATTGCGATACGATTCTTCACGATCACGTTTGACTTCATAAGCGCCGGCCCAGAGCGTGAAATCGTGGTTCATCTCGTCATCTAAAGCGCCGTTCGCATAGGCCACGTGAAAGTATTCTGAAAGCATGCCGTACTTTTTTTCGAAAGCTTGGCAATCACGTTCGGCGGAGTGGAGATCTTCCAAAATGTCTTGCAGCGTCAGTTTCATGATGATTCACCGTTGTGGTTTGTTTGAATCTGCTTGTTGGCGCGTGAAATTAGGCAATCTTTAACCCGTTGAGCAAGTGAAATTTTAAATCGCACGAGAAGGCAAAACGATTTGGGACAAAACCACTCATGCGCTTTCAATAGTTTTGCCGACAAATAGTTTTTGCTTATAAAATCGAAATCAAATTATAAATTTCTCAGGACGAGGATTTACCCATGTTGAACATTGGCGGCCGGCATTTTTACGGCCCTTATTCGCTCGAAGATTGGACGCCTAGCGCGGAGAGCGGCATCTATGCCGTGCTCACGGGCACGGGCTTGATGTTGGATTCGGACGAGCTGTTGTATATCGGTATCTCGCGCAACTTTGCGGATGGCCGCATCGGCAAGTATCATTTTGCTTACCGCTCGTGGCTGGAAAACTCCGAGCCGCGCGGCAATTTGTTCATCGCGACTTTGCCCATGCCGTATGCGAGCGAGTTGAAGCTCGCGCTCGAAGAGGAGAAACTGCTCAAGCTGCTCAATCCGGTTTGCAATCAACTGCACTCGCCGGTGATGAGGAGCTTGTTTAGATAAAGTTCGTAGTAGCGCCTTCAGGCGCCGACCCTAAAGGGTCTACTACGAGCGTGTTTAAAATTTGTGGTAGCGTGAACGAAGTTTAGGAGATCGCAAACATGTCAGGCCGACAACGTGCGCGAGGGTGGCAGCAGTGCGCGAAGTGTCTCTCTTTCGCAGTGATGATGTTCATGACCAACGTTTTTGCCGGCACGTTCATCGTGAAGCCCGGCGAGAGCATCAACGACAAACTCAAACTCTTGCAACCCGGCGACACGCTGCTCGTGCGCGCGGGCACGTATAACGAGAGCCTTGCGCTACCGCGCGACGGACAATCGGACAAACGCATCGTGCTCAAAGCTTATGCGAACGAGAAGCCGATCATCACCAACTCAACGACGGTACTCGCGTTGAGCAAGCAGTGGTGGCTCATTCAAGGCTTGATCTTCGATCAACAAGACGCGGCAAGCGATGCCATCAAGATCAGCGGCAGCAACAGCATTCTGCGCGGTTGCGAAATTCGCAACGGCATGAAGGACGGCATCGACGGCGCAAAGGGCAGCACGAATATCACGATCGAAAATTGCACGATCTATGATTTCGTGAATCAGCCCGGCGTAGATGCGCACGGCATCGTCGTGAATCCCGGCGCGCGTAGTTGGAAAATTCTCAAAAATAAAATCTACAACTGCGGCGGCGATTGCATTCAGCTTTATGCCGAAGACACGCACCCGGTTGCCGACTACTCGAAAAACTTCACCATCTCGGGCAACACGTTCTATACCACGCTCGGTGCGAACAGCGAGAACGCACTTGATTTCAAGGGCATCGATTCGTGTTTGGTCGACGGCAATGAGATGTATGGATTTCTAAATAAAGCCTGGGTCGTGCAGAAGGGCTGCCGCAACATCACGGCGACGAACAACGTGATTCACGACAGCGAGCGTGGCATCGAGTTTCGCGGCGAAGGCGGGAAGTCGCAAGAGAACATCAAGCTTGTGCGCAATGTGTTTTATAACATTCAAAAGTTTTATGTGCTCAAGTTCGACAACGTCGTGAATGTCGAGTTATATCACAACACGCTCGCGAACAGTCCGGTGACGGCGATTCGCGTGGAGGGCGCGGGCATCAACGGCGGGAAGATGCAAAACAATTTGATCTCGAACTGCGGCGGCGTTTCGGCGAGCGCGATCTCGAACTTTACAAGCGATTACAACGGTTGGTTCAATACGGACGCGGACGAGTTGGCGGGCGCGAACGACGTGACCGGAGCCGATCCGAAATTTGTGAATAGCGCGCAAGCAAACTTTCGTTTGGCTTCCGCAAGCCCGGCGAAAGATAAGGGTGTGAATATCGGCTTGCCTTTTACTGGCGCGCTGCCCGATCTCGGCGCGTATGAAATCGGCGCAACCACACCGGTGAAGATGAAACGGCTTTCGGTGGAGCAACAAGGCGCGATGATTCTATTGCGCTGGGAAACCGGCTCCGTGCATGACTTCTTCGGTTTCGGCGTGGAGCGCAGTGTGAATGGCCGCGATTTCGAGCCGCTCGATTTCATCGCGGCACTCACGCAAGGCGAGCAGCAAATTGAATATGAGTATGCCGATCGCAACGCCGCGGTTGAGCGTTATTGGTATCGCCTGCGCCTCGTTGACCTGAACGGCCAGTTTGAATATTCAGAGGCCGTTGAAATTTTCCTTGCTGCGCCTTCGACTTTTGCCCTGCATCAAAACTTTCCGAATCCTTTCTCCTCCGCGCAAACCGCTTTTTCTTCTTCCACCAAAATAGCTTTTGACTTAAGCGAGCCCGTGGAAGTGCGCGTGACCATTCACAACATGCTCGGCCAAACCGTGCGCGCGTTGTCGAGCGAAGCACTGCCTGCGGGCCGGCATGCGCTCGCATGGGACGGCCGCAATGATCGCAGCGAGCGCGTGGCTGCGGGCGTGTATGTGTATCGCATCACGGGCATGAAGAACGGCGCGGCGATTTGGACCTCGGCGCGCACGTTGACGGTGGTGAGATAGGGCTTGGAGTGTTGGAGTTGTGGATTGATGGAGTTGTGGAGTGATGGAGTGATGGAGCGCCCTAGAAAATTCCCCCCTTGAGGGAGGTGTTGCTCGGTATCGTTATGAAGTGTTGCGTTAGTTGAAAAAGTTTAAAGCAAAGAGTGCGAATATGAATGATGTCGGGAATTTGAAGAACACCCCCCTAACCCCCCTCAAGGGGGGAATTTGTCGTGCGCTCGCGCCAATCATTGTGTTGATGCTCGCGTTCGCGCTGCTCGCGAGCATCAACGTCATTGTCCCGCTCTTTGCGTCGCTCGGCAAGCCGCCGGAAGATCACGGCACGATGGATTCGATTGCGCTTTATGCGGCGAGCGATCCGAATCAAAGCATTGTGTTCGTCACCGACAAAGATGAAAGTTATATCGAGATGCACAGCCCGGTGACGAAGCAGTATCTCGGCAGAATCGGCGGCGCGGGCAATACGGCGGGCAAGCTGCTTTATCCGAACGGCGTGGGCGTGGCGTATGGCGTGCAAACCGGCGGCGGCAAAAAAGATTTGTTGTTCATTGTCGAGCGCGACAATCATCGCGTGTCGATCTTCTCGTTGCCCGATAAAAAATTTCTCGCGCATTTCGGCGCGAGCGAATTAAAGCAGCCCTACGGCATTGCGTTTTATTGGAAGGGCAATGAGCTGCAAGCGTGGATCACGGAGACCGACACTTCGCCCGATCGCGTGTATGTGTATCGCATTCTCGCGGAGGGCGCGAGCGTGAAAGGCGTGCTTGATTTTAGTTTCGAAACCGCGGGCTATCTTGAATCCATCGTGATTGATCCAGTTTCGCAGCGCGCGTTGATTTGCGACGAGGGCGACGGCCACGACGTGATGGTTTATGATCTGCAAGGGAAGCTCGTGACGCGTTTCGGCAAAGGCCTGTTTGTGAATGAGCCGGAGGGCATCGTGATTTATGATCTCGGCAACGGGGAGGGGTATATCATCGTCTCCGATCAAAACGCGAACCCGACGGAGTATGAAGTTTTTGATCGCAAGACCTATCGCGGCCTCGGGCATTTCTCCGGGCCGACGACGACGACCGACGGCATTGCACTCACGCAAGCCGCGCTGCCCAATCTGCCCAAAGGCTCTTTTTATGCGATGCACTCCGACGATGTCGTGCATATCTACGATTGGGCGGAGATTGCAAAGGCGCTGAGTTTGAAAACGAAAGTGCTTTCGCCACGCACGGCGGTGACGGAAACGCGCAGTGAAACGCCGCGCGATTTCGAAGTGCTCGCAAACTATCCAAACCCGTTTAACCCGGCGACGACGATTCGTTATCGCGTGGATCAACGCGCTCCCGTGCGCGTGGAAGTTTATTCATTGCGCGGCGAACGCATTACGCGTTTGGTGAATGAAATACAAACACCGGGTGAGCATGAGGTGAAATGGACCGGGCAAGCGGAAAATGGTTTGGCTGTGGCGAGCGGTGTTTATTGGGCAAAATTACAAGTCGGAGATGCGGTGTATTTGCACAAAATGATGTTGATCAAATAAAACCGCCGACGCGCTAGAATATAAAAAGGCGCAGTGCGGAAGTCCACGAGGCTTCGGCGCTGCGCCTTTTGTTTTTGAAAGGCTGCGGGTTCGTTTACTGCAATCGACGACGCACCCAAAACACGAGCGCGGCGACCATGCCGAAAGGAATGAGCGCCATGAAGATGATGCTCACATAATATGCTTCCAATGCTTGCGACTTCGACGAAGCAAAGCAGTTTGGGCATGCGTGCGACATGCTTGCCGCGAGGAGCACGCTCATGATTGCGAAAAGTAACATGCGGTGCGGTGCTTTCATAAGGCGATCGAGGGCAACGAGTGAAGTGAATGGTGAATCGTGAATGGTCAATGGTGAATGGTCAATTCCAATAGACCAATGCGTAGAGCACCGGCCAAATGCCGACGACGAAGAACCAATACATACGGCAGAGCACGAGGCTGCGCGCGTTGTGCGGCGCATAATAACCGCGTGCTGCGCGCACCACGACGAACGCCAACACGAGCACCGCAGCGAGCACGTGCAGGGCATGCGCGCCGATCAACGTGTAAAACGTCCCGCCATAAATGCTCGAATTGAACGTCAGTCCGAATTGCACGAGCCGCACCCATTCGAAGCCTTGCACGGCGAGAAAAATTATTCCAAGCATGAGTGTGGTTGCGAGCCAGCGCATGAGCGTTTGCGTGGTGCTCCTGCGCAGCGTTTGCACCGCGCGCTGCATCGTGAAGGCGCTCGCGAGTAGAACGAGCGTGTTGAGGCCGGTGACCAAAAGAGGTAATCGGGGTTGATTCGGCGGTGGCCAAGCGACGCTCCCGGCGCGCAAGATGAGGAACGCGCTAATCAACCCGGCAAAAAACATGATCTCGGTGCCAAGAAAAATTAAGAGACCCAGAAAGCCGCGGTCAATAGGAAACTCTTCACGTGACGGCGAAGCACTGAAGCTTTCCGCATGTTTGTGTTTCACCGTAGCCTGTGAACCGCGCAGCATGGTTTGTTCAAGTATGACAGGGGTATCCATCTCTCCGGGTCTCCAAATTTAGCTTTCCTAAACTTTCAAACTTTGGAAAGAGCTTTAGCGATTATAAACGATATCCGGCACGAGCGCGACGACCATGATGATGAACAACACCACGGGCACGAGCGCGATGGCATGAATCCAGCGCGACTCGAAGCGCAGGTGCATGAAATGCACTGCGACCAAAAACGCTTTCACCACTGCGACGGTGAAGATCAAAGACACCGTGACGGTTTGCGAAAAAGGCAAATAGACCGCGAGCAAGCTGATCACGAGCAGAAAGACCAGCCACGCCCACACGGCGATATAATTCGGGCGAGGATGTGTTTGCGACATGAGAGTCTCCATTTTTCTCGTTCCCAAACTCTGTTTGGGAACGCAAGTGAGTTTGAAACTCTGTTTCAAATTACCGAGAAGCAAGCAGCGGAGTTTCGCAAGTCAGCGTGTTCCCAAACGAAGTTTGGGAAGGAGAAAGAAAGTTTGTAGTACCTGAATTTTGCACCATGCTCGCGCCGGCTTTCGCCTGATGCTTACAGCATCAGGCGGAGTTTGGCGGCATCACAAGTGCAAAATTCAGGTAGTAACGCCTTCAAGCATTTCACGTCAAAGGCATCGTTCGCCTGAAGGCGTTACTACAAACGATTGCGACGAGCGCATTCAATACGACAGATACAACAACGGGAAGAGAAAGATCCACACCAAATCGACGAAGTGCCAATACAGGCCGGAGTATTCGACGCGCTGTTGCACGTTCGGCCAGAGGTTGCCGCGCACGGCCATGACCCAGAGCACGAAGTTGGCGATGATACCCACGAACACGTGCAAGCCGTGCAAACCGGTCATGGTATAGTAGAAAGCCCAAAACGTATTGGCGAGCGGTGTGTAACCCTTCGCGATTTCGCCGGAGTATTCGAAGGCTTTGAAGACCATGAACAACAAGCCGAGGGCGACGGTGAGGCCGAGAAACAATTTCGCGCGCGAACGATTCTCGTCTTCAATCGCCGCGTGCGCGAGCACCATCGTCAAGCTGCTCGTCAACAACACGAAGGTGTTGATCGCGCCGATAGTGGAATTGATATGATGCCCCATCTCCGACCATGCGCCCGCGCTGGCCCAGCGATAGAGCAAGTACGAACCGATCAACCCGCCGAAGACCATAATTTCCGAAGCGAGAAACCACCAAATTGCCATGCGACCCGGCGCGAAGACCGGCTCGTTTTCATGGTGATAACTGTGCGTTGCAGCCATGCTGCTCATGTTTTGGCTCCTATGTGCTCGTGGATGGTTGTTCGTGGATAAGCACTCCGGGGAAGTCGGACTTTGCATACGTGCCTGAAATAGAAATCCGATTCCGTACTCAAGCTCTCATTCAAATTCATTGCCGCAAAGTCCGACTTCACTCCTCATGCCGGTTGATTCTGCGGCGCCCAATCGTCTTTCATATCAGTCGCACTGTAAACATACGGCCCGTGATAAACCCTCGGCATCGTTTCAAAGTTGCCATGCGGCGGCGGCGAAGGCGCGGCCCATTCGAGCGTGTTGGATTGCCAGGGATTGTTGCCCGCGAGCCTGCCTTTGAACATGCTCCAAAAGAAGTTGAAGATGAAGGGCAATTGGCCGAGGAAGAGCACAATCGCGGCAATGGTGATGAATTCGTTCATGGGTTGATGCGGCTTGAGAAAATCATATTGCGTGGGATCGTAGATGCGCCGCACCTGGCCGCCGAGACCGACCACGAACATGGGAATGAACACGGTGTTGAAACCGATGAGCGTGAACCAAAAGTGAATTTTTCCGAGCGGCTCGTTGAGCATGCGCCCGAACATCTTCGGATACCAAAAATAAAGCCCGGCAAAGCCGCCGAAGATCACCGCAGAGAAGAGCGTGAAGTGGAAGTGCGCCACGACGAACGCGGTATCGTGCAAATAGATATCAACCGGCGCGGACCCGAGAAAGATGCCGGTGACGCCGCCGACAATAAACACGGCAAGCGTGCCCACGGCGAACAGCATGGGGGTGTCGAAGCGCATTGCGCCTTTCCACAGCGTGGCGATCATCGAGAGCACGATAAGCGTGAACGGAACGGAGATCAATATCGTGGTGATGCTAAACGGCATGGCGAGTTTGAAATTCATACCGCTGGTAAACATGTGATGCGCCCACACGATAAAGCTCAAGCCCGCAGCCACGATGGTGGAATACACAATCGGGCGATAGCCGAAGATCGGTTTACGCGCGAACACCGGCATGATTTCAAGGATCGCGCCGATGCCTGGCAAGAGCACGACGTAAACTTCGGGATGGCCGAAGAACCAAAAGAGGTGTTGCCACAAGAGCGGATCGCCGCCTTGCGCCGGCGAGAAAAAGCCTGTGCCCACGGTTTGATCAAGCAAGAGCAACACCGCGCCCGCGATCAACGGCCCGACGGAGAGCATGAAGATGATGGCCGCGAGATTTTGCATCCACACCATGAGCGGCAAACGCATGAGCGACATGCCGGGCGCGCGCATCGTGATCGTGGTCGTGAGAAAATTCACGCCGCCCATAAGAAATGAAGTGAATTCCAGCGCGAGTCCGAGAATCCACAACGTTTGTCCCCAGTTCACGCCGGAGTAGGTGGCGTTGGAAGAAAGCGGAGCATAACCGGTCCAGCCCGCGGCCGCCGCGCCTTGAGGCACGAAGAAGGAGGCGAGCATTACGAGCGAGGCAAGCAAGATGGTCCAAAAGGACATCATGTTCAAACGCGGAAACGCCATGTCTGGTGCGCCGATCATGAGCGGAATCAAAAAATTTCCGAGCGCGCCGAGCAAGAGCGGCATGGCCACAAAGAACACCATAATGGTGCCGTGCATGGTCACGATCGCGTTGTAGAACTCCGGCGGAATAATGCCGCCAAACATCGTCGGCTCCGGAATCCAGCCCAGGCCGGGCACTGGCGTTTCGGGAAATGCCATTTGCCAGCGCAGCATGTAGGCCAGCGTGCCGCCCACGAGCGCCATGAACAGCGAAAGAAACATGTACTGTTTGCCGATGACCTTGTGATCGACCGAGAAAACATACTTCCGCCAAAAACTCAACTTCTCTTCGTGCGCGAGAGCATGCGCGGCGTGTGCTGCCATGTTGCTTCCTCCTTAGAGATGCGTTACGATTTTTGAATCGGTATATGCTTGCGAATCGTGACGATGGAGCCGATCATACAAATCAAGTGCAGCGGACCGAGGTATGTGAACAAACCCGTGTCGCGCGTGATGAAAAAAGTGGCGGTAATGGCAATGAGCCAAAGCGTGGTTATAGCGATGATCGTTTTCATAACGGACTCTCCGAAGACCTATACTCGTTGCGGGTTGGTTTGTAACTCCCCTCATGTTGTCATTCTGGAAGAAACTTCCCTCGCACTGGGAAGAAACTCAAGCACTAGGGAAGGTCCTTCCAGGATGACAATTCAAAAAGGCCATTACAAATTGACTCAGAAGCAGCATACCTCTTCTTGTTTAAATCCAAGCGCTTTTTAAAATAATTTTGCCGGCAAATCGTTTTGCGGATCAAGCTTCAACTCTCCTCAAACGTCTTCTGGCATTCGGGACAAAAGCCGTGCGTGAAGTCCGCGTTGGAATGCTGATGCAGATACGATTCGAGTTGATTCCAATAGCCGTGATCGTCGCGAATTTTTTTGCAGCCGGCGCAAATGGGGATGAGGCCGCTCAACGTTTTGACGTTGGTCAAAGCCGTGCGCAAATCGGCGATGAGTTTTTCGCGCTCGCTCGCGGCTTGACCGCGTTCGACAAAGTGCGCTTGAATGCGCCGCACCATCGGACGAAAGATGAGCAGCGCCATGAGCGCGAGCACCAACACCGTGATCAACATGACGAGGCGCTCGAGCTTTTGCAAACGCGCGATGCCGGCTTCACTTTCGGCTTGATACACCGAGACCAGCTCATCCAATTGACTTAAAAAATCCGAAGACGCGGTGGCGAGCAAATATTGCAGATGGATGTTTTGCTCATTCAACTCTGCTTCCGGCGTTTGATTGAGCGCGCGGGTCGCAGCAAAGAATTTTTGCATCTCCGTGCTCAACGCGAACGGCTCTTTGAAATAGATCGCGCGCACTTCCGCGGAAGGCTTGCCCGGCAAGTGCAACACCGCGTCGCCGTGCAGCAAACCGTGGAATGAAATTTCCATGTCCGCGAGCGCTTGGCGCAGCATGTCACGCGAGTAGTCGCGCTCGCGCGCGGAATCGGCATGCACGAGCTGATGCGCGAACAGGGCGATGCGCTGCGAGAGCATGCGCAACCGTCCGCCGGAGTTGACCACCGCGGCGCGGCTCAATTCGGTTTCGATATTTTTTTGTAGAATATAATCTGCGGTTACCGCAATGAGCGCGAGTAGGCCCAACGCAAAAGCAAACCTCCGCGTCATGCTGGTGACGAAGTTGTTTTCCCATTTGTCCATGCGCTGTGCCAGGCATGTGTTGTGAACGGCGCCTTTTCTGCTCGTGCGAAATGGAGCTTGGCTCGCGGCCGGGCGATTTCTGAAAAGGCGATACTACGACGCATTGCTTGATTACCTGCCGTTGTTGGAACCGCTACGCAACGCCCAAGCATGCTGATTGCTTTTCTCTTCGCTTTCGATGTACGGCTTACAAATGCGTCCTTCTTTTGGGCAACGATCCCGAACGCGAGATTACGAAGACGGCCATTGCTCGGCCAGCCATTTTGCATAATCTTCCGGCGAGTGGATAAACAAAAAGCCGCGCATGGTGTAATGGCCGTAGCCGCACAATTCGGCACAGGCAATTTCAAAATCACCGGTCTCCGTGGCTTCAAACCAGGCAGGAATATCGCGGCCCGGAACAACGTCTTGCTTGAGCCGCAAGGTGGGAACAAAGAAACTGTGGATCACATCATCGGATTTCAGGGTGAGACGAATTGGTTTGTTGACGGGCACATGCAATTCGTTTTCTAAAGCCAAGTCATCCTCCGTGCCGAACTTTGCGTCCGGTCCGGCATAGGTGAAAACCCAATTGAATTGTTTGCCGGTCACGATCACATGCACATCGGTCGCGGGAATTTCGCCCTTTACTCTATTCCACGCTTTCGCGCCGGCGAAGTCAATGCCCAAGTCAATGAAGAGCACGAGCGCGGTGGGCACGAGCACCCACGCAAACTCCGACATCTTTTCGCCGCTCAAATAGGAGGCGCGCTGGCCTTCTTTTTTGCGATGGCGAAATACGGCGAAGAGGATGATGGCCTCGCTTATGATAAAGCCGGCGCCTACGATGTAAAAGATCAGCCAGAACATCGCGTCCAAATCGCCGCCAAAAGTGGAAATGTTTTTGGGAAACCAAGTTGCCATGAAATGACCTCCTCGGTGAGAGTGTTCGCGCGACGAGCGCGCTCGGAAGTTTGGATAGAAATAGTCCACTTTCTGGCAAGCATGATACCATTTTTCGCGTGGAGTTTGCGCGCTTGATTTGTTAATGAGTTAGCCGCGCCGTCTTGCCGGCCTGTTTCTCGGCCTCTTTGCAGGGTTGCAAAAAAATCCATTCGCATTTCGCAGCATTAAGAATTTTGCGCGCAAGGCGGCAACGGGGTTTTGATCAACACAAAAAGCTTTTGGTTTTTAACGAAGTGGATTTTATGTTGCTTCGCATTCTGAAAACAACATGCACCTGCACACTGGCAAAGGAAAGCAATGGCTGGAAAAAATTTGAAACGCATCGGCATTCTCACCGGCGGCGGCGATTGTCCCGGCCTCAACGCGGTGATTCGCGCGGTGGCCAAACCCGCGATGAATGAATATGGCGCAACCGTCATTGGCATCGAAGACGGCTTCGAAGGTTTGGTTGAAGGCCGTATGCACGAACTTTCGAATCGCGACGTGTCCGGCATCATCAATCTCGGCGGAACCATCCTCGGCACTTCGAACAAAGGCGACCCGTGGCACTATCCCACCGAAGGCCCGGATGGCAAACTTGTTATTGTTGATGCTTCCGCGCGCGCAATCAAAAATTATAAACGATGGGGCCTCGACGCGCTCATTGCCATCGGCGGCGAAGGCACGATGCACATCTCGAACAAACTTGCCGAGTACGGCTTGAATATCGTCGGCGTGCCTAAAACGATTGATAACGACCTCGGCGGCACAGACGTGACGTTTGGCTATGACACCGCGGTGAGTGTTGCGTCGGAGGCCATCGACCGCTTGCACACCACGGCTTCTTCGCATCATCGCATTATGATCATTGAAGTGATGGGCCGCTATGCGGGCTGGATCGCGCTCGGCGCGGGCCTCGCGGGCGGCGCGGACATTATTTTGATTCCGGAGATTGCGTTTGAGTGGGAGGTGATCTTTCGCAAGGTGATCGAGCGCAGCACGCACGGCAAGCGTTTCAGCATTGTGTGTGTGGCCGAAGGCTGCAAATGTCCCGACGGCCAAGAGGTGGTGCAAGAGATGGATGAGAAACGCACGGATGCGAAACGACTCGGCGGCATCGGCCAAGTGATTGCCGATGAAATCGCGCGCGGCACAGAACTCGAAACGCGCGTAACAGTGCTTGGCCATTTGCAACGCGGCGGCAGCCCGAGCGCGCACGATCGCATTCTCGCCACGAACTTTGGCGCGCTCGCGGTGCAGCTTTGCGCGGAAGAAAAATTCGGAATGATGGTCGCGTTGCAAGGGTCGCACTATGTCGGCGTGCCGATTCACGAGTGCATCGCGAAACTCAAAACCGTTCCGCACGAGCATCGCTGGGTGCAAGCCGCAAAGGCCGTGGGCGTGAGTTTTGGCGATGCGTGAAGTCCGAAAAGCTTTTAGATATTTTTTGATTGTGATCGACGAACCTGCTAACCTTTGCGCGAAAGAAAAAGTTTGACTCGTACTCGAATGAAACTTTCCTCCGGTCATGTCATCGTTGTTGTGTTTATCGCCCTCGGCCTTATAGCCGTCGCGGCCACGCAGTTCAAAATTCATATCTATTCGCCCCTGCCCAATGCGCAGCGCGCAGCGCAGAAAATCTCCGAGGACAAAATGAATGCTTTCTCCGAAATGTTCGCGCGCAAGCTCGCGCAAGGATTGAAACCCAATCGTCTCGCACAAGAGAAGAGCCCCTATCTTTTGCAGCACGCATTCAATCCCGTGGATTGGTATCCGTGGGGCGAGGCTGCGTTTGCGAAAGCACGCAACGAGAACAAACCGATCTTCCTCTCGATTGGTTATTCGACGTGTCATTGGTGTCACGTGATGGAGCACGAATCGTTTGAGAGCGACAGCATTGCGGCGCTCATGAACGAAAATTTCGTGTGCATCAAAGTTGATCGCGAAGAGCGGCCTGACGTTGATAAGGTTTATATGACCACGGTGCAAGCGCTCACTGGGCAGGGCGGCTGGCCGCTTTCGGTTTGGCTCACGCCGGAGTTGAAATCGTTTTTTGGCGGCACCTATTTTCCGCCGGACTCGCGTTATGGTCGCCCCGGTTTTCCCGACGTGTTGCGGCAATTGAGCAAAGCCTGGCGCGAGCAGCGCGAACAAATTCTCGCATCGGGCGATAACATTCTCGCAGCGTTGCAAGAGAATACGGCCATCGCGCGCGATACCACACCGGTGTTGCTCGCTCCGCTCGCGCGCACGGCGTTTGGACAATTTCAACAAAGCTACGATGCGCGCCTCGGCGGCTTTGGCAACGCGCCGAAATTTCCGCGGCCCTCGGTGTTCAGCTTTTTGCTACGCTATGCTGCGCGTCAGAATGATCGCAACGCGCTCGAGATGACCTTGCATACGTTGCAGCGCATGTGGGCAGGCGGCATGTATGACCATCTCGGCGGAGGGTTTCATCGTTACTCCGTCGATGCGTACTGGCGCGTGCCGCATTTTGAAAAGATGTTGTATGATCAAGCGCTGCTCGTGTGGTCGTATTTGGAAGCGTACCAAATCACGCACGAAGATTTCTATGCGCAAACCGCGCGCGAGGTGCTCGAATACGTATTGCGCGACATGACGCATCCTGAGGGCGGTTTTTATTCCGCGGAAGATGCGGACAGTGCGCTCGACCCGAAACATCCGGAAGAGAAAGTTGAAGGCGCGTTTTACATGTGGGAGCGCGCGGAAATCATCGCCGCGCTGGGTGAGAGTGAAGCGGAGGTCTTCAATTATCTTTATGGCGTGAGCGATTCCGGCAATACGATCAGCGATCCGCAAGGCGAGTTTGAACAGCGCAATGTGCTCTATGCCGCGTACACTTTGGCCGAAGCGCAAAAGCGCTTCAAACGTTCCGAGGCGGAGCTTGCCGATTTAGTCAAGTCGGCGAAGGCAAAGTTGTTCGCGCTGCGTGCGCACAAGCCGCGTCCGCATTTGGATGATAAAATCATCACCGCATGGAATGGGTTGATGATCTCGGCGTTTGCACGCGCGGCGCAAGTGCTCGCCGAGCCGAAGTATCTGGAAGCCGCGACGCGCGCCGCGGCGTTTGTCACGGCGAAGAATTATGATCCCAACACGCGCACGCTCAAACGCCGCTATCGCGAAGGCGAAGCAAAGTTTCCCGCGCATTTGGATGACTATGCGTTTTTCACGCTCGGCTTGCTCGATCTATACGAAGCGAGCTTTGACGTGAAATGTTTGCAGCAAGCCGTGGCGCTCACGGAAACGCAACTCCGTTTGTTTCGCGATGAACACGGCGGCGGCTTCTTCGATAGCGCGGGCGATGACGCCACGATTCTGTTGCGTTTGAAAGAAGAGTATGACGGCGCGGAGCCTTCGGGCAATTCGATTGCCGCGTGGAATCTCTTGCGGCTGGCGCAAATGTTGAATCGGCAGGAATGGTGGGAGTTGGCAGAGAGCACGATGCGCGCGTTCGCAAGCCGCGCAGAGAAAATGCCGCACGCCATGCCGCAGATGCTCGCGGCTATGGATTTCAGTTTCGACAAGCCGAAGCAGATCATCATTGCGGGCAAACGCAATGCGCCAGATACGCAGGCCTTGCTTGCGACGATTCACGCGCGCTTCATTCCCAATAAAATTCTTTTGCTTGCCGACGACGAAGGACAAGCATATCTGCGCGCGAGCTTGCCGATCATGGCTTCGCTTGCGATGATCGAAAACAAAGCCACAGCCTACGTTTGCGAAAATTATACATGTCAATTGCCCGCGAACGACGTCGAAACGCTCTCGCGGCAACTGCATGGCAACGGAGCAAGTGCGCTTTCAAGCAAATGACGCGGACGCTTGTGTGATAATTCTGCTCTGGCAGATTTAAAAAACTTGCCCACGAAAGACGCGAAACACACGAATACTTTTTCGTGTATTTCGCGGGCAAAATAAAACCTGTTGAACTGGGCTTCGCGGTCATTCGTGCCGATGCGCGTTTCATAAATGTGAAAATGATCGGCGCGGCGTTTCTCAAGCGGAGCTTGAATCTTAAAATCTTTCGCTCGCTAAACGCGGCCATACTTCCTGCAAAGCGACGTGCGCCTTGCGGCAAAGAAAGATCGGCACGTCGCCCTCGCGCGCGAACGCATGTGTGAACCTTCCTGCGTGCTCGACGCTTTGAAAATGCGGCTGCAAATCTTCCGCGTCGATTCCCACCGTGAGCAAGATCTCCTTTGACGCATTGCCCGGCCCCCACAAATAAAAACTGCCGTGATAGCTGATGACTTGCGGCAAGCCGTATTGCTTGGCATAATGTTGCAGCGCGCCGGCTTGGCCGTAATTTGAAGCCAGGATCACGCAATGCGCGCGCTCTTGCGGCGTGAGGCGGTGATACACTTGCGCCACCGTTGCCGCTTGATTTTCCCAGCCGAGCATGTCGGCATAATCCTGCGGCAAATGATGCAGCTCGCCGTCTTCCCAACGCAACGACTCCGCCAAGCCCATATGCTTTGCCGTGAATGCCGCGTATTTTTCAAAAGCAGAAATGGAAAGCAGCGGAATGCCATGCGGCACGCCGGTGAGGTTACAGAGGAAAATGAAACCCAACATCGCGGGACGCAGCCACAATCGTTGCGTGCGCGCAACGTATTTTTCAAACACGACACCGCCCGCGGCAAACAACATCGGGTACGCGGGCAGCAGGTAATACATTTTGCCGCTGAGAAGGAGCAGCAGCGCGAAGCAAACCATGTAGCTCCAGCCCAGCGCGCGGAAGGTTTTGCCGGGCTGCGAAAAATAAAAGTACAGCCCCAGCATCCACACCGGAGATGCGGCGAAGGACATGAGCACTTGCATGAGAATGAAACCCGCCGGCTCCACGTGTGTGAGTTGATTGCGACTGAGCGTTTGCATGTGCTCGACCACTGGCCAAGCGTGCAGGTGCTGCCACAAGAGATTGGGCAGAAACATGACACAGGCAATGCCGGCCGCAAGCCAGGGCCATTTAGAGTTGAGCCTGCGGCGCGCGGGCGTAAACAATATGCCCAGCAGGAGCGCAAAGGCGAAAAGCAACATCGTGTACTTGGTCAATAAGCCCAAGCCGATTGTTGCGCCGAACAGCAGCCAGCGTTGCGGCGTTTCTTTTTTTAATAAAAGAATGACGAGATAAGCAACGGTCGTCCATGCGAGTTGATCGAAGCACACCGGCTGAAACAATGTCGTCGTGCGCAGAAATGCCGGCGCCATAAGATAAGCGAATGCTGCCAATGCTTGTGCGAAGCGACCGCCGCCAAGTTCGCGCGTCATGAGTCCGATCAAGATGACCACGGCCGCGCCGGTCAATGCCGGAAAGACATGCAGCGCCCACAGAGAATCGCCGAAGAGTAAGCGCGACAACACCGCAAACACACCGATCATCGGCGGATTTTCCAAATAGCCCCAAGCGAGATGTTGCCCCATGGCCATGTACAACAACTCGTCGCGATGAAATTCGAAATCGGGATGTGAGAAGAAGGGGAGGAGAAATTTTATTGCAGCGAGAACGTAGATGATGAGCATGTGTTATGTCGTTTGAAAGTGAGCAGTGAGCAGTGAGCAGTGAACAGTGAACAGTGAACAGTGAACAGTGAGCAGCAACCAGCAAACAGCAACCAACAACCAACTAGTCACGCTTCACTCGCGGCGTAGCGCGTCTACGGGATTCATGAACGCAGCCTTGAGCGCTTGATAACTCACCGTGAGCAAGGCGAGCGCAAGCGCTGCGGCGCCGGCGAATGCGAACGTGCGCCAATCCAATGCGATGCGATACGCAAAGGTTTGCAGCCAGGCCTGCATGAAGTAATAAGCGAGCGGCGCGGCAACAATGAACGCGAGCGCCACCAAGCGCGCGAAGTCCTGCGCCAGCAGTGCGGCGAGATGTGTTGCCGAAGCGCCGAGCACTTTGCGAATGCCGATCTCTTTCGTGCGTTGCGTGGCCGTGAATGAAGCCAAGCCGAACAAGCCGAGGCAGCCGACGAAGATTGTGAGGCCGGAAAAATATTTGAAGATCGCGGCCAGCTTTTCTTCGCGGCGATAAAGCTGCTCGAAGGCTTGGTCCAAAAAGAAATAGTCGAAGGGACGATTGGGCGCAAGCTCGCGCCACTTGATTTCGAGCGCGGCCAGCGCAGTTGAAACTTGCTGCGGCGCAACGCGCACGACGAGATTGTCGAGATAATACGCCTGCGGGGCAACGAGCAGCACGAGCGGCTCCATCGCATAATGCAGCGAGCGTAAATGAAAATCTCGCACCACACCGATGACGCGCCCCGTGCGCGGTTGGCCCGCGGCAACGCCGTCCATTTCAATCTTCTTGCCCAGCGCAGAACTCCAGCCTAATTTTTTCACCGCGGCTTCATTAAGAATGAAAGCCTCCTCGGCATCGGCGCCAAAGGCTTTGGAAAACGCGCGGCCTTCAACGATTTCCATGCCGAAGGTACTGATGAAATCATGATCGCCGAGCAATGTCGGCGCGTTCCAATTCGTTTCGGGCGCCATGCCCTCGGCTTTGAGCGTGAAATCATAAAAGCCTTGTTGCCAGGGAAAGTTTGAAAGCGCGGTGATGCTGACCACGCCGGGCAGCGCTGCGAGCGAGTTTTTCACGGCCTCGAAATTTTGCTGCACGTTTTCGTCGCGCACGGGTATGACGAGGAGATGCTCTTTATTAAACCCCAAACGATTGCCCTGCATGAATTGCAATTGTTCGTTGATCACAAGCGTGGCGATCATCAAAGCGATCGCCACGAGAAATTGCGCGACGACCAACACGGCGCGGAGGCGCACCGGCGCACGCTGGCTAATCGGCAAAACATTCTTGCCTTGCAAAACTTGAATGGGCCGAAAGCGCGCGAGGAACATCGCCGGATAACTGCCCGCAATGAAACCCACAAGCACGGTGAGGCCGAGCAACCCCAGCGCCAATTGCCAATCATGCCCTAGACGTAAATCCAATTGCTTGTTCGCGAGCGTATTGAAAACGGGCAAAAAAACTTCGACGAGCACGAGCGCCAAGAGCAAAGCGAGCACGGCATAAAACAGCGACTCGCCCCAAAATTGTTTGACGAGTTGCAAACGTTCCGCACCGACGACTTTGCGCAGACCGACTTCCTTCGCGCGTTGCGCGGAGCGCGCCGTGGCGAGGTTCATAAAGTTGATGCATGCGAGGAGCAGAATAAGCCCGGCCGCCGCGGAGAAAATATACACGTATGCGATCTTGCTCGTGGGCGCGATCTCGTTTTCGAGCTCGGAGTACAGATGAATGTCGGTCATGGGTTGCAAATGCAACGCGCGTTTTTCTTTGAGATCATGCGGAAAGCGCGCACGCACAAATTCGGGCAAGCGCGGCGCAAGTGCGGTTGCGGCAGCCGGCGAGGGGAGCAAAAGATAAGTATACATCGGCGGCCAATACCAACCTTGCCGGCTGCTGAGAATTGGCGCGCCCAAAATCGTTTCGACCTGTTTGAGATTGGCGACGAAGTCAAATTGCAAATGCGACTGGCGCGGCAAGTTTTGCAACACGCCGGTGACTTTAAGCGCGAGACGATTTTCAATCGTCAAGATTTGGCCGAGCGGGTTTTCGGTTCCAAAATACTTTTGTGCGGCCGCTTGCGTGAGCACGAGGCCTTCGGGCGATTGCAGCGCAGTTTGCCCGTCTCCTTGCAAAAATTCAAAAGAGAAGAGCGCAAAGAACGTCGAGTCGGCAAAATAGAACCGCTCTTCTTGAAATTGTTTGAGGGCATCGCGCTTCACGGCAACGCTGCGCGGCATGAGGCGAACCGTTTGCTCAATCTCCGAAAATGCGGCGCGCAAAGCCGGTGCAACGGGCGCATAGGAATTGGCAAGCATGCGCTCGCCGGTTTCGCTGCGCTCGGCGCTCGCGAGACGGAAGATGCGTTTGGCATTCACGTGCCAGCGATCATAACGCAACTCATCTTGCACAAAGAGCAGCATGACGATGCAACATGCCATGCCCACGGCCAGCCCGGCGACGTTGACGAACGAGTATCCTTTGTGACGGAGAAAATTACGCAGCGCGATCTTGAGATAGTTTTTGAGCATGAGCAAATCCGATCCGAGTTGAGCATCAAGTCAAAAAGCAGAATAGATTTTTATTTCACTGCAAACGGAGCAAGAACTGCGACTGAAAAACAAAAATTCTTTGTGTATGTGTTTTTTGATCTGCTTATTATATACTCGTTGCGGCTAGCTTTGTAAGGCATGCCCGCGAACGCGCGCAGCGCGAGAGAAAGTCCCCCTTTGAAGGGGGATGTTGGTCACGTGAACAATTTTAAAAAGGCATTTTTCAATCGACCAACACCCCCCTGGCCCCCCTCAAGGGGGGAATCATTCGCTTCGGTTGACGCGCATGCGCGGAAGCGGGCATCCAGAAGCTTTGAAAAAAACTGGATTCCCGCGTTCGCGGGAATGACAGTGTGGGGTGATATTCTCACCCATAACGAGTATAAACGATATGCTGTGGCGTAGTTCAAACTAAATCTCAAACTAAATCTGAGGAACGAAGCATGAAGAAGGTTGCGAAAATTTTCGGGGTCATGGTCTTTGCGTTGGTGGTGTTGATAGGCGGTGGTTTGCTTTATTTCATCTCCGCGTTTCCCAAAGTGGGCACGGCGGCGAATTTAAAGATCGAACCGACGCCGGAGAAAATTGCGCGCGGCAAGTATCTCGCAAATCACGTTTCGGTTTGCATCGATTGCCATTCGACGCGCGATTTCAATTATTACTCCGGCCCGATTGTGCCCGGCACGGAGGGCAAAGGCGGCGAGAAGTTTGTCGATCCTGCGGGCACGTTTTATCCGCGCAATATCACGCCCGCGGCGCTCGGCAATTGGACCGACGGCGAGATCGTGCGCGCCATCGTTTCCGGTGTTGATAAGGACGGCGCAGCGCTGTTTCCGATGATGCCGTATCCGATTTACAATCACCTCGCGCAAGATGACATTGAGGCGATCGTAGCCTATCTGCGCACACTGCCTGCGATTCCAAACGAAGTGCCGAAATCAGAAGTCAATTTTCCGCTGAATCTCATCGTGCGCACGATTCCGCAGCCGTATAACCCGAAGCCGAGGCCGCCGGCCTCGGACACGCTCGCATATGGCAAATACATGAGCACAATTTCCGGTTGCCAATTTTGCCATACGCCGATTGATGATAAAGGCCAACCGTTGCCCAATATGGATTTCGCCGGCGGCATGGAGTTTAAAGAGCCAATGCTCGGCACCATGCGTTCGGCGAACATCACGCCCGAGAGCGATACCGGCATCGGCGCGTGGGAGCGAGCGTATTTTATCGGACGTTTCAAAGAGTATGCGGATTCATCGAAGAGCCATATTGCCGTGGCCAGAGGCGAAGCGAACACCGTCATGCCGTGGACGATGTACGCGGGCATGACCGAAGAAGATTTGAACGCGATCTTCAGCTATCTGCGCACGGTGCAACCGGTAAGGCATGAGGTGGAAAAATTTTCCAAACCGGAAGCCGAGTAAGCGCTCGCTTCGTAATTCGCGTTCATTCGCGCCTATTCGCGGTTTAGAAATGAGAAAGTTATTTAATCGCCGATCCTCAATTCACCTGCTTGAACATGATCGGAATCGACTTCTCCGAAGGGGAGCCGATTTGGAGGAGTTGCCAATTCTTATCATACGTGCCGATCATGCGCTGCAAACATTTCGCACGCTCTTCCGCGGGATCATGGCATTCCTCCCACGCGAAGATCTCCACGCGATAGTGATAGCTTTTTTTCTCACCGTTGATTTTGACTTCGACTTCGATTTGTTGCTCGGCTTCCAGGGCAGGCAGTTGAATGGAGATGGAGGGCATGGGCTTTCTCCCTTAAAAGAAAAAAGCGGTGAAGGCAGAAAAATGTAGGGCAGAAAAATAAAGCAAGGCCGTGACGAAGCTTTGCTTTGTTTTTCTGCCCTCTCTCTTTCCGCCTGATCTTTTGAATAGAGGCGAATGCCGCGAATTAAACGCGTGCGTGCTCCGTCATGTTTTCAGTAACAACATGGCCGTCGAACAAATGCACGACGCGATGCGCAAACTCGGAATATGAAGGCGAGTGCGTGACCATCACGATCGTAGTGCCGGCCTCGTTCAAATCCGTGAGCATCTTCATCACTTCGTCGCCGTGCGCCGAATCGAGATTGCCCGTCGGCTCGTCCGCGAGAATGAGTTTGGGATTGCCGATGACGGCGCGCGCTACGGCCACGCGCTGTTGCTGACCGCCGGAAAGTTGCTGCGGAAAGTGATTGCGGCGATGCATGATTTGCATCTTTTCAAGCGCATCATTTACGCGCTTCTTGCGATCCGCGGTTGATACGCCGAGATAGAGCAACGGCAACTCGACGTTTTCAAACACGGTCAATTCGTCAATCAAATTGAAGCTTTGAAACACGAAGCCGATGTTGCTCTTGCGCAAATTCGCGCGCTGCCGTTCGGTGTATTTCGAAACTTCGTGACCGACAAAATGATATTCGCCGTCGCTGGGATTATCGAGCAGTCCGAGCAGATTGAGCAGCGTAGATTTGCCGCAGCCCGAGGGCCCCATGATCGCGACGAACTCGCCGGGGTTGATTTCAAGATTGACGTTGTTCAACGCCGTGGTTTCCACCTCTTCGGTGGTATACATCTTTCGCAAATTGTTGGTGCGAATAACGGCTTGGCTCATGACCTGCTCTCCTTCAGAAAAATTGCTGGTGTAGAAAGTTGGGCGAAGCGCGTGAGAAGGCGCTTCGCCCATTACCTTTTACCCTTCATTGAAAAACGTTTACTTTTTCAAAATCAGTTTATCGATATCACCAAAGCTGTCGTAGCTCGAAGTAATGACTTTCTCGCCGGGCTCCAGGCCTTCCAATACTTCGAAGACTTGCGGATTTTGACGGCCTAGACGGATCGTGCGCTTCACAGCGACCTCGCCGGAGCCGGCCAACACATACACCCACTGGCCGCCGGTTTTTTGATAAAAGCCGCCGCGCGCGAGCAGCGTCGCTTCGGAAAGATCGCCCAACTCGAAACGAATGTGCAGCGTTTGCCCGCGGCGAATGCCTTCCGGCTCATCACCGTTAAATTCGAGATCAACGTCAAAGCGGCCTTCGCGGATTTCCGGGAAAACTTTTTTCGCGATGAGCTTATAAGTCTTACCCGCGAAATCGAACTCGCCGGTTTGGCCGGGATTGATGCGCGAGAGATAGTGCTCGTCAATGCCCGCGCGAACTTTGAAGCCGTCTAAAATATCCAACTGCCCCACGCGCTCGCCCGCGGTTTTGGATTCGCCGATCTCCGCGTTCAACGAAGTGAGTTGCCCAGTGGCCGGCGCTTTGAGATACAAACTCTCCAGCTTCTGCTTGACCACGCCGAGATTGGCTTGCATGCGCGTCAGCGAAGATTCCAAATTTTCAATCTGCGCTTGCCGAAAGAGCGAGTCTTGTTTGAAGCTTTGAATCGCGAGGTCTTTGCGCTTGAGATAATATTCATAATCGTTGCGCGCGATTTCATATTCCTGCTGCGAGATAAGATTCTTCTTCACCAATTCCTGGGCGCGCTCGTGGTTGCGTTGCAGACGCACAATCTGATAATCGATCTCGGTCAACTCGCGGCGCAGATTGAGGCTGTTCTGCTCCATCGACAAACGCGTGTTGCGGAGGTTGTTGCTCTGCTCGAAGAACTGCGCCTCGCGATACATGATGTCAAGCAGCAAGTTGGTGTTGGCGAGTTGGAGAATAATATCGCCTTCCTTCACAAACGTGCCAGCTTCGATGAAGCGTTTCTCCACGCGGCCGCCTTCAATCGCGTCGAGATAAATCGTTTTGATCGGCAACACCGTGCCGGTCACCGGAATGAATTCTTGAAACGGCCCGCGCGCCACTTCAGCGATGGTGATCTTCTCGGTTTCAACGTTGAGCTTTGAGCTGTTGTCGCCAAACATGAAACTGTAAAGCACGAAGCAGAGGAACAATCCGCCGGCGGAGACTGCCGCAATTTTTTTCGGAGGCCACTTCTTTTTTTGAATCGCTCGATCCATGCCTTGCTCAGTATTGATTGCTTTGGGTTGGGTTGGATGTTTGTGCTCATCGCGGCGCGTGATTACCAGAAAACGTATTCACACCCGAGACGACGTGAGTATGGTTCTATTCGGCAGGAAGAAATTCAACAACCATGCCGCTACTGTTTTTAAAAGGATAAGCTTAAAAATAGGGAAAGTCAAGGCAGGAAAAACTCTCCGCTAATATTACAAGCGGTGTTCGCAGGCGAACAAGGTTTTGCATCATTTGGGATAAAATTTTTTTGGATTGATGCCATACTTGCGCATCTTGTTGGAGAAATTCGGCGTGGGCATTCCGGCGATTTTCGCCGCGGCTTTCACTTTGCCGCCGGTCTCCCGCAAGCGCGCGGTGATGAACTCACGCTCAAACGCGGTCACGACTTTGGCCTTTGCCGCTTTAAAATTCTTATCATCATTGCCATTGCTGCGCTCACCCGCCAAAATCGTGAAATCGAAGTCTTCGATGCGAATGAATTTTTCTTTGCAACTCATGACGGCGCGACGGAGCATCTGGATGAGTTCGCGCACGTTGCCGCGCAAACGATGTTGTTTCAGATAAAGCGCCGCGGGCAGGCTGAACTCCAAGCCGGGCTTGTTATACTTTTTGCAGAACAAATCCAAATAGTGCTCGGCAATCGGCAAAATTTCTTCCGGACGTTCGCGCAGCGGCGGCAAGAGGAGTGAGAAATCATTCAAGCGATCGAACAGGTCTTGCCGAAACTTTCCGTTTTCCATCATTTGCGCGAGATTGCGATTGGTGGCAGCAACGATGCGCACATTCTCCGCGCGTTTAAGTTCATCGCTGCCGAGCGGCTTATATGTGCCGTTTTGCAGAAAGCGCAGCAGCCGTGCTTGCGAATCCGTGCTCAGTTCGCCGATTTCATCCAAAAACAAAGTGCCATTGCGCGCGCTTGCCACCAAGCCCGGACGATTTTGTATCGCACCGGTGAAGGCGCCTTTGACATGGCCGAACAATTCCGAGACGAACGTTTCGTTCATGAGCGTGCCGCAATCGACTGCGAGATATTTGCCGGTGCGACCGCTGCGCGCGTGAAGGAATTGCGCCAACAAATCTTTGCCGGTGCCCCGCTCTCCCATAATCAAAACCGGCGCGTCGTCCGCGGCCACGGTTTCCGCGTGATTGTAGGCTTGCGCCATTTGGGGATTGGCAATCACGACTTCGATTTCTTGGCCGTCGTTTCGGAATTTGAGCGTGTGCGGCGCGTGCGTTTCTTGTTGCGGCTCGCGTTGTTGCAGGTCTTTGATGACGCCGGCAATTACAATCGCGATTTGCGCGAGCAATGCGCCCGTTCTTTGATTGAAGAGCGCGGGCATCTTGTCGCTGTCCAAATAGATCACGCCGAACACGCGCTTGTCATCACGCAACGGCGCGCACGCAAGCGAGATGAGATTGAGATCAACGATGCTGCCCGTGCTCTTGCTGCGCAAATTCGGATCGGACATCGCATCGGGATAGAATTGATATTCGCCGGTGCGCAGCGTTTCGTTGATAATGGTTTTGCTGCGCCGCGAAGCCGGGTCGGGAATGTCGCGCAGATGGCGATCACGCGCGGCTTTGCATTGATGCTTGCCCTGTTCGTCGAGCACGACAATCATGCCGTGCTCCGCGTTGGTCTCTTCAATAAGCGCGTCCATGATCAAACGGAGGAAACGCTCGAGATCATAATCTAAGATGAGCGCACGGCTCACGTTTTGAATAATGTTGGAGAAGTTGGCCATGTTCAATCTTTCACCACGATGCGAAAACCGGTGGGGTGCTTCCATTTATCAAGTTTATACGGGCTGCGCGTGCGCGCGCGAGCGCTTGTGCGCAATTCCGCATGGGGGCTGAAAATCGAGCCGCCGCGCACGACATACTCTTTGCCGTCATTCGGCCCGCGCGGATTGTCGGTCGGACTCTTCTTGTAATAATCATCGTCATAACGATCCCAGCACCATTCGTAGGCATTGCCGCTCATATCAAACAAGCCGAGAGCATTGGGGCGTTTGCCGCCCACGGGTTGCGTGGTGGCGACATTCCACCATGCATAGTCAGCCAAGAGCGCGGCTTCATCAATACCGGAATAACGCCGAGACTTGCCACCTTCGCGCGCGGCAAACTCCCATTCTGCCTCACTTGGTAATGAGATGCGCACGTTCTTGCCCACACGCTCTGCGAGCCAAGCGCAAAATTGATTTGCGTCTTCCCAACTTACATTGAGCACCGGGCGCTCTCCCTGTCCCCAATCATTATCAAAAGGAAGCGCGCGACCCGTGGCCGAGCAAAACGCTCCGTATTGCGCAAACGTGATCTCATGCGCGCTCATGTAAAAGCTATTGACGCGCACGAGGTGAGCAGGCAATTCGTCGCCATGCTCTTTGCCCAAAGCTTTGCTCTCGCCCCAAATGTCGCCCATGCGAAACGTGTCGCCGGGAATGAATACCAATGTGATGCCCAGCCACGCTGCAATACTTTGTTCGGTTTGGCGCTCTTTGGTCGCAAGCGTGCTGTTTCCCGGATCAGCGTGCGAGCCTTGTTGATATTTCTTTTGTGCCGCAGCGTATGCTTTGCGCGCATGCCAGTGGTCACCCCAGTGTTCGTAAATTTCGCTATCGACTTTCGCGCCCTCGGCTGCGGAGATATATTTTTTAAAAAGAGCGGCAAGGCTCAATGCTTCGTTATAGCGAGAGGCAGCGAGCAATCTTGCTTTGCGCTCATGCCATTTCTCGCGAATCTGTTGTTGCAAGCTGAGAGCAATTGGGTCGTTTGGCGTGAATTGTAGAATCTTGGCGCAAAGTTGCCAGGCCATTTCAAAATCTTGTGCGCCAAATTTTTGAACGGCGTCTTCCAACCATTTTTTCTGCTGCGCAGAGTGATCGGGAGTCAGAGGAACTTGCACGACGGGCGGAGGAGAGACCGGTTGCTGCGGCGGAAGGGAATCGGACTTTTGCTCCTGCGGCAGGCTCGAGCGCGCCGGCTCCGTTGTTTTGTTAGATTGAAAAAAAGTCCAAAGGAGCACACCGCAAACAACGAGCGCGATGAGCGCAAGCACGAATATTTTCGCACCCTGCGCGCTTGGACTTTGCCAGCGCGTCGAAGGCATCGGCGTGAGCCGGGGCGCGGTGAAACGCGGCGCTTTCGGTTCGCCGTTTTTGATGGCTGAAATAAGCTCCGCGCAGTTTTGATAGCGCTCTTCCGGCGCTTTCATCAAACAGCGCAGCACGACGTTTTCGAGCGTTGCCGGAATATCCGGGCGAAATTGGCGCGGCGCAGGCGGCGCCTCGCAAAGCGTTTTGACGCGAATATCCTCCCAGCAATCGCCTTCAAACGGCAGTCTGCCGGCGAGCGCTTCGTAAAGCACGACGCCGAAAGAATAAATGTCGCTGCGCTCATCGACGCGTTCATAGCGCGCCTGCTCCGGACTCATGTACAGCCACGTGCCCGGCACTCCGGCATGATGCGTGATGTTCGCCAATTTTCGAATGTCTTTGTCGCGCGCAATGCTGAAGTCGATGAGTGTGGGCTGGCCTTCGGGGCTGATGATGATATTCGCGCTTTTAATGTCGCAATGAATCACGCCCTTTTGATGCGCAAAATGCAATGCTTCAGCCAAAGTGAGGAACCAGTGCCTCACCTTTTCGATAGCCAACGGCTCCGCGCTTTTTTGCAGAATGTAGCGCAGATCCTCGCCTTCCAAATATTGCAAGACGAGAAACGGCATCTGCTCGTCGATAACATCCCACTCGAGCAGGCGCACGATGCCGCGATGATGCAAATTGGAAAGCTGTTGCGCCTCTTCTCGAAAACGCAGAGCGAGTGTTTTGGGCAAGCGATTGTCGATGGGGAAAAGCCAGCGCGGCACTTTGAGCGTGACCGGGCGCTGCACGCCTTTTTGTTTCGCCTTATAGATAAGCGAGGTGCCGCTATGGCCGATTTTTTCGACGATTTCATAGCGATGCTCCAACTCGCGCTGCAAGGCGCCGGTCATCGCTTCTTCCATTTTTTCGATGATGCCGGGCTTTTGCAGCGGTTTGTGGCACTTGGGGCATTTGGCGAGAAAGGCTTCGTTTTCCTGTCCGCAAAACAAACAACGCCGGGGCAGCGGGTTCATACGAATGCTCCTTGCGAGCGTCAAGCCCGGGGCTGACACAACATCGTTCTGGATCTTCGACGGGAAGCAGGCGCGCGAGAAGGAAAATCCGGAAAAGTTTCTTTGGAATTTGAAAAGCTTGGTGCAAGCGAGGGTGATGATCTGGAAAATGATACGCGTAACGCAAGGCTTTTGCAAGTCAAATCTCTTTGACTTCGCGTGAAGTGCTCTGCGTTTGCCCAAATCCTCAGTTGATACAACGAGGAAAACGAGGAAACGGTTCATCGGGAGCGGCGGCATTAGCAAAAAGCTATGTGGTTTGCAAAAAGGCTATGCCTGTAGCAAGAAAGCTATGCGAAAACGCACTCGGCATAGGAGCCGAGGCAAAAAAATCGCATCAAATTGAACAAAACAATTGCGTCTCACCGAAGGAGACCCTATCTTTTTTTGCCCATCCTTCCCTCATCACTCCTAGCACTTTCCTCAAGTCTCGCTAGGGAAGCGAACGTCACTGCAATGCGCGATCACGACTGATGGGCGCCACTTTCTCTCCTTCTGAGTTTTCCTAATTCGAGACCGCGGTAAAAACGCAAGGGCACGGCGCATGGTTCGACTCTTTCAGCGCGTTGAGCTTTGGTTTACGCAGCTTGGGAAGATCATTTTCCCCAATGGCAAAAAAGAGTTATTTAAAGATGACGCTCCCAACGTGCGCACGCAAGATTGGCAAACGATGGTGGCGTTTGCTCCGGGCCAGTCTTTTCAGCGTTATCTCATTGTGAGGCTAATCGGGCGCGGCGCGATGGGCGTAGTGTATTTAGGGCGGGAGAAAAAGTCCGGGCGGCAAGTCGCGCTCAAATTTCTTGACCCCAAATTCTGCGGTGATCGCGAAGCCCTTCTGCGTTTTCGGCGCGAGGCTTATACCGCAGCGCAAATCATTCATCCCAACATTGTCACGGTCTACGAGTTGCATGAAGACGCACTGCCGCCGTTTATCGTAATGGAATATGTTGAGGGCGAAACGTTGGGCCAGCGGCTTGATCGCCTCACGCTCGCGCCCGAGGATTTTTTTCACATTGCCGAAGAAATCGCCGAAGGAGTGCGCACGGCGCATCGCGTCGGCGCGGTGCATCGGGATTTAAAGCCGGACAACATTCTGCTCAACCGCGAAGGACAGGTGAAAATCGTGGACTTTGGTTTGGCCAAAATTAAAGACGCGCAAGAGAGCATAACACATGTGAGCGCCGTGAGCGGAACGCCGCAATACATGTCGCCCGAGCAATGGGACGGCGTTGAGGTCGATCATCGCTCCGACATATTTGCGTTGGGCGTGATCTTTTATGAAATGATTGCCGGACAGCGGCCGTTTGTCAAAAGCAAAGACGAGCAAGATGGGTACGCCACAGTGCGGCGGCTGATTCTTTATGAAGACCCGCCGCGGCTTACGCACAACAACGCCGAATTTGCAGGACGGATGTGGCCAGTGCTCAAGCGCGCGTTGGAAAAAAATCCCTTGTCGCGCTTTCAGAATATGGATGAGTTTCTGGGCGAGCTTCGCCGCGCGCGCATTGCCTTTCAGCATACGGGCGCCGAAGTGGCGACCATCATCCAAACCGCGCGCCCAGCACCGGCAACCACGCCGACCACTTCGCTCACGTTGTTGACGGCGAGCGCGCAAGACGCTTTTTATATTGAACGCGCCGAAGATCGCATCGCGCGCAATGAAATGGCTCGTATTGGGGTTACATTTTCCATCAAAGGCTCCCGTCAAATCGGAAAAACCTGGCTGTTGCGGCATATCATGCAAGCCGCCAAACAGCAAGGCCGCCAAGTCGTGTTCCTCGATTTTCAAGCGTTCGATCAGTCGCAATTGGCAAACGAAGAAGTTTTCTTTAGAGCCTTCAGCATGGCGTTGACGCACAAGATCATCAAGTATGATCACTTCAACGAGGCCTGGCAAGAGAACCAACACCTCGGCGTTATCCGCTGCAGCACGGAGGTTTTCGAGTTGCTCATGCTTCAGCGACGCACCCACCCGCTCACGTTGGCGATGGACAATGTCGATCGTATTTTAGGCAAAGACTACAGCATGAATTTCTTCAGCATGCTGCGCGTGTGGCACAATCGCCGGCAAGAGGCTGACCCATTGTGGCAACAATTTGATTTGGTGTTGGCGACTTCGACCGAGCCAACGGCATTTATTGCCGATCAAATGCGCTCGCCGTTCAACGTTGGCCGCGTGCTCCATTTGCAAGATTTCAATGCCGAGCAATGCGCGAGCTTGAACGAAAAATACGGTACGCCGCTCGAAGCCGAGGATTTAAAAATACTGCGCCACTGGGTTGGCGGCCATCCGTACCTATTGCAGCAAACTTTCGAGCTTCTCACCAAAGGCGAAGAGAAATTCCAAACGCTCTTCGAGCACGCGACGGATATTTACGGCCCGTTTGGCGATCATTTGCGGCCTTTGTGGTTTCAGCTCAAAGACACAACGGTGAATTTAAAAGAAGGCCTGCGCCAGGTTTTGCAAAGCGGCAAATGCGCAGACGAGGGCATATTTTATCGTTTGCAAGCCGCGGGATTGGTTATTGGGGACGCGCGCCGCGCGCAGATGCGTTGTCGGTTGTATGAAAAATTTTTTGGAGAGCGGTTACATGAGTGAGGGTCAACAATTCACCGTCGGCGGGTCCGTCAGCGTGAACGCGTTGTATGTTGAACGCCGCGCCGATCATGAACTCCTCGAACTTTGTCGCGCGGGCGATTACGCTTTCATTCTCTCCTCGCGCCAAGTCGGCAAATCAAGTTTGATGTTGCGCACCGCACAAGCGCTGCGCACCGAAGGCTTCCAATGCGTGACGTTTTCGCTGGAATACCTTGGCAAAGAAACGACCACGGCCGAGCAGTTTTATCATGGCATCTTGCACGAGTTGCAGAAGCAACTCCAATTTCACACCAACCCGCGAACCTGGTGGCAGGCGCGCGCGCATCTCAGTTTTGCGCAACGCTTTTCGCATTTCTTTGGCGAAGTATTGTTACAAGAAGTTGCCGATCCGATCGTCGTGTTCATCGATGAAATCGACACCACGCTCGGCGTGCCTTATTCAGATGATTTCTTCGCCGCGATTCGGGCGTTGTATAATGCCCGCGCCGACCATCCGGAATACCAGCGGCTCTCCTTCGTGCTCATCGGCGTGGCCACGCCCACGGATTTGATTAAAGATCATACACGCACGCCGTTCAACGTGGGCAAGCGCGTGGAAGTCACGGACTTCATCTTCTCCGAAGCGCTGACGTTAATCGAAGGCTTTGACTTCTCCGAAACGCATGCGCGGCAGGTTTTGCAATGGATTTTTAAATGGACGAAAGGGCATCCTTATCTCACGCAGCGTTTTTGTCGCGCGGTGGCCGAAGATACGCGCGCGCAGTGGAGCGAGCGTGAGATTGATGAGTTGGCCGCCGGGTTGTTCATGGGGCGCAATAGCCGCGACGATAGCAATCTTGACTTTGTGCAAAGAAGCGTATTGCGTTATGAGCGCGAGGAAAAGCGCCGCGACTTGCATCTGCTAATGATGCAAACCTATAAAGACGTCTTGACCAGCCGCCGCCCCATCGCCGACGAAGAAAAATCTCCCATCAAATCCGAACTCAAACTCACCGGCATCATCCAACGCCAAAACGGCCACCTCATCGTTCGTAATCCCATTTACCAACGCGTCTTCGACCGCAAGTGGATTGATGAGCATTGGCCGAAGTTGTTTACTCCGACAACGGTGAAACGGCTGAAAATTGCAATCGGCGTGTTGACAGCAGCGGTGATGGTTTTGCTAGTTATCATTTTATGGAAAACCGTTCAAAGCGAAGAATTAGCGAAGGAGAATGAGCAAAAGGCAAATCAGCTTGCCCTATCTGAGAGCCGCGCCGCGGAACAAGCACGCAAAGATAAGCTGATCTCAGATTTTTTAAAAATTCGTGCCGATAGTTTGCGGCAAGTTGCAGTAGATATTAATGCCGCACTAGACACGCAACGCCTGCTGGCTGAATTGGCGGCGCGCAAAGCTATACGGAACGAACAACTCGCCCGTCAAGCGCAAGCAAATGAAGCCTGGCAGCGCCGCAGAGCCGATAGTTTAGCACAGATTAATCTTACGCGCTTTCTTTCTACCCGCGCGCCGCTTTTGCATCAGGAGCAGGCCGGCATGCTTGGGCTCTTGCTTGCACGTCAGGCCTTTCTTTTGAATCAAGAGCTCAAAGCGGATTTACTCAATGAAGTTTATCACGCCATGCGTAAGGCCCTCAACGGCGTAAGCAACAATGAACTCGGCGGGCCGCGCAAACTAGAAGGGCCCCGGGATTGGGCGATGTCCGTGGCGTTTAGCGCCGATTTGGAACTCGTGGCTGCCAGCAGCGCCGATAGTTCGATTTGGGTGTGGGAGCTGAATGACCCAAAAGCGCGCGGCAACGCTCTGCACGATCACGAAGGCGGCGTGACCGCATTGGCGTTTCATCCGCGGAACAGAATTTTAGCTTCCGGCGGTGAAGATCGCACCGTTCGTTTGTGGGATTTGGAAGAATTAGAAAGCAAATCAGAACTAGTGGGCAAGCACGAAGGGCGTGTTTGGAGCTTGGCCTTTAATGCGCGCGGTGATCTACTCGCCTCCGGCGGTACGGATCGCAAAATTCGAATCTGGAAAATTCAACAAGCACATGCACAGGTGCTCGCCGTGTTAGAAGGACATCGCGCGATGGTGCGAAGCCTTGCCTTTAGTGGCGACGGTCACTACCTCGCCTCCGGCGGAGCAGACAGCACGGTTCGCATTTGGGATTTGAACGAACATAATTATCCCATGCTCAAAGCCTTGTCGCAACCTTCACTCGTGAAGTGTCTCGCCTTTAATCCTCGCGGCGACACTCTCGCTGTCGGCGGGAGCGAAGGCTTGGTGCGTCTGTGGAATTTGCAACAAGCTTTGCGCGAAGAGCGAAAACGAGATGTCGCCAGCAAAGCTATTTTGTTGCGCGGCCATGAAGATGAAATCAACACACTCGCTTTTAGTCCGAGTGGCCACATGCTTGCTTCGGGGAGTGCGGACAATACCGTGCGTTTATGGGACGTGCGACAACCGCAAGCGAGCCCGATTATTTTACTCGATCATAAAACGTGGATATGGTCCGTCGCCTTCAGTCGAGAAGGAGAGCATTTGCTTTCCGCGGCTTCCGATCGCACCGTGTTAGTATGGAATGCCCAACCCCGCGCGCTCGCGGATTTGATTTGTGCAAAGACGGAGCGTAACCTTACGCTAGAAGAGTGGAATTATTATCTCGGCCCGGGGCTTCCTTATCAACGCACGTGTGAACGGTGGCCGCGCCCCGTTAGCTCAAATTCCGGTTCGTTATCAAACAAATAATGGCGCGTATCAGCTCGGAGGTCCTATGCGTTTTCTAGACGAAGGCACATTTTACCAGACCAGTAGGAACCGGAGATTTTGCGTTCGGCTCGTGTCAGCAATTTTCGGTGTTTGGTTGCTGTCATGTCAACTGGGAAGCGATGGTTTAAAAGCGCAAACTCAAGAACCGTGCAAACCGAACGCATTGGAACGCGCAGAAGAAGCATTTGATCGTGACGAACATCAAACCGCAATAGCGCTCTTGCAGCCTTGCCTGCCCAATGGCATCACCAACACGGCACAGAAAAAGCGCTCGCATAAACTACTTGCCCTTTCATATTTGGCGCAAGGTGACAGCGTTGCCGCGGAAAGAGAGGTTGATCGGCTTATTGTTTTGGATGGGGAGTATCAACCGGATATGGAGCGCGATTCAGAGATTTTCAAAAGGATAGTTGGTGAGATTAAACAGCGCCAAGAGCAAGAAGAAGAGTCCAGGAGTAGCAAAAGAAAAGCTTCAAAGAAATGGTGGTGGATTGGTGGAGGAGCTTTGGCCGTTGGCGGTGGAGCGGCGATCTATATTATTACTCGTCCTGATCGTCTGCCCGACCCGCCCGGAGCGCCGACGATTCCACCGCTGCCGTGAGATCATTACATGCCCGTAGTTTATAATTGAAAAAGATAGGCATTCTTATGAAGCGCAAAATTTCACTAAGTGTATTTCTCCTTCTCTTGGTGAGTTCTCTTGGCTTTACTCAAAACGCTCCGACCATAGAAGTCAAGTCTCCGAACGGCGGAGAAAATTGGGAAATCGGAAGCACGCAAAAGATTGAGTGGAGCAGTGAAAATGTACCTCGTGACGCTGTTATAAGAATAGAAATCTCGCGCGGGGGGCAGTTCGATCTCACGCCGGTTTTCGATGGTTTGAATAATAATACTCCTCGGGAAAAAGATTGGGTGATCAGTGGCACTGCAACGGCCAGGGCAAAGATCAAGGTCACCGCTACCTTTATGGATAACGGTGAAACTAAAACTGCGAGTGATGAAAGTGCAAATGATTTTCAAATCACACCGATCAAAGTATTGTCGCCCAACGCCGGAAACGAAGTGTGGGAAATCGGCAGCGCGCAAATAATAAGTTGGACAACGACAGCCGAAATGCCTGCTAACGCCGAGATGAAAATCGAAATTTCTCGCGGAGGCTCGTTCGAAGTCATTAATGCGGTTGTTCCGAATCAACCACCACGAAGTTTCGAATGGGAGATGGTAAGCGAACCTTCTACAGAGGAAGCGAGAATCAGAATCAGCACGACGCTAAACGGCGTATCTTTTTTTGACGAAAGCGACGAGGACTTCATTGTGTGCGAGCAAGCCGAGCTGAAAGTCACAGCCGACACGTTGGATTTTGGAAAGCGGGACGAGTCGCTGCCTTTGGCCATCGAAAAAATTGGTACATGTCCTTTGAGGTGGACGGCTCAAGCTTTACAAAGTTGGATCACGTTGGAGGCAGTTGCGGGCGATGCTCCGCAATCTATTAAAGTTATAGTGGAAAGGGATAGTTTATGCGGCGGAACCAGCTTAGGGCAAGTGGCTGTTCAAGGCTCCGATGGCTCTCAAGACACGGTTCAAGTTCGCGTCGAAGTAGCGAATGTCGGACCTACAATTCGGGCTGGCTATGACGTGAGCAACTTTAGTCTTTTTGCGAAAGATACCGGTGCCGTTTTCATCTATAATCTTGACCGCGTTTTTGAGGATCGTGACGGCGACGATCTGGATTATAAGGCGGTAAGCACAAAACCCGAAATCGTGCGCTCGAAGATTACGCGCAATGAGTTAGAGTTGAAACCGCTTGCTATCGGTGAAGCCATTGTCGAAGTGACGACCACCGACGCAAAGTGCGCGTCGGCCAAAGCAAGAATTGAAGTCACCGTTGGCAATCGCCGACCGCGCCTGCGAAAGGGGCGTATTCCTGACGTGACGCTGATTATTAGCGGACCACCCGTATCCATGAATTTAGATTCGCTTTTTGTCGACGATGATAACGATATTTTGTTTTATACAATGACCAGTCTTCGCGGCTTTGCGCACGCGGAAAATTTTCCCACAAATTATCTTGCGGTCGTTGCCCCTCAAAACCCTGGTCAAGATACTGTCTCTGTCATTGCAGACGACGGTAAAGGAACACCCTTAGTAATCAGATTTGCAGCGTTAGTAAAAAACAACCAACGCCCCATTGTTGTGAATCAAACTGAAGAAGGGGGAATCAGTGTTGGCACCGCGCTAACGATAAAAGCACGAATCATCGACGATGTTGTGGTGCAGACCGGCACTCCGGATTACTTGCGTGCAGTTACGTTATATTACCGCAGAGGTGGCATACTCAACTTCACGCCGATATCCATGCAGCTTGTTGGGGTAAATTCCTATCAAAGCGTCGTTTCTGAATCTGACGTTACAGACAGAGGTCTAGAGTATTTTATCGAAGCCACAGATACGGGCGACTCCTCTGGGCGCGCACCTGATTCTGATTATTTCTCTTCGCGCGTGCGTGTGCCGATGGGATTGAGCAAAGCCCTTTCGCATGGCAAAAACGAAAACGACTATCGCCTTTTCTCCGTGCCTCTGGACCTTTCAAACAAAGACGCTAAAACCGTTTTAGAAGACGACAAAAACCTCGGCAAGTACGACGATTCCAAATGGCGTTTCGCAGAGCCGCAAAGCGACGGTTCTGCGAAAGACTTTCCCGAAGTATCGTCTCTGCAAGTGGGCAAAGCTTTTTGGCTTTTGGTGAAAGAGGTGGGGAAGAGCATCAATACCGGCGAGGGGACGACTAATCGTACTGATAAGCCGTTTGAGATTCATTTGAATGCTGGCTGGAATTTCATCGGCAACCCATTCAATTTCGAAATTCCGGTGGCGGATAGGCACGTGTGGCTTAAACACGGAATTTTTTCCGGTGCACAAACTTATCTTGGCTCTTGGCAAAAAGCTTCGATTTTATCTCCTTTTGAAGGGTACGCAATTTATAATCACTCCAGCAGTGCAGATACGCTTCTCATCGCCCCGAACTTTAGCCCGACTTCTTCTGAACCAGCCCAGGCCAAACCGTTGTGGGAAATGCGGATCTTGGCGGTTTCACAAAATGCGCGCGATGTTAACAACAGCATTGTGATATTGAATGAAGCCTCTGCTAATTGGGATCGTAACGATGAACCTGAGCCTCCTTTCTTTGGTAGCTACATCGCGTTGTTTTTTCCTCATCCCGAATGGCGAAAGATGACGCATGCTTTTACTACAGACGCCCGCCCATCGCCGCTCACCGGCGAAACCTGGGACTTCGAAGTGATCTCCAATATTCATGACCGCGTTGATCTCACCTTCGAGGGCGTGGCGCAAGTGCCAAGCGAGTTCGAGGTTTGGCTCGTGGATGAGCAACTGCAGATCACGCGGGATTTGAGAGCGGAGAATCACTATAGCATCGTCGGACCCAGCCCGGCAAATCCCAAACGGCTCAAGCTGGTGGTGGGGAAAAAAGAATATGTGGGAGAAATAACCAAGCAGGTCGAGGCGACACTCACGACCTTTGAACTCTCGCAAAATTTCCCCAACCCCTTCAATCCCGCGACGGAAATTCGCTACGGTTTGCCGCACGCTGCGCGCGTTACGCTGCGCGTTTATAACATGCTCGGCGAAGAGGTTGCGGTGCCGGTGCAAGAAGAATGGAAAACACCGGGCTATCACACCGCCATTTGGAACGGTCGCAATGCCGGCGGTGAGCGCGTGGGCAGCGGCGTTTACTTATATAAACTGCAAGCCGGAAGTTTTACGCACGTGCGCAAAATGCTTTTGCTGCAATAACGAAGATTTCTCTTCCTCATCCTACGAGCGCACCAAGTCTCGGCGCACTCGCGCAAAATTTAAGACCAAAAGACACTTGACGCCTTGACGCGGTTCAATCCTTGCCGTGATAAAAATCAGTCTCGCGTGCGTTTGCAAGTGCGACTGAGTTTTTAAGAGAATTATTTCAGGCGTCCCCTCCAACATTTGCCCTCCATCCTTGTTCGCGACGCCGGTTCTTGGCCCATCTTGAAACACGGCGTTTCACCTTCGACCAAATTCTACCTTCCCATTCTGCTCATTGGTGCAAGATAAATTTCTGTTGCCGCATTTTTTTTGAGAAGAAAAACCCTCTCCCAGTGTCGTTGATAATGAAATGTTCAAGTTTTCTCGCACTGCGAGCTTTCATCATTCTTTGTGAACCGATCTTCTCATGGACGAACTCACCAAACGCTGCCCTCTTTGCGACGAAGAGATTCGCGCGAATGCCGTCAAATGTAAACACTGCGGCAGTTTTATCGGCGACGGCCCAATGCGGCAAACTTCCGTCAAGCAGGCGCTCATGGCGCGCTATGACGTGCAGGAAGAGTTGGGCCGCGGCGGCATGGGCGTGGTTTATAAAGCCATGCAGCGCAACCTCAACCGCCCGGTCGCGCTCAAAGTTCTGCCGCAGCAAATCGTCCCGGACGAAGATTTCCTCAAACGTTTTCACAGCGAAGCGCGCAAGGCCGCGCAGATCAGCCATCCTCATATCATCACTATTTACGACGAGGGCGTGGAAAACGGCGTGCATTATATCGCCATGGAATACATCGACGGCGAAGATTTGCGCAACGTTATTCTCAAACATGGCCCGTTGCCGGTGGCGAAAGTTGTGCGTTGGCTCAAGCCCGTGGTCGAGGCGTTGGGGTATGCGCATCAAAAAGGTTTGATCCATCGCGACATTAAAAGTGCGAACATTTTGATCAGCAAAACCGAGCGGCCCGTGCTCACGGATTTTGGCATCGCGCGCCTTGCCGAAAGTTCGCAGCTCACGCGCGCAGCCAACGATACGGCGCAACTCACCCAGCCGGGCACGATCCTCGGCACGCTGCAATTCATGAGTCCCGAGCAGATTGCCGGCACGCCCGCTTCGCCGCTTTCGGATATTTATGCGATGGGCGTGGTCATGTATCATTGTTTGACCGGCGAGTTGCCCTTTCGCGGCGACACGGATTGGTCGACGATGCAAAAGATAACCAATGCTCCGCCGACCTCTCCGCGCGGCATCCGCGCCGATATTCCGAAAGCCATAGAGAGTTTGGTGCTTAAGTGTATGGCGAAAAATCCCAGCCATCGTTTTCAGAACTGCGAAGAATTGGCCGCGGCTTTGAGCGAGGTTGCGCTCGAATTGGATGCATCTCATAAAGGCAGGGTTGAAACTAAACTTTCGACCAAAGCCCCGGCGCCGTCCAAAAGTCGCATGCCGCTTTTTTTAATCGTCGGTTTCGTTCTGCTGGCAAGCATCGGCGGCTTTTTCTTTTGGCAAAAAAACAACGCGCGACAAGAGCAAATTGCAGCGCTCATGCAACAGGCGGAAGCGCTCACGCAAGCAGATAAAACACTCTTGCCGAATGGCGAAGATGCAACACAAGCTTTGCAGAAGCTTCTTCAACTTGAGGCGGAGCACAAAGCGGCGCGCGCGCAACTCGATGCGATTCGGAACAACGCGCTCGCGCGCATTGCGGAGTTGCGCGAACGTGGTGCGCAAGCAGAAGCGCTTGCGGCGAGCAAGTTTTTAGCGCAGCGTTTCCCGAAAGAGCAACAGGTTCAAAATCTCGCGGAGCTTTTGGATTTGGAGCAGCGTGCGCAAGAGGCGGCGAAGCGCAAAGATTTTATCGCGCCGGAATTTGACAATGTGTTGGAGCTTTGCAAAAGCCTCAAAGCAATTGAAGCGGAAAATCCTATCGCGCAAAAACTTTGGCGAGACACCGAACGCTGGCTGGAAGCGGAATATCGGAAAAGCATGAGCGCGAGAAACGAAACACGCGCACAGGAACTTAGACAAATCCTGCGCGAGAATTTCCCGGAGAATCGCTTGTTCGCCGATGGCCGCCCACAACCTCGAAGTGAAGAACAGACCACGGAGCGGAGTCCTGTTGTCGAGCCGAGGCCGCCAATTGCGACGAATCCGTTGAGTAAGTTTGAACAGTATTTGAGCCGCAACGATTTTGAGGGAGCATTGCATGAACTGACGGAACTGAGAAGAGCCGATGCCACGCGCAATCTCGAACGCGAAGCCGAGTTGCTATATGAACGATGGGGCGATTATGCGCTGCGGCAAGGAAAGTATGACGTTGCGCAGGAAAAATTTACTGTTGCATATCGCGCGAACCCCAGTGACGGATTAAAAACCAAGCTGCGCAACACCGTGTGGCTGGAGATTGAATTTGTCACGCTGCCGGGCGGGCCGTTTGACATGGGCGATACGTTTGGCCGGGGCGAGGAGGATGAGCTACGCCATCAAATTCATCTCAGCGGTTTCCGCATCAGTAAGCATGAAATCACGTTTGCACAGTTCGACGCGTTTTGCGAAGCCACGCGACGGAATAAACCCGAGGACAACGGCTGGGGCCGAGGGCGGCAACCTGTGATCCACGTGACTTATCATGACGCCCTAGCCTTTTGCCAATGGTTGAGCACGCGTGTGCAGAAAGAGGTGCGGCTGCCCACCGAAGCCGAGTGGGAATATGCTGCGCGCGCCGGCGGCAAAAAAATCAAATGGGCCGGCACTGATCAGGAAACGGAATTGGCAAACATGGCTTGGTACGACGCCAATAGCGGCAAGCGCACGCACCTCGTGGGCGCAAAGCAGCCGAACGCACTCGGGCTGTTTGACATGAACGGCAATGCGTTCGAGTGGTGCCGCGATGTGTATGATAAAAACTATTATCGGCGCAGCGCTTCGCATGATCCCGCGGGCCCGAACAGCGGCGAGCGTCGCGTGTTACGCGGCGGCTCGATTTTTAGCAGCGTACCGGACCTGCGCTGCGCAAACCGCCATGCCGCGAAGCCCGAAGACACGAGCGCCTTGACCGGCTTTCGTGTCGTGTACTAACGCAAGGAAACGCCCAGGATGCCAGTTAAGCTGAAAGTATCGCAAGAATCGGCCAGTGAGAAGGAGCAGGAGTATCTCTTTCATGAAGATGTGATCACGCTGGGGCGGCATGAATCGAATCTGCTGATTTTGCCTGATCCATATAAACGGCTCGTCTCGCGCCGCCATGCGCGCCTTGAGCGTAAAGGCACGGCCTATTATCTCTTCGATCTCGAAAGCCAAAACCGCACGATGCTGAACAACATACCGTTGCAAAGCGGCGAGCCGCATCAAGTGCATAACGGCGATGAGATTCGCGTTGGTGATTATCACATTTATTTTTTCGCACTCGTGTTGAATAATGAAACCGGTGAGTCCGGCGAAGTGGCACTGCATCCGTTCGTGAATGAAACCAACGAGCTGAAACGCATCTTGCTGCGGTTGGTGGAAAAATACGCCCGCGCCGAGGCTGCCACGCGCGCCGATATTTTGTTGGAAGCCTTGCGCGAGCCGTTGCGTCGCCTCGCGGAAAGTGATATGGCCGAAGTGTTTGCGCGCGCCTATGCGCCCTCGACTCTAACGGGGAAGGTCGAGGCGAGTGCCGCGCCGCAAACCACTGAAGCGCGTTTGCATGAAGCGCAAGTCATGATCAAACACCTTTCCGGGAAATTGGAAGAAAAAGAAGCCGCGCTGGAGCTGTTGCGCGAGGAGATTCGCGTGTTGAAAGGCAATGCCAAAGGCGGCAGCCGTTCCGACATGGCAACGCAACCCATCGAAGCGATCACGATGTCCATGCGCGAAAAGCAGGTGTTGGAATTGCTTTTGGATGCTTACGTCAAATCCGCGCGAGTGTATTATCAATACCTCGGCGAGCGGGCGCCGACAACGATTATGCAAGGGGGCGACTCTTTTAAGATTCGACACAGCACGCCGGAGGAATTGCACAAACTTTTCTTCGATCCGGAAGTGCCGGAGAAAAAGATCATCGAACGCATCAACGCGCTCAAGCAGGTGTTGCGTGAAGTCGTCGCGCACCCCATGGCGCTGTTGGAGGGGCATCGCGCCTGCCAAGTCGAGACGCCGCGCCGCATGTTGCAGGAGTTGGCTTATGAGAAGATCATGACGGACTTGCTCCAGCGCGCCGGCAAAATGCGCCCGCTCTGGCGCGTTCTTATCGCGATCATTCCACAATTTTTCGTGAAGGCATATCGCGCGAAACATCAGCAGCTCATCGGTGAAGGCAACGGCGCGTTGGTGACAAAATACTTTGAAAACGCTTTTAACAAACACTACAACCTGCGCATGGACACGGTGCGCGCGACGGAGAACATTTAAAGCTGGCATAGTTCGAAGAGTAGGGCCCTGTTGGTGGCGTGCTGCAACGTGTAGCGAACTAACGGCCCGCAAGTGACCGGGACAACGTAGAGGAAAAAGATATGGCTCGTTTGCAAAAAGTGATTTGGCATGAAGGCATGACTCTCGACCCGCAGCATTTTCAACAAGCGGAGCGGCATCTGCAAGCGCAGTTGAATTTTCGCCTGCGCGCGCGCGCACGCTATGATTGGGGCTTCACCGAGTTGCAAATCAGCCCGGAGGCTTTGGCCAACGGGCAATTCGCACTTGTGCGCTGTAAAGGCGTGATGCCTGACGGCCTCGTGTTTAATATTCCGGAAGAGGATCGCGCTCCGCAAGCGCGCGCACTGGCCGAGGTCTTCCCCGCGACCGCGGAAAAGTTGGATATTTACCTCGCGCTGCGACGCGAACGGGAGCAAGGCGGGAATTGTGTGATGCCGCCGCACCACGACGCGGGTGAGCAACGCTATTCGCCCGTGACTGCGAAAGTTGCGGATGACAACCTCGGCGGCGAAATACGCGAAGTTGAAGTCGCACGCGCGAATTTGGTCTTGCGCGCCGGGAATGAGCCGCTGGACGACTACACCGCGCTGAAAATCGCCCAAGTGAAGAAGCGCCCGAACGGCACGTTTGTGGTGAGCGAAGATTTCGTTCCCACCTGCTTGTCGCTCGAACCCGCTCCGAATCTTTTGAAGCAGCTTAATGATCTCTTGAGCCGCCTCGTGAGCAAGTGCGCAGATTTCCGCGGCCAGGTTCCCTTTAACAAAAAAGAATTTGTCGCGAATGATCTCACGGGCATGTGGCTGCTGAATGTGCTCAATACGCACATTCCGGTACTCAATCATTATTCCACGTTGCGCCAATGCCATCCCGAAGAATTGTACTTGCAACTGCTCGCGCTCGCCGGGCAGCTCACCACACATCCGGGTTCGCCGGAAATACGCCCAGTGGATTTTCCGCGCTATGAGCATGATCAACTCACCAAATGTTTTCACACCCTCATTTCCACAATCATCCTGCTGGTGAATCGCGTGGGAATCTCGGAAAACTACGTTTCGATTCGATTGCGCACGGACAACAACCTGCTCTGGGTCAGCGACGCCATTGCCGAAGACTTGCTGCAAAACGCACACTTCTATCTCATGTGCAGCGGCGAAATCGAAGAGCGACGCATCACAATGGATTTGGTGGCGAATTTGAAAATTGCACCGCCGGAGAGCTTGCATTATTTGATCACCTACAATCTGCGCGGCCTCAACGCGCAATACACGCCCAACGTGCCGCCGGGTTTGCCGCGCACTCCGGGCATATACCATTTTCGCCTCGAGAAGGCCGGCGATTATTGGGAAGCGATTGTCCAAAGCCGCGCACTCGCGATTCTAATTCCCGACAGCTTCAATGGTTTGAAACTCGAGCTGGTGGCCATGCAAGGCTAACGCACAGGCCGCGCCCTTAAACACGTTTCACTTTACACGTTACACGCGACGCTTTAAAAATTTGGAGAAAACCACGCGCCTATGAACACGTCCTCTTATAAAAAAATGACCGGCACGCACCTCGCTTTGCCCAAAGCGGAGCGCCGGCGTTTGCCGGAAATCGCCTCATCGTGCTTCTCGCTTATTTTGCAATTGCACCACACACGCGACGCCGGCGACCCCAACATGTTGCGGCAACGGTTGAAAGACTTGTTCAATCGCTTCGAGCGCAACGCCAAAGACGCGGCGCTCGACAACGATCTCATTCGCCACGCGAAATTCGCGCTCGTGGCTTTTACCGACGAGACAATTCTCAGCTCGAATTGGAGCGGCAGAAATTCCTGGGGATTGAAGTCGCTGGCTTCGGAGCTTTTCAGTTCCGCCAACGCCGGCGATGAGTTTTTTAAACTGCTGGAGCAATTGCGGCAACGCACGCACGTCAATCTCGAAGCGTTGGAAGTTTTTTATCTCTGCCTGGCTTTGGGCTTCAAAGGCAAATATGGCCCACTGCCCCAAGGCCCGGAAAAGTTGCGCCTGCTCGTGGAAGACTTGCATCACGAGTTGCGGCGCGAGATTAACAAGCCCGCGGATGCGTTGCTTGCTCCGCACGGCAAGCCGCGCGATCTGGCGCGGCAAGTGTTCAAAGAACGCGTGCCCGCGTGGGTCGTCGGCGCCGGCGCGGCCGCGATTGGACTTTTGGCGTATGTCATCGCGCGTTTTTTCATCGGCAATGAGGCCGATAACGTGGTTACTGCCATTCAGCAAATTCGCTAACCCCAACGGTATGGAGACCACATGGGTCGAGTGATGAAATCTTTAAGAAGCGCGACGGGCATGATTGCGATCGGTTTTATTCTGCTGCTTTTGATCGTCGTGCTCGTCGGCTATTTGTTTCAGCGCGATATGGTCGAGCGCGTGCTCAGCGTGCTCATGGTGCTCGTGCTTTGGTTGATGGTGCTCATGTATCGCCGCATGCAGGAAGAGAAGCACGCCCGCTCGCTGGAATCTTCACTGAGCGCACAGGCCGAGCAACAGATGCGCGGCCTACGCCCGGAGAAGCGGCAAGAGTTGGAGCAATTCAAACGCGAATTGAGCACTGCGATTGAAGGCATCAAGAAACGCGGCATTCGCGTGGAAGGCAAAGCGCGCAGCGGCCAGGCGGCGCTGTATGCGCTGCCGTGGTATGTGATGATCGGCCCGCCGGGCAGCGGCAAATCCACCGCAATCAAAAACTCCGGCTTGAATTTTCCGCTGGGCGATAAAGAGCTGCACGGCATCGGCGGCACGCGCAATTGTGATTGGTTCCTCTCTGATTCCGCCATATTGCTCGACACCGCGGGCCGTTTCGTGGTGGAAGACGATGATCGTGACGAGTGGCTCACCTTTCTCGACACGTTGAAGAAGTACCGCCGGCGTGCGCCGATTAATGGCGTCATCGTCGGCTGCAGCATGCAAGACGTGCTCACCGCCACACCGGAGGAGTTGGAAGCGCAAGGCGAAAACATTCGCAAGCGTATCGATGAGTTGATGACGCGCCTCGGCATTCGTTTTCCGGTCTATCTGGTATTCACGAAATGCGACTTGCTCGATGGCTTTGTGGATTTCTTTGAAACGTTGGATCGCCGCGAGCGCGAGCAGATTTGGGGCAGCACCTACACGCGCGAGCAATATGAAACCGAAAGCCCCGCGGCCGTATTTGAAAACGAGTTGCAGCTTTTGCTCAATGAATTACAACACAAACGCCTCGCGCGTTTGAGCGACGGATTGAAACATGAGAATCGCCGCAAGGTTTTTATGTTTCCGCTGCAGCTTGCTGGCGTGAAAGACAAGCTCGCAGCTTTGACGGCGCGAATTTTTCAAGCCAATCCTTATCAGAAAGACAAGCCCATCTGCCGCGGCTTTTATTTCACCAGCGGCACGCAAGAGGGCTTGCCCATCGACCGCGCCATCGAAGCGATTTCCCGCGAGTTTGGTTTGCCGCCCATGCCCGCGGAGTATTCCAGCCCGGTGGAAATCAAACAATACTTCATCAAAAATCTATTAACCGATGTCATTATCTCCGACCGCGATTTCGGCGGCGGGGAAACGACCGTGGCCGCGCGACTCAAACGCCAAATGCGACTCGCCCTCATGGCCGGAGCCGCGCTCCTGCTTGTGCTCTTTCTGGTGGGCTTGGGGCTTGATTATTCAAGCAGCAAGGAGGAGATGGCAAAGCTGCAAACGACCTCGGGTGCATTGCGCAATATTGAGTGGGGCAGCCCGGACACTTCGAATTATTTCGGCGCTTTGGCAGGCTTAAGAAAGGGAATCGCGAAGGCGGAAGAGGGCTATTGGGGGTTTGGTCTCTCGCAACGCAATGAAGTGCTGCCACATGCTTATAAATTGTATCTCGCCAAAGCCGCGCCATTTGTGGAAAAGGTTTTGTTTGAAGGTCTCGCGCGCCGCATGCAACACTCGGCACAGGTCAATAGCCGGACCGATGCCGATCGCGACACGACCTATGATCATCTCAAGGCCTATCTCTTGTTGAGCCATGAGCACGCGCGGTTGAATGCGAATGAGGATTATCAATTCTTTCTTCATTCCGAATTAGATCGAGTTTTAGAGCAAGGGTTCAGCTACACTGTCGAAGGCAAGCGTGAAGTCGAATTTTTTGCGAGACATTTCGGAAAGAGCGTGCAGAAACAACTCGCGCAACCTTTTGGCGCAGGGCAAAATGCGACGTTCGTCACGCGCGTGCGTGCTTATATCGAATCCGTGCCGCAAAATGAGGAACGGCGCATTTACGAAAGCTTAAAGCGCAAAATTAAAGGCGAGCCGATCGAGTTTAGCGAAAGCCCCTTTCAAACCAGTCATAGCGTTGCTTCCGTTTTCACCAAAGAAGGCTCGAAGAGCTTTTTGAAATTGCTCGACACCGAGTTGGAAGCGGACAACAAAGAAGAATGGGTGATGGGGCGAGCAGAAGCGCCGCAGCAAACCAACGGCAGCACGCGTCCACGCGCCGAGTTGGTCAAAGCGCTGAAACAAAGATATTTTAAAGAGTATGTTGACCAATGGATGAAGTTTGTCAGCTCCGTGCAATGCCAACCTTTTGCGAGCACGCGCGAAGCCGGGGAGCAACTCAAGTTTGTGGCGGATGAAGAAGCCTCGGCCATTATAAAATTTCTCAAGATTGTGGCGGAGCAAACGCGCTTTCGCGATGTGTTGCGTGAAATCATAGACGACCTTCCGCTCATCGGCGGCAATAACAATGATCGCTTCGGCGAGTTGAATGAGTTGATTAACGGCAACAAGCGCGAAGAATTGAACGGGCTCTTGGCACAACTCGCCACATTGAGCGGCGATATGGAAGCCATTGCACAAGACCCGACCGGCGTGCAAGCGAAAGATTATGCGAGTAAAGTTTTAGGCGGCAGCGCGACTTTGGCGACCATTGCCACAGAGGTGCGCAAGATCAGCACGCGCAAACGGCAGCAAGAAACCCGCGATGCGCTGGCAGGATTGTTTCAACCGCCGCTGGCCAGCGCGTGGGAAGCGGTGCGCAAAGAGACCGGCGCTTATTTAAATACGCAATGGCAGAAGCAAGTATGCGAGCCGTTCTCCGAGTTGGCAGGCATGTATCCATTTAACAAAAACGGACAAGACGCACAACCGGCTGACGTTGCGGCATTCTTTGCGAGTGGCGGACCGATTGATCGGTTTGCGCAAACCGAGCTTGCGCCGTTTTTCCGGCCGGATAATTCCTGGGAGCCGATACGTTGGCAAAACGAGGGCATTCGCCTTTCGGGAGAAGCCATCGGCACGTTGCGGCAAGCGAAGAACATTGGCGCAGCACTCGGCGGCGGCAAATTTAACTTTGAAGTTTTGATGCAGAAACCCGAGACGCAAGAAACGGTTGATAAAGTGTTGTTCGATGTCGGCGGCGCAGCGAAATGGTATGAGGTGAAGAAACCTCCGATGTGGGTAAGTTTCGAATGGCCTGGCAGCCAGCCGGCGAATGGAGCAAGGTTTCAAATCTGGGATGATCGCTGGCCACAGCCCGATGAAAAAGTTTATGAAGAAGCTTTCGACAAACCCTGGGGCTGGATTCGTTTGCTACGCAAGGGCCGACAAGCGCAGCGTTCTTCTTCCGAATATGAAGTGCAATGGACCGGCTTGAGCATAAAAGGGAAGCGGCAAATCAAATTCACCGCTTTGGTGCGCGCCAGCGGCGGCGCAGCCAACCCGCTCGCGCCCAATTTTTTCAACTTTGGCTGTCCCGCGCAAATCGCGAATTGATCACAATGACACACGTCACACCTTACACTTTAAACCTGACACCGTGTAAAGTGTAAGGTGTAAGGTGAAAAAGATTTTCAGGAGCCTCAATCACCTCAGGACACGCATCGCAATGGCGACTTCATTTTTTCCCGCGGGAGCATTCGGCAAGCTGCCGCAATTCGGCGATTTCTTCAAGCACAATGCCGGCAGCCGCGAAATGCTCGCTTTCGATCAATGGCTGCAACAGGGAATCCTCTACGCCAAATCGCAACTCAAGCAAGAGTGGGATACGGTTTTCGATAGCGCTCCGGCGCAGCATTTTCTTTTTTATGCCGACAATCCCGAACGCTTTCTGCTCGGAATTTTTCAGCCGAGTCAAGATAAGACTGTGAGAAAGTATCCCTTTTGGGTGTCCTTACAAATCGAACGCAATAGCCTCGGCACTGAACTTCTGCCGCTGACACCGGTGCTCTTTGCGGCGTTTTTCCAACAAACGCTTGCCCTGCTCCAAGAAGCGCGCAACAACATGAGCATGCCGGAACTGGTCGCGCGCGTGGAAGCATTAAAATCCGGCGCACAGAACGAGATGCGCTTGGAATACCGCTCTTATCTCGACGACACAACGCTGGAAAAATTTTTGTGCGGCGCACTCGGTAGTTTCGAAGATTCCCGCAAGTACCTGCTCTTTAGAAATCTCGTTGAGGTGCTCACGCCTTTGCGCAGCCAAGAACTCAGTCGCGTGAATTTGGGACTGCGGTTTCCGCTGAGCACAGATGCGCAAATGCGCGGGTTTGAAACCTGTTTTTGGTTTTATCTCTGCAAACGGCTGTTGGGAGGGTCAATGTTGACGCCGGTCCTGTTTTGGAATGCAAGCCCGGTGGTGCAAAAAGCCTTTCTCTATATTTATTTCCGCCCGCCGTCCGCAAAAAATTTTCTAACGCTGTTGCGGCCGGAAGAAGCGAGCGACACGCTTTGCAAATTGGAAGAAGAAGGGGCGGCGCAACTTGCTGCCGCGGAGAATGCGCTGCCCGCTTGGTATCGCGATCTGCTGCAAACCCCGGGGGCGAGTTTAAAAAAGATCATCGAAGACATTGCATGAAATTTCAATTAACGAGTTTTTTGTCGAATCAGTCAACCCCAGGAGACGGTCGTATGGATTCTTCCTATCAAAACCACACGCCGCAAGCGATTGCCGCAGCCGGCGTGGAAGCGCGCGCGACATTCATCACGCGCACCTATTTGCATTTGCTCGGCGCGATTCTCGGCTTTACGCTGGTTGAATTTTATCTCTTCAGCAGCGGCCTCGCTTATGAAATCGCGCGCACAATGTTCGGCATTTCATGGCTGCTCGTGCTGGGCGGTTTTGTTTTGGTGAGTTGGCTCGCGAGTCGAGTGGCGCACGAGGCGCAATCGCGAGCGGCGCAATATGCCGCGCTCGCGGGCTTTGTCGTGGCCGAGGCTATCGTCTTCGTGCCTTTGCTCGTGCTGGCGATGGTCTATTCCGATGAAAGTGTGATTGAGAGCGCAGCGTTGGTCACGCTCCTGGGCTTCACCGGATTGACTGCCGTGGTTTATTACACACGCAAAGATTTTTCTTTCCTCGGCGGTGTGTTGCGCTGGGCGGGAATCGGCGCTTTGCTCCTGATTGTCGCCGGCGCAATTTTCGGTTTTCAACTCGGAACGTTTTTCTCCGTGGGCATGGTCGTGCTCGCTGGCGCAGCGATTCTTTATGATACTTCCAACGTGCTCTACAATTTTCCCGAAGATCGCCACGTTGCCGCCTCGTTGGAACTGTTCGCCTCCGTCGCGCTCATGTTCTGGTATGTGCTGCGGCTGTTTATGGCATCGCGGGATTGAGGCGCTGCTTGCCTGTTTAGCCGCCTCTTGTTTGCTTCTTGTTCCCAAACTCTGTTTGGGAACACACGTGTTAGAGAAACTCTGTTTCGAAGTTCGCGCACATGCCTTCGAAACAGAGTTTGAAGAAATAATGACTGGATTCACATGGCTACTCTTCCTCCACAAATCGCCGAACTTTTAGAACCGATCCCCGGCGCTTCACCTACTGGCTTAGAGGATTTAAGCACGGTTGAAGCTTTCGTCAAACTGGAAATGACGATCGGCAAAGCCTCGCCGAATAAAGAAGATTACCTGAATTGCATCAACTGGGCGACGCAAGTGCTCAAGAGCAACAGTAAAAACTTGCGTGCGGCGGCATGGCTTGCGTTGGCTTGGTTTCGTGTCGAAAAGAAAATTTCGGGTTTTAGTGAAGGCTTAATCCTCCTCACTGAGCTGTTGGAACGTTACTCTGATAAATTGTTTCCGGTTCAGCCGGTCCCTCGCAGTAAAGCGATTCAATTCCTGAGCACGGGAAAAGTCACCGCCTTCTTCAAAACCGAAACGTATCCCAAGGAAGAAGTGCAAGCCACACTGGCTGCGTTGCAAAATCTTGTAAACGTCTGCGCAAAACACTTCCCGCAGAACGGACCAGTGCTCACTCCGTTGCAGCAAGCTCTGGAGAGCCAGTTAAATTCCACACCGAATGCTTTTTCGACAAATCGTGTTGAGCCACACCCGCCCCTGGTGAGCGTGCCGCAACCACCTGCGGCGAGTGATCAGCAATCAGCAACTAGCAACCAGCAATTAGCAACCAACAACCAGCAACCAGCATCCAGCATCCAGCAACCAACTCCCAAACTCGAAATTCCCGAAATCGTTGAAGAACTGCTCAAACCGATTTCCACCGGCGCGCCGACGGGTCGCGACGTGACGAAGAACGATGATGAAGATTATACCGAATACTTGACGCTGCAGAACGAGAGCAACCAGATCAAGCCGAATTATGACAAGGTCATTGAATTGGCGGAGAACGTGCTCAAAGACAAGTGCAAAGATCTTGAGGTCATGGCTTGGCTCGCTTTCGCGTGGTTTGGCAAGCGCAAAATTGCCGGCTTGCGCGACGGCACGTTGCTCATGCTCAATGCGCTCGAACGATTTGGCGATAAACTTTTCCCGGAAGACGGGCCTAAGCGCAGCCGCAGCATCAGTTTTCTCAACCGCAAAGAAACCGCGAGAATTTTGGCGAAAGAGAAAATCACGAAAGAGAATGCAAAAGACGTTCTCGCTTTGAAAAGCGCATGGGGAAAGTTGAAAGAAGAGTATCATAAACAACTCGGCGGGCATTTCAAGTCAGGTCAAGTCTCGCCCTTCAAAGCGATTGGCGAAACCTTAGAGAAGCACGCAGAAGACGCCGAAGACTTAACTAGACCGCAACCGACGACACCGCATCCAATTGCTTCGACTGCGAGCACGACAAATTCGACGACGAGTGCTGCTACGAAAACGAGCACGCCGACTCCGGCAACGACCTCCGGCGGCGTGGCGGTGACTTCCAATGACAGCGCGCGGCAAGCGTTGCGCAAAGGCGTGCTCTTCTTTTTTGAAGAAGAAAAAGACGGCAAGAAAACGCGCAAAGTGGCGGATGATGTTGCAGTGTATGCGCTCGCGCGCGAGTTGCGCTGGAGCAAGTTGGCTTTGCCGGAATACAAAGAGAAAGACGAAGGCAAGATCACTGCGCTGGAGGGACCGACACCGGAGAAACAAACTGCGATCAAGAATTGGATCGCGAACAGCGAATGGGACGCATTGATTCCGGATGTTGAAATCCGCTTTCTCAACGACGAAGGTTTTCCGTATTGGCTTGATGGGCAACGCTATGTTGTGCAAGCGTTGGAGGCCAAGGGCGGCAAGTGGAAGCAAGCCGCGGAGGAGATCAAATTTCAGCTCGCGCGGCTGATGCGGCGCGTGCCGGAGTTGCCCAAGCTCATGTTCAAAGACAAGAAGACGCCGTTTGCGGAGAAAGCGACGGTGAGTTGGTTGGAGCATGAAGTGCGCGGCATGCTCGGCTCCGGCACAGGCGAGGAAAAAATTCTCCCGCCGATTATGGGCGAGGAGTACGAAGCGCTCAACAAAGAATATGAAGCCGCATGCGCGGAATTGCCTGAGAATTTTGAGAAGAATGCAGAGTCTATGCAGAAAGCAATTGCCGCGGACATTCGGCGCAAAGGGCGTTTCTTGCGCGGGCTTCATCTCGCGAATTATTGCCTCGCGGCGAAGAAGCCGGAATTGGCAAAGGCGCTGCTCGCGGATTTGATGAAGAAGATCGAGGCTTATCAACTCGTCGAATGGGAGCCGGCTTTGTGCGTTGCCGTGTGGCAGTCCGCGTATCTTGCGAATCTCAAGTTGCTGCAATCGGAGAATCACACGGTGAGCAAAACGGAGTTGCAGGCGCAGCAGAGCGTGTTGTTTGATGAAATTGGAAAATACGATTGCCTGCGCGCATTGGAATTGGCGAGCCGGCAAACGCAAGAGAGTTGAGCCGCAAGGCGCTCTTCTTTCCGAACACATGTGTGCATGAAGCGCCATTGGAATTTTTGAAACAGAGTTGCAATAGCAAGCGCGTTCTCAAACGGAGTTTGGGAATGAGAATCAAAACGATTTCAAGCAAAGCCATTCAAACCAGTAAGGAGAAAATCTCATGGCAAAATTACCGACCCCGAAGATCGCGCAACGCGTGAAGGTGCAAATTCTTCCGAGCAGCGACGCGCAGGAGAGCGTGGAACTGGATTATCGGATGATGATCGCGGGCGATTTCAGCAAGAAGGAGCAAGGCACACAGGGCGAGTTGAAAGATCGCAAAATTTGGGAGGTCAAGAGCAAGCGCGATTTCAAAACCGTGCTGGAGAACATCAACCCGCAACTCAAAATGGTTGTGCCGAGCAAGCTCTCGGATGATCCGGAGGCGCAAATCGAAGTCAATCTCAACATCAAAGACATTAAAGATTTTCATCCGGATGAGATCTCCAAGAAGGTGGAGCCGTTGCAGGATTTGATGAAAGCGCGCGAGCGTTTGAAGACGTTAAAAATGGCCGTGCTCAAAGATCCGAATTTGCGCAAAGCCATCGAAGGCGTGTTGAAAGAAGGCAGCGGCAGCTTGGATGATTTAATGTCGAAGCTGGCGCCGAGCGGAGCAAAGTAATCACATACCCGCACATTTTAGCTTCCTCCACCCGGAAAAATATTGACCTCATAAACGGAGCCTCTTCCATGGCAAACGAAACTGCAGTTGCCACCAAAACTTCGGTGGATACTTTGTTGAATATGTTAGACACCGAGCAAAAGAGCGCGGTGCAAGAGTTCGTCGGCCGCATCGGCAAAGAGCACGAAGTGCAGCGCATCAACGCCGCTTTGCTCGACGCCTATATCGCGGACATCGACAAAGTGATCAGCGCGCAGATGGATGAAATTCTGCACAACAAAGATTTTCAAGAATTGGAATCGACGTGGCGCGGTTTGCATTTCATCGTGCAGCAAGCCGAGTTTAGCAAGCCGGTGAAATTCGAGCTGCTCGATTGCCCCAAAGGTGAGTTGTTTGACGATTTGGAAAACGCCGCGATGGGCGAGGGCTATGAAAAAGAGTCGGCGCTTTATCATCACATTTATTGGAATGCATACGATAAAGTCGGCGGCCATCCCTATACGGCGATTTTGGCAGATTATCAATTCGACAAGGGCGCGCAAGACGTAAAGTTTTTGCAGCACCTTTCGATTCTGGGCGAGACCGCGCAGTTGCCGTTCATTTCGAATGCGAGTTCGAATTTCTTTGGTCATGGCGACATGGGCAAAGTGATGAACGACCGCTTTCTCGTGGAGCGCATTAAAGAAGCGCCAGAATACACGGCGTGGCGCGCCTTCCGCGATGATGATCGTTCGAAGTATGTGGGGCTGTGCTTGCCGCGCTTTCTCGGGCGTTTGCCGTATGGGCCGGAGAGCGATCCGACGAAAAATTTTAATTACACCGAGGGCGTGTATCGCGAGGGCAAAGACAACAGTTTATGGTGCAACGCTTCTTACGCGCTCGCGAGCAACATGGTGCGCAGTTTCGAACAATGGGGTTGGAGCGTGAAAATCGTGGGCGTGGATTCCGGCGGTCGCGTGGAAAATTTGCCGACGCCGACTTATGAAGAAGGCGGCCAGAAAAAAGTGAAAGTGCCGGTGGAAGCTTCGGTGGGCCAGGCGAAAGATTCGGAACTTTGTCAAATGGGTTTCATTCCGTTGGCGCATTGGGATCGCAAGGATTATGCGTGCTTTTTCGAGGTGCCCTCCACTCAACGCGCGAAAGAAATCAAAAACGATCCCGAAGCCACGGCGAACTATTCCGTGGGCGCGCGGTTGCAATACACAATGTTGGTGACACGCATCGCGCATTATCTCAAGTATCGGCAGTTGCGCTTCGTCGGTAAAAACGCAGGCGCGGGTGAGATCGAGGCGGATTTGAAAAAGTGGCTCGATATGCTCGTGGCGGATTTCCCAAACCCGCAGGAGAAAGTGATTGCGGAGCGGCCGTTGCGCTCTTATCAACTCAATGTGCATGAGTTGCCGGAGAAGCCGGGCTTCTTTCAAATCACCGCGGAGTTTCGGCCGCACGTGGCCATCATCGGCATGGATATCAATTTGAGATTGGTGGCGTTTCACTCGGGTGAGGAGAAGTAACGAGGCCGCAGCTCTCCTAAACTTGAAAAGTTCAGTAGAGCTTTTGCTTCCTCCACGCCCGTTCAATTCAATAAAACGAGGAACGTGAATCATGACATTGCAACAACTTGCCGGCACCAGAACCAGCGTTGCCGTGCGCGATTTGTCGCACGACCGAACCTTGACTATCGAAGTCCAACAGCGATTGAGCGCACTTGGCTTTCTCGATCCGCCGCCGGATGGCAAATTCGGCCCGGTTTCGGTTTTAGCGTTGCAGTTGTTTGCGACACACGCGCGGCTGCCTCAAAATGATGCGATCGATGCCGCGTGCGCCAATGCTTTGCTGAATAGTTCGGCGGAGGTTTTGTTGCCGATCACGCTCGCAACGGATTTGGCGAGCCGCATCGTGCAGCACATGCTCGCGCAAGGCTATTGGGTCGCTCGCACACCGGGCTATCTCAACATTGTTTATGTCGAAGGCATGAACGAAGACGGTGCGTTTAACGACGACCGGCCGAACCATTTCAACGATTGCCGAATGGTGATTGGCATCGAAGCGGGCAAGCCTAAAATTCTGGGGCGCTGGGAAGGCACGACGGAGCCGGGGCATCATTATACTTTCAATGCGGAGAACTCCAAGGGCGCGGCGCGCATTGCGTTTGGGCAATATAAAGCTTGGCGTGTGGGAACGCATTTCGGCGGCGGCAGCGATCCGCACGAAGCTTTGGTGCAAGTGGAAAACCTGAGCGTGCATCGCGATCTCGACAAGAATTTTGAGCGTGGCGGCGACGCCATCGACGTGGGCGACAGCTTTCACATCAATCAACATTGGGGCTTTGACAATCCGGTGAATAACATCGGCAAGGCGAGCGCTGGTTGCTTGGTGGGCCGCACGCGCGCCGGCCATCGTCAATTTATACAGTTGATTAAAACCGATCCGCGTTACGCCGCAAGCAACGGTTACGTTTTCATGACGACGGTGCTTTCAGGCGTGGAGTTGCGCGTGATGATCGGTTGAACCTTATTTCTCTTATTTTGTGTCTGTTTGCTTTTCGTTGAATGCAATCCAATCACAAAACTCAGATTCTAACACTTCACACTAAAAAAGGAGTTGACCATGGCAATGGAAGCTGGAAAAGGCGAACATCACGTTTACAGGATTCTCTCCCCGGATTCCAATGATCAAGCCAAGCTCACCGCAGGCAATCATTATATCGGAGTAGAAGCGGTGGCATGGTACATCAACAAAGAAAGTTCTTGGTTTTCAGATCGTATGGCTTCGGGCACTTTAGAAATCAAATTATCTAACGGCCTTGAAAAATATCAAGCGGCTTTAGGGACCTTTGAGCTAACTAGCGGCTCAAAGACCGCACCGGTTTTCGAAAGACCGGTGCTTAACGCCAGGAACTATCGAGGCGGCGCGATTACTTTCGCGGCAATGCTCACCGCCATAAAAAAAGACACGATTGTTGGAGGGCTATTGAAAAGTGCGGCAAACGCAAGTTTGGGAATTGTGTCTGGCATGGTCGAAACGGCGACATTGGCGGGTCCGGTGAAGCTCTTAACGGCCGCAGGCGAAGACTTGATCAGCGGAGTTCAAAAAGTATTAAGCGACACCGGCGAAAAACGAGAGCCTATTTTTTCTTTCAACGGCCTAGAGTATAGTTTGCAACCTGATTTCGTGATCGGCCCAGAAACCTTCCTTCTTTTACATCGAGGCGCAAACTTGGAGGAGAAGAAACTAAGGGTAGTTTCTGATGGGCAGTTGTTGATGCCCTCGTACGATAACAAGATCCTCGATGATGGCGCTTGGCTTTTGCTCCGGATCAGAAGAGCTGACGAATACACCGGTGTGAGAGAGTGGTTTGACGCAAGGCGTAGTTTAAGAGGAAAGATTGAAGATTTAGTCAAGGATGTCACGAACGGCTTTTTGACTAAAGAGGAGGGGCTTGCGCAACTTAAACCAAGTACCTCTGGAGATAAAACGGTTCTTGATGAGTACTTTCGCCTAAGAAGCATAATTAGGAACGATGGGGTTCTTTCAGAACGTGAAGCCGGTTTATGCGCTGGCCAACTCAATACAGCTATAGTGGCTGCTAAGAATGCTATCACCCAGAATAATCCTGAGATTTTGGTGGCTTCAATCAATAGCGTCACCGAAGCGCTTGCTAAGGGTGAAAGGATACGTGGAGCGCTTGGCGATGCATTTGAAGCCGAAGCAACTTCTTTGGCAGCGTCGCGAAGTTTTTCAATCGTTAAAGACACTAATGCGCGTCGGGTCGCAAATTTATCCGGCAATGAGTTATTTGCGAGCATGAAATACATGCCAACGGCCTTAGAGCGAAGCCGCAATTTTTAAGCACCCGTTGCTCATGTAGACGGCATTGGGGATTTAGCAAAAAGACTATTGCGCGCAGCAAGTTCGCTATTCGTTCGCGGTACCGAAGCGAAACATGCAACTTCGAATACTTGAAAAACAATGCACGCTGGGTCGAGGTAATAGAGCATGTGGTGGAATAGCCTTTGCAAAAGATGACGGGCGTCAGGCGTGCTTAAACAAAAGATGGAAACTTAAACCATATGCGCTGCCTTGTGCAGCGCTTTTTCACCGGTTTCATCCGGCTGTGAGATCGGGGAAGCTACCCAAACATTTTTAACCAAATTATTAGGAGAAACGAGCCATGGCATGCAAAGGCGTAGTTTTAGTCTTCAACCATGAAGGAACGCAACTGGAAGGGCCGCGCGAAGACAAGAGCAGCGCGGTCTTCGAATTCGAGCACGAAGTTTATTTGCCGTTTGACAAAGACGACAACAAGATTCAAGGCTCGCGCCGCATTTCCGCGTTCACAATCACCAAAGAAATCGACAAGCTCACACCGCAGTTGTATGAAATCGTGTGCTTGGGCCGCACCTGCAAGAAGATCGAAGTGAAGCTCTATCGCATCGCGGCCGGCGGCGGCGACGAGGAAGAGTACTTCAACTACGTGATGGAAGACGCGCGCATCATTTCGGTGCAAAATCTCATGCCTTCAACGAAGGTGGAGGAAACCGAAAACATCGGTCACTTGGAGCGTCTCAAGTTTCTGGCGCGCTCGTTTTCGTGGAAGTATCTTGAAGGCGGCGTGGAGTACACGGAGATTTCGTTCTGACGTGAATTGTTTTTCACCTTACACGTTACACCTTACACGGTGTAACGTGTAAAGTGTAACGTGGAAAAATGCACCCATGGAAACCCTCGGGCTTTACGATCAACTGGTCGGTTGCTTTCCATCGGAATATCCCGATCCGCTCGGCGACCCGCTTTCGACCACGCTTTCGGATTTGGAGAACCTGCCGGAGGAGCGCAAGCTGCGCTTGAGCATTGCCGAGCATCTCAAATTACTTCTGCAAACGCGGCGCGGCTCAGTGTTGCACTTGCCCGATTTCGGAATCCCCGACGTATTGCAGAGTTATATTGATGCGGGCCGCTCTGTGGATCCGTTCATTGAGCACATACGCGCCACGATTCTCAAATACGAGCCGCGCCTCGCGAAAATCGAAATCAAAAAAGACAGCTTTGATGAAAACAATCTGCGGTTGCGATTGAGCATTAATATGACCATCAAAGAAATGGCGCAACGCGAAACGCTGCAAACGGAATTTTCCACCACCGGCTGGACGAAAGTGGTGTTCGAAAGGGATGCGACATGAACGAGCGCGACAACATCGAGCGCTATTTCGAGCAGGAGTACAATTATCTGCAAAAGGCCGGGGAGGCTTTTGCGGAGCAGCACAAAGTCCTCGGCAGCAAACTGAAAATGACGCAGCGCCAGAGCAAAGACCCGCTGGTCGAACGGTTGTTTGAGGGGTTTGCGTTTTTGGCAGGCCGTATTCATGAGCGTTTGGACGATGAATTGCCGGAAATCACCGGAGGATTGCTTGAACAATTATTTCCACACCTCCTGCGTCCCTTTCCTTCCTGCGTCATTCTCGAAGCCAAAGCGCGCATCGGCGCGGTGACCAAGCCTGTGCACGTGACGCGCGGCAGCGAAGTACACACGCAACCTGGAAAATTCAAAGTCAAATACCGTGTCGAAGACGCGCGCACGATTGAAAAAGACGAACCAGCGGAATTTATTTTTCGCACGACGCAAACGCTCACGGTGCGCCCGATGAAGTTGACCGGCGTGCGCGTGGAAGACGCGGCCGATTCGGCTTCGGCTTTGATTTTGCAAATTCAGCCCTTTCGCGGCGTGAACTATGAAGCGTTGCAACTCAAGCAACTGCGGCTCTATCTGCACGGGCAGGAATCCATCAAGTATACGCTGCTGTATTACCTCGATAAGTTTGTAAAGTCCTGCGCCGTGCGCGAACTCGTAGGCGAGCGCCCGGAGTTTCAAGAACTGAAGAATTGCCGCGTTGGCATTGCTGGCCTCACGCCCGGCATGAGTTCGGAAAAAGAAGATTTGTCGCTCCTCCCCAATGCGCGGTCGGCCTTCTCCGGCTATCGCCTTTTGCAAGAATACTTTGCCTATCCCCAGCGCTTCTTTTTTATCGATATTGAGGGCCTTGAGGCCTTTCCCGCTTCGCGCGACGGCCATGCGTTTGAAATCAAAATCACGTTTGGCAAAAATCACAAGTTGCCGCGCGAGCTTCATCCTTCTGCTGCGGATATTAAGCTGCATTGCGTGCCGATGATCAATTTGTTTGATCAACCAACGGAACAAGTGGAGGTCACTCAGCGCCTGCCGGAATATTATATCATTCCGGATTTGGATCGCCGCAAGAGTCGTGAAATTTATGCCGTTAATAATGTCACCGGCGTGGGCGAAAATAAGAAAGAGCAATTTCGCTATACGCCCGTGACTTCCTACGATATTCTCGACACGACGGATCCCGAGTATGATCACAAACGTTTCTTTGCCATCGTGCGGCGCCCGGTGCGAGGCGACATGGCGGAATCGCACATTCGTCTGTACGGCCCGAGCATGGAAGACGCGCTCTTCCCCAAAGAAACGTTGAGTATTGCAGCCACACTTTCCAACGGCCATTTGCCGCCGGCTTATTTGGAAGCCGGGACCTTGAAAGAGCAGGTCAAATTTCCCGCAGGATTAGAAGTAGAAAATCTCACCACAGCCACCGAAGTTTTGGAATGCCCGGACAAGAAAAATTATCGCTGGGCGCTGATCTCGCATTTAACGTTGAGTTATTCCACGCTCGCCGACGCGGAAACGTTGAAGAGCATGTTGAGCTTGTACAATTGGTCGCCCGCACACGAAAGCCCAAACAAGAAACGCATTCACAGCATCAAGCAAGTGTTTCCGCCCGAATCCAAAAGCTTCATGTATAAACGTGAACTCCGGCGCGCCATCGAATTGAAGCTTGAAGTCGAGCCGACCCAATTTGAATTTGGCGAGGGCGAGCTTTATCTCTTCGGCACGGTATTAAATAATTTTCTCGCGCAATACGTCACCATCAATTCTGCGGTATTGCTAACCATCGTTGCTGCGGGCAGCGGCAAGGAGTATAAATGGGAACCGAGCACGGGCAGAATCTCGACCGTGTGATTGCGGACTTGCAGCGCAACGGTCCAAACTACGATGTATTTCAGGCGATCTATTTGGCCGAGATCGCGAGCCGGAAGTATGTCGCGCGCAAGGACTTTGGCTTCGATCAAACCGGCCTGCACTTTCGTCCGCATGAGAATTACGTGTATCCACCCAAGGATATTCGCGCGATCACATTGCATGAAGATCCGAAACCGCTCGTGCTGCAGTTCGTGCTCAACTTCATGGGGCTTTATGGCGTGAACGCCGTGTTGCCGCGTTGCTATCACGAGCAAGTGGCTATGCAGCAAAACGCGCACGGCGCAGGCGAAATGCCGCTGCAAAATTTTCTCGACATTTTTAACAACCGTTTCTATTGGCTCTATTATCAAGCATGGAAGAAGTATCGCTACTATCTGCAACTTAGCGAAGCGGAAGACAATCAAACCACGCAACGTGTGTTTGCGTTCATCGGCCAGCGCTTAGAAGCGCGCAATTCGAATTCGAAAATCTCGCGCTTTCAACTTTTGCAATTTTCCGGCATCCTTTCGAATCGCGTGCGCAGCAAAGCCGGCTTGCAGATTTTGCTTTCCGGATTTTTCCCCAGATACACAGTAACGATTCATGAGTTCGTGCCGCAATGGGTGCGACTCGCGGAAACGCCTAAGATGGGGGGCAATAGCGGCACTTCGTTTCGCCTCGGTGTGAACAGCGTGGTCGGCCGCTCCATGCTGGATTATGCCAGCCGCATCCGCGTTGAAATCGGCCCCATGCCCTTCGTTGATTATCTAGACTTCACGCCTGAAGGCAAAAAAGCCGCGTTGCTGCGCGAACTCTTGCAACTCTATCTCAACGACGGCCTGGAGTTCGACGTGACGTTGATCATCGCTTCGGAGTCGATCATCACGAAACCGTGGAAAGATAAACGCATCAAGCTCGGTACGAGCATGTGGCTGGGCAGGCCGAGGGAGGAGTTTGTGGAAGTGAAGTATCGTCATGAAAAGTATATTCAATCAACATGAAGCAGTGGTATGCTTCACTTTTAAAAAATAACATTGCTTAAAACAGGAGTTGGCAATGGCATGGGAGTATAATCAAAGTTCCGGTCGACTATCGCACAACGGCCATGTTGTAGGATACGGATACTCGGGCAGCGGCGCAGGCCGCAATGATCCTAGTTCACAATGCGTGAGGGATGTCGGGCCTATTCCGCGCGGAAGCTATCGCATCGGCACTCCGAGGAACAGTTCGACGACTGGTCCTCATATTATGGATTTGACCCCGCTAGGCCACAATGCTTGCGGGCGCGCAGGTTTCCAGATTCATGGTGATAACCGAACGAACAATGCCTCCACGGGATGTATTATTCTAAATCGGGAGGTTCGCGAAAGAATATCGTCTAGCGGAGACGACACGCTTAATGTTGTGCAATAGGGGAGGCCATATGGGTATTGTTAAAAAAAGCCGCAGCGCAATGTGGGTGATTATCTTAGTGTTCTTGGGTTGCACGAGCGAACGCTCTTGGGATAGCCCACAGGGAATTTTATCAGAGATACAAAGACAAGGCCCGCCGCAAACGATTGCTCATATGACCGCAGGGGATCGTTCAGTTTGGGAAGGTGCGCTGCGGCACATTGAATCCGGTGAAACGCAATGGTTAGAAGTAGCAAGGGCATTACGAGCAGGAACCGACGCCGCCACGACGATAGAATTGCGTTTCGCCGTTGCTCGCGCTTTACCCAGAGCACCTCGAGAAGTCTTAGATTTGGTCGGGAACGGATTTCAGCTAGAAGAAATTTGCATCATTCCTTTTATTGAAACGGACAGCTCGACAGAACTTGCTTACCTGAAAGATACAAAGAAGGCTTTGCTAAGTCTCGAAGCCGAAGCCTACAAGCAGAATCGTGAACGGTGCCTAGAGTTTTTCGAGGCTCAGATTAAGTCCTACGTGAAATGATTCACTTCTGTGGAAGCAAGCGCAAGTGATTTTTCATGAAGGAAATTTGTAAGACCGATCGCGTGTTTGAGCGAACGCAGAATAGCAAAGCTGTACCTTAATACATATCCACGTTGCAAAACAGCAGTGTTAGCGCCTCTAACAAAAGACATAAGATAGATCACTATCATGCAAAGCAAAGACCTCCGCTCCCTTTTGCTCAAGCTCAACAACTATCTCGTGCGCAATCTCGACACGGCGACCGGGTTGGGCATCAAGCGCAATCATTATGAAATCACGATGGAGCACTTGCTCATCGCGCTCATGGAAGACGGGCAGGGCGACGTGCCCCTCATCTTGCGGCGCTTCGGCGTGGAGGCGGGCCGCGTGCAAGCGCTTTGCAACAGCAATCTCGAAGAGATGAACGCGGGCAATGCCGGCAAGCCCAAGCTCTCGCCGCTGCTCACGGAGTTGTTGGAGCAGGCGTGGATTGCGAGTTCCGTGCATCACAAAGAAACCAAGATTCGGTCCGGCGCGCTGTTCGAAGTGTTTCTCAATTCCGAGTTGGTGATCAGCACGGGATTGCTGGACGTGCTCGGCCGCATCAAAACCGAGGAACTGCGCAGCGAGTTCTATCAAATCGTCGCGGGTTCAGCGGAAGACTCCGGCGCGGCTGCGGAAGAGTTGTCGAGCGAAGAAGCCAAAGAAATTCCGCCGGGCGGTTCCGTGCTTGATCTCTACACCACCAATCTCACCGCGCAGGCCAAGGCCGGAAAGATCGATCCCATTCTCGGCCGCGATGACGAGATCATTCAAATGATCGAGATTTTGAGCCGCCGGAAAAAATCGAATCCGATCTTGCTCGGCGAGCCGGGCGTGGGCAAAACCGCGTTGGTGGAAGGCCTCGCGTTGAAGGTTGCAGCGGACGAAGTGCCGAACCTACTCAAGAACGTTCAGATTCATGCGCTCGATTTGGGCGCGCTGCAAGCCGGAACCAAAATGCGCGGTGAGTTCGAGAAACGTTTGAAAGCCGTGATCACCGAAGTCACGAAATCCAGCCAGCCGATTATTCTGTTCATTGATGAAGCGCACACGTTGATCGGCGCGGGTGCATCCGCAGGCGGCGGCGATGCGGCGAACTTGCTCAAACCCGCACTGGCGCGCGGCGAGATGCGCGCGATTGCGGCCACGACCTATTTGGAATACAACAAGTATTTCGCGAAAGACGCTGCGCTCGAACGCCGCTTTCAACCTATTCATGTGGGCGAGCCGGAAGACGACAAGTGCATGCTCATGCTGCGTGGCATTAAGAAAACTTATGAAGCCTATCACGGCATTCATATCACCGACGAAGCCATTGCCGCAGCGGTGAAGCTTTCGCGGCGATTTATTGCGGGAAGACAATTGCCCGACAAAGCCGTTGATTTGCTCGATACCTCGGCCACGCGCGTGAAGATGTCGCTCACCAGCAAACCCCCGAGTTTGGAATTGGCGATCAGCGGATTCAAAGCGCTCGAACTCGAAATCGCCACGCTGCAAAAAGATTTTGATTTGAACATTGGCAACCACGGCGAAAAGCTCAAAGAGTTGAGCGAGAAGAAGACGCGGCTCGAAGCCGAGATCAAAACCAAAGAAGAGCGTTGGAGCAAAGAGTGCGATCTCACCAAACAATTGATGGAGCTGCGCAAAAAGAAATTTTCTGAAGAAGGCAAGAAAGACGGCGCGGCGCTTGACGCCCAGCTTGAGGATATGAAAAGGCAAATCGCCGAGCTGCAAGGCGAGAACCCGCAAGTGTTCGCGGACGTGACCGGCGAGACTGTGGCGCAAGTCATCGAAGCGTGGACCGGCATTCCCGCGGGCAATATGAACCGTGATGAGATGACGACGCTGATGCAATTGGAGAGCGAGCTGAAGAAGCGCGTGGTGGGACAAGATCACGCGATCAAACAAATCGCGGATGCGATTCGCGGCGCAAAAGTGGGTTTGAAAAAAGAAGAAGGCCCGATCGGCGTGTTTCTGCTCGTGGGCTCCAGCGGCGTGGGCAAAACCGAGTTGGCGCGCACGGCAGCAGAGGCGTTGTTCGGCGAAGAGCGCTTTATGGTCACGCTCAACATGACCGAGTATCAAAACGAATACAACACCTCGCGCTTGATTGGCGCGGATCCGGGCTTGGTGGGATACGGCGAAGGCGGCGCGTTGACCGAGCCGGTGCGGCGCCGGCCTTATTGCGTGGTGCTGCTTGATGAGATCGAGAAAGCGAACTCCTCAGTCGTCGATCTCTTCATGCAAGTGTTTGATCGAGGCATGTTGCAAGACGCGGATCGCCGCCAAATCAATTTTTCGAACACGATCATCTTTATGACGTCGAATCTCGCCTCGGACGTGCTCTTCGAAAAATACAACGAAGGCATGACGGACCCGGACGCTTTGCTCGAAGAGTTGCGGCCGTATCTCAATCGCCATTTCCGGCCAGAGTTTCTCGGGCGCATCAAGCCCATCGTGTTCTTGCCGCTCGGCCCGGAGGTGATGAAGAGCATCGTCGAGTTGAAGCTCGGCCGCATGGGAAAGCGCTTGAGCGACAATCAAAATCTCGAATTGCACTTCGACGCAAAAGTGATCGACGAGATCACCTCGCTCTGCACGCGCGCGGAAACCGGCGCACGCAACATCGACGCGATCATCGACCGCACACTCGCGCCGGAAATTTCGGCAAAGCTGCTGGGATTCATGGCCGAAGGCAAGTCGCCGAAGAAGCTGACGGTGAGGATTGATGAGGAGAGGGAATTGCAGTATGAGTTTGAGTGATGGTGTAAAGTGTAAGGTTTAAAGTTTAAAATGTTACTGTGTTTTAAATCTTACACCTTACACTTTGCACTCAAATGTAATCAGTGAGGCTGCCAATATGCCCGCGGCAAAATTTCGTTTTGATTTTGAGAAGTTGGAGACGTACAAACAAGCTTTCAGATTGAATCGCGAGGTGTTTACGAGCAGCCTGAAATTTCGGCGGCTCTTGCAATCCTCCCTCGGCGATCAATTGCGGCGCGCTTCGTTGTCAATCTTGACGAATCTCGCGGAAGGCAGCGGGCAGGATTCTCGCCCGCAGAAGAAACGCTTTTACAAATACGCTTACAACTCCGCGCGCGAGTGTATTCCGATTCTTGCCTCCGCATGTTCATTGGAAGCGTTATCGGCCACGACACATCAAAAACTGCGAGATGATTTTGTCGTCGTCATCAGGATGTTGGCGAAACTCATCAAAAGCGTGGAAGGTAAGAGCCAAAGCAGCAGCAAGAAACAGGGTGGCGACGAGAATCAAGAATCCTAAAAGTAGAAACTTTACACCTTACACTTTAAACTTTAAACATGATCCAATATCAATCCAACCAACCCCTCTACAAGCTCCACTTCAGCGAGCTTGAGGAAAACGCCGTCAAAGTGTTCTCCTTCGAAGGTGAAGAGAGCATTTCGCGTTTGTTCGAATATCGCTTCGAACTCGTTTCAGAAGATCCGGAGTTGGACGCGAAGAGCATTCTCAACAAGAAGGCCACGTTCACACTCACGCGCGGTGAGGATGATCCGCTTAAAATTCACGGCATCATTTCGCACTTCGAGCAGCGCGGTCGCACACCGGATTACGTTTCGTATCATGCCGTGCTCGTGCCCAAGCTCTGGCGCTTGACGCTGAATTTCAGCAGTAACGTGTTTCAGAAAATGGATATCGAAGATCTGGTCTCCGCGGTCTTGAAAGAAGCGGGCCTGGCCGGATCGGATTTCGAGTTTCAATTGAACGAGTCCTATCCCAAGCTCGATTACTGCGTGCAATACCGCGAGACGGATTTCGACTTCATCAACCGGCGGCTTGAGCACTATGGCATCTATTACTATTTCGATCACCGCGACGACAACGAAGTGCTCGTCTTCACGGATAGCGTGGATAATCTCAAAGCCGTGGCGCAAGACGAAGATATTTTTTATAATCCCAATCGCGACCCGTTGAGCACCAGCGAAACCGTAACCGAGTTGGTTTGCCAAGAGAGAGTTGTTACGGGGAAGTTCAAGCTCAAGGACTACAACTACGAGCACCCGACAACTGATCTCTCCGTTGACAATCAAATCGATTCGGAAGCGCCGGGCCTTTTTTATGATTATGGCGATCACTTCAAAGACAAGGGCGAAGGCAACTTGCTGGTGAAGGTGCGCAACGAAGAGGCTTATAGCGCGAGCAGGATTTTTCGCGGCCGGGGCGATTGCCGCTTGTTCCACGCGGGCTTTAAATACAAGCTGGGGAAGCACTATCGCGAGGCTTGGAATAGTGAGTTCATTCTCACGCGCGTGCGCGCGCGCGGCAGTCAGGGCGCGATGTTCGCGATCTTCGCGGGTGTGAATAAGAACGTGCCCACGTATGAAAACGTGTTTGAGTCGATTCCTGCGGATATGCCGTATCGCCCGCCGCGCATTACGCCGATTCCGCGCATTCCGGGCATCATGACCGCGAAGCTCGAATCCGGCGCGGGCGATGAGTACGCTTTTCTCGACGATCACGGCCGCTATCGCATGAAAGTGCCGTTCGATCTCAGCGATAAAACCAATGGCGAAGCTTCGCGCACGATCCGGCTTTCGCAGCCGTACTCCGGCCCTGGGTTCGGCGTCCATTTTCCGAACCATGCTGATACGGAAATCGTATGGGCCTGTGTGGATGGCAACGTCGATCGCCCGATCGGACTCGGCACCGTTCCCAATCCGAACAATACTTCGCCTTCGACCAGCGGCAATAAAGCGCAGAGTGTCATCCGTACCGCCGGCCAAAACGAACTCACGCTTGATGACACCACGGGCAGCGAGAATATTTATCTGCACGGCACCAAAGATTGGACGATTGATATTGTCAATGACAAGAACCAAACGATCGGGAATAACGAGAGTACGAACATCGGTAACAATCAAACGTTGTCGGTCGGTGCGAATCGCGACAAAACCGTGGGTGCGAATCAAACCGAAAGTGTGAGCGCGAACAAGACCATCACTGTGGGCGGCAATCACTCCGAGACCATCACCGGCAACATGACACAGAATGTCGCCTCGAACAAGAACGAGAATATTGCCATCGTCAAATCATTGGCCATCGGCGCAGCGTATCAAGTCAGCGTGGGTGCGGCGATGAATGAAACCGTGGGCGCGGCGAAAATGGAGGAGATCGGCGCGGCAAAGATTGTTACCGTGGGCGCGAACAGCAGCGAGAACGTCGGCGCCAACAAATCCGTGAGCGCGAGCGGGAATATTTCGGAGAGCGCGGGGAAGGATTTTAGTGCCAGCGCAGGAAAAAAAATGAGTCTCTCCTCCAGCGATGATTTTTCTGTCTCCGGCGGCAAGAAAGGCGTGATCAATATCAAAGACGAATTGACGATCAAAGTGGGCAAAGCCACGATCACGATGAAGAAAAATGGCGACATCATGATCAACGGCAAAAAGATCAACATCAAAGGTTCGGGGGATATTGTGATTAAAGGCAAAAAAGTTTTGCAAAATTAAAGGTGGCATATGAGAACTGATTTGATCGACGCACTCACTGAAGAGTTGGCAGAAGATGCGAACGACGCTTTCATTCGCGGCGTTGCCGTGGGTAAGCTCTTCGGGCTTGACGGTCAAGGTCGCCCGTTAGTGGAATTTTCACGAAACCCATTGCGACGGCCCGTTGCCGGCCGCACGACTGTTGCTTTGGATCCGCATCATATTGGGTGCGAAGTAACGCTCATGTTCGAAGGAGGCGATGCGGAGAAACCCATCATCGTCGGTGTTATTCAGCCTCCGAAGGCGCAACCTTTGAACGGCAAGCACAACGGCCATGGTGCCGCGCAAAAGCTTCTTGAAGTGAAATTTGATAACGAGCGTTTGACGTTCTCGGCGCAACAAGAAATCGTTCTGCGTTGCGGCAAGGCCAGCATCACGCTCACGCGCGCCGGAAAAATTATTCTTCGCGGAAAATATCTTTTGAGCCGGTCTTCCGGCGTCAATCGCATCAAAGGCGGCTCGGTGCAAATCAACTGAGAGATTATGGAACTGCTCAATGCCACCGGCATGCAAGCCGGTTACACGCTGGGAATGAAGCCTGACGGGCGCGAGTCCATCGTCGTTGCCATCAAAGGAACTTTCGAGATTCCGCACAACGGCGCGCAGCCGCGTTTAGCGAGCGTGCAAGAAAAGCTCGTGGAAGCGGACGTCTTCTCGGGTGAGCCGGGTTTCTCCGCGCCGGTTTATGAAACCGATTATGCACCGGCCAAGCCGCAATGCGACGTTATCCTCAACGGCAGCGCGTATGCGTCCGGCGGGAGGCCGACAGCGAGAATTCAGGTTGCTCTTCAAATTGGGCCGGTTACAAAATCTTTTGCCGTGCTTGGAAACCGTATGTGGCAAAAGGGCCTCGTGGGATTCAAAGCTTCCGAGCCGCAGCCGTTTCTTGTCATGCCGATTTCATACAACAACGCTTTTGGTGGAGTGGATAATACGCACGAGAATCCGGCCAAACACAAAGCCGTGCTCACGAATCCAGTTGGCGTCGGTTTTCACGAAAATTTGAAGACTGAATTTGTCGAAGATAAGCCGCTGCCGAACACGGAAGAATTGGATCGCGAAGTGAGCAAGCCGAACGGCAATTACAAGCCCATGGCCTTTGGCGTGATAGGCCGCGCATGGGAGCCGCGTCCGGCTTATGCCGGAACGTATGATCAAACTTGGATCGACAATCATTTCCCCTTTTTGCCGCCGGATTTCAACGAAGCTTATTTTCAATCGGCCCCTTTGGATCAGCAAATGCCGTTTCCACGCGGCGGGGAGAAAATCATTCTCACTCATTTGACTCGCGAAGGCCGCACCGTTTTTGCGTTGCCCAAAGATTTGGCGATGCCCGTGACATTCTATCTCAAAAACTATGAGGAGAAGGAGACGAATGCCGTTGTTGATACCATCGTGATCGAGCCGGATGCCCAGCGCTTCATGCTCACGTGGCGGGCCTCGCTACCGCTGCGCAAGAATATTTTTGAAGTCGCTCAAGCCGTCGCCGGCAGGATGTCCAAAGGCTGGTATCGCGCGCGACAGTTGGGCAAGACGTATTATCCTTCGCTCAATCAAATGGCGCAGAGCAAACGTGCGGAATTAGAAGAAGAGGTGGAGTAGATGCAAGCATTGTCCGTTTTCGCCTCGGGCATGGTCACGGGCGTGGGATTGAATGCGCCCGCAACCTGTGCCGCTATTCGCGCCGCGCTCGATAATTTTGAAGAGACCCGCTTCATGGACAAAGGCGGCGAATGGATTATCGGCTGCCAAGTTCCACTCGAACAGCCGTGGCGCGGAAGAAAAAAATTGCTTCACCTCGTTATGCCTGCTATTCAAGAATGCTTGTCTGATTTCAAAAACATTCCGACAGAACACATTCCGCTTTTTTTGTGCGTTGCCGAAAAGGAGAGACCGGGCCGGCTTTCCCGTTTGGATGATGAATTCTTCGAGGAAGTGCAAGTGGAGTTGGGGCTACGATTTCACCTCGAATCACTGCTCATTGCAGGCGGGCATATCGGTGGTGTGCTGGCCGTGAAGAAGGCGCGCGATCTCATCTATAATCAGCGCGTGCCGATGTGTTTGATTGCCGGTGTCGATAGTTTTCTGGTCGGGCCGACACTGGCTGCTTATGAAGAAAAAGATCGTTTGCTGACGAGCAAAAATTCCAACGGCTTCATTCCGGGCGAGGCCGGTTGTGCCGTGATGCTCGGACCTGCGAGCTTCACGCCGAAAGCGCAGTTGTTTTGCCTCGGCCTCGGCTTTGGCAAAGAAAAGGCAACGATAGATGCGGAAGAACCGATCCGCGCGGATGGATTGGTCGCAGCTTTCAAAGCCGTGTTAGCCGATTCCGGCTGCACGATGGATAACGTGGATTTTCGCATTACCGACATCAGCGGGGAACAATATCATTTCAAAGAAGCGAGTTTAGCCGCGAGCCGCACGATTCGCAATCTCAAACCGGAGTTCGATCTCTGGCACCCGGCGGATTGTATCGGCGAGGTCGGCGCCGCGATTGTTCCGTGCGTCTTGGGCGTCGCGCTGGCTGCAGCTCGAAAAAATTATCTATTGGGAAAAGGCATGCTCTGCCATTTCGGAAACGACAGCGGCGAACGCGCGGCGATGATTTTGCGGAGCGCATAAAAGGACATTAACGATGGCAAACGACGTATTTGCAAATGGACGAGAAATTTCGTGTAAAGCCGCAGACGGAAAATCGATTTGCGCTTTTCCAGATGTTTGCTTTACTCCGCCGCAGACGCCTGCGACTCCACCGGGCGTGCCGATTCCGTATCCGAACACAGGCATGGCTAGTGATGCAACTTCGGGGAGCAAAAAGGTTAAAATCTCAAACAAAGAGGTGATGCTCAAGAATAAATCGTATTTCAAGAAGAGCATGGGAGATGAGGCGGGCTGTGCTCCATTAAAGGGGCTGATTACGCATAAAAATTGTGGCAAAGTCTATTTTACTGCTTGGTCGATGGATGTGAAGTGTGAGGGGCAGAATGTTGTGAGATTTATGGACTTGACGACGCATAATCATATGTCTTTGCCTGGAAATAGCCCACCATGGCCTTACATCGATTCAATTGCAGTTTCATTGGATCATCCATGTGTTGGCGATATGAAAAAGGAATTCGCAGCATGCTCCGACGGCAAAGGAAATTACAAAAGTGCCGATGATTGTTGCGCGGATCCTGACTGTCAAAAGGCAAGAAATTGCATGTTAGTTCCTTATGGAGGCACTAGCTCGCCTAATTGTTGTGATGGCAAAACTGGACATCATCTCATCGAAGGGCACTGGGTTAAGCATTGGGAAGAATACGATCACAATGCCGCGCCAACTGTATGCTGTGAAGGAAGGCGAAATGAAAAGGAGCATGGTTTAATGCATGCCATTCAAGGTGTCTATGAAGACTCTTTCTTGCCTCCTAGCGGACAAAACTACAAGGCAGGGAATAAATGGAATTACAAGAATGGTAAGAAAGCAGCACTTCGAGCCCATCAACTCACATTTCAAGGAAGCAATTGTAATACTGCTTGTATCGAAGCTCAACTTGATAAACATTACAAAGACACGATCCCATCGCGTGAATTGAGACAAACAGCCTCGAAAAAAACGGGACAACCTCGACGTCAATCGATTTCGCAACGAGAAGAGGCCGAGGTCTTGGTCGATATGGTGTTTGGTGGGCATTTGCTACGGTAGCGAATTTTCAAAAACAACGAATTTGAAATGAGTAAACCCATACTGACTGGAAATCTTCCCAGTGGCATTAAATTGCCTTATGCGTTCACGGGTGTAACTGTTTATCGAAAAGACACTATTTTCATCAGGGGCGTCATGCGAGAATTGGATGAAGCGCAAGTGCCGCATAGTTTCGTCGTTCGCTGGTCAAATGGAAAATGGGATTCCTATATAATTAATAAAGGCGTAACAGCCCATTGTGTTATTGATGACGGTAATTGGAAAGTTTTGTCACTATGCGCCGATGGGACTGTTCACATCGCGTCATCTGAAGGCACAGGTTATGAGCAAATAGATCAAAGCGCTGAAGGACCGAATATTCGCCGTTGGATGTTTGATATACGTCAGATTGGGCAAGGCATTTATGGGGTAGGGATGTTGCGTATGATTTACAAACGCATTGGGCCAGAGCGATGGTTCCGTTTCGATCAAGGGATTCGATTCGAGTCTCTAGATGAGTTGGACACGGGGTTGCGAAGCATTGATGGTTTTGATGAGAACTCCATTTATGCTGTTGGGCTTCATGGCGAGATTTGGTATTATGATCGACAAGTATGGAGGCGGATAGATAGCCCAACGAATCTTCGACTTGATGCCGTTCGATGTGTTCCGCCGGATAGAGTTTATGCTTGTGGTGCGAATGGCGTTATTGTATGTGGTCACCATGACAATTGGTCAGTCATTGAGCAGGAAGAGACCAAGTCTAATATTTGGAGTGTAGAATATTTTCAAGGCAAAGTTTACTTTGCTGATAGTAAATTCCTTTACGAATTTGATGGTAGTCAATTCAAAAAAGTCGATACGGGTTTGCAACAACCAATTTCCACGAGTTATTTGCACGCCAACGATAGAATACTCTGCTCAGTTGGTGAAAGTGATGTCGCAATTTATGATGGAAAACGCTGGGAACTTGTTCGGTTGCCATATCCAACCAAGTGATTTAAGTTGCGCTATTATCAAGCTCGAAATCCGAGGTTTTCCCCTTGATTGTTTCCTCTCTCATCTCCCAACACGCCGAAGAAGCCGCCTTCAACTGGCTGCTTCGCGATGCGGCAGTGCGCGAGCCGCATTACTCGCTCAAGGACCTCGCCAAATTGGATCAGCGCGTCGAAGCTCACCTCGACGGCCTGCGCATTGCGGGCGACGAGGGCTGGGAAATTTGCAAACAGGAACTCAAGTGGGAAGAAGCGGGCGAAGTTTTCACTGCGGCGTACTTGGCGTTTGAAAGCGACGACGCCCTCCGAATCCACGAAGTGCTTGAAATTGGCAATGCCGAGCCGGAGCTTTGTCGCGGTGTGATCTCAGCTTTGGGATGGCTGCTTTTTGAGCAATGCGCAAAGTATGCGTCGCAATTCCTAATTGCTGAGGTTGCGAGCTTGCGTTACATCGGCCTTGCTGCACATGCTATCCATCGGCAAGATCCGGGGCAAGCGCTCGTCGAGGCGTTGAAGAGCGAAGACGTTCTGCTCAAAGCGCGCGCCCTCAAGGCAGTCGGAGAACTCGGCCGGCGAGATTTGGTGGCGTATCTTCAGGCAAGCTTCCGAGACGAAAATATCAAGTGTCGTTTCTATGCTGTCTGGTCTGCGGCTTTGCTCGGCGACGCTTATGCGTGCCCAATCTTGCAAGCGATCGCGCAATCTGATTGCCTCTATCGCGAAGAAGCGACCAAAATGGCGTTGCGCCGGCTGTCAGTGAAAGCCGCGCAGGGCTGGCTCAAAGAACTTTCGCAGAGCAAAGAACATCTTCGGCAAGCCATCATTGGTGCGGGCGCGTTGGGCGATCCGGCAATTATTCCGTGGTTGTTTGAAATGATGCATGTTCCCGAGCAAGCGCGCATCGCTGGCGAAGCATTCACGATGATCACCGGCGTTGATCTCGCGTATGAAGATTTGGAAGGCGAATGGCCGGAGGGCTTTGAGGCTGGGCCCACGGAAAATCCAGAAGATGAAAACGTCGCAATGGATCCGGATGAAGACCTGCCGTGGCCGGAGCCGGAGTTGATTCAAAAATGGTGGGCGAACAATAAGAAAAATTTTCAAAACGGCACGCGCTATTTGGTAGGCAAACCAACTACGCCGGAAGAGTTGCAACAAATTTTGCGTAACGGCTTCCAACGCCAGCGTGCTGCGGCTGCGGTGGAGATGGCGATGCGGCAATCCACGCAACCGTTGTTTGAGGTGCGCGCGCCCGGCTTTCGGCAACAAAAACTCCTCGCTGTAAAGTAATCACGATGGCTAGTCTCAAACCGCTCCTCTTCAAATGCTTCGCTGCGTTGTTCGGACTGATGCTCTTTTGCGTGCTCGCGGAAGCCGTGTTGCGGTTTGCGCCGGTTTGTGAAAGCGTATATTCCCTGTCCGTTAATGCGAGTAATCCGATTTATCGTTGCGAGCCGAAGCGCAGGGTGTTCCTCTCAAACTTCTGGAATTTTTCTCTTCAAAATACGATTCAAGTGAATAACTATGGCTTTGTGAGCGACCTCGATTACGACTCCGGGGACAAGCGTCCGTTGGTCGCGATTGTGGGCGACAGTTATTTGGAAGCCTTGTTCGTGCCGTGGCCGCAAACCTTTGCTGCACGTCTGCATCACAGCCTCGCTCCGTCCGCTCGCGCGTATGCTTTCGGAAAAAGCGGCGCTCCGTTGAGCCAGTATTTGATCTATGCGCAATATGCCCAAGAGCATTTCAAACCATCCGCGTTAATCGTTATTGTCGTCGGCAATGATTTTGACCAAAGCTTGCTGAAGTACAAAAACACACCCGGCTTTCATCATTTCGTGAAAGATAGCAACGGGCGCTTACAATTGTTGCGGGTCGATCATGAGATCAGCCCGACAATAAAAGTCCTCCGGCATTCGGCTTTGGCGCGGTATCTTCTGTTTAACGTCGGCGTTCAATACATTCACAAACGCGTGGCGTATTCTCTTCAATCGGATCAATACGTCGGCAATACGCCCGTGGACACCGGCGCCGTGAGAATCGCGGAATCACAGGAAGTCGTTGACACCTTCTTGGAGAATTTGCCGCGAATGTCCGGACTCTCGTCTGCAAACATTCTCTTTGTGCTCGACGGCATGCGCCCGGATCTCTATGATCGACGCAAGCGGGAATTGGCGGAACATAGTTACTATGGCATCATGCGCCGGTATTTTCGCACGGAAGCCGCTGCGCGGGTAGCTCTCCACTTAATCGTGGACTATGTTATTTGAAGCAGGGGAAAGGTTTTCAAGGGTTGCTCCGCGTGTTCTGGTTTTGACGTCAAGCGGCGACAGCGTAACAACTCTATGAGAGTCCATTGACGCGTCGTGAGG
>JAYRWE010000097.1:0-15891 GCA_041918175.1 bacterium
ATTTGAGGCGACGCACGTTCCGTAGGGGCGCGCGTTAGGGGCCCAGCCAAGCTGCCCCCCTACGACCGCCCCTACAATGCATACGTGCGCCCGATACCGCGCCCACGGCGACGACGCCACGAATCCCCCCCAACACAAAAAGGAAATAACCATGGCAAAAGACCAAGCCTATTACGCAGCCGAAAATAAAATCCAACAAGCCCTGCAATCGGGCGCAATGGAACTTGACCTCCGCAGCATGAAGTTAACCGAATTGCCAGAATCAATCAGTCAACTAAAGCAATTGCGCAAACTTGATCTTGGGCACGATTTCTTGAAGAAAAAAGATGAAGATAAAAACCAACTGACCACTCTGGTCGTGTCGCAGTTTGCTTTCTGAGTTCCCTCATCCACGCATTCGCGGGCATAGTTTACAAAACGATTCGCACCGAGTATAGAGCAGCGCGTTTACTTTGCAAAGATCGCTTCCCCACTTGCCTCACCCTCTCTGCCTCTTATAAAACTTCCTCATCTCCTCAAACACCTCCTCGCTTGCGCCTGCGGCGATGCGGCATTCGGGGAGCGACTCCATAAAAAGTTTGCCGTAAAATTTGGTTGCGATGCGATTGTCGAAAATGGCGATCACGCCGAAATCGGATTTGCGGCGAATGAGGCGACCAAAGCCTTGTTTGAATTTGATCACAGCCTGCGGCACGGAAAATTCCATGAACGAATTGCCGCCGGCTTTGTCAATCGCTTCCACGCGCGCTTCGATGAGCGGCTCGGTGGGCACGCGAAACGGCAAGCGCGGCATGATCACGCATTCGAGCGCTTCGCCATGCACGTCCACGCCTTGCCAAAAGCTGTCGGTGCCGAAGAGCACGGAGCCGACTTGCGCTTTGAATCTCTCCAACAAGCGATGGCGATTCTCGCCGCCCTGTTTGAGCACGAGCATGCCCTTCGCGCTCAACGCCGGCGCGAGTTGATTGTAAACTTGATTGAGCAAACTATAAGAGGTGAAAAGAATAAACGCGCGGCCTTGGGAAATATCCAGCGTGCGACCGAGCAATTCTTTTAACGCGCGCGTGTATGTGCCCTCCGTCGGCGCGGGAATGTCCGTGGGAATCGCGACGAGCACTTGGCGCGTGTAATCAAACGGCGAGTCCAGCTTGATCGCGAGCCGCCGCGTTTCTTCCACGCCGCTGAGGCCGAGCCGCTCTTCTAAAAACTGAAATGATTTTCCGACCGCGAGCGTTGCCGAGGTCATCACCACCGTGGGAAAAGCTTTGAACACGGCCTTTTGCATCAACTCCGAAATGTTCAGCGGCGCATTGTACAAGCGCGTGATATTGCCGAAGCGCGATTCTTTTAATTCCAACCACCGCACGAGCTTCTCATCACTGCCAAACAAAACTTGTTTGAACTTCTCTCCCATCTCCATCAAGCGATTGGTTTGCGCGTTGATGTCCACCGCGAGCGAGACTGCTTCGTCGCCGATGAAATGCTCGGCGTTGTCGAAGAGTTGATTCAGCTTCGCCAATTCGTCGGTACACGATTGCAGCGCATTGAGAAACGGCTTGGCCTGCTTTTGCAAAATATCTTGCAGGAAACTGTCGCGCATTACGCTCGGCGTCAGACGAATTTTGATTTCGACAAACTCGTCTTTGCGGCTTTGTTTGCCCCACACAAAGAGCCTCTCCATAACTTGCGCAAGATGATACTCGACGTTTTGCACTGAAGGCTCGCATAGGCCCTCGAGACGCTGCTGGAATTTTAGAAGCAGTTCGTTCGACAGTCGGTGCGACTGCTTTTGCAGTTTGCTCATGGCAAAGGGCAGCAGGCCGCTGGTTTTGCCGTCTTTAATGCGATAGAGCTTGTGCAAAACACGCAAGAACGCATGATAGCTCGTGGCCGCGCCGAAGTAGGATGAAGCCACGTCTTCAATGTCGTGCGCTTCATCCAAAACGATGCGTTGATACTTGGGCAATACCGCGACTTCCGAACTGCCGCCGGTTTCGTTGCGCACTGCGAGATCGGCAAAAAGAATATGATGATTTGCCACAAGAATATCCGCGCTTGCGGCGCGGCGGCGGGCATTATAAAAAAAGCATTCGTTGTAGAAGGGACATTTCGCGCGCAGCGTGGTGTCGCTTTCGGATTGAATTTTCTCCCACACCATTTCGTTGGGAGTGAAGCCAAGATCGGACTTGCTGCCGTCGGTGGTTTTCTTGGCCCATTCGACGATCATTTGCAATTCGTTTTGCTGGCTCGCTTCGGAAAACATGTCGAGTTGTGTGGAAGTCTCGAGCAGTTTGCGACGGCAGGCGTAGTTCGTCCGGCCTTTCACGAGCGCCGCGCGAAAATTGAGGCTATGCGCTTTTTGTAGGAGCGGAATGTCTTGGTTGATGAGTTGCTCTTGCAAATTAATGGTGCCCGTCGCAATCACCGTGCGCTCGCGATTGCGCACGCTCCATTCGATGGCGGGCAGCAAATACGCGAGCGTCTTGCCCGTGCCCGTGCCCGCTTCGATCACCGCAATTTTATTTTCATTGAAAGCCTCGGCCACGTGCTCCAACATTTTTTGCTGCGGCACACGCACTTCGTAATTTTCCAACAACTGTGCAAGCGGGCCAGACTCGCCGAGAAACGCCGCGAGATCATTCGGCGAAAGTTTAGTGATTTGCTTTTGTTTTTGCGGCTCGACGACAACGTAGATTTCCGAGGCGTAGTTGTTGATGATATAAAACGCCACAGCTTCATTGCCAAGTTGCGAAGCAATAGAAGCATCGGCATTGGAAGGTTGCAAACCGCCGGAGGGATGATTGTGAATGACCGCGTCGCCGGTGTGTACGTTGTTGATGATCGCCGGCACCATGACTTTGTTGCCGCGCGCAACCACTTGCACGCTTTCGACGAGGCCCTCGCCATTCACTTTGCCGACGAAAAATACTTCATTGCCGCCCGCTTGTTGAATCTCGTGGCGCATGTAGAAAATCGCTTCGTCGGCGAGATAAGATTTGATGTTGGCCGGAGGTTTGGGCATGGGAATGCGTTGTTGGTTTGCTCCTCGGGTGTGGCTTGTGTGAGCGCTGGAATATAACATTTCTTCGCTGGGAGGCAAGCCACAAACTGTGCGAGGCAACGGCGAGGCGCTTCAAGCTGAATTTTGCATTGCTTCTCCGGTCGGAATAAAAAAAGCCCGTGTACATGATGGTTGCACACGGGCTTGGTGTTTTTCTATAATGTGCGTTTTACGCGCGCTTCTTGAGCTTTTCGTAAATGAATTCGGGTTCCTTGCCGGAGAGCACGGTTTCCGCGGTGATGTTGATGCCTTTGATTTCGGGCATGCTCGGAATTTTGTACATGAGGTCGAGCATGGTTTCTTCCATGACCGAGCGGAGGCCGCGCGCGCCGGTGCCGCGTTTGAGTGCGCGCTGCACAATCGCGCCGAGTGCGGCTTCTTCAAATTCGAGTTCAACGCCGTCCATATGCAGCAGGCGGCGATATTGTTTGGTGAGCGCGTTTTTGGGTTTGATGAGAATATCCATCAACGCGGCTTCATCCAGTTCATTGAGCGGCGCAATGACGGGCATGCGACCGATCAACTCGGGAATGAGGCCGAAGCGCAGAAGGTCTTCTTGCTCGACGTGCCGAAACGCGGCGCCAAGTTTTTTCTCGATACGCTGCGGATCGGCGCCGAAGCCAATTTGTTTTTTGTCGATGCGGCGCGAGATAATGCGGTCGAGGCCTTCGAAGGCGCCGCCGCAAATGAAAAGAATGTTGCGCGTGTTGATGTTAATGAGATTTTGCTCGGGGTGTTTGCGACCGCCTTTGGGAGGAACGGCCGCGATGGTGCCTTCGAGCAGTTTGAGCAAAGCTTGTTGCACGCCTTCGCCGGAAACATCGCGTGTGATGCTGGGGTTGCCGTCCTTGCGCGCGATCTTGTCGATTTCATCGATGAAGACGATGCCTTTTTCGGTGCGTTCCAAATCATAATCCGCGGCTTGTAGCAAACGCACGAGAATGTTTTCGACGTCTTCGCCGACATAGCCCGCTTCAGTGAGCGTGGTGGCGTCGGCGATGGTGAAGGGCACGTGCAGAAAACGCGCAAGGGTTTGCGCCATGAGCGTCTTGCCCGTGCCGGTGGGGCCGACGAGAAGAATGTTGCTCTTGTCAAGCTCAACTTCGTCGATGGCGCTGCCGGTTTCGATGCGTTTGTAATGATTGTAAACCGCGACGGAGAGCGAACGCTTGGCGTAATCTTGGCCGATGATGAAGTCATCCAACTCGCGTTTGATTTCCGTGGGCGTGGGAATGCGACCAAAGAACGGCAACGCGCGTTTGTGCGCGTCGTCGCGAATGATTTCGCCGGCGCTGCGCACGCACTCGTTGCAAATGTAGACATCGGGCCCGGTGACGATGCAATCGACTTGATTGGAGTTTTTGCCGCAGAACGAGCAAATGAATAAGCGGTCGCGTTTGCTAAAATCGGCCATGAGGTTGCCTACTTGCGTTTTGCCAAGCCCTTGCGGGACATGATTTCATCGATGAGACCGTACTCCACGGCGTCTTGCGAAGACATGAAGAAGTCCCGGTCCGTGTCTTTTTCCAAACGCGCGCGTTCTTGGCCGGTGTGCTGCGTGAGAATTTCATTGATGCGATCGCGCGTGTTTAAAATTTCTTTGGCTTGAATGGCGATGTCCGCGGCCTGGCCTTGCACGCCGCCCCACGGTTGATGAATCATGATGCGGGAATGCGGCAGGGCGAAACGTTTGCCTTTTGTGCCTGCGGCTAGCAGCACCGCGCCCATGCTCGCGGCGAGGCCCATGCAGATCGTGCTCACGTCCGGCTTGATGTATTGCATGGTGTCATAAATCGCCAAGCCCGCGGAAACGACGCCGCCCGGGCTGTTGATATAAAGCTGAATGTCTTTCTCGGGATCTTCGGCTTCAAGGAAAAGCAGTTGCGCGATAATCAAGCTGGCGACATGATCATCCACCGCGGTTCCGAGAAACACGATGCGCTCTTTCAACAAGCGCGAATAGATGTCAAAGGCGCGTTCGCCGCGCCCGGTTTGTTCGACAACAACAGGTACGAGTCCCATAGTTTTTCCTTGGTTAAGCTGAAATCAAAGCCGGTTGATTTCTTTCCTTGAATGCGACGCGGCGCTCGACGATTTTCATGCGGCCTTCGAGGGTGTTGATCACACGAGTGTCTTGCATCGCATCGCGTAAATTTTCGCGTTCCTTATCATCATGCATGATTTTGGCGATCAGTTTATTAGGCTCCTCATTGCTGGCCGTAGCGAGATTTTGCAAATAGGATTGCAATTCGTCGTCGCTGACAAAGATGCTTTCGACTTCGGCGATACGGCTGCGCAAGAAGCGCCATTTGAGCGTGCGCGCGGTTTGCTCTTTCGCTTCCTCACGCATGCTGTCAAGGTTCACGTTTTTATATTTGTTTTGCAGATCTTCCAGGTAGGCATTGGTGAAGGCCGCGTGAAAGCCTTCGGGCAATTCGAAGGGAGTATGCTTCACCACTTCTTCGATGATTTGATGGCGAAAAGCATCGCGGCTCGCGCGCTCGGCTTCGTATTTGATTTCGTCATTCACCGCTTGCCGCAATTCTTCGAGAGTTTCAAACTTGCCGAGGTCGCGCGCGAAGTCGTCGTCCAGATCCGGCAGCTTTTGCTCATGCACGTCTTTCACTTCGACGCGATAATGTCGCTCGGCCGGTTTGCCGTCCGGTTCCGCGCCTATGAATCGCACATTGCGGCTTTCGCCCGGTTTGATGCCGAGCAATTGCGGCGAGAAATCTTCCGGAGATTGCACTTGCGTAGAAATGCGAAACCGCTCGTTAACATGCTTCTGCCCAATGAGCGGCACGCCCATGAGGTCTAATACTTGAATATCCGCGGTAATGATGTTTTCGGGTTGCGCGCCGTCTTCCACGCTTTCCAGCCACCCATGCGAAGTGCGAATTGCTTGCAATCGCTCTTCGACATCTTCCGGAGAAATTTCAGCAAGGGTTCTAATGATTTCAAAACCGTCGTATTGGCCGAGAGTGATTTCCGGCTCGACTTCGATCGTCGCGCGAAATTTTAGGCTTTGGTCGCCTTCGAATTTTACCTCTTCTAAATTGGCTGGGCCAAGCGGGATGAGCTTGTTTTCTGCGCAGGCGTTTTTGAGCAGATCGGGCAGGATTTCTTCGAGGGTTTGTTGACGAATCGCCGCGCCGTAAATTTTTTGGATGACTTGTAGCGGAACCTTGCCGGGACGAAACCCATCGAGGTGCGCGCGCTTTTGCACGGTGCGCGTGCGTTGCTCTACTTGTGGTTGAATTTCATTTGCCGGAAGGATGACTTCGAGGTGGCGCTTCCACTTGTCGCCGTTTGTGATATTGACTTCCAACTCCTACTCCTGTGCCTAGAAAATCTCAGAGATAATGGAAACTCGGAATGATGATGGGAGAGCCGATTTCCCATGCGAGTTACGACAGATCAAAAAATACCCCACGACCATGCCGCTCGTGGGGTGAGGAGCGTACCAGAGAAGGGACTCGAACCCACACGGGCTTTCGCCCACTAGATCCTAAGTCTAGCGCGTCTACCAATTCCGCCACTCTGGTATAAAAAAGCGCGAAAATATAATTATTCGACTTTAGAAATGCAACAAAGGATTCCGGCTTGACACAAGCACAGTGGTGCGAATGCACTAGACCGAAACACCGATGACGAGTTTCTCTAGTTCGTTGGTGCGTTGGCGGTAGGCTTTGTTGGGAGGCACGACCACGGCGAGAATAACCTGTTGCTCGAATGCTCGAAAGAAACGAAACACGATTTTGCGCCGGTTCTCGCCTTCAATCGTTACTTCGCGCAGATGGGAGATGCCGCCCATGAGCGAAGCCATGCGCCGCACATCTTGAAAGAGAATGGCCATTTCGGCAATGCGGTCGCGTTCGACATGCTGGCTGTCGGCGCTGGCGGCTTGCGCGATGGGCAAGCCCTCATCGCTGAAGAGATGCGCGGCTTCATAAATGCCCGCGGCCACCGTCTCCGCCATTTTCTGCTCTATCGCAGCTTGCGGAACTTGCGTGAGCGTGATTTCCGGAAGCGCATCGGACGGCTCGTCCATAAAATCTTGCGCGCCGTGGAGATTGTCGTTATCGAAGTACATAGTTTTCTCGCAGGTTGCTTCGTCCGTGAAATTAAAATTCCTCAAATCACTTTTTGGGTGCGATTGACCACGCCTTGAATCGCGAGCTTCAACGTTTCCAACACGCCCTTGCCTTTTGCAGCAACGGCTTCAATTGTCGGCACGCCGTGAAAATTCAATTTGCGATTCAATTCGGCCACGGAGAGAATGCGCGGCACGTCGCGTTTGTTGTATTGCAGCACCCACGGAAAATCTTCGAGCGTTTTGTGCTCTTCAATCAGGTTCTGCTCCAAATCCATCAACGAATCGAGATTCTCGTTCAGGCGATCCGCCTGGGAGTCGGCGACGAACACGATGCCGTCCACGCCGCGTAAAATAATTTTGCGGCTGTAGGCATAATAAACCTGACCGGGGATGGTGTAGAGATTGAATTTGGGCTTCATGCCCTTGATGCGGCCGACTTCGAGTTGGAGAAAGTCAAAATAGAGCGTGCGTTCTTCGCGCGTTTTCAGCGTGATGAGGTCGCCGCGCAAAGAAGGATCGATCTTTTGATAGATATATTCTAAGTTCGTCGTTTTACCGCTCAATCCCGGGCCGTAATAGACGATCTTGAGATTGACTTCTTGCACCGCCCAATTCACAAACATAAACTTCCTATTCCTGTTGGCAGTTCGATTATAAGTTGAAAGACTTGTCCAGTTCTTGATCCAACAGCGCGCCAAACTCGAGGTCGAGAAACTCCGAAGTCTTGTCTTCCGCTTCCGCCGCGCTTTCTAAAACCTGTTTCAAATTTTCGACGGTCTTGTTGGCGAAAATACGGATCAGGCCCAGCGCCACGGCTTTGTCGAAAATGATGACGAGCAGAAAATTAAAGCCGACATTGCAGAGATAAATGTTGCGGCGCTCGCCCTCTTGAAAGATGAATTTGAAGCCTTCCTTTTCGCCGATCACACGCGCAATCTCACGCGTCGCGGCAAAATCACCCGCGGCGAGAGCGGCCAAGCCCGAAAGCTCAAGCGTAATATTCTTGCCGAAATGCGTAATCGGGTTGCCGTTCACATCGCAGAACATCGCAAAATCCGAACGCGTGCTCACCACCAGTTCTCGCATAACGTCCGCGATCTTGTTGAACGTTGCCGTGGATAACATCAACGGCTGTGAAATGCGCTCTGCTACTTGCATAACCTCAATCCTTTTGGTGATATGAAACAATCCTGACAGACTCTACCTCAGCGCGCCCGCTCTCGCAGAAAACCTTTTTGCCTGCTTGCAAGATCATTGCCCACTCGCCAAACGATCGGCAAGGAAACTGGGCAAGCCGTGTGCACGAATCTTCTTTTGCGTCTTCGCAACCTCATAGGTCACTCGTTTGAGCGTGTATTCTTGTTTGCTCGTGTCCCAAATGCCGAAGGCTGCTGCCGGGTTGCGATCACGCGGCTGGCCGACGCTGCCGACATTAATCAAATAACGATGCGCTTCGCGAAAGGCCACGGGATAATCTTGGCGCACCAACATGCGGCCTTCTGCCGGCAAATCAATAACCCACGGCGTGTGCGAATGCCCGATAAAACACAATTGCTGCGTAAAAGCTGCGAAGCTTTGCTCCGCATCTTCTAATGAGATAATATAATTCCAACGCCGCGGCTCGTCGGGCGAAGCGTGCACGATCAAATTGCTCTCGAACTCATGGGTATAAGGCAGGCTGGTGAGATATTCAATGGAAGCGCGATTAAGCTGCCGCATCGTCCATTCGATCGCTTCGCGCGCGATGAAATTAAAAAATTCCAAATCGACTCGCCCCAGCGCAGCTTCGTCGTGATTGCCGATTAAACACACCGTAGCCCGTTCGCGCACGAGTTGCACGCACTCATTCGGATTTGGGCCATATCCCACGACGTCGCCCAGACATAGGATCGTATCGATATGCAGCTTATTGATTTCAGCCAAGACGGAGTTGAGCGCTTCAAGATTGCCGTGAATGTCTGAAATGAGAGCGTATCGCATAGCGCAGCTAGTTGCCAACGAGTTCAAGTTCGCTTAAAATTGGTGGCGAATATAACATCACCGCCAAAGTGATGCAAGCTGAATTTCCTTTGCAGAGTCTTCTGTTTTTTATTTTTCTGCCATTTAACAACACGATTTCTGCGCACCGTGCATGCCGTTGAGTCATACCAGCATGATTCAGCAAATGACGAGGCCCGTAACAGTTTTTTTGTTGCTGCACAGAAGTCACCGAGTTTCGCCGAGAAAAACTTTTAGAATCTTGTTCTGAGCTTGAAAGGCCAATCCGCGTGAAGTTCCTAGGAATGCCGATTAAATTACCTTCCCGTTTTTTGAAGCGCGAATCAACGCGAATGTGCGCTCATTCTTTTTAATTCGCATTCATTCGCGTCTATTCGCGGTTTAGAAATGGGAAACTTATGTAATCGCCGAGCCTTAGTTTTTTCAGCGCAGCTTTCACTCCACCTTCGGCTCGGCATTTTTGAACACCCAAAAATTGCTAAAGAAGTAGTTGCTCGCAAAGCCTGCGAGAATGCCGAGTGCGTTCGCAAGCAAATAATTTTTCCCCACACGCTGATGCAGGAACCAAAGCACGACAAAGTTCACGATTGCCGCCACACTCACGGCAAGATGATACTTCGCCAATGCTTTTATCCAGTGCGCCGCAGCCTCACCTTGACGCTCACCAAACGTCCAATGATAATTCCAAAAGAAGTTGTTGAGAATGGAAAGCTCAATCGCCGCACTGCTGGCGAGCCATAACGGCAGCGCCGCGCGCTCCTTCAAAAGCCACAGCACGAACATGTTCACGCACACGCCGGAAATGCCGACCGCTCCAAATTTTGCTGCGCGGCGCGCAGCAGCAATAGAAAAGCTCATGGCGTTGGCTTCTTTCGATAAAGCACGGTGTGCTCAAATTCCGCGACATGCATGTAGTTTGGCGCTTGTGCGAGAGCGTGTAGATGCGCCTCGTAAAGCGGATATTTCGTCAACACAATCCACTCGTGCGCCGCGCTTTCAATCAAACCGACAAACTCTTTGTGGTTTTCGTTGAACTGCGTGACTTCATAGCGGCGCAATCCTTTGAGATTGCTGTAAAAAAGCAGCGAGCGCGCGTTGGGCGTGGCAACTCTTGCCTGGTCGGGAATCAGTGCCACAACTTTGTCCCACTCTTGTGCATGAATGCTGTCACGTTTATCTAAAAAGTTTTCTTGTTGTGGAAAAAAGCCATACGCCTGTGGATTGGGAAAGAACAACGCACTGGCGCAAAGGAGCAGCACCGCGCCGCGTGTTTTAAAAGTTAAAGTATAGCGTTGCGCCGCTTGCGCCAATGCCGCCACGCCCAAAAGCAGGAGCAGCGGCAAGAAGGGCACGAGATAACGATGAAATGGAATTAAGAAAAAAGCGGAGAGCACATAAAACGCACACACAAGCAACAGCGGTTGCAACTTGCGCTCACGACGATGCGTGAACATGAAAACCAAAGCCGCGCCGAAGAGTAGCAACGACATTTGCCGCACGGCATGCACCGCATGCCAATCCCACCAACGCAACCCACTCGTACGATTGGCATGGAACGCGAGGCCTTGCGCGGCAATGACGAGCCATGGCGCATAAGCCAACGCATAAAGCGCAACACGACCTGCGATGCGCTTCCAATCGCCTTCGAATTTATGATAATAAAACAGCACCAGCGCGGGCGCGAGATAGAAACCGAAGTAATGCGTATAAATTGCGCCCAAAAATCCCGCGGCGATGAGCCACTCTTTTTCACGCGCGAAACCGTAAGCGCAGAGGGTCACGGCAAAGGCGAGCAGCGCATACATCGTCGCGGCTTCGGCATATTGCTGCTGCAAGACATTCAATGTGAGCAACACGGCGGCGATAAAACCAACTGTGCGCGAAAAGAGACGCACGCCGAGGAGATAAAGCAACCACGCCGTTGCTCCCGCAAAGAACAACGAAGGCAACCGCATCGCCGTTTCGGAAAATCCCGCGAGCTTGCCCACAACGGCGAGCAACAAATAATGCAACGGCGGATGGCGAAAGAAAATCGGATCGTCGTAGAAATCACTGTGAAACGGATGCTGCGCGAGATTCACATACACGGCTTCATCATAATAAAACGGCGAGGAGAGATTTTGCGCGCGAAGAAAAAGTACGGCGCCGATGAGCAAGGCCAACGTCGCTGGCAACGCCACACGAGACATTCCCTCGTTGAGGGCAGTGTTATATTCTGTCTTCTCTTTCATCGCGCACCAATCGCTTGCCGATAAGAATAGTCAAACAGCAAACACGACTCGCAGAGTTGAATCTCGCGGCACAGTCTCTCCGCGTTGGAGCGCTGGCGCGCGCACGCTTCGCAGAGATCGATAAACGCAAACGGCTCCCATTGCTTTTGTCTCAACAAAAAATCAGTTGCCGCTTCGCGCGTGCTCGCTGCCGCAAGTTGCGCGGCTTCCTTTTGTAATTCAGCAAAGATCGGATGCGCGCCCACGCGCTGGAACCAATACTTGGCATTGCCATAATCCGGCTCGCGACGATGCATGAGGCCGTGCCAATAGCTGCCCGTGCTACTCGCAATGCCCTGGCTGATCGTGTGTGACTCTTCGAGCAGGTCATGATAGAGCAAAAGACCGGCATGGCATGCGCGCGCCATTTCTGCGTTGGTGATTTTATGCGGCGCGAATGCGGCATTCAAATCCAAATTGATGAGTGAAGCGCGCAGCTTCGTGTTGGGCGTGCCGGGGCCAAGCGCCGGCACACGCACTTCCGCGAGAAATGATTGCAGCACTGCCGGGTATTCGAGAAGTTGCATCGACTTTCTTCCCTTCAAAAAAATTTGCTCGTATGGCGAATCAGGGCAATACCAATACTTTCCTCGTCACGGAAAAATCTTCGCCAATGACACGATAGAAAATCTGGCCGCGCACGGGGTAGTGTGCCTTGTACGTGAAGCTTTGCGTTTGCCCCGCAGGTATGGAGCCGTCATGCAAGATTGCAAGCTGACGCCCGAGAATGTCAATTACTTCGACCGTCACACGTTGCGTGCGTTGCAGCCGTAAACTGAGGTGCGAACGCGAAAGCGCAGGATTGGGATACGCCAACGACAGTTCATATCCATGTTCGCGCGGCAAAGTGGCGACCGCTTGTGTGACGTTGGGCGTGAGGTACACTTTAAACACCATCTCGCTTGCGGCGCTTGGCGTGAAATTTGGAATCGTAGCTTTGATGCCGCCCCAAAGATAGCCAATCATTGTGCGCGTCGTAATGTTGCTCAATTTGATCACTTCGTTTTCATAAACCGGCACATGCTCGTCCAGCACAAAGACCGCGTTCGCGCCGAGTAATGCCGGCAAGCGTGTGGGCAAAATTGTTTCGCGCGAACGGCCTTGCGCATCTAATGAGAGTGTGGTGAGGTCGTCGATAAAAGGCACGAGTTCGTCTTCACGCACGCTGCCGCTGGCTTCATCGAAATAATTCAAACTGATGCCGCCGAAGAATGTGGTGTGCATGGTTTGGCGCGCGTCATCATAGATTCCCACATTGGCGCAGGTGTAATGGCTCATGAGCTGTTCATAGCTGCTATCCACCTGTGCGCCGCTGGCATCGATATAAATCGGATGCAAGAACGGCAAATCAACTTCGCGACGAAAGACGCCGCCATATGCTGCCAACGCGGGCGTACCGTTCGGGCGAACCAACGGCACCACGTTCAAGTCGCGACGATGAAATTCTTCTGGCGTCGGGTCAATGAATGCGGTATAGTTGGTTATGCTCAAATTCACGCCGTCATCTTGAATCTGAAATTTGCGAACTTCGTTGGTATACGTTTGCGTGAATGTCGGGCTTTGATTGCGCGAATACTGGCCGTCGAAATTATGGCCAAACACCAAAAACGCTTCGCTGCCCATCTTACGCATCTCACCGCCGGTTACGCGCAAGCGCTCGTCAGTGATCTGTCGAATGTGCGGGCGCAAGTTTTGGTTGTTGATGATGGCATCCATCATGCCCGTTACATGAATCGCCGTCAAAGTGTTGAACGTGACGAACCGATCGCGCGCGCTGTCGCGGCCATAACCTCCCACAATGTACAAATACTCGCCTGCTTGATAAAACTGCGGATTGGTGCTGCGGAGCGGATCGGCCAACGTGTTCGTCAAACTCGACACGCTTGCCGACCACACCTCTTGTGTTGCGGGATCGACGACCCAGATTTTATCATTGGCGCCGTTCGTCGGAAATCCCGTAGCCGGATTGAATCCGTGCAGGCCGTTTGTGCGGCCACACACGATGAGCCATTTGCCCGCAGCACGCGCGAACGCCACGGAATGTAGCGCGGGCGCATTACGAAAATTGCTTTGCTCCAACTCAACTGTGAACGGCAACGTGGCTCCAGGTTGCGCCAGAACATTTGCGCTGCACAGCAATACCAACACGAAGCTGAAAGCACGAAACATGCGCGACTCCAATCGTTGAAAGCTCATGAGGGAAAAACATCCATTCTTGCGCGGGGTCGGGAAACTGTGAATTTGTTTGGTGAAAAACAAGTTTGATAAATGCTCAGGCACAGCTATTTTGGCAAAAAATGACGTTTGCTTTCGATCACTCAAGGAGGAGCACCATGCAGCATCGTCACACCATCGTCGTGTTTTGCAGTAGCGTTATTGCACTCACTTCATTCGCATTGTTTGCGCAAGAGCACAAAGCCGCGCGCGAGGCGATTCTGCCGCCGCTCTTGCCGTGGCAAGGCAAAAGCGAAGCGCTCGCCGTTGCGCCGAACGATCCGTGGATAACGCCGGTGGAGCGCAGCAACTTTGAACGCACGCCGCGTTATGAGGAAACCATGGCCTGGCTGCAAAAGCTCGTCGCGGCCTCGCCGCAGTTGAAAATGATTTCACTCGGCAAAAGTGGAGAAGGCCGCGAGTTGTGGATGATTATTGCTTCGCAAGAGCGCGCGTTTACGTCCGCAGCTTTGCGCGCCACGGGCAAGCCGACGTTGTTCGCACAGGCGGGTATTCACGCAGGCGAAATCGATGGCAAAGACGCGGGCATGATGCTCCTGCGTGATATAACCGCGCGGAACAAAAAGAGCGATCTTCTCGCGCAGGCCAATTTGCTCTTTCTGCCCATCTTCAATGTCGATGGGCACGAGCGTTTCTCCGCCTTCAATCGCATCAATCAACGCGGGCCTACGGAAATGGGTTGGCGCACCACCGCGCGCAATCTCAACCTCAATCGCGATTTTGCCAAAGCCGATGCGCCCGAAATGCGAGCATTGCTGCGCGCACTCACCGAATGGGATCCCGATTTTTATATGGATATTCACGTCACCGACGGTGCGGATTATCAATACGACATCACGTTCGGCTATAACGAGCGCCACTCCTATTCGCCGGCAATTGGTACGTGGCTCGACGATTATTTCACGCCCGCGGTGAATCGGGATTTGCAGGCGATGGGACACATTCCGGGACCGCTCGTCAATTTTATTGATGATCGCAAGCCGGAGCAAGGTTTGTTTGGATGGACTGCGTCGCCGCGTTTTTCGAACGGCTACGGCGACGTGCGACATTTGCCGACGGTGCTCATCGAAAACCATTCGCTCAAACCTTACAAGCAGCGCGTGCTCGGCACTTATGTTTTGTTGGAAAGCACATTGCGCGTGTTGGGCAAAGAGGGCAAAAAGCTGCGCGCCGCAATCACCGCGGATCGCAATCGTCGCGCGCCGGAAGTGCCGCTCGCGTGGCGCGTGCCGCAGCCGCCAACACCGCGCAGCGTCGAATTTCTCGGGGTGGAGCCGATCGTGAAATCGTCTCCGATCACGAACAGCGAATACGTGCAATGGACCGGAAAAATTTTTAAGCGACAAATTCCTCTCGTCATGGCGAATGAGCCGGCGGAAATTGTGCGCCGCCCGCGTGCCTATTTGATTCCACCCGCGTGGGAAGAAGTGATCGCGCGCCTTGCCGCACATGGGATTCAAATGGAGCGCCTCACTGCGTCGGTTGAGCTTGAAGTAGAAATGTATCACATGCAAGACGCGAAGTTGGCGCGGCAACCATTTGAAGGCCGCGTGCCCGTAACGGCCAAACCGCAACTGGAGCGGCACAAACAAACTTTTCCCACAGGCACAATGCGCGTGAGCACGGATCAAGCGTTGGGCACGCTGGCGATGATGTTGCTCGAACCCGGCGCTGAAGATTCTTTTTGGCAATGGGGATTTTTTATGGAGGTGATGTCGCCCACGGAGTATGTAGAAAGTTATGTGATGCAGCCCATGGCGGAGCGCATGCTCGCGGAAAATGCGAGCTTGAAAGCAGAGTTCGATAACAAAGTTAAAACCGACTCCTTGTTTGCGAAGAACGCATGGGAACAAGTGCAATGGCTCTATCGTCGCACACCGTTCGCGGACGCGCAATGGCTGTTGTACCCCGTCGCGCGCGTGATGGAATGATGGCGTTCGTTGAAAGTTTTCTGAGGTAAAATTGATTTGTCGTAGCGCAGGCTTCCAGCCCAATGCCGCTAACTTTTTCAGAAACGCAAAACGATTTTCGGCAAAACCATTTAAAAGCAAAGACAGAAAAATTTTAGCTGATGACGTTTCGTTTGAACGTTTTTAGATAACGTAGAGCTTTATATTTCTGCCCTTCATTTTTCTGCCTATGCTTTTGGGAAAAGTTAGTGACATTGGGCTGCCAGTCTGCAAACGAAGGCAAGCTGGAAGCCCAATGTCACTAACTTTTTGCGATCTGGG
>JAYRWE010000098.1:0-40563 GCA_041918175.1 bacterium
CGCCAATGCAAGCTGCCGCAGCGCAAAGTTCCGCGATTGGAGCCACGCGCGGTGCGCACGCGCCCACGAACATATCCGTATCTTGTCGGTGATCGCAAGAAAGCGCGGAAGAAATATCGCCAACAACTCAAAGCCCAGATCGCAAAAAGTTAGTGACATTGGGCAAGATGCCTGCGCTACATTTTTACTTCATCAAAACCGCCTTGCGCGTTTGCGAAAATTTCCCCGCGGTGAGTTTGTAAAAATAAATTCCGCTTGTTGTCGCGCGCGGCGCAAACGGAACATTATGTTTTCCTGCCGCCATCTCACCATCAACCAACGTCGCCACTTCGCTTCCATTCACATCAAACACTTTCAGCGTCACGTGACTGTGTACTGGCAACTGAAAACTGATGACTGTATTTGGATTGAAGGGATTGGGGTAATTTTGCTCGAAGTGAAATGTTTGTGGTGCATCGGTGAAGGTTTCACTGACATGCGTTGTGACTTGCGCGCTGCGAAACACGCCCATTCGTGTGGCGGCGAAAAGATAACCGTCCGTGTCGATCACGAGTGCTTGTACAGCACTGTTATCGGGTAAGCCATCGCTGACGGGTTGCCATTGGTCGCCATTATCTACGGAGCGGTAGACGCCTGCAACGGTTCCGGCAAAAATGTGGCCGTTTGGCGTGATGGCAAAACAATAGACCAGATGATCGATCTGCCCGGCACTGATTGACTGCCACGTTTCGCCATTGTCTGTGGAGCGCACCACGCCGTTGGGAGTTCCTGCAAAGAGATGCTCTCGCGAATTACTCGCCAGCGTATAAACCGTCGTATCGGCCAAACCGGTATTGGCGGGCAACCAGACAGCGCCATGATTGTGAGAACGGAAAAGCCCTTTGTTCTGAGTGCCAGCGAAAACGTCTCCGTCTGCATTAACTGCCAGGGCGCGAATGTCAGTCGTCGTCAAGCCCGTGTTGCTTGGCTGCCACTGGTTGCCATTGTCAGTGGATAGGTAAACGCCGCCATCACGTGTTCCGGCGAGGAGATGGCCGTTAGCGTTGAAGACGAGCGCACGCACCGAGGTTGAGATCATGCCAGCGGTGAGTGCTTTCCAACGCCGGCCATTGTCCGTGGAATGATAAACGCCGCCGCGATAACCAAAAGAACGCGACGCGCCGGCAAAAATTTCGCCGTGCGCATTTGTTGCAAATGTGAGGATGCTTCCGCTCACGCCTTCCCCGGGGGTATAAGACGGAAGCCAGATTGATTCATTATTGTTCTGCTGCGCCAAAAGAAAAATACCGCCACCACGCGCGCCCGCAAGAAGTTGTCCGTCTTTATTGAAGGTGAAGGAGAGCACATCGACTGTACCCATGCCCCCTGCTATCCAACTCTCGCCCTTATCTTTCGAACGAAAAATACCGCCGCCGGAAAGGCTGGCAAAAAGATGGTTCTGTGTATTGATGCCGAGTTTTCCAACCTCGACTTCGCTCATTCCGGTCCGCCTCCAAGTTTCGCCGTTGTCTATAGAACGGAAAATTCCATGATTCGAGCTCACGTAGATTTCCCCGCTCGCGGCGAAAGCAAAATCCCGATAAGATCGGCCAAACGTCGAATCAACTCGCGACCACGTTTCACCTTCGTTGTTGGAGCGATAAATCACGTTAAAGGCGCTGGCAAAAATGTGTCCGACGAAATTGATCGCAAGAGTATTGAGTCCGAATATTTTCAAGCTGTTCATGCGCCAGGTATCACCGTTGTCCAATGAGAATATCAGACCATCATTTGTTCGTCCAAACAAGCGTCCGCTCGGAGCAATGGCAAGCACCGCGGGACTTGGCATGCCGGCCATAACGGGCGTCCAACTGTTGCCGTCATCCGTGGAACGAAAAACGCCGTGATCCAATGTGTTCACAAAAAGATGCCCGTGTGGATTAATGAAAATCCCGATAACATCCATATGCCGCAAACCGGCATAAACTTCCATCCAACTTCCACCGTCATCGCGATAGCGAAATAGCCCGCCGCCATTTCCATCGATCCCGCTTAATCCTATCCAAAATTCCCCATTGTGATGAAGGGCAAGCGCGTTGATGTTCAAAATGTTTTTATAAGCCAATGTCCAGCTTGCGCCATGATCGGTGGAGCAAAAAATAGCAGACCCTTCACCGATAAAAATTTCGCCTCGGCTGTTGACGGCGAAAATGCGGAAAGAGCCGCCGAAAGGCCCTTGAGTTGATTCCCAAAACTTCTTTTGAGAAAAAGTATGCTCAACATTGAAAATGAGACAAGCACTCATCGCCAGAAATACTAAACGTATTTGCCATTTCATAACATTCCTCCAAATTATTTGATCAAAAGCGCCTTGCGCGTTTGCGAGAATGTGCCCGCGGTGAGTTTGTAAAAATAAATCCCGCCGGCTAAATCGTTTGGCGAAAACGTCGCCGTATGATTTCCCGCGTTCATCTCACCATCAATCAACGTCGCCACCTCGCGGCCATTCACATCAAAAACCTTCAGCGTCACGAGACTGCTCACGGGCAACTGAAAACTGATCACAGTCGCAGGATTTCCCGCAGAGCGGGATGTCGCTCCGCTCCAAAACGGATTCGGATAATTTTGCGACAAACTGAAATCTGTCGGCAACGTTTCTGAATTTCTTTCTTCAACTGCCACCGTCGGATCGCTCACGCGAATGCGCACGCGGTCCGGGTCTTTAAAAATCGTGATGCCGGTGAGGCTCACCAAATCGTCCGCGCCAACGGTTGTCGTTCCGCTTTGCAAAACTTGATTGTTCGAAAGGCGCGTCACCGACCATTGCAATTGCTTGCCAATCTTCGGCAAAAATTGCTGCGGCTTGCGAATCGCGAGATCGGAAGTGAGATTCGCCTCGGGTGAGTTGTCAACAGTGTGCGAAGATTGGCCGATGAGATACGCAACCACTTCCCATCTTCCCGGCGTGTCGACAATCGAGTTCACGCCCCAATCATGATAGCCGCCGAAACTGCCCCAATCATCGCCCACGCCGTTCGCGCCCGTGCCTTTCGTGCCGTCGCCCGGATTTTTGTTTGCGCCCGGATATTTTTGATGATTGTAAAACGCGGGAAAGGATTGATGCGCGCGATAGCGCGTTTGATACGCCACGTCGTCGCGCTCGGTTTGCAAATTGCCAAGGCCCATGCTCCAATGAAAATTCATGCCCTCCAATCCGTGCGGCCGTTCATCCCAAAAAAGCTGCATGCCCCAGGCGTTCGCGTCGCCGCGCTGATATTCCGCCACCACGAACGCATCCCATTCCATCGTGCCGTTGTCGTCGTTCTTGCCGTGCCACGAGCGCATGAGGGCCATATCGCGCGTGCTCGCAATGGGCGTGCTGAGATCGAAGACGTGGAAAGCGCGCACGGCCTCGCCGCGAGCGTTGCGCAAATTGGTGGGAAGATTCTGTTGCTGTGTTCCCAAAATCGAGGTGCCGCCGCCAAAATCCGTGCTGGTATCCGCGGGAGTCGGTCCGCCGAAACCGTTGTTGAAAATGGAAGCCGTCGCAAAGGCATTGGGAAACGCTTTCGCCAGCGCGGTCGTGCCGGCCGAGCCGACGCTGTGGCCTTGAATCGCCACGCGCTCGGCATCGACGTTGCGGTTTTTGATGAGCCAATCGTTGATCCACAGCAAACGCCGCTGCGTGTAATTGATCACCGTGTCGGTATTCGCCGGCGTGCTTGGCGTCACTTCAAACGGATTGAAGCCTTTGGCCCAGCCGAACCACCACGAATTGGATTCTTCTTTGATGATGACGGGAACGTTGTTGAATAAAACCTTGCGCATGAAATCATCATTGTGCGCGACGAGCAAACCGTCCTGCGGCTCGATGTTGATCGATACTCTGCCGGTGGGCAAAGATTGCCGCGCCGTGCCGCCGCCGCCGTGCAGCCAATGCACCGCGGAAATTTTTCCCGCGGGCAAATTTTTCGCCTCGCTCACGACGAAGAAACTCGGCATGCCGTTCTTGTGGCGGTTGGCCATGATCGGAAAATCCGGACGGCCTTCCCAATGATTATCGCGGCCATCGGCCCACATGTAATACGCCGTTGATTTATGCCCCGATGCGAGCGTCGTTGTCCCTTGCGGTTGCGCTTGCACCGGCTCATTCACATTGAAGCGATATTCAATGCGCGACGAAAGATTGTTCGCAGTGACCGCGGTGTTGCCCCATTTCACCACGGCATAATGCTTCGCGCCGTTTTCATGCACGGTTTCAACGAACAATCCGGTATTCGCGGGCAACGTGAAACGGCCGCCGCTGCTGTTGGGAATAGTGTAATTTGCCGTTGCCACAATTTGCGTGCGCAATGCATACGGCGTCCATTCTTCTTCATAAAGCCGGCCAGTGAACTGCGCTTGATTTGTGTTGGTGAAAGGATTCGCGCTGCTGAAAATGCCGTACGTCTCCGGCGGGTTGTTGTCGAGGTCCCACATGATCCACACTTGCCCCTCGGCATACCAGCCGCGCACGTTGGTTTGGGCGAAAACCGTAGAACTCATCAGCACAAGAACGAGCCAAGACAACAATGTTGAACGTTTCATAAATTCTCCGTTGGGCGAAGCCGGACTTGGGCAGCGAGAGTTTGCTCATTTAGAAAATTCGCCGCGCCCAAGTCCGGCTTCAATTCATTCACTTCGCTACGGCAGCGTGTAATTCTTCATCCAGGCCCAGTTCAGCTCCGCGCCTTTGAGCGGATGATTGACGCCGTTGGGATATTCGTGCTCCAGCCCTTTGACCTCCACCAGTTTGAAAACATTGTTGGGATTGCCCGATAAACCGGTGTAATCCGCCGCAAGATAAACGGTCGAATCGCCGCTCACTTTGTACGTTGCGGGGTTCTCTTTAAAAGTGTCGATAAACGGCTTGGGCAAACTGCCATAGAGCCCGGGATAAGTTGAGAAGAGCGTCGCAAAATTCATGGGCAGCGGGCCGGCGACTCCCAATTTTTTGAGAAGTTTTTCATCTATAGTGCCGAATTGCAGCAACGTCGGCAGCAAGCGCACGGGCGTGAATGTCGTGTCGTTCGGCAACGCGCCACCGCCGCCGCTGGAAACCGTAGCTGCAAAAATATCCGACAACTCCACTGCGCAGCGCGCGCTGAATTTCCCGCCGTTCGAAAAACCGACGGCATAAATTCGCTTCGCATCCACTTTGAACTTGCTCTTTAATTCGGCGATCATCGTGCGCGCGAATTTGATATCGTCTTTCGCGACGACGCCCGCACAAAATTGGATACCGCCCGGATATTCCGCCCACTTGGTCTCGGTCTTTGTAACGCCATCCTCGATAATGCAGTAACTCCACGACGAAGGAAACACCGTGAGAAGATTCTGGCTTTCGCCCACTTCTTTCCAGCCGGAGATGTTGTAGAATTGCTCGCCGTTCTGGCCGCTGCCATGAAACATAAACACCATTGGCACTGCGGTATTGCCGGAATAACTTGCCGGCACGTGTACGTAATACTCGCGCGTGTCGCCATCAACTTGCGTCGTAAATCGGTTCTTGCCGACAACATAGCCCGAGGGCGTTGGATCGGTGACGCTGTCTTCGGATTTGCAGCCAGCGATAAACAGAATTGTCGCTGCGAGCAGCAATTGAATTGTTGGCTTCATGAGATGAACCTTGTACTTTTGGGGTGGATAAAAAAACGGACTTGCATGAACATCGTTTGAGATTCTGCAAGTCCGGCTCTAAAAAATGGGGTTGCGTTTTGCGCCTAATTCTTCGGCTTGTCGTGGTGCGTCGTCTTCTTCGCTTTCACCGTGGTTTTCTTGCCGTGCTCGGTCTTCGTGGTTTTCTTCACGCCTTTCACCGTGGTCTCTTTGCCGGTTTTGGGATTGTGCACTTCAATTTTGCCGGCTTTCACCGTGGTCGTCCGCTCGTGGCCGCCGCGCGAAACGTGCGTTTGCTTTTTCACCAGCGTGGAAGAATGCGCGTGATAATTCACCTTCGTGACGCGCGTCACCCGCGTGGTGTGCGCGACATGAAACGTCGCGCGCGTGGTGAAGCGCACCGTGCGCGTGCGATAAACATTCACATGCACCGCGCGCCACGGATGCCACCAATTCGGATAGAAGCCGAAATAGAACGCGGAGCGAAAGGGATGATACACCGGGCGATAGAGCCAGCCAAAGATCGGCCACGGATGCACGTGAACCTCCACCGGCGCGATGTAATAATCCGGGCCGTAGATCACCTCGTTGCCGCGCACTTGCATGTCGTAATCTTCCTCGCCCTTTTTCTCCACCTCAATGGTCGCCACGTCTTGAAATTCGTTTTCGCCGAGCGGCACTTGCAGAACGATCACGCGCGCATCGTCGGAAGCTTCTTCCATCACGCGAATAAAATCCACGTCCCCGTTGTCGTCAAGATCGAGATTGTTAACGCCGATCTCTGGATCGTTCAGCGACTTCTCAAACTCTTCCAAATCTTTCGCGTCTTTAAACAACTCGGCCACGGCTTGCAGATCCAAACCGTCTGCCGCATCGGAACTGGACTCGACCACAGTGACGTCTTGCGCAAAAACCGCTTGGCTCAAAAAGCCGAACGCGCACAAAAGCACGACGAGAAAACGTGTTTGGGATTTCATGAAAACTCCTGGGTTTGATGAATGAAAGCACAGCCAATTAGGATGACGGTCAAAATCGTTGCCCATGATAAGGCAAAGGCTATGCTGCCGTTGAGAATAGGCGGGAGAATAGACAACGAGGCGGATTCCCGCAAGTTTTAGTTCAACTTGCGCAGCATGCGGTCAAAGCTTGACGCGAGCGCGCTGTACTAAACGGAACAAAACCGGTGCTGGCCGCGGGACATTTTGCGGACCACGGGAGAGACGGGAGCTTGTCGTTATGCGAATGAGAGAAGCGAACTCAGAATAAAATTCTAAAAGTTTCGCGGCCACACACAGATCAAAAGCTCACATTGCAAAGCCCAAAGCTTTTTTCCGCATGCGTTTTTGATCCGTGTGCTGCCCGCAAAGGCTCCGGTTTTCAGCTTGTCTGATAACTGGCGTAGACTTTAGCCCGCAGCATAGTGGTTGGAGAATGATTAAAAAATTATTCCGTCTTGGGCAGAACAACTACGCATTCGGCAGCGCGACGATGATCGCATTGGCCATCGCCTTCGCAATGTCGCGCAGAACCACGAGCGCGTTCTCGCCGATGTTCAACAGCTCATCCACGGCTTTGATATCGATGAACTCCAGCTCCACCAAACACGCGCGCACGTTCGGCCCGAGGTGCTCGTCTTTTAAAACGCCGAGCACTTGATCTTTCACCAAGCGGTCTTTTGTGTTCGGATCATACTTTTTGACGGTGTTGAACACCGCGGTTTGAATCAACTGCGCGAATTTTTTATCGTCCGCATAATTGCTGTTGCCCGCGGATTGCGGCCGCACGAGCGTTTCCACGCCGCGCGCCGTATGTCCCGTGGAAGCATTGCAATGAATGCTGAGAAACAAATGCGCCTTGTTCGCGCTGGCCACCGCGGCTCGTTGCGCAAGTCCCAAGTTCACATCGCCCTCGCGCGTGAGCACGACCTTGAGGCTGTGCCCGCCTTGCTTCGCTGCGAGCAGCAATTCCTCGCGAATCAAAAACGCCACGCGCAAAACAATGTTCTTCTCCAACACGCCGCTGGGGCTGACGGCATTGTTTGCCGAAGAGCCGCCGATTTCCATGTTGCCGCCGTGACCGGGATCGAGTACGACAGTGCCTTTCTTGGGCATAGTTCCTCCGAACGGGTTTGTGAGATGAAGTTAGAAAGCCGATGAATTAACTTACCCATTTCTAAACCGCGAATAGGCGCGAATGAACGCGAATTTAAAAAATGAGCGACCATTCCGAGTGACGCCGAAGACACCGAGCTTCGCTGAAAAAAGCCTTGCTTCGGCGACACTCGGTGACTTCGGCGAATTTCGGCGGATGAGGTTTTCCGGTTTGGCTTCGGCTCGTTGGGGCTGATCAAGTTGCTGAAGCATCAGGCTAAAAGGTGGAAGCGCTCTAAAGATCGCTGATCACCCGTAGGGCGGTAGCCCCGTTCACGGGGCTTGCATCTCCTAGCCTGATGATTCATCATCAGGCGATGGCGGGCGAAATTGTTAGTTTAAAATTCAAGTTCAACGGCCATATTGCGGTATCGGATCGAGATTCGGCTCGACAAATTTTGCGCGCGCGGCTTCGGAGAAGATCACCTCTGCGGAATAATGCGTGAGCATGATTTTGGAATCGAGCATGCGCGGGTTTTGAGCGATGAACGTCTCCGCGGATTCGGCGTGCGGCGTGGCTTCCATGAAATGGCGCACGGCCATGATCCACGCGCGCGTGAGGGTTTCATGATACTTCGAAGCCGGAACGCCGTTATGCCGCAAGAAGTTTTGCAACGCCGTGCGCAGCAAGTCGCACGCGGTTTCGGTGTCATGCTCGGCCAAATACACGTAGGCCAAGCGCAGATGCTCGCGATGGTTGAACCGCGCCGGCGGAAACGTGCAGGATTCAAACTCCGCTTGAAAAACGCGATCTGCGGCGGAAAGCAGATGAGGCATGGTGAGTCTCCTATTGTTGTTGCCCGCAGAAAATATTTAGTGAAATGAAGACGTCATGCCCGAGTGCTTTCATCGGGCATCCACGGTCGCCACAAAGGGATTCCCGCTTAAAGACGCGGGAATGACCATATGAAAATCGGGTCTTTTTTCAAGCGGCTAAAACTTTACTGCCAGCGGATGATGCTTGTATGAGCGGCGAATACCCTTAGAATTGTTCACGCAACCAACATCCCCCTAAATCCAATACCGTTCATTTAAGCGCACTGGTTCTTTGAAAAATAGTAGGATGGCTCCGTTTTTAAAATTTGGTATGTTGGGTTCGGCTGCGCATACCAAAACAAGGATCCTCCGATGCGATTCAAACTGCAAGTGCTTCATGCTTCTGCTCGGTTTGCGGATGAAGTCAACATTCCGACGTTGAGCACGGCGCTCTCGGATGAGCTCATTGATAAAGTTTTAGCTCAGACCGGGAAGCGCGAGCAACGTTGCCGTAAAATGAGCGCCGCTTTTTGTATGTGGTTTTGTATCGCTTTGAATTTGTTTACGGATGAACCGTATCAACATGTGTTGAGCAAATTGGTGAAAGGGTTGCGCTATATTTGGCCCGATCCCAATCTCAAACTCCCGGGCAAGAGCGCGTTGTGTGCTGCACGTTTTCGCTTGGGCATCGCGCCCATGGTCGCGCTGTTTCATCAAACCGCTCAACCCCAAGCCGATTTGTCCGTGGCCGGAGCCTTTTTGTTTGGGCTGCGCTTGATGGCCATTGATGGCGCCACCGAAACGTTGGCGGATACGCCCGAAAATCTCGCCTACTTTGGGCGGCACACGACGGCGCGTGGCCGCAGCGCCTTTCCGCAAGCGCAAGTGGTTTATCTGAGTGAATGTTGCACCCACAAGGTGGTCGACGCCGGCCTTTGGCCTTTGCATACCAGCGAACGCCTCGGCGGGCTGCGTCTGTTGCGCTCGGTTGTGCCGGGAATGTTGGTGCTGATCGACATCGGTTTTTTCAGCTATGAGATGGCCGAGTGCATCGTGCATAAGCGCGGCGCGCAGCTTCTGGCGCGGGTCGGCGGACACATGACGCTCAAACCGATCACGTATCTCAAAGATGGCAGCTACACCGCGTACCTCTATCCTTCGGACTATCGCCGCAAAAAGGCCGGGGTGCGAATGTTGGTGCGCGTTCTGGAATATACCATCAGCGATTCCAAGCGGCCCGGCTACGGCGTCGTCCATCGGTTGGTGACTTCGCTGTTGGATCCCGATCTCGCCCCGGCGTTGGATTTGATCTGCGCTTATCATGAGCGTTGGGAGATTGAGCTTGCCATCGATGAAATGGAAACCCATCAACGCCCCGCAGGCGTGCCTTTGCGCAGCCGCACACCGCTCGGCGTGATTCAAGAGTTCTATGCGCTGCTGGTGGCCTTTAATGCCATTTGCGCTTTGCGGCTACAGGCGGCGCTGTTTGCGGGCGTCGATCCTGATCGCATCAGCTTTGTTGTGACGCTGCGCAAACTTTGTGAATCCGTCGATCAATTTCAACAGACCACGCCCAAACAACGTCCCCTGCTGTTGAAACGACTATTGCAAGACATTGTCAATGAACCATTGCCCCCGCGTCGCCGTCGAAGTAATCCGCGCGTGGTCAAGCGGAAAATATCGAATTTCTTGCTGAAACGGGAGCAACACCGATGTTGGCCACAACCCGCAACTAGCTTTCGTGAGGCCATTCAAATCCTTAAATGAACGGTATTGCCCCTAAATCCCCCTTCAAAGGGGGACTTCTCTCGCGCTGCACGCGTGCGGTTGACGCCTATGCCCTCATGCGTTTTGACTTCCAAATTCGGTAATGCGTTTCTGCTCCACCACGGCTTGGCCGTGGCATGCCCTTCAATCGCAATCAAGTGCAAACCACGGCCAAGCCGTGGTTGAGCATGACCGACGCAAATTTCATTTCAGCCTCTGCTCCAGCGCGAGGGCGATTTGATACGCGACCCAATAGCCGTGGTCGATGCGCTCTTGCTCGGTCATGCCGCGTTTGAGCATGGCCGCCTCGGGAATGCTGTCGTAAAAATGCGGATCGGAGGATTGATAGAGATGCGCATATTCCGAAACATCTAACGCGTAGGTTTTGGCCTTGTGCAGATGTTGTTCGATGGATAACCCGAACATGGTTCGGGCAATTGGCGCACCGGTAGAGACGGGCCGCCGGCCCGTCTCTACACCGCCGCGTGCCCCGACGGTTTCCCGCAATTCCAACAGTATCTCCGCGCAGAACAAATGAATATCTGCCAACACCAAACGATACCCCGCTCTCTCCGCAATCTCCCGCGCTTCTTTCACGTGTTCTTCGACCAAATTTAAACTTGCTTCTGCCCTCAGCCCTCCGCTCTTCGCCCTCTGCCACTCCAACCTCGCCCATGCCAGCAACAAATTCGGCTCCGATTCCACCAAATTTACACTGCGGCAGCGGCGCAGGGCCTCGCTCAAACAGCGTTCCGCCACGTGCAGGGCATTGTCTTTTTGCAGCCGCCGCGTTTCGGTGATTTGCTGAAACGGCTCGTCGTAAAAATGAATTTCGAGTTTTTGTTCGCGCAACGAGGCATTGGCGGCAAGACATTGCAACAGAGCCTCGCCTAACAGCCAGTAGGCGCGGACGAAATCCCTAGGAGTGGGCGCGTCTGTTTCGGCATCTTTCTCCGCATACGCCAATGCCTCGCCGGCCTGTTGCAGCGCTTGCACGGCGAGCTGGCCGGCGTTCTCTTTTGTGCCACGCTGAAAGAAAGACAGGCGAGCTTGCAGCAGGAAGGCAAGGGCGCGATAAAACGAGTCCATGCTAAGCCCTTGTTGATCATTTTGTGATTTCCAATATGCTGTAGATTTCGCCAATTCACTTTCCGTCGTGCTAGTTTCTTCAGCCGCGTCGCGCTTTGCTTGCGGGCGAAACTGCCATTGGCCCTGATAAGCCAAAACACGTCCCCATTCTTGATGGCCGATGGCTTCATCGAACTCATTCTTGATCTCCTGGCAAAGCACAATGTATTTCCGCAAATGGGCGGCGCTGGCGGAGAGTTGGCCGATGTAGATTTGCGCCATGTTAGCGACATTCCCGAGACCGCTGGCAAGATTCTTTTTGTTATCAGATTTTTCTGGAAACCTAACCGCCGTCAAAAACAACGGCACCGCTTGCGCCGGCTGGCCGGAGAGTGCGTAGGAATTGGCCAATGAATTCAACGTCCACGCCTGAGCCGCTTCTTTCTGCAAACGTGGCGGGTGATCCTCGCCCTCAGGAAATAGAGCGCGCATCAGCTCAATACGCAAATTATAGTTGGCGAGCTGAAAATAAAGTGGAGTTGCCAATCTATCCTTAAAGAGTTCAAACGCCTTATCAAACTTGCCAGCGCCGATCAGATGATGGTAGCGCTCAATCACCGGCGCAAGGTCTGCGAGTGTCACCACTTTCTCCGGCGCAGCCAGGGCTTCAAAATAAACCACTGCGGCTTGGTGTACGGCGTCGCGTGTGGTCAAATGATCGTAGAGAAACGAACGCAGGATGGGGTGAAAATCAAATTGCTGGTGGGCTTCGTCATAAAACAAAAAGCCGAGCTGCCGCAAGCCTTGCAAAAATTCCCACAGCTTGTCCGCGGGCATTTTCGGAAAGAGCGCATGCGCGGCCACAAAACCAAAGCTGCTGCGAAACACGGCCACGGTGGCGGCAATCTGCTGCTCTTCTTTATTCAGCAAATTGAAACTCATGGCGAGAATTTTCTGCGGCTCGGCTTGGTCGATCAAATTTAACTGAAAGGCCGCAGCCATGTCCTTCGCGCGTTTGCGGCGCAGGGCCGTGCTCAACAGCTTGAGCATGAGCGGGTGGTTGCCATAAACGTTGGCGGCGCGCTCCATTTCCGCGCGCGTTCCGGTGAGGCCTTCGCTGCGGAAGAAGCGCACGCTGTCGCTCGCTGAGAGTCCGGCCAAGCGCTCATGCCGCACACCGGCCACTTCTTCCAACGCCGCGGGAAATAGGCGGGTGGTCATCAGCGTTTTGCAACGGCCCGCGGCGAGGCGTTTTAAAAACTGGCCGACTTGCGGATGCACCGGCTCGCGCAAGCGGCGCTCCTCTTGCTCTGCGACCGTCATGCTTCGACTTCGTTCAGCATGACTGGGCCTTGTACGACGGTCACCCTGAGCGGAGTCGATGGGCTCTTGGATGAACATCGCCCTCATGCCGCTATAACCGCGCAACGCGCGCTCGAACCCGTCGAGGATGAGCAGAAAGCGCTTGTTGTATAAAATCGCATGCAGCAAACTGAGCTGGTCCGAGAGCGCGCCGCGTTCGACTTTCACTTCTTTGGAGGTGAGATAAAAGAACAAGCTCTGCGCAAACGTTTCGAACGGCTCATCATAAAACGACCACCACAGCACGCCCTCCAGCTCGGCATTTTTCGCGAGCACTTCTTGTTGCAGCCACACCCAGCTCAGCGAGGTTTTGCCCATGCCGCCAATGGCTTCGAGCACCAGCATCGGCTCCGCGGCATTGTGCAGCCAGTTGGAGAGCATGGCTTTTTCCGCCTCGCGTCCGGTAAAATGCTGCGGCAGCGGATACGGATGCGCGATGAAGGGCGCGGGCGCGCGGGGGATGAAGAGTTGGTTGCTGGATGCTTGTGGCTGGTTGCTGGTTGCTGGTTGCTGGTTGCTGGTTGCTCAGTGCCAGCCATTTACCGAGCGCGGAGGTGAGCTTGCTCGCGAAGTCGTGTCCTTCTTTGAAAAACTCCACGACCTTTTCTTTTTTCACCACGTCGAGAAAAGCATTGAGCGCGGCGCGTTGCTCAAACTCGATGAGAGCCGGCGGCCACGCGTGCTCGGGAGAAATGATGAAACAAAAGCAGGGCTTGTTGAGGCGTTTGGCAAGCTCATACTCCTGCTGCGTGATGGATTCTTGCTTGCCTTTGGGCACGAAGCCGAAGCGGTGCGCATAAATGCCGACGAAGATATCGCACGCGGCCACTTCTTTATCGCACACTTGCGCCGGCTCCTCCGGCTGCGCACCGAAAAATTCCATCGCGAGCGGCACGCATTGATAGCGATTCACCACCTCAATCGCGGCTTGGCGATAGTCTTTGAGGTCGAGATAGGTGGAGGAGAGGAAGACTTTGAGAGGTTGCATAGTTGCCATTGTTACTTGCAGCTTGTTTGAAAAATCTGCTTAGGAGTTTTGACTTTCAAAAGCGGTAATCTCTCCACGAGCTGTCATTCAGAAGGAATCTTTTTACTCGCCGGCGATATTGCCCAGTGCTTAAAGGGATTTCTTCTGAATGACTCGATCCGGGGGCACGTGCTTGATCGCCGATTTTGATCGTCAATTTTCACAACGCGAACAAGTCGCAGCCCAAAGGAAAATCAAAAGCGCACGCAAAGACGCAAAGAACCCGCAAAGTTTTTCTTTAGTGCATGCGCATCAACCGAACGCGCGCAGCGCGAGAGAAAGTCCCCCTTTGAAGGGGGATTCAGGGGGATGTTGGTCACGTGAACAACTTTAAGAGGCATTTTCAATCGCCCAACACCCCCCTGGCCCCCCTCAAGGGGGGAATCAATCGCTATCGGTTGACGCGCATGCGCTTTCGCGGGAATGACTTACAAAACAAAACGCGATGAGTATAGCTTGCTTTATCGCTCCGCCAACGCCCGCTTCACATCCGGCACCAAGCCTTCGTTTTGAATGATGCTCTGCATCACCTCGGGCAGCGGCGTGCCGAGATAGAGTTTGTTGTTCAGCTTCACCACGCCCTCGGCGAGATCGACTTCGAGCGTCGCGCCGTCGCGCACGGCGAGATAAAACTCTTCTTCGCGCACAATGAGAAACGGCATGGCCTCGTTCACGAGATTGCGTTTGTGAATATACGCAAAGCTCTTCGCAATCACCGCGGTCACGCCCGCGCCTTTGAGCGCCCACACCGCATGCTCGCGACTCGAGCCGCTGCCCCAGCCCTCGCCCGCAACGACGATATTCTCGCCGCTCGCCACGCGCGCGCCGAAATCCGGGCGCACATGATAAAATGCTTTCGTGCCGATCTCTTTCAAATCGGAGAGATGGCAAAACTCGCCGGGGATCATCGCATCGGTATCGACGTTGTCGCCGAAGAGTTGCGCATTGCCTACAATACGAGCGGGCGCGTTCGCAGCGACATGCGTTTGCTTTTGCACCTTGCCGTTTGCGCCTTGCGTTTGCGGCTGCGTGTGAATGATCGGCGGCAAATGATTCTTCGCAGCGAGCATGCGGCGCAAACGCTCGCGGTCGAGTTTGTCGAGGAGCGGCCGCGGATCGGCAATTTGCATGTCGAACGCGGAGGCCGCAACCGTCGCCGCGGAAGCGAGCCACGCGATACTGCCCTTGCCCATGCGATTGTGAAAATTTCTATTCTGCGATGAGAGCCACACCTCGTTGGGCAATGCGCGGTCGCTCGCAATGCCGAGGCACATGCTGCACCCTGGCTCGTTGATGCGAAACCCGGCGGCGCGATAGATTTCGAGCAAGCCCGCGTGCTGCAAATTCTCCGCGACCTCCATGCTGCCCGGCACCACGATGCGATTGTCGCTCGCTTGAGGGCGACGGCCCTCGGCCATGGCTCGTTCCAAAACGAGCGCGGCGAGCATGAGTTCCTCTTGCGTGGTCGTGCATGCGCCAATGAAACAGCCATCGAGTTTTTGCCCGACCGTATCCGCGATGCTCCACACATTATCCGGCGAAAACGGTTTCGCCACTTGCGGCGCGAGATCGTTGAGATCGATCACAAAACTATCGACGTAATGCGCGCCTTCATCCGCGGCGAACCACCAACCGCCCTCGCGGAATTGCGCCTCGCGGCGTTGCGCGAGCGTGTGCTGCGTTTGTTTATCCGCGGGAAAAATGCCGTTGAGTCCGCCAAACTCCGCGGTCATGTTTGCAATGGTGAAGCGAAAGTCCGTGGAAAAATCTTCCATGTGATCGCCGGTAAATTCCACGGTGCGTTCCATCGCCACAGTGTTGCGCCCGAGTTGGCCGAGCGTTTTGAGAATCACATCTTTGCCCGTGAGGCCGAAAGGGAGCTTGCCGGCGTAATGCACGCGAATCGCCTCGGGCACTTGCAGCCACGTGCGACCGAGCACCATCGCGGCCACGATGTCCGCGCCGCCGAGACCGATCGCGAGCGCCGCCATGCCGCCGTGCGAACTGGTATGCGAGTCCGCGCCGAGCACGATCTCGCCGGGTCGCACGAGCTGGCGAAAAAACTCCGTGTGCATGATGGTTTGATTCGCATCGTAAAAATATTTGAGCTTCGCCTCTTGCGCAAACGAACGCGAGAGCTGCACGAGGCTTTGCGTGCGCTTATCGTTTGCGAGCGTGTTGCGATCCACGGTGTGATCGAGCGCGAGATAGAAACGATCTTTATTGAACAACGGCGGACGTCCGAGCGCGGCATAGGTCATGTTCATGCCGTTCCAGGCCAGTTCGCTGGCAATGGTCCAATCCACGCTGATGGTGAGAATATCGCCGGCCTGCACAAAATTTTTCGGCCAGCCCAAAGCATGTTGCAGCAAAATTTTTTCGGTGAGAGTCATGGCTTGCTTCATTCGCGCGATCCAAAGTTTGGTGGAAGGTTTTTCGTTTCGAAAAAGCTAAACATTTTTGGGTAGAGGAGCAACGGCATTTTTCGCCGCATAAAGCGCGATTGCTTTTGAATACGCAAACGCTATCTTGTTCAAGAAAAATCTATTGGGGCCAAACAAAGTTTGACAACCAAAGCCGGAAAGTAAACGCGCCCGGGGCGTGTCATTTCGGAAGAATCTTTCTAAACACTGGAGGCAACACCGAGCGCTTAAAAAGATTCCTCCGACATGGCCTTTTCTCAAGTTGATGACCGCATTTGAAATCTGAAGAAACGTTCATGTCATCCTTCGAAACGAAAATTCATCTGCTCGTCGTGGAAGATGAAAAAAAACTCGCGCATTCGCTTGAAGCGCAGCTCGTTGCTGCCGGCTATGGCGTCACGCTGGCATTTGACGGCGTCGCGGCGAGCGAGCTTGCGTTAGCGCAGGCGTTTGCTTTGATCATTTTGGATCTCAAGCTGCCGAAAAAATCCGGTTTGGAAGTTTTGCAGGAATTGCGCGCGAGCGGCAACACCACGCCCGTGTTGATTCTTTCCGCGCGCGATAAAGTGGAGGATCGCGTGCAAGGCTTGCAACTCGGCGCGGACGATTATCTCGTGAAGCCGTTCGATTCGGGCGAGTTGTTGGCGCGCCTTGATGCGATCTTGCGGCGCACCGGCCTCACGCGCACCACGGTATTGCAAGCCGGCGAGGTGACGCTCGATCTCACGCAACGCACCGTCAAACGCGGAGAGAAAGAAATCACGCTCACGCAGAAGGAGTTTGCCCTGCTCGAATATTTCATGCGGAACAAGAATCAAATTCTCACGCGCAAGCGCATTGCCGAGCAAGTGTGGGGCTATACGTTCGACACGGGCACGAACATCGTGGACGTGTACGTGAGCTACCTGCGCAAGAAGATCGAAGAAGGTTTTTCGTCCAAGCTCATTCAAACGATTCACGGTGAAGGGTTTTTGCTCAAAGCGGAGTGAGGCGCATGCTCTCTTCTTTTCGGCTCAAAATCGTGTTGTGGTACAGCGTGGTCGTGCTCACCACGCTCGTCGCGTTTCGCGTGGCGAGCGAGAAAGTGATTCGCGATTCGCTCTACGCCGATCTCGATAACTCGTTGCGCGGCGAGGTCGAATGGATGCACACGTTGTTGGAAGCATACAAAACGAAAGATTTGCCCGACGAGGAAATTCGCAAAGAGATCGACACGCGCAGCATTCTCAGTCCGCGCAAGGAGTTCATCGAAATTTACGAGGTGGCGGGCGCGGAGTATTTTCGCTCTTCGGATTTGGAGCGCGATGAATTGCGGCCGTTAGGGCAGGAGGCGTTTCTCGAACCGATCACGATTCCAAAATTTCGTGCGCGGCCGTTGCGCTTGTTCGCAACGAAAGATTCGCTCCATGAAATTTACGTCGGCTATCCGCTTACGGACATCAACAGCGCCATCGACCAAATTTCCTCTTCGTTCGTTTTGCTCATTCCCATTGCATTGCTCGTGCTCTTTGCCGGCGGCATGTTCCTCGTATCGCGCTTTATGCAGCCCTTGCAAGATTTGAATCGTTATGCCGACGAGCTTTTGCAGCAGCCGCTCGATCAAGAATTGCCGAAAGTCGCGGTGCGCACGAAGGACGAGATGGGAGCGCTCATCACGCGCATCAACGAAGTCATCGAGAAGATGCGCGGCAGCATGCGCCAAACCTTGAGCTTTTCCTCTCTGGCCTCGCACGAGCTGCGCACGCCGCTCGCGGTGATGCGCAATCAACTCGAAAGCGCGCTCCGCCCCGAAGTCGGCGCCGAAGCGTTGCATCAAACCGTGGCTTCGACGTATGACGAAATGCTGCGCTTGAATCGCATCGTCGATGATCTGCTCAGCTTGAGCACGATGCAAGCGGGCACGTTGAAGCTGCAAAAAGCCCCGTATGACTTGAGCGCCATCTTGCGCGAGTTTCATGAAGAGGCGCGAATCTTGGCAGAAGAAAAAAACATTGCTGTTGTGTTGGAAGAAAACACTGAGGCGCGCGTCCTCCTCGACGTGTTGCGCATTCGCCAAATGCTCTTCAATCTACTCGACAATGCCATCAAACACACACCGACGCATGGCAAAATTTCATTAAGCTGCATTGTCGAGGGCAACGAAGCAGTGTTGTGTTTCACCGACACGGGCGCGGGCATTCCGGCTGCGCAGCTTGCGAAAATTTTTGACCCGTTTTATCGCGCCGCTTCGCATGGCTCCACTCAAGGCGCGGGTTTGGGATTGGCGCTCGTACGTTGGATTGTGGAAACGCATCACGGCACGATCAGCGTGCAGAGTGAGTTGCAACGCGGCACGACGTTTCAAATTCGGTTGTCGCTTGCGCCATGAGGTTTTTCCCTACTGCAAGCCTCTCTCGTCCTCTCCTCACACACCCTTCCTTTGCGCACTTCGCATCTTCCGTATTAGAAATTTCTAATGAGCATTAGAGCATTCTAACTGGCTTTCGCGCGCTCGAAGGCTTATCGTGGTTCAGCCATGGAACGGCTGCTTCAAGGAACGCAGCCATGACGCTTCCTCCTTCAACCTTCATACAGTGGCTGCGCTCCTTTTTGAAAGGATTTCACAACTGGCTACACTTGCCTCCCATACCTACTTCGGCTGCCACAAGTGCCGCGGTCGAAGAGGTATGCGAGGGCAAGCCCTCGCCTCACATTCAAGATCGGAGCTTTCACATGAGCAAAACAAAAAACGCCCCGGAGAAAATATCGCAGGAAGGCCGAGAGCGGCTCGAGCAATTACAAAAGAAAACGGTGGATGGAATTTGGGTCGCGATTTTCCTCCTCGGAATGTTGTTATTGCTCGTTGTTCTGATGCACTGGTCTAGAACCAATTAAATCGTTTACCTCATTGCTCTGCGCAATAAGCTCTTACGCCGAGCAGTCTTCTGGCATTTCCCGCGCTCACCCCACGTTGTCATAGCTGGTTTTCATACTCTCCTTAACTGAAAGGATCCTTCATGCTCTTGTCCAGCGCAAGTTTCATTCTGACGCAAACGAACCCCGCAGCGGTTCATGGCCTCAACACTGCCGGTTGGATTTTCATCTCGCTGGCGTGGATCAGCATTATCAGCGTTGCTGTTTTTTGCTATAGCAAAGTTATTCGTATTGCCGAACAACGTAAACGGGAGAGGGCGCTTCAGAGTGGGATCAACCAATCCGGGGAATACACCTCTTGAAAGCGTCAAAACCCACAGGAGGTCAAAATGTGGACGAAAGAAGCATTGCACGAATTGATTGCAAACCGGCTGCACAATCATAAACTCATCGTCGTTGCCAATCGTGAACCGTACATTCATCGCTTTGCCGGAAACCGCATTGAATGTGTGCAACCCGCCAGCGGCATGGCGCTCGCGCTCGATCCGGTCATGCGCGCGTGCGACGGTGTGTGGGTGGCGCACGGCAGCGGCAATGCCGATCGCAAAACCGTGGACAGTAGCGCTCACGTGCGCGTGCCGCCCGAAGATCCGAGCTATACCTTGCGCCGGGTTTGGCTCACGAAAGAACAAGAAGATGGGTATTATTACGGCCTCTCGAACGAAGGCTTGTGGCCCCTGTGCCATATCGTATTCACGCGACCGGTGTTCGATCCGAGGCATTGGGAAACTTATCGCGCGGTCAATCAAATTTTTGCCGAGGCCGTTTTAGAAGAGGCCGGGGATCAACCTGCGTTTGTGTTCATTCAAGATTATCACTTCGCGCTCCTGCCGCGTTTGTTGAAAGAACGCAACCCCAATCTTATCGTCGCCCAATTTTGGCATATTCCGTGGCCGAACAGCGAAACCTTCCGCGCCTTCCCTTGGAAAGAAGAACTGCTGGAGGGATTGCTGGGCAACGACCTTTTGGGTTTTCATCTGCGCTATCATTGCCAAAACTTTTTGGAGACCGTGAATCGCAAGCTCGAAGCCAAAGTGGACGAGGAGCGTTTCGAAGTCACCCGCAACGGTAAAACCACCGCGATACGGCCGTTCGCCATCAGCATTGATTTTGAGCAACACCAAGCGCAAGCGCGCAGCATCGCAGTGGGGGACACGATGGAACGCTGGCAAAGAGATTTGGGGCTTGAGGCGGAGTTTATCGGTCTTGGTATCGACCGTATCGATTACACCAAAGGCATTCCTGAGCGTTTGCGCGCGCTCGACCGCTTTCTCGAAAAATATCCGGCGTATCATGAGCGCTTCGTGTTCGTGCAAGTCGGCGTGCCGAGCCGCGTCCACATTCAAGAATACAAAGCACTCGACGACGAGGTGGAGAGCCTCGTTGAAAGCATAAATTGGAAGTGGAGCAAAAACTCTTGGCGCCCGATCCTTTTCCACAAGCAGCATTGCTCGCGCACGGAGATGATGGCGCTGCACCGGCTGGCGCACTTTTGCGTGGTCAGCTCGCTACACGACGGCATGAACCTCGTGGCCAAGGAATACGTGAGCAGCCGTTTCGATGAAGACGGCGTGCTGATCTTGAGCCAATTCACCGGCGCCGCGCGCGAACTAACCGAAGCGGTGTTGATCAACCCGTTTGCAATCGAAGAAGGCGCCGAAGCGATTCGTTGCGCGCTAGAGATGCCGGAAAGCGAGCGCCGCAAGCGTATGCAAAAAATGCGGGCTGCGGTGGCCGATAACAACATTTATCGCTGGGCCGGCAAAGTCATTTCTAATTTGCTAAAGTTCGAGTTTCCGGAAAACGTGTAAGCCATGGTCATGCCCACTATTCAGAATCTTATGCTCTTCCTTGCAGGGAAGGTGTTGCTGTCGCTGGGCATCTTCTTGGTCACGCTTCTGCTCGGAGTCCTTGCAAAGCGCCAACTCTTTAAAGCCTTGCGGCAGTGGGTCGAAAAGACCCAAACGCACGCCGACAATGTTTTGTTCGAGGCGTTGCAGCGGCCCTTCGCATTTTGGGTTGGAATTTTGGCGCTACATTTGGCAGTGCAGTTTTCAGCGCTGCCCGCAGGCATTACGGCGCTGGCCGGCAAGGCTTTGCTGATTCTGCTGGTGATTTCGTTCATGATCTTTGCCTCGCGTCTCGTCGGTCAGCTTGTCAAAATTTACGGCAACACTCTGGACAGTGCATTGCCGGTGAATAGCTTGACGGAAAACTTGGCGCGCGCGAGCGTGTTTACCGTGGGTGGGCTGGTGTTGCTCAATCAGTTTGGCGTTTCGATCACGCCGATTCTCACCGCGCTCGGCGTCGGCGGCTTGGCCGTCGCGCTCGCGTTGCAGGATACGCTCTCGAATTTGTTTGCGGGATTTTACGTCAGCGTTTCGGGCAAGATCAAACCGGGCCATTACATCAAACTTGAGAGCGGCGAAGAAGGGTATGTCACCGACATTACGTGGCGCAATACGACGATTCGAGCGCTGCAAAACAATCTTATCATTATTCCCAACGCCAAACTCGCGCAAGCGATTGTGACCAACTATCATTTGCCGGAAAAACGCATGTCGCTGCTCATTCCCATTAACGTCAGCTACGACAGCGACGTGGAAGAAGTGGAGCGCATCTTGATTGAAGAAGCACAAAAGGGCGTGGGCGATATTCCCGGTTTGCTCGCCGAGCCGGGGCCGTTCGTGCGTCTCATTCCCGGGTTCGGCGATTCTGCGCTGAACTTCACGCTCATTTGCCAGGTCGCGGAATTTGTCGATCAGTATCTCGCGCAACACGAATTGCGCAAGCGCATCTTCAAACGCTTCCGCGCCGCGGGCGTCGAAATTCCGTTTCCGATTCGCACAGTGCATTTGCGCACGCACGAATCCAACGGCGCAACCAAAGAAAGGAGTCTTCATGACGCGCTCATTGTGGGAGCATCGCCATGAGATGCTCGCTCGTTTCGCCGCCGCCCCCAATTTTCTCGTTGCACTAGACTTCGATGGGACGATCTCACCTCTTGTTCCAACTCCAGGTCAAGCACAGTTGCCGCCGCTCACCCGCGGCGCGCTCATCGCACTTTCGCAGCATCCCAAACTAGCTTTGGCGTTTATCAGCGGCCGTGCGCTTTCCGACCTCAAAGCGCGCGTCGGATGGAAAGGGCCGATTTATGCCGGCAATCACGGCTTGGAAATCTGTGGCCCGGGATTCTATTTCATTAAAACCGAAGCCGACCAACAGCGTGACGTCTTGCAACGGCTTTCCGAAAGTCTTGCGGCCCATCTTACCCACATTGCCGGCGCCGAGGTGGAGCACAAAGGCTTGACGACGAGCATTCACTATCGCCGCGTCGCGCTCAGCGAACACGAAGAGGTGCGCCGCCTCGTCGCCGCAGCCGTGGCCGCGCACAAGTCTTTGCGCTTGAAATACGGCAACATGGTTTTTGAAATTTGGCCCCGCGTCGATTGGCACAAAGGCAAGGCCCTGTCTTGGATCAATACGCAATTAGGCAATCGCAGCGCCGACGCGCTTTACTGCGGCGACGACGTGACCGATGAAGACGCCTTTGCTGCGCTGCCAGAAGGCGTCACCGTGAAGATTGGCGCCGGGCAAAAAACCGCGGCGAAATTTCACCTCGCTGGTCCGCATGAAACGCAAGATTTCCTCCTCTGGCTGGCCGAGGCCGCGTGCTGACACGAGGCGTGATCTCGCTCGTTTGTTTTGAGCGCGTCCACTCCGCGCACGCCCACTCATCTCTCAACGCTTCAAACCGGAAAGGAGCTTGTCCATGCACGCAGCCTATGAACACTTTTCCCGCATCGCCCCCAAGTATACCCGGCTGCGCACCACCGATCTTGCGCCGGTGCGTTATGTCGTCAAAAAATTAGGGAAATTAAACTCGGTGCGCGCCGCGGACATCGGCTGTGGCAGCGGCCGGTATGATCGTTTGCTGTTTGAGCATTTGCAAGAAAGGCTGGAACTCGTTTGTGTTGACGATAACGAAGGCATGCTGCAAGTATTGCGGGAAGATTTGCGGGAATACGCGCCGCGCTTGCAAGTCTTGCGCGCGCGCGCCCGCGCTTTGCCGCTCGCCTCGGAAAGTTTGGATTGCATGTTTACGTTCAACGCGATTCATCATTTCCGGATCGAAGCTTTTCTGCACGAGGCCGCGCGCATTCTCAAACCCGGCGGGCGTTTGTTTATTTACACGCGGACGCGCAGCCAAAACAGCCGCAACATTTGGGGCAAATATTTTCCACAGTTTTATGAAAAAGAAAACCGGCTGTTCGAGTTGTTCGAGCTGAACAACTTGCTCGCCGCCACCTCGGGTCTGCACATTGAGCGGCTGCACCTCTTTCAATATCGTCGGCGCGAACAAATGAATCGTTTGCTGCAGCAAGCGCGGCAGCGGCATTATTCCACATTGGATTTATACACGCCAGCCGAATTTAACCTCGCATTAGCTGCGTTTGAACAAAACTTACGGCGCGAGTTTCCCAATCCGGAGCGCGTGAGTTGGTGCGATGAAAATCTCATGCTCGTGGCGAAAAGGAGCGCGCCTTCGCGCAACGTTGATCTCGACACAGTCTAGTTAACTTTATGAGTCACGCCCACGGCACGGGATCATGTCCTTCGCGGCGGTTGCGAATGAGACGCATCACCAAAGTGGGATAGAGCACACGGCCTGCGAACATCAAACAGATGACGAGGAATTTTCCAGCCGTGGAGAGTTGCGGCGTCACGTCGCGCGTGAGACCCACGGTTCCCAACGCGGAAAAAGCTTCGAACAACAATTCGCGCGATGGCAAGGCTTCGGTGAAAATCAATAGCAGCGTTGCGGCTGCGCCCGTGAGCAAATAAAGCGAAGTGAGCAGCAGCGCGAGGCGAAACGGTTTGAACGTCACGAGCCACCGCGAGGAGGGCGCATCGTCGCGCGGGTCGATTCTTTTGAAAAGCCGCGCGAGCACGGTGAGCTTGAGCCCGCCGCCGGTGGATTGTGGGGCCGCGCCGACGATCATGAGCATGATCGTCGCAATGAGGCCAAGTGTGTGAAAGCGCAATTGCGATTCCACTTGAAAGCCCGCCGTGCGCGTGGTGACGGATTGAAAGAGCGCATCAAACAACGTGCGCGGCGTTTTGCTGATCCAATCATCAAGCCAAAACAAAAATGCCCCGAGCGCGAGCAACACGCCGGAAACAACGAGCACAGTGCGGCCCGCGCGCAGGAACGGGCGATTTTCCAGCCACGGAAAAATTCTGCTGAAACCCGCGCTCGCCAAGTTTGCGGTCACGGGAAAGCCCGCGCCGCCGAGGAAGATGAGCAGCATGAGCATGATCAACGTCGGCGGATCATTGCGAAACGAGGCGAAGCTGTCAGGGAACAACGCGAAGCCCGCGTTGCAAAACGCGGAGATGGCATGAAACGCGCCTTGCAAAATGGGGTGTTCGAGTCGGTCGCGCCAGAGCAGCCAAAACGCCAGCGCGCCGAATGCTTCCACCAGCAACGTCACTTTGAGCACAGTGGCGATGAGCCGTCGCGTTTCGACGAGGCGCACGCCGCCCACCAATTCCGAAAACGCGACGCGCTCGCCGAGCGTCAATGCGCCGCCGTGCCATAGCGCGAGCATGCCGAGAATCGTCATGGTGCCCAGCCCGCCGATTTGAATGAGCAATGCGAGCACGGCTTGGCCGAGCGGATTCAGCGCGGCCGAAATATCGTAAACCGCAAGGCCGGTGACGCACAATGCCGAAGCGGAAGTGAAAAGATTGTCGAGAAAAGAAATCGGTTGGCGATGAAAACCGGGCAACGCGAGCAGCGCCGCGCCCGCGACAATCGCCAGCGCGAACGTAATCGCCGGCAAGGCCAGCACCGGAATGCGACGATTGGCGAGCCAGCGATTCGCGAGGATTGCGCCTTTGCCCCAATTGCCCACGAAGCCCAATAAAAAAACGGCGAGATAAATTTCGCTCACCAGCAACGAAGGACTGCGCCGTTCCAACATGCCACCCGCGCTCCACGCGGCCACGCCGGAAATTTCCAAAACGATCATCAGCAGAATCACGTAACGCAGCGGATGTTGCGCGAGATACTTCCACGGATCTTTCACCCACAGCAAACGATACATCGCTTCGAGAAAGAAGCCGAGCGGCAACACGGCCGACCACGCAAAGGCCGCCCATTTCGGAACGTGCAATTCCGGAAAGCCGTAGCGCACGATCAACATCGCAAAGGCCAACACGCCCAGCACGACGACCACGCGATCGAGTTGGCGCAGTCTGCGATCCTCCGCGTGGTTCATGCACGCTCCGGGGTGAGCTTTGCAATCGTCAAATCCGCTTTGAGAACGCGCGAATACGGAATCCAATGCTGCTCTTCCTCGCGCGTGACGAGCACGTGCAGCAAGCCGGGCGCAATAACGGTATATGCGATGTCGTTGAGCGTGAGCCGGTCTCCGGCTTTGAGCGCGTGTGTGCTGTTGAGGTAAATGCCCGCGGCGATTTCTTCGATCAACGGCCGCAGCGCGATGAGCGTGGCGAGCAAAGCGATGAGCAGCACCCCGACCGCAAAAAGCCGGGGCGCGCCGGGATAGGGAAACAAAATAAAAAAGAGTGCGACGATCCAAATCACGAGGCGCAGCGGAAAATAAATCACCGGGTCCGCAAGAATACCAGGAGCAATACTGAGAAGACGGCGCTGAGAAAGCTGTTTGTTCAACCAATATGCCAGAAGCACAACGGCCAGCGAGTACGCCAGTAACAACACGCCGCGCGCTGTGCCGCCGAGCAGATCTAGCGCCGGCCCGATAATGCGCGCCAACAGCGCGGTCGCCAGCACCTGCGTCTGCGGGAACAACGCGAACCACGTGAAAGAAAGCAGCACGAACACTGCGCCGTAGAGCACGAGGCGTTCGATGCCCGTGAGAATATCGATGAGGCGCCGGCCCTGGACCTCGGCTTCGTCAAGGCCGCGGCGGGCCGCGAAACGTTCGAGCCATTTCTGCACGGTACCGTGCCAATTCTTTTCCCAACGCCAAATGCCGGTGCGCGTGAGGCGCAGCACCACCAGCAGCGAGAACGGATATATCACGCCGAGCAAAAGCCGCAACAACAACTCTTCTTCATTCCAAGCCGCCGGCGGTTGCGGCGACACGGCCGGCGTTGCCAAAATCTGATCGCGCAATAGCAGCGCATTTGCCAGCGGCGAGAGTTCCGTATCGACGCGATTTTCGTGGCGCACCTCCAACGCTTCGAGCGAGTCGAGCACGATAAAAGCGGAGCCGTCCTCGCGGGTTTCGCGCAGCCGAATTTTTTCCGGCGTCGCGGCGTGCGCGCGCAGCTCGCGCAAAATCGTTTTTACTCTTTCCGCTTCCGCGAGCGCGGCGATGCTCTCGGCGCCTACGGCAATAAACACCTCGACGCTATCGAGCAGCACCGGAATCGCCACGCGGCTTCTTTTGCTGCGTGCTTGTTGCGGCGTCGCGGCGCTCAAATTTTCCGCGCCCCAAATGAGCAAGAGCAACGCAACTAGCATAGGCCTCATGTTGTCTCCGAAATCTCAAACGACATTTTCCCAGCGCATGCAGTGACTTCAAAGCGACGGGTTTGAAAACAAAGGCAATGGCGCGAGCGAAGAACAACGCCTCGGCGCACCAATGTTTCTCCGGTCGCGGCTACGCTTCGGGCGCGGCACGTTGCGCCGGCTTTTCCACGGTTTGGGTTTCGGCCGGTGCAGGCTCAAGCGTGCGCCGAATCTTCAACAATCGAAACGACATCCACAAGTTGCTCACCACCACTACGAAAGTCGCCAACGTTTCCCATGCCGGGCCGGGTTGCGTCGCGCGATTCATGAGCATGGCCGCGAGCACTGCGGTGGCCAATCCGCGCGGCAGCATGGCCGTGAGCAATGCGCGCCGCGTCGCGGAAATGCCGGTGAGCCACCCGGTGAGCTGCACGGCAATTTCGCGGCCGACGATGATGGCAACGATCACCAGCACGATCGTCAGCCACATGCGAAAATCCGCGCCGGGCCATTGGAAGATCATGCCGAGATAGACGAAGAAAAAGCTGCGCGTCATGAACGAAACTTCCGCGTGCGATTCGGTGAGTTGCGGGTGCAACGCCACGCCGCCTTCGCCCAAAAGCTTGTGAACTTGCGCGCGCACACGCGCCCCCAAAACGCCGACGATGACCTCACCGTTTGCGAGGATCATGCCGAAGATGAGCACGGCCAGCGCGCCGCTGCCGTGAAAAATTTCCACAATCCCCATCAACAAAAAAACGAAACCGATAGTCATCAAATAAAAAAACGGCCGATGATAAAAATGACTGAGCATCCAGAGCCACGCCTGGCCGCCCACCAGCGCCGCGCCCGTGCCGATGAGCATGGCTTTGCCCAATTCGCCCGCGAGCACCGAGCCGGAAATTTCACCGCGCTCGAAACCGAGCAAGGCCAACACCACCATCACCGCGAACGCATCGGAGAGCGCGGATTCCACCACAAGCAACGGCCGCATGGGCGACTTGGGCGCGGCGCGCGCTAAAATCGGAATGACGATCGGCGCGCTGGTGCAGGCGAGCGCAGCCGCAACGGCAATCGCAGCAGGGCCTTGCGCATTCATGCCGAGCAGCAAAGCATAATACACGAGAAAAATCGCAAGCACAAATGAGAGCATAGCGAGCAGCACCGCGCGGCCCGCTTGCCGCAGCGTGTGCTGCAAATCGAGATCAAGCCCGCCCTCGAAAAGAATGATCGTCAGCGCAATCGCGCCGAAGAACGGCATAAACGGGCGCACCGTTTCCGGCGGCACGATGCGCGTGACCGGCCCGAGCACGATGCCGATGGCGATGAGCAGCAACACAGAGGGAATTCGGGTGCGCTCGAAGAAGAGATTGCCGATGAAGCCCACGCCGATAATGCCGCCGAGCAGAATGAGGAGAGTTGCAGCCATAGGAGTCCTTGTCGAAGTAAAAGAAAGGAGCACGCGCTGGTCGCCAGCCGGGTTGCTGGAAGCAAAAAACGCGCTTTTTCAGTTTTTGCATCCAAGCTTTTGTCTTCTTCCCAACATCAAGCGCAGCAATACCGCAAAATAAAATCCTTCCTGCTCGACTCCGTTCGCGAAGTAGAGCGCGGCGAACATTAAAATATTTGCGGCGACGCCCTCGGGAAGCCGCGGCCGAACATTTCGAGCACGACATGATATTCTTTCTCCGTTGCGAGACGTAGGACGAAATGATAGCGATCTTTTCGGGGAAAAACAACCACCTGCGCACGCGCTCACGCGCAAATCTGCAATTGACAATATCTGCAAACTTGCCTATTATCTTCAAAGAATTTCTTTTTGAAAAAAACGCAGAACAATCATGGCAGACACGCGCAGCAAAATTTTATGGGTCGATGACGAGATTGAATTGCTCCGTCCGCACATTCTCTTTTTGGAAGAAAAAGGGTATCACGTCCGCCCGATAACGAATGCCGACGATGCCCTCGCGCTCATTCGCGAAGAAAGCTTCGATCTCGTCTTGCTCGATGAGAGCATGCCGGGCAAAGACGGGCTGACCGCGCTCGCGGAGATCAAGGAGTTCAACCCCGCATTGCCCGTGGTGATGGTCACGAAGAACGAAGAAGAGCGGTTAATGGAGGAAGCCATCGGCAGCCGCATCGCGGATTATCTCACCAAGCCCGTCAATCCCAGCCAGATTCTTTCCACCTGCAAAAAGATTCTCGATGCGCGCAAGATTACCGGCGCGCGCGTGTCGCGCGATTACATCGCGGAGTTCAACAAAATTTCGCGCAAGCTTTATGATCCGCTGCGTTGGCAAGATTGGCTCGACATCTACATTCCGCTGTGCGAATGGGAAGTTGAGTTGGATCGCCATCCCAATCTCGGCTTGCGGCAAACGCTTGCGGATCAAAAGCGCGAGTGCAACGCCGCGTTCGCGAAATTCATCGAGCAGAATTATCCTGCGTGGCTCGCGGAGCAAGACAGCCCGACGCTCTCGCCCGATCTCGTGAATAAATTTGTGTTGCCGCCGTTGCGCGAAAATAAGCGCGTCGTGTTTTTGGTGATCGACAACTTGCGCCTCGATCAATGGCTCACCATCGAGCCGCTCGTGCGCGAGTATTTCAGCATACAACGCGAGTATTATTGCTCGATTCTGCCCACGGCCACGCCGTATGCGCGCAACGCGATCTTTGCCGGCCTCTTTCCGCGCGAGATCGAGCAAGAGCTGCCGCAATATTGGAAGATGGAAAAAGACGACGAGACGAGCCTCAATCGTTTCGAGCGCGAGTTGCTCGAAGCGCAACTCAAGCGCCTCAAAGTGCAGCTCAAACCGGATTTGAAATATGTGAAGATCATCGACCAAAACGAAGCGCGCGAAGTGGAAAAACAAATCGGCTCGTACGCGAACTTGCCGCTGCTCGCGCTCGTCGTGAACTTCGTTGATATTCTTGCGCACAGCCGCAGCGATTCCGAAGTGCTGCGCGAGATCACGCCCGACGAAGCCGCGTATCGCTCGCTCACGAAATCATGGTTCGAGCACTCGTGGCTCTTTCGCACGTTGCAGCAATTGGCGCAGCGCGATAACACCGTCATCATCACTTCCGATCACGGCAGCATTCGCGGCATGCGCGGCGCAAAGGTCATCGGCGATCGCGAGACTTCCACAAACTTGCGGTACAAGTACGGCCGCAGCCTCAAAGCCGACGCGAAGCAGGCGATCATTATTGCCGATCCGAAGACGTATCAATTGCCCACATTCGGCTTGAACACGAATTATCTTTTTGCCAAAGAAGATTTTTATTTTGTTTATCCGACGAACTATCATTACTACCTCAATCACTATCGCGACAGCTTGCAACACGGCGGCGTGTCGATGGAGGAAATGATTCTGCCCGTGGTGAAATTGGAGCCGCTGCGCGGGAGGAAGTAAGATTGGTATTTTCACCACGAAGACACAAAGCTCACAAAGGAAAGAGAATGGAAAACTTTGTGTCCTTTGTGCCTTTGCGGTGAGATGTGGTTGTCATGCAAGCCAGATGTCTCGGTTGAATTTATGAAAGCAGAGTACGACTTTTCCCACGGTGAGCGCGGCAAGTTTTATCGCCCAGATGCGCAGATGCATTTACCGGAGGATCCGTTTATTGGCTTTGATGATATGATTCACTATCCTGACCTCCTTGACGCCGATCTGCAAGCCGCGCTCGCGGGCAAATCGTCATTGCAACTGCTCTCCGCCTCTCCCACCGAAACACGCGCGTTGGCAGCGCGTGTGGCGCAAACAATGACGCGCGCGAACGGCAAGGGTACGGTGCTTCTTTTAGTCGGCGATTTGGGCAGCGGCAAAACGACTTTCGTGCAAGGCTTCTGCGCCGCGCTCGGCGTGCGGGAAAAAATCACGAGTCCGACTTTTACGTTGATGCATTTGTATCACGGCGCCGCGTGCGATATTTATCATTTCGATTTCTATCGCTTGACCTCGAGCCAGGCCATTGCGGGATTGGGTTGTGAAGAGTATTTCGAAGGCGACGGCATCTCGCTCATCGAATGGCCCGAACTCGCCGCTCCGCTCTTGCCCGCGCGCGCGGTGCGACTCAAATTCAGCATGATTGATTTTGTCCAGCAACCCGAAGCGCGGGTGATTGAACTTGAGCGGATATCATCTTTGAAGAGGGATTGAGGGAATGCAAAGTTTCGCGCTGCTTATTTGATTCTTCGAATGCAAGAATGAATACGAACCACACACAAGCAACACCCCCCTCAAGGGGGGAATTGATACTAGGCATTGAAACCGCGACCACAATCTGCAGCGTCGGCCTCGCCACGCCGGAGCGCGTTATTGCGGAAATCAGCTTCGACATAAAAAATATTCACGATCACGTTTTGACCGAGGCCATTGCACAGCTTCTTCGGCTTGCCAATGTGCGCATGAGCGAGGTACAAGCTATCGCAGTCTCGGCGGGCCCAGGTTCATTCACCGGCTTGCGCATCGGCATGAGTGTCGCGAAAGGTTTGGCGTTCACACACAACAAGCCGATGATCGGCGTGAGCACGTTGCTGTTGCAAGCGAGCGCTGCGGCCTCGCATGCCGAAGCTTTTGCTGCCGCAAACGCGGCGCAATCTTGTTCTATCGTTCCAGTGTTGGCCTCGCGACGCAATGAAATTTACACGGCAGAATTTGCGTGCGCCGCGCCGCATCCGATTTTAAAGAGCAACGCGCGCGTGCTCAAAGTTTTCGATTTCGCGGCAACACTCGCAGCGCGCAGCGTGATTTGTGGAAACGGCCTCGCGGCATTACGCGAAGCCGGCGTGCTCGAAGCGTTGCGTGAGCATGCGATTGTTCCAACCGAAAGCGCACGATTGAGTGGCGGCCTCGTGGCGCGCATCGGACAAATCAAATGGGCGCGTGGCGAAACCACAACCGCGGAAGCATTGGAGCCGCAATACGTGCAGGACTTTGAAACCGGGCCCGTGGCGCCGCGCATACCAGCATGAAAGAGACTCAAGTGGGCGCTGATTTGAAATTGGAACTGCGCGCCATGCAACTCGCCGACTTGCCGCAGGTTGTTGCCATCGAAGCGCAAAGCCATCTCGAGCCGTGGACACAACAAGCGTTTCGCGCAGAGTTGGAAGGCTCGCTCGTGGCGCAACCGCTTGTCGCATTGCGCAATGATGAAATCGTCGGCTACGTTGTGCCGTGGTTTGTCGTAGATGAAGTGCAGATTGCGAACATCACGGTGAAGGAAAATTTTCGCCAACGCGGCATTGGGCGCATGTTGCTGGAGCACGTGCTCAAATTTGCGGCAGAGCGCTGCTCACGCGTGGTTTATTTGGAAGTGCGCGATTCCAACGCGGCCGCGCGCGCGATGTATGAAAGTATGGGGTTCGTGGTTGAAGGCGTGCGCCCAAAGTATTATGGCCGCGGCCGCGAAGATGCGATTTTGATGAAGAAAGAGTTGCTATAAACTGCTCAACCACGGCTGGGCCGTGGCTTGCTTTTTAATGATGACGCTTGAGGTGAAATGCAAAAGCTCTACGATATTTTTCAAATTTAGCAAAGCTGTGTTACGGTACCTCCGGTTTAGAAAAATACCGATCAAAGCTTTTCCAAACCGGCGCGCTTTTTATTGAGTAAAAAAAGCCACGGCCAAGCCGTGGCTGAGCACCTTGTGATCGTCGATGCTTTTTAACACTGAGCGAGGAAAACCATGGCTTGGTTCAAACGCGCCACGCAAGGCTTGGTCTCACAAAAAAAGAAAGACATGCCCGAGCTTTGGATCAAATGTCAATCTTGCCAAGAGATTTTATACAAGCCGGATTTTGAGAAAAATTTTTCCGTGTGCGGCAAATGCGGTTATCACTTTCGCCTCGATGCGCGCGGGTACGTCAATTTTTTGTTGAATGAAGGCAGCTTTGAAGAGACCAACGCGAACATTGCGCCGGTCGATATTTTGAAATTCAAAGGCGCGAAACGTTACGGCGATCAACTCAAAGACGCGGCGCGCAAAACCGGCGTGCACGATGCGCTCATCTCCGGTCGCGGCAAAATCGAGCATCATCCGGTCGTGCTCGCGGTGATGGATTTTAGTTTCATCGGCGGCAGCATGGGTTCAGTGGTCGGCGAAAAGATCGCGCTCGCGTGTGATGAGGCATTGCAGCGCCGCATGCCGTTCATCATCGTGAGCGCCTCGGGCGGTGCGCGCATGATGGAAGGCGCGCTCTCACTCATGCAAATGGCGAAGACTTCTGCGCGCCTCGCGCGCTTGGCCGATAACGGCCTGCCGTTCATTTCCATTCTCACGCATCCCACCACCGGCGGCGTGACCGCGAGCTACGCGATGTTGGGCGACGTGAATATCGCGGAGCCGGGCGCGCTGATCGGTTTCGCCGGACCGCGCGTGATCAAGCAAACCATTGGACAAGATTTGCCCGAGGGTTTTCAAACCGCGGAGTTTCTGCTCAAACACGGCTTCATCGATCTCATCAGCCCGCGCGGCGAAATGCGCGCGACCATCGTTAAGCTGCTCGACGTTTTTATCTTCGCGAAGTCGGAGCGCAATCCTGACGCGTTCAACGGCATGCTTCGCGAAGAGCAAGTCGAACTCCGCAATAAAATTTCCGCAACGCCGCTCGTAGGAAGTGAGCTTTCATGAAACGACCTTTTATTCTTTTGACCAACGACGACGGCATCTTCGCGCCGGGGCTTTATGCGCTCTATCTCGCCATTCGCGAAATCGCCGAGGTTGCCGTAGTCGCGCCGGTCAGCGAGAAGAGCGCGGTCGGACATGCGATCACGATCTCCGATCCGCTGCGCGTCTTTGATTTCGAAAAGAACGGCCAATTTTTCGGCCACGCGGTCACCGGCACGCCCGCGGATTGCGTGAAGATCGCCTACTTTGCGCTACTCGAACGCAAGCCCGACCTCGTCATCTCCGGCATAAATTACGGCTCGAACACGGGCATCAATGTGATCTATTCCGGCACCGTGTCCGCAGCGACCGAAGGCACGATTCTCGGCATTCCTTCGTTTGCGATGTCGCTCACGACATTTAAAGATGCGCAGTTTGATTACGCCGCGAAATTCGCCGCGAATATGGTCAACAAAATTTTCACGCACGGTTTGCCCAAAGGCGTTTTTCTCAACATCAACGTGCCCAATGTGCCTGAGGTCGATATTAAAGGCGTGGCGATCACGCGCATGAGCGCGGAGATGTACAATGATCGGTATGACAAACGCATCGATCCGCGCAATCACGTTTACTATTGGCTCACCGGCACCAAAGTTGAAATCGACGAAGGCCTTGCCACCGACGACGGCGCCATTCGCCACAACTATGTGAGCGTCACGCCGATTCATTATGATTTGACGCGCTATGATTTTTTGAATGCATTGCAGCAGTGGCAGTTGGAGAAATAAGGCCATGCGACGCTTTAACACTTTCGGCCCTTGCAATCCCGAAGAGCATTACACGCTCTTGCGGCCCGGTCTTGTGGCCCAAGGCCTAGCAAAGGTGCGCGCGGGAAGATACTTTACCCTCTTCGCTCCGCGGCAAGCGGGCAAGACGACTTTTTTTCAACTCTTGCTCGCCGAGCTTGAGCGCGAGGAAAATTTCTTGCCGCTTTGGATCAGTTTGGAAAACATGAAAACGCTTTCCCGCGAGGAGTTTTATGAAGCGTTGAATCATGAAATGCACCAGGAATTATCCAGTCGCAGACTGGAATTGGATGTCACCGTGCAAAATCAGATTTCTCTCAAACGCGTTTTTGAAGGACTGAAGAAGAAGCGCGTCGTTCTGGTGATCGACGAGTTTGAAAGCATACCAAATTCCGTTTTGAGCGAGTTGCTCCACACGTTTCGGAGCATGTATCACAAAAAGCAATTTCACGGTTTGCACGCTTTGATGCTGGTGGGCGTGAGCACGGTCGCCGAGCTTGTCGTGTCCTCGGCTTCGCCGTTCAATATTGTTGATCAACTCGCCGTGCCCTATTTCACGCGCGAGGAAGTTGAAGAGCTGATTGCGCAATACGTCTCCGAGAGCGGCCAGCGTTTCGAAGCAGAGGTCGTTCGCGCCCTTGCGCACGACACCAACGGCCAGCCGGGGCTCGTGTGCGCGCTGTGCGAATACTTGGTTGAAACGGTCGTGCCGGACAAGAGCTTGCCGATTACGATGACGGCCTATTATCGCGCGCTGCAACACTTTCTCACCGAACGCTACGACAAAAACATTCTCAACATCGTGCAAAAGGCGCGCGAAAAGAAAGCTTTCATGCTGCGCCTGCTGTTCTCGGGTAATCCCATTGCGTTCACGGTGCACGAGCCGGAGATCGCTTATTTATCCGCACACGGTGTCGTCGAGAACGTCGAGGGCGTCGTTGATATTGCCGTCCCCCTTTATAAAAAATGCTTGATCACCGCGTTTCGCCCCACAATAAACGGCGAAGGCAGTCACTATCTTTCGGTGCATGAAAACCTGAAAGATTACGTAACCGCGGAGGGCTTGAGCCTCAACGCGATCTTGCAGCGTTACGTGGAATACGTTGCCAAGCGCGGCTTTCGCGCATTCGACACCGAGAACCTGCGCGAGTCCGCGTGGCATTATTCGCTGGACGGCTTCATCAATTTTTTTATCGAGCGTTTAGGCGGGCAAACTTTGGTCGAGGTTCCCTCGGGGCGAGGCCGCACGGATATTTTGATTCTCTTGCGCGACAAGAAATATGTGATCGAAACCAAGATTTATACGGATCAAAGCTACTTTGAGCAAGGCAAGCAACAGTTGGCGGAGTATTTGAAAACGGAAGGCCTTGCGGAAGGATTTTACGTCGTCTTCAGTCACAAACACGCGGCGAGCGACACATTGTACTTTGAAGAAGTGATCGAAGGCAAACGCATCGTCAGTTACATTGTGCGCGTGAATTTCGAGCGGCCGAGTCGTGGCCGAAAGAAAGCTGCAACGCGCACAACGCGCAAGCGCCGCCAACAATAAGACAAAGCAATTCGCGGCAAGACTATTCTTCTAATCGTTTTGCCGGAAATAGTTTTGCCTTTTCTTTTTGCTGGAGAACATCGATTTCATTATTAGCCAACGATATGATCAGCGCCGGAGTTTTAACCTTCCAAGAATTTATGTCGCGCGAACGTCTGCCACTCGCCACGATTCAAGAAGCCGTGCTAGCGTTTCTGCGCGGTCGCGACGATGCCGCTCTGTTTGGCGCGCAGGCGGTCAATGCCTATGTCGATGAGCCGCGCATGACGCAAGATGTCGATCTGCTCTCAACTCGCGCGGCGGAGTTGGTAAAAGAACTGCGGGATCATCTGCGTGAACAGTTTCATATTGCGCTTCGTATTCGTGAGTTGGAAGAGGGAAAAGGCTTTCGACTCTATCAAGTGCAAAAACCCAAGAATCGTCATTTGGTTGATGTGCGGCCGGTCGAAGCTTTGCCTGCGACGAGACGCATCGCAAAAGTTTTGGTCGTGGCGCCCGCGGAACTGCTCGCGCACAAAGTGATCGCGTATCATCAGCGCCGCGACAAGCCCAAAGCTGGCACGGATTGGCGCGATTTGGCCATGCTCTTGTTGACCTTTCCCGAGCTGAAACAAGAAGCCGGTGCAGTTGCAGAACGCTTGCAAGCTTTGGGCGCGAGTGAAAGTGTGATGAGCGTATGGAAAGCGCTCGTCGCGCAAGAGATCAAAGCGGCTGACGACGAGGATTTCTGAAATGAATCATCCTAGCATCCACATCGGTAAAGTCATTCAGAACGCGCGCGTGTTCAATTTGCAAAACTGGAGCGAGTTGCCTATGAACAGCGAGAACTTGCCGCAAGCCGTGGCGCAGTTGTTCGCGCTACTGCGACAACGCCAAATCGATTACGTGCTCGTGGGCGGGGTCGCGTTGTTGCAATATATCAAAGGCCGCAACACCGAGGACGTGGATTTGATCATGGCTCTGTCTTCTTTGCAGAAGCTGCCGGAAATCACCGTGACCAAGCGCGATGAATACTTTGCCGAAGGCCGCTTGCAAGAATTGCGTATCGACCTGCTCTTGACGCGCAACCCGCTCTTCGAGCGCGTGCGCGCGCATTACACCGTCGCGCAACATTTTGTCGAGCAGGAAATCACGTGCGCCACGGTCGAAGGCCTGCTCTTGCTCAAGCTTTATGCTCTGCCCTCGCTTTATAGGCAAGGTGATTTTGCCCGCGTCGGGCTTTATGAAAACGACATTGCCACGCTGCTGCACTATCATCGTCCGCAACTTGATCCGCTGTGGGCCGAGCTTTCTCTGCATCTGCTTGCAACTGACTTGAACTCAGTGCGCGAAGTCGTCGCCGACATTCAAGAGCGCTTGGCGCGGTTTAAAAATTTCAAGCAGGCGAAATGATACTCGATTCAGTTATAAAACGTAGCCATGTAAGCCCCCCGATCCTCATGTCATTCTGGAAGAACCTTCCATAGTGCTCGGAACAGGTCTCAAATAGAAGTTGTCTCCGGCACGAGGGAAGATTCCTCGGAATGACATGAATGAAGGGCGTTATTGCATCTCACAACTCCGTGCTCCTCATGCGCCCTCACGACTTCATCCTCATCCTCGACTTCGGCTCGCAATACACGCAGCTCATCGCGCGACGCTTGCGCGAGCTGGGCGTTTATTCTGAAATAAAAACTGCGCTCACGCCGTGCGCGGAAATTCGTGCGCTGCAACCGCGCGGCCTCGTGTTTTCCGGCGGGCCAAATTCGGTTTATGATCAAGACGCGCCTTCGGTCGATCCCGAAATTTTCTTGCTTGGCGTACCGATTCTTGGCCTGTGCTACGGCCAGCAATTGCTCGCGCATGCGCTCGGCGGAAAAGTGCAGCCCTCGCCGCACCGTGAATATGGCTTCGCCGAATTTGAGATTCTGCAGCACGATCCGCTCTTAGTTGGGGTAGATAAAAAGACGCGCGTGTGGATGAGTCACGGCGATGCCGTGAGCGCGCCGCCTCAAGGCTTTGTCACCATCGGCGCGACGAGCAACGCGCCGCACGCGGCTTTTGTTGATCACAACCGCAAGCTTTATGGTTTGCAATTTCATCCCGAAGTTACGCACACGATAGCGGGCCGGCAAATTCTGCAAAATTTTTTATTCAATATTTGTAGATGTGAAGCGAGTTGGTCGCCGCGGAATTTGATTGAGAGCACAGTCGCAGAACTGCGTGAAAAGATCGGCAACGAGCAAGTCATTTGCGCGCTCTCCGGCGGCGTGGATTCCGCGGTGGCTGCGGCGCTCGTGCATCGCGCCGTCGGGCCGCAACTGCATTGCGTGTTCGTCGATCACGGGTTGATGCGCAAAAACGAAGGCGAGCAAGTGCGCGCCACGTTTGCCAAACTCTTCGGCGAGAGTTTTCATTACGCCGAGGCGGCTGAAATTTTTCTGCAACGCTTGCAAGGCGTGATCGATCCGGAGCAGAAACGCAAAATCATCGGCGAGCAATTCATTCGCGTGTTTGAAGCGGAGGCGCGACGCCTTGCGGGCATTCGCTATCTCGTGCAAGGCACACTCTATCCCGACGTGATCGAAAGCTTCTCTCCGCGCGGCGGCCCATCTGTGACGATTAAAACGCATCACAACGTCGGCGGTTTGCCCAAAGATTTGAATTTAAAAATTATCGAGCCGCTGCGTGAGTTATTCAAAGATGAAGTGCGTCGACTCGGATGCGCGCTAGGACTCGATCACAATATCATTGGCCGCCATCCGTTTCCGGGGCCGGGACTCGCTGTGCGTATCCTCGGCGAAGTGACGCCGCAGCGTTTGGCGCTCTTGCGCGAGGCGGATGATATTTTTATTTCGGAGTTGCGCGCTTCAGGCTGGTATGATAAAACCTGGCAGGCGTTCGCGGTGCTGTTGCCGATTCAATCCGTGGGCGTGATGGGCGACTTTCGCACGTATGAAATGACCATCGCGTTGCGCGCGGTTACTTCTGTTGACGGCATGACCGCGGAGTGGGTGCCGTTGCCGCACGAATTACTCGCGCACGTGTCCTCGCGCATCACCAATGAAGTGCGCGGCATCAATCGTGTCGTGTACGATATTAGCAACAAACCCCCAAGCACAATTGAGTGGGAATGATCCCCGCCACTTTCCCGTGGTCTTGCCTCAATCCACAAACCTTCTCACGCCGATATAGGCCGCAAACATTCCAAGCAAGGCTCCGCAAATTCCGAGGGCAGGATAAAACAGCGTGGGCAGAGTGAGCAATTCTTGATAGGGGAGGAGCACAAAGCGAAAAACGATATAGAAAAATAAAATCGCAAGGCCGCTGCCGATCAAGGCATGCACCAACCCTTGCAAAAGAAATGGCACGGTGATAAAAGCCGGATGCGCACCGACGAGTTGCATGGTTTCAAGCACACGGCGCTTGGCGAACACAACGAGGCGCACGTGATTGATGACGACGAAAAATGCGCCGAGGCCGATAACGAAACCAACGAGCGCGTCAAGCGCAATCGCAAAACCGACGTACTTATCCAGAAGCTGCACCAAGTCGCGGCGATATACCACTTCATCCACACCGGGCAAAGCCTGCATGTGATTGGTAATGCGTTGCGCGGAGACGCTGTTCTGATGCGTCTTTTGCAGGGTAATGTGAAACGAAGGCGGGAGCGGGTTGGATTTTAGTAAAGCCGTAAACTCTTTGCCAAATTCGCGACGAAAAACTTCAAGCGCTTCTTCACGCGAGACATAACGCACCGAAGCGACGCCGTTTACTTTTTCCAGCGCGTGACGGAGATCCGTTATCTCCGCTTCGCTTTTGCTCATATCGACAAAAACTTCCACTTCAATGCGCGCACGCAGGGACTCGACCAATTTGTTGAGATTGAGCGTGAGCAAACTGAAAATGCCGAGCACGATAAGCGCTCCGGCCATGGTGAGCGAGGTGATCAACGCCGCCATCTTCGCGCGGCGTAGCCCATCCCACCCTTCTTTTATATAATACCACCAAATCAATTGACCGTCATTCCTCCTTCGAGGCGCACCACACGATGGCGCGCTTTTTCCACCAGCCCATAGTTGTGCGTCGCCATCACCACTGCGGTGCCGCGCGCATTTATTTTTTCGAGCAGGTCCATAATCTCCGCCGCGGTCGCGGGATCTAAATTGCCGGTTGGTTCATCGGCGAGCAGCACGTACGGCCCATTCACCAGCGCGCGCGCAATGGCTACGCGTTGTTGCTCGCCGCCGGAAAGTTCGTGCGGCATTTTATACCGCTTGTGGCTGAGTCCCACGTTGGATAGCACCCGGAGCACTTGCTTTTTGATTTCGCGCTGCTTCGCGCCGGTGACGATCATCGCAAACGCTACGTTGTCATACACATTGCGATCTTCGAGCAATTTGAAATCTTGAAACACGATGCCGAGTTGGCGGCGCAGGTAGGGAATATCTTTTTTTGTGATGGTGCCGGAATTAAATTTTCCAACGATCACCGTACCCTCGGTCGGCCGCTCCGACATGGCGATGAGTTTCATCACCGTGCTCTTGCCCGCGCCCGTAGGCCCGACGAGAAACACAAACTCGCCCTTGCGCACGAGCAGATTGACTTGCTTGAGGCCATAGCCGCCGGGATATTTGCTGGAGACGTTGGTGAATTTGATGAGATTCATGCGAAAGCGTGTAACGTGTAAGGTGTAACGTAAAAATTTAGACCTGATGAAATTTGACGATCAAAATCGGTAACGAGGCCCCCGTGTCCTGTCATTTGTATATTAAAAGTGCGTTTTATTCTTCTTTCTTTTGGGGTTGGCTTTAGAACTTATATCTGATTCTTCTGCTGAGGTTCTTTGACAATGGTGTTTGCGCCTTAGATGCTCACGCCGTTTCTTGACGTTTTCGCTTCTCCCCTCTCACGCATGGGAAAACGTCATGAACGCTCATCTGCCCCGCACGTGCGCAATTTGTCACCAGCCTTTGCCGACCTCCGGCGTGGGCCAACGTCGCAAGGTTTGTC
>JAYRWE010000099.1:0-38138 GCA_041918175.1 bacterium
AGCGATGGCAGATGCGCTTCGGAAGATGAAAAGCCGATTCAAAAAAAATGGCATCACTTCATAGCGCCAACGTATGCCCTGTCCGCATCGCAACCGCTAGCGGATTGCTGTCAAAGAACAATTTGGGTGCAAAATTCAGGTTGTATCTTTATGACTAAGCGGCCAGCCGATTCTCTATTTCAGTGGAGGAAAATGCGGCTTCCGGAGCCTTTTTTCGTGCCCCAAAAGTCCATTTTAAAATGGTGAAAAAAGGTGAAAATGGTGGCGGGAAATGAAGGGAAGCAGCCCAAGCGGTGAGAGAATATTTATGCAAAAGCGCCCAGTGGCGCTGGCGAGATCGCCGCACTGGAAAACTTGGGCTTGCGCGTTGGCCGTTGGTGTGGCAAACCCGCGATTTCGGGCAATAAACACAGGGCTTCCATGAGGGTTTGGAATTGAATGGCGTTGTCGCAGCGCTGACGCATGAGGTTGAGGCAAGGCGAAGATGTATGCGTGATTTTGATGAAATAAAGGAGTGCATTTCGTGCTTTGAATTTCATCTCACGCGAGACGTAAGCGCAAAGTGCGTAGGACATCGAACTCATTTAATGCTTTTGTGTGAACCTTACTTTCTGCACGCCTTCGATCATCTCCAGCGCGAACTGGGCCGGAGTAAAATCTCCCTGAAATGCGAGTTTTTCATTCTTCATCGTCTCGAACAGGGAGGCAATATTGACCACATTCATGCTTGTAAACGGAACGGGCTTTGACGAGTCCGCGATTTCGTTACCGGCTTGATCGCGAAGGCGTTTGCTGAAACTGCTTGCTCCGTTTTTATCAACAGTCCGATCCACTCCAAAATGCAAGCTCTCCGGCCTTTGATGGATATCGACAACCTTCACGTCACCTTCGAGATAAGAAACTGCGCCATTTGCTTGCTTTAGCTCGCGACCGGTGAAGAGACAGAGCAAGACGTTTTGAGATAGCGCTTCTTGACGCAGACAAGGCAGCTTTTTGCCTGCATCGATTTCCTGTGCATCTTGGCTCTCTTCACCAAATTCATAATTGAAGGCGTCCACTTGCAAGTTGGGCCATCCCGCAACCACTGCCGAACGCAGAAGAATCCCGCTCACACGACTCGCCGGGGTTTGATTTAAACGGGCGAACTGCGCTTTATCGCGCGCGCGGTCATTGTGCGTGACGCGGCCAATACTGAACGCGCCATGCACGAGGCAAGCGAGCCATTGCGGATCGATATAGAAAAAACGAATGGATTCTTTGGGCATTAAACGTTCGTCGGGCACGAGATAGTTAAAGGGCACCCCACGCAACAAACTAAGATTGGCGAGCCAACTTTCAATCTCGGGCGTCAGAGTGAGAGCCGTTTGCCCGTGGCCGAAAGGCAGATGGGGGTGAATTTCTTGTTGTTCCGCCTGTTTGATCTGTAGGTTATGCCTACGCTTCCAATTGAAAAGCGCTGTAGAGAATTTTTTGCTGCGCAAAGCGAGCAATCGTCCGAGCTCCCACGCTGCGGCATATGAGACCTCGAACATGCCAGTGCTTTGATGATAGCGCACCAATTCATCCGCGTTCTTAACGTTGAGCAGAGCCGTGGCGTCGAATGGCTCCGGCGCAAACGGCACGAGCGGCCCGCGATACCACGAGATCGTTTTACCCTGTGCTCGCAAACGATGTCGCACCGGCACAAACCCGAGCTGCAGAAATTGCTCTGCGGTTTCATGCGCTACCACAGGCAAACGCAACGCATGCGACGCGTCCAAATCTTGGCGATAGAGGGCAAGCCGCAGCGATTGGGCCGAAGGCGTTTTGAGTTGCCCCTGCGAAGCGACAAAGTAGCGATGGCTCTGCCCCGCTTCATCCTCATGCGCGAGCCACCAATGCCCTTGGTCTGCTTCGCGCTTGCTTTGGTTGACGGCAGTCTTCGTGACCGGCGCGCCGGCTTGATTGTAAATTTGTCCCTGTGCGCCAATGAGAAAATAGCGGCCAGCTTCAACTACGCGCGCGACCGCATAATCGAGCACGCGCCACTTACTACTGTCATTCGCGCTCGAAGTTTTCAGCGTCGGGTCGCTGTGCAGCAATGCGGTTTGCACTTCTTGCGGCACTTGTCCTTTGTTCAGCGCATCGCAGCTCGCTTGAGTTGTCGGAATCGTGGCCAGCAGCGGATGATTCAATTGTGTGAGCAAGCCGGCAAAGCTTTGCTTTTCATCCAAACAAACAAAACGCCAACTGTACAAGCTTACCAAACGCAGAAGTTCATTGTCCTTCATGCCGGCTGGGAAGACGAAGCCGAGCTTCTCATCATAACAATTTTCAACTGAGACCAAATGAACGAAGCTCGTGGCGCCGGTTTTAGGCAGGCGATTGCAGATGATAACGGCTTGCGCGGAACCAATCGTCGCATTATCGTTTTTGCTTTGGCGCACGTGCGCGAGGTAACGCAACTCCTCGGTCTTCGGGAGAATCTCGTTGAGCGTTGACTTGGGCACGTCGATCACGCGCACCAAATCATCAGCGTGTTGGGCCGACTCCAAAGTGAGTTTGGGCCATTTGATGCCTTTGATTTGTTCATAATCGCGAATAAGAGTGCCTACTCTCATGCTCTTTGGCGCAAGCGCACCATTAAGCACGGTTTTAATCTGCGCGACAAGCGGCGCCGCAAGCTTGAGCTCTTGCCGCAAATCTTGCGGTTGAATTTTAGCGATGGCCTCGGGTTGGCGGGTTGTATCAAGCCAGTTTTGCCGCAGCAGTTCCGCCCATACTCCTGTTGGATCGCTGCCTAAATCGCGCAGCGCTTGTTCAAATTCACTCTGACTCACGAGGTCTTCCAACTCCTCGGCTTCGAACAAAAGCAGCGCAAGCCAGGGGAATTTGCGCTTATGGTCACGCGCGTCTTGCTGATCTGTGCTCGGGATTGGAATCGCCGTGCGCTCCCATGGTAACGTGGCGCTGTTGAAAATGATATGCGGCAGCACATTGGAATGTTCGCCCAAACTGCCTGCGGGAGGAAACACGGCATAAACCTCTTGGGGATTGAGCGTGAAACGATCACCGTGTACCGAGAACTTGCGCGTGACGCTATCAGCGAACGCGATCTGCGCCTCGCCTTTGATCGCTGCGCCGGTTTGCAATTCTTGCCGAATGGTGATGGTATAATCGCCGCTCGTCAACGACGGAATTTGATTCTCGATAAACTCGATTTGCTTCGGCGCACTGGCGAGTGCGGCGTTGCTGGCGATGCTGTCGTCTGGCATGAGGAAGTTTATGGTTGATGAAAAGCACAAAGGCTTTATGCGTTGACCGTGATCTAAAAATTGGGAATAGAACTTCACTCTGAGTTTGATTTGCTCATGCGCTTATCCCGCGGCCCAATCTCCGACCTGCGGCGCTTTGATGAAACTGTCTCCGAGATTCGGCCCCATCTGCACGAGCGTTTCGCCCGGATTGAAGCCCAGAGCGGCGAGCACGCTGTTGCGCGCTGCACACGTTTGCTTAGTAAGAATGGTTTGATCAATCAAGGCTTTGCCGTCACCTGGCGCCACCGTGAAGCGTGCGGCCGATTCAAAATAAAATGCGCTCTCCACCGGCGTCGTGTCATATTGCAGCTTGTTGCGCTCAATCGCATGCGTGGCCGCGGCTAACGGCGGTTTGGCCGGCGTCAATTCAAAACCGGTCAAAGCATTTTCGATGAACTTGTTACCGTTGAGATCGGGTTGCAACTCTTCGCCCCAGAGCGCGGCCGGCATTTTCTTGAACACCGGTTGATAAGCGAAATCATCGTTGGCTGCCGAGACTCCACACTGAACAGTGATCGTATGACAAGCCGTATTCAAATCACTCGCTTTGAGCGCCATCGGCCCAACGCCAAATGTTGAAACCGTCGCGGCATAGTCACGCGCATCGAACGTGGCGTCTCCGGCAATCTTTGCGCGTGTTGCCGGAACAAGCGAGTTGGTGATCAAGCGCAATGTTTGCGGATTGACGATCCAACGTTCATCGCCGTTCTCGGTTTTTATCGTGCGCAGCAAGCCTTCGGCGATGGCAACGCCGCAAACGTGCGCATCGTTCCCGGCCGCATCTTTTGCCGGGAGAAATGATTCACGAAACGTGGCCCATGAAATCGGCCTAGGCTTGGGCGCTGCCTTGCCGAAAGAAACTGTGAACGAAACAATATGCAAGTGTATCTTCGCTTTGCCGGAAAAGTCCGGCCCCCAGAGGTGCAAGTCCGCGCCTACGTCGATCGTGATATGCAATGAACCCAATAAAATCGCGGCGCCCAGATCAACATAAATTTCGGCGTCGTAGAAATAGGGCTTCCATGAAATGAGAAAATCCGCGCCCGCCATGAACCACGCTTTGATATGGCCGCTTTGCCACACCGCTTGCAAATGGCCGCCGGCCATGAACGCATGCGCCGTCAATGCAAAGTATGCGTCGCCTTTGAGAAAGAGCTTATCGCTCACTTGCCAATTGAAGCCGAGACGTGGCACTTGGGGATAATGCGAAGGCACGATGAATTTGGGATGATAACCGCCCAAGCTCAAAACGAAATCACCGCGGTGCGCTCCGGCATACCACGCAAAGAAAGCGAAGCCGCCGGTGAGATGACATGCGCGCGACAACACATAGGAATTGTTCGTCAACTGCGCTTGCACCCCGAGAAAGCCTTCGTCCGGAATGAAGCTGGCCTTGAGCGCCATTTGTACTTCCGCCAACGGCGTGACGGGTTGCGTGCTGTTCGCAGCTTTCTCCGGCGTCGGCGCAATGAGCGTGGAAAGCCCGAGCATGTCGATCTCCAAACTCTCGCCAAAACTGGCGTCGAGCAATACAAACGAATCAACGAGCTCAAACGAACTGAAGCGAATGCCCACGGCTAAAAAATGTTTGCCTGGCTTGGGCGGCAACCATTCGTGCAAACCGGAAAGCTCTTGCTGCAAACGCGCTCTGCGCCCTTGATTGTCGTTCGGCAACGGTGTGTTGCTGCCAGTCACTTGTGTAATGAGCGGAAACTGCGCGACCTGATTGAGGGCCGGCATTTTTAAAAAGCGATTGTAGCCAAAGCCCGCGGCCAATCCCGTCACAAAGAAAAACGCCGAGCCGCCGAGCGGATAATCCAACACGGCATAAACAAAGAGCGACGGCTGCCCATTGTTCGCATAAGAGCCGATGGCCGAAAGCGTGAATGATGCGGCGCGAATGATTGCCATGCCGTCGTACTCTTCGCAAGGCTGGCCGTGCTCATCTGAGTATTGCATGCGCAGAAACGTGCCGCCGATCTCGACCGCGCTGTTGCTATAATCCAATCCCAAGCCGCGCAAAGAAAACGCGGGCTTGAAATTTTTGGCCGCGAGATCTTTGAGCGCGACACTCACACCGAGGCCGTCAAGCGTGAGCGTCAAACCCGCGGCGCTCAGACTCGCATCGAGCAGAAACGCGAGCGTGCCGTTTTGCAATTGCACACCGAGGCGCTGAAACTGCACCGGGCCAAATGATTTTTGCAAATCCAGCCACGTGACGCCGTCATTGGCAACGGATGCACCGGGCGTGACGGGTGCGCTCATTTGTCCGTTGGTGTTCGCGACCACTTGCGTGGCGCTTGCACCATTGCTCTTGGATTGCCCCAATTGAAGAGGCAAGGCAAATGCGGTGGCAGAATCGCCCAAGCGCAGCGTGATTGCAATCCCCATCCCTGCAGCGACCTCCTTGTCGGGCAAAGTCGCGCCGCGGGCCGGAACCAATGTTTGCAGGCTGCGCAGTTCATTCAGCGTGAAAGCTTGATTGGCAAAGAGCGATTGAAAACTCAGTCCCAAGTTTTGGTTGGAAGAAAAAAGCTTGCCCACCAAAGGCAAACCGGAAAGATCGATGCCGCCGCCAATATCCAAACAAAAGAGAAAACGCGAACGGTTGTCGCTGTTGTCGTAGATAAACAGCGCGTCTTTTAATTCGATTTGCAAAGTTTGCGCGAGCGCGATCAAGCTCGGCTCGGCGCTCACGGCTTTGATCAAATCGCCGATGTTGTTGACGCCGCCGCTTCGGTCTTCATATGCCGCGAGAAATCGTGAAGTCGAGGGAGTTTGATCGAAGACCACGTCAAACTCCAGCGCGCCAATCTCGAGTTTGCCGCTGATCTGCTTTTGATAAAAGCCGTTGTTGTTTTGCAGCGCGAAGTTGGCAACGAACGTCAACTTTTTGCCGTCGAGTTTGGGCTTGCCGTCATTGTCGCGTTCAAGCGGGAAGTCCATTTCGCCGCCGAACGCGAAATCTTTGCTCAACGTATTGAAGGCAACTTGTAGATTCTTGAGCTCCAATCCGGCAAGCGGCGTGGGCAGCGTTCCATCATCATTGAATTTGTTTTTAAAATCATCAATGAGCTTGCCGATTGGAATCGGATGCTCCATCGCAGCGCTGCCTTGAAATTGCCAGCCCGCGTTGGTGTTGTAATCCGCGAGGAGGTCGAGATCGATTGAAGCGATAGTGAGCTTGCCTTCGAAGCGGCTGCTCAAATTGCTGGGCGCTCCGCTTTGCGCTGCGCCGGTATAATTCAAACTGAGCGACAACTCCGAGAGCGCGAGCGGTTCTTTGCCGGGCAATTCGATTTGCCAAACGTCGTCGATCGCAATATAGAACGCGAATGTTTTCGGATCAGTTGTGGGCTCGGCCAGAAACCAGAGCCGGTCAATCGCCATGTCGCGCATGCCCTTTGGCGCTAGGCCGAAGTGCTGGAGAATTTGACCGAGCTTGATGCTGCTGCCTTCTTCCAACTCACCATGAATCGCCAAATCTGGCCAACGCGCGGTGAGCGCCAAGCGTCCGTCATTCGTGGTGGGGGCACCGATCTGCACGACGCCGCCGACTTTGAAAATGGGAAAGCGATATGCTGGTTCGAGCGGATAATCGATATCAAGCTCAAGCCACAATCCGCCGACCGCGAGCAAATCGGGCACGACGGTCCACATCACTTCTTTGAGAAAATTGATGGACACGGCGACGGAGGCGAGTTTAGTGTCGCCATTCGGATCAATGCGCATGCGCAGCGCACCGAGTTCGATACTACTTTCGGTTTTGTCGTAAAGCCCTTGCGGCAATGCTTTGAGATCGTTGGCCGGGTTGGTGTTGGGGTTGAGAAGAGAGGTGAGATCGGTTAAGCCGGGTTGCTTCGTCGCCTTTTCGAGTTCAAGGTCTATGATGTATCTCTGGTTCGGAGTGGAGTTTTCAATCCGAAAGGGAATGGTCAACTCCGTGTCGTCAATTGCAAGCATGCCACTGAGGTAATGCGACATGAGGCCGATGGTGGATTCACCATCATTGGGTACAGTCACGAGAAGTCCCAAACGCAAATCTTTAACCTGTGTACCGGGCAATTTCAGATCGGATAGCCCATCAAAATCTTTATTCAGTTCAAGCGAACAAATTTGCCCCGTGTTTTTTTTATAGGTATAGGCAATCTCAGCTTCTTTGTTGTCGCTCCAGTCGGTTGTGGTCCTTCCAGTAATAGTGACGAAGTCATTGTTAGCGAGATTAACTTCCCGCGCACCAATAATGGCGAGGGTATCGTCAACTTTTAGAACAATCTCAAAGAGAAGCTCTAAAGCTCTTAGCCGCGCATCGCCTTTGGGAAACGAGGGAGAGGCGTCAGAAGACATGGCCCAAGGAATGAAGGTATTCATCGAGTTCTTTTCACTTTTATTTGTGAGCTTGAGATGAATTCACGGTAGTAGCTCGCACGATGCCAGATCGCCGCAGAGAACATTACGGAATTCGTCTCTTTAGTACATTCTGTTTGGCGGTTGTCACCAAACTTACCGGTTCCTTGCCTTTATGTTCTTTTGCCTGAACCAGCGCTGCGAGCTCGAGCGCGGTTTGGACCGCTAGAGTTATGTTGGCCAGCCTCGCGCCCGGATTGTTCAAAATAGGATTGACCCGCATGCCAGTTGGGGTTGCCCACGCACCGGCGGCTAGTGGCGTTCCCGTCTCTTGTAGAATCGCTTTTACAACAGGGGTTTTAGCCCCTTTATAAGCTTGCGTGATGAGCGCGCAAACCGCGGCGACTTGCGGCGTAGCGCTTGAAGCGCCGCCTTCGCAAGCAATCCAACCCTCTTCAACGTGAAGACTGGGATTTGTTTCCAGCTGGGAATTGGGTTGCGTCGGCAGAAGCAAGTAACGATAGCCGATTGGACCACAGAGACCGCAAATATCAGGGATCATTAGTTTATCGACCCCCCGATTAAAAGGCCTTTCATTCTCATAGCCATGAGTGAAATTCGAAGCCGTCAAGGTGGGCTTACCCTCGCTATTCAAAACCGTATGCTCAAAATAAGCCCCGCCTACAGTAATGACACTACCCCATTGCACCTCGATATATGTTTCATCTGTATAGTGATTGCCCGCGGCAAAGAGGATGATCAAGTCATTTTGTTGAGCGATCTTCTCCCGCATAAGATGCATGAAATTTACTATTGTAGACGGATGTTTTGTACTCCCAAAACTGCATGAAACTATTCTTGAAGAATTGGTTGTGAAAGCCCTGAATCTAGCGCTCCATCCCGCCAACTCTTCAAGCAGCCAGTCAAGAGTCCAGCTACAATATTGATTTAATATGTCCCATTTTACGGTTGGTGAATTTTGTGGAGCGTTTTTCGCTGAAGGGGGAGCGCCCGCCAGTGCTTTGTACAAATGGAATCTCGCTCCGGGCGCAATGTGCAGCGCGTTTGCCAGTACCAGGGTGCCATGACCTACTTCATCATCGTACGGATCAGATAACTTGCTAATCAAGTCATCTTCATCAATCAAGTCCTTCTGAGCCCGAGCATTGGCTTGAATTTTTGCCTGGATCGCGGGGTCATTGGCGTCTTGTTTCATAAGTCTCTTCACCTGATCTTGTAGTTCTTCTTTTTCATCTTTCATGTCTTTGCGTCTTATGTTATATGCGGCGACTGCGGTTGCGTTAACAATGGGTTTCTCAATTTTTTTTGCGAAGTCATCAAAGTAGGGATGCTGATAAAATCCCGTGTCGATGATGTGCATTTCCGTGTTCGAGCCATCTATATCTGTCGGGCGACCGACCTCGTCGCCAAGCGCTTCAGGAATTTCGTCGGGTCTTAATGCGTTTGGAGGAACATGGGGTAAATGCACAAAAGCGGGCGGTATTTTGGAGGGCGTAGCGAGCTCAACCGGTTGCAGCAATACGACCCCGCACAGCAGGGCTTTCAATGCCGTGCCGTGGTCACGAGCTTTGGGATCGGAGATTTTGGAGAGATCGATCATCTCTGGCTCGATTAGCTCGGGCTGAAAAAAAAACTTCGGTTGATCAAGGCTGTTTTTCCCGTCAGCAACAGCGGTTAAGGCAACGCCAAAAGTATTTTGAAAAACCTCCGGGCTTGCGGCAATGCCAATACTAATGCGGCCAATCTTTAAAATGGAAAATCCAGCCGTTTTAAATGCCGTCACAGCTTCGGTAATTTTCTCCGGGTCCGCATAAAACTTCTTCAAGCTACCGGGCGTGACTTCCGCCTTCGGATCGAAGATCGAAACATAACCCGCGCGGCTGGATTTGACTGCGGCTTCAGCAAAGATGAGAGAAGGCAGATTCATCGTGCGCTAGACTCCTTGTTCAACACATTCACCGACAACTCGAATTATAAAATGCCCAGCGCGATAAAATAAAACGGTGCGTCCTCGGCACTCTGATTGGTCCAGGTGAATACTTTGAATTGGCTGCTGCCACATTCCACGCTGCAATGATTATCAGAGCCGTTACCGGCTTGATAGGTATCAACCGTGGCAACGCAAATGGGCGTGCCGCGAAAGCTCGCCTCGAAATTGATGAGGTAGCCGCCCGTGCCGGTTCGGGAGGAAGTGAATCCGGCGCCGGCGAGTTTGCCGCCGTCTTTGCCCACTCGTCCGGCAACGATTCGCGTGATTTTCAAACCGCCTAACAGCGTAACATCGGCGAAGAATGCCAAGCGTCTTAAACGGTCGTTGCCCGCGCCGTCGGTGATGCCGCCAATGTGCAGCCATTTAAAACTATCGAAATTTCTGACCATGCCGATCCAATTGTCGGGATAGGGATTGCCGTCAGTATCGGTGAAGATGAGTGCGGCGCAAGCAGCATTGCCCATTGCTTTCAGATCGCCGCTTACGTGCAACTGCGCTTGCGGCGCGGCGACACCAATGCCCACTTTGCCGTCTTGCTTGACGATCAAACGCAGCTTGTCCGAAGCAGTCTCCACCACAAAATCGCCGGTTTGATTTTGACCGACATCAACGAAACCCGTAACCGCGTTTTGAAATCTAAGTTGCGCGCCATTGTTTTTGCCGTCCAAATGCGCCAGCAAGACCGTGTTGTTCAGGGGATTGAAATGAGGATGCACGCGAAACGTACCTTGCTCGCCTTCCACGCGCAGTGCGCCTTGCACATGAAGAGTATCAACGGGTGATGTCGTTCCGATACCTGCTGACCCTTTGACGATCAAGCCGTCCGCTGGCGCAGAGTCCGTAGCATAGCCAATCGCGACGCCGCCCGACACGGCCAATTTACTTTTCGGCGCGTTGGTCCCGAGACCGACATTACCGTTGCCCAAAATCGCCAAACGTCCGCCAATCCCGCCCGGCGCATCCACCACGAATTGCCCTTCGCCGCCCATGCGAAATCCGACTTGCGCAGCAGTGAATCCGGGCGTATGCACGTGCAACTTCGCTTCCGGCTCGGAGATGCCGAGGCCCACGGATTGGTCGCGAAAGAGCAATGGGGACTTTGCAATTTGACAGACAAACTGCCCATCCCAATAGCCGGGAATATTTTCGTAACGCACATAAAGACTGGCAACGCCGGTGGGATGGCCGGAGACGAGATTGGAGATTTCAACGTCAAAGAATTTTTGCGGGCCAAGACTCGCCGTGAGATTGTCCTTTTCGATGCGCCACTCCGGCACGGCGCTTAGTCCGCCGCTTGCGTCTTTGAGTTCCGCGGCGTTGGCCATCTTAAAGCGAAAGTTCTGTGCCTGTGTGACCGTTGCCAGCGCCCATTCTTCCGAGGTGTTGTCGCTCACGTCAAACCACAGCACAAATCTCGGCGTGCTCGTGGCCTCGAGGTCGGCAGGCTTGAGCGCCAGTTCGCGCTCCAGCGAAGTGTTGGTGAAGCGTAGTTTCAGTTTGTTGCCCGTATGCGCTTGGCCGTCGTTCAAGATCGTGTTGGAGCCGACAAAACCCACGTGCAACGGAAGGTGTTTTTTGCCGCGATGATTCACGAGGTTCAAATGATGCTCTTGCACGTCGCGCACTTCCGTGTCAGGCACAAAGTCCGGCGTGGAATAAAGGCCTTGCGCAACGAACGCGACGCAGGTTCCTCTTGCGCCGCCTTGACCGCTCGCTTTCAAGTTGGTCAAAGCCAGCTCAAGTTTGACGCCTGCAGCGAGGCTCGAACTTCCGGTATATTTCAGGTCATAGGTTTCGTAGAGACTTTGCGGCTCGGCCGCATTCGTCATTTGCCAGCTCTTGCTCTCCGTCAGCACGGGCGCGGCGGACAATATGCCTTTGCGAAAACGCATGCGCACATGCTGCGCGGCCGCAGGATTGAAGAAAAGCGGCACGCCGGCCGTGTTGGTGAGGGTGAGATGCAAGCGTTGCCCCGGCCCTTGCGGATGATCTTCGATGTAAATCACGGCGTCTTGATTGTCATCGTATAATTCGTATGCCAGCGGACGCGGAGTTCGGCCGGGCGTGAGCAAGCTCGCCGCATAACTCTGCCAAATTTCTTCCGTCGTCAAGTTGCGATTATAAACCTGCACGAAAGCCATCTCGCCCTGAAAATCTTCGTTCGCGCTCCAGTTGCTGTGGCCGATAAAACAAGCGTTGCGGTCAAACCTGGGCGGCAGCGTGCCCGCTTGCGCCGAGCTAAAAAGCGCGACGCCGTTTTTATAAAGCTGCAGCTTGCCGTCGGGCGTAATCGTCGCCGCGAGGTGTTGCCATTGCTGGGCTTGCATTGCGCCGCTTAAACTGACTTGCGTGATACCGTCCCAGCCGCGATTGGGAAAAATTTGAAAGACGAGATCGCCATTATTCAGATTCGTTGTCGTGAGCACGATATTGTGATCCGGCGAACCACTGCCGAAGTCGATAATGCGCGCCCAACTGCCGAAGCGCTCATAACGGACCAGCGCCATGATCGTTAAGCCGGCGCTGTAATCAATGGCGGCATTAAGCCCCGGCAATTGCAAATAATCGCCTTTGCCGCCCAAGCGCAGGCAATTGCCGGCGCGGTGGTCATAAACAATCGTGGGGTTGCCCTTCACTTGCGCATGGCGTTGATTCGGCGAAGCGTCCAAAATTTTTCCGCCTGCGATCCGGTTCATGCGCAAATCGAGGAGCAGGTTTTGGGTCGGTGTGCTCATGTCAGTTTCCTTCTCTGGGAGAGTCCGTGCGCGGAGTCTGCGCTTGCGGGCCGCTCGCGGGCGAGGGCTGAAGCTGGGCTTGCGCTTGTTGCTGTAACTTGCCGATCAATTGATAAACTTGCGCGTAAGGCATTTGGCCGAGCGCTTCCAAGATTTGGTTCACTTCGGGCAAAGCCAGTGTGAGTTGAATGGTATCGAGGTTCATGTTCGTCGGTGATTGGTTGGGCGCTCGTGCTTTGGAATTTTATTTGTCTCTACTCAAATCGCCAATTGGCATCAATGAACGCTCATTCTTTCTCTTCCGCGTTGATTGGCGCGCATTCGCGGTTTGATCATGTTCAATGAGCTGCCGGCGCTTTTTTCAACTTCAACCAGCCCTCGCGCAACTCTTGTTCGCCGGAGAAAACCGCCTGCGAATTGAAATGACCGAGTTGGGTTCGCGCCAAGATTGCTTCGATAACCGGCGTCAAGTCGGCAAGCGCCGCTTCCAAAACAGGTTGCGCGCGTTGATCTCTCGGCGTCACTCGTGCATGCTCGCTTTCGCCTTCGGGCTTGATCCATCCACTGTCAATCAAACTCTGCCAAATATCCGCGCTCGTGCTGCGCGCGTTGGGCGTGGCCGCGAGCAGCGTTTGCAGAAACTCGCGGCGACTGATGCGCCCAGTGGCGCTCACCTCTCGCCAATTGTCATCCTCCATTTCCAACCAAGACCAAACATATCCCGGCTCCTCCGGCAATGAAATGTTGACGGTCTCGCGGTCGCTCAAGATCGGCGCAGTGAGAAAACTGATTTCGAGATTTTGCAAAGCTGCACTGAACTGGTCTGGCGGAAGATGAATGGCTTTGGTGGGCAGAATGCCGGACGTCGCGTGCAAACTGCCGCGCGGATCGAGCAACACCGTGAGGGTGAGTGGCGCCTCTTCCAAAGCGAGTTCGAGATTAAAACCGCCGCGCGCATCATTGGCATTTTGCTCGTGTGTGAAAATATAATCGTCATTGATTCCCGCGCCCTCCACATTGCCGCCGGTCTGCGGCGCGAAGAAACGATTATAGCGGAAGGCTTCATCGCTCTCGATCCAGCCGCAGGTTTGCAAACGATGCCAGATGTTCTCTGCTCGCACTCTGCTGCGCGCGGCCAATGGCGCCACGGCCTGCAAAAAACTTTCGCGTTGCAATCGTCCGTTCATCGCCTTTTGCAAAATAGCTTCAATCTCTGCTGCGACGGATTCAAGTTCCGCACCGAGGGTTGGCACCGTGCGGCGACTGGCCGGCAAGATCGTCGCGGCTTCATTGGCCTCCGCTTCAATCCAATAGCCCACCAAACCATCATTGAATTGTCGAAATTCGCCGAGACGTAGCGGCAGTTTCACTTTCTCGAACGCGCGGGTTTCGCGCGCGAAGCGGCGCAGGTCTTGATGAAACGTGGTCCAACCTTGATGATTCGCCGGCAAGCCTTGCAGTTCCCAACGCAATGCAACACGCACCAAGGCGATAGGACGGCCCATGAGCAGCGCTTGCGCTTGATGCTGCGCAAAATTTTCCGGCGCGATATTCTCCAATGCGCTATCCAACGCGGAGAGAAAATTCTCCAAATACGTGGGCGATAGTTTTCGTGCGAGGCTTTGACGCTGCCGTGCAATAAGCTCGCGCAGCACCTTTTGCAAATGGGGATTTTTTATGTCGTCGAGGAAGAGGCGCTGCGCTTGGCCCGGCGCCGGTTGCCACGGTTGCTCGGGATCGGTCGTGAGCGCGCCGAGCGCTTGGCCGTTTTGATCATACACCATCACACTGTTGTCGAGATTATTGGGCAGGAGCCAGCCGCAGATCGGATTGGAAGCCGGATGATCGTTCATTTCCACCTCGGCAAAATCCGCGGCGAGCCAGCGCAGATTCAAACGCGCGGGTTGCACCAAACGCGGCGGCAACGCCAGAGGAAAACCCGCGGCACGCGGCTGCAAAGTTTCCGCGGCGAGTGCGCGCTCCCATTGCAGCTCGCGCACTTGCCCAAACGTATCAACCAAACGCAGCGCGATGAGATTCAGCGCGCCGGCTCGAAGCGGATTGAAATCATCCTCGGGCTGCGGCGCAAGGAAGCGCGCGTGCAAAACGCCTCGCCGCACTTCTTTGGCAAAATCAACATACTCCGGAAACGCCAGCGGGTCGGCAATCTCGAGTTGCAGGGTTTGCTTGCGCTGTAATAACGCTTGATTGAATCCGCTCAACGCCTGCGAAAGACAATTGAGATGTGCGAGTGCATCATAGGCATGCAGCACAATAGTCGCATGCGCTTCGGCGCGCAGATCACTTAACTCTGCCTGCAACTGTTGCATGGCGTCAGCTTGGGGAACGGTTTGCGTATCCGTGAGCAGGGCTTTGATGCGGCCTTGCCGCGTGCGCACTTCGGTTGTGAACCATTGGACAAATAAGCCGAAGTTTGCGAGCAACCACGCGTCGGGTTCTTGCGCGCCGAGGTTTTGAGTTTTGTAAAAAAGCGCAAGCGCGCTTTGCGGGTTAGCGCGCAATTGCGCACGATGCCAACGCGCGAGCGCAGCGAGATTGTTCGTGATCCAGTTTTCAAACTGCGGCTCCGCTTGCTCCCCGAGTTGCGGCGCAAAATCCTGCGCCTTGATGCGCGCTTGCTCGCGCTGCCACGTGTTAAACTCCTGCGCCTGGCGCACCACCTCGCTTTCGTTCTGCTCCGCGAGCGAGGCCTCCGGCTTTTGTTTTTTTAAATAAACAAAAAACTCTTGCATGAGCAGCGGCTTGAGCACACCCACGGCTCGGCGCGCCAATGTTTCTTTGAGATGGATACTCGCATGCGGCGTCAATATGCTCGCGCCGCGATATTCATTCGCGCCTTTGAGCGGCGACATGCCGGCGCGCGGGCGCAATTCCACTTTGTTGCTCGGCAAAGCATAATTGCGCAAAAGATATTCGGAGGAGTAAGCGCCGCCGTTGTGCTCATGGCTTTGATCGCGCGCCGGAAAGAACTCAACGTTCCACTCCAGCAAGAATGGATTCCACGGCTGTGCTTCAATTTGATTGAACGCAAAGTGCTTTGCGCCCGCGGCTTTTTCGATTTGATCAAGTCGCGCGGCGAGAGCGTCCAACCCCGCGTCGTTGAGCAAGCCGGGCTGCAACTTCTCATAAGCAAAATCATTGACCAGCACGCAGGCCAGCAAGCCATCGTCGCGCCAGCGCCCGTCTTGGCCGTGACGCGCGGAGACCTGCATTTCGGCGCCGGCGAGCAACAACACCGGTTCGCGCGGTTGCCAATAGCGCGGCCCGGCTGTGGGTTTGAGCACGTAGCTCGCATTGGCCTGCTGCGTCGCAGGCTTGCGATTGTGCGTTTGAATCTCTTGCGCGAGTTGATTGAGCGCCCGCGCGAGGCGCGCGGCCAGCGCATTGGATTGCCCGGAAAGATCGCGCGCAATGTCGCCGTTTGTGTTTTCCAGTTGCAGCGCGAGCAAGCCGTTTGTTGCAATCTTCTGTTTGAGCAAAACCAAGTCACGGCGTTCGACGTAATCGCGGCATTGATCGAGAGAGGGATAAACGGGCTTCGCCTCTTCGGGCGGATAAGCGCAAACGAGATATTTGCACCAATCCGCGTAAAGCTGTCCGCGCAGCGACTCAATCTCCTCGTTGCCGCGATCGTACTCGCGCTGCAGCAAATTGGCTTGATTGAGCAAATGCGCGAGGCTTGGTTCGAGCGAGAGTTGCGTTTGCGCATGGGCGCGCGCGGCGTTGGCCTTTTCCCCTTCCGGCGCTTGCAAGCGAATGGTCCAAAGCGTTCCCGCGTGCTGCGCAATAAAACTCTTGCTATGTCGCGCTTCTTCAAACTTTGCGCCGAGGTCCAATTGGCGCTGCTCCAATCCGCCGGCCAATTGCAGGGCCTCCAATTGATCTTCGAGCACTCGGCTTTGTTCTTCGCCCGCCAACAATTTTCCGAGATACGCCGACAAGGCTTCCGTTCCAGTATTGCCCACCGCGAGCGCAACGTTGATGGGCGCGCGCGTCGGCGGCACCGGAGTGTGCTGAAATGAAACGCGTGAAAAACAAACCATGCGTTCCGGCATTTGCGCCGCGACCGTGCTCGCGAACAGATTCAAAATGTCATTCTGCCTGTGTCGCACCTCCGCGCGCAAGGTGCGCACTGCTCCGAGTTGCTCCGCATTCAACACCGCTTGGCTGGTGGAAGAAGCGACCAACCACTCGCGCGCCGCATCCTCGGTTGCAATGGAACGCAGCGCTCCACATTCGCACACCAGCTTCCACAACGTCCCGTCATCGTCTTTTAAACTGGAGCGAAAAGCCTCGCGCGCCACCGTGATTGGCGCGGCCCAACCGAGCTCCTCCGCGAGCGCTTGCAATTGCTGCAAAGCCTCGGGCAGGTCGCGGTCGAAGTTGCCCTCGCAGAGTTTCCAGTTTTGGAGGAAGAACTGCAAATGATCGGTGTTGGCCTCATCATACCAACCGATCACCTCATAGGCGAGCACGGTAGGATCCGTGATGTCGGGGTCATAAAATCCGAAAATGCCATGACAGTTGGGATAAAACGCAGCAAAAGTCGGTTCGCCATAACCGATCGCGCTCAATGGATAAGGCAGATACGCGCTGCCCCGTGCTTGCCAGAGCGCCAACGGCAAGGTGCGGCCCACATAGCGAAACGGAGGGTCCGTAGACACCACCGGGCGCACTGGAAAAGAAACGCCAGCTTGCCCAGCGCTTTCGCTGAGAGGATGCAGGTAATCGCTTTCCACCAGCCAAGCGCCCTCGCGCTTGCCCATTTTTCGGCGCACGACCAGCCAGCGATTGGGCACTGCGGGAAAAGCCGATTGCGCGAGCAGAGATTCAATCGTGGGTAGCAAATCAATCTGGCTTGAATCATCCCACGCGCTGCGGCGTTGTGCGCGCGGCGTCACGAAAGCCATGACCGTGTTTCCCGCAATCGGAGCGAGCCAATTCAGCGCGAGCAACTTTTGCCAAAGCGCTTTTGCCATATCGAGGCCGAAGACGCTTTCGAACGACTCGCGGCGCAACAATGGCAGGCTCATGGTTTTCGTCAACGCCTCCGGCAACGCCCAATGCAAATGAACGCCGGCGCCAAGCTGAAAATTGCGATCTTCAAACGCGTGGGCTAAAATGGTTTCGCTGAGGAAGGGGCGATCGGGATTGTGATCACGGCTGCCGTCAAAGTACGGCATCTGCGAGAAGTCGGCCCGCGCTGCAGCCGCGGGCATGGAACTTTTAAGGAACAGCGCATCCGTTCGAGTGGGCACGAATAAAACTTTGCTCATGTGGCGGTCTTTCACTCCGTAACGTGGAAGCTGCAAACAATCCGTATTTCCCGGTGCATCAATGCAAGAAAGTTAAGGCAGAGTGGAGCAAAGAACGAAAGTAGATTTTTTCGGAGGCAACACGCGCTTATCAGGGTTGGTGCATGCAACAATACGTTTGCGCAATGAAATTTTTTGCGGATGAAAACTGTGAAAAACTGTGCTCAAACACAAGCGGAATATCAACCGAGGTAGAAAAGGCGGGATTGTTTAGAGAGGGCGGATGAACTTTCTAAAAACATTTCGTGTTTGGGAGGGCTTTGCGCAAGGGGAAAGTTGCAATGGGCAAGCACGGCGTGAATTATAAGGGCCAAACAAGTACGTGCGGTGAGTGTTAGGCTTCGAGCTTTGCTTCTTTGCCCATTGCCCCATGCCTGTTGCCACTTGCTCAGTTTCAATGCACTCTGCGCAAGGAGCAAATCGCAAGGGGCAAGATCGTGCGCGTTACAAGTGTCGGGCTGCGGCTTTTGCTTTTTTGCCCCATGCCTGTTGCCACTTGCTCCGTTTCAATGCACTTCGTGCTTTGGGGTCTTCATCAACAGAGGAATTCTTGGAAGCTGCACTGGGCACGGTAAGTTTCAATGCACTTCGTGCTTTGGGGTCTTCATCAACCAGTGGTAACTTGATAATCAAGCTGGAGGGGAATACGTTTCAATGGGTTTTGTATGCGGTGCGGCCGCAACTGCTATTTGATCTCGCTGCGCACAGTCAGCGGAGCATATACGCGGATCACTCTGGCGACGGCTCCTCGGTCGAAAGCACTGAGTTACAGATTACCGTACTGCTCGAAAAGTTATCCGCTGCGATAGCACTCGATGTTGGTTTTGCGACGCAGCATTCTTACGCGCACGAACCGAGGCCTGATGAGGTACAGGATTCTTTTAGGCGCAATCAGGGCACGACTAAAGTCTGCCCCGGAGACGGCTCAGATTGGTTTCATGCGTACATGAAGGACGTTAGAATTATGCCACGCACCCCGAGTTTGCTGAGGGCAACGACACGGAATAAAATCATGCGTAGCTTCCAACGCAACTTGTTCGAACGTGAGTTTTCGCAAAGTCGTGGCATTGCATTTTGAACTTGGTCGTCTTCAAGCAACACAAGAAATCTGCAAACAAAATTCCGCCTTGGGCGTAAAATAGATCGACCAGTTCACGCGTTGGAAATACGATGCCGATGTAAGAAGCGTGAAGAGATGCGCTAACCATTGCGATTTATGCGTAGATCACTCACACAAGTGGGCGGCAAAAATTCGAGCACAACTTTTTCGATTCCGCCCTTGCATTTCCCTGAGCAGCGCAAGCTGACCGCAAGGCAGTTCCATCGCTCCTACCTGAGCGTGCTCCCCCGCAGCTTCACCGCAGCAGAAACATCGGCACGATTTCACTTCCATGAAGCCTCTCCGCGCACCCAATCTTCGCGTTGCTCTGCATGCTCTCAAATGCGTTGCATCAAAAATTCCTTTTTCAAATTTTGGAGAGTAAAATGACAACTACAAATACCGTGGGTGAAATCCCGGACGCGCCTGCCAGGTTGAAGAGTGATGAAGCGATGTGGGCGATGTTTTGCCATCTCGGAGGCTTGTTCGGTTGCGTTTTCCCGTTGGGAAATATCCTTGCGCCGCTCGTCATTTGGCTGATGTATCGTGACAAATATCCACTCGTGGATGATCAAGGTAAAGAAGCGGTGAATTTTCAGATCAGCATCAGCATTTATTTGATCGCTTCCGCACTCATGATTCTGATTGTGATTGGATTCTTTGTGTTGATCGCGTTGTTGGTGTTTGCGCTCGTCGTAACAGTCTCCGCCGCTATGCAGGCGAGCAAAGGCGGCAAATACCGCTATCCGTTTGCGATTCGGTTCATCCCGTGAAGCGTTGTTATCATTGCATGAAATGACCGTCGCCGTTAATCGAGTCTGTCGAATAACGCTCCACACTTGAAAGGATGTTTGTGATGGAAGAGTTGTTCAGAGAATCTCACTTTCGTGCCGTGGCCGGGTTCGGCATTATTCTCCTCGCGGTCGGCGTCGCGACAAAAAATTATGGCTTGATGGGAGCGGGATTGGCATGTTTCATCTTCGGGTTGATTAAGAAACGGAAAGTCGAGAAAACATGAGTCATTCACTCATATTTCACCTGTGGAAAGGCACGACACGCTCTCTGCTCTGGTATCGCAGCTTGGTAGCCAACATTTTCGTTGGGATTGTGCTTTTTCTGGTGGCTATCAATCTGCTGGGAATCGGCTTGTGTATTGATCACATCTTTAAATATTTTTTTCCAGAGGCCGACGCCGTCCGTCTTTTTAACAGCATCGTGCTTTATTATTTCTTCCTTGACCTGGTGTTGCGTTTATTTTTCCAAAAGACGCCGGGTATGGTGGTGCAGCCTTATTTGCATTTGCCGGTGGCGCGTGGTCAGATCGTGCATTTCCTTCTCGTCCGATCGGCATTTTCGTTCTTCAATATTCTGTCGTTGCTGATCTTTGTACCCTTTGCTCTCAAGCTCGTGCAACCAGCGCACTCCTGGCTCGCGACCCTTATCTGGATGGGGGCTATTTTTAGTTTGATGCTAAGCGCGAGCTTTCTCCATTTTTATTTGGAAAAGCTTCAACTCGTCCAACCCCAACGTGTCCTTTTATTTCTCATCGTCGGCATGGCTCTGTTGGCCTTGGATCGTTTGCAATTCTTCAGCCTTTCTACTCTTTCAGAAAATATATTTCAATATCTGCTCGCCCATCCGTTCGCGATTATTTTCCCGCTCTTGCTTTTGGCCGGTCTATACCGGCTGAATTTCAATTTTCTCATAAAACAACTTTATCTCGAGCGCCTCGGCGCTGCAAAAATTCCAAATCGTAGTGTTCTCGGCAGCTTGAGCTATTTGGGAAGGTTCGGCGCGATCGGTGATTTTTTAGCGTTGGAATTCAAACTCCTGTTGCGCAATAAACGCCCGCGCTCCAATCTCACGGTGATCTTCGCCACGGTAATCATTGTGCCGTTGTTCTATTTCTCCATCGCGGAGGAGTTCAAGGTCTATCCTTCGCCCAAGCAAGCGCCGACTGCGGTGGTGGCAGTACCGGCAAGCGCGACACATGATTGCCTTGTGACGTTTCGAGTCATTCCGGGTGCTATTCCGCCGAACGCGCATGTTTATCTCACCGGCAATCATGCGCATTTAGGCAATTGGCGACCGGCCTACTTACCTTTAATGCAGCAACCGGACAGCAGTTGGAGCCGCGCCGTTGCGATGGCGCGAGGAACAAAATTGCGCTATATCTTTACGCTCGGCTCCTGGCAGAACGAAAGCGGTAAGGCCGACGGCAAAACCCCCGAGGTGCAGACGTTGGAAGTTGCAAACGACACTACCGTGATTCATACATATCCACTATGGAAAACGCCGCGCCGTGCGATCATGGTCGAAGTGATGATCATCTACATGGGGATTCTCGCTACCGGCTTCTTCACGTTGGTCTATGGGCAGTTTGTTTTCAGTTGGGAGAGCAATTATTTTGACTGGTTGCTCAGTCGACCGTTGCATTGGCACCAATACCTCACTGCCAAATTTGTCATTCTTCTGGCCTCCGGCGTCGCGTTTTATTTGTTGAATATACCGTTGGCGCTCATCTCTCGCGACATTCTTTGGTTGAATACTGCGTTGTTTCTTTACAATCTCGGCGTGAATACTTTTGTACTCCTGGCGTGGGCGACGTTTGCGCGCAAAAGAATGGATTTGAGCGCCAGCTCGATCAGTTTCCAGGGAATGGGCGGCAGTCATTTTGGGATCATTCTTCCGATCATGATCGTGCCGATTTTTATTTACCTGCCTTTCGCTCTAGCCGGCCATCCTCAGCTCGGGTTTATTTTTATGGCACTGCTAGGTGTCGCCGGTTTGTTGCTGTATAAACCGTTACTGGCGCTCGTACTGAAAGTGTTTAATCGACAAAAATACAAGATGGCGATAGGATTTCGCCAGCCCTGAAACTGCAAAATCTAAAAATCATTGCAACAGCAAGAGGGAGAAAAGCATGATCGAAACGCAAAACTTGGTCAAGCAATACAACGGCGTGACCGTGCTGAGCCTGCCGCAGTTGCAAATCAACAGCGGCGAAAGTTTTGGCCTGGTTGGCAATAACGGCGCGGGCAGGACGACATTTTTCAGTCTCGTTCTCGACCTCATTGAAGCTACCGCCGGAAAAGTATTTTCCAACGGCGTTGAGGTGAAACAGAGCGAGCATTGGAAACGCTATACCGGCTCCTATTTGGATGAACGCTTCCTCATCGATTTTCTCACGCCAGAGGAGTATTTTGATTTTGTCGCTAAAGTTTACGGTTTAGCCCAAATTGCAATGGAAGATTTTCTGGAGAGCTTTGCAGATTTTTTCAACGACGAGATATTGGGTACCAACAAATACATTCGCGAATTTTCACGCGGCAATCAGAAGAAGATTGGCCTCGCCGCTGCCCTCCTGCCCAAACCGGAGGTTCTCATTCTGGATGAACCGTTCCCACATCTCGATCCGACCTCGGTCTTTCGCTTGAAAAAGATTCTCCAGGATTTTCACCATAAGCACAAGGCCACCGTGTTGATTTCAAGCCATGATCTGAACCATGTAACCGAAGTCTGCGAGCGCATCGCCATTTTGGAAAAAGGCGTCATTATTCACGATTTGAAAACGGATGGCAGCACCCTTGAAAAGCTGCAAGCGTATTTTGCGATTTGAGACGAGCAGCTTCGAGGAGAAATGCCATGACGACTTCAACTGCAGACGTACAAACAATCAAGACAACTGAAAAGACCGCCTTGATTCGGAAAGCGCTTATAAGATTCGTTTTGGGAACATTTATTCCAGTAGCCCTCCTGTTAATTGCGGCAGGCCGTTGGGATTGGATAGAAGCGTGGATTTATCTCGGCGTGCTCGCCGTGTGCGTGAGTTTCAATTTGTCCGTTTTGCTTCCCCATCATCCGGAAGTGTTGGAAGAGCGCATGCAACATGAAAAAGGCTTGCGCACGTGGGACAAAGCACTGGCAGCTGTCACGAGCGTGTTTTGGGTTGCCGTGCTCGTCATTGCCGGATTCGATCAACGTTGGCAGTGGTCGCCGGCTATGGCGTTCTGGCTTTCGCTCGGCGCCGTGCTCGTTTTTGTGCTGGGCGATTTGCTGTTCTTGTGGGCCATGTCGGTCAACAAGTTCTTCTCAAAATTTGTACGCATTCAAAAAGGGCGCGGCCATCAAGTCGTCACCGCCGGCCCTTATCGCCATGTTCGCCATCCTGGATATGTCGGCTGGATGATGATGAATCTCGCGCCGCCCGTGATTCTCGGTTCGTGGTGGGCGTTGATTCCGGCGGCACTGGCGGTGTGTGGCATGATTGTTCGCACCGCTCTTGAAGATCGCACGCTGCAAAATGAACTTGCGGGTTACAAAGAGTACGCACAACGGGTGCGCTACAAATTGCTGCCGGGAGTTTGGTGAGACAAAGCACTTTTCAAAGTTCGAGGTGTATCATGAGCGCATTCACTCTCTTCATGTCGTTGGCAATCGCCGCTGCCGCGGTTTACGTCGTTTGTTCCATGCGCATCGTGCACGAGTCGCAAAAGCGCAACGTGAAGATCAATTTCTTCCTGCTGCGCTTGCTTCTGCCCAAGTACGCGAGCCAGTACCAAGAGCTGACAAAACGCGAGACCGGCAAAGGCGGCCGGCTCTATTACAGTTGGCTCGCCTCCATCAATGCCGCGCTGATCTTTTTCGTCATTGGCCTGCTTTTGCGATGAGCATTGCGCGCTTTGAAAATCCGCAAGTGAGGAGACCTACATGAATCGCCCCATTCGAACACCCATGATAGCGCCGCAAACTCGTCTCGCCTTGCAAATCTTTGCTTTCGTGTGCCTCGCCGGCGTTTTAATTCTGCCCGGCTGCACGCCAAATAGATCCGAGGAGCTTGCACGCGCGCTTGCGCTTTATCGCCAAAACCAACTCAGTGAGGCGCTGACGCTTCTTGAGAAAACCGTGGCTAAGAATCAGAGCAATGCGGAGGCGCACGCTTGGCTGGCGGAAACCTATCGGCGCCTCGGGAAGAAGGAAGAATCACTCAAGAGTGCAAGAAGAGCGCTCGCGCTCTCTCCCTGCCAGAGTTTTGCGCACACGGTGCTCGCGGACCTTTTTAATCCGATGTACGGCGCTTGGGAAAGCGCAAACTCCGACAGCACCTGGGCGCATTTGCAAAAGGCCGTGATGTGCGATCCCGCAGACGGCAATGCGTGGATGGGTATTTGGAGCGAGGCCATTCGTCGTGGCGAGTTGCCGATGATGAAGCGGGCGCTTCGTTCCGCTTTCGCCTCGGGCTTTTTTACGAGAGCGGTGCTCGCTTACAATCGCTGGATGCTGCGCTGCTTGCCGGAAAACGCGCTGCTCGTGACGAACGGCGACATGGACACGTATCCCGAGGTCGTGCTGCAGGAAGTCGAAGGCTTTCGCGCGGACGTTGCGGTCATCAATCGCACGCTCTTGAACACGACTTGGTACGCGCGCTTCATGCGCGAGCATTACGGTGTCGCGCTGCCTTTTGCGGATGCCCAATTGGATTCGCTCAAAGCTTTCAAGGATGAACAGAAAAATCTCGTCACGGTATCGGATCAAATTCTCAAAGCGTGGCTCAAACAAAAAGCGGCCGGTGATTTCGCGCGGCCGATTGCTTTCTCCGTAACGGTTGATCCGAGCTTTACGAATGCGATCAAAGCTCGATTGCAAATGGTCGGACCGTTTTTCTTGTGGCAACCCGACCCTGCACACGCGGCTCCGGATACGGTCATGCTGCGAAATAATCTCACCGGCATAAACGCGGAGGATTTTTCCGGACCTTTTGCTGGCGCCCAAGATCGTAGTTCGGCGCGGCAAGCTTTTACGAAGAGGATGGCCACGAACGTGACCGCAGCGGCGCTCTTGTACAGTGAGGTGCTCATCAAATCCGGGAGCTTCGCGGAAGCGCAAAGATGGTTGCATTGGGCGGAAGCTTTTGAAAAGAAAACCGAGTTTGGGCCGGCGTTCACGGAACAAATTCGCAATCTGAAAGACGCTGCACGACGAGGTCTCGCAAAAGATCAGCGGCAAGAATAAAAAATCATTGAGAAGTGAAGACCAATATGAAGTGCAACTATTGCGGCAAAAATTATCCTTCGCGATACTACTTCAAGACGACGCATTGCTGCGCGGAATGCTTTGAGAGGCTCGGCGCGGAAGCGCAGCAGCAGTTGCTCGCCTCCGACTCTTCCGCCTCTCCGCACGAAGGAGCGCAGGCGTGGACTATTGCCGGCAAATCGCTCGTTTGTCCCGTCTGCGCCAACGAAGACTTTTGGAAGCGCAAAACGCTGATGAACACGCCCGGCTTGACGTTCTTCGGCATTGAATGGGCCAATCGCCAGGCCATCAATTATGTGTGCAATCGTTGCGGCTACGTGTTTTGGTTTTTGGTGGATGAAGAGCGCGACTTTTGATCAACAAACAGAAAGCTTTTTTCAAACCGCGCATGGGTGTGAAAAAACGCGAATTTAAAAAAGCGCCGGCCACTGGCTTTGTGGAACGGTTTGAAGAGATGAGCCGCGCGCTTTTGATCGACAGCCAAACAAGTTTTTTCAAACCGTGAATGCACGCGCATTATACTCGTTTCAGGCTGCGCAAGTTTTTAGACAACCTGAAAACCGCAGCTCTTCGGGCGGTGCCACCGGATAAATTAAGTTCAATGGATAAAGCTGCGGTCATTCCATCCGTTGGCCTTAATCTATCCGGTGGAAAAAGTTGGAATCTTTTTCTAAGTGCCTATCCCATAACCTTATTGCGTTTGTTATGGATGCCCGATAAAAGCGCTCGGGCATGACATTGAAGAAAGGTTTTGGGATAGGTTCTAAGTTTGAAAAGCTAATTGCATAACGTCGAATAGCGCAACCGTCTCTCATGAAACCCGTCGCTCTAAAAACTATCAAGGGCAATCCGAACGAGTGTTCGCGCCACAGGCGCAATACTCTTCGTAAGCTTGCACTGGGCCTGCTTTTGCTCTGCGAAGAGATGCACGGCCAGAGTCTTCGTCTCACGTTCGAGCAAATCTCCATCGAGCAGGGACTCTCGCAGAGTATTGTCTATTGCATCGTGCAGGATCGTCGCGGCTTTTTATGGTTCGGCACGGAAGACGGCTTGAACAAATACGACGGTTACAATTTCACCATCCTGCGCCGCGATCCCAACCAGGCAAATAGTCTGAGCTACAACGAAATCCGTGCGCTCTGCGAAGACCGCGAGGGCATGCTCTGGATCGGTACGTTCTTCGGCGGCCTCAATCGCTACGATCCCGCCACCGAGCAAGTGGCGAACTATCGCAACATTGCCGGCGATTCCACGAGCTTGAGCCACAACAACGTGCGCGTCATTTACGCTTCTCGCCGTAACGAGAACGTGCTGTGGATCGGCACGCTCTCCGGACTCAATCGCTGGGATCGGCGCACGAATACCTGTGCGCGTTTTCTGCACGAAGCCGATAACCCCAACAGCTTGAGCCATAACACAATCAATGCGATCATCGAAGATCGCAACGGCACGCTGTGGGTGGGAACGAACGCAGGCTTGAATAAACTCGTTGATGCGAACAACGGCGCGCCGCCGTATTTCGAACGCTTTCATCATGACGCTGCGAACCGCAACAGTCTTGGCAACGAGGTGATCACCGCGCTTCATGAAGACCGCTCCGGAACTTTGTGGATCGGCACGGAAGGCGGATTGCACAAAATGATTTCATCGCAAGCAACACCCTCGTTCGCGCGTTATCAGCACGACCCGGAAAACCCTCGCAGCTTGAGCCACAATCACGTCACTTTTATTTTTGAAGACTCTTCTCCCGACAGCTTTTTGTGGATCGGCACTAACGGCGGAGGTCTCAATTTGTTGGAGCACAAGCGTGAGAGCTTCACATGCTATCAAAATGACGCACGCGATCCCACAAGCCTCAGCTCCAATCAGCTTCATGCGATGTGCGAAGATCGCTCCGGCATTATTTGGATCGGCACGCACGGTAGTGGGGCCAACAAAGTGCTCAATCGGCGCAAACCCTTTGCGTTGTATCAGCCCGAGCCGGGCAACCCCAACAGCCTGCCGCAGGAAATCGTGTGGGCGATGTATGAAGACGCGCACGGCATTTTGTGGATCGGCACGCATGGCGGCGGCCTCACGCGCTTTGATCGCGCGAAAAATCTATACACGCATTATCAAAACGACCCGCGTAACCCGCACAGCTTGGGCAGCAACATCGTACGCTTGATTCATCCCGTGCGCGGCGATCCGGATGCACTGTGGATCGGTACGCACGGCGGCGGACTCGATCGCTTCGACATGAAAACGGGAAAGTTCATTCGTTATCTCCACGATCCTACGGATCAAACCAGCATCAGCTCGAACGAACTAAGGTCGATCTATGAAGATCGCTCCGGCACGCTTTGGCTCGGCACCAACGGTGGCGGCTTGAATAAGCTTATTTCGAGCGCAAACCCTCCTCCAAAATTTATTCGTTATCAAAACCGTCCGAACAATCCCGCGAGCCTGAGCAACGATTACGTGCGCGCGATTTATGAAGACCCGATCGAAGCCGGTCGTTTTTTGTGGATTGCGACGCAAGGCGGCGGCCTCAACAAGTTTGATCGCCGCACGGAGAGCTTCACGCATTATCGCGCCGCGGAGAATCGACCGAACCGCTTGAACAACGATTACATTCTTTGCTTGCACGCGGATCACGAGGGTGTGTTTTGGCTCGGAACGTGGGGCGGCGGCTTGAACAAGTTTGACCGCGAACAAGGCGTGCTCGCTTATTACACCACACGTGAGGGTTTGCCCAACAACGAAATCTACGGCATTCTCGAAGACGAGAGCGGCGACTTTTGGATCAGCAGCAATCGTGGCTTGTCGCGCTTCAATCCCAAAACCGAGGCGTTCAAAAATTACGAGACCGAAGACGGGCTGCAAAGCAACGAGTTCAACGGCGGCGCTTTTTTCAAGAGCACAAGCGGCGAGCTGTTTTTCGGCGGCATTCACGGGTTCAATGCGTTTTATCCGCAAAGCATCGGTGACAATCCGCACGTGCCGCCCGTGGCGATCACCGGCTTTTTCAAATTCAACAAGGAAGCGAGGCTTTCGCCCTCGTTGGCGGCGACGGATGAATTGCAGCTCTCTTACAAAGATTATGTTTTCTCTTTCGAGTTCGCGGCGCTGGATTACACCGCGCCGATGAAGAATCAATATGCTTACAAAATGGAAGGCTTGGATCGCGATTGGATTTTCACGGACGCGAAAAAACGTTTTGCAACGTACACGAAGCTCGCACCGGGCGCGTACACGTTTCGCGTCAAAGGCTCCAACAATGACGGGCGATGGAATGAGACCGGCGCTTCGCTCGCCGTGCGCATTCATCCGCCCTTTTGGAAAACGGTTTGGTTTCAAGCATTGGCCGCACTGGGGGCAATCGGTTTGATCTACTTCGGCTATCGTGAGCGCGTGAAGCATGTGCGCATGAAGACCGAATTGCGCACGGCGCACGAGGCGCAAATGTCGATCATGCCGCAAGCCGATCCGCAAGTGACGGGCTTCGACATCTCAGGTGTGTGTCTGCCGGCCAATGAAGTGGGCGGCGATTTCTTCGACTATCTTTGGCTCGATCAAGCCCGAACCAAATTTGGCATTGCAATCGGCGACGTGTCGGGCAAAGCCATGCAAGCCGCGATGACCGCGGTGATGGCGAACGGCATGCTTTACGCCAAAACCGAGGAAGCGCTTGCGATCAGAGAAATCATGACGCGCTTGAATCGTCCGATGTATGCGAAGATCAAGCGCGAGATGTTCACGGCCTTGTGCCTTGCGGCGCTTGATCTTAAAACCAAAGAGCTGACTTTCACCAACGCGGGCTTGATCGAGCCGTTGCTCAAGCGCGGCGCGGCCGCGGTGTATCTCGAAGCCACGGGGTGCAAGCATCCTTTGGGCGTAGCCAAAGACGATTTTTATGAAGAAAGAAAACTGCCGCTACAGTCCGGCGACATGCTCGTTTTTGTCACCGACGGCATCATCGAGGAGCAAAACCGTGGCGGCGAATTTTATGGCGAGCAGGCGTTGCAGGAATTGCTGACGCGCATGGACACCGCGCATGCCTCGGCCGCGACCATCAAGGAAAAAATCCTCGCCGAGGTCAAACGCTTTTCCGGAGTCACGGCGCAGGACGATGACATGACCGTGATCGTGGTGAAAGTGGACTGATGCTGATAGGAAAATGACTCGACCAAACTTCGCCGAGTTGAACCAACTGGAGGCCACTTGGCCTGCAAGGAACGGATTGCTGCAGAAAAATTATCGAACGGTGCGTTCCAACGAACCACATCTAAGAGCATGAGTCATTAAAGCAACTCCTTTCTCATTGAAACCATGCAATTACATTTGTAGCGGGGGCAGGATTTGAACCTGCAACTTTTTGGTTATGAGGCCGGCAGCGATGTGCGTTTTTTCGAGCTCAACCCCATAATCTGAATGCCGCCGCGAAAAACTCGGCGTTGTGGTAGCGTCAAACTAACCCTATGTGATTGGTAGCCGATTCAATCTCACTGTTCCGCCTCAGTTGCAAATTGAGTAAACGGGTCTTAAGTTAAGGTGGTCAACCTTTAACCAGGAGTCCGGAGATGAGTCAGCGCAAACGCTACTCCAGCGAAGACAAAGTCAAAATCTTGCATGAACACTTCGAACAGAATCTTTCCGTTGCCACGGCCTGTGAAAAGCATTGCATTCATCCGAATCATTTCTGTATCCCCTCGGTGAACCCATAAAATGCGTGGGCAGCTTAAATTTTACGTCGCAGCATTGGGTCAATCCCGCCGCGGCGTAAAATCTCGGCGGCGCACTCATGATAAGGGTTCACCGAGGGGATACCTGTGCACATAGGCTCTCTGTGCGAAATAAAAAAGGACACCCTCGCGAGTGTCCTTTTTCTAAAACCGTATTCTTGCGCCCGCGCCGAGCGGTGCGAGATTATTTCTGGAACAACATCCGACGCGATATACGCTCGCGGCCAACTTCGAGCAGATAGATATACACGCCCGAGCTCACCTCTTCGCCGTATGTGTTCTTGCCATCCCAGATCACACGATAAGAACCCACCGGCAATTGCCCGTCGGTCAGCGTACGTACAAACTGGCCGGTGATCGTGTAAATCACCAACCGCACGTTAGAAGCCTCGGGTAAGCTATATTCAATCAGCGTCTGTGCGTTAAACGGATTGGGATAGTTCGGCAACAACTCTGCCTGCTTCGGCATTGGCGTCATCGCCGCCGTACTTGAGTCGACCGACGCTGCCGGCTCGGTCGTCTTTGTAAGCGAACCGCTGATTTGAATAACCAATTCGGGAGCAAAGCTGCCTTCTTTGGAACTGTATTCGACAGTCGTCGAAGAGGTGCTCTTCAAGCCAAAGCTAAACGTGCCATTGCCAGTAACCGCCGAGGTCACGTTAAATTCGACGATTTGACCAACGGTCACGGCGCCCGTGCTACTCAAAGGATTGCCGGTGATTGTCGGAGCGTTGCTATACTTCACTCCCGTTTCCGTCCACGCTGTGGCAGTGCCGACGTAGTTGTTGGAAACGGCGTAGATCGCGCCGCCGTTGCTGCTCGCGGTGGTTACTTTCAATCGCAATTTGGCGCTCACCACGTTGCCGCTAAGCCCGCTGACGTTGAATTTCAGCAAGCTGAAATATGTGGCCGAGGACTGCTTCGCAATGATCGTCGTGGTCTTGCCATAATTGGTTGAGGCTTTGTCCGATCTCACATAGGCATCGGCCGTCGGCTTATGCGTGCTCGTTGCCGATGTCGGCGTGACCGTGGCATCGTCTTCATCATCTTCATATGGCGCGCCGTTATCATTGTTCGGCGAAGAGTCGGGATCGCTTTGATCCGAGGCCGTCACCTGCGCGACATTTTTGTAGTTGCCGCTGTTGTTGACCACGGCCTGGAACGTAAGATTCGACGTGGCGCCGTTGGACAAGCTACTGAAACTCCACGTCAACGTCGGCGCACTCGCGTCGCTGCGCGTGGTGCCGCCGGCAATGCTGCCCGCAACATACGTGTAGCCGTTGGGAAGCACGTCGCTCACGTTGACGTTCGTCGCGGTGTTGGGGCCATTGTTCGTCACGGCGATCGTGAACGTGACCGTCGCGCCGTAAATCGCCGAGGGATTGCTCACGGATTTTTGCAGACTCAAATCTGCCGTGCCCGAAGGTGTGATGATCGCATCGTCTTCATCATCTTCATAAGGCGCGCCGTCCTCGTTGTTCGGCGTCGAGTCGAGATCGAGTTGATCTGCAGCCGTTATCTGCGCCACATTCTTGTAACTTCCGCACGAGCTAACCACGGCTTGGAAGGTAAGATTCACCGTCGAGCCGTTGGCCATGCTCGCAATCGTCCACTGCAGCGTGGGCGCACCCGCATCGCTGCGCGTGCTGCCGCCCGCGATGCTGCCCGCGACATACATGTAGCCACAGGGAATTACGTCTGTAACCTTCACGTTCGTTGCCGCGCTCGGGCCGCTGTTCGTCACCGCAATGGTAAACGTTACGGTCGAGCCCGGTTGCGCGGAAGGATTGTTCACAGATTTCTGCAAACTCAAATCCGCGACCGGCGTCGGAGTCACGACCGCGTCATCTTCATCATCTTCATAAGGCGCGCCGTTTTCGTTGTTCGGTGCAGAATCAGGATCGCCTTGATCCGAGGCTTTCACTTGGGCCACGTTGGTATAGTTGCCCGAGGCATTCACCACGGCTTGGAAAGTGAGAGTGGTGGTCGCACCATTCGCCAAGCTACTGATCGTCCAACTCAATGTCGGCAAACTCCCGGCACTGCGCGAACTGCCGCCGGCAATGCTATTGGCCACATAACTATAACCGCTCGGGATAACGTCCGTCACTTGCACGTTCGTCGCCGTGGCCGGACCGTTGTTCGTTACTGCTATCGTGAACGTCACGGTCGAACCAACTTGCGCCGTCGGATTGCTGACGGATTTTTGCAGACTCAAGTCGGCGTTCGTCTTCAGCGTCACCACCGCATCGTCTTCATCATCTTCATACGGCGCGCCGTTCTCGTTATTCGGCGCAGAGTCGGGATCGGGTTGATCCGCAGCCGTCACTTGCGCCACGTTGGTGTAATTGCCCGTGCTGTTGACCACGGCCTTGAAGCTGAGCGTCACGGTCACGCCCTTCGCGATACTGCTGATGCTCCACGACAAGGTCGGCGCATTCGCGTCGCTGCGCGTTGTACCACCCGCGATACTGCCTGCCACATACGTGTAGCCGCTCGGAATCACATCACTCACGCTCACATTTGTCGCGGCATCGGGGCCATCGTTCGTCACCGTAATCGTGAACGTCACGGTTTCGCCAACTGCCGCACTTGCCTTGTCAACACTCTTCTTCAGGCTTAAATCCGCTCCTGCCACCGGCGTAACGATCGCGTCGTCCTCATCATCTTCATAAGGCGCGCCGTCTTCGTTATTCGGTGCAGAGTCGGGATCGGGTTGATCTGAAGCCGTGACTTGCGCGATGTTCAGATAGTTGCCTGTCGTATTCACCACGGCTTTGAAGGTCAAATTCACCGTTGCGCCACTCGCAATGCTGCTGATGGTCCACGTCAGAGTCGGCGCATTCGCGTCGCTGCGCGTGGTGCCGCCGGCAATGCTGCCTGCCACATACGAGTAGCCGTTGGGAACCACATCTTTGACCGCCACATTCGTGGCCGTGTTCGGGCCGTCGTTCGTGACCGCGATGGTGAAGGTCACAGTCTCGCCAAATACCGGCGTCGAGTTATTTACGCTTTTCTTGAGGCGCAAATCCGCGGCTGCCGTGGGTGTCACGACTGCGTCGTCTTCATCATCTTCATACGGCGCACCGTTTTCGTTATTCGGCGCGGAGTCGGGATCGGGTTGATCCGAAGCCGTCACTTGCGCAACGTTGGTGTAATTACCTGTAGCATTCACCACAGCGCGGAACGTCAGGTTGACCGAAGCGCCATCCGAGATACTGCTGATGGTCCACGACAAGGTCGGCGCATTCGCATCGCTACGCGTCGTGCCACCGGCGATGCTGCCCGCCACGTACGTGTAGCCATTCGGAACCACATCCACCACGCTTACGTTCGTTGCCGTGCTTGGCCCGCTGTTGGTCACTTCAATCGTGAACTGCACCGTTTCGCCGAACATCGGCGTGGCTTTGTCCACACTCTTCTTCAATTTCAGATCCGCCTCCGCGGGCTGCGGCGTTACGGTCGCATCGTCTTCATCATTTTCATAAGGCGCGCCGTTTTCATTGTTGGGCGTTGAGTTGGGATCGGGTTGATCCGAAGCCGTCACTTGCGCCACGTTGGTGTAATTCCCGCTGGCATTGACCGTGGCTTCAAACGTTAGATTCACGGTGACGCCGCTGGCGATGCTGGCAATATTCCACGACAGACTCGCCGGCGCCGTAAAGCTGCGGCTCGTTCCGCCTGCAATGCTGCCCGCCACATACGTGAAGCCGCTCGGAAGTATGTCCGCGACACTCACATTCGTGGCCGCACTCGGCCCTAAGTTGCTAACCGCAACCGTGAATTTTACCGTCGAACCGATATGCGCCGTCGGATCGCTGACCGACTTTTGCAAACTCAAGTCCGCCAGCGGTGTTGCAGTCATCACTGCGTCGTCTTCATCATCTTCATAAGGCGCACCGTTCTCATTGCTCGGCGCGGAGTCCGGATCGGGCAGATCGGAAGCCGTGATCTGCGCGATATTGGTGTAATTGCCCTCCGCGTTGACCGTGGCTTGGAACGTGAGATATTCCGTTGCACCATTTGCCAAGCTCGCTATCGTCCATGACAACGTCTGCGGCAAAGTCAAGTTGCGCGTGGTGCCGCCGGTGCTGCTGCTCGGCACGTAGGTATAGCCGCTCGGAATCACATCAACAACCGCAACATTGGTGGCCGGATTCGGGCCGTTGTTGGTCACTGCGATCGTGAAAGTCACAGTCGAGCCAACGGGCACCGAACTGTTATTCACGGATTTTTGCAGGCTCAAGTCTGTGTACGCTGCCGGCGTAACCGTCGCATCGTCTTCATCATCTTCATAAGGCGCACCGTTTTCGTTGTTCGGTGCGGAGTCGGGATCGGGTTGATCCGAGGCCGTAATTTGGGCCACGTTGGTATAGTTGCCGCTGGCATTCACTACAGCTTGGAACGTGAGGCTGGTGGTCTCATTATTCCCAAGACTGCTGATCGTCCAGCTTAAAGTTGGCGCATTCGCAGCGCTACGGCTCGTGCCACCCGTAATGCTGTTCGCGACATACGTAAAGCCGCTCGGAATCACATCGCCCACACTCACATTCGTTGCCGTGCTCGGGCCATAATTCGTGACGTAGATGGCAAAGGTCACGGTCGCACCCACCGGGGCGCTCGGATTGTCCACGACCTTTTGCAAACAGACATCCGCCAACGAACCGGAGAAAGGCGTCACCGTGGCATCATCTTCATCATCTTCATAAGGCGCGCCGTTCTCGTTGTTCGGAGCAGAGTCGGGATCGGGTTGATCCGCAGCCGTCACTTGCGCGATGTTCGTATAATTACCCGTGGCATTGACGACGGCTTGATACGTCAAATTCAGCGTGGCGCCATTTGCAAGACTCGCAATGCTCCACGAAAGCGTCGGTGCGTTCGCATCACTGCGTATGCTGCCGCCGCTTATACTGTTCGCCACATACGAAAAGCCGCTCGGAATCACATCACCGACGCTCACGTTGGTCGCCGTGCTTGGGCCGTTGTTCGTTACCGCAATCGTGAACGTGACCGTCGAGCCGACTTGCGCCGTCGTATTATTGACCGACTTGAGCAAACTCAAATCCGCGTTTGGATTGGGCGGCGTCACCGTGGCGTCGTCTTCATCATCTTCATAAGGCGCACCATTCTCGTTATTCGGCGAAGAGTCGGGGTCGGGTAGATCGGATGCCGTCACTTGTGCCACGTTGGTGTAATTCCCAGTCGCATTAACCGTCGCTTGGAAAGTAAGATTCGTGCTCGCACCATTCGCGAGACTGGCGATAGTCCAACTCAACGTCGGTGCGCTCGCATCATTGCGCGTGCTGCCGCCGCTGATACTGTTCGCAACATAGGTAAAGCCGCTCGGAATCACATCGCCCACGCTCACATTCGTTGCCGTGCTCGGGCCGTTGTTGGTCACTGCAATCGTGAACGTGACCGTCGAGCCGACAGTGGTCGTGGGGTTGTTGACTGACTTCAGCAAACTAAGATCGGCAACCGCACTCGGCGTGACCGTCGCATCGTCTTCGTCGTCCTGGGTGGGCGTGTCGTTGTCCGGGGTCGGGTCGGGCTGCGAATCCGGATCGTTCTGATCCGAGGCCGTCACTTCCGCCACGTTGGTGTAAGTGCCCGTGGCATTGACCACCGCTTGGAAGGTGAGATTGGTGCTCGCACCGCTTGCCAAGCTCGCAATCGTCCAGCTTAATGTCGGTGCGCTGGCCGCGTTGCGCGTCGTTCCGCCGGAAATGCTGTTCGCCACATACGTGAAGCCGCTCGGAATCACATCACCAACGCTCACGTTGGTCGCAGTGCTCGGGCCGCTGTTGGTCACCGCGATCGTGAACGTCACCGTTGAGCCGACTTGGGCTGTGGGATTGTTCACGCTCTTCACCAAACTCAGATCCGCGGTTGCCGGTGTCGTGGGCTTCACTGTCACATCGTCTTCGTCGTCTTCGCTCGCCTTACTGCCTAGATTGTTCGGTGTGGAATCCGGATCGTCCTGGTCCGAGGCGGTGACTTGCGCCACGTTGGTGTAGTTGCCCGTGGCATTGACCACCGCTTGGAAAGTGAGACTGACTTTAGCGCCATTCGCCAAACTGCTAATGGTCCACGACAGAGTCGGCAGATTCGCTGCGCTGCGGCTCGTGCCGCCCGATATGCTGTTCGCCACATACGTGAATCCGCTCGGAATCACATCACCCACCGCAACATTGGTTGCGGTGGTCGGGCCGCTGTTGCTCACCTCTATTGTGAAGGTCACCGTGGATCCGACCGCTGCGGTCGAATTGCTCACGAGCTTCTCCAATTTGAGATCGGCGACCGTCCTAGGCATCGGCGTCACCGTCGCGTCGTCTTCATCATTTTCATACGGTGCGCCGTTTTCGTTATTCGGAGTTGAGTTCGGATCGGTTTGATCCGCAGCCGTGACTTGCGCCACGTTGGTGTAATTGCCGGTGGCGTTGACCACGGCTTGATACGTCAAGTTCACGGTGTTGCCATTGGCGATGCTGCCGATGCTCCATGAAAGAGTCGGAGCGCTCGCATCATTGCGCGTGGTGCCGCCCGCGATGCTGTTCGCGACATAAGTAAAGCCGCTGGGAATCACATCGCCGACCGAAACATTGGTCGCGGTGCTCGGGCCGTTATTCGTCACGGCAATCGTGAACGTGACCGTGGAGCCGACTTGCGCGGTTGGATTATTCACCGACTTCACGAGACTCAAATCTGCTACCGCAGTCGGCGTCACCGTCGCGTCGTCTTCATCATTTTCATACGGCGCGCCGTTTTGGTTATTCGGAGTTGAGTTCGGATCGGATTGATCCGCAGCCGTGACTTGCGCCACGTTGGTGTAATTGCCGGTGGCATTCACCACGGCTTGATACGTCAAGTTCACGGTGTTGCCATTGGCGATGCTGCCGATGCTCCATGAAAGAGTCGGCGCGCTCGCATCGCTGCGCGTTGTGCCGCCGCTGATGCTGTTCGCCACATACGCAAACCCGCTTGGAATCACATCGCCGACACTCACGTTCGTTGCCGTGCTCGGGCCGTTGTTCGTCACTGCAATCGTGAAGGTCACGGTTGAACCCACTTGCGCGGTCGGATTATTGACCGACTTCACGAGACTGAGATCGGCAACCGCAGTCGGCGTGACCGTCGCGTCGTCTTCGTCGTTTTCATACGGCGCGCCGTTTTGGTTATTCGGAGTTGAGTTTGGATCGGATTGATCGGAAGCCGTGACTTGCGCCACGTTGGTATAATTGCCTGTGGCATTCACCACGGCTTGATACGTGAGATTCAAGGTGTTGCCGCTCGCAATGCTAGCGATGCTCCAACTCAACGTCGGGGCGCTCGCATCGCTGCGCGTAGAGCCGCCGCTGATGCTGTTCGCGACATACGTGAAGCCGCTGGGAATCACATCGCCGACGCTCACGTTGGTCGCGGTGCTCGGCCCGTTGTTCGTTACTGCAATCGTGAACGTGACCGTCGAGCCGACGCTCGCGGTGGCATTGTTCACGGATTTTTGGAGACTCAAATCCGCAACCGCACTCGGTGTGACCGTGGCGTCGTCTTGATCATCTTCCGCCGGATTGTTGTTATTCGGCGAAGAGTCAGGATCGTTTTGATCCGCAGCCGTGACCTGCGCGACGTTGGTGTAGTTGCCGCTCGCATTCACGATGGCTTGATAGGTCAAGTTCACCGTTGCGCCGCTCGTGAGGCTCGCAATGGTCCAGCTTAACGCCGGAGCATCCGCATCGCTGCGCGTGCTGCCGCCGCTGATGCTGCTCGCCACATAGCTAAAGCCGCTCGGAATCACATCGCCGATACGAACGTTGGTCGCCGTGCTCGGGCCACTATTCGTCACCGCAATCGTGAACGTCACGGTCGAACCAACTTGCGCAGTCGGATTGTTCACAGTTTTTTGCAAACTCAAATCCGCCGTGTTCGTGTTCGCGGGTGTGACGGTCGCTTCCGATTCATCATCCTCAAACGGAGGGCCGTTGTTGTTATTGGGTGAAGAATCCGGATCGGGTTGATCCGAGGCCGTTACTTGCGCGACGTTGGTGTATGGGCCAGTCGCATTGACCGTGGCTTGGAAGGTGAGATTCACCGTGGCGCCGCTGGCAATGCTCGCGATGGTCCACGAAAGTGTCGGCGCATTCGCATCGCTGCGCGTGGTGCCGCCACTGATGCTATTCGCCACGTACGTAAATCCGCTCGGCAACACATCCTCCACACTGACATTTGTCGCCGTGCTCGGGCCGCTATTGGTCAACGCGAGCGTATAGGTCACGGTCGTGCCAATATTGGCGGTGGGATTATTCACCGACTTGACCAAGCTCAAGTCTGCAACCGCAACAGGCGTCACCTTCGCGTCGTCTTCATCATTTTCATACGGGGGGCCGTTTTGATTATTCGGCGTGGAATTCGGATCGGCTTGATCCGAAGCCGTGACTTGCGCCACGTTGGTGTAATTGCCGCTCGCATTCACGATGGCTTGATAACTCAAATTCACGGTGCTGCCATTCGTGAGACTCGCGATGCTCCAACTCAGCGTCGGCGCGCTGGCATCGCTGCG
>JAYRWE010000100.1:0-11641 GCA_041918175.1 bacterium
CACCTTCGACGCCTTCCGAGCAGCCGTGAAAACTTGTCTGGAGAAAATTGCTTCGGGAGAATATCGCGACGATCTTGCTTCACTCTTGACCTTACGATTTCAAAACTTCGACGAGTTACAAACTAACCCGTAATGAATATATCATCATCCGTTATTGTCGCGGTCACAGTGATCGGCGTGTTCAAAAGCTGCGCTGCGGTAAAAGGATTGTGCGTGATCTGCGGGGCTTGGCTCAATGCAACTGTGACGTGAAACGAAGTCGCCACCTCGCCGCCTCTGCCGTCGTTGGCCGTCACCGTGATTTGCGCGTTGCCGAGAGCGATGGGCACAAGGGTGAGCGTGTCATTTTCCACCAACGCCAGCGCAATGTTGCGATTGGAACTGCGCGCGGCAAAGATGAGCGAATCGTGTTCCGCGTCGTTGAATACAGTATAGAGTGCTTGCGTGAAAGGCTGTGCCGCAATGATCAACACTTGCTCCGCGATACCGCTGCCTGCCACGCGCGGCGGCGTGTTTGCGCCGGTGTTGATGATTTTGAAAGAAGTCGAACGCGTTCCCCCGCGACGGTCATAGGCAAAGAGGGTGATGGTGGCTTCGCCCAACGAATCTCGCACAGAGGCGACAATGCTCGTGCCTCGAATAGTGACGATGGCAACGGTGCTATCGGAATTGCTCAGGCTATCTTCAGGCACGTCGCCGTCTGGATCGAGAAAAATTTCGGAGAAGTCCGACAAGAAACGCGAAGAATCCTGTGGCGACATAATTTGATTAGGTATGGTTTTGAGTAGGAACGGCGGCCGGTTGATCTCAAAACTCGTTTCTTCGGTGTTGCCGCGGCTGTCGTCCACACGGCCATCATCGGCGGAGACGGTGATGCGAGCGCGACCGGAAAATTTATCGCTCTCCAATGCCACCGTGAGCATGCTACCGGAAACGGAGGCTGTGGCAATTTGGGCATTGCTCGAAAGAACGGAATAGGTGAGCGTGTCGTGATCGAGGTCTTCGAAGAGAGGCGGAGCAGCATTGATGTCGAGAGTCGAATCTGATCCGACTTGCGATAAAGTGATATGCGAGATTGGATGAGCGGCTTGTGGTCGATTGTTCTCTCGATAGGTTAAAAATTGATTCACTTTCACGTTGGTGTAAACGTTGACGGTACGCTCTCGCGAAGGCCAGCGGATTTGGACGGTATCAATGACCGCGGCTTTTTTGAGGCCAAATTCGACGTTCAAGCTATTTTGGCCGTTGTAGCCAGTTTGGCCGGAGATGTCTTGCATTTGCCAAACGGGTACATCTTGAACTCTAGCAAGTATGCGAACCCTCGCTCCAATGGCTGAGACATTCGAAGTCGTGCCAATAAGACGAACATTGATCCAACTATTATTATTTCCGTTATTCTGATAAAGTGAGTTACCTCCCGAACTTGAGACAAAGAGATCTAAATCGCCATCATTGTCATAATCTCCCCAACTGCTACCCCAAGAGTGTCCGAGATCATTATCTATCGTGCCTTCAGTGATCTTGGTAAACGTACCGTTGCCGTTATTCTGATATATAAAATTATTTAGATCATAGTTGGCGACAAAGAGATCAAGGTCGCCATCATTGTCATAGTCTCCCCAACTGCTGCCACTAGATAATCCGCCATCAGTGACAATCACGCCTTCAGTTACCTTGATAAAAAAGCCACCGCCGTTGTTTTGATAAAGAAAATTGTCTCCGGTATTAGCGACAAAGAGATCACCGTCATTGTCATAATCACCCCAACTGCTGCCTAATGACAGCCCGCCGTCATTCACGATTGCACCATCTGTGATTTTTGTAAAGCTACCACTGCCAGTGTTCTGATATAGAAAGTTGTTTTCTCCTAAATTAGCAACAAAGAGATCGAGATCACCGTCATTGTCATAATCTCCCCAATTGCTGTTTTGAGAATATCCGCCATTGTTGACAATCTCGCCTTTGGTAATCTTGGTAAAATCGCCATTACCATTGTTTTGATAGAGAAAGTTATTTAGTTTGCAACAGTTGGCGACAAAGAGATCGAGATCACCGTCATTATCATAATCCCCCCAACTGCCGTCTTCAGCATAGCCGCCGTCATTTGCAGTCGCACCTTCGACGATCTTGATAAACTCGCCGGTGCCGTTATTCTTATAAAGAAAACTCCTTCCGTCGACAAAGAGGTCGAGATCACCGTCGTTGTCATAATCCCCCCAACTACCAGTTGAAACGCCCGGCTCATTAATAAACCCGCCTTCGATAATTTTGGTAAAAATACCATGGCCGTTATTCTGGTAAAGTAAATTGCCTCGATCGGTTGCCACAAAGAGGTCAAGATCGCCGTCAATATCATAATCTCCCCAACTGCTGTTCCGAGAAGAGCCAACATCGTTAACAAGCACACCACGGTCGACACGAGTGAAGCGACTTTCCACAATCTTCACAAACTGATTCACAGCCACCTGAGCAGTGTCCTGAATAATACCGCTGGGCCATCTGATTTGAATAGAATCAATGATTGTCGCAGTACCTAAACCAAATTCGACATTTAGGCTGTTCTGACTTGCTGAACCTGTTTGCCCAGATATTTTCTGTGTTTGCCAAACTGGCCTTCCTCCAATTGTAGCCTTCATTTTCACCTTTGCGCCAATCGCACTGCGATTGGATACCACTCCGGTTAGATGGATATTAATCCAATTATTGCCATTCCCGTTATTCTGATAGAGCAAATTACCTACGGCATTGGCGACAAATAGATCAAGATCACCGTCATTGTCATAATCTCCCCAACTGCAGCCCAAAGAATACCCGAGATGATTAGTAATTGTGGCGTCCATAATCTTTGTGAACGTGCCATCGCTATTATTCTGATAGAGAGAATTGTTCTGATCATAGTTGGCGACAAAAAGATCAAGGTCACCGTCATTGTCATAATCTCCCCAACTGCTACTAACTGAGGCTCCGCGATCATTGACAATAACGCCTTCGGTGATCTTGATAAACGTGCCATTGCCGTTGTTCTGATAGAGGGAATTGTTTTGATTACCATTGGCGACAAAGAGATCAAAGTCACCGTCATTATCATAATCCCCCCAACTGCTGCTCAAAGAAGATACGCCATCGTTAACAATTACGCCTTCAGTGATCTTGGCAAATGTGCCATTGCTGTCGTTACGATAGAGAAAGTCTTTTAGACCGAAATTAGTGACAAAGAGATCAAGATCACCATCATTGTCATAATCCGCCCAATTGCTACTATTAGAATTTCCTTGATCGGTGGCAATAGGGCCCTCAGTGATGCTAACAAAACGGTCATTGCCATTGTTCTGATAGAGAAAGTTGCTCTGATTATTATCATTTGCAACAAAGAGATCGAGATCGCCGTCATTGTCATAATCGCCCCAACTGCTTCCTCTAGAATCTCCACTATCGTTGACAATGATTCCGTTGGTTACTTTGGTAAATGTGCCGTTGCCGTTGTTGCGATACAGAAAGTTTTTTTCCGCATAATACTTTGCAATAAAGAGATCGAGATCGCCATCGTTGTCATAGTCGCCCCAACTCGCGCTACGAGAACTTCCAACATCGTTGACAATCGCGCCTTCAGTGACCCTGGTAAAACTGCCATTGCCATTGTTGCGATATAGAAAATTGGTGCCATTGTTCGCGACAAAGAGATCGAGAAACCCGTCGTTGTCATAGTCGCCCCAACTGACGCCAAAAGAAGATCTGCGATCATTGACAGTATCTCGAAGGGTGATTTTGGTGAAGGTGGTTTGTTGGGCAAGGGCGAAGGTGCTGGGCAGAAGGAGGAACAGCAGGGCGAGGCGTGGGCGTGGGAGCAGCATGGCAATAGCTCCGTGAGGTTTTGGGTTCAGAGCATGGAAAGTTTTTTGTGAGCGCCCCAGCTTCTCCTCGTGAAAAAGTTTCCCCCAATTTAAGCACAGAGCTTAGAGTTGGGGAAGAGTTTTTTCAAGGTAACACTTGCGGAAGAAGGGCTCAATTGCAAGACATGATAAAATTCGCAATGCTCTCTCTTCGGTTCGTTACGAGGTTGCGGCTCGCGTTTCGCGCGCGAGCTTTTTAACCGTTTCCAATTGTTGTTCGATATCGGGATTGAAATTCACGCCCAGCTCGCTGAAAATATCCATCACTTCCTCCAAATCGACGTGGAGAAATTCTGCGCACTGACGCAAAGTTTTTTCGCCTCGTTCAAACATGCGCGCGGCGAGCAGCTTGTTCTCGTTTGCAATGGCGTTTTGGAGCAAATAGGTAACGGTCGCTTCCGGGCTTACCAGGCCGAGATTTTGCGTCAGAGCTTGGATTTCATCGCGGAAACTGGAGGGCACAACGAGAGTTCCGTTCATGACATTATTCCTTGCAAAAGTAGATGATAGTCGGATTTTGACAACAGCTTCGCTTCATGAAGTTTCTGCAAGCGAGTCAAGCACTCCTCGTTTGAAAAGAGACCCAATTGATAAAGGAGAGTCGTGAAGACAGCAAGAGACATTTGCGATACTCCGAGCCGAGAAGCTTTGCTGCGCAACTCTTTGTCTTCGGAAAGAATGCAGGCCGTGCTTTCCGCGGCTAAAGAAATAACTTCTGCATCCGTTGCCGAAAGCTCTGCAAACGTGATTGGCTTTCGAATGGCGACCTCGGCTACAGTTTTCGTGGCTAGTAGCTCAAGCACTGCTTTGTTCGCCTGCTTGCGTTGCTTCAACTCTTGCGTAACGCGCGGCGGCCAGATGAGCTGGGTATCGCCAAGACAGCACATGTCTAGCCAGCCGAGTTTGCGCAAGAGAATGAGTGTGGAGGTGTCGATGACGAAGAGCATGGTTTTAACTTTCTGAATCTAGGCACGCACGGAGCGAATTGCAACTTTTTCTTTGGTACGGTCTTTCAAGCACGATGCTGGGCGACACCCCCCTGCCCCCCCCAAGGGGGGAATTGTTTGGGAGAGCTTGGCAGCATCGTCGGAATCTTATCCCTTCAAATCCCCCAAACTCTCCGTAATTCTGCCGGTTGATAAATTCCACGCGGCTTCCCGGATAGGCCTCGAGAAAAACTTTGGGCGCCTTTCCCTTGCCGGCTTTCCATTTGAACTCATAGCCCGTGAGCGCGCCGTCACGCTCTTCCAAGTAATCGATTTCCTGCTGCTGGTGCGTTCTCCAGAAATAGGTATTGGCCGAGTTGCCTTCGTTGGCATTTCTTTTCAAGCGTTCGCTGACCATGAAATTTTCCCACAGCGGTCCGATATCCTGGCGGAACGCCGGCGGATTGAGATTGTTGATCAAAGCGTTCCGTATGCCGGTGTCATAAAAATAAATTTTGCGCAGTTTCGTCAACTCGCTGCGCAGATTTCGGCTGAAAGGAGAAAGGCGAAAGATGACGAAGGCCTTTTCCAAAAGCTGAATATAGTTGCCGACGGTTTCTTTGTTGACGCCGAGCAAATTGGCCAGTTCGGTGTATGAGACTTCGCTGCCGATCTGCAACGCCAAAGCCGTGAGCAGTTTTTCAAGAAGCTCCGGGCGCTTCAAGCTTTGATACTGCAAAACGTCTTTATAAAGATAACTGGCGGACAAGCTCTTCAGCAGAACCTTGGCCTCCTCGGGTTTTTCCACGATTTCCGGATACATCCCGAACACGAGCCTTTGTTCAAGGAGCCGATTGAGCTCGAGCGGCGAGTGCTTTTGAGACAGTTCCGCCAAAGAAAAGGGGAAGAGCTGAAACTCGTATTTTCTGCCGGTCAAAGGCTCGACGATTTCATTCGACAAATCGAGCGAGGACGAGCCTGTGGCGACCACCTGCCGCTCGGGGAAATTATCGACCAGCAGTTTGAGGGTGAGGCCGATATTTTTGACGCGTTGCGCTTCGTCAATGAACACGATCTTCTTTCTGCCGATCAACGCTTTCAGCTCAGTGGAAGTGACTTGCGTGAGCATCGTTCGAAAGTCCGGCTCATCGCAATTGAGGTACAGTGAGTCCGCGTCCGGAAATTTTTTTTGAATTTCGCGAATGAGCGTGGTCTTGCCGACTTGGCGCGCGCCGTAAATGATGACGGCTTTGCCTTTGAACAAGCTGGCTTCGATTCGGTGCTGCGAAGTTCGTTGGATCATGTTTGTTATCCTAAATTGTGTGAATTGGGCCGGTTTACCGGCGCAATTTAGTACAATTTAGGCTGGCATGCACTTTTTAATCTGTTGAAAGTGAACTCATCTGCTGGGTTCTTCTATCCGCTGGAAATTTTCCCTTGGTTGCGGCTCGCGTTTGCCTTAGATACTTTAATTCGTTCACGATGCTGGGCGACCCCCCCTGGCCCCCCTCAAGGGGGGAATTGCTTAAAGACTTTCATCCCTTCAGATGCTCTTTGAAATACTCCGCGTACAATTGGCAGCGGGGCAACTCGACATTGCCTTCGCGTTTGACGAGGCCGGCGCCGCGGAGGCGGAAGAAGATGAGCTCGTCCGCGCAGGTTTTATTGCGGATGACTTGACTCATGGCTGCAATCAAATCTTTCTTGCCATAGAGGCGGAAGAGATGATAACGCAAATGATCACCAAACGGGCCGCGATCGTCCGTGGCTTTATCAAACAACTCTTGCGCAGTGAGACGCTGGCGCGCAACCAAGTATAGCGCGCGACGCGTGAGATAGGGATGGCCGGCGAGTAAAGTCATCAGTCGGGACAAGTGATCAGTATTCAGCGGCGAGCCGTGGCGTTGATTGAGGTCCGCGACCTGCGCGAGCGTGAAATCGGGCAAGTCGATGATCTCGCCGACGTTGAACGGCGATTGATTGAGATTGGCCACGAGCTGATACGGCTCCGTGGAAGTGACGAGCGCGAGATCGAGTTGCTTCCAAATCGGTTTGGTTGCGCGGTTGTTGTGCCAGTTGCGCAGCATGGCGAAAAAGTCCGAGCGGAACGGCGTATCGAAAATGCTCTCTACTTCATCCATGACAAGCACGAGCGGGCCGCCGATTTCCTTGAGCAAATAGCGCTCGAAATAGCGCGTGGTGCGTTGCGCGTTGCCAAGCGGCGATTGCCAATACTCCTCGGTGCGATCTGCCATTTCCAATTCATCCGTGAGAAACGCGCAGAACTGGCGAAAGAACGTGTCCGCATTGTCGAGCGTGGATTGATCAAAGAGTTGAAAATCGAGAAACACCACGCGCTTGTTGTGCTTGTTTTCGGCCTCTTGCTTGATGCGAATGAGCAGCGAGCTTTTACCCATCTGTCGCGGCGCTTTGATGGTGATGGTCACGCCTTGCCGGGCAATGGCATTGAGCGCGATTTGATCGCCGGCGCGCTCGACATAGAAATTCGAGTGCGGGTCCATCGTGCCTTCCGGCATTTCGAGTTGGGCCGCGGGCTGAGGTTCGGGCGTTGTGGGCTGAGGCGAGAGTACGAGATCATTGCGTTGCAAAGGCAGCACGCCGCCGGAAATGGCCGCGTGCAATTCCTCGAGCAAGCGCACGGTGTCTTCGTCGCTGACCCACAGCGCCCAGTTGATGTGATCGAGGTATTTGTTGAGCGGATAAGGCAACGGCTCGCGCGAGCCGAGACGAATCGGCAAAATGATCGGGCGACCGTTTTGCTCCCTTGCTGCGGCGTGCGCCATTTCGATTTCCGCTTTCACCATTTCGCTATTGACGGAATGCGAAGAGAGCAGCACAATGAGAAAATCCGAGCGTTTGATTTCCGCTTTGATGCGCTCGGCCCATTGCTCGCCCACGATCATGTCTTGATCCATGAAAACTTCATGGCCGCGTTCGCGCAAGCGGTCGTGCAGTTCGCGCGCAAGCGGCTCATCGGGTTTCACGTCGCGTTTGTAGCTGAGAAAGAGGCGCGCAGATTTGGCGAGATCGAAAATGCGGCCATCGGGCGAGCGCATGTACAACACGGGCGTGCCCCATTCGACATTGTTGCCCTGCGCGAAAATGCCTTTGCGCGCTTCGGCCAACGCGTAATCAATGGGCAAGCCCTCGGCGAGCGCTTCATAAAAAGTTTGCGAAAGCGTGAGCGCAGCTTGATCCGTGATTTCAAATTGCATCGCAATCACCGCCGGGATGCCTTGGCGCACCAAGCTCTGCGCCGTGCCCGCGAAAGGATCGGTGGTTGAACTGCGCGCGCCTTCACACGCATTCAAGAGCACGAGGCGCAAAGTTTTTTCATCATACAACAATGTGCCCAAATGTTTGCCGCTCACTCTATGGGCTTGATGAAACTCGTCTTCGAGCACGAGCACACCGTCTTGCGTTTGCGCGTCGAAATCGCCGTGGCCGATGTAATGGAAGATGTGATAATCCCCGCGGCGTAAATGCTTCTGCAACGCGGGCAGTGTGGCGTGTTCGAGGCGCTCCAATACGACAATGCCTTTTTTGATGAGCGGCTGCAATGCGTCATTGAGCTTTTGCCATTCCTGCTCGACGTTGAGCTGGAGCACATTGTATGGACTGGAGATCATGACGAGAATCCGAATCGGCGGCTTAAGCTCAAGCGGCCGCGTCGGCTCCGGCAATTCCACATAACGTACGATGGGCGTTTCCGAGGTGAGCGAAAGGAAGCGGTCGAATGAAGAATTGTAATAGAGATATTCCCACGGAATGTTCGAAAGCTCCGGTGCGTCGGAGAGGCGAAGGCGCACGCGCAGTCCAGCCGCGAGGCGTTTGACTTCATCTAGACTGCGCTGAAAACAATTTTGCAGCGCATCTTGGAATACGGCTTTGAAAAGTTTGTCGCCAAAAGCTTTTGCCGTGGCGATTTCCGAAGCACCGGTCGATCGGCTGCTGCGCCGCGGCCGGCCGATCTTCAGAAGAAAATTCTCCAATTCCATTTCGGCAAACGGCGGAGCAAATTCCTGCGTCGCTTCCCCGGCAGGCGAGTTAAGCACACGCGCTTTATATTTGTCGCCGGAGCGTTCGAGGAGGAGGTCGAAGTCGAGATAGGTCATTCGAGTCTCGCGAATTGAATTAAAATAGGAAAGGAGCGGCGCGGTCTACGAGACCGGAGCGACGCATTTATAATGACACTTACGGCCCAGCGATGTTCTCAAAAAATTTATATGAGGCGTGTAAAAAAATGTCGCGCGGAAGGGATGAAGTGGTGAGAATATACCAGAGAGCGTCTAAAGCAACAAGTTTTTTTTACACGGTATTTTAACCATTTTAGGATCAACCCAAAGGAACCAGTCATGCCAGTAGATCAGAAACGAATTGTAGAATTGGCGCTCGCCAATTTAGAGGGTGAAAAAAGCCGCATTGACGCGGAGATTGCGGATTTGCGGGCGCAGTTAGGCGGGAAGAAAGTTGTACTTTCAACCACAGCCAAACCCACCTCAATCACGAAAACTAAAGCAGCGAGCGCGTCAAGTAGCGCGAAGACGAATGGCAGGTTTGTCCGCACCGCGGCACAGAAGGCGAAGACCGCATCTGCCATGAAAGCGCTCTGGGTGAAAGTGCGCAAGGCGGGATTCAACAACATCAAAGATTATCAAGCGAGTTTGAAGAAGGGATAAGCCGCACGACGCTTACGCGGCGCACAAATAGCACAGGCCAGTTCCACGCAATGGGACTGGCCTTTTTCGTTGTCTAATGTATTACGACGATCTACCACTCCTTCGACAACTTTTTCATCCGCGAGGTATTCACACTCACCGCGCCGTAGTTCTCTTCGACTTTTCCACCAATGAGTAGCGGCCGCAACTGCGCGAGCAGGCGGCGGAATTTGGGGGGATGGTTTGGCGTGAGTAGCGCATGCGCCATCCACTTCCGTGAGCTCTTCCCGCACTTTGCTCACGCACTTAGGCCCTGCGGGCAAATGCTTGGCGTACTCTTCCAGCACGAACGGATTAGGCGGCGCATAAAAAGTATTGTCGATGCCCACGTTTGAAAATGGTTCGAATGCCGCGTACTCCATCAGCGACTCGGTTTTCAACGTCTTTGCCGTGTATGCTTGGTGATAAATAATCTCCTGCCATTCGGGATACGTCCACGTGGAGGTGCCGCAGTGGATGAGGGCGCGATATTGGTCAATTCGTATCATCACAATCGTCCGTCGCTATTAGGCGGCCAACGCGCTTTTAAAAAATCGCTCTGCCCGCTGCGCTGCCAGATGAAATTATAAACGCGCTGCGCGAGCGCATTTGTCTCTTCCTGAGTATACGGCGGCATCGGCAAGGTCTGGTGCAAGTGATCGAGAACGAGCACTTCAACTTCCGCTTGCGTTTGCACGTTTTGCGTCCAGTGACGCAAGGATTCGAGCTGTTGGCGTGAGGAGGCCAGCAAGAACTTGCTCGCTTGTTTCTAACGTTCGCGCTCAACCCTTTTCGGAATCGACCATGTCACGTTGAGCGGTGGGTTGGCCATAACGAAATCGCATTCGTTAAACAGATTGTGTTCGTCTTGATAAAACGTGTTGGCTTCGCGAACCTCGCCTTGTAAGCCGTGTACGGCGAGATTCATTTTCGCGAGCTTGATGGTGGTCGCGGTTTTTTCTTGGCCATAAAAGACCACGCGCTTGGCCGCATCATGGACGAGGCGTTCGATGAAGTAGCTCGACTGCACGAACATGCCGCCGGAACCGCACGCGGGATCGAAAACTTTGCCGTGCTCCGGGCCGATCACGTTGACGATGGTTTGCACGAGCGAGGGCGGCGTGAAAAACTCGCCGCTATCTTGCGCGCCTTGCATGGCGAAGTTCATGAGAAAGTATTCATAGATGCGGCCGAACACGTCGCCGGAAACCGTGTTCAGCGCCTCGCGATTGAAGATGCGCAGCAAGTCTTCCAAAACCGTGCGCTCGAAAATCGTGTATTCTTTGGGCAGCACGCCGCGCAGCGGCTCGAATGCCGCTTCGATGGTTTCCATAGCCGCGACCACGGCTTGGCCGAGATTATCGTGCGGCTCCGGCGGCGCGACGAGATAACTCCAACGCGCTTCTTTCGGCAGATACAGCGCGCGGCGGCGATGATAGTCCGATGGTTGCTCTGGAATATTCCGGCCTTTCGTGAAGAGGTTTACCAAGTAGCTGAAGGTCTCACAAACAAGCCGGTGAAAAGCGCTTTCCAAAGCTGGCTCGATATTTACGCGTTGGCACGCTTCGAGCCGTATTGCGACAATCCGAAGATCAAAGCCTTTTTGGAGCGCTATCAACTCTTCTGCCTTCGTTTCCAGCCATTGGAAGAAATGGCGCTCGATGTCACCATGCTGCTCGAAGAGGCGGAGCAAGAGGGTTGGGGGTTGACGCTGGAAAATTTTCGGCGTGATCGCATTTGGTACGAACTGCGTGAGGGATGGGGGATACTGCCGGAACATATGAAATCGAGCGCCGCGCACTATCTTGCGGGCGTCCGTAAATTTCCGCTCTCGCCGGAGGACGCTCTTAAAGTGCGCCGAATCTTTGGGCAGAAAAAATTGCGTTTTAGACAAATCGCGCAATACACCAGTGTGTATCTTCCGACGGAAGTCGACCGCCTGGTTTTGAATCATCTCAAACATGCCCGGTAGCTCTGCATTCAATCGTGGAGTCCTGATTTACTTTGCGCTCCTGCGATTTCTTGTGCATTTTTAGGGAAAGAACGCGACACTCTTTTCAGGAGCACAAGTCATGGATTCTGCGCTTCACTTTTGTCCCAATCCGAA
>JAYRWE010000101.1:0-41262 GCA_041918175.1 bacterium
CCTCACGACGCGTCAATGGACTCTCATAGAGTTGTTACGCTGTCGCCGCTTGACGTCAAAACCAGAACACGCGGAGCAACCCTTGAAAACCTTTCCCCTGCTTCAAATAACATAGTCCACGATTAAGTGGAGAGCTACCACTGCACTGCGTCTTTCTAAAAAATGTCATTCTGTAAGAACCTTCCCTCGCACTGGGAAGAAAGTCGAGCACGAGGGAAGTTCCTTCAGGATGACAATGTGAGGGCGGCGCTATAAACCGCCTTCCACAAGGATGACACATCAATTCTTCCGCGCGCCTTAAGGCGCAACGGCGAACTCTTTTTCCGGCATGAAGAACACGGCTTCGACTTCGCGCCGCATGTGCTCGTCTTGCGTATTGATTGCAACAAGCTTCAAACGATTCGGCCCCGGTTTGAAGATCGCGTTCGCGCGCAAAGTGCTGATGGATAATTTCAATATGCGCATTTCGCGTGACTTCAACGGCATCGGATTCAATTCCAGGTGCAGCCGGCACAGCGGTTCGGTTAGCGCGTGTTCCGCACACTCAAGGAGGAACATGCCGTCTGTCATGCTGCGATTTGAAATGCGCAGCGTGTAGTCGTTGAAAATTTCGCCCTGCTCCGTTTCGCGAAAGAGTGTGGCGCGGTCGCCCGCTATGCTCACCGAAAGCGGCTGCCGCAGGTGAATCAAAGCGGTGAGCGTAATCGCGAACACAACGGTAATCGCAACGATGGCCCAACGCTTCGCATCGACCAAGCCGAGTTTTTCAAACCAACGCGTGCGCTTGTTCTGCTGTCCCCATGAGAATGTGATGAGCGTGGGCAGCTTGAGCCGCGTGAGCACTTTGGTGCAAGCATCCACGCAGTCGCCGCAATGTATGCACTCGGTTTGATAGGGCGAGGTGCGAATGTCGATGCCCATCATGCAATCGCGCACGCAGGCGTTGCATGCGATGCACTCGTCCGTGCGCTCGGTGTGATAGCGCACGATCTGCGTCTTGGCGTCGGTGACCACCATTTGCATCATACCATAAGGACAAGCTTTGGTGCAGAACTTTTCACGCCAGAACATGACATCCACAAAAACCAAAGCGGCGATGCCCAAAATGATGCCGGTGGTCACCGGTCCAAGATTCCATGCTACGATCTCGCGCACCATGCGATAGGGATCGACAAAGTAGGCGACGAGATTGAAACCGATCAGCAAAGCAACGAGGCCGACCGCAAGCGAAAGCACCGCGGCCGCGCTCAGTTTGCGCCACGAATAACCGCCGCGCTTGGATACTTTAAACCAGCGCTGCGTCTTCTTTTCAAACCAGTGCGCAAGTTCGTTGAGCACGGTTTGGGGACACATCCAGCCGCACCACACGCGTCCGTACATCATCGAGAAAATCACGATGAGCCACAGCATGAGCATGAGCACGAAGAAGAGCAGATAAAACTCGTCGATCCACAGCGCCGTGTTCATGAAATAAAACCGTAGCGTCGGAATGTCCAGCCGCAGAATATTCAGAAACGGCAAAACGACGATGAACGCCGTGTTCAATGCCAGCGTGAGGTGCCGTTTGGATTTGTAAGTCGTGAGCGCAAACATAACAGATCGCTTTTCTCAGTTGCCGTTCGATTGCGGCGCTGAAGAAATTTTCTTTTGAATCTCCTCTTGCTGCAAATCGTAGCCGGACTTCCAGTCCCAATATGTAAACAGATAATAGACACAGAAGGCAACGATGACGCCGTAGGAGATTTTCAAAAACCATCCCGGCCCGCGTTCATGATCTTGCGGGATGAGTTCATCGTCGTCGTGAAATTTTTTATCGCTCATGAGTATGCTCCGGTTTCAGTTAGCAGTGATCAGTCATCAGTGAACACTGGTCATTGATAACGGTTTACTGATCACTATTCTTTACTTGCATCACCATTCGCTGCCGCGACATTCGCGTTGCCGGACTCACCTTCAAGGGCGGCCAGCTTGCGCGCTTGCTCTACCCCTTCCTCGCGCCATTTGATATTCGTGCCGAGCTTTTGCATATAAGCCACGAGCGCAATCGCTTCTTCTTTCGGCTGGCCGTTTTTGTCGAAGAGCCACGTGTATGCGGGCATGAACGAGCCGGGCGAGGTGCTGCGCGGATCGCGGAAATGATTCAGATGCCACGTGTTGTCATACTTGCCGCCGACGCGCGCCAAATCCGGGCCGGCGCGGCGCGTGCCGAGGAGATGCGGCTTGTCATAAACATACTCGCCCGGCTGCGAAGGCGGCGCTTGAATCAACGCACGAATGCCGAAACGCTTGAAGGTTTCTTCCTCGCCCATGCCGTAGCGTTTCGTTTCAGAGAGAATGTTGCGCACTTGTTGCGTGTGGCAATACATGCAGCCTTCGCTCTCATAAATGCGCTTGCCTTTGAGTTCTAACTCCGTGTACGGCGTCGCGTCTTTCGTTGCGGTATTAAGCTCTTTGCTCATGAGCGGCACGATCATCGTAAAGTACGTGCCGAGGGCCATGAAGGCCGCGACAATCAGCACGAGCATCACGGCTTTGGATTCGAACTTCATATCTTCGGTTCCTTTCAAATTTTTTGATCAACGGCTGGCGTTGGGCAAAAGGCTTAGGGAGGCGATGCTACCAAAGCTTCGCTGCTCCAAGCCCCGCGCCCTCTGCGCTAGGCCATGGCAAGCTGCGCGTTTTCGGATCTCACGGTTTTATAAATGTTGAAAGCAAACAGAATTTGTCCGGTCACCATCAACAGTGCTGCGATCATGCGCACGACGTAATAGGGATACATGGTCTTCACCGTATCCAAAAACGAGATGGTGTGATCCATCCACTGCAAGCCTTGCAAGAAGCCGCCGATCCACAGGCTCACCGAGAAACCGAGGAAGCCGACGAACGAAAACCAGAAATGCCACTCGCCCAACTTGTCGGAGAAGATCGGTCGCTTTAAAATGCGGGGCAACGCGTAATAGATGCCGGCCATCGCAAAGAAAGAAAACGCGCCGAACACGGCCATATGCGCGTGGCCCGGAATCCAATCGGTTTTGCTCACGATTTGATTCACGCTGCGCAACGAGTGCATCGGGCCTTGAAAGCAGGTGAGCAAATAAAATACGGTGCCGGAGAGCAGGAACTTCACGATGTAATCACCCTGCGCCCATTTGCCGCGCAACGTGCCGAAGAAGTTTGCAATCACCGTCCACACGGGAATCAACAATGAAATGCTGAAGAGAATCGCGACGGTTTGCAGCCACGTCGGAATCGGGCCAAAGATGATGTGATGCGCGCCCGTCCAAATGTAGAGCAACGCGATGGTCCAAAATCCGATGATGGAAAGTTTGTGGCTATAAAGCGGATTGCCGGTGGATTTGGGAATGAAGTAATACGCCATCGCCACACCGAACGGCGTGAAGATCAAGCCCACGGCATTGTGGCCGAACCACCAATTCACATTCGCATCGTTCACGCCGGAGTAAACCGGAAGATTGCCGACGATCCACAAAATCGCGGTCCATAAAATCGTGCCCATCAAATACCATAGGCTCACGTACATTTGATTGTAAGTGCGCTGCGCAATCGTGCCGAAAATATTGACGGCGAACATGACCCACGCAATCGTGACCAAGACATCGAGCCACATATTGAGTTCGAGATACTCGCGCGCTTGCGTATCGCCTGCGGCGAGCGTGACGACCGCGGCGAGTAGAATAACGACCCACAACGCGAGTGTGGCCATGCCGAGCTTTTCGCTGAACAACTTCGTGCCGCAGAGGCGAGGCACAACGTAATAGGCAAGCCCCATGTTCGCGGCGAGCAGCCAGCCAAAGAGCACGCCGTTGGTGTGAATCGCGCGGATGCGGCCGAAACTCAACGCGCCGATGCCGCCAAGAAACTCCGGAAAGATGAACTTGATCGCCATAATCAGGCCGATCGTGATGGTGATGAGGAAAAACGCGATCGAAGCGTACATAAAGAAACGCGCGCTGCGGTCCTCATGCTGGACTTTTACTGCGGGTTCTGCCATATTCCTTCACTCCTTTTTTTGTGGTACGATACCGAGAACGATCATCAACAATCTACTCGTGAACCGCTTTCACAACTTGTTCGTTTTTATTTCCCGCTTGCCACCTGCACCTTGTCGCGATTCTTATCCGCTTCGGCGCGCAGAAAGAGCACCGTGGCCCAGCGTTCGTTCTCATTCATAGCGCGAATCCACGGCAACATCGATGTGCCGGGCACGCCGTTCGTGATGGACTCATACAAACGCGCGTCGCTCAAATAATCCACAAAAGGCTTTTCACCCCATGAAGTCACGACGACGAGATTGCGCGGCGCAGGCACGAGACTGGGCGCGATCAAACCTTTGCCGTCCGCGGCCGCGCCATGACACGAGGCGCAATAGTTCATAAAAAGTGTTTTGCCCTGCGCCACATTGGCTTCGTCCATGGTGAGTGGATTCTTTGTCTCGGCCGGCACTGCTTCATAGCTCAAGGCATTTGCCAGTGTAAGTGTGTCATCCGCAGTGAGCGAGCGAATGTAATTGATCACGTCCCACCTTTTGTCGGAAGAGAGCACGAGCTCAAACGCTTGCATCGCCGTGCCGCGCACGCCGCCGCTGATGGAACCATACAGGCGATCGTCCGTGAGGTATTTCACAAACTGCGCATTGCGTAAATTTTGCGGCTTGGGATTGAGATTGAGCGACTGCAAACCGCGACCGTCCGCACGGCGGCCATGACAACCGGAGCAGTATTCAAAGAAGATCGCTTCGCCCGCTTTGATCGAAGCTTCGGTCATGGGCTTGGGGTTCTTCAACTCTTCGCTTGTGCTGGCGGAGTAAATGAATCCCACAAATGCCAGCGCCAAAACCGTGAAAGAGATTTTTCTTTTGATCTGTTTAGACATGGTCTTCACCTTTTTATCGTCATCTTGCGCTTCACGCGCGCATTGAAATTTCGTCTTGCTTTTGCACACAATCTTCTTTATCAAAGTGCGCGTAATTCACGTTATCATTTGGAGTCGGAGCATGAAGACGATTACAGTGCAAATTCAACTTGATGAAGCGCAGCTTGAAGTGTTGACACGCGAATCCGATATGCAAAAAATTTCTGCCGAAAAACTTCTTCTCGATTTAATCCGGCAATATATCGACGAGCTTTCTTTGCTAGCTCGCCGTCCTGCAGGCGATCATATGGCGTTTGTCGGCATGGGCAACAGCGACAAAAGCGACGTGTCGGCGCTACACGATTATTATTTCGGGGAGAGCATCGCAAAGCAGCACCTTTAATCCGCCTACAAAAAGCTTTTTGCTTTTAATGATGACATTGCCCTCCGTTATCAGTCCCACTCAACCAACCCAAATACGGCACATGAAAACCGCGCAGCAATAAAATGACGCCCATGAAGATAATGGCGAACGCGGCGAGTTGCTCTGCGCCTTTGCGCATGCGCAGTGATAAGAATGAAGACAAGCTCCCCATGAGCAACAACGCCGGCACGATGCCGATGCCAAACGTTGCCATGGTCAATGCGCCGCTGGCGATGCTGCCGCTCGTCGAAGCTTTGGCAAACATTGCATAGAGAATGCCGCAAGGCAACAGCGGCGTCAACATACCGAGTGCGAACTTGCTCGTGAGCGTGCGCTTGCGCAGCAATGCGCCGTGCATTTTGCGCAGCACCGCTCCGGCTTTGCCGTTGATAAAAAAGCTCGGCACGGCGATGAGGCCGAGCATGCCGATTCCCGCAATAATCATGATCGCGCCGCCAACAATAGCGATGGCCTCGGCCACTTCATTTAACATCGCGCCCAATGCAATGCCGAGCAAACCCGCGAGCACGCCGAGCAGGACATACGACATGATGCGGCCGGCATTGTAGGCGGCGTGCAACTTGAGCGCAGCGGCATTGCCATTGGTCTGCGCCGCGCCATTGCTGCTCGCGGCGTAGGCGAGTACAATCGGGCCGCACATGCCGAGGCAATGCAGGCTCGTGAGTAATCCGGTGATGAAGATGAGGCTGTAGTCGATCATGAGTGTAACCTACAAAACGTTCGTAGTAGCCCCCCTTCAGGGGCCTCGGTTAGAAGGACCGCTGCGCCTGAAGGCGCTACTATGAACTACTGCGCATATATTTTCGCATTGTCCACTTCCAGCTTTTGCAGCGAAGAGAGATACAGCGCCAACGCTTCCAACTCTGATTTAGAGTATTCGAAATCCGGCATGACCGAGCCGCCGACGAGCGAGCGCGGATTGATATGATGCTGAATCATCCACGCAGGCGTGCGTTGCAAGCCGTAAACACTCAAATCCGGTCCCACTTTTCCCCCCACGCCGTTGATGGTATGGCAAGCATTGCACGCTTTCTGCTCAAACAATGCTTTGCCCGATTCCACCGTGACAGCCACCTCGCTGGGCTTTTGCGCCTTCCAATTTTTCACGTCGACAAACTTTGTGACCGGCCCTTGCATCAAATTCTCGCCCGTGAGGCTCATGAGGTAAATCGTGAGCGCTTCGATCTCCTCCTCTTGCAATTCCATCTTCGGCATGATGGATTCGATGTTGTTCGCTTTCGGCTCAACAATGGATTCGCGCAAATAAGCTTGCGTCCATTTCGCGCCGACGCGCGTCAATTCCACGCCGAGCTTGCCGTTGGACACGCCTTCAACTTTGTGGCAGCCATAGCACGCCTTGCTCATAAACAACTCCGCGCCTTGGCGCAAAGTCGGCGTGCTTTCGAGATACGGCGCGGGATGGCACTTTGCGCAGCCGGACTCGATGTATTTGCCTTTGAGCAGCGGCTCCATCCAATACTTGGATTCGCCGTGCGCGTCAAACTTCGAAAGCCCGCGTCCGTTGCCGGCATGACACGTGGTGCAACCAAACGTGCGATACGGATGATTGCCCGCGACTTTGGGGTGCGTGCGATAGGGCTGCGGCGCATCGGCAAAACGCGGATCATCCACGCCGGTGTGGCACGTGACGCAACGATCCACGCGTTGCTTGCCAAATTCCGTGATCACCAGTTGCTCAATGCGCGGCGAGCGGCTCGCAATTATCGCTTGCATTTGCGCGTCACTGGTCTTCGCCGCGACCATTTCCAAATAGGTCGATTGCTTCTGTCGCCACTCGTTGTTGTAGTTCTTGTACATGATGAAGCCATTTCCCACTAAGAGAAACAGCACGCCCGCAACGAGAGCAATTTTTATGGACAGTCCGACTTGCATTGTTGCTCCGAAGAGTTTCGTTCGTAGGTGTGCCTCGCGGCACGATCACCTCATTCTCGCATTGCCCCAAAGGGGCGACTACAAACTTCAGTGGCCATCGCTCGCTTCCCACGGCACGACGAAATCCCAATTCGGGCCGCGGAAGTACGTGCCGATGATGATGAGCACGAGCATCACAATTAAAAAAGTGAGAAACAGGCCGTTGGCGAGCGCGCGCTCTTTCGCGAACCAAATGCCGATGCCCACCTTTTTGCGGTCGATATAAGGCACGAGAATCAACGCGAGCACGATGAGGGTGGGAATCAACACGCCGCCGACAAAGGCCGAGTAGCTCACCAATTCTTGCAAGCCGAGGAAATACCACGGCGCTTTGGCGGGATTGGGCGGATGATTGGGATTCGCGATTTCTTCCAAAGGCGCTTCGAACATGAACGCGGCCAAGAGCAGCAAAGCCGCCATCACCACGAACACCACAAGCTCGCGAATCAGCAAGTGCGGCCAAGTGAATACGGAATCTTCGGGCGGCGCGCCCACCGTGGGCTTCGTGCCTTTCACGAGCTCCATCAATCCGTACGTTTTATTCGGGTCTTTGGGAAAAACATGCTTGGTGTCGACTTCACGCATAGAAACTTCCTCTGTTTGTAGTAGTCCCTTTAGGGACGCGATGCACCGTATATGAAGCGCCTAAAGGCGCTACTACGAACGCTCATTCTCTCGCGGATGCGCCAAGCCGCCGTCTTTGCGGATGCGCCAAAAATGAATCGAAATGAAGATCGCCATCAGGCCCGGCAGAATGACGACGTGCAAAACATAAAACCGCACGAGCGCTTCTTGGCCGACCGTATCGCCGCCCAATAAAAATTCGCGAATGGGCTGCCCGAGCACCGGCGCATAACCTGCGATGGAAGTGCCGACGGTAATCGCCCAAAATGCGAGTTGATCCCACGGCAAAAGATAGCCGGTGAAAGATAGCCCGAGCGTGAGCAGCAGCAGCACGACGCCGATGACCCAATTGAATTCGCGTGGCGGCTTGTAAGCGCCGGTGAAAAACACGCGCGCCATGTGCAGCACCACGATGAGCACCATCAATTCCGCGGCCCACTTGTGCACGTTGCGCAACACAAAGCCGAAATCCACCGCGGAGCGCAAATCGAGCATGCGATTGTAGGCTTCCGTGGCCGAGGGGAAGTAATAGAACATCAGCCATATGCCGGTGAAGGTCAGCGTCGCGAACAGCACCGTGGAAATCAAACCGAGGCCGAGCGTGGTGCTGAATTTCAGCGTGCGTTTTTGCACCTTCACCGGATGAATGTGCAAGAAGAGACTGTTGAACACGGCGAACGATTGGCCTTCCGCGTCTTGCGGCATCTTGCCATAACGAAACACCGAGCGATACACATTGCGCACGAATGCGCTAAACCAGCCCGACGAGGGTTTTGTTTTCGCCGCGGGCGCAGTGACTTGACTCATGAGAGGTCTCCAAGACGTCTTTCATTCATGAATAAACTCGCTAGACAGAAAAGTGTAGGACAGAAGTATATCGACTCCTCGTCTCATCCCATCATCTTCAACTTTTCACACCTGAGGCTAAACGCTATTTTTCTGCCCAACATTTTTCTGTCTTTGCTTTTGCAGGCTCGAAACCCGCGCTACGGTGCTTCACACTCGAAAATACGTTCCGGCTTGCAGCTTCACGCCTTTGTCAACTTCCAACTCGCCGTTCGGCGCGATGCTGACTTGATACCATTCCAAGCCGCGCGGCGCCGGGCCGCCGGTCACGTTGCCGTCGTTATCAAATTGGCTGCCGTGGCAGGGACATTCGAAGCCCGCGTCGGAAGTGCGCACGGTGCATCCCAGATGCGTGCAGGTGAGCGATACCGCGGCAAAGCCTTTCTTTTCGCGAATGACCACCACGCGCTCGTTCTCAAAAATCTCTTTGATGCCTTCTTTATAATCTTCCGGCTTGCCCACGCGAAAGTTGGTGGCCGGGCCGTAATTCACCGCGGGCTTGAGATAAAGCAAATTGCCGATGCCGGCAATCAACCCGGAAAAGCCGACGCCGACCCAGCCCAAAGCGCTGAGAAAAGTGCGGCGGTCGATTTCAGGCTGTTGCGTGCGAACGTGTTTCTTCTTCATGCGTCTTGGTCTCGCAGCATTTGGAATTTGGGTTCTTCGATATCTTTGAATTGATCGGTCTTCACAGCCCACACGAACGCCAACGCGAAGCCGGCGCCCAGCACGAGGCTGAGAAAGATGAGAAAGTAGATCGAGGTCATCATGGTCGCGTATCCTTCCGGTGAAGGGAACTTTGGATTGTTGGATTTATGGATCGATGGATGAATGGATGAATGGAGCGCTAGCGCATTGTCCCCACTACTCCAGCAATCCACGAATCCATCACTCCAATCAGCTTGCACTCCACGCATATTCTTTTTGATAAGAAAAATGCTCCATCGTAATTGCGCCCGTGGGGCAGCGTTTCGCGCAGAAGCCGCAACGAATGCACAGCTCTTCGTCTTTGATGATCGCGGAGCCGAGTTCATTCAATGCTGCGTTGCCGCCTTCGGCAAGCACGGTTTGCAGATCGGCTTCATAGCGTTTATTAAAAGCCTCGATCAAACGAGGCTCCAAAGCAATCTTCGAGAGCGGCACGAGCGCGAGGCAATACGTCGGGCACACATCCACGCAGCCGTTGCACATGACGCACAGCTCGCCGTTGAAGATCGTGTTGATATGGCATTGCAAGCAGCGTGTGCCTTGCTCGCGCGCCACGATTTCTTCAAAATTCAGCTCGACGTTTTCAATTGTATTCGCGCGGCGTTCCACTTCCAGCGCGGGCGGGTTCACGCGCTGCAATTGCACGTAATGCTCCGGCATGTGATGCAACACCGGCAAGCGCCAGCTCGGGCGATATTCGGTTTGCAAGGCTTGGCCGCGCACGTATTCGTCAATCGAAACCGCGGCGCGCTGGCCCGAGGCCACGGCATTGATGAACAACCTCGCGCCTTCCGCCACATCGCCGCACGCGAAGATATCCGGCACGTTGGTGCGCTTGGTGAGCGGATCGATTTGCACAATGCCTTGCGGCGCAAGCTTCACCTCTTCCGCGCCTTTGATGAAATTAAAATCCGCGCTCTGCCCCACCGCGAGAATCACCGTGTCGCCGCTAATCACTTCGCCGGGTTCATCATAAAACGTTGGGCTGAAGCGGCCGTTCGCATCGAACACGCTTTTCACTTTGCGCGTGGCAAGACCGGATACTTTGCCGCTCTCGCCCACAATTTTCAGCGGCCCGCGCGAAGTGTGCAAGTGCACGCCTTCTTCCACGCCTTCGGTGATTTCAATTTCATCCGCGGGCATTTCTTCGCGCGATTCCAAACACACGAGATGCACCTCTTTCGCGCCGCCGCGCAAAGCCATGCGCGCCGCGTCCGCGGCTTCATAAAAATCTTTGGATTCCGAACGGAACGAGCCTTTGCTGCGCAACGCTGTGCGCGCCACGTCGAACGCAACATTGCCGCCGCCGATGACGATCACGCGTTCGCCGAGCACGGCCTTTTGGCCGAGGTTCATTTGTTTGAGAAAATCGATGCCGTGCAGCACGCCCTGCAAGTCGTCGCCTTCCATTTTAAGCTGACGACTCTTTTGCAAGCCTGCGGCAATAAGAGTCGCGGCATAGCCTTGCTGCCGCAATTGTGGAATGGTAATGTCTTTGCCGATGGTGGTATTGAGACGAAGCTCGACGCCGAGGCTGAGAATGGCGTCGATTTCTTGTTGGACGAGTTCGCGAGGGAGACGATAAAGCGGCACGCCGATGGTCAGCATGCCGCCGGCCACCGACTCTGCTTCAAACACCGTGACTTGATAACCGAGCAAGGCGAGATCATGCGCTGCGGTCAAGCCCGCAACGCCCGCGCCGATGATGGCGACTTTGGTTCCGGCTTTGGGATTGTTCGCATCGCGCCGCGCCGTGGAGAATTGTATGGTTGCCGCCGGGTCGCCCGCTTCCACGCCGTGTTGCTCATTCACAAAACGCTTGAGCGCGCGAATCGTGATCGCATCATCGATGTCGCTGCGGCGGCACGAGACTTCGCACGGCGCGCCGCACACGCGGCCGCAAATCGAGGCGAAAGGATTCGGCCCGCGCGCGTGGCGATACGCCTCCAGATAGCGACCTTCGGCCGAGGCAATCACATAGCCGCGCGCATCGGTATGGACCGGACAACCCCATTGACATTTGATCTGCTTGCGCCAATAATCCACGTCTGCAAGCTCGACGCGAAATTGATCAAAACTCATGAATGCTCCCAAGCTGGCCAAAAGCAAAGTTAGTGAGCGATTTGATAAACGGTTTGCCGGTTGGTTGCCGCTAGTGTATCTCGGCGCGCATAGCTTTGCCGCGCCAACTCCGCGATGGTCTTGCTGCGCAACGTTTCCTTGACTTTTTCTTGCGCCTCGGCCCACACCACATGCACGGCGCACCACGCATCGCGCGGACAAAAGCCGGCGTGAATCAAACATTTATTGAGTGCAAGAGTGCCCTCGCTGGCTTCGATTACCTCTAACAAAGTGATTTCTTCCGCGGAGCGCGCTAGCTCGATTCCTCCGCCCACGCCGCGCCGCGAACGCACCAATGCTGCTTTGCTGAGCAGTTGCACGATCTTGCGCAAGAACTCCATTGGAATCTCCCACGCCTCAGCGATTTCATTCGTATGCACAATCGTGCCGCGCGGTTTTGCCGCTAAGTGCAACATGGCGCGCACAGAGTATTCGCCGGTCATCGTTAGTTGCAGCATCTCACAGACCTCTTTTGCAATTCAATTCCGCTGCGTGAATAGTCGCGGACGACTCTTGCTTGTGATAGAAAAGACCATTTTTGTCTTGTTTGGGAATGCAAAATCGGGAATCCAATTCTGTGCCCCGTTTTTTGTCCTGCGAAAACCGATTGATTTTTTTATAGTATGTGTGGAAAGCGAAGAACTGCTGCAAAATTCTTGTTTGCAGGGTTAAGAAAAAACGGCAGGGAAATTCTTACTTGTTGGAAAAAACAAGATGAGAAGCGCCCCAGATGATTCGAATAAAACATGCGCTGGCAATCACGCACTCAAGGCTTGGCTTTATCAAAACGCCTTCGTATCATGAGTCCGCGCCGCGACCATGCTCCCGCGTCGCCGCTTTTTTATCACGATTTGAAACCTGGACACTCTTTCAAGCAAACTATGAAGCCTGCGCTTAACTTCTCCGAACTCCGCAAAGAATATCAGCAACAAACTCTGCACGAAGCCGAAGTCGCCGACGATCCCGTCACGCAATTTCAAAAATGGTTCGAGCAAGCCGTGGCCGCGCAAGTGGCGTATCCCGAAGCCATGACGCTCGCAACCGCGACACGCGAAGGCAAACCTTCCGCGCGCATCGTGTTGCTCAAAGCCGTCGAAGCGCACGGTTTTTCCTTCTTCACGAACTACGAAAGCCGCAAAGGCCGCGAGCTTCTGCAAAATCCGCAGGCGAGTTTGGTGTTTTGGTGGCAGGAGTTGGAGCGGCAAGTGCGCATTGAAGGAAATGTTGCGCCCGTCTCCGCGCAAGAGTCCGACGCTTACTTTCGCATTCGCCCGCGCGGGAGTCAAATCGGTGCGTGGGCCTCGCCGCAAAGCGCGGTGTTGCCCGCGCGCGAGGATTTAGAAAGCAGTGTGAAAACAATTGAAGAGAAATTTCAAGAAGGTGAAGTGCCGCGTCCGGCAAATTGGGGCGGGTATCGTTTGCAGCCCCACACGATCGAGTTTTGGCAAGGTCGGCTCAATCGGCTGCATGATCGCATTCGCTATTGTTTGCAGGAAAACGGAGCATGGCTGCGCGAACGTCTCGCGCCGTGAGTGCGTGCGTCGTGGTTCTTGCTATAAAATTCTGAAAGTTTTTCTCGGCGAAACTCGGTGGCTTCGGCGCATTTCGGTGGAAAGGCTTTGCCGCCGAGTGGCAGCGAATTCTCCGAGTTTCAACCCCAAAAAGCTTTTCTTCGGCGAAACTCGGCGGCTTCAGTGAATTTCGGCGGATGAGCTTTTCTTGTTTCGTTCCGGCTCGTCCGGCTTATGCTTTATCGTTCCTCGTCGCCCTCGCCGCAAACTTTTCTCCTCGCCATGAAAATCCTGCGAACTGCGCGCGCGTCGAAAAGTATACGATATAAAACGGATGCATGAGCGCCGCGAGCGGAAAATAGCGCAACAAGCTTTGCTCGCCAAACCACGCTGCGGCTTTTTTTAGATAAAAAAACTCAAAGCCCGCTTTGACCACGCCGCACAGCGCCGTGAAGAGAAAAATCTTTGTCTCCCCCAAACCAACCGCAAGCATTCCTCCGCACAAAAAAAGATTGAGCACATAAACCGCAACAAGCGCCGACGTCACATTCAATTTGTAGTGACGCCCCTTCGAAGCATAACGCGTGCGTTGCGCTTGCAATTCCCGCCACGAACGCGGCGGCGCCACCGGCACATGCGTCGCCGCGTGTCCGACAAACTTGACTTTGCCCGCGCGCTGCTCAAACATTTTGTGCAGCAGCAAATCATCATCGCCCGAAATCCAATGCGCGATGTCCGCAAAACCATTCACCGCCTCATACGCCGCGCGGCGATACGCGAGATTGCTGCCCGTGCATGTGACCGGCCGCCCCGCGCCAATGCTCCCGGCCGCAACCGCAGCCAGTGAAAAATATTCGAGCGCCAAAATTTTCTGCCACCAACTCACGCGCGGGTGATACGGCGAATAGCCGCAAACCATCGCAGTTTCCGCCTCGAACGCGCGCACCACCTCAGCGAGCCATTCCGGGCCGGGCACGCCGTCCGCATCCGTGAGCACGATAATCTCGCCGCGCGTTTGCCGAATCGCATGAGCAATCGCGCGCTTCTTCGGCGCAAAATTCGGCAGCGTGTCTGCGATGCGAAAGTAGCGCGCGTGTTCGTGCGCCTTCGCAAACGCCGCCAGCAATGCGCTCGTGCGATCGGAAGAGCGGTCATCAACCAAACAGATTTCTAATTGGGCGCGAGGGAAGTTTTGCTGCGCGAGCGCCGGCAAGAGATTGGTCAAATGGTTTTCTTCGTTGCGCGCGCACACAATCAGCGTTGTGGTGGGAAAATCATGCGCGCAGCTTTCGTGACCGTGCGCGCGTTCCACGCCGCGCCGCAGCCACGCCAACCCAGCAATATAAAAGAATGTCAGCAGTAGCAACGCATAAACGAAGAGCATGAGTAGGGACTTCGCGAAATTCAGCAAACTGTTCCCGCTTCCAACGAGTGCTCTTCGCCCACGAAAAGTTTTATTCGCGAATGTCGTGGGCGAAAGATTTCATCCGCGGAGAGCGAGTTCGTTTTTCACTTTTTTTTGTTCCGTCGCTGCTTCACCGAGGGTTCATCGTTGCTTGTTTACCGCACTTTTATCTTTTCAAGCGAGGTGACTTCAAAGCGACGGCATTCCGCCGCCTAATGGGTCTTGACTTTCAAAATCGGTAATCACCTCAACGAATTGTCATTCAGAAGGAATCCTTTTACTCGCTGGAGACTTATGCCAGTGCTCAAAAAGATTCCTTCTGAATGACATGATACGGGTGGTGTGCCTCGTTACCGAATTTGATCGTCAAATTTCATAAGAATATTTTCAAACAACCGTTGGTCAAAAATCCACGCGCAAAAAAAACGCGGCGGAGCGACGCGTGTTCGTCGCCCCGGCAACGAGTCCCACGTTTTTCATGCGCTCCCAATCAAACTCCAGGCCCACATAAATATCTCGCCGAATTTGATCCGCGACTTCGAAATGCCACGCCAAAGTTTGCGCCGTCGTTCCTTTCAAAAAACCTTTCGCAAGCCCATCGCTCTCGCGATGCGGCTGAAACAAATCTCCGCGACCGTTGCGCTGGAATTGCACGCGATTGCTGAAACGTACATCGCGATGCGGCTGATAAGCGAGCTGCACCGCGAGGCGATCCGCATTCGGGCCGAAACGCGCGCCCAAACCTTCGCGATCATTTTCATAAACATTCACCGAGTCCTCATGCGTGTACACGAAAGGATCGAGGCGCGCGTATTCCAACCGCACATCGGCTTCGCGCCACCCGAAGGGTTGCACCCAAAATGCTCCGACAAGATACGCGAGCTTGTTGCCGAAATAAGTGCCGAGCGGAAATTCCAAACTCAAATCATCAATAAAAATTTCCCCATACAGCTTCACTCCGCGGCGAGGGAAGTACGAAAAATCCAGCGTGAGCACATTGTTGTCTTTGTCGCCCAGCAAATGCTCCGCGGCGTGATAGAGCATGAGCGGATTGAGATATTCAAACTCCGCGGCGCGATTGCCATAAATCACACTCTCGCCCACGCCAATGAGCAGCTTGGAGAACGGCATCACTTCCAACCGATGCGCCGCGAGAAATTTGCGTTGCGTCGCGCGCAAATTCGCATGCGCAAACACGAATCGAAATTTGCGCCAACGCGCATCGAGGCGCACGAGATCGAACGGCTGATTGTCGCGCGCCAACGCAAGCTGCGTGAGCGGACTCATATTCCACGCAAACTGATTGCGGCCGGCTTCGATTTCAAACCACGGCAAACGCACGCGACCATATGCAAGCGCAGTCTCGCGAAACGCCGACGCGCCGGAGAGCACCACCGGCCCGCCCTTGCCCGGCAAAAAAACTTCTGCGCTGTCGTTGGTGCCGCGTTCGAGAATGTTGCTCACTTCCGCGGCAATGAGCAAGCGCGGCGGCAATTGCGCGCGCAAGCGTGCGCCCATGCGCGTGCGCGAAATTTCCTGTGCCTCGTTTGCGCCGCGCCGAATTTCAAAACGCTGGCTGCCGAAGAGGTCGCCGAAAAGTTGCGCCTCGTTTTCTTCATATCTAAAAAAATGCTTTTCACCGTTCTCCGCCGCGCGTTCGCCGGCTTGCGGATCGCGAAACTCCGCGAGATATTGTTTGAGCAACGCTTGATCCGCGCGCGAAAGTTCGGAAGCGAAGGCCTGCGCTTCTTGCAATAGCGCGAGCGTTTGCGCGCGACTCACCGGCGTAACGTGCAGATCCAACGCGCGATGCGGAAGATACGTCACAAGGCGTTCGAGCAGTGGATAGATCGCATGCTCCAACGGCACGCTAGCAGATTGCGCACGGGAAAGATTATGCAGCAGAAGGCCGAAAAATAAACAGAGTCGCAGGCAGAAACGCATGAGCAAAAATTTTCCCTAAAATAGTTCAGCCACGACCAGGCCGTGGCTTGATAAAAGAAAATGCCACGGCTCAGCCGTGGCAAAAAACTCATGATTGCAGTTGCATGGCTGTGCTCAATGCACAGTCGCGGGCTTCGCCTCTTTGCCATACTTTTGCGTGGCATAGCCGAGAATCACGCCGACGATCGTGCCGGGCAACATGATTTGCAGCCAATAATGTTTGCCGTTTTCATCGGGCATGGCCGCAATGATAAACGCGAGCGCGAGTCCGACCAAGCCGCCGAAGATAAGGCCGCTTTGCAACGACTTCACTTTGCGCGCGAAGAAGCCGATGATCAAGCCCGCGAGCAAACCTTTCACTGACGAGCCGATCACAATGCCGGTCATAGCCGCGCCGACGTCCGCGCGATTCGCAATGTCCGGTTCGAACCATGCGGTCAAACCATCGACCACACCGAGCACGGTTCCGAGAAGCAATCCCAACACAGGTTTCGACATGTTTCCTCCTTCGGGGTTAATGAATTTACTTTGCCGTAGTGCGTGTCGTCAAATCCGGAAGCTGATTCCAATCAAGCGGGCCGTGCGCAAAACGATGTTGCAAACGCGCGAACACGACGTTTTGCCACGCGCGTGTGAAATAAGCATAGGCTTGATCCCACTCTTCGCCTTCGCCCCAGCCGCTTTCGATGAGGGTGATTTTCGTTTTGCCGGGCGCGAGTTCATTGAAACGCAACACCACGCTTGTGCGTTGTTGGCGCACATTGGGCAAGTTGGGCGGCGCATTCCACGTGAACGCCAGCATGCGCTTGGGTTGAATCGCCAATATCGTGTTGCCCTCGCCGCCGCGCTCACCCGCTGCGCCGCTGGGGTTGAAATACATTTCATAAGCGCCGCCCACGCGCAATTCGACTTTGCACGACGGCGCAAAAAAAGTTTTCACACCGGCCTCGGTCGTCCATGCTTCCCATGCGGCGTCAAGATTGGCGGACACGATCACTTCGGCTTTGACGACGCGCTCGCTCTCTTGCGGATGAACGGTGAGCACCTCGGCGAACAACAATGACACGAGTAAAATCATAGCTCATGCTCCTGAGGTTTAATGGCAACGCGCAGCGGCGGCTTCTGCTTGCTTCGAGCTTCCATTAAACCTCGCCACAAATTCCTTTAAGGCCGGAGCCCAAAAAAGAGCACGACGCGCACGAGCAAATAAACGAGCACGAGCAAAATCATGAACTGAAATTTCCTGATCCAACGCCACAATTTTTCAAAAGCGTTTTCTGCGTAAGAGGAAACCGCGAGGCCGTTGAGAAATCGTTCCACATCCGCGGCGAGCGCTTGTGCGGTTTCATAGCGTTGCGTTTTATCCGTCGCGGTCGCCTTCGCATAAATCGCGCGCAGTTGCTTAGGCACGCGCGTTCGCGGTGCGCCCTGCGATTTCAGAGAATGATTCTCGCCATTGGAAGAAAGCCCGGCAGCTTCGGTATTGAGTAGAAACGATAAAATCACACCGAGCGCAAAGACATCTGAACGTTGATCAATTTGCTCGATGGCGCCGCGCCTTTGTTCGGGCGACATATACGCAGGCGTGCCCATGATTGTGCCGTGTTGCGTCTGGTTGCTCGTTGCTGGTTGCGCGTTGCTGGCAAAACCATCCACCATCCACAATTTACCATCTTCATCTTTCACGCTCTGCTCCAGCACTTTCGCCAAGCCCCAATCCATCACCAGCACTTCGCCGAACGCACCGACCATGATGTTTTCGGGTTTGAGATCGCGATGCAACACGCCATGCGAATGCGCAAATGCGACCGCCTCACAAATTTTTTGAAAGAGCCGCAAACGCTTCGGCAATTCCCGCTCTTGCCGCGCATATTCATCGAGACGGCGGCCTTGCACGAATTTCATCACATAAAATACGCGGCCATCGTGCAACTCGCCCACATCATGCACGGGCACGATGCCGGGATGTTCGAGGCGAGCAATGATGCGCGCTTCACGCAACATGCGCTCTGCCAATGCGCCGCTGCTATCGGGCGTATGCAAAACTTTAAGCGCGACGCGGCGTTGCAGTTGCGTGTCTTCGGCAAGATAGATCGTGCCCATGCCGCCGGCCGCAAATTTTTCGAGCAAGCGATACTTCGTCGCGCTGAGGTCGGGCGTGTCGGTCACGTTTTGCAAACGCCGCAGAAGATTGTCGGAGAGCCAGGGCATGCTTGAAGATTCCGTTTTGCGCTTACGCCATGAGGTCTTTTGCTCGCGCCAGAAAGAAAGTTTTCATTTCTTCTATTTGAACTTGTTTGATCATGCGAGGAAGCGGGCCGAGATCTTCTACCTTTAACAAAGCAATAGCAAGCCAGTAATTGTCCAAACCGACGAATTTTTGTTGGGCTTGTTGTAGTAACTCTGGGAAAGCGACCAACTCGCGATCAATAAAGAAAATATCGACGAAGTCCTTGACCTCGGCGCGATCAAACAAGGCTGACAACTTATTGCAAGAGAGGTCGAGGCCATTGTCCGAAAAAATATCGAAATCGGCTTGCAGCAGTTTGGGTCGCAAGCGAAAGGGCGAGTCCAATGCAAAATCGCACTTAATCATCTCGCCTTGGGAGCCATGGAAGAAAATTTCGAGGAACGTTTTAAACTGCCGCCGCACTTCAATTCGGCCATTGAGTGTTTGTGCGATGGATTCAAGGACGGGTAAAACCCGAGGAATCTGCTCGGGTTCTTCTGTGAAGAAATCGAGGTCTTCAGAATAACGATGTGCGAGAAAAAACGCGCTTAAAGCCGTGCCGCCAGTTAAGAAAAAAAACTCACGCAGCCCGCTTTGTCCAAAGGATGTTAAAAAAGCCTTCTGCAACGGCGTGAGAATTTCCTGCGTGAACATGTTAGGCCTCATGCAAGTACCATTGCCAAAAACGGCGCACACGTTTAGAAATACGCAAACGCTCGAAATGTTGCGCTATCACTTCGCGCGGAATACGTTTCACCTCCGCGGCCGTGCCGCGTTCGAGCACACGCCCCAAATACCAAATCAGGAAACGCTCTTGTTGTAGTTCTGTCGGCGAAAATTCGTAATCCCACAACAGTCCGGGATTGACCTCAATGTCGTGCAGGGTTTTCATCATTGGTAAAATTCAAGACAAGTGATTTCATTTAGACCCGTCGGTAAATTTGTCTACCGCGCTCACATGTCTGCGCGCCATTATATAGAAAAAACTTGCCGGATTCGCAATTGGAATGTTAGTGCAGGAAGGGCGTAAGCGGTTTGGCAAAAGCATGAACGCCTTTGCCAAACCGAAGTTATGCAGGAAGGCTCACTGCGCCGGTTTCCACAACAGGCGCCACAGTGAGAAGGCAGAAATGGAAACAACCGCGGAGGTAACGGCGACATTATGCCTGCCGAGCAATATTTTTTGCATGAGCGCGCTGAATGCGGCAATGACAATCAACACTGCGAGTACCAAGGCCGCTTTTGCAATCGTCGTTTTTTTCATAAGCTTCTTCCAGGCGATCTATCGCAATTGCAATCGGACGGAATTTGAGTCGGGCACGTCGTCGTTCCAGCCCGCGTGCGAGCCGACCGCGGCGATGAGGTGCATGCGGCCGTCATCGTCCAACTCTGTGCGCTTGATGCCTAGCAACATCACGCGCTTGGTGCTGTCTGCGCGAAACGCGAGATTGTTGCGCGCAAGATTGGAATAGCGGCCTGCGGTCACGCCGTGAAAATCGCCCACGCCTACGGTGCCGCGATACGCCGCGCCGCTTTTGACCACCCACACACTCACAAGGCGATCATACGTAAACGCGCGATTGCCGCCCCACCAACTTGCGCCAGTGCTCTGATTGTCATCCGTATCCACAACGAGATTGATGCCGAACGCATGCGGGTTCGGGAAACGCGCCAAATCAAACTTGAACCAGACTGTGTCGGTTGCGGCGTCATAAAAATACGAGAGCGTATTCACCGCGGCCCAATTGGGATTGCCGCCATCGGTTTCGGAATCGCGCGCGAGTAGCGACCACGGCGCGGAAGAGAGTTCGCGCACGCTGGGCGAATGGACCAGTTGCGTCATCGGCTGCATCGTGTTTTTCACGTAATCATACTCCGGCTCGAGTTGCAGCGCCGCTTGAAACGCGCTTGCCGCTTCTTCAACTCTTCCCGCGGCGAGATGCATCATTCCATGCATCATGTGCGCGGTGGCTTGCCACCAGCGCGCTTGCGCCGGCTCCATTTGCTGTTGTTTGGCGAACGCGTTGAGCGCGGCTTGAAATTTTTCTTCGCCTTTTTGTTGATTGCCGCCGGCCTGTGGCGGTTTATAAAACAAATCCAGAGCTTCTTCCAACAAGATCACCGGATGCTCGGGCGCGAGCGCCAATGCCTTTTGCAGCGCCGTATTGCTCTCGGCAAAGATTTCGCGCGCACGACTGCGATCCAACGTGAAGAGCCAATAATGGCAACGCCGCATGACGGCGTAAGCTTCAGGCAAATTTTCGCGCAGCTTGAGGGCCTGGTTCAAATGCGCGAGCGCCGCATCCACGACCGTGCGCGCATCTTTGGGATTGCCGACAGTGGTAAACGATAATTGCCAATTGGCAAACGCAATGTAGTAATGCGTCCATGCCGCGAGCGAATCGTTGCGTGAGATTTTCTCATGCACCAACAATTTTTCAAAACGCTGCCGCGCTTGTACCATGCCGGCGCTGTCCGCGCGCATGCTCGTTGCAAGCAACTGTGTGCGCGCTTGGGAAAATTCTTTTTCGGTTTGATCAAAGCGACAAGCGTAGAGCAGCATTGCGCTGAACAACAACGCACATGAAGCTTTCATTGGTTTCGTGCCTTTCTGTTTTTGGGGTCTCAAATTTCTAGCAGGCGAGTCGCCTCGATAACATATACTCGTTATGGGTGAGAATAACACTTTCCAATGTGATTCCCGCGAATACGCGTTCGCGCCAACGAACGCGCGCAGCGCGAGAGAAAGTCCCCCTTTGAAGGGGGATTTAGGGGGATGTTGGTTACGTGAACGATTTTAAATGGCCTTTTTCAATCGACCAACACCCCCCTCAAGGGGGGAATTATTCGCTTCGGTTGACGCGCATACGCGTTCGCGGGCATGATTTACAAAGCTACCGCAACGAGCATATCAAGGGCGACCGCTTTTGCAAACATCACGTGCAGAGCGCGTGGCGATGGGATGCAATCGCTTTGAAGCCACTCTGCTTTGAAAAGGCCACCTCGGTAAACAAGCGAAGAAGAACCCTCGGTGAAGCAGCGACAAAACAAAAAAACTGATTTGGCGGTCGTCGTCAGCGATTAAAAAGATTCTTTCTGAATAATATTTGAAAGTCAAAACGCATCGGGCGTTGGCGGTTAATTCTGAGGTGTACGCCTGAAGGCGTTACTACGAGCGGTTACGACGAGCGAAATCTTTTTTGGGTAAGATAAAGAATCCGGCGGGAGAAAGCGTCGCTGCCGAGCAGGTTAGACGTCAAACCTTATCGGCTTTGACGCGCGAATCGCGGAATTGGGAGGGCGTCATACCGGTGTGCTTCTTAAACGCGGTATTAAAAGAGGCTTTGTTGTTGAAACCGACTTCGAGTGCGATGCTCAAGATGGTGTAGTTTTGTTTGGCGGGATCATCCAGCCACTGTTGCGCAGCGGCGATGCGGTATTGATTGATGAAATCAAAAAAATTTTGGCCAAGCTTTTCATTGATGATCTGCGAAAGATGATGCGGGGAAACGTCGAGCCGCTTTGCGAGGTCTGCGAGTTTCAGCTCGCTGTTCGTGTGCAATTTTTCCTCGAGCATCACTTGTTGCAACTTGGCGAGATAAGTTTCTGCGCGCGCGGAGGAGAGCGCAGACTTTTCATACTTCGGCGCAGGCTTCGCAGTGAGAGTGCCGGAAAAAATTTCAGGTCGGCGCAGCGTCGTGATGCCGATGGCGTAAATCAACCCGGCCAAACAAATGAGCACGAGCGCATCGAGGCCGCGACTGTAATGAAAACCGAGCTGCAACGCGACAACATATACGAGCAGCAACAGCACAAAGCTGCCGAAGCCGAAAGTCAATTGTCGCAACCATTGCCAACTCAGGCGCTCCAAAGTCATTGCGCCGTTTTGAAATTTTGCCGAATGCGCGCGCAGCACGTGCCATGTGAGAGCGGTGTAAATGAGCATGTGCGAAATCTGCGCGAGCGCGACGAGGAAATAAAGCAGCGGCGTATCGGGATTTTCTATATCAATATACTGGCGCAAAATTGTGAGCTTCACGGCGCCGGGCAAAATATAGAAACGCGCGAGCCATGCGGTTTGCAATGCAAACGGCACGAGATGCCACGCGTCGCGCAGCCGAAACGCGAAATGCTCCGTGGTTAAAAGCTTCGCATAATAATAAAGCAACACGCCGAAGAGAAACTGCACCGCGCCGGTGACGAGCCACGCATGCGGAAACACGAGCAGATACTTGGTCCAATACGCCACGGTTTCGAGCAGGCGCATGGAGAAGAGGAAGGTGAGCAGCGCGAGCACGCGATTCGCACGCCGATTGCCGCGACGATGCGTTGACAGCACGAGCGCGAGAAACACGCCTTGGGCCGCAGCGAGCAGGAGCAGCAGGCTCCAAATGTTGAAAGATGGTGGCATTGTGGTCGTTCGGTTCGATGCTGCCGCAGTTTCTTCTCGAGAAGACAAAAGCGGGGCGACTCTCGAAAATTATTTTTGCGCTTCGGCCTCGGCCAACCAGCCGCGGCGCAATTTTTCTGGGGGTACGCTGGAAAGATACGGTTTGAGGTCGAGTATCGGCGTGCGATCCAACATATCAATGCCGCGCACGCGCAAGCGCGCTCCTTCGCGCGCGAGCAATTGCACCACGGTGAGGCCGATCGGATTCGGACGCCGCGGCGAACGCGTGGCAAACACGCCGTGCGGACGATGATCTGTGGGCGGCGTGGCGATGAGATCAAAACCCGTGACGCGATCAAACACCCAAAGCACAAAGAGGTGCGAGAAGCCTTCGATATCTTGCAAACCGGCTTCAAACTCCGGCAGAATTTCCAAGACGCCTTCGGCCTCGTGTTTTGCGCCTGGGCCTTTGGGAATTTGCGCCGTCGCAGTATACGGGCTGCGTACGACACCAATGGGACGCATCGTGTACATGGCCTGCCTCTCGCTTTGAGTTCAAAGAATCCGCTCCGCATGCGGCTACGCAATCATCACGGCACGAAAGCAACATATTGAAGATTCCTTTGCGAAGAAAGAATATTTTCGCAGAAATTGCATAAAAACCCGCCGCGCCTCTTGAAATCCCTTCGGCTTTTTCTTATCTTGCCCGCGTCCAATTTTAGCCAACAATGCGCGCGATTTTCACTTCAAGCCTCGCCTTTTCATGAAAAGCAGTTCCTATTACGCTACCAACCTCGCCCTCGTGCTCGGCGCCGGTGTGATCGGTTACGTCGGTTATGCCAGCGCCACCCACCAAATGAGTCTCAACAAGCTTATCCTCTTCGGCTGCGGCGTGGCCGGAGTCGCCTCGTTCTTCAGTTATCGCATCTTTTCGCGCATTGAGACGTTTCGCGGCGACAAACCCGTGTTTCGCTATGGCAAACGCGCGCGCCTCGTCTCCGCATTACTGCTCGTGGTCGGACTGTTAGCGGCCTATCGCTTCAGCGCGGAAACCATCAAAGCGTGGCAGCAGCCCGCGTTGTTTTGGCGCTTTGGAGAAAATGCACCGCCTGCGCCGAATCAATATGAAGGCGCGTGGGAATTGGGCAACCAGAGTTACGATCAAACCGTGCGCGTGCATCGCGTGCAATTGCGCGCCTTGGCCGACATTCCGCTCGCGCCCTCAGCCGCGAACTTGAGCTTTGCCTGCACGATCGACAGCGTGCGGCTTTTCGGGCGCAGCGAGCAAGCTACGCATACGTGGAGCTTTGCCGCGCCGGAGTATTTCGAGATTCCGCCGATCAGCACGCGCGCGTTTCGTCTCAATGTTGAATTGTATCCGCGTTTCGCCGTGTATGAATTGTCCGCGGATTATGAAATCGTCTCGCAGGAGGAGAAGCGCGAGGCCGATAAGCAAGCACGCAATGCCGCGGTGTTTCCGCAATATCTTGTGATCGAATCGAATCGCACGGCCTTGTGGAGTTTTGAACAACTCGCCAACCATGCGCAATATCCCTCGGTGCATACGCGCGAGGCTGCGATTGCCGCGCTCGGCCGCAGCCGGCATCCGCAGGCGCTGCATAAGCTGCTCGAGCTTTTGCCGCTGCGCGATCTCGTGGTCCAAAACGCCGCGTGCAAAGCGCTCGCAGAGTTGGGCGACACGCGCGCGACCTCGGCGTTGATGCGTTTGGCACAATATGAGCAAAACCCGCAAGCTTTGCGCGCGCTCGGCGCCTTGCAAACCAAAGAGGGCGTCGCGTATCTTATTAAAGTGGTGAGCGATAACAGCGAGGAAAAAGAACCTTTTTGGCGCGCGACTGCGGCGCATGTGCTCGGCGAAATGCGCGCGCCTCAAGCCGCGCCCGTACTCGCAAAGATCATACAAGAGCAAAGCGAAACCGCGGACTTCACGCTGCAACGCGAAGCGCTCGTTGCGCTTTCGCGCATTGACAATAAAGCCGCGACTGCCGCAGTGGTGGAAATGGCCGGCAAACCGCTCGACGCGGAATGGTTGCGCGTGGTGCTCGAAATCATGCCGGAGTTGGAGCATGAAAAAATTTTGCCGCTGCTCGCTTCGTGGTTGAGCAATTGGCGCAGCTATGATCTCGAAACCGAAGAGCTGCAAGCCATGCTCAAGTTCATCGTCACCGGCGGCCATCGCGATATGATCGCCGTGTTGATTGACGCGCTGATGCGCGAGCCGAACGCGGAGACGCAGTATTTATTCGTCGCCGCGCTCTCCCAGCTTGCGGGCCAAGATTTCGGTCAAATTGAATATCCCGCGCTCAGCACCCAAGCGCACACGCTCAATCAGCGCGTCATCTCCTCGTGGAAAAATTGGTGGGGCAACGCAAGCCGCGAGCCGCTTTACCTTGAGCAGATAACACCTCCCGAAATGGCGAATCGGATCTAGCCGATTGGAGTGTTGGAGTAATGAAAAGAACTCCACTCCAAGACTCCATCACTCCAACACTCCATTACTCCAAGTTCGACTACCATGCTCATCCCTTTTTTACAACGCTTGAACGAAAACCTCCTCGTCGCCGACGGCGCGATGGGCACGATGATTTATAATCACGGCATTCCGCTCTCGCAATGCTTTGATCAACTCAATGTCACGCAGCCGGATTTGATTCGCGGCATTCATCGCGCGTATGTCGACGCCGGCGCCGAGGCCATTGAGACGAACACGTTCACGACCAATCGCCATCGCCTCGCGCGTTTCGGTTTGGAAGATAAAGTGCGCGAGTTCAATCAAGCCGCGGTGCGATTGGCGCGCGAGGCCGCGGAGGGGCGTGCGTATGTGCTCGCCTCGCTCGGACCGTTGCGCGATCGTGCGAGCGACGAGCTTGATCTCGCCGCTTGCCGCGAAATTTTCAGCGAGCAAATCAACGCGCTCGTTGAAGCTGAACCCGACGCGCTCATCTTCGAAACTTTCACCACAGTCGATGAACTCGAACTTGCGCTCGAACAAGCGCGCCGATTGACGAGCCTGCCTCTCATCGCGCAAGTCGTGGTCGACGACGCCGGCTACACGCGCGACGGACGGCACATCAGCATGAGCTTTCGCCATCTGCGCGAGGCCGGAGCGCACGTGGTCGGCATCAATTGCGCAAAAGGTCCGAACGGCATCATCACCGCGCTGCGCGAAGTGCCGCTCGAAGAAGGCCTCATGCTCTCCGCGTTTCCCAACGCGGGTTTGCCCGCGTATGTTGAAGGCCGCTACATCTATCTTTCCACGCCGGAATATTTTGCGGAGAGCGCGCACAAGCTGCGCGAACAAGGTGTGCGACTCATCGGCGGCTGCTGCGGCACCACGCCGGAGCACGTGCGCGCAATGGCCGAGGCCATGCGCGGTCTCAAACCTGTGACGGCGAAACAAGTCACGCCGCACGTGACGCTCATGCCCGCTCGCGTGGAAAAAATCACCGAGCCGGATTTTTTACAGAATGTGAAGAAGCGCCCGACGATCATCGTTGAACTCGATCCGCCGCGCGATCTCAACTATGAGGCCATCATCACCGGCGCGCGCGAGTTGAAGCGCGCGGGCGTGGATGCGATTACGATGGCCGATAGCTCGCTCGGCATCACGCGCATGAGCAATCTCGCGCTCGGGCATCTCGTCGAAGAGAAAGCCGGCATTCCCGTGATCATTCATCTCGCGTGTCGCGATCGCAATCTGGTCGGCACGCAGGCGGAGTTGATGGGCATGCACGCGCTCGGCATGCACACCGTGCTCGCGCTCACCGGCGATCCCGCGAAGTTTGGCGATCAACCCGGAGCGACTTCCGTGTATGATCTCAACTCCTTCAGCTTGATTGAAATGATCAAGCGCATGAATCAAGGCGTCGCGTTCTCGGGCCGCGCCATGAAAGAAGGCACGCGCTTCACGGTCGGCGTCGCGTTCAATCCCAATGTCGAGCGCATCGAAACGCAAGTGCGACGCTTGCGGCGAAAAATCGAAGCGGGCGCGGATTTCGTCATGACGCAGCCGATCTTTGATTGGCGCCAAGCCAAAGAGATTTACGAAGCCACGCGCGAGTTTGAGATTCCGATCTTCGTCGGCATTATGCCGCTCACGAGCGGCCGCAATGCGGACTTCTTGCACAATGAAGTGCCCGGCATTCAAATTCCCGAAAAGGTGCGGCAACGTCTCTTTCGCTTCGAAGGCGACCGCGCGCGGCGCGAAGGCGTCACCATCGCCGCGGAAATTTTGGAAAGCGTGTTGGATTATTTCAACGGCCTCTATCTCGTCACCCCATTTGTGCGCTACGAAATGTGTGTGGAGTTGGTGGAGGTTTGTCGCAGATTGGTGCGGAGGAAAATATGAAGCGCTGCTCGTGCTCGAACCCAAGATGAAAATTCTCCTTATTCAACCTCCCGTCGAAGATTTTTATCAAACCACGATGCGCACGCTGCCCGTGGGCTTGCTCTATCTTGCGTCCTCATTGCAAGCCGCGGGGCACGAGGTCGAGTTGCTCGATTGCCAAGCCACCTCGCAAAAGCGCGTGCGCGATTTGCCTGCCGAGTTTCATTATCTCAAACGCTACTATCGCCCGGAAAATTTAAGCCCGTTCAAACTCTACGGCCACTATCGCCATTATGGTTTGTCGTGGGAAGACATTCGCGCGCGCATCAAAGCAGCGGCCGCGGAGGTTGTAGGCATCTCGGCGTTGTTCACGCCGTTTTATCGCGAAGCCTTGCGCTGTGCTGCAATTGCCAAAGAGTTGGATGCAACACGGCCCGTGATTCTCGGCGGCGCGCATGTGAATGCCTGCCCCGAGCAAGTGCTGCGCAATGCGAATGTCGATTTCATTTTGCTTGGCGAAGGCGAGCGCACGTTGCCGAAGTTTGTGAGCGCGTTGCAAGAAGGAAGATATAACGCCTTCGATTCCATTCGCGGCCTCGGCTATAAAGCCGAAGGCAAGCTGCACATTCCCGCGCACGGCGATCGCATTGATGATCTCGATGCGTTGCCGCTGCCTGCGCGTGAGTTGATCGATCCGAGCCGCTATGTTTTGGGCGGAAAAAGATTGACCATGCTCCTCACGAGTCGCGGCTGTCCCTATCATTGCACCTTCTGCTCGATCTTTCTTACCGCGGGCCGGCAATTTCGCGTGCGCGCGATCAACAACATCATCGACGAAATGAAGCTCTGCCGCGAGCGTTTCGGGATTGAGGTTTTCGATATCGAAGACGACAACTTCAGCTTCGAGCAAAAACGCGCGCGCCAAATTCTCGCTGCGATGCGCGAAGAGTTTGGCGAAGGACAAATCGAATTGCTCGCGATGAACGGCATCTCCGCGGCGAATATCAGCGCGCCGCTGTTGGAAGAGATGAAACACTCCGGCTTTCGCAGTCTCAACCTCGCACTCGTCACGAGCGACAAAGAGCAGCAACGCGCCACGAAACGTCCCGGCAGCACGAGCCATTTTGATCGCATCGTGCAAACGGGCGCGGCGCTCGGCATGGAAATGGTCAACTATCTCATTCTCGGCCTGCCCGATTCGACGATTGCGGAGATGATCGATTCCATTGTTCATTTAATGGAGCGGCCCGTGCTCATCGGCCCGAGCGTGTTTTACGCCACGCCCGGCACAGAAAGTTTTGCGCAATGTCGTGATCGCGGCTTGCTCACTTCCGACGAGCTTGCGCTGCAACGCTCCACGTGCTTTCCGGTTGAAACGGAAAATTTCTCGCGTTTGGATTTAGTGACGTTGTTTCGTTTGTGCCGTTGGCTCAATTTCATCAAGTCGCGTTTGGATAATTCCCCCCTTGAGGGGGGCCAGGGGGGGTTGGTTGGAATCGCGAACATTTGAAGAACACCCCCCTAACCCCCCTCAAGGGGGGAATTGATCGTGCAGATGCAGGCGACGTTTCACCCGCATCATTCAACGAAGAAACATTCCTCTCACTCGACGAGTTGCTTTCCTGCTCCCTTTTGCCGAACGCGCCTCCGCGCGCAAACGAGCGTTATCACTTCCCGCGCAAACTCACCGAAGCCGAAATCGGCTCATGGCTCGCGCGGGTTCTATTCAACCAAAAAAGCTTTTACGGTATGCGCCTCGTGCAACGTGGGCCGGAGCGCGTGACGTATCACGTTTATGAAGAAGAAGCCTCGACGCGCGTACTTGAACTCTTTTTTGAGAAAGCCAAAGGCAAAAGCGTGTTTGGCGTGAAAAATCATTTTGCATTTACGCGACTGCCGAACGCCGCGTTGAAAAATGCTGAAGGCAGCTTCAAACAAGGCTGGAAAGAAATGCTCGCCGGTCAAACACATCCGCTCTCTGAATTGTGGAACGACATTGCCGATGAGAAGCAGTGAGAGAGCGCCATTGTTTTGCCAGGAAATGTTCGAAGTGACGTCTCCTGAAGATTGACGGTCAAAATCAGTAATCGAGTACGCACCCTCATACCCTGTCATTCAGCAGGAATCTTTTTAAGCGCTGGGCAGTAGCGCTAGCGAGTAAAAAGATTCCTACTGAATGACAGTTTGAAGTAGGGGGCTTGCAATCAATTTTCCTCTCGTTCCCAAACTCCGCTTGGGAACGCAATTGCTTCAGAGACTCCGTCTCGATTGGCGATTGAGACTTCTGCGATTTCAAACGAACCGTTGCGCGAACGGTGTTTCCACGCGCGCAACATGTTTGGAAGGAAAGTGCAACCTATGTTTTGCTCGGAGTAGTCATTCAAACTAACGATGGGAATAGCACATGCGATCTTCACTCTCCGCTCTTTTCTGTTTGCTCTTTGCAATGAACATTGCGCACGCCCAACCTCGCGCGCTGCCGCTCTTGCCCGATAGCATCGTCGCGGCGTTGAGCCACGAGCTTTCGGGCGAGCAGGCGAAGCGCAATCTGGAATATCTCAGCCGCCATCATCGCATGCGTGGCTCGCAGGGCTTTCATGCGGCCGCGAGTTTTATTGTGGCGCAATTGCGCAGCTACGGCTTGTCCGACGCGAAGCTCGAACAATTTCCGGCGGACGGCAAAATTTTTTATGGTCCGCAGAAGGCGCGCAAGCCGTGGGATGCCGAGTTCGCGGAGTTGTGGGAAGTGCAAAAGCAAAACGGCGCGTGGCAACAAGTCGCGCGTCTCGCAAGTTGGGAAGCCATGCCCGTCTCGCTCGCGCAAGATAGCGAAAGCGGCGAGGCGCTCGCGGAGTTGATCGACGTGGGCAACGGCACGAGTGAGAGTGACTACGCGAATAAAAATGTGCGCGGCAAACTCGTGCTCGTCGCGGCGCAGCCCGGCGCGGTCGCAACGCTCGCCGTGAAAAAATACGGCGCGGTCGGCATTCTCAGCTACGCGCAGAATCAACGCACGGCTTGGTGGCGCGAAAATGAAAATCTCGTGCGTTGGGGCCATCTCGATAGTTTCAGCGACGCGCCGACGTTTGCGTTCATGCTCTCGCTCAAACAAGCGCGCGCATTGCAAGCGCGAATGGCCGTGGGCGAAACGATCATGCTGCACGCGCAGGTGCGAGCGGGCAAACACGAAGGCCATTATGAAGTCGTCACTGCGACGATTCCCGGCTCCGATCCAAAACTAAAAGATGAAGAGATTGCATTCAGTTGCCATCTCGATCATCAACTGCCCGGCGCGAACGACAATGCGAGCGGCAGCGTTGCGATTCTCGAAGTGGCGCGCACGTTTGCGCGGCTCATTCAAACCAACAAGCTCGCGCGGCCGAGCCGCACGCTGCGTTTTATTTGGCCGCCGGAGATTGAAGGCACGCATGCGCTGCTCAATGCACGGCCCGAACTCGCGCAGCGCATCAAAGCCGTCATCCATATGGATATGGTCGGCGGCGGCGCAGAAACAAAAGCGATCTTTCACGTCACGCGCGGCCCGGCGAGTTTGCCTTCGGTGGTGAATGAGGTTGCCGAAACCATCGGCGCGTTTGTCAATCAACAATCGCAGGCTTTCGCTGCGGGCGGCGAGACGCTATTTCCACTCGTTTCGTATGAAGGCGGCAAAGAAGCATTGCTCGCGGATTTCGCGAACTTCACGATGGGCAGCGATCACGAGGTTTATACCGATGCGAGCTACGGTATTCCTGCGATCTATTTGAACGATTGGCCCGACCGTTACATTCACACGAATTTCGACACGCCCGCGAACATCGATCCCACGAAACTTAAACGCGCGGCCTTCATCGGCGCGGCAAGCGCGCTCGTGCTCGCGAATCTCTCGGCGCATGAGGCGACCGTGTTGTGGTCGATCATGCAGCCGTTTGCGTTGCAACGCACGGCAAGGCTGCTGCAACAGCGGACTTCTTTATCAAAAAAAGAGGCAGAGGCCGCAACGCGTTTTCATCTGTGGCATGAGCGCGCATTGTTTGAATCACAGTCGCGCTTCTTTGCAATTCCGAGCAACGTGCGACGCGAAGCTGAGACGTTTTATGCGCAACTCGAAACGCTTGTCGGCAAACCCGCGACAATTGCTCCTGCGCAAGGCGAGGGCCGACTCGTGTTTCAACGCACGGAAAAATTCAAAGGCCCGCTCTCGACGTTTGGCTATGATTATTTCACGGATCATTTAGGCAACGATGCGGCGAACGGCGTGCGACTTTTGCAATATCGCGGCGCGCGCGGCAGCGGCGGCGAGTATGCGTATGAGGCATTGAATTTCGTAAATGGCAAACGCAACGCGCAGGAGATTCGCGACGCGCTGGCCGCGATTTACGGCGCCGTGCCGGTGGAATTGGTTGTGGAATATTTGCGCGCGTTGGAGAAGATTGAAGTGGTGCGTAGCATCAAGTAAGGAGATGGAAGAATTTGCATTTGATTCTGATGCGGGCGTTCTGTATGCTTCCATCATTAGAACGTTAAGTTCTGCTTGAGTCGCCGCAACGGGCTTGAAGCAAAAGCTTAAGACAGAAAAATGTGGGGCAAAAAATAAAGCCTGGGTTCAGACGAGTGAAGTTGATGGCGCCACACGCAGGAAACAGCCAACATTTTCTGCCCTTCATCTTTCTGTCTTCTATGCGCCTTTTAGAAAGCGGGTTCAGCTTAAAGTGTAGCACTGACATTAATGCGGCCCAACATTTTTGAAACGAGGATGGACATGAAAAAAAATGGCGTTCAATTTTTAGTCGATCAAAACGGCGACAAAACCGCGGTGCTTATTGATTTGAAGAAACATCGGGAGCTATGGGAAGACCTTTATGACCTCATGATTGTTGCATCGCGGCGAAAAGAGCCGCGTGTCGATTGGAAGCAAGCCAAGCAACGGCTTCTCACCAAGGCCAAGCGCGCACATGCCTGAGTATCGCATCGTCCTTGCCAGAAGCGCGGAGAAGGAAATCGCGCGATTACCCGCTGCGCTTCAAATAAGAATAGCAAAAGCTATCGACAAACTCGCCTTGAATCCTCATCATCCTGGCAGCAAAAAGCTGCGTGGTTCCAACAACGTTTATCGTGTTCGTGTCGGCGATTATCGGATCATTTACGAGATCAAGTCGTTCGAGCACGTTGTCGACGTTGCGCATGTGCGCCACCGGCGTGAAGCCTACGATTAATTTTCACTCTCAAACTCTACAATGTCCAATTTACGACTCCACTTTCGCGAATACGGTCGCGGCGAGAAAACGCTGGTGATCCTCCACGGCGTGCTCGGCGCTGCGCAGAATTGGCAACGCGTAGCCAAAGCTCTCGGCGAGACGATGCGTGTGCTCGCGGTTGATCAACGCAATCACGGCAACTCGCCGCACACGGCAACGCACACGATTGACGACCTCCGCGAGGATATTCACGATTTTTTCGAGCAACAAAATCTCGCGCAGGCGTTTGTGCTCGGCCATTCGATGGGCGGCATGGCGGCGATGGAGTTTGCGTTTCATTATCCCGAACGGGTGCGCGGGTTGATCATCGAAGACATCGCGCCGGTCGCGTATCGCAGCTCTTCGGTGGAGATTATTGCGGCGCTCGCGCAGTTGGATTTGAGTATGCTCGCTTCGCGACAAGAGGCGGACGAAAAATTAGCGCGACTCATTCCGAACGAAGTGGTGCGGCAATTTGTGCTCACGAATCTCGTGCGCAGCGCGGAGGGCGCATGGCGCTGGCGCATGAATATCGCCGCACTCGCGACGTATCAACACGCGCTCGCGCATTATGAGGCGCCGTTGCATGCGCGTTTCGAAGGCGAGACGTTGTTCATCGGCGGTGCGGCTTCAGAGTTTCATATCGATCAGCATCACGATCTCATTTTACATCATTTCCCCAACAGCCGCCTCGAAATGATTCCTGAGGCCGGGCATTGGCTGCATTTTGAAATGTGGGAGAGGTTCGTCGGGCTTGTGCGTGACTTTGTCGAACATGCACGTTGAACCCTCGCTTGAAAATATAAGCGCGGCGATGGGATGCCGTCGCTTTGAAGTCACCTAGCTTGAAAAGATAAAAGTCAGGTAAACAAGCAACGATGAACCCTCGGGGGAGCAGCGACGGGCCATAAAAAGCCGAAACGAATTGTCGCTTGCGGGGATGAGCGATACGCATTGCTTCATGCGCGAGTTTTTTTGCTGATGCGGTTGCGCGCGCTGATAGTTCACAATTCCATTATTGCAGAAGAGGAGGTTGCGAATGCGAGGTGTTTGCAAAGTGGTGTGCCTGTTGTTGTTCGTGCCGATTGGGCTGTCTGCGCAAAAAGCGGCGAGCGGCCGATCATATGCGGAAGTCGCGGACAAAATCACGAAGGAAGCATTGCGCTCGGAGCATGCGTATGAATTGCTGCGCGAAGTCACGGCGCTGGGGCCGCGTTTGAGCGGCTCGACGCAAGCCGCGGCCGCGGTGGAGTTGACGCGGCAAATGATGGAGCGGTTGCAATTCGCGAACGTGCGGCTGCAACCCGTGCTGGTGCCGCATTGGGTGCGCGGCCCGGTGGAAGAAGCAGCGATTCTCAATTCGCCTTCGCAGGGCAATGTTGATCTCACGATCTGCGCGCTCGGCGGCAGCATAGGAACGCCGGAGATGGGACTCGTGGCGGAAGTGGTCGAAGTGAAATCATTTGAAGAGTTGCGCGCATTGGGCAAGAAAGCTGCGGGCAAAATTATTTTCTTCAATCGCAGATTTGATCCCACGGTGTTCGAGACGTTCGCAGGTTATGGCGGCGCGGTGGATCAACGCGGCAGCGGCGCAATCGAGGCGGCGAAGGCCGGCGGCGTGGCTGCGCTGGTGCGTTCGATGACGCCGGGGCTCGATGATTTTCCGCACACGGGCGGGATGCGTTATGCGGATGATGTTCCGAAAGTTCCGGCCGCGGCGATCAGCACGCTCGATGCGGAGTTGTTGAGCAAAATCATTGCGCATGATAAGAGTGTGCAATTGCGTTTGAAGCTGACGTGTCAAACACTGCCCGATGCGCCCTCGGCAAATGTGCTGGGCGAGTTGCGCGGCGCGGAGAAGCCTGAGGAAGTGATTGTGATCGGCGGGCATCTTGATAGTTGGGATAAAGGCACGGGTGCGCATGATGACGGCGCAGGCTGCGTGCAATCCATTGAGGCGGTGCGCTTGCTCAAGGCGCTCGATTTGAAACCGAAACGCACGATTCGCGCGGTGATGTTTATGAATGAAGAGAACGGTTTGCGCGGGGGGATCGAGTATGCGCGCGTTGCGCGAGAAACGAAAGAGAAGCACGTCGCGGCGATTGAATCGGATCGTGGCGGGTTTGCGCCGCGCGGTTTTTCAGTGGAGAGTGATTCCGCCTCGTGGTTGAAGATTGCGGCGTGGAGCGAAATTTTTGTGAGCATTGGTGCGGAGCGCATCACGCGCGGCGGCAGTGGTGCGGATATTTCCGTGCTCGTGCGCGACGGTGTGCCGGGCATTGGCCTCGTACCGGAAACGCATCGTTATTTCGATTATCATCACACGGACAACGACACGATCGACAAAGTGAATCCGCGCGAGCTGCAACTCGGCGCCGCGGCCATGGCGATTATGGCGTATTTGATTTCGGAAGAGTTTTGAAAATGGATTGATGGAGTGATGAGGTTTTCACTTTTCCGTTTGAGAGGTTGCGGGAGAATAAAACCGGAAAGGAGTTGCAAGGGTGGAGGCTTTTATCGTCCCGATTAAAGTGCGGAATTGGTTTAACCCGCTTTTGCCGCCGGAGCAAAGAGGCGAAGAAGTGGCTTGCGAGGCCATTCTAGATTCCAACTCGGTCAAACTTGCGTTGCCTATAGAAATGATTGAGCGGCTCAAGCTCAAGCAGGCAGTCACGAGGCGAGTGTTTACAGCGGATGGCCATGAACACGACTCGCGTGAGTTCGGCGGAGCAGAGGTGGAAGTGCAAGGCCGGAAATGTCTCGCGACAGTGATCGAACTTAGGCGCGGCACGACTCCGCTTCTCGGAGAGCTTATTCTACAAGAAATGGACTGGCACATTTCGCCTTTGGAGAGAAAGCTTTTGCCGAACCCCAAATCGCCGCACGAGCCGTTGCTGCCGCTCGTCGGATTCACCGCGCGATGAATGCAATGCTCACGACTGCGCGAAGCAATGACACACAAGCTTGCGCATTTGATTCGTGTGCAAGCTCATCGCACGTTTGCCTTTTTCATTTCAACATCGCTCCGCCTCTTCTCTTGATTTCTTCTGCAGGAATGATCTGCCCCTTGCCGATTCCGGGGCACTTCAAACTCTCCCAATCCCACGCAACACGATCTTTTAAAACTTGCGGCCAGAACGGATACGCGCGACATTGCTCCGGTCGCGCTTCATAAACGGAGCATTGCATTTTTTCATTTAAGAAAATGCACGCGTCGCCTTCGCCGTCTTGCAGAACATATTTGCCAAACGCACGACGCAAATAGCGTTTGCGAAATTGCGGCGCGGGCAAACGCAGAAACGTGGCGAGTCGATGAATCTCCTCGCCGGTGACATGCACTTCGCCTTTTTGATTGCAGCACGCGCCGCAATTGGGCTGGCATTCGAAGCGCAGGCCTTCTTGCCAAAATGGTTCGGGCATTCGTTGCTTTCTTTGTTTGAATGTCGAGCAAGCCTTCCCTTTCATTGTCATTCTGGAAGAACCTGCCCTCGCACTCGGTACACGCCTCAAATAAATTGCGTCTCAAGCACGAGGGAGGTTTCTTCCAGAATGACAGTTCCGAGGAGCATGGCAAACCTCAATACGTAACGTTGCTATATAAATCTGCGATCACCTTACCGCTTCAACTCCCAAGCCCGGCGTATCGGGCAAGAACAATTGGCCGCTGCTTGTTCGCACGCCGCGATAGGGATCTTCTTTGAGCAAAAGATTCCCGTCCAAATCAGCCCAATCTACGAGCGGCGCGAGATGCGCCGCGGCTGTGATCCCGAGCGAACTTTCGATCATGCAACCGAGCATAATCTTCAACCCCAAGCTGCGCGCGAGATAAATCATGCGCAAACTTTCCTGCAAACCGCCGGCTTTCATGACTTTGATATTGATGCCGTCATAAGCCTGCGCGAGTTGCGGAATGTCTTGCACCGTGCGCACGTCTTCATCGGCCACGAGCGGCAGCGGCGAGCGTTCGCGCAACCACGCCACGTCTGCCAAACGTCCCGCGGGCATGGGCTGCTCAACAAACTCGACGCCCATTTGCGCGAGCCACGAAATTTTTTCCAAAGCTTCGCTGCGTTCTTTCCAGCCTTCATTGGCGTCCACGCGCAACGTGGCATTGGTCGCGCTGCGCACGGCGCGCATCATTGTCTCATCGTTCGCACTGCCCAGTTTGATTTTGAAGATAGGAAATTCCGCGGCAACGCGAATTTTTTCTTGCATGATTTCCGGCTGGTCGATGCCAATGGAGTAACTCGTGAGCGGCATCTTGTTGCGATCCAACCCGAGAAAACGATACAGCGGCACGCCGAGCTTTTTCGTAATCCAATCCATGAGCGCGATATCGAGCGCGGCTTTCGCGGCGTATTGGCCTTCGGCGCTTGCATGAATGTGCGTGCCCAGTTCGTGAAATTGCCACGGATCGGCATTTTGCAAAAGCGCGCGACGCGCTTCGAGAAACGCCCGAATGCTGGCGAGGCTTTCGCCGTAACGCACATTGTGCGCAGCTTCGCCCATGCCGATCACGCCTTCGTGTTCAAGCGTGAGATAGTTGTACTCTTTGTAATCCGTTGAGCCGCGCGCGATGGTCCACGTGTGTTTGAGTGCGAGGCGGCGAGTGGTGATTGTTAGTTTCATGTGACTCGCGATGAGGGTTTGAAGAGAACGGAACTTTGGTTGCAAGAGTATAGTTGAAAATTCGTCAATTTCAAACAAAGGAAACCCGCGCGTCTTTCGTTACCAGTTCAATCAGCCCTTCAAAATTGCACAACAAAACCACGGTAACGTATGATGCGTCCTCACCGATTCTTTCTCGTCTTCTGTTTTTTCGCCACTGCCAGTAATTCCTTTCCGCAGAACATTGCGCAAAGCACTCGCACTGTCACCGGCCTCGTGCGCGACGCGCAAGCACTCAAGCCGTTGCCCGGCGCAAGCATTCTTCTGGTCGGAACTTCACGCGGCACAACTTGCGACAGCACCGGCCGCTTCAAACTGAATCTGCCCACCACACAACTTTTCCTGCAGGTACAACACATCGGCTATAGCTTCGTGCGACTTACTCTGCATGCCGCTTCGCGCGATACTCTTCTACTCGTTGCGCTCACTCCTGCAAATCTCACCTTGCCATTGGTTGAAGTCGAAGCCGAGCGCGAGCCGCGTTTGGCCACAAGCGTGCGCGTGCATGCGCGCGATCTGCACGACCTTCCTGCCTCCTCTAACGACGCACTCACTGCGCTCAAAATTCTGCCCGCAGTGACTTCCAACAATGAAATGAGTTCCGGCTTCAGCGTGCAAGGCGGCAGCCCAGAGGAAAATTTGATTCTGCTCGAAGGCGTGGAGTTGAGTCGCCCGCAACGCGTGCGCAGCAGCACGCAGGAAAATTTCAGCCCGCTCAACAGCATGATGGTATCGAGCTTGAACTTTCACGCCGCGGGTTTTCCCCTGCGCTACGGCGAGCGCTTAAGCTCCGTGCTGCTCGCGCGCTATCGCGCCGAGGGTTCGCGCAAGTTTGGCGGCAGCGCCGAGTTGAGTTTGATGAACGCTGGCCTCATGCTCGAAGGGCAACCGCAATCGCGTTGGCATTGGGTTTTGGGCCTGCGTTTGGCGGATCGCAGCCTGCTCTTGCGCACCTTGCAAACCGAGGGCGAGTTTCAGCCTCGCGCTTACGATGCGCAAGCCGTGGTGCATTATAAAATTTCCGCGCGCCATCAACTTTTGGCGCTGGGGCTTTATGGGAACAATGCGTTTCGCTCGCAACCGCGGGAGCAGCGCGTAAACGAGCAAACCGGCCTGAATAGTTTCGTCGCGTATCGCACGACCTTCACCGGCTATGAAGATTTTTCGCATCGTCTCGCGCTCCTGTCTCTGCAACTCACGAGTCAATTCTCTTCGCGACTCTCGCTGTGGCAAAGCGCGGCGCTCACGCAGAGCAACGAGCAGGAAGACGTAAACAAAACCGTTGCGATTGCCTCCGGGCCGGTGGAGTATTTGACCGGAAAAATTTTGTATCTCGAGCCGCTCTCTGCGCAAACGCTCCAGCGCGACAATTCTTTTCGCGAGCACACGCGGCAATATCACGCATGGTTGCGCTTCATGCGTGATGACCGTTCGGAGTTCGAAGCCGGTGTTCGGTTGGAAGAAAAAGCGGGGCGCGATGTGCAACGCGAAGCAGCGCAGACACAAAAACCGAACGCGCCCGCGGAATCGCGCCAACGCCATGAGCAAGGCGCAAGCACCGCGCGCTTTTTCGCCGTGTTTGGAAATTACGCTTTGCAGATCAACTCGGCGTTACGCATGGAAACCGGCGTGCGCGGCAGTTATTACGCGACTTCCTCCGAGATGATTTGGCAACCGCGCATGCGCATGACTTTCAATTTGGATGAAAGCACGAAACTCAGCGCGGCGTGGGGACGTTATGCGCAGCCCGCGAGTTATTGGGAGCGTCGCGCGAGCGCCGCGTTTCCGCGCGATGAAGTGCCGGCGCAGCAAGCCACGCATTACGTGCTCGGATTGCAGCAACAACGCAATGACGAGCATGAAGTGAACGTGCAAGCGTTTTACAAAAGACTCGCGCACTACATTCCCTATCGCTTCGAAGACACTCTGCTGCGTTTTGAGCCGGAGAGTGAAGCAACGGCGCGGGTCTATGGCGGCAGCGTGTATTTCAAGCTGCGCATTTCACCGCGTTGGACGAGTTGGCTGGCTTATACTTATTTAGATGGAAGGCAAGAGGTCGTCGGGGAAGGGAAAAGTCGCTTGCCCACGGATCAACGCCACACGCTCGTGGCGCTGTTGCAGGACGAGATGCCGCAGATTGCCGGTTCGCGTTTGCACGTGCGCGCGATTTTGGGCAGCGGCTATCCTTTTGCGCCGGCGCCGACAAATTTTTCTGCAACTGCCGCAGTAGAAACTTTGCCGCGCGATGCCTTGAGATATGGCCGTTATCGTCGCATCGATGTCGGCGTAAGCTACACGCTTGCGCCGTTGCCCAATGTCGAAGGCCGATTGAGCTGCGAAATTTTCAACGTGTTTGATTTTAGAAATCTGCTGACCTATTCCGCGTTCGAAGATGCGCAAGGCCAACTCCGCTTCGCGCGCGTGAATCTCAGCGGCAGGTGGTTTAATGTGAAATTGAATGTGGAGTTTTGAGAAGCAGGGCCAACTTTTACTACTCTGCGCATAAAACAGATTTCGCTTCACCTCTCATCATGTCATTCAGTAGGAATCTTTTTAAGCACTGGATTGAATCTCCAGCGAGTAAAAAGATCCCTTCTGAATGACAGGCTTGAAGAAAAAGTGTATGCTACAAATCGCTCGGAGAAATGACTGGTTTAATTTACCACGCGACCATCATCGCCATTCCTCGCCCATACGGCCGCACTTGCCATTGCCTCCCCATCCTCCTACTTCCTCGTTGCGTTCCTTCCACCACATTCGTCACCGCGTTGACGCTCGCAATCGCCAACGCGCTGCCGAGCACGACGTCCGTGAGCCAATGATCTTCATGATACATGCGCGCTGCGCCTGCGAGCGCGCCGAGACTATAAAGCCCGGCCTTTGCCGCGAAGTTGTCGAGGCGTTTCGCAAAGACGTGCGAAGTTGCCATTGCTACCATCGTATGGCCGGAGACGAATGAATAGTATGCCTCTTCGCGGCGAAACGGCTCGAACGCATCATACCCAAGCCCGAGATGAGGTCGCGCCCGGCCCGCGGTGATTTTCGCGGCAGTTTGAAGCAAGCCCGCGGGCAACAACGCGCCGGTGAGAATCACGGCGCTTTCGCGCAGCCATTCATTCTGCGCAACCAATCCGATCACGTAAACGCCGCCGGTGAGAAGGACCACCGTGCGCGGCTCGCCATATTCCACGCCAATATCCGCGAGCTTATCCGCAGTGCGGCTGTGATTGCGTTTGAAAAAATCGTTCGCTTCTTCATCTAAAAAAGAAAGCGCGAACGTCGCGCCCGCAAACACGCCGAACCGCGCCCACTCTTTGCCTTGCCAGCGCAAGGGAGCAGCGAGCACATGGCCCGTGCCTTTCACAACGTGGCCGAGGTCTTTGCCGATGGTTTGCGGAAGAGAGGTGCTTTGCGTTTGCGCGGAGACACACGCGTAGCTGCAAACGAGGAGGGCAAAAAGGCGTTTTAGCATGTGCGGGGAAAGAGATTTGTTTGAAGAATCTTTTATGCGCTGCGTCTTGATTTCAGTGCTTAACAAGGTTCATCCTGATATCTGAGTTTCTATTTTGGGGAAAGGCTTTGTTCCCCGCGCTCGTTGTTAGCGCAGTTGATTGGCTCTTTGGCTCATTATCCCTTTTGGCTCCTTGCCTTTCCGCTGCCAACTGACTACGGGACGAACACGAGGCGGAAGCCGACATTGACGTCGAGGCGGTCGCTCGGGTCCGCGTGGTAGCGATCCGCGGAACGGCAGTACAACGCGTTGCCGTACCAGTAGCCGCCGCGCAACACTCGGTACGAACCTTCTTGCGGCCCGGTGGGATTTACGACTGTTCCTTTCTTTTTGGGTAGCTCTCCACTTAATCGTGGACTATGTTATTTGAAGCAGGGGAAAGGTTTTCAAGGGTTGCTCCGCGTGTTCTGGTTTTGACGTCAAGCGGCGACAGCGTAACAACTCTATGAGAGTCCATTGACGCGTCGTGAGGC
>JAYRWE010000102.1:0-37452 GCA_041918175.1 bacterium
AAGACGATATTTGCCCGCTTCAATTTCAGATACAACTTTTTGTTTGAAAGCGAGACTGTAACGATAATGCGCTCGCGTCTTTGACATACGCCACCTCCGAAAATAGGTTCAAAAACTGTCAACCTATGCTAGGACGTGACAAAGCATCCAGCATCGAGGATCAAGCAACCAGCGACCAGCAACAAGAAACCAGCATCCAGCAACGAGCAACCAGCAACCAGATACTCCTCATCGAAGATCACGCGGACGTGCGAGCGTTTATGCGGCAATATCTCGAGCCGGAGTTTCGCGTACACGAAGCCGTGGATGGCGAAGACGGCGTGGCGCTCGCGCTGGAAACGATTCCCGATCTCATCATTTGCGACGTGATGATGCCCAAGCGTGACGGCTATGAAGTTTGCCGGATTCTGAAATCCGAGGAGAAGACGAGCCACGTGCCCATCATCATGCTCACAGCCAAAGCCGACCGCGAGAGTAAAGTACACGGCCTCGAAACCGGCGCGGACGATTATCTCCTCAAGCCCTTTGAAGCCCGCGAGTTGCTGGCGCGCGTGCATAATTTGATCAAGCTGCGCGAGCAATTACGCGCCCGCTTTGGCCGCGAAATCACGTTGCAGCCCAAAGATATTGTCGTCACCTCGATGGACGAGCAATTTCTCACGCGCGCGATGCAGATCGTCGAAGAGCACATGGCTGACAGCGAGTTGGGAGTGGAATTTCTCGCGCAGAAAATCGGCATGAGCCGGGTGCATTTGAACCGCAAGCTGCGCGGCCTCACGGACCAAACCGCGAACGAGTTCATCCGCACGCTGCGCCTCAAACGCGCGGCGCAACTTTTACAAAAGAAGAGCGCAACCGTGCTCGAAATCGCATATAAAGTCGGCTTTAACAATCCCTCCTATTTTGCCGAATGCTTTGAAAAGCAGTTCGGCGTCCTTCCTTCCAAATTTGGCGAGCGGGACAAGGGCTAATCGCTCTAGATCAAATTAAAGCAAAAGCCTCACGCAAAGGCGCAGAGCCGCAAAACACCGCAAAGGAGACTCTGCACTTGCTTTGCGCCTTCGCGGTTCTGCGTAAGGTTTGTTGCTCTCTCCCTCCTGTTTTTCCCGCATGTATCATTTCAGTTATGATTTGTACCGGCTCTGGTAGAGATCGCGCGACAGTTTTGCCTACCTTATTCTGCAAAACAACACGCTGCATAATCTAACCAACCGAAGGGAGTCTGCCATGTATACCAAGTTACGCATTGCGTTGCTTCTGGTTGTGCTGCTTTCTTTGAGCGCAACATTCAGCTCTGCCGTGGCGCAGCCTTTCACGTGGTCCAAAGGCGGCTCGCGCCCGCAAGACTATGACATGGGCGGCGATCCGACTGCGCCGTATGACTCAGCCAACGTCGCGTTCATCAAATCAAAAGTCTCAAACATCAACGGCGATGGCATATATATGACCAGCATTGCGCCGGGCTCATATAAAAATAAATCCCTCAAACTTTCCGCATACATCAAAGCCGACCTCGCAGGGTATGCGGGCTTGTGGATGCGCGTCGAGGGCGCGAGCAATCAGGTTTTGGGCCTTGACAACATGCAAACGAGGAGAATCTGTTGCACAACGGAGTGGGCGCGGTACGAAACCATCTTGGACGTTCCTGAAAACAGCACCAGTATTTCGTTCGGCTTTTTGGTGCGCGCTGTCGGCCAGGCCTACATTTATGGCTTGCAGATAGAACCTGTTGCCGCGCGCACATGGGACGTGATCAGTCTCGCCACCTCGCAAACGATCTACTCGCTCAAAGCCGTAGATGAAAACACGGTTTGGGGTGGCGCTTCAGGCGGCACGCACCTCCGCACGACCGACGGCGGCACGACTTGGAAAACCGGCACTGTGCCGGGAGCAACCTCGCTGACGCTCAATTCCATTGCGGTCATCGATCAAAATACGGCTTATTTCACCGCAAACAACTTCAACACGGGGCAAGACGCGCGCATCTACAAAACTGCGGACGGCGGTACGACCTGGACGCAGCAATATCGTAGTGCAGGGACCGGCGCTTTTTTCAACAGCGTTGCCTTTTGGGATGCAGACAACGGCATAGCCATGAGCGATCCTGTGGGCGGTAGTTTTTTGATCGTCACCACCACGGACGGCGGGGCGCATTGGACGCCAGTGCCGAGCGCGAATTTGCCGGCGCGGCGACAAGGTGAATATGGCTTTGGCGATGGTGGTGGTATGATGCTGTTTGTGCATGGCAAGAAACACGTGTGGCTGGGCACGGGCTACTTTGGCAACACCGTCGGTTCCGCGGTGCGCGTATTGCGATCTTCGGATAACGGCCAAACGTGGAATTTCACCGATACGCCGCTTGTCACGCAGTACTATGCCGGTATCCGCACGCTTGCGTTCGCCGATACGCTCACGGGTTTTGCCGGCGGTTTTCAAGATTTCTATGATAAGAATGCAACGATGCTCGCGAAAACCACGGACGGCGGCTTGAGTTGGAATCCGGTTTCAGCTTTGAAGATTGAGCCTTCGACCATGCAATATGTGCCCAACACCAATAACAAAATGATCGTCACCAGCTCGGGGCAGGGCTTTGCGTATTCCAATGATGCCGGGGATACGTGGCAAATTCTGCCGAGCACGCAAGCGACCTATGCGCTCAGCTTTACCAGCCCCACGGTGGGCTGGGCCGCGAGCACTTTTCTCAATGGCAAGATATTGAAGTTCATCGGCAATATTAGAACTGCGGTAACCGAGCAACCCATCGCATGGCCCGCAAGCTTTCAGCTCGCACAGAACTATCCCAACCCGTTTAATCCTTCGACGATGATCCAATACGAGTTGCCGCAAGCTTCGCACGTGCGCCTCGCGATTTACAATCTGCTCGGCGAGCGCGTGCGCACCTTGGTCGACGCCAAAGAATCCGCAGGCGTGAAGCGAGTGACATGGGATGGCCGCAACGAGCGCGGCGAGCGCGTGAGCAGCGGCGTGTATGTGTATCGCCTCGAAGCGGGTGAGTTTAAAATGGCGAAGCGGCTTGTGCTGATGAAATAAGAGTAATTTGCGTGAGTGGTGTCTATCACATTACATCAAGCAAAAAAAAACGAGCACAACGACGTGATTGAAAACAATAGAGCATGGTCGCTTTCCAAGCTGCCTGGCCTGCAAGAACTCTGGCGCGAGACGCAAGGCGACCCGCGAGTTTGTGTCGCGGTTTTGGATGGACCAGTCGATGCTTCGCATCATAGTTTGGCAGCCGCGCATTTTACCAAACTTGAAACGCTCGTGAGCGGCGTTGCTGATCAACGCGCGGCCTCGCAGCATGGAACGCACATCACTAGCGTGATCTTTGGTCAGCATGATAGCGCGGTGCAAGGCGTTGCTCCGCGCTGTCGCGGTTTGCTCATTCCGCTTTTCGCAAACCGCCCAGACGGAGAGATTGCGCCTTGCTCGCAAGTTGATTTGGCGCGTGCGATTTCGCAGGCAGTTCAACACGGCGCACACGTTATCAATATCAGCGGCGGTGAGTTCAACTCATCGGGTGCGGCGCATCCGCTGCTTGCAGATGCAGTGCGGGATTGCGTCAAAAAGGGCGTGCTCATTGTCGCCGCAGCAGGCAATCAGGGCTGCGAGTGCTTGCATATTCCCGGTGCGTTGCCTTCGGTGTTGGCCGTAGGCGCAATGAACGAGAAGGGCGTGCCGCTCGCGTTTAGCAATTGGGGCGAGAAATATCGCGCGCAAGGAGTTCTCGCGCCCGGTGAAGATATTTGGGGCGCTGTGTCTTTTGGCAGCGTTGCAACCAACAGCGGCACCAGCTTCGCGGCACCGATCGTTTCCGGCGTTGCGGCGCTGTTGCTCAGCTTGCAATTGCGCAATGGGCAAAAGCTTGATCCACTTGCCGTGCGAGCAGCAATATTAAGCGCTGCTATCGGATGCGAAGAACAACCGATAGTGAATTGTGACCGACTTTTGGCGGGTCGGTTAAATATCAAAGGCGCACATGCGGTAATTAACCAGAAAGGAGCAAACAGAATGACGGATTTGACTGTGAAAGAGGAGCACGTGAGCCAAACAGCGAGCGAGCCACCTCCGACTTCAAATGAGATTGGGCGCAATACGAGCAAGGCAGAAATCCGCGCGAGCCAAGTCACAGCAGCAAGCTGTAGCTGTGGCGGCGGAGGCAACGCGGCCCCACAACTGGTTTTTGCGATTGGACAACTCGGTTATGATTTCGGCACAGAAGCGCGGCGCGATTCCATCATGCAACATATGGAATCGCCGACCGGCTCACAAATCCCGCCGAACCCACATGACCCGAGGCAACTGCTCGCGTATCTCGAGAAGAATCCAGCGGACGCAGATTCTATCTACTGGACGTTGAATTTGGACGCGACGCCCATTTATGCGATCAAGCCCAAAGACGCGTTTGCGATGGAAACCTATCTGCGTTTGCGCCAGTTTCTGCGGGAGCAAGCTGATGGAGAAATCGAGCGCGTTTCAATGGGAACCGTGATCTACTCCAGTGCGCGTCTGCTTTCGGGGCAGGTTGTTCCGGTGCTCTGTCCCAATCTGCGCTGCATGAATAGTTGGAACACGAGCGCGTTGATCGATGCTGTGTTGGGCGGCTCGCGTGAAGCCGAACAACCGAAAAAACGCCGTGAGCAGGATAAAGCCGAGGCGGTGAGGAATTTTCTTGAGCGCGTTTATCATGAGCTGCGCAATCTCGGCGCGGATCCTTGCCATCGCGCAATCAACTATTCCGCGACCAACGCCTTGAACGTCGCGAACATCTTTGAATCGGCATTGAAGGATAATATGCAACTCGATACGATTGAATGTGAGCGCAGCCCCATTTGCCGGCCCGAGTCGGAGTGTTGGGAAGTCAAGCTCATCTTCTTCGATCCCGAGAATCAACTCACCCGCGCGCGAAAAATTTATCGCTTCACCGTTGATGTGAGCGACATCTGCCCGGTAATGGTCGGGCTGGTGCGTTCGTGGTTTATAAAGTGAATTGGAATTGCGTTTTCCTGAACATTGTATACTCAAAAGAAAGGATTCAGAATGAAACTCCCCAAGCTCAACACCGGTCTTATCAAACCATGTCAAGAGCTACTCCCAAGCGCAAGCGCTATCTCACGCGGAATTAAAGCTAGTACTGTGAAATTAGCGTGTTTCATTGGGACATATACCGGGTGTCGTTTTATTGATGGTCACCCGGCTGCGGTATGCTCTCTATACGCTTGGCAAAAATGTCGCACCATATAGAGCTTTAGAAAAAGTCAGACCAAATTACTGCCAGCCGTAAAATTCGAGCAGCTCTCTCTAAGCTCTCTTCAAATTGCGGTGAGTGAATGATCGGCACATAAGAGTTTCTCGGTTGTCACACCGGCCCTTGCCAAAATCAGAAGACGTAATCGCGTTTGCGTAACGCGCAAAATCGTTTGTCGAGAAATTCCCAATGCTGGTGATTTAGGCATTCCCACTGAAACGGTTTGCTTGCCGAGCGATTACGATGTGAGAGTGCAAACGCCAAAATGTTGAGCGTCGTTTTATTAATCCATGGCCGCCATTCCTGACCGATTTGTGTGTACTATTTTAGGAGAACGAACTAATGAAACTTCCCACGCAGTTTTCAGGCTTGAATCGCTGCGTTTCAGCCTCATATGAAGCGCGCGTCATCGCTTCCTGGGATTGGAGTGACATCGTCGCGGGTCCTACGCGAATTAGGTGTTGCAAGCGCGGGCTATTCGGCAAACCGGTATGCACTGAATATAAGGTTCCCGCTTGGCAGAATTGCTGGTGCCAGAACGGCAACGTGATTTGTCGCAACCCGGTTTTTACACAGGGCTGATTGATTACTTATAAGCAACGACTCGATTAAAAATAGAAGGGCCGATTTGCAATTCTATAACCGGCCTTTCTATACTCGTCTTCGTCAACAATCGTGTGACACACGTTTGAGCACTTGCTCTTGGCTCAAAGCGCGTCGTCAGGGACGGTGCTCGAAACGAACGCATTTCTTTGTTTGCGACAATAAGCAACGCAAAATTACATTTCTCAAAAATTGCCCATCACGGGCCAATCATTCCAAACCAGGAGGAGCACCATGTCTCACTTGCGTCACATGAGCAAACGGCGGATTGCAGCGCGCGTGTGCTTGGGTCTTGCGAGCCTGAGCTTGTGGTTGCACGCGAGTCTCGCATTCGCGCAGTATCAGCCGGGTCGAAATTACAACATGACCAAGCTCGCGCAGCTTGATCAATACGACGGCTATTCCGGCGTGTGGGGCTATACCGACAACGCCGGCCGCGAGTATGCGCTGCTCGGCACGGATCAAGGCTTGTCGATTGTCAACGTTACGGACCCGCGCAATCCGCGTGAAGTAGATAGTGTGCCCGGCACGTTTGCACCGCCGTATCATTGGCGCGAAATTAAAGTGCAAGCAGAAATCTTCTGTTTAGCAAAACTTCTATTGGCCTCGCGACTTGGCAATGTATGGTGCTTTCGCGTCGCCTTATACCATCAGGAGCCCTGCTTGATCAAGGCAAGTCAATTCTCGATCTCATGCACACCTTGTCCAACTTACGGCATTGCGTCCAGCGCAGAATAAGACGATCAAATTTTTATTGTGTCGGGGTTAGTACAAATTGGTAAAACCCGATAGCTAAGCCTGTTTACAGTGAAGGAGTGACATAATATGGCGAAGACGATCAAAGTTATCATGATTCTGATAACGTTTGCTGCAAACACTGATGCATTACTTGCAACAGCACAATTTCCAGACATTATCATTTTCGAAGGAAAGCAATACAGCTTAAACTCGAATCCCCTGGAACAATACTTTAAAAAATTTCCTGATAAGAGACCCAGAGAAGGGAGCCGTTCTACAGGTTTATGGAGAGGCTATATCGCCACCTTTGAAATAATTGACAGCACGCTGTATTTAAAAGATGTTGAAATTAGCTTGCCAGGTAATAAATGGAAATCTGTGTTGGCTGAGGTTTTTCCGAATAGTGAAAGGGTTAAGATTGATTGGTTGACAGGTCTCTTGGTGCTTCCCCATGGCGAGTTGGTCGAGTATGTGCATATGGGATATGCCTCCACTTATGAAAATTATATATTGCTCGAAATCCGGGAGGGTCAATTTAAGCGCGCCAAGAGATTCGCCTATAAGCAATACGAAGAATTCAAACAAAGGCAATTTGAGGAGTTTAAGAAAACTGAGGAATATAAAATTCAAGCTGAAAGATTGATTAAAGAGATGGAATATTCTGCTGAACTGGTCGAGCAATTCTTGAGGATTTATGTTATCAGTTATTCTTCCATGATTTTAACCGAGTAACTCATAGTGACGATCAGTATTTCGCGACGCACTGCTTCCGCGCACAGGGTACCGCCGGGCCTTGCAACTCGCGATCTACAGCCTAAACGGCGTGAGTACGCACGGCCGTCGACGCGAAAGAATCTGCTGGCGTAAAGCGAGTCACATGGGATGGCCGCAACGAGCGCGGCGAGCGCTTGAGTAGCGGCGTGTATGTGTATCGGCTCGAAGCGGGTGAATTTCGTTTGGCGAAGCGGCTTGTGCTCATAAAGTAGCACAGCGACTCAACTAAAAGATGCATAAACTGCCACGCATTGCGCATGTGCGTGGCAGTTCTCTTTTCCCTCTCCCCCCAATTTTCCTCTTGCCCCTGAGCCTTCTCCGATTAAATTGCTGCCGCTGTAAATAATTTTCCGCAACCGGCGCAATGGAGAATAAACTTCATTGTTACGTTTGCACCCTTTTACCTTTCAAACCACCTCCCTACCACCCTCGTAAAATTCTCAGTGCTTTTGGCTGATTGTTTTGCTATACACTCGCACTGTTTTTTTTCAAAAATCTGAATCGGCTTCACGTTAGGAGGAACCTCCATGATGCAACCCAGCAAAAGATCTTATGTGCTCACGGCTTTGGTTCTGAGCATACTGGCAGGACCGGCATTCGCCAACAATCTCACCCTCAAACACGTGGCTTTGCGCGATGATGTCGCGGGGAGCCACGTCGCCGTGCAGCTTGACGTTCGTTGGGAAAATTCCTGGCGCAACGATCTGACCGCGCCGTTTAATCATGATGCGGCTTGGCTCTTTGTCAAGTTCAGCACGGATGGTGGCAACACCTGGCAACACGCGACGCTCTCCTCGTCAAGCACGGCGCACACTATTGGCAATGATAACGGCGTACCGGCTGCATTTCAAACGGTGACGGACGGCAAAGGCGTTTTCATTTTTCGCGCGCAAAACGGCGCGGGCACGAACAATTGGAGCAACGTCCGGCTCCGCTGGAACTACAACGCCGACGGTTTGAGCAGCAGCGCAAACGTCATCGTCAATGTGCTCGCGCTCGAAATGGTGTATGTTCCCGCGGGCAATTTCTTGGTCGGTGATCCTTCCCCTTCTCCCATCAACGGTCAATTTGAAAAAGGCACAAGCGGCGCGCCCTTTGAAATTACCGGCGAAGACGCTTTGACGTTGGGCGGCGGCAGCGCCAACAGTCTCGGCAACAACAACGCACAAGGCATGGCGCACCTCGATGATTTCAATGACGCCGTGAGCAAGGCTTTGCCCGCGACTTTTCCCAAAGGGCACGCGGCGTTTTACATTATGAAATATGAAATCACGCAAGGCCAGTATGCCGACTTTTTAAATTTGCTCACACCGGCGCAAGCGAGCCGCCGCAATATTGCGAGCGTTGCAACGTATCAAAATTTTCGCGGCACCATTGGCGGATCGCATCCGTTGTTTGCTGTGATCGCAAATGATCGCGCCTGCAATTTTCTCTCTTGGCTTGATGGGGCGGCATATGCCGATTGGGCCGGGTTGCGGCCGATGACGGAGTTGGAATATGAAAAAGCCGCGCGCGGCAAAGACGCAACCGTGAGCAATGAGTACGCTTGGGGCAACACCACGATCACGCGGCAAATCTCGCACGCTGGCATTGACGGCAGCGGCAATGAGACCGCAGCTCCCGCAGGCGCGAATGCGAATTTTGATTCCGGCATCAACGGCCCGGTGCGTCCGGGAATTTACGCCGCCACTGCGAACGCGAACCGCGCACAAGCTGGCGCATCCTATTTCGGCGTCATGGAATTGAGCGGCAACGTGTGGGAGCGTGTTGTGACGCTGGCAAACGCTGTCGGAAGAAATTTTACCGGCGTGCACGGCGATGGTGAGCTTTCAAAAAGTGCCGGCACGGAGGGCAATGCCAACGTTGCGAGTTGGCCCGGCACCAACGCCCTCGGCTCCGGGTTGCGCGGCGGCGCGTGGAAAGACGAGCCGAAACTTTTGCGCGCGGCCGATCGCGCTTGCGCCGCGACGGCTGATGCACAGCGTGTGAATCACTATGGCTTTCGCTGCGTGCGCACGGCACCTTAACACGTGCTTGCCGCAAAAAACGACGGGAACTCTTATTTGTGTCCACTCGCGCGGATTCGCGCTTGTATGATATATTCGTTGCGGATCGGAATGAGGGTCAGGGTGAGGGCTTCTTTTTGCCGAAGCTATTTGCAGAAGATTGCTTCGCATAAAGACGCTCGCAATGACGGTTGCAAAGTAACCCGCAACGAATCTAAAACAGCTTCTCTTTTTTTGGAGAACGAAAGCATGAAAACAAAATTTCAAATCATTTTTCTTCTCGCCCTGTATTGCGCGTTTCAAACGAGCTTCGCGCAATACTCCGGCGGCAGTGGCGACGGCTATACTTCTTCCCGCTCCGATGATATTCTTTATGAAGGCACAACGCCTATTGTTACCGGCGCAGAGCTTCCAGACGTGGTGCATCATCTCACGATCAACAATCCCGCGGGAGTGACCTTAACGAAGAACTTCGCGCTTACGGGCACGTTGGCTGTGCTCAACGGAGATTTTAATCTCAACGGATTTGTTGTGACCTTTGGCGATAACGCCACGCTCATCGAAACGCCGGGCAATATCATTATCGGCGGCGGCGGGAATGTGACCGTCACGCGCACGTTAAACGACCTCACTGCCGGCATCAACGTCGGCAACTTGGGGTTGGAGATCGTCACCGCAGCCCAGCTTGGCGAAACCACGATTGCGCGCGGAAACGTGCCGCAACTTTTGACGCCAGCGAAGACCAGCCGTCCGCGTTTCTTTGATGTGGTGCCGATGAACGATGAAAATCTCGACGCAACAGTGAAGTTTCATTATGATACTTCTGAATTACAAAACGTGCCCGAAGCGGATCTCGCGCTTTTTATTTCACACGATGCCATCGGTTTGCAAAACAATTCGGCTCTCGGAAAAGGCCAAGCGACAACCGCGGCAGATACGACACCGACGTGGGAATTTCTCGGCGGGACGGTGGATGCTAATTCCAAAACGATTTCAAAAGGCGGCGTTGGCGGATTTTCACGGCTCACCATTGCCAAGGGCTTCGTCTTTCTTGCGGAAAAAGATATCACGATTGAGCGCAATCTCAACTCGGAAGGCGATATTCATTCCAACAATGACGTCGAATTTGAAAAAGGCCGCCCCGGAACGCATAGCGGCGACGTCACGGCATTGGATGATATTGAAATCGCAACAAGCAATGCGATTGTCGGAAACGCTTATGCCGGAGATCGGCTTTCACTGCAAGGCAATGCGAGCGTAAGCGGCACGGCCAGCGCGAAGGCCGCCGTCCTCTCGTTTGTATTGCCGACGCTGCGCTTCAACGCAGGCGCGCAGGATATTACCGTCCCTGCCAATGGCGCGTTGCAGCTCGCGCCCGGAGCTTATGATGATGTTGAAGTGAAAAGCGGCGGCAAGCTCTATCTGCGCAGCGGCAATTACTTTTTTGATGAGCTTGATACGGACGCGAAGGCCGTGCTCGTGATTGACGTTGCCGCTGGCCCGGTGAATATCAATGTCGTTGACAAATTGGAGTTCGATAAAGACGTGGCGGTCGTAATCACGCCGCAGGGGCAGAGCGCGAGCAATCAGGTGACGTTCACGACTTTGCAATATCACAAAGTCGAGATTGAAGAGCGCGCAGAAGTTGTGGGCTGGCTCATCGCGCCGCGCGCGGAAGTTCGTTTTGAAGAAGATTCGCGCTTTAAAGGCTCGGTTGTAGCAAAAGAGATTCACGTGGAGGAAGATGTGCTCTTCGTTTCGCATGCTGGAAATCTGCCTGCGGCCAACGTCAACAACGCTCTCGCCAAAGAGCACACTGCGCTTGATGCGGCTCAAACGATTGCAGCGCAACCCGCGGCATATGCGCTCGCGCAAAATTATCCGAATCCGTTTAATCCCACGACCACCATCGCGTTCAGCTTGCGCGAAGCAGGCCTTGTGCAGCTCGAGGTGTTCAATCTGCAAGGCCAACGCGTGCGCGCGCTCATTGCCCGCAATTTAAACGCGGGCGAGCATCGTGTGGTTTGGGATGGTAAAGACGAAGCCCAGCAACTCGCGCCGAGCGGTGTGTACTTGTATCGCTTGCAGGTGAATGGCTATGTGATCACGAAGAAGATGTCATTCGTCAAATAGCTTGTGCCAGAAATAAAAAAGGCTGCGAACGATATGCGAACGCAGCCTTTTTTATTTCACTCAAAGTCATTTCCGGGGCAGCGTAATCACAAACTCCGTGAACTCTCCCTCCTTGCTTTCCACTGCAATCGTGCCGCGATGTTGTTGCACGATAATATCATAACTGATCGAAAGTCCCAAACCCGTGCCTTTGCCCGTGGGCTTGGTGGTGAAGAAGGGGTTGAAGATTTGATCGCGCACCTTCGCCGGGATGCCGGTGCCGTTGTCGCGAATACGGATCTCAATGTTCTCGTCGCGCTTTTGCGTGCTCACGGAGAGGGTTGGCACAAAGCCGCCGCCGACTTTGAGCTGCTTCTCATGCGCGGCATAACAGGCATTGTTGAGGATATTCAAAAACACCCGACTCAAATCCTGCGGCACAACAGGCACGCTGCCAATGCCCGCGTCATATTGCTTTTCTATGGTGATGTTGAAATCCATGTTTTGCGCGCGCAAGCCGTGATAAGTGAGATTCACGGCTTCGTCCAGCAAACGATTCAACTCCACGGCTTCGCGTTCGCCCGTGCTCCCGCGCGAATGCTCCATCATGCTTTTGACGATACTGTCTGCGCGCTTGCCATGGTGATTGATCTTCTCTGCATTTTGCCCCAAGAGCTTTAAAAGCTCTTCAACTTCGCCGAGGACGTCTTCATTGCCCTCGATGGTTTTGAGTTTTGCGATTTCCGCGCGAACTTCTTCGATCAAATCGACGATGAGCACGGCAAAGTTGTTCACGAAATTCAGCGGGTTTTTGATTTCATGCGCGATTCCTGCGGTCAATGCGCCGAGCGAGGCTAACTTTTCCTGCACGACGAGCTGTTGCTGCGTTGTCTTTAAATGTTCAATGGTCGCGTGCAGTTGGCGATAGGCATCGGCGTTGTCCAGCGCGATCGTCGTATAGGCCGCGAGATTTTGCAGCAATTTGAGATGATCTGGAGTGTAGGCGTGGGCGCGATAACTCTGCACCGTGAGCACGCCCAACACGCGCTCTTGCGCGAGCAACGGCAAATAGATTAACGAAGTCGGCAACTCAGAATAAGAGCCGTCTTCCAATATGAGTTTGGGCTCTTGATAGGAATGAATGTACTGGGCATATTCGCGTTTGACGTCGTTGATAAAAACGGGTTTGCGGTTTTCTAAACACCACACGGGGAACTGATTTTTATCCACGGTGTCGCGCACATAGGGCGCGAAGCGTTTGCCTTTTTCCAAAGCAAGATGATACTCAATCTGATGCTGCTCTGCGTGATAAATGCCGACGCCAAAAATCGTGGCGTCGATGAGTTGATTGATATTTTCGTACAGCTTGTAAAAAATCACCTCAAGGTCGAGCGAGGCGGTTAGGTCTTTGCCGATCTGGCTCAGGAGTTCGATGTTGTTTTTCTGCTTTGCCAATTCTGCGGTGCGCTCTTGCACCGTCGCTTCCAGTTTGCGACTGCGCTGCTCTAATTGCCGCGTGCGATACTTCACGCTGCCATAGGCGACAAAGGCGAAAGTCGCAACATAAAAAACATAAGCCCACCACGCCCGATACCACGGCGGCAATATTTCAAAGCCATAGCTCGCTTCGGTGCTCGCCTGCTCATAAAGATTCTTCGCGCGCACGTGAAAACGATAGGAGCCTTCGCTAATGTTGGTATAATCCTTTTTGGTCTCCTGTGTCCAGGCGGACCAGTTTTGATCGAAGCCTTCTAATAAGTACTGAAATTGATTAGCAGTTTCGTCTTCAAAACTCGGTGCGGAGAATTCGAAGCGGAGCGCGTTGTTGGCGTAGGCAATGCGAGGCGAAGGCGCTGCTTCATTTTCAGTGGTACCGGCTCCGCCGTAGATCACAGAGTCGCTATTGATCGTGCTCACGCGGCGCAGCAACGCCGAAAAATTCACCGCGTAGGTTTTAGGAACTTCGGGCGCGTAACGCACCAAACCTTCCGGGCCGCCGAACCACGCGGACTCTCGACCGTTGCTCTCGTGCTCTTCTAAATAAATGTTCCAAACGTTAAAGTCCGTCAAACGCGCGAACGGCGTATATTGCCACGCATAGTTCCCGTTTGCTTGGCGCGCGGCCATTCCGATTTGACGATTGGCGCCACTGCCGGATTGCAGCCAAAAATTTTGCTTGCGATCCGCCGCAGCTTCGCCGGTGTTGCGCGAACCGTTGGCGTAAGCCGCGCCCAATGTGGAGTCTGGAATAAAGCGGCGCGCCGTTTCATCGAAGCGAAAAATGCCTTTGCTCGTGACGAATGCTTCACGCTCGCCCCACACCGCAACCGTTACCCAACCGTGATCCTCCGGCAAACCGTGTTGCACTCCCAGTATTTCAATTTGCGGGTTGTGTTGGAAACCACGTGAGAAATCCACGCGCACGTAGCCGTCGGTGCGTGTGCCCAGCCACAATACCCCATTTGCCGTTTCTACGAGATCGCGCACTTCGGCTGCCACGCCGGAAATTTCACCGTCGTCTTGCCACGAGCGCGTGGCGGCATTCCAACGCAGCGCGGCAAGGCCGCTCTCCAAGCCGATATAAATTCGCGTGCGATCTTTTTGCGAGCGCAAAAGCGCATAGGAATGCCCCGAAGAGGCGCGGAGCAATTCCGCCTTCGTGCCTTTAATTTCATACACGCCTTTTTTCGTCGCAGCGAACAGCGTCGTGTCGTTTGCAAGTAAAGCCCAGCTTTGCTCTGCAATGCCAAGAATCGGTTGAAAAGAAGCGTGCGCGAACGCCGTTGTTTTGACCTGCGCGGGCTGCAAATAAAATACGCCTTGATGCGTGGCAACATAGATCACGCCGCGATGCCGCACCGTGGCCTCAACACTGCCGCCCAAACCGCTGCGTTCATCATACAAAGAAAGCGGAGCAGGCGTTGCCACGCGCGCCAGCCCGTTGTTCAAAGCGAGCCACAGTCCCTGTTCGCGATCGGCGGCAACAAACCAAACGTTGTTATCCAGCAAGCCCGTGCTTTTATCGAGCACCTGTAGCAGTTTGCCAGTGTGATCGATGATGACGACACCGCCGCGCAATGTCGCAAAAGCAAAGTTTCCGCCTGCGAGCGCAGCGCCATGATAGAGTTGGTGCTCAAGTAGAAAGGCATCGGCCTCGGTGAAAAAAGGCGCGACCGTGCGGCCATCATAGATAAACAAGCCGCGCTCGCGAGTGCCGATCAAAATTTTATCTTCGGCGAAAGGGAGCATGGCATAAATTCGCAGATCGGAAAATACTTCGCCGCCCGGCGCTAAGTGAAGAGAGTCGCCGCGCATTTGCAGGAGCCCCACATTCGGTTGGCGAATGTAGAAGTGATCGCGCACGACAAAGGAGAGATGAAAAGGTGAAACCGGTTTCCAGACGCGCATGCGCGAATGGGACCAACGAAAGAGCCAATCCAAAGCTTGAAAATAAACTCCCGCGGAGGTGGCGTGGACTTTTGCGATATCGGCAAAGGCGCGATGCTCCTGCGGTATGCTATCGCACAATGAGACGTACTGCAATTGCCCGAACGCATCTGGCGCGAGATACCCCAATTCACCTCCGGCGCCGACGTAAATCGTTCCGCGCGCATCGCGATCCAGCGCACGCACGACACTGCCGTTTTTAACGCGCATGAGGCGCCAGTTTACGCCGTCATATTCGAGCACGCCGGTGTAATTGCCGAAGTACATCACGCCACGTTGGTCCTGCGTGATCGACCAATTCTGCGCATCGCCGCTGTATTCTTTCGGAGTATAGTTGCGCAAATGAGGAAGGCCCGCTTCACGCCAATACGATGGGGCCGGCTCGTGTGCGGGCGTCTGACTCAATAACAGCGCGGGCAATAAACAACAGGCGGGAAGAAGTACAGCGCGGAATTTTTTCATGAGGTGCTCTTCAGCCGTTATAACGCAGCGCCAAAATCGTCAAATCATCCGCTTGAGGCGCGCCTTGCGCAAATTCGTTGACCTCATGGAGAATGCGATCAAGCAGTTGTGGCAGCGGTGAGGTCGCATCCTGCGGCAAACAGGCTTCTAAGCGCGCTTCGGAGAAATCATCTCCGGCATGATTTTTCGCCTCGGTCACGCCGTCGGTATAGAGGACGAGCGTATCGCCTTTTTGCAACGTGACTTGATTCGGTTGATACTGCGCCTGCGCAAACAAGCCGAGCATGAGGCCGTCGGGCGCGCCGGTGTTTTCCACGCTGCCGGCGGCGCGCAACACATACGGCGGGTTATGTGCGCCATTGCTATAAGCAATCTCGCCGGTTTTCGTGTTCATGATGCCGTAAAAAACGGTCACGAAGGTTTCGGAGTCGCTGTTTGCGTGTAAAAGGCTATTCACTTGCTGCAAACACTCATGGGGCGCGACTCCCTTCGTGGCTATGGCGCGCAGCAGCGTGCGGCTCACGGCCATGAAGATTGCTGCGGGAATGCCTTTGCCCGAGGCATCGCCGATGACAAATCCCAACTTGTCCTCGCCCAACATAAAGAAGTCGTACAAATCGCCGCCGACTTCTTTCGCCGTGAGCATGCGTGCGTGTAATTCAAACTGGGGGCTTGTGGGAAAAGTGCGCGGCAAGATCGATTGTTGAATGCGCCGTGCCACGTCCAACTCGCGCTGCAATGCCACCACACGATCGCGATCACGCTGGGCTTGCTTGCGCACTTGCGATTCTTGAATCGTCTTCTTGAGCGTAAGCTCTAAATCGTCAAACTCGATGGGCTTGGTGATGAAATCGAACGCGCCGCGATTCAACGCCGTGCGAATGTTTTTCATATCGCCGTAAGCGGAAATAATCACGGTTTTGACTTGCTGAAATTGCTCATTCATTTTAGCGAGCAAGGTCAGACCATCCATCTCCGGCATGTTGATATCCGTGAGCACGATATCGATCGCATCGTCCTCCTGCAACTGCTTCAGCGCCGCAACGCCGCTTGCAGCAAAAGCAAATTGCAGCGCCTTTTCGCGCACTTGCTTGCGGTAGCGCTGGCTAATCATGATCTCTAAATCCGGCTCATCATCAACCACCAAAATTTTTGTTGCCATGTTGCCATTCCTTGCGTGATTTTTTGCGAGGATCAGGTTAGTTCACGATACAAGCGATGCCGCGTAATGTATTGGCGTACGCTTTCGGGAATGAGATAACGCACGGACTGTCCGCATGCAAGTCGGCGGCGAATATCGGTCGATGAAATTTCAATGCGTGGCGCTTGCAAATGTATGCATGACCATGGCATTGGCGCCGGCTCTTGCGGAGCCAAGCTTTCCAAGCGAGGATAAACGGCGAGTGTCGCAAGCTCCACAATCACCTTTGGCTCGCGCCAAGTGTGAAACTGGCTCAAACTGTCTGCGCCGATGATGAGATAAAACTGCGTGTGTTGAAATTCCGGAAGCTGGTGCAGCTCACGCAAGGTGTCAACGGTGTAGGAAGGGCCGGAGCGTTGAACTTCCAGCGTTGAAATGGTAAAGTGAGGTTGATCGGATAGCGCGCCTTCTAACATTGCGAGGCGCGTGGGCCACGGAGTCAAACCGGGCATGGGCTTGTGCGGCGGCTGTGGCGCGAGCATGAACAGCACGCGGTCCAGCACTAACTGCTCGCGCGCAGTTTCAGCCACGAGCAAGTGCCCTAGGTGCACGGGATCAAACGTGCCGCCGAAAATGCCAAGCTTGCGCGCCGTCATTTTTTTGCGCTGCCGTTGGTGCTCAGTTGGGCTTCAATGAGTTGGAGTAATTCTGCTGCGCGCGCTTGATACTTAGGTTTCTCGGCCTCGGGTTGATCGCCTTCGCGCCGATATTTATCCATTAACAAATGAATGGCGTCGCGCGCTTCGTCATACTTCGTTTGTTTGAAGAGAATTTCGGCTTTGTAGAATAAAGCCGGCTCCGCGTATTTCGTATCATAAAAGCGCGCCAGCACATCTTCGAAATAGACCAGCGCGGACTCGTAATAGGCCAGCTTGCGATAAAGATCAGCCGTGTCAAACTCTTTCTTGGCTAATTTACCGCGCACGAGTTGGAGATAGTTCTGCGCTTCGTTGCGCAAGTCGCTATCCGGATAATCTTCCATGAAGCGTTGAAACTCTTCAATCGCCTGCCAGGTGTATTTTTGATCGAGGTCAGATTTGGGAGAGAGCTTATAATACGACAAGCCGATTTTGAATTGGGCATCATCCAGATATTGGCTTTGAGGATAAAGCCGAATGAGTTTTTTATACTCTTCCCCGGCGATGATAAACTCATCCATATGAAAATGGCATTCCGCAAGGTAGAATTGGGCCTGATCCACGATGGCGGTTCCGGGCGCGTTCAAGGTGATGATGCGAAACTGCGTGCGCGCTTCGAAGTAATCGTGTTTTTCAAAAAGGCGCATCGCTTCTTTTAGGCGTTCTTCGGTCGTCAAATTTGCGCGCAACTTGCCGCCGCTGCATGCGACGAGCAAGAAGCTCAACGCGAAGAACAACGCGAAGCGAGGCCAGAGCAGCGAGAAACCGTTGGTCTTGCGGAAATGATTCATAACGGACATGGTCAAAATCCCTATTGACTTCGTAAAGAGTAAAATGCGTAAACAATTGCGCCTGTGGCCGCAGTGAGGAGCGCGGGTTCTAGCCACGACACTTGTTTTTCAGTTTTCTGTCGCACGCCGACCGTGAACGGCAACGACGAAGTTTCCCATTGGCTCACCTCGCCGCGCAGGGTGTCACGGCGCACGGCCGTGAGCAAGCCTTGAAAGTGAATGCGCTGCGTTTGCGTCTCGCGCACATCAAAATCCACGGCAACGCTGATCGTTCGCATGCTCGGAGCGCGGCGCAACCACCCCGGCCGTCGCAACTGGCGATAAGAAATTTCCAACGCCGTGATACGATTCCGAATCACGATCCCGTCCTGGTTTTCCGCCGTGCTGGTGTCGGTTAGCGCAAAGAGAGAGCGCGCCTCGCGTTCGAGTTTTTGCACCAACGTTGTGTAAAGCAACCGCTGCGGCGTAGGCGGCTCGACCGCGCTTGGATTCAGCCAAACCTTCTCTGCATGGGTTGAGGCAACAAGTGAATCGACGCGCGTGGCGATTTGCTCGAAGAGTGTTTGCAGAACTTCGAGATTACTCGCGCTTGTTTGCGCGTCGGCTTCGGGCAAAAAAAGAGCGAGCAGAGTGATGAGAAAAATCGCAAGAGGTGCACGCACGAATAAACGCACTTTGGCTTAAATTCAAATCCGAAACGCCACGGTCAAAGCATGGATAACACGCCGTTGTCCGAGCGCGAGGCGTTCAGCCACGATACCGTAGTTGAGCGCCCAATGGGAGTATTGCGAATGTGCGGCTCGGCCGCGCGGCCAGTTGAGATCGAGCAATCCGAGGCCTGCGCTGAAAACGGCGCGCGCTTCTTCTCTTTTATAAAACGCGCCGCAGCGCAACGCCAGCAGTGTGTGAAAAGTGTACTCGAGTCCCAAGTGTGGTTCGCGACGCACGATGACGCCGCCGTCTTCGACAACGTTGCGCAAATCAAAACTCATTGTAGCATGCGCGACGGGGCGATAGCTCAACCCGAGATTCACACTGTTGTCCGCGATGCGCTCGGGATGATCGCGCTGCGTCACCGTGCCGACGGTTGGGACGGTGAGATAACTAACGCCCAGCAAAACTTTCTGGCTCGGCGCGAGCGTGATCCCATACGAAGCGAGTATTTTCCACGCACGCGCGGTCGCACCTGGCAACTTGACGTAATACAAACCGAGACTGCCGCCCACGCTGACGCGATCGGCTAAACGCATGCGCAGTGCGACGGTCGAGTATTGATTGTCGCGATAGGCGCTTGTCTCCCACTTCGTTGGCGCTAGCACGGTGTGGCTCGAAGCTTGTTCGCCCAGAATTGTGGATACATCAAAAGGGCCAACGCGGAGCGTGAAGCCTTTTAACAAAAGGCCGAGGCTGGCAAGCGTTTGCCCCAGGCTTTTTTCCTCTTTGCCGAAAAAGGAAGAGCGCTGAGTAAAGGCCAAGGCCGGTGTGACTGGGTTTAGAAAAAACTGCACACGTTGATGTCGCGCAAGGCGATACCCTCCGGCGTTGGCCGGATTGTATAAACCTGCGGCGAGCGCATCTTCCAAAGCGACGTAAGCTCCGCCCATTGCCAGCGCACGCGCGACCAATGTGTTCGTCGTGAGATAAAGCTGCTGCTCCTGGCTGCGGGCGTAATCAATGAACAAGAATAGAATTGACGCGGCAAGGCTAATCAGTACGAATCGTGGTTGACGCCACGTTCTCAAACGAAATCTTTCTGTCATATCTTAGACGATTCTCATCGCGTAAAAGCTCTAGCGCAGCATAACCAATTCCGGTGCAAAGGCGACCGAGCCATCCTGCTCCACACCTCGCCGGACTTCCATGGGCTGTTCTTGCCATTCGCGCACGCGCTGCTGCACGTAGCGCGTATAAAGATACGGCAGCGCAAAGAAAAGCAGCAACAACGCCGTCAATCCCAAACAAGCGAGAAGATTTTCACGCACGCGCCAGAGAGCGAGCAGGGTAACGTTCAAGGAGACGACCCAAAACGAAACCGCGTAAACAATAGCGCTCGGCGCATATTGCAAAAGCTGCATGAAGAATTCTTGCGTGTAACCGAGCTTGAGTGAGGGCGTTGCCGGCTCGCTCAAGGAACGAATATATTCGATCAGCGTCCACAAAAAAGGCACGAGCAGTAGATAGCCCGCAGGCCAAAGTTTGCGCGCCGCCGGCAATGCCGCGGCAAACAACGCAAAATACAACGGCTGCATCAGCGCGAACGTAATCAAAGCCGGAGGGCTGAGCCAGAGATTGTTGGCAAGCGTCGTAACGCTGACCATGATTCCAACGCCGTAGCCCCAGCGTAACGCGGGACCGTAGCTCTTGTCTTCCAACAAAAGCAGAAACGGGATAAACGCCCAATAAGCCAAGAAGCCATAACGAAACGGCGGATATGCCAACGCGAGCGGAAGCGCAGTTAAAAAATAGAGCACCAAGTCACGCGGCATTAAAGCTTCACCTCTTTGCCGAGATGCGCGGATTGATACATGGCTTCAAGCACGCGCATGCGCTCCAAACTCTCTGCGCCGCTCGAAAGCATGGGTTTATCCTCGCGCAGGCATTGCACAAAGTGACGCAATTCGTCGCGATATGAAAGTTTGTAACGATACGAGGGCGATTCATCCATTTGCGGCGTGATGTTGACGAGGCCTTCTTTCATGGCTTTGATGACGCGCAACGGATTGAGCACGGCGCCGCCTTTGGTGCCGTAAACATCGGCGTATAATTTATCCTGCGGCGTGAGCAGCGTCCATCCCACTTCGAGCGCGATCGTGCTGCCGTCTTCGAGTTGAATGAAGCCCACGGCCGCGTCTTCCACCTCGAGTTTGGCAACATGATTATAGGTTGCGGCTTTGACGCTCTTCACTTTTTTATTGCCGAAGAGCCAGAGCGTCATGTCGAGAATCTGAATGCCCAAATCCATCAACACGCCGCCGCCGGAATATTTTTTATCGAAGAGCCACGCGCGCTCCGTCCACTTCTCTTGGCGGCGGAGCCAGCCGCATTTCGCATAAAAAATTTCACCCAACTCGCCGTTCTCGATGAATTGCCGCAAATTCACCACATCGCGCCAAAAACGCACGTTCATGGCAACCATGAGCTTGCGCTTGTGTTGTTTGGCGGCGCGCACCATCTGCTCCGCTTCTTCTACGGTGCGGCTCATCGGTTTTTCCACCAACACGTGTTTGCCGGCAGAGAGCGCATTTATGGCGAGCGTCTTGTGCATGTTGGTAGGGGCGCAGATATCCACGGCATCGATGTCGTCCATTTTTAGCACAGATTCGTCATCCGTAAAAAAATGGGGAATGCCGTACTTCTCTGCCACGCCGCGCGCGCGTGCCTTGTGCGTATCGCACACGGCGACCAACTCAACACCGGGAATGTTTTTCCAATTGGGAATATGCGCCACTTGCGCAATGCTTCCCGCTCCAATGATCGCCAGCCGAATGTTCTTCATGCGTTTTGTTTTCGTTGAGTTGCAAGGTTGTCCAAATAACTTTGTAAAATGAAGACAGCCGCTACTTGATCGACCACTTGCCGCTGCTCGCGCGTGGATTTTCCCAAAGTCGTCAGCGCGCGTTCCGCTTGCTTGCTGGAAAGCCGCTCATCCCACGCGACCACGGGCAATTGGACCTCTTGCGCGAGCACTTCAATGAACGCGCGCACTTTCTGCGACATCTCACCTTCTGTGCCGTTCATATTGCGCGGCAGCCCCACCACGATCAAGCTTGCGGCCTCGCGCTTGATGATGGTCTGCAATCGTTCCAGCAAATCACGCTGTGAGCGATATTGCACGGTCTCACGGCCATGGGCCATGAGCAGCAAAACATCGCTCACTGCAACGCCCACGCGCTTTAGCCCATAGTCCAACGCAAGAACGCGCTGGCCCGGTTGAATGCCGGTGGAAACGGAATTTTGCACGGTACGCTCAATCCGTTTGTGTTAGTTGCCTTTCGTTGCATTGCCGGATTTGTCCAACTCCGTGTCGTTCCAATTTTCCCAGCCTGTGCCCAAACGCTCGCGCTGCGTGATTTCATCCAGCGGTTGCTTCAGCACTTCTTTGAGCAGCTTGCCGGCTTTAAAGTGCGTCTTCCGGCGTGCAGGCACATAAATAATTTCGCCGGTTTTCGGATTGCGCGCCTTCGGCTTGGGCTTGGTGGTCTTCACTTCGAAAACGCCGAAATCGCGGATTTCAATGCGAATCTCGGGGTTGGCTTCTTCCATAAACTCCCGCAAGGCCGTGAATACACCGTCAACAATCTTTTCCGTGAGATAAATTTTCTCGGTGACGATTTTCGCCGTGCGCTTCGCAACATCCTTTTTGGTGATTGTGGTTTTCATTCGAGCTTACTCCTCAGGTTACGTTTTCCCTTCCTCGCGAAGAGAGAGGTTCTCTGCCTTCCACTTCCGTCATCGGCTCGGTCGTGTTGTCCATGCGCTCGACGCTGAACACGCCGGACACTTTGCCGATTTTGCTGATGACTTGCGTGAGGTGATGCAGGTTTTTGACTTCGACAATGATATTGCTGTGTACCAAAGAATTTTCGCCGCGCATTTCAATGCGCACAATGTTGGTGTCGGTGTGCGAGATGGCTTCGCTCACATCGCGCAGAAAATGTTTGCGATCTTCGCCATACAGATGCAAACAGACCATAAAATGTTTATCCGGTTCGACATCCCAATTCACTTCAATGACGCGCTCCGGATTTTGCACGAAGGGCAAAGTATTTTTGCAATCCGAGCGATGCACGACCACGCCGCGGCCTTGCGTCAGAAAACCCATAATGCGATCGCCCGGCACCGGTTGACAACATTTGCCGAACGTGATCAACAAATTATCCAACCCCTGCACGCGCACGCCTTTCGAAACGCCGCGCGCTTTGTTTAAGAATTTTTGAAGAAGCCCCGGGCCTTCCGTTTGCGTTTGCGGCTCCGGCGTGATTTTGCGCACCACGCTTTCCGCGGAAATATCCCCGTGGCCGATGGCGCAATACAGTTGCTGCTCATCATTCAAACCAAACGTGCGCGCGATCTCAATCAGTTCTTCCGCGCTCTTCTTGAGATGCAAACGTTTGAAGGTGCGCTGCAGAATCTCCTCGCCCAATTTTTGGCTCTGCTCCACCATCGACTCTTTCACCCACCGTTTGATCTTCGAGCGCGCTTTCGAAGTGCGCACAAAACGCAGCCAATCGGGATTCGGCTTTTGGTTCGTGCTGGTAATGATTTCCACGGCGTCGCCGCTTTTCAATTTTTGATTGAGCGGCACGATGCGCGCATTCACTTTCGCGCCGATGCAATGATAGCCAATATCCGTATGCACTGCAAAGGCAAAATCCACCGGCGTGCTATTCACCGGCAATTGAATCAAATCCCCTTTCGGCGTAAACACGAACACTTCGTCTTGATACAAATCGATCCGCAAGTTTTCCATAAACTCCTGCGGATCTTTAATGTCGTGTTGCCATTCCAACATTTGGCGCAGCCACGTGAGCTGCTTATCCAACTCGTCGTCTTTTTCTTTTCCCTCTTTATAACGCCAATGCGAGGCTACCCCCACCTCGGCCATGTGATGCATTTCTTCCGTGCGTATCTGAATCTCGATCATCTTTCCCCCTTCGCCGATCACCGTCGTGTGCAGCGATTGATACATATTCGATTTTGGCGTCGCGATGTAATCCTTAAAACGCTCTTGCACCGGCGTAAACAGGCTATGCACGATGCCGAGCGCGAAATAACACTCTTCCATTTTGCGCACGACGATGCGAATCGCCAGCAAATCAAACAACTCTTCAAAAGACTTTTCCCGCGCGTGCATCTTTTGAAAGATGCTATAAAGATGCTTGGGCCGTCCGGTGATCTTCGCAATCGAGCCCGCGGATTTCAACTCGCGTCGAATCGGCGCGGCAATTCGGCGAATATAGGCTTCGCGCTCATTACGCTTTTCCGTAACCTTCTGCACGAGTTCCCAATAGGGCACTGGCGAAATGGTTTTAAACGCCAAGTCCTCCAATTCCCATTTCACGCGCGCCACGCCCAGGCGATGTGCCAACGGCGCATAAATCTCGCGGGTTTCAAGCGCGATGCGTTGCCGCTTCTTTTCCGGCAGATGTTCGATCGTGCGCATGTTATGCAGCCGATCCGCGAACTTGATCAAAATGACGCGAATGTCTTTCACCATCGAGAGCAGCATTTTGCGAAAATTTTCCGCCTGCTGTTCTTCCGCGCTGTCGAACTTCAATTCGGAGATTTTGGTTACGCCGTCCACCAGCCCCGCGATCTCCGCGCCGAATTTTTCTTCCACTTCTGCGATGGTCACGCCGGTGTCTTCCACCACGTCATGCAGCAAGCCGCCGGCAATGGTTGCGTAGTCGAGGCGCAGGTCGCACAAAATTTTCGCGACTTCAATGCAATGCTCAAAATAGGGCGCGCCGGATTTGCGCAATTGATTGCGATGCGCCTCTTGGCTAAATGAAAATGCGCGCGTCAACAGCTCCGTATCAATCGGATAGCGGCTATAGCGCTTCAGCTTGCGCAGAATGCGTTGAAATCTCTTGTCAAAGTCATATGATGCAGTGCTCATGGCGCAACTTTCTCCGCGTAAAGCAAACGGCAGCCCGCGTTCTGCCGTGCACGCAGATGTTCGTTCTCTTTTTCAGAAACTAATCTTTCAACGCTCGCCCCTTCGCATCCGTGTTGATCGAGCCGGTTAAAATCAAGATGCCTTCAATCAACCCCCAAATCGAACCGATGCCGCAGGTCACAAGCGAGACCGCGATTTGCGCGAGGCCGATGCCGGTGAAGCCTAAATAGAAACGATGAATGCCGAGGCCGCCTAAAAAGATGCCGAGCAAGCCCGCGACCACTTTGGATTTCGCATCAAACGGAATGGCGCTCGCGAGTTGCACGCCGCACTTCACGCAAATCGTCGCGACGGGATGCGATTCCGCGCCGCAGTTTTGGCAAAATTTATTTCCGCTACGCGGCGGGCATCCACACGCCACACACATCACGGCTTGCGCCGGAACTTCTTTGCCGCAATTTCGACAAAACATGTTTCATCCTCACAACTGAGATGATCTCTGCGCCTCGGTTTGATTCAATTCCACAGAATCGGTGCAGCATACAAAGCATCTAAAATTTGCAATGCTTTTGACTTTGCGCAATCAAAACGGCGACTGCCCCGCAGGCGCATCGGCGTGAAAGCGATCAACATTCGCGAACTGTACGTTGTCTTTCAAGAACATCAAATTCACCGTTCCGGTCGGGCCGTTGCGTTGTTTGCCGATGATGATCTCCGCGGTGTTGTCGTTCAACTCGCGCGCGTACATGTCCGGGCGATAGATGAACATCACCACGTCCGCGTCCTGCTCAATGGCGCCCGATTCACGCAAATCCGAAAGCTGCGGACGCTTATCACCGCCGCGTTGCTCCACCGCGCGCGAAAGCTGCGAGAGCGCAACCACCGGCACGTCCAACTCCTTCGCTAGCGCTTTGAGCGATTGCGAAATGAGCGAAATTTCAATCTGACGGCTTTCCGAGCCGCGCGGGCCGCGCACGAGTTGGAGATAGTCGATTACGAACATACCGACTTTTTTCTCCGCACACAAGCGACGCGCCTTCGCGCGGATTTCCATCACCGAAAGCGCGGGTGTGTCATCGATATAAATCGGTGCTTCGGCGAGGCGACCGACGCCGCGTACGAGTCGTGAAAAATGCTCGCGCGGCAATTTGCCCGTGCGCACCAAATGCGAATTGACGCGCGCCTCGCTGCACAACAAACGCATCGCGAGTTGATAGTTCGCCATTTCCAGGGAGAAGAAGCCCACTCCAATCTTGGCATCGACCGCGACATTGCGCGCGATGTTCAAACAAAAAGCCGTCTTGCCCATCGAAGGACGGCCCGCGACGATGATGAGATCCGAAGGTTGAAAGCCCGAAGTCATCTCATCCAAATCGCGAAAGCCCGTGGGCACACCGGTGACGCCACCGCCGCGCGAGTGATAGGTTTCGATAGTCTCGAACGTGCGATGCAAAATCGGATTGATCGATTCGAAGCCGCGACGGAGTCCGCGTTCGGATAACGCGAAGATGCGTTGCTCCGCTTTATCGAGCAGATCATCCACCGGCTCTTTCGCGTCAAACGCCTCGCTGGAAATTTCTGTGGCAATGCCAATCAGGCGGCGCAGAATTGCTTTTTCGAGCACGAGGCGCGCATGATATTCGACATTCGCCGCGGAGGCCACGCGCGAAACCAATTCCGTGAGATAATAATTGCCGCCCACCGCATCAAGCTCTTGCCGGCGCTGCAACTCCGCGCCGACCGTGAGCACATCCACCGGATGATTGCGCTCGAAAAGATGATGAATTGCGCCGTAAATTTTTTGATGGCTGCTATTATAAAAGCACCAGTCTTCGAGCACTTCAAAGCCCTTGCTCACGGCGTCAGCCTCTTGCAGCATCGCGCCAAGCACGGCTTTTTCGGCATTCAAATCTTGCGGCGGCAAACGATCAATGACTTGATCGAAGTTTACCTTCTCAAAATTTTCGCTGCGTTTTTCTTTGCGCTCGTTCATGGTTCAATGCAAAACTATTTCTGGCAAAACGATTCTCAAAATTCCCCCCTTGAGGGGGGCCAGGGGGGTGTGCTTTGAATTCTACTCAATCTCGTACTCAAAAGTCATCGCATGCTCTTTCGCATGTCCCGTCGCATAACTCCCCTCCCCTTTCAATCCGCGCAACTCACCCGTGCCGGAGTTGGGCATCACGCGCAAGCTCGATTTCGCCATGCCGCCTTCGAACACGCCTTTGTCTTCCAACACAAAGCTACCTGAGCGATTGCCGATCTTTCCCACAACGCGCTCATAGCCAAAGTAGTTTGCAGTGCCGTCGGCATTGTAGATCATCACATATTCGAGCGTGCCTTCGCCTTCAATCTCGCCGCGATAAGTTTTGAGAACGCTCGCGCGCACGAGCTTGGGCGCGGCTTCAAGTTCGTTGAAGGGGTTCTCTTTCCAGCTTTTGATTTCGAAGGTGGCGGTGGTGGAGGTTTTCATGAGCCTTACTTTCGTTGTCATTCAGGAGGAATCTTTTTAAGCACTGGAGGGGCTTTCGAGTGTTTAAAAAGATTCTTTCAGAATGACATGTTAGGAGCCGGGCGAACGACTATCAATACGCTTGAAGATCTGCAAAGCTACTTTGAGCTTCGACAGCAACGGCAGTTTCTCAATATTCCCCTTCGCATCCAATATCGCAACTTGATTCGTGTCCGTCCCAAAGCCCGCGCCCGCATCGCGTGGGTTGTTCACGACGATATAGTCCAAATTTTTGCGGCGCAGTTTCGCGCGCGCGTTTTCTATTTCATCGAACGTTTCGACCGCGAAGCCAACATGTATTGCACTCTTCTTGCGCTGACCGAGCGCGTGCAAAATGTCTTCGGTGGATTCCAACTCAAGCGTGAGCTTACCGGGCAGTTTTTTTATTTTTTCAGATGAAACAGAAGCCGGGCGATAATCTGAAACCGCGGCGGACATCACGAGAATGTCTGTGCCTTCATAATGCTCCATCGTCGCGCCGTACATATCCGCAGCAGAAACCACGGGCACCATTTGCACTTGATATGGCGCGGGCAAATTCGTTGGGCCATGCACAAGCACAACTTTTTCCGCGCCGAGCGCAACGGCTGCCTCTGACAAAGCAAAACCCATCTTGCCGGTGGATGGGTTTGTCAACATGCGCACGGGATCGAAGTATTCTTCGGTACGGCCCGCTGTGATTAAGATTTTTTTCCCTTTGAGCGGCTGCTCGGTTTGCACCGCCGCAAGTATCGCCGACAAAATCCATTCGAGGCGTGCGAGCCTTCCCATCCCTTCGCCTTCGGAACTCGTGGCGAGTGCGCCGTGCTCCGGCTCGACGATGTGATAGCCCGCTTCACGCAGTAGAGTCACATTGCGCTGCACGAGCCGATCTTCCCACATCGCCGAATTCATCGCCGGGCAAATGATAATGGGCACGCGCGCCGCGCGAATCGTAGCGCTCACGGGATCATCGGCAAAACCATGCGCAACGCGCGCGATCGAGTTCGCAGTCGCGGGACAAACGACAATGGCATCGGCCCAGCGCGACCATTTGATGTGCTCGATCTCCGCATTGTCGCTCAATGCAAATGTGTCGGTCATCACGGGATGTTCGCTGAGCGCGGCAAACGTGAGCGGCGCAATAAACTCACGCGCGCCGGGCGTCATCATCACCCGCACGCTTGCGCCTGTGCGCCGCAACTCGCGCAGCAACTCGCAGCTTTTGTATGCCGCAATGCCGCCGCACACGCCGAGCACGATTTTTTTGCCATTGAGAATCATCGTTGAAGTCCGTAGTCCGTCCCGGCCCTTTGTGGGCCTATGGTTGCGTGAACGTCGCAAATGCTCCGCAGGGCTACGATTATCTTACCGCTCTTCTTCCGCGCCTTCGGCGTAATGAAAATTGAGCTTGCCCGTGAGCATTTCATCCAGTGAAATCGTGGTGGGCTTGGGCATGCGAATGTATTTCACCGGCGTGGCTTGGCGTTCTTCGCGGTTTTCCTCTTCGGATTCCAAATCATCGGAAGAGGAATTTTCGAGCGAGCTGTCGTAACCGATCTCTTGCTCGATATAGCGTTTTTGATCGTCGTTGATTTGACGTGCGCGCTTGGCGACAACGACGATGGCTTCGTAAACATTCGCTGCGTGTTTTTCTAAATCTTCAAGTGGAACTGTGCTGACCATGATACCTCCAAATTGTGTCCGCGTTAGCGGGACAAGGTTCGATGTTGCTTGATGAGCTTTAGGACCTCTTGCACGGTGTGTTCGAGGTCGCGATTTTCGACAGTGAAATCATAACGTCCGGCCATCTCCATCTCCTGCGTTGCAATTTGTAAACGCAAGTCGATGTCCTCCGGTTTTTCCGTGTTGCGCTGCGCGAGGCGTTCGCGCAACGTGACGAGCGAAGGCGGCTGAATGAAGATCAGCAGCGCACGTTCGCCCATTTGTTGTTTAACACTAATGCCGCCTTGCACATCCAAATCCGTGAGCACGATTTTGCCTTCGGCCATCCATTCTTCTACTTTTTCGCGCAGCGTGCCGTAGTGATTGCCATGCACCACCGCGTGCTCAATAAACTCACCCTGCGCGACTTTGCGTTGAAACTCTTCCGCGGTGAGAAAGAAATAATCTTGACCGTGTTGCTCACAATTGCGCGGCGAGCGCGTGGTCGCGGATACCGAATAACGAAACGCGGTCTCCCCACTCGCCATGAGATTTTTTAAGATCGAAGTTTTTCCTCCGCCCGAGGGCGCGGAAAGCACGACCATGAAACCAGGCTTGACCAGTGGCCCGTTGTCAATGTCTTGTTGCAGTGCAGGCATGGGTCACTCAATGTTTTGAACTTGTTCTCTGAGCCTTTCAACCTCTTCTTTAAGTTTCACCACGAGGTGTGCAATGCTGGAATCGTTGGCCTTTGCGCCGATGGTGTTGGCTTCACGATTCATTTCTTGCAAGAGAAAATTCAGCCGCCGGCCCGAAGGCTCCGCGTCTTTCATCGCTTCTTCAAACAGCGTGTTGTGGCTGCGAAAGCGCGTGCATTCTTCGGTGACGTCCACGCGATCCGCGAGCAGCGCAATTTCCAATTCCAGCCGGTCGCGATCCAATTCTTTAGTGTCGAGCATGTCCAACAGACGCGCATATTGCTTTTGAAACTCCTCGCGGCGGCGTGAAATCGCGCGGGCCTCAATTTCATCGAGGCATTTTTGCAACAGGTCGATGCGCAGATGGAGATCGTTCGCCATTTCCGCGCCTTCGCGTTTGCGCATGCTGTTGAGATCGCGCAGCGCCTTATCCAACGCGCCTTGCACACATTCCCATGCGCGCTCGGGCACATCTTCCGGCGCGTCCACGGTCATCACTTCCGAGAAATGCAAGAGATGATCAATCGTGATGGCGCCGGCGATTTTTAATTTATCGCGCAGAGTTTCGAGCAAACGAAGATATTGTTCCGCGGCTTCGAGATCCACACGCATCCCGAATCCGTTCTCCTGTTCGCTCTTCAACGTCACCGTGAGATTGATGCGGCCGCGCGTAATTTGTTTGCGCACGATTTCTTTCACCGCATCTTCATACGGGCTGAGGCCTTTCGGCAAACGCACAACGACATCCAAAAAGCGATGATTCAAAGCGCGCACTTCGGCAAACGCTTCGAAACCTTCGCGCACTTCCTCTCCCCGACCATAACCAGTCATGCTTGTAATCATAGGTGATCGGGCAATGTTTGAGTTGCTACACAAAAACAATGGTGCATCGGTTTTCTCTTCGGGTTGAATGTGATCGCCGGTGACAACCTTTTTCGCATTAAGTTGCGATATTCAATTGATTTAGATTTTACAAAAGCCGCCGCACACATTCAACAAGTTTTTTGCAAATTTTTCGCCGCAATGGTTGCCCTCATCTGGCTCAAAATAAAAAACTTCAAAGCCCGAAAGCGCCTTGAAGTTTTCATGTATGCTAAGAAAATGTGAACATTTGTGCCAAACAAAAATTACCGCGACCGCGCTCCGCTCAATGAAAGGCGCGCGAATTCAAACTCACGAGGAGATAAAGAAAAGCACAAGGCCCCGTTGAAAAACTTGCAGGCAGGCTCATGCCAGCAAAGAGTTCAAAATCCAATGGCCGATAACCTATAATGCTACTTTTTGAGATGCACCACATTAAAAACATTTTCCTTTTTCTCATCCTCGGTGGTTATTCTAAGCACTGATTTGCCATTGAGGCATGCGAATTCATACGGAGCATTTTTCCCGCCAATGAATAGTTGCCCTCTATCCAGATAGTAATTGTTTGTGAATTTTCCATCGGAATCCAAGACTTTTCCATCGTCTGTAAAAACCATAGATGCACCTGTAATTATCAAGAGTACTGAAAGCATCTCTATTGAAGCCTCCAAGTTTTTGGTTTCGGACTTCATGATTTTCCACTTACCCAATAAATCGCTTTTCGATAGAACTTTTTTTGTTGAATTGCCTTCTTTTACATATTTATTTCTTACTAAGGAGATTTTTTGTATCAGAGTATTGTCATCATCAAACTGTAATTCGATTGTAAATGAATCCCCGTTTGGTTGCTGTATTCTAATTGTAAGATCATTGTCGTTCTTTAAGTATGAACCATTGTATTTAGTTCCCGACAATGCCTCATACACAATGACACTTCCATTTTCAAAAAAACTGAACTGTGAATAAATACCCTTATCAACTCGTCTATATGTGCCACCAAACTTTTGTTGTTGACAGGGCACTTGTGAATAAACACTCTCGCCCAACGCAACAACCAAAATAATTGCGAATGTGGAGAATGCTTGCCGCAAAAAAAACATTGCTGCTTTCATCTTCCGTCTCCTTGATAAGTCTGTTTTTTGATGAGAAATCAGATGCATCGCCTTCCGCAAAGAATTATACGTAGAAAGAAATATCTCTATAATCTTGTTATCAGCACTCCCATTATGCATTGAGTCTTCTTGCCCGCCAGTAACTTAACGGCGATCAACTGCTGCTCTTTTCAACGTAACCCGCGCCGAGATGCGATGCGAGTTGCCAAGCTCGTCGTGGCTTAAAAAAGCGTAGTCGATCTGCAGCTTGCTCAAATTCAATCCTGCGCCTGCAGAGAACTTGCCGACATCCGAGCCCAGACGCAACGCAAACAAGTTTTGATACTGATACTCCCAGCCAATGTGCGAATCCACACTCACAGGCCCGGCCGCGAATTGCGCGGCGTAATCGCGGCCTTCGAAGCGAATGTCGAAATCAATTGCAGGCGCGATTGCGCCACCCAAACTTGGAATGAGTAAAGGGTATGCGATTCCGGCTTTGAGCGTGGGAATGATGATCTCGCGCGTACCCGTGTTCCATGCGAGCACAGTCGTGGTTATATCTTGCAAATTGAGGCCGATGAGCAAATTGCCCGCGGGTTTATAGATCGCACCAATATCGAAGCCAAGCCCCCACGCCGAGTTATCGCCCACGTTTTTATGAATGAGCTTGGCGTTCGCACCAAGCGCGAGCTTCGCGTTACGCTGCATCGCATAGCTAAAGAAGAGCGCATATTCCGCATCGGCAATCGTGCGCGCAACGTATGGAGTATTGATGCGCGTAATGCCGTTTTCATCAACATACTCTTCGCCCAATTTCAGCGCGGGATTCGAAAGCCGAGTGACCGGAATATCGTCCACCCCGAGGCGAATGAGACCAATGCCCAAACTACGCGAGGCGCCAAGCGGCATCGCATAGCTGCCATAATCATACTTCACGACACCGCTAAACTGCTGCGAGTGCATGAGCATGATTTGCGGGTAAGCGAGGCTCGCCAGCCCCGCGGGATTCCAATAGCCCGCGCTGACGTCGTTTGCAAGCGCGGCATATGCGCCGCCCATGCCCAGCGCGCGACCGCCGGCACCGAGCGTTAAAAACTCACCGCCATATTTCGCGGTCCGAAAGCCGCCGGCGTGGGCGGAAGTGAGGAACACAAGAACGGCGAGGTTGATAAAGGCGACTCTTAAAACTTTGAGGCTCATTGTTAAACTCAAGATTGATGCAAAGATTGTTTTGTTTAGATAAAAAGCTGTTTCTTATTTTTTGATTTGGGTTTGCGTTTCCGAAATTTATTCAAGTAGGCTTCGATCTCTTCCTCAGATAAGCCTTTCAAGCGTTCTTCAACAGAGGCTCCCTTTAGACGTTGCTCAACAGACAACCTGACTATAAGCTTGTCCTCGTGTTGCAAAGCTCTATCAATCCAATAATCATCCCAGGTATAAGCCATGGCGATCTCCACATGAGATGTGCAAGCAGCTTGTCAGAACGGATATCTTCATTTTTGTGGATTACGCTTACGTAGCTTGTTCAAATAGGCTTCAATCTCTTTGGCGGATAAGCCTTTCATGCGCTCTTCAGCTCGCAAGCCCTTCAAACGTTCTTCAGTTCGCAAGCCTTTCAAACGCTCTTCAGCTCGCAAGCCTTTCAAACGCTTTTCGACCGGCAGCCGGGCGAGGAGTTCATCCTCTTGCGCCAGCGCCTTGTCAAGATAATAGTCATTCCATGTGTACGGCATAGGCTTCACCTCCACGTGATAGTGTTCAAATAGTTCATTCACAATTGGACTGTGATCCATATTGCGCCAGCCATAATGCTTTGCGCCGAATTGCACGCCCTCCGGGATGTTGCTGAAAATTTGCCAAAGGGCGTTGCGTTCGACCATCGGAATCTGATTGAGAACAATAATGCGAATGCTCCGGCATCCCCAAGTGACCTCGTATACGCCGGGTTTAATCGGTCGCAGGAGCGTTTGCTTTGCGAGTTTTCTCGGCTCGCGTGTGCAGACCGCATAAAGGCGAAAATCTTTTTCGGGGAGCAAACTTTTCGCTTTTGTCATTGCAAAATGATAAGCATTCGGCGGGAAACTCTCAACGGATTTTTCAGCGCCTCATTCAACTGCCCAGGCCTCTCTCAAGTTTCCTCACCCCACCAACTTTTGCAGCGTCGCAAGTTTCTGCAAGGCTTCCAACGGCGTGAGCGTGTTTACGTCGATCTGCGCCAACGCCTCGCGCAGCTTGTTTTCTTGCTCGGCGAAGAGATCAATTTGCTGCACGCGCTCGCCTTTTGTCGCGCCAATCTCAGGAATGGAGGCGCGTTCGATGGATTGTAGTTCGAGCTTCGTTAAAATTTGCTTCGCGCGTTTGATCACTTGATTGGGCAATCCCGCAAGTTGCGCCACTTGAATGCCGTAACTATGATCGCTCCCTCCTTCCACAATCTTGCGCAAGAAAACCACTTGATCGCCCCACTCTTTCACGAGCACGTTGAAATTTTTAATGCGCGCGTGGCGATTCGCCAATTCCATCAACTCATGATAGTGCGTTGCGAACAGGGTCCGCGCAGCGAGCTTCGCGTTCTCGTGCAGATATTCCACCACGGCCCATGCGATGGACAGACCGTCATACGTGCTCGTGCCGCGACCGATTTCATCAAGCAGCAACAGACTCTTCGCCGTGGTGTTGTTCAAGATATTCGCCGTCTCATTCATCTCCACGAGGAATGTGCTCTCTCCGCCCGCAAGATTATCTGAAGCGCCCACGCGCGTGAAGATTTTATCCACCAAACCGATGCGCGCTTTCGCCGCGGGCACGAACGAGCCGATTTGCGCCATGAGCGCAAGCAACGCCACTTGCCGCAAGTAAGTTGATTTGCCCGCCATGTTCGGCCCGGTGATGAGCAAAATTTGATACGCTTCCTCATCCAAATAAATATCGTTCGGCACAAACGACTCGCCGAAAGGCAGCAGCTTTTCAACGACCGGATGGCGGCCTTCTTTGATATCGATCACGCTGCCGTCGTCCATCGTTGGCCGCACATACTTTTGGCTCTGCGCCACTTCCGCGAACGCGAGCAAGCAATCGACCGTGGCAATCGCGCGCGCGTTGTTCTGCAGCGCCGCCGCGTGCGCCGCGACTTTCTGCCGCAGGCCTTCGAAGAGTTGATATTCGAGCGCAATCACCTTCTCTTCGGCTTGCAACACTTGCTCTTCGTACTCTTTCAACTCCGGCGTGATAAAGCGCTCGGCATTCGACAACGTTTGTTTGCGAATGTACGACTCCGGCACTTTGGCGAGATTGGGATTCGTAATCTCGATGTAATAACCGAAGACTCTGTTGTAGCCTACTTTCAAAGAACTGATGCCCGAACGCTCGCGCTCCGTGGCTTGCAGCTTCGCGATCCAATCCTTGCCGTGCGCGGTGAGATTGCGATAGCGATCCAACTCTTCCGAATAACCCGGACGAAACAAATTACCTTCAGTGATAGCCAATGGCGGATCATCCACAATCGCGCGCTGTAATTCTTCTTTCAACTCGTCAAGCGGATTGAGCAGATGCACTTGCTCGCGCAACAGCTTGCTTTCATATTTTTGCAAGTGCTCTTTGAGTGCGGGAATCGTTTCGAGCACATAGCGCACGGCGCATAACTCGCGCGCGTTCGCGCGGCCAGTGCTCACTTTCGAAACCAAACGCTCCAAATCGCCGATGCCGCGCAAGCGCGTTGCAATCTCCTCCCTCCCCTTCGCCTCGCCGAGCAATTCTTCGACGCTATCGTGGCGCTCGCGAATAGGATCGATGCTGCGCAACGGATGCAAAATCCATTGCACCATTTTGCGGCCGCCCATGGCTGTGCGCGTTTGATCGAGCACGCCGAGCAACGTTGCGTGCGTATTCTCCCCGCGCATCGGCCGCACGAGTTCGAGATTGCGTCGCGTCGAAGGATCGAGTCCGACATAATCTTGATTGTGTCGCCGCGCGATTTGTGTAATGTGTTCGAGATGGCCCTTTTGCGTTTCGGCCACGTAGGACAACGCCGCGCCCGCGGCGGATATTCCACCCACCAAATCTTCGCAACCAAAACCTTTGAGCGTGAGCGTGTGAAAGTGGCGCGTGAGCGCGGCGTACGCGTGATCATACGCAAACTGCCAGCCCTCGCGGCTTGTAATAAGCGCCCCGTTCGCGTTGCGCAAATGATTACGCAGCCAATCCGCATGCTCGCTCGAAACGAGAATTTCCGAGGGTTCGATGTCATTCACGACGATGGACAAGACTTCGTGCGGGCATTCATCAAGCAGAAATTCGCCGGTGGAAAAATCCAATTGCGCGAGGCCCACGGATTTTTTGAGCGGATAAATGGCGAGTAGAAAATTATTGCGGCGGCTCGTGAGCAGGTTGTCGTTCAACGCAGTGCCGGGGGTGACCACTTCCGTGACTTCACGCTTCACGATGGTCTTCGCGAGTTTGGGATCTTCCACTTGCTCGCACACGGCCACGCGATGTCCGGCGCGCACCATTTTGGTGAGATAGGTATCGAGCGCATGATGCGGAAAACCCGCGAGCGGCACGTCCGCGGCCTTGCCGTGCGCGCGTGAAGTGAGCGTCAACCCCAAAACTTCGCTGGCGATTTTCGCGTCGTCATAAAACATCTCATAAAAATCGCCCATGCGAAAGAACAGCACTGCATCTTGATGCTTCGCTTTGATCGCGAGATACTGCCGCATCAGCGGCGTGCTCGCGTCGTCTTTGGAAAAATTTTCGGTTGGGTCGGAGAGTTTCACTGTTTAAGCAGTTTGCTTTTCATGGAGCGCCTAAGGAATCTTTTGAAGCACTGGTCGGTATCTCAAGCGAGTAAAAAGATTCCTCTTGAATGACAGCCCGGGGAGGCGCGGTTCAACACTTTATCTCACGCCGCAATTGCAATCGGCGGCCTCTCCACAGAAGTAATCGGCATGGCTTCCGAAAGCGAGGGCGTGTAATTTGAAATCTTCAAAATTTGATTCACCGGCGGCTTCATGATCAGCTCGATCACCATCTCTTTCCATTCCGGCTCAAGCTCCTTCAAGCCGTGCAACGGAAAACTGCGCGGCCCTAAGTTGGTCAGTTGAATGAGCACGGAGAAATCCATCAGCGTCAAGCCGACGGCGCGTTTCTCATCACGATTGAAGCGCAGCAGGATATTGTCATTCAACTCAACTGCGGCTGTGGCCTTCTCGCCTGGCGAAAAGGAGACGTATAAAACGTCTGCTTCCTTGTCGTAAGAATATGTCGGAGATTGGCTCATCTCTTCCGCGTAGCAAAATCCCGCTTGAGCCTGCGAATTTGGCCGACGGAGAGGCCAGTCACCTCGGAAATGAACTCCGCGCTCATATTCTTTTTCATAAGCGACTTTGCAATCTCCTTCGCTTTTTCGACACTAACTTCTTCCGCTACTTCTTGATAAAAGCGGGTATGCTTGAAGTTAGTCGCGTGCATGCTTGGCGCAATCATTTTCTTGATCTCCTTTCGAGAGAGTTTTGGTATTTTGCTCAAGATAAGATTGATGAGGAAATCAATAATGCTATTGAGTTGCTTCTGATCTTGAACTTGACGCGGCAATTGTCGCGTCAGTTTTCTAACAGCCGGTATGACGTTTTGTTCCGTCGCGGAGATGGTTTGTAAAAGGTTCAAAGGAAAACGCCGCAAATATTTCTCCGGCAGCTTGTTCAAATAAATGCGCAACAACCTACCGCTTTCGAAGAACTCCTCATAATGATGCGTGATGCCAGGGTCGCACTTTTCATCTGGAAAAATCACCACGGCGAGCCAGCGTTGCTTTGGCTTCTTTTGGCGAATATAGATAGCGACCTCCGCGAACGGTAGCTCTGCATTCAATCGTGGAGTCCTGATTTACTTTGCGCTCCTGCGATTTCTTGTGCATTTTTAGGGAAAGAACGCGACACTCTTTTCAGGAGCACAAGTCATGGATTCTGCGCTTCACTTTTGTCCCAATCCG
>JAYRWE010000103.1:0-14234 GCA_041918175.1 bacterium
CAAAAAGCTGGCGGGCAAAATGCCGCCAACATAACCCTTGCGCCGCGAATCAAATCCGCCTATTTTAAATCGCTTCCACCCGCAGGGGTGGGGGAATTATCCTGACCCGGGGTGGGGGAATAATGATGGCCCTTGACAGATTGATCGAGAAAAAGAGAAATTTACGCACTATAAAAACAACCCTAATAACCCCAATAGCTTGAGTAACAACGATGTCAGGTCAATCTATGAAGGTCGATCGGGGGTGCTCTGGATTGGAACTCTTGACGGGGGTCTCAATAAGCTTGATCGAGAAAAAGAGAAATTTACACACTATCAACACGACCCCAAGAACCCCAATAGCTTGAGCGGCAAAGGGGTCATTTCAATCTATGAAGATCGATCGGGGGTACTCTGGATTGGAACTGGGAGCTGGGGTCTCAATAAGTTTGATCGAGAAAAAGAAACCTTTACCCGCTATCAACACGACCCCAATAATCCAAATAGCTTGAGTCACAATTTTGTTTGGTCAATCTACGAAGACCGATCGGAGATGCTCTGGATTGGAACTGCCGGCGGGGGTGTCAATAAATTTGATCGAGAAAAAAAGAAATTTACGCACTATAAAAACAACCCTAATAACCCCAATAGCTTGAATGACAACACTGTCTGGTCAATCTATGAAGACCGATCAGGGATGCTCTGGATTGGAACTGCCGGTGGGGGTCTTAATAAATTTGATCGAGCAAAGGGAAGAATGACGCATTATCGAGAAAACGATGGGCTACCGGATGATTGCATTTATGGGATATTAGAAGATGATCACGGCAACCTCTGGCTCAGCACGAATAACGGGTTATCAAAATTCAATCATCAAACGCAAGTATTCAAAAACTATGATGTTGGTGATGGGCTGCAGAGCAAAGAGTACAACACAAACGCTTATTATAAAAGCGCAGTGAGTGGCGAAATGTTTTTCGGCGGCATCAATGGCTTTAATGCGTTTCATCCTGATAGCCTCAAAGATAATCCCGATATCCCGCCGGTGGTCATCACCGCCTTGGCGCGCTACAATACGGATGATGTCGCGGGGAAACCCATTGCCGAAAAGGGCATTGCGGAAGCATCGGAAATCGAGCTTTCTTACAAAGACAACATTCTTACTTTTGAGTTTGCCGCCCTAAACTATCGCAACACGTTCAAAAATCAATATGCCTATAAACTGGAGGGTTTCAATGACAACTGGATTCAACTTGGCGCCAAGCGTGATGTTACTTTCACCAATCTCGATCCTGGCGAGTATACCTTGCGCGTGAAAGGCTCCAACAACGATGGCGTGTGGAACGAGGAAGGCACGTCGCTGCAAATCACCATCACGCCGCCGTGGTGGCGCACGCGTTGGGCGTATTCGATTTACGCGCTGCTGGTGCTGGCGGGGGTTTTCGCGACGGATCGGATTCAGCGGCGACGCTTGATCAAAAGAGAGTATGACCGCGCGCAAATGCGCGAAGGCAAGCTGCGCGCTGAGGCCGCGGAGGCGAAAGCTTCTGCGTTACAGGCGGAAAATGAGCGCAAGAAAAACGTGGAGCTGCTCAGCGAAATCGGCAAAGAGATCACGGCCTCGCTCGATATGGATACGATCTTTTACAAATTGTATGAACATGTCAATCAACTCGCCGAGGCCACGGTTTTCGGCGTAGGCATTTATCATCCGCAAAAGGAGCAGATCGAGTATCGCCTCGCGTTTGAAAAAGGCAAACGCTACGCGCCATACAGCCGCGACACGCGCGACAAGAATCAGTTTCCCGTGTGGTGCATTGAAAACCGCATGCCGGTTTTTATCAACGACGTGACGCAGGAGTATGGCCGCTATCTCAAAGCGTTCAAGTCCGCGAACGTGGAGGGCATGCGGCTTGAAGACGGCACGCTGCCGGAAGAGCCGTTCTCGATCATCTATCTGCCGCTGCTTTCGCAGGAAAGAGTGTTGGGCGTGATCACGATTCAGAGTTTTCAGAAAAACGCGTACACGAATTATCATCTCAATCTCTTGCAAAGCCTCGCGACGTACACGACCATCGCGCTCGATAATGCCGATGCCTATCGCCGCCTCGATGCCACGCTGCAAAATCTAAAATCCACACAACAGCAGCTCATCACGCAAGAAAAACTTGCCTCCCTCGGCCAGCTCACCGCGGGCATCGCGCACGAGATCAAGAACCCGCTGAATTTTGTGAATAACTTCGCGGTACTGTCGGTGGATTTGGCGAAGGAACTGCGGGAGGAGATTGCGAAGATCGAGGATAGTGGATCGAAGATCGTGGATCGTGAAAGCATAGCGAACATCAAAGAGATTCTTGAGACGTTGGAACAGAACGCGGAGAAGATCAACCACCACGGCAAGCGCGCGGACGGCATTGTGAAGAGCATGATGCAGCACGCGCGCGGCTCCTCCGGCCAGCGCGAGTTGACGGACATCAATCATTTGCTCGACGAAGCGGTGAACCTCACGTATCACGGCATGCGCGCGAATGATGCTTCATTCAACATCACGATTGAGAAAGAATACGACGCGACGATCGGCAAACTCGAAGTCGTGCCGCAGGATTTGAGTCGCGTGTTTTTGAATGTCGTGAACAATGCGTGCTATGCCGCGCATCAGAAAAAGCGCAACACCCCCCTAACCCCCCTCAAGGGGGGAATTGTTGTCGAGTCGTCTTACGATAGCGTGCTCGTAAATGAATCCCCCCTTGAGGGGGGCCAGGGGGGTGTTATTCAGAACGCATTCTCGCCAACGCTCTCCGTCATCACCAAAAATCTCGGCGACAAAATCGAAATCCGCATCCGCGACAACGGCAACGGAATTCCTCAAGACGTTCGCGAGAAAATCTTCAATCCGTTCTTCACGACGAAACCAACCGGCCAAGGCACGGGCTTGGGCTTGTCCATCAGCTACGACATCATCGTGCAGCAACATCGCGGGGAGATCAAATTGGAAACGGAAGCAGGAAAGTTCACGGAGTTCATAATCCAATTGCCTCAAACTTAGGAGCATACGTTATGAAAGTCATGGTCGTCGATGATGAAACCGACGTGCAGATGCTGTTTCAGCAGCAATTCCGGCGCGAGATCAAAGAAGGCAAAATCGTTTTTCATTACGCCTTCTCCGGTGAAGAGGCGCTGGCGTATTTGGAGCAGCACGGCACAACCGATCTCGTCTTGATTCTCTCGGATATCAACATGCCCGGCATGAGCGGCATCGAGTTGTTGAAACGACTCAAAGCCAAATATGCGAGCATCAAAGTTTTTATGATCACCGCATACGGCGAGGGCGACAATCTGCGCGAAGCCGCGTTGCATGGCAGCGAAGATTACGTCACCAAGCCCATCGACTTTGCGAACCTCAAACAAAAGATCTTTGGTTTATGAAAACCCTCCTTCTCAATCGCGAACAAGTTTATCAACTCTTGCCCATGGCCGAGTGCATGGAAGTGATGGCCGAGGCACTGCAAAGTTTGGCGCGCGGCGAAGTCGTGCAGCCGCTGCGGCCCATCATGCGTTTGCCGGAGCACAAAGGCCTCATGGGTTTGATGCCGAGTTATTCCGTGCCGCTGCATGCAATGGGGCTAAAAGTTCTTACGATTTTTCATGGTCAGCACGGCCGCGAGCATGAATCTCATAAAGGCGCGGTGCTCCTGTTCGACGGCGAGCACGGCGGCTTGCGCGCGATCATGGACGCAGCTTCGATTACGGCGATTCGCACCGCGGCCGTGAGCGGCGTTGCCACGCGCTTACTCGCACGCGATGATGCACACGTGCTCACGCTGCTCGGCTCCGGCGTGCAAGCGCAGACGCATCTTGCGGCTATGTGCCTCGCGCGCAACGTGACGCACGTGCGCGTGTGGAGCAGAACATTTGAGCATGCGCAGCGCTTTGTCGAGCGAAACGCACACACATCATATCAAATCGAAGCCTGCGAGCACGCGCAAGCCGCGGTCGAAAACGCCGATCTCATTTGCACCGTCACTTCCGCGCAAAAGCCTGTGCTCGAAGGCGCATGGCTCAAGCCCGGCGCACATCTCAACGTCGTCGGTTCGAGCACGTCGCGCGCGCGGGAAGTGGATACGCACGCGATGCTGCGCTCGCGTTTGTTCATCGATCGCCGCGAGTCCACGCTGAATGAAGCCGGAGACTTTTTAATTCCCAAACAAGAAGGCACACTTGACGAGACGCACATTGTCGGCGAATTAGGAGAAATTTTGTTGGGAAAAATTTTCGGAAGAAGAAGTGCGGAAGAGATTACGTTGTTTAAATCGCTCGGCTTGGGGATTGAAGACCTGGCCGCGGCGCAGCACGTTTATGAGAAAGCGCTCGCGCAGAATGTTGGGACTTGGGTGGAAATTTGAGGGCTTGAGTTTTTAACAAAAAGTTTCTATCCTTGCCCGCTGAAAATCACTCAACCACGCGAGGTCATAATGAACGTCAATGTCACAGTGCAAGTCTCGCCCTCGATTTATCGGCTCGCCCAACGCACGGCCCACGCCACTGCTCGCCCCGTGGAAAAAGTTTTGGCAGATGTCATATCCGCGGCCAGCCCGATTTCAGAAGATTTGCCCAGCGCTTTGCAAAACGACATCGACGCGCTCGCGCAAATGAGCGATGCGGAATTGGGGCGCCTTGCCCAAAAGACTTTTCCCGCAACCCAACGTCGCGCTTATGATCGACTTTTGGAAAAAAACAGCGCCGGCAGGTTGACGGAAAACGAGCGCGCGCGACTCAACGCATTGCGCATGGAAAGTGAAAGGCTGATGTTGCACAAGGCGCATGCGTATGCGCTGTTGAAGTGGCGCGGCCATACTTTGCCCGCATTAACAAAACTTCCTCGCCCGCGATGAAAAAAGCGGAAACGCTTTCGAAGCTGAGACAACGCCTGGTAAAGCAAGCCGAATATCGCTGCGGCTATTGTTTGACTTCTGAGCGGCTCACCGGCATACGCCTCACTCTTGACCATCTCATTCCAGTTGCCGCAGGCGGCCCTTCGATTGAAAACAACTTGTGGGTGGCCTGCCGTCCGTGCAACGAGTTTAAGGGCATTCAAACACAAGCCCTCGATTCACAAACTCGCCGAGTCGTTCCTCTTTTCAATCCCCGAACACAAAAATGGCATGAACACTTTGTTTGGAATGCTGACGGCACGCTCATTCTCGGGCAGACTGCAATTGGACGAGCGACGATAGAAGCGTTACAAATGAATCGTGATCTCATCGTGCATGCTCGCCGCCAGTGGGTCAAAGTTGGATGGCATCCGCCGGTGCAAGCGCGCTGAAAAACTCTCATTCAAGAAAGGAGGTAGCATGAGTCGGCTTTTAGCAATCATCTTCGCTTTCGTTTTAGCCGGTTCTCGACTTTTTGCCCAATCCGCTTCCGCGCAACGCCCCCTTACCCTCGACGACCTGCACACCCTCCGCGAAATCGGCGACCCGCAAATTTCGCCAGAAGGCAATTGGGTCGCATACACCGTGAGCACGGTCGACGCGAAAGCGGAAGAGGGCAACAGCGATATTTGGATGACGAATTGGGAAGGCACACGCAGCGTGCAGCTCACGTTCAGCAAAGCCAGCGAGCACTCGCCGCGCTGGAGCCCGGATGGGCAATGGCTCGCGTTTCTTTCGAGCCGTGACGTAGAAGAAGAGACCGATCAAATTTGGCTTTTGAATCGCGCGGGCGGCGAGGCCGAAAAGATTACCGATCTCAAAGGCGGCGTGAGCGATTTCGTGTGGTCGCCGGATAGCAAACGAATCGCGCTCATTGCGAACGACGTTGATCCGGAAAAAATTGATAAAGAAGATAAAGCTGAAAAGGCGACAACCAAACCCATCGTCATCGACCGCTTTCAATTCAAAAAAGATGAAGAAGGCTATCTCACCAAGCTGCGGCAGCATCTTTACGTGCTCGATCTCTCCGCGCGCAAAGCAGAGCTGATCACGCCTGGCGCGTTTGATGAATACTTGCCCGCGTGGTCGCCCGATAATTCCACCATCGCGTTCGTGAGCAAGCGCGGCGCGGATTCCGACCGTCATGATAATTACGATCTTTATCTCATCGAAGCCAAAGCCGGAGCGAGCGCGCGACAACTCACCACGTTCGAAGGCCCGGATTGCCATCCCGATTGGAGCAGCCGACCGGCGTGGAGTCCCGACGGCAAATTCATCGCCTATTCACAAGGCGGCTCGCCGAAATTGATTTACTACGCAACCTATCAACTCGCCGTCATCTCTGCGAGCGGCGGCGCGCCGAAATTGTTGTTGCCCAATCTTGATCGCAACATGGTGCAGCCGCAATGGTCCGCGGACGCCGCGTCGATTTATTTTTTAATAGAAGAAGATCGCACCGTGCTGCTCACAAAAGTTGCGGCAAGCGGCAGCGCCCTCGAGCGCGTCATGACGAACCGCGCCGAAGTGAGCAGCTTTGACGTGAGCGCGCAAGGCCAGATCGCGGTGCTCATGACCGATCCGCAAACGCCGAACAACGTTTTCGCCCTTGAAAATAGCGGGCTGCGTGCGCTTGCCCATCACAATGACAATTGGCGCGCGCAACTCAAACTCGCGACCACCGAAGAGATCACTTTCAAAAGCAAAGACGGCGCGAGCATCAACGGCTTTGTGGTCAAGCCGCCGGATTATCAGCCCGGAAAAAAGTATCCAACCCTCCTACGCATTCACGGCGGCCCGGTGTGGCAGTTCATGAACAACTTCATGTTCGATTGGCAACTCTTCACCGCACGCGGCTACGTTGTCATCGCCGCCAATCCGCGCGGCAGCTCTGGTCGCGGCGAAAAATTTTCTACCGTCATCTTCGCGGATTGGGGCAACAAAGATGCAGAGGATGTTCTCGCCGCGGTTGATCATGCGGTGACGAGTGGATTCGCTGATCCGTCGCGCCTCGGCGTGGGCGGATGGAGTTATGGCGGCATTCTCACCAACTATGTCATCGCGCAAGACCAACGCTTCAAAGCCGCCATCAGCGGCTCGGGCGCGTCTAACATTCTCGCGGGCTACGGCACGGATCAATACATCCGCGAATATGAAGCCGAACTCGGCGCGCCGTGGGCCAACACGGAAACGTGGCTCAAACTCTCGCGGCCGTTTCTGCATGCGAATCGCATCACCACGCCCACGCTCTTTCTCTGCGGCAAAGAAGATTTCAACGTGCCGCTGCTCAACTCCGAGCAGATGTATCAAGCGCTCAAGAGCCGCAACGTGGATACGCAGCTCATCATCTATCCCGACCAATATCACGGCATCACCAAACCCAGCTACGCGCGCGACCGCCTCGAACGTTATCTCGCGTGGTATGACAAATATCTCATGCCCAAAGCCGCCACGGCGGCAAAGTGAAAAAAACAGAGGACAGAAAGATGAAGGGCAGAAAAATGTTTAAGCTATTTTTCTTCCTCCATTTTTCTGTCAGTGATAGTTTTTGAATTCAGTTCGGAGTTCCTCAATGCCCAATTTCAACTTCAACCTCGAAACCAGCCAAACCGTCCCCGGCAAACACCTGCTCGCCACGCGCGCCTTCAAATCCGGCGAACTGATCTATCGCATCGAAAATTTCAAACGCACGCATGAAGCCAACTATCAAACCATTCAAGTCGGACCGAACGCACACATCGAAGAGCTCGGCGCGCTTGCGTATCTCAATCACAGTTGCAACCCCGGCGTCATCGTCAACACCACCGAACTCACCGTGCGCGCGTGCCGCGATATTGCTGCCGGCGAAGAGTTGAATTTTTTTTATCCCTCCACCGAATGGAAAATGGATCGGCCCTTCATCTGCCTCTGCGGCGCGCCGCAATGCGTTCGCCTCGTGGCCGGCGCGTTTTACGTTTCGCTCGACGTGCTCGGCAGATATTTCATTAACGCGCACATTCGCGAAATGGCCTTCGGCTGGCTCGAAGCCTCGACCAACGCGCTGTGGAAAGTTCTGCCCGAAGGAAGCGGCCAAGCCGCGCACGATCTGCTCGAAGCCTGCGAAGTGCGGTGAGAAAGAACTTGGCATCAAGCAAATGCCGTGCGTATATTGCAATGTCACACACGAGGGTGCCTTTATGAAACTCAGAGATATTACAGTCAAAAATTTCCGTTGCCTGGTAGATGTGAGCATTCCTATCACAGACACCACGGTTTTGATTGGCGAAAACAACTCCGGCAAGACTGCTCTTCTTGATGCCTTGAAGATTGCATTGCCACGCAATCAATCAGCAAGAGGAACGCCCTTTGACGAGTACGATTACCATATGTCCAAGGCTGGTGACTCACCGCTAACGAGTGAGGGCATTCGCATAGAATTGTGGTTTCGCGAAGAAAAATCCGATGAGTGGCCCGAACCTTTAAGTCGCGCCCTTAATGAAATTATCCAAACGGACCCGGTTAAAGACCTCGACTCCATTGGACTTCGACTGTCAAGCCGATACGATGCGCTTGCAAAAGAGATTATCACTAAATGGGAATTTCTAAACTTAGAGGGACAAGCTCTTGGAGGAAAAGGGGCAACCCCCTCGAACTTGTCACAGTTTCTTTCATATGTTCGGTTATTTTATTTGTCCGCACTCCGTAACTCAGACGATGAGTTCTCGCCTCGTTCACAGTTTTGGGGGCGGATACTACGCGACCTCAAATTGACCGAGCAGCAGCAACTGACTCTTAGTGAAGAGTTAAGCAAATTAAACGACGCGGTGCTGAAAGCTGATCCGCGCTTGGAGCAAATTAGATCGACCTTAGAAAAAGCTCAGAAGGTTATGGGGTTGGCTGAGGGGCAAAATACTTCTATCCAGGCGTTACCTTTGAAGCCTTGGGATCTGATGTCGAAAGCCATCGTGGTAGTAAGGGCCCGTGGCAGTGACGTTGATTTCCCCCTCTCCCGACATGGACAAGGCGTGCAAAGTCTAGCAGTTCTTTTTCTCTTCCAAGCATACATTGATGTGCTTCTCAAGCCGACGTTTCAGCCGGAGACCGAAGCCCTTCTGGCTTTAGAAGAACCGGAAGCGCATCTACATCCGCAGGCGACACGCGCTCTTGCGGCGAATTTAGGAGAGGTGAAAAGCCAAAAGATTGTCTCCAGTCACTCGCCATATTTCATTCAGGAAATCCCTTTCACTCAGATTCGTATGTTTCGCCGCAATGGAGCACATTCTAAAGTTCTTTATGTGAAGCGTTCGTTTTCCGTGCAAGCGCCTAACAATTCTGAACTGTCGGAATTTTGCGCGAAGCATTCATCGAAGTTTGATTATCATGTAGGGACTTCGACGCTCTCGGTCAATGGCAAAATGAATGAGAAAGAATATCGCAAGCTGCTTTCCTTCTATCCCAAGCAAATCGATGTCCATGCCAAACTGAAAGAGCTTTGTCAAGAATCGCAAACGTATCTGAGCGACAATGAACTAATCGATCTTGATACCTACGCAAAGCGTATACGAGGGGAAGTGCTTTTCGCACGAGCGTGGCTCCTTTGCGAGGGACAAAGCGAATATATGATCTTGCGCTATTTTGCCGAGTTGTTGGAGAAGCCACTGGATCAAGTTGGAGTCGCCGTAATCGATTTTCAAAATAACGGTTCGCCAGGCGCATTTGTTGGTCTGGCACGGACCTTTGAGGTACCTTGGATAATGGTCTGCGATAACGATAGTGAGGGAACGAAGTTCATCAAACAAGTTGAAGACCGTGGATTGAAAGACGAAGAAATCAAAGCATTGGTACATCCACTGCCACAGGAAGGTGTGGATTTTGAAATGTTCCTCTTTAAAAATGGCTTTGCCGATGAATACATATCCATTCTTGAAGAAAAAGCTCGTTCATCCAATGAATTTGCTACCGAGTGGATTATTGCAACAGAAACACGGGAACAAGAGGAAACACAGGAAAAAGAGAAAGAAACGCGTCAAATAATACTCAAAAAAGACGGGCAATATGAAGTGAAGATTGTGAAAAAGGCTCAACCAGATCAATTTGTTGCACAAACAGATTCTATCTTTCAATCTCTATTTGCAGAAATCATTGTTGCCCAGTTACAAAAAGACAAGGTCAGACATGCCGATGCGTTAATTCGGAAGCTACGCACATCAAGCGTAAACGCTGAACGGATTCCTCCATTTTTTGCCAAGATCATTATCGACATAGTTACGAGAGCGGCATTATGAGAACAAAAGAACTTATTAAAGCTTGGGAAGAGTTAAGCCCCATTCAAAGACAGGCTGCAGAATGGGACGAGAGCCCGTTATTGGTTTTAGCAGGACCAGGCTCGGGCAAGACCAAAGTTCTGACTTGTCGCATAGCTCGAATTTTTGAATCGAGCCGTGACAAGAATTTTCGTATCTTAGGATTGACCTTCACAAACAAGGCTGCCGATGAGATGCGAGATCGCGTGACGACATTCGTTCCAGGACAAGAAAACCGGCTTTTCTTAGGCACATTCCATTCTTTCTGTGCGGATGTTCTCCGCCAACATGGCGCTCACTTAGGCATCAACCCTAATTTTCAAATCTATTCACAAGATATCGATTTGCAAGCCGTATTGAGTGATGCCGTAGATGAGGCGAAAAAAGCGTGTGCTGAAGTAAGCGACCTCGATAAAAAAAAGTTGCCAGTAATACAGCGTCTTAAATCGCTTCTTGTCTCGCCTGAGCAAAGCTGTGAAGCATTTCAGGATGAAAAGCTAGGAAAGAGATTCTCCGCTGTTTATTCATCGTATGAAGCGGAGTTGTGCAAGCGCAACGCTCTCGATTTCAACTCCCTGCTTCTAAAAACCCATCAGTTGTTTACGAAGTTTCCGGCTTTTGCCAAACGTTATCGGCTCGTCTATCCCTATATTTGTATAGATGAGTTCCAAGATACGAATGAAGCACAGTACGGCATTATTCGTGCGTTAACAGGCGATCAACACCGCAATGTCTTTATCGTTGCCGATGACGATCAAATCATCTACCAATGGAATGGCGCAAGTCACGAACGCCTGAAGGAGTTCATAAAAGATTATTCGCCGATGGTTTTACAGTTGCCGATGAATTATCGCTGCCCACCCGATATCGTGGAGTTAGCGAATAATCTTATTCGACACAATTTTCTTCGAACAACGGATAAGAAGCCGCTTGAAGCCTTTCGCCGTGGCGCACAAAAAGATACGGTGCGTTTGCTGCCCTGTTTTCCAGATTTTGAGGGAGAGGCGACAGGCGTTGCAAGCGATATTAAAAAGCTTCATTCCGACCATCTTGGTTCTGTCGTTGTGTTAGCACGCAATCGTAGATTGCTAGAAGGCGTTGAGAGAGCATTGCTGAAGGAGAAACTGCCTGCCGTAATCTCGCAGAGAAAAGACGAGTTTGAAAGTACTCCCTTTGTTTGGTTGCACTCGATTTTACGTCTTGCGAATGACGGGCAGAATCGTAGCTATTTGGAGGCTGTTTGTGGCTCTTTCGCTCAACTTACCCACGTTGAAATCAACGCTGAAGAGGTAGTCTCGCAAGCTCAGGGTTCGCCTCTTGGTTATTTGCATCTTTGGCTTAGGCTCCTGAATCGAATCGCCGAAAACGGTTTGGTGAGCAAGATCGTCAACGAAACGTCGCGTGCTTTAGTAAAAGGCCGCGATTTTCAGGCATTTAGTAGATTCGCGCTCGCTTGGTTTGATGAGTTGATACAACTCCAACGCCATCAGTCAGATGATCCGTCCATGGAGGCTTTTGCTCGTTTTCATGAAGAACGAGGAGTTTGGGAAGAATTGATGACAGAAATCAAACGGATTTTTAGTGAAGAGCTTACTCTTGAGACCTTCCTGCAAGAGCTCCAAATGCGCTCGAAGGAACCAAGCCCGAAACCAAACACCGTAATCCTTATGACAATTCATGGAGCAAAGGGTAAAGAATTTGACCACGTTTATCTTGTCGGTCTAGTAGAAGATGAGTTGCCGTCTTTTCAAAGCAAACAAAAAGGCGACAAAAGCCTTGAAATGGAAGAAGAACGGCGAAACTGCTTTGTTGCCATCACTCGGACTATCCAAACCTTGACACTGAGTTATGCCAAAAAATATCGAGGATGGCCCAAAGAACCCTCTCGGTTTCTTTCTCAGATGGGGCTTTTGGGCTCTAAAATCGAAGAAGGAAAAAATGGAAAGCACCAAGAAGCTATGTCATTCTCTGTTGCGCATTAGTTTGGCGCTACAGATCATTTCATGCTCCGAAGAAAATACTCCCCACCCCAAAGCCGAGTTGGTTTTGCGCAACGGCGCCATTTACACCGTTGATGCGCAGCGCAGTTGGGCCGAGGCGCTCGCCATTGCGAATGGGCGCATCGTGTATGTCGGCGACAATGCCGGAGTCGAAAAGCTCATCAACGACAAAACGCGCGTCATCGACCTGCGCGGCAAAATGGTGCTGCCCGGCTTTCATGATTCGCACGTACACCCGGTGAGCGGCGGCATCGAACTCGCGCAGTGCAATCTCAACGGCTCGAAAACGCAGCAAGAAGTCTTCGACAAAATTCGCGCATATGCCGCGACGCATCCCGAGAAAGAGTGGATCACCGGCGGCGGTTGGGATTTGCCCATCTTTCCCAACGCGAATCCCACGAAGGAGCAACTCGATGCGCTCGTGCCCGATCGTCCGGCTTTTCTCAGCGCTGCGGACGGCCACTCCGCGTGGGTGAATAGCAAGGCTTTGCAACTCGCGGGCATTACGAAAGACACGCCCGATCCGAGCGAAGGCCGCATCGAGCGCGATGCGGCGACCGGCGAACCTTCCGGCACATTGCGCGAGATGGCAACGGACTTGGTTTCGAAACATCAGCCGGAGTTGACGCCAGAAGATTATGTGCAAGGCGTGCGTGCCGGACTCGCGATGGCGAATCGTTTCGGCATCACCTCCCTGCAAGAAGCGAGCGCGCACGAAAAAATTCTTGACGCATACATGGCGCTGGATCGTCGCGGCGAACTCACTGCGCGCGTGCTCGCCGCGCAGTATGTTGATCCCAAACAAGACACCGCGCAAATTGCCACGCTCGTGCAACGTCGCGAGAAATATCATGGCCAAAACCTGCATGCCACGGCCGTTAAAATTTTCGCGGACGGCGTGATCGAATCGCACACTGCGGCGTTGCTTGAGCCGTATGTGGATCGCCCGAATGATCGCGGCATTCCGAACTGGGAGCCGGAGCAGCTCGCGCGCGTTGCGACTGCGCTTGATAAAGCCGGCTTTCAAATTCACACGCACGCCATCGGCGACCACGCGATTCGCATGACGCTCGACGCGCTTGAGTCGGCGCAACGCACCAACGGCAAACGCGACGCGCGGCACCACCTCGCGCATTTGGAGCTGATCGATCCGAACGACATTCCGCGCTTCAAGCAGCTCAACGTGGTTGCGACGTTTCAAGCGCTCTGGGCTTATGCAGATTGGTACATCACCGACCTCACGGAGCCGGTGCTCGGCCCCTCGCGCTCGCGTTGGCTTTATCCCATTGCCAGCGTCGCCAAAACCGGCGCGACTCTCGCCGGCGGCAGCGATTGGTCCGTCTCATCAATGAATCCACTTGATGCCATTCAAGTCGCCGTCACGCGCCGTAGTCTCGCAGACACGAGCGGCAAAGCATGGATCGCCGAGGAGATTGTCGATCTCCCGACAATGCTCGCGGCATATACCATCAACGGCGCGTTTGTGAATCATCAGGAAAAATTCACTGGCTCGTTGGAAGTCGGCAAAGCCGCGGACGTGATCGTGCTCGACCGCAATCTCTTTCAAATCGCGCCGCACGAGATTCATCGCGCGAAGGTGTTGCTGACGTTGTTGGAGGGGAAAGAGGTTTATCGGGAGGAGAGTTTTTAGAATTACCTCACGTTTGACTTTTACAAACGAATCTTGAGAAAGCGCAATATGGCGAATACTGTGATTGAAGACTTTGCTTCGGCGGCGAGCCGGCACTTGCGAGACGCCAAGCTTCTCCTATTGGAAGGCCGTTTTGATAATGCCGGTTATCTTGTCGGATATGTAGCGGAATGCGGGGTGAAGGCTTTGATTGCAATGGCCGGACGGCCGCCCAAGATTCATGACCTGCAAAATTTGGCCGACACTTCTCTTCGTGGTAGCTCTCCACTTAATCGTGGACTATGTTATTTGAAGCAGGGGAAAGGTTTTCAAGGGTTGCTCCGCGTGTTCTGGTTTTGACGTCAAGCGGCGACAGCGTAACAACTCTATGAGAGTCCATTGACGCGTCGTGAGG
>JAYRWE010000104.1:0-8882 GCA_041918175.1 bacterium
AAAATTTGTTTTGCGGCGCGCAACTATGCGTGGCTGACGGCGCATCGCGAGGTCAGTATGTTTCAAGCCACAAAGCATCTTCAAATCGTCGGGTTGATGTGGCTCCTCGCGATTGTGCAACAACCCGCGACCGGGAAAAAATTTCTAGCCAACGCGCTTACGTTTATCACGAAACGCTGTCTCAAAGGGAAGAACAAAAAAAGAATTTATCCTTTAGTTTTGCTTGAAGCCCTAGGTGCTTAACTTGACACCTATGGCCCCACGCCCGCGGATTGGGCGGAAGAAGAATTTGGTGCGGCGGCGTTGGGCGATCCTCGTCGCGTGCAGCGTTTGCAAACCCTCGCGCGCGATTTTTATGCGCGGCCGCAAGCGAACATTCCGCAAGCCTGCGGCACTCGCGCGAAGACCAAAGCCGCGTATCTTTTTTTTGAAAACAAAAAAGTCTCGATGGAAAAATTGTTGGCACCGCATTATGACGCGACGAAGCACCGTTGCGCGCAAGAGCAAGTCGTGTTGGTGCCGCAAGACACTTCGTTTTTGAATTACAGCGCGCATCCGGCCACGGAAAATCTCGGCCCGATTGGCACCAAGAAAGAAGGCGCGTTTGGTTTGGTGCTGCACGACACCCTGGCGTTCAATCTTGCGCGCACGCCGCTGGGTTTGTTGCACGTGCAATGTTGGGCGCGCGATGCGAAGCAGCACGGCAAGCGCAAGCACTGTCACGATCTGCCGATCGAACAAAAAGAAAGCAACAAGTGGCTCGTGAGTTATCGCGCCGTGGCCGAGGCGCAACGCCAATGCCCTGACACGCTCTTCGTCAGCATGGGCGATCGCGAGGCGGATATTTACGAGTTGTTCTGCGAAGCGCTGCGCGATCCGGCCAATCCCAAACTGTTGGTGCGCGCCGAGCGTGATCGTTTGCTCGCCGAAGGGCAAGGCCATTTGTGGGAGCATGTCAAAGCCTTGCCCGCGGCCGGTGTTCAAGAAGTGCACGTGCCGCGTCAAGGCTCGCGTCCTGCGCGCGTGGCTGCGCTTGAAATTCGTTTTGCGGAGGTGAAACTCAAACCGCCCAAGCGCAAACCCAAGCTCGGCGAGTTGACGATATGGGCGCTCGTTGCCGAAGAAGTGCATGCGCCCGCGGAAGTCAAAGAACCTTTGTGCTGGATGCTGCTCACCACGCTCGTGGTCGCGACGTTTGAAGACGCCACGGAAAAGTTGCAGTGGTATTGCGCACGGTGGGGCATCGAAGTTTATCATCGCACGCTCAAGAGCGGTTGCAACATTGAACAGCGCCAACTTGGAGACGCGGAGAGTCTCGAAGCGTGTTTGGCCATAGATCTCGTGGTGGCGTGGCGCATTTTTCATTTGACCAAGCTCGGCCGCGAAGTGCCGGAGGTGCCGTGCACCGTGTTTTTTGAAGAAGCGCAGTTGCAAGCGCTCGTGGCTTATAAAACCGGCAGCGCCAGCGTTCCCGAACAACCGCCGACCTTGCGCGAGGCTATGCACATGACTGCAAGTCTCGGCGGCAAAAGCGATGGCGAGCCCGGCACACAGACCTTATGGCTCGGCCTGCAACGCCTCGACGATCTCACCGCGATGTGGAAGATTACGAGAGCTGCACCCGCGCCGCCTGTGTCCAGCGGCCGGAGATATGGGCAATGGTCAGCTTTTTAAGAGAAGGGGCGGGGGATGAGTTCAAAGTAACCCATTACCGAACTTGATCGTCAAATTTCATTAGATCGCTTCCACCTTTTAGCCTGATGCTTCAGCATCAGGCGGAGGTTGGCGATTTCACCAATGCAAGATTCAGATGCTACCTGAATCTCGCGCGCGGGCTGCCCATACGGTCGAGATCAATGGCGCGCCATACACAACTCCGCAATGGATCGCAAAACATTGCGCCCCGCTATTCCCGCAGACGCGCATGCGCCTGTGCTGGATTGGCAGTCTCCCGTCGCATGCAATCCTGCGCGAAATTTTGAAGGAGCCAACTGACGTGCGCAATCGCCGCGCGCATTTGTAAACGTCCATTCATGAACCGGTGTATTAAGTTATTACAATTTCATCGCGCCCTCCCGCCTTCCCTCTCCGCTCAAGATTTATTTGATTCATAAGCTTAGAGCTTGTTGCCTTGCCCACCGCGTTGCCTTCGTTGGATGGCATGCTTTCTGTTAGTTTAACCGAGCAAATCCTGCGATTCGAGGGGAGGCAATAAAGAATCGCCTATGAACTTTGTGAGGAGTCTCTATGGTGCCGCTCGTGAAAGGCACAGTGCTGTTGCTTGAGGAGGACGTTCGCTTACAACAATACCTTGCAGTTACTTTGCGTTTAGCCGGTTTTGAGGCGCGTTTTGCGCGCGATGCGATGGAGGGTTTTGCCGCGTTGCAAAACTATCACGTGGACGTGATTGTGATGAATCATCGCCTCGCGGACATGACCTGCCAACAGTTTTTGGAAACCCTCGTGTTGGATAAAAGTTTTCACGTGGCGAAAGGTCTGCCGGTGCTCGTGATGACGGATTATCCTTTGGCGTTAAATGAAAAGTGGCGGCTGTTTCGCATGGGCGTAAAAGCGGTGTTCCTCAAAGATCGCGGCTTCAGCGAGCTGGTGCAAATGCTGGAACACGAGCTGGCCGCGCGCCACAAAGTCGTTCCGCTGCACACGTTGCCGCGCCCGATGACGCAAGCGAATTACTTGTCGTACTTGGAAGAATAAATTTCGATTTGCAGTTGCAACGCTCACATGGCGCGAGGCCCGGTTATGATTCCGCATCCCAAAGGTACGTTGCTGTTGCTGGAAGACGATACGGCATTGCAGGAGAATTTGGCGGTGGTGTTTCGCATCGCGGGTTACAAAACGCTGTTTGCGGCCGATGCGGAGGAGGGGTTTGCCGCGTTGGAAAACTACCCCATCGATTTGATCGTGCTCGATCATCAGTTGCAGGGCATGAGCGGTTTGCAATTTTTCGAAGTGATGCTTTTCGACAAGAAGTTTGCCCATTTGCGCGATTTGCCCGTGGTGGTGTTTACCGGCGTGAGCCTGGCGCCGGAAGAGCGCCGCAACTATCTGCGTTTCGGGGCCAAGGCTTTGCTCACCAAAGGCACCGGCTTTAACGACTTGGTGCAGATCATCGATCGCGAAGTGGAAACCTACAAACTCATCGCGAATTTTGATCGCGTGCCGCAGCGCAAATTTACGCTGCCGGAATACTTGAACCACGTCGAGAAGCAAATCATTTTGCGGGCATTGATGAAAAATACGGAAGCCTCGCAAGACACGATCGCGCGCGAACTGGGCATTCCGCGCTCGACGCTTTCGCGCAAGATGGGAGAGTATCAAATTCGGTTGAAATAAACTCCATTCGCTCATCGCACCGGGCTTGCCCTGGCGCAATCATTCAAAGGCAGGGACGCCATGGAAGTTGTCAACATTCAACCCTGTCCGCTATGCAGCGGGCATAAAAAAGTTTTTCAACAAGCTTTGTTTCAACAAGCGCTGCGCGTGAGCACCAAACAAGAAAAGCGCATGCTCACCGTTGCGGGGTTCGTGCGCGATTGTTCGGTGTGTGCCGGCAATGGGTGGGTGAAAAATGCGGTGTGGGAAAATGCAAAACAAGAAGCAGCCGCTTGGCGCTCACAAGGGGTCTGTTGTTACTAAAAAGTCCATCTGCTAGCTTGCGAAGGTTGAGAGCCGAACGCCTGGCGCCGGTAGCACGACACGCACATCAGGATCGATAGCCGAGAACATTAGGATTGCGAATTTCTCCCGCGTGTGGTGGCTGCTGCGCCGTTGTTTGGTTTCAAAACTTTCGCAAGCTTTTTTTTAATAAAAGAAAAGCTTTTGGTTTATGGAGCCGCGTGCTCTGCCGTTGGTGCGCTAGTCGCAAGCGCACAATAGAAACCGCGTGCGTGGCGGAGCACATAAACCAGCACTGCGGGCGCACTGGGCGCAAGCGCGAGACGTGCGCGAAACTCCCGCACACCCGTCACCGCTCTTCCCTCCCACTCTTGTATAATATCCCCAGTACGAATGCCCGCGAGATCAGCAGCACTTGCGCGTTGCACATGCGCAACAACGACGCCGTGCGTATGCGCGGCCAACTTCAACTCGCGCACATAGGCCGGCGTTAGCGGCTCGACCTCCAAACCAAAATGCTGCGCTTGCGCAATGCGTTCATCAATGCCTGTTTGCGCACTTGTCTCGGATGCGACGACAGTCACGGTGCGCTGCAATTCCGCGCCGCCGCGAAAGATCGTAATCGGTATCGTCGTGCCCGGCTTGGTGGCGGCCGCGAGTTCCCGCAAGAGCCACGCGCTCGTGATTTTTTTCTCGCCCCATTTTGTGATCACATCGCCGCGTTGCATCTCCGCAGCGGAGTGCGCTGCTTCCGCGCGCACGGCAGAAACGAGTGCGCCGCTGGCTTCGGACCAACGCAAGCCGCGCGCGAGGTTTTGATCCAACTCCTGCAACTCGACTGCTAAGGCGCCGCGCTCAAATTTGCCCTCGGCCAGGATGCGTCGCATCACTTCGCGCGCGAGATTTATCGGAACGACATAATTGCTGCCGCTTTCTTGCTCGGGCGCATCGCGATTAATCCCAACAAGCCGGCCCTGCAAATCGACCAATGCGCCGCCGAGGTTATTCGCGCTGATCTTCGCATCCGTTTGCAAAAAGTCTTCTGCCTCAGCCAGCCAAACATTCCCTCTGCCTTTCACGCTAACGATGCCTGCGGTTGCAGCATGTCGATCTAGAGCCGCATTGCCGAGCGCAACCACCCACTGCCCCGGACGCAAATCGTCTGAGTTGCCTTGGCGAATGCCCTTCAAGCCTTTGGCCGTTACCTTTACCACCGCGAGCTCCGTCCTCGTATCGACTCCCAGCACTTCGCCGATGAGTACTTTTTTATTGCTCAAGGTCGCGGTCACTTGTCGCGCTGCGCCGACGAGTCGCGCATTCGTGAGAACATAGCCCTCGGCAGACATCAACACGCCGGAGAATTGTGTTTGCGACTGCGCGTGGCTTATCGTCGTATGTTGGAGGGTAACAATAAACGGCAGGCACTGCGTGGTTACGCGCTCGAAGCGTTCGGCCCAATCATCAACTCGGCGAGGCGCTTCTTCTTGCTGCGGCATTATGGCGGCGACAACGGGATCTTCCTCCGGCGGATTTTCTTTGCGAATCAAATCGCGCAACACCAAACTGAGGAACAATCCAAGCGCGACGAGCGCGAGCGCCCAGCCTCCAGTATTTTTATTTTCAAACATAAAGACTCCTTTGCAAAAGAACGATTACGCTGCGCCTTCAGCCGCATTCGGCACCGGGCTGCATGCGCACAATTTGTCCAATCCCACTTTCACGGCAATGGAAGCGAGCAAGACCACGGGCACGTTTTGCGGCATGAACCGATTGGTGAGCATTTCCGCGAGTGCAATCACCAACGTCTCCTGATTTTGAAATGTGTAGTTCTCGCGGCGCGCGCACCAGTTCCACTCAACGCAAATCTTTTGGCGCAAACGCGGCTCGACGCTGCTCCACAACGACCCGAGGCCGCGCATCGTTCCGCCGCCGCGCAGAATGACCGGCGGGCGCTCATCATAACTCTCCAATTCGGCGAACAACTCGTCGAGCGAGCGGTCGAGATACGCGCGTGGCGATTGGTTTTGGTCATGAGTATTCATTGCCACTCCCTTTTCAGTTCGGCGAAATGATAACTTTTTCGCAGAGAAATTGCAACTGCGAATTTATGCCATGCCGTGTGTGAATATGAAGCGCACACGCGACCGTGTAGCATATTTGAGCCGCGCGTACCCTCACATGAAAGAAATCGCGCCGAGGATTTTTTCCCCCGAGAATGAAACCGCCATTTTTGCGGAGGGCTGTCTTTCCCTTTGCAGCGATTGCACGCATGGCAACGCGCCTCCCTTGACTTTCTGAATATGCCTTGCTACCATCTTCGCGGCACAACGACAATTAGAAGGAGTCAATATGCTTCGCTTCAAACTCTACGGCATCATTTGTTTTTCTGCGCTATTTGCCCTCCACGCCACGCAGACGCAAGCCGAGAATTACATTCTCGCCGGCAAACAAAACGCGCGCATCAAGTATGAACTGGCGCAACGCATCGTGCCGATGAGCGGCATGAAGTCGCTCATCATCAGCACCGTGGTGCCGGCCTCGTTCCAATCGCCGACATACAATCAAGAAATCAGCGACGTGCGTTTTGATTTCCAACCGCTGCCGACGAATCAAGAAGAGCGCGTCGATGCGCGCGGCAATAAAATTCTCGTCGCGACTTGGGTTGCGCCGAGTGCACCCATTACGGCCAGTGTTTCGCTCACCGCAGCGAATTGGTTGCAACTTGCGCCGCTTGCCACCACGGCGCCGTTTCCGCTCGGCGCGATTGCTGGCGCGGAGCGAGTCTATTTGCAAGCCACGAAACAAGTGCCGGCCAATGATCCGCGCATTCTTGCCAAGGCAAAAGAGTTGACGAACGGTGTGACCACAGAGTTTGATGCCGTGCAGCGCGTGCTCGCGTGGGTGATCGATCACATGACTTATGTGCTCGTTCCGGAAAGTTATGAGGCGAGCTATTCCTTCGAAACCGGCAAGGGCAATTGCCAAAACTATTCGCATCTCGCCGCGGCATTGTTGCGCTCCGTCGGCATTCCCGTGCGCGTCGTCAATGGCGTGACGCTCAAGAAAACCTATGATGCGCGCGTGGAGGGCGGCAATCTCACGCTCGGCATGGCGCAGGGCAGGCATTCGTGGATTGATGTTTATTTTCCCGACCTCGGCTGGGTGCCGTTTGATCCGCAACAAACGCAGCTTTTCACCAGCAATCGCTATATTCGCATCGAAGTCGGCCTCGATAATGAAGAGACCACGCAAGACGGCTTGATCCGTTGGACCGTTGCGCGCGGCGTGCAAGGCCAGCCCGAATTTGAAGAGACGATCAACGCCGACTTCCCGATAGATGAATCCACGATCACAGCGAAGCGGCAGCGTTATGGCCCGAAAAGTTTGTTGCTCTCCCCGGAAGTGAAAGCGACGTTCGTGCCCTATGTCGCGGATGCGACGCCCTCCCCAGCTCCGCCCAAAGACGCACCCAAAGCCGATGCGCCCAAGGACGCACCGAAAGTTGATTCGCCAAAACCCGCGCAGGACAAACCGATCATCTTCGGCAATCTCGAATTTCCCGAAGGCGTAAACTTCGCCTTCGTGCGCGAGGTCTCGACGGCGAGCGATGGCGCACAAGAGCTGCGCAAAAATTTTTTGGTGGAAACCGCGGAGTACGTCACGCGTTCGGCGCAATACGCGCAAGTGTTCGTGCTCAAAGAGCCGCTGGAGTTGCGGCGCATTGCGCTCGCCTTGCAAAAATATGGCGGCGAAGGTTCGCTGTGGATTGAAATTTTGCAGGATGAAAATGCGATGCCCGGCGCGCGTCTCGCCACGAGCGAGTTTGTGGCAGTCGAAAGTATGAGCATTCGTCCGGGCTATCGTTGGCAGTCATTCGACTTTGCCAAATCAAATTTAAAACTCACGCCCGGCCGCTATTGGATTGCGCTCGGCTTCACCGGCTCGCCCGTGGTGAATTGGTTTTATTCCTATGGCAAGCCCGTTGGCCCAAGCGACGGCACGCGCTACAAAACCATCTTCGATGAAACGTGGAGCAACAGCTTGTCGTTCGAGTTTAATTATCGCGTGGAGGGATTTGAGAGCCGAACAAAGTAAGGATTTTAATCCATCCGAAGCCCAACGCTCTTCAATCTTCCATCATCTTCCCCGCCGATACTTATTTCGACTTGAAGCCTGACATGTTCATGAGCGCGAACATCAGGCTTGTCACGAGAGTTGCGCCAAAAAATGTGACCATCGGCTCTTGCGTATCTTCAAAGATGATCATCAGAATAAAAAATATGAGACCGCCCACGGCTCCGGACCATATGCTCGCGTAAATAAAACGCTGCCGGCTTTCTTCCACCAAACCGACAATGGAATATAAAAGCAGAGTGCTCGCCCCGATTCCTACAAAAGGTACTCCGGACTGCCAAAGTTGAAGAAGCTTATCGCTCTTCTGGAGAAAATTCCAAGTGATGATGCCCGCGGCAAAAGTAAGCGTGGCCAACAACACAAGAGAAATAACGGCTCTCACCAAATCCAGTTTCCTTTCGCTGGCAGAGGGGATGTCGAATGAGATGACGCGCCCCAACCGCAGTACATCGTACTTCCAGCGTTTGTCCGTAATCGACAGCGCATTGCAGCGGGACAACGGCTTGAGTTTTTCGGGCAGTTCCTCTTCCCGAGGCATGGAAGTGTTTTCTATCAAAACTGGATAGACCGATATTCCCAAGCGCAGCGCCGCGGCAATTTCCAGCGCGACCCAATCATCCGGATCATCAAGTCGGCGCTGGCCCTTGCTGTCGGTTATGGTGAGCCAGCTTGGACCGATCAATACAATCACGGCGTCTGCCGATTGTAAGTTTTGCTCAATCACATTTCCAAAGTTAGCACCGCCGGCAATATCCTCGATGTCTCGAAACACGCGCTCATCGCCAAAGTATGCGCCCAAAGTGTCGCTGAGTCGCCCGGCTACTCCAGAAGCATCGGTCCGGCGATAGCTGATGAATATTTTTCCATAGTGCTTTCTTCGCAATAACATCGAATGATCTCCGAGGTGCGAATACGCTGAGTTGCAATGAGCAAGTCTCGGTAATGCGTCGGCTTCTAGGTGCGCGTCTGAAAATTACTTCCCGAAATCGCCGGTCGCGGTAGGGACACGGGTTTCCCCGTGCCCCCCGCACGGATCCCGGCGTGCAGTTTTCCAGCACCGGGCTCTTCAGAGATACTCGCTTCCGCAGTCGGCTAAAAGCCAAGTTGAAGTC
>JAYRWE010000105.1:0-99162 GCA_041918175.1 bacterium
AGATTTGAGCCAGCTCTGCAATCGTGCCGAGTTGTTGATCAACGGCATCCACGATGCGCTGGCGAAGTTCGAGGGGGTATGTTTTCATACCCCAATATAATATCATTTACCCTGAACACTCATCTGAAAAATGCTGTAAGCATTCGCGTTTTGATTTTCAAGGCGAAACTTCACATATTGCCCCAATCAATTTGGCCTCGCACTCAGCATGAGCCTTTCATGACCCAACCTACCACCGGCCTCGTTCGCGTTATCGGGCGTTGGACTTTGGCCGCGCTCGTCATCAATTCCATTATCGGCAGCGGTATCTTCGGATTGCCTTCCACCATTGCGGGTTTGCTCGGCCCGGCGAGTCCGTATGCATTTTTGATCGCGGCCGCGGGCATCGGCATCATCATGGCTTGTTTCGCGGAAGTTGCCTCGCAATTTCGCGAGGCCGGCGGGCCTTATCTCTACGCGCGCGCCGTGTTCGGCCATTTTGTGAGTTTGCAAGTCGGCTGGCTCGCATGGTTGGTGCGTCTCGCCTCCGCGGCTGCGAATGCGAATCTGTTCGTCGATTATCTCGCGGAGTTTTGGCCGGACGCGACGACCTTCGTTTGGCGCTTCGCATTGCTCACGCTCTTAATCGGCGGCTTGATTGCGATCAATTATCGCGGCGTAAGCGTGGGCGCGCAAACCAGCAACTTCTTCACGATCGCCAAGCTTTTGCCGCTGACGATCTTCATCGGCGTCGGCCTCTTGCTTTTGCGCGACAACGCCGCCATCGCGCCGGCCACGAACCCCACAGGCGATTGGCCGCAGGCGCTGCTGCTGTTGATGTTCGCGTACGGCGGATTTGAAGCCGCGCTCATGCCGAGCGGCGAGATGAAAAATCCACGGCGCGATGCGCCCTTCGCGTTATTTGTGGCATTGCTTACGTGCGCGGTGTTTTATACTTTAATTCAGTACGTGGTCGTGGCCGCGCTCGCTGCGCCGGAAACCACGAAACGCCCGCTGGCCGAAGCGGCGCGCGTGCTCATGGGCGCGGGCGGTGCGATTTTCATCACATTCGGCGCGATGATTTCCGTGTATGGCTATTTGAGTTCGGCCATGTTGAATGCGCCGCGCCTCACGTTTGCGATGGCCGAGGGCAAAGATTTCCCCGCCTGGTTTGCCGCAATTCATCCCAAGTTTCGCACCCCGCATGTTTCGATTGTCGTGTTCGGCGTGTTGCTCTTTGCGCTCACACTGGTCGGCAGCTTTAAATGGAATGCTTCGCTTTCTGCAGTCGCGCGCTTATTCACGTATGGCGTAGTGTGTTTGGCCTTGCTCAAGCTGCGCAAAGAGCAGCCGCAGGCCGAAGCGTTTCGTTTGCCGTTTGGGCCGGTGTTCGCCGCGCTCGGAATTGTGTTCGCGCTCTATTTGGTTTTTAATATGGGCTATGCCGAGCTGTTGGCGATCATTGCCACCGCCATGCTCGCGTTGGTGCATTGGTTGGTTACAAAGAGGAAGACGGCATAGCTGCTTGGCTGCCCACGAAACACGCGAAGCACACGAAAAGCCATCGCCTGATGCTGCAAGCATCAGGCTAGGAGATGCAAGCCCCGTGAACGGGGCTGTCACCCAATGTGTGTTTAGCGATCTTTAGATCGCTTTCACCTTTTAGCCTGATGCTTACAGCATCAGGTGGAGGTCGGTGGCATCACGCGTACAAAATTCAGGTAGAATGCTAACCTCGGCTTCGCTCGTCAAATCACGGCTTTATTTTTCTGTCTGAAGCTTTTGCTTTTTTTATAAACCCAATCGGAGAAATCGATGCACACTTTTTTCGTCTGCTTGCTTGCAATTTTTGTGATGGGCGCAAGCCCCTCATACGCGGAGTGGAAAACCCGCGAAGCCGCGCGCAAAATCGCCGGCGGTGAAGGGAAATATTTCATGAACCCGCGCTGGTCGCCCGATGGAACGAAGCTCGCTTTCACTGAGATGCGCTATCACGGTTTGTGGGTGATGAACAGCGACGGCTCGGGCTTGCGGCAAGTGAGCGATGAAGATGCTGCGGGCTTTGCGTTCGAATGGTCTTCGGATTCGCACATGCTCTTGAGCCGCGTCGCGAAGTTTGAAAACAATCGTCGCTACAACGCGGTCAAGCTTTTTGATCTAACCACCAACGAGACCAAACAACTCACCGATTATCGCACGTTCATGCCCGGATTGCCGCATTGGTCGGCGAACAACGACAAAGTTTACATGTTCAATCGCGATCAAATTGAAGTGTTCGACACCGGCAAAGCCGCGCCCAATGCTGCCGCAACGCAAACTCGCGCGCCGATACATTTTTTGAAGGACGGCAACATTGCGCTCGGCAATCTTGCGGACATGCAATACAAAACATTTGCGCCGCTGGCGGAGCAACAATGCCTCAACCTCGTGCTCGCACCCGATCGCAGCAAAGTCGCGTTTGAAGTGAAAGGCGGCAACCTGCATGTGATGAACGTGGACGGCTCCGGCTTGCTCGATCTCGGTCCCGGGCATCGCCCGCAGTGGTCGCCAACGAGTGATTATCTCGTGTATATGATTAGCGGCGACGACGGCCACCAATTTCTCAGCGCGGATATTTACACCATCAAGGCGGACGGCTCCGAGAAAACGAATGTCACCAACACTGCGGACGTGCTTGAAATGAATCCCTCGTGGGGCGTGGGCAATCGCATTGCTTTTGATGTGATGGATGAAGGGGAGATTTATGTGATTGAACTGGTGCGATGAACCTGAACGTTCGTAGTAACGCCTTTAGGCGTAGTTGTTCATTATACTTGAAGATCAAAAGAGCAGCGCATTACTGCTCCGCCACGGCTTGGCCGTGGCATGCTTTGCAAACCGAATCAAAAGCAAACCACGGCCAAGCCGTGGTTGAGCGTTAATTCTGCTCTGCCACGGCTTGGCCGTGGCGTGCTTTGCAATCCGAGTCAAAAGCAAACCACGGCCAAGCCGTGGTTGAGCTTGAGCGCAACCGCCTCTCACCTCTTGCGGAGAAAACATGCCGAACCCAAACGGAACGAATCGCGACATCGACACCTCACGCATCGTCGCCGCGCGCGCTGCGATGGCGCACTCCGATCTGTTCAACGAAGACCTCGCGCCCACCACGCTGGCACAGCGCAAATGGTCGCGTTGGAACATTGCCGCGCTGTGGATCGGCATGGCCGTGTGCATTCCCACATATATGCTCGCCGCGGGTTTGATCGACGCGGGCATGAGTTGGCAGCAAGCGATGTTCACGATTATTCTCGGCAACGTGATTGTGCTCGCGCCCATGGTGCTCAATGCGCACGCGGGCACGAAGTACGGCATTCCGTTTCCCGTGCTCTTGCGCGCTTCGTTCGGCACCATCGGCTCGAATATCGCGGCGCTCATGCGGGCGATCGTGGCGTGCGGCTGGTTCGGCATTCAAACGTGGATTGGCGGCAGCGCAATCTACACGCTGCTCGGCGTGCTCTTCGGTCTCAAGCCCGGCGTCGATGATCAAGTCATTGCGGGGCTTGGCATTTCATTGCCGCAGTTCGGTTGCTTCATGATTTTTTGGCTCATCAATGTCGCCATCATTCTCTCCGGCATCGAGTCGATTCGCTGGCTCGAAACGTTGTCCGCGCCGTTTCTCATCTTCGTCGGGCTTGGATTGCTCTATTGGGCCGTGAGCGCTGCGGGCGGAATGAGCGTCATTCTCTCCGCGGAAACCGTGGCCAAAGTCAAGAGCAGTGCGGGCGCGGAGAGCGTCTCGTTTTGGAAAATATTTTTTCCGAGCCTCACCGGCATGGTCGGATTTTGGGCCACGCTCTCGCTCAACATTCCTGATTTCTCGCGGTTCGCGCGCAGCCAGAAAGATCAAATGCTCGGGCAATTTTACGGCTTGCCAACGACCATGGCCTTGTACTCTTTCATTGGCATCGCGGTCACGTGCGCCACGGTCGTGGTTTACGGCCAGGCGATTTGGGATCCGGTGCAACTGCTCGCGCGTTTTGATTCGCCCGTCATCGTGATTCTCTCTTTGCTCTCCATCATTATCGCGACGCTCACCACCAACATCGCGGCGAACGTGGTTTCGCCGGCGAATGATTTTTCCAATCTCAAACCCACGCGCATTTCGTTCAAAACCGGCGGCTTGATTACGGCCGTGATCGGCATCGTCATCATGCCGTGGAAACTCGTGGCTGATCTCGGCAATTATATTTTTGTTTGGCTCATCGGCTATAGTGCGTTGCTCGGGCCGATTGGCGGCATCATGCTCTGCGATTATTTCATTCTGCGCAAACGCGTGCTCAAAGTCGAAGACCTGTATTCGCGCACGGGCATTTACAGCTACACCAACGGCGTGAATTGGAAAGCCGTGCTCGTGCTCTTTCTCGCCGTGTTACCCAACGTGCCCGGCTTTATCAACGCGGCCACGCATTCGAAAATTTTTCCCGCGTTCTTCGATCAGATTTATACGTATTCCTGGTTTGTCGGCCTGTTGCTCGCCGCGGGATTGTATTATACGGTGATGAAAGGCGAGCGTTCGTAAAGCGTTCGTAGTAGCGCCTTCAGGCGCAGGCATCATTGAACAACTATATTTTTGTGCGTTGATTTGTAACCCATCTACTTGTCATTGCTATGTCCCCAAAATCTCTTCCTCCAAAACCCGATGACGCGAAAGCCGCGCGCCGCTTCGAATGGTGGAAGCTCGCTTTGCCATTGGTGCTCGGCCTTTTGTTGGCCAAGCCGTGGGAATGGCAAATCTTCCGCAGCGAAGCCCCGCACTTTGGTTTGCTCAAGCCGATCACGCGACCCGATTCCGGAATTGTGATTTATGCCGTGAATGAAAAGGCTGATCGCAATGCCGCGCTCGACGTGGAGTTCAGCGGCTTGCGTTTTCCCTCCGCCGCAATGCCTTTGCCCAACACCCAGCCGCAGCAATGGCGTTTCGATGTGCTCGTTCACGGCTTGCCTGACACTTCTGTGCAAGACGGCATGCACGTGTTGCGCGTGAGCTTTGCCGGCGCTATTGAAATGACGACCTTGCGCGTGCTCTTTTCCACGCAAGCGCCTGTGGTCGAAGCGAAGATTTCTGCTTCGCCCGACAGCCCGCAAGATCGCATGCTCTTTGGCCGCGTGGCGAGTAAGCTGCAAGCGGCGGAAGAAACCTTGCGTGTGGAAGTCGCTTTTCACAGCCAGGGCCGTCTCGTCACTTCCGAATTGCCGGTGGAGCGCGTTACCGACAGCAGCGGCGTGACTTACTTTGAATTTGAAACCACAGTGCAAGGTCTGCCGCAAATTCCACCGAACGATCCGCGCTATGCCGAACCCTTCTTCGCGTTTCGTGTGCGCGACGAGGCGGGCAATGAATATCGCCAAATGGAAAGCTATGCGCAGTTTATGGCGCCCGGCGATAAATATTTTGGCGTGAATAAGATGGCCGATATCGAAATGCGCCGCCTTCCCTCGGACGTGAAGCACATCACGAAGGTCGCGTTTCGGTTTACGCCCAAGCCGGTGACGCAGCTTCCCAATGGCAAACCGCCGTTTGAGTTGATCGTGACGGCCACGGCGCGCAATATCAACCAACTGGAATGGACCAATCTGCCCGTTAACCTGCGGCCCGAGCAGCCGCTCGCGCTCGTCTTTCGCGATGAAAAACAGATCGGCTTCACTTATAAAAACCGTTTTGTGGATAAAGCGCCGCCTTCGCAAAAGCCGCCCACCTATCGCGTGGAGCAGGAAGGCAACGCGGGCCTGCGTTATAGCAGCCCCACCGTGCCCGCGAAACCTTTGCCCGAGCCGGAGCTAGCGCAAGCGGAAAAAGATTCTTCTGTGAACCAGCCACCGCCCCAAACTCGAACCGAGCTGCCCGGGCCGCGCAGTTCCACGAGCCGGACTGAGTTGGCGCAGCCTGCATCGGGCCTTCGTTCTTCAGATTCTTTGTCCGTGGAGCAAGTGCAAAGCATGTTGAAGGCGAAAAATTACTTTGACAGTTACTGGAACAAAGAAGGGAAAGGCCTCACGCATCAATACGAGAAGCGCAACGCCGGCGGCGAGCAAGTGGTGTATGACGGCGCAACGGGCCGCACACGTGGCAGCAATCCGGCACGACAGAATACTTGACTTATGCAAAGGCCCAAGAGTATATTGTCGCATTGAACGCGAAAGGTTTTGCCGGCTATCATGATTGGCGTTTGCCCACCCTGGAGGAGGCGATGTCGCTCATGGAGCCGAAGAAGTACGGAGAGTTGTATCTCGATCCCTTGTTTGATCGGAAGCAATGGTGGATTTGGACTTCAGATAAGTACGGCGCGGGGCGGGCGTGGGTGGTCGGTTTCGACTTTGGTGGTTGCGACCTCAATGTCGTTGGCTACGGCGCTCACGTTCGTGCTGTGCGCTGAGGACAATCGACTCTTTGAGGCTTTTTCTTTTTTGGCTCTTAATCTTTGGCTGTAGCAGTGTTTTTGCTTTTAAACAGAGCGAGCGCTAGCGAGCGGCTAGAAAAATTTTTAAGAGCGTATTTGAAAAATGGCGCACCCGGCTATTCGCCCCTTGAGGGGATTCGGGGGCATAGGTGTCAAGCTAAGGAGTTAATGCACTCGGCATTACATTTTGTAGAGCTTCAACGCTTTCAAACTCCGCTAGGAGTGTCATGTTTATAGCTGAAGATGGTAATGGATTAAGAAACTCCGTTAGGAGTGGCATGTCGTCGATCCTCGGGATCATAAGATTTGTCAATTCGCAATCCGATTCTCACATTGCACTCCTAACGGAGTTTGAAAAACGAACAAGAATCCATGACTATAAACATTTCATCCCTAACGGGATTAAGGCAAGCAGCTTAACTTGACGCTCATGGGGTTAGCGGGACTTTTCAAACACGCTCTTGGAAAACGTCATGGCCCAATACGAGCACCTTCCCATCTACAAAAAGGCTTACGATCTCATGCTCTACTTCGAAGAGATCGTGCGCGGGTTCAGCCGCTATCACAAATATAGCGTGGGCGCGGAGCTAAGAGAATTGGCGCGCGAAGTCGTTCGTCTGATTCGCCGCGCGAACGACGCGAATGACGCCGAAGCCCGCGCGCCGTTGTTGTTGGAAAACCGCGAGCGCTTGGAAGATTTAAAGATCACCATTCGCATGTGCAAAGACGTGAAAGCCTTTCAAAATTTCAATTCGTTTCAACACAGTATCAACCAGGTGGTGGACATGTGCCGGCAGAACGAAGGCTGGCTGAGAAAGACGCAGCAAAAAAGTGGACGGCCAGAAGCCTCTCCGCACGCAAGTGCGGAGCCGGCGCGCGCCGACCGATGATTGTGCACCCCGATCGCCTCGTTTAATTTCGCGGGGCATTCGCAAACCGGCAATCCTACTCTGCGCTGTCGGAGATGGATTGGACGCGGGTCACGTAGCCTTGCCCCCTTGTGGGGCATTGTCACGAGCACGGCAATATCGGCTTTGACAGCGGCCCACGCCGTCCGCTTCCATTTCATTCCAAGGAGGCGGGGCGGGACAAGGGGCCGGGGCTACATAGCGGACCGCAAGTATCGGGGCAAGGCACGGGGCGGGCGTGGGTGGTCAATTTCAACAATGGTAATTGCAACCACAATGACGTTGGCAACAACAAACACGTTCGTGCTGTGCGCTGAGGAAAATCATCATCCGCTCTTCAATTTCCCGCAGGTGTATCGCGCGTATTTGGCCTGCCGCCGCACCAAGCGGAACAAGCCGAGCGCGCTGGCATTCGAACGCGATCACGAAGCGAACCTTCTCGATCTCGTTGCCGAGTTGCGGGAGCGGCGTTATCAGCCTTCCACCTCGATCTGTTTTTACACGGAGAGACCCAAGCGCCGCGAAGTTTTTGCCGCGGACTTTCGGGATCGCATCGTCCACCACTTGGTTTATGCCGCGCTCGCGCCGGCGTGGGAGCGCGTCTTCATTCATCACTCCTATGCCTGCCGTCCGAACAAAGGTACGCACGCTGCGGTTTCGGCCCTCCAACATTTTCTCCGGCAAATCACCGCCAACGGCAAACTTCCCGCCTATTATCTCAAGCTCGACCTCCACAACTTTTTCATGAGCATTGACCGACGCTTGCTCTTCGACATGCTGGCCGCGCGCTGCAATGACGACGCGCTGCTCTGGCTCTTGCGCGTGCTCGTGTTTCATGATCCCACACAAGATTACGTGCTGCACGATCGGGACAACTTGCGCCACGGTTTACCGACGCACAAATCGCTCTTTCACGCGCCGGCATTTTGCGGCCTGCCCATCGGCAATCTTACCAGCCAATTCTTCGCGAATGTTTATTTGAATGCGCTCGATCAGTTCATCAAGCACGAGCTGAAATGCCGTTATTACATGCGCTACGTTGACGACGTGCTCTTGCTCGATCACGAAGTCGAGCGCTTGCGCGAATGGGCGTGGCGCATTTCGGATTTCACCGGCGCGCGTTTGCGCGTGCAGCTCAATCCGCATGCGACGCGACTAGCGCTGGTCGCGGGCGGCGTGGACTTCGCCGGGTTCATCGTGCGGCACAATTATACTCTCGTGCGCCGGCGCGTCGTGGGCAATCTCAAAGCCAAGCTCAGAAAGGCGCGCGCGCAATTGTGTCCTCCGGCGGGCGAGCATGCGCTCGTGTGGCGCTTTGACGAGGAGACGTTACAGAAATGCCTCGCGACCGTGAACTCGTATCTCGGGCATTTCACGCACGCGCAAGCGCGGCGCTGCGAAGCCCGATTGTGGAAAGAATTTAGTTTTCTGCGGCGCTTTTTTGCTTTATCTTCGCGCCGTCTTGTCCGCCGCGACCGGCCGTTGCGGCGCGTGCCTAGGCTCCGGCAGCAAGTGCGCTGGCTGCAAAAACATTTTAAAGGCTCGCTCTGTTTGATTCAAATCGGCTGCTATTATGAAGCGTTCGAGCAAGATGCGAAGCCATTGGCCGAAGCCGCGGGCTTGAAACTCCAAAAGCGTTGGCGCGGCTTTGCGAAGGGTTGTGGTTTTCATCGCCGCTGGTTGTCCAAAATTTTAGGCAAACTCAAACAACAACGTGTGCCGCTCGTGCTCGTGGCCGAGACCGGACGCGAGCTTTATCAAACCAAAGAACGACTCCCGCAGCTCATGTGGGAATATCCCAAGGGGCAACCCGAACCATGACCGCAACTCCCAAACTCTGTTTCGTCATCATGCCGTTCAGCAAAGAGCGGAAGGAAGTATTCACATATGGCATCGCGCCGGCTTGCAAGCAAGCGGGATTCGAAGCCGTGCGCGTGGATCAGTTGAAGGGCCACTTCAATATCAATCGTAAAATCATCGAGCATTTGTTTCGCAGCGACGTCGTGATCGCGGAGATCACAGACCAGAACCCGAATGTGTTTTATGAAATGGGCGTGGCGCATAGCCTCGGCAACAAAACCATTATGATCGCGCAAAGCGCCAAAGACCTTCCCTTTGACATCAATAACTACCGCTGTTTAATCTACGAGCAATCCGTTGAAGGCCTGCAGCATTTGCAGGCGCAGATTATCGAGTCGTTGCAAGAGTTGGAGAAGTGGAGCCGTAGCCCGAGCAACCCGGTGCAAGATTTCAAGCCGGAAGAAACGTTTATAACCAATGCCATTGCCGAGAACCTGCGCCGCCAACTGAACGAGGCCGAGCAGCAACTGCGCGAGAAAGAGACGTTGCTCAAAAGCGCCATTGCCCCGAGCCAATGGCAAAAGCTGCAAGCCGAGCATCAACGCGCACAAAACGAGTTGAAGAACACAGAGCAAGCGGCTGCGCAAAAGGCCGTGGAGATTGCGGCCTTGCAAAAAGAAGTGGAGCGGCTGCGCGCGCTTGTGCCTTCGCCCAAACCGGCACAAGCTCGCCAACCCACTCTCAAGCTGCGCGTTGAGCCGAAGGATAAGCTGTCGGAAGAAGACGTGAAGCAGATGCTTCGAGATAAAAATTTTTATGACCGCGATTATAATTCGAATGGCAAGGGCATTCAGCACCAATATGAACGAGCCGAGCACGGCGGTGAGAAGTTGGTCGTCGATCATGCCACGGGTTTGACCTGGCAACAAGCGGGCTCCGCCCAAAACATCACATTTGAGCAAGCCGAGAAATACGTTCGCGATTTGAATCAAAAGCGTTTTGCCGGTTATGAGGATTGGCGTTTGCCCACTTTGGAGGAGGCAATGTCTTTAATGGAGCGCGAAACGAAGAACGGTGATTTGTATATCGCACCGGAGTTTGATAAGGCGCAGCGCTGGATTTGGACCGCGGATCAGGCAGGCACGGGGCGGGCGTGGGTGGTCGATTTCCTTGGTGGTTGCTCCCTCACTGACGTTGGCAGCTACAAGCACGTTCGTGCTGTGCGCTGAGGACAATCGACTCTTTGAGCCTTTTTCTTTTTTGGCTCTTAATCTTTGGCTGTTGCTTTGGCTTATGATGTAGCTTTTGCAGAGCGAGCGCTAGCGAGCGGCTAGAAAAATTTTTTAGAAATGTCGTGCGCAAGGCCAACGAGGCAGAATCAAAATTCTATTACCTGAATTTTGCATGTGGTAGCCATCAGGCAGAAGCTAAAGACGAGCCACACACGACTCCGCTAGGAGTGAGATGTTTATAGAAAGAAAGTTCGGCTCATGGATGTTCCAGAACTCCGAAGGAGTGGCATGTAGATTTCGTTGAATTGGCGCAGGCTTCACGGTGAAAATCAAACATGTCACTCCTAACGGAGTTTTGGAGATCTGGTGCGATTCTGTACTAGAAACATCGCACTCCTAGCGGAGTTAAAAGCGTGCCTCTTGTGCAAATTTTTTTTGCCCCACCCAATACGTGGATTGGCATCGCGATCAACCCCTTGCCCATCGCGGCTCTGATCATCCTCCATGTAAAATTCAGGTACTACCTGAATTTTGCACTCGTGATGCTGCCCACCTCCGCCTGATGCTGTAAGCATCAGGCTAAAAGGTGGAAACCCCGCAAGCGGGGTTCATACCCACTGGGCGACAGCCCCGTTCACGGGGCTTGCATCTCCTTGCCTTATGCTTCAGCATCAGGCTTCTTCGGCAGCTACCGAAACGATCTGCATGATTAACGATGAATGGTGAATTCTTTTTACGGACGCGATCATTTTTTTCAAGCAACACAAGCCCACTTGCTTTGCCGAGTTCAAAACCAACCTCTCTCCTCACTCAACCCTCATGCTCACCCGACGCAGCTTTCTAAAACAAGCAACCGCAGCGCTGCTCTTGCCGAAGCTCATGCGTTATGGCAATGAGTTGGCCGCGGATATAGTTATTGCCGGCGGGGGATTTGGCGGTGTGGCCGCGGCGCTTGCGGCATTGCGCAATGGCAGCCGCGTCATCATGACCGAAGCCACCGATTGGATCGGCGGGCAAGTCACTGCGCAGGCCGTGCCGCTCGATGAGCATCCGTGGATTGAATCGTTTGGTTGCACACGTTCGTATCGCGCGTATCGCAATGCCGTGCGCGCCTATTATCGCGAGCACTTTCCGCTCACCGAGGCGGCGCGCGCGAATGTGCATCTCAATCCCGGCAATGCCGCGGTGACGCGCTTGGCGCATGAGCCGCGTGTTGCGCTTGCAGTGTTGGAGGCCATGCTCGCGCCGTATGTTGCAAGCGGGCAGCTTATTTTGTTGCTCCAGCATAAAGCGCTCGCTGCGGAAGTTGACGGCGACTCTGTGCGTGCGCTGCGCATGAAAAGTTTGCAAACCGGAGCGGAGCGCGTGCTCATTGCGAAATATTTTCTCGACGCCACGGAGCTTGGCGATTTGTTGCCGCTCACACGCACGGAGTATGTCACCGGCTTTGAATCCCAAAAAGAAACCGGCGAGCCGCACGCGCCGCAAACCGCGCAGCCTTTGAACATGCAAGCATGCACGTGGTGCTTTGCGATGGAGCATCGCGCCGGGGAAGACCACACGATTGCAAAACCGGAAGAGTATGCGTTTTGGCGTGACTATGTGCCGCAACTCAAGCCCGCGTGGCCGGGCAAGTTACTCGCGTTGGCGCATTCGAATCCGCAAACGCTGCAGCCGCTCGCGCTCGGGTTTGATCCGGAGCGCGAAGAAGTTGCGCCGGGCCAACTCAACCTCATGAGCTATCGCCGCATTTTTGATCGAAAGAATTTTTTGACGAATGCCTTTGCGCGGGAGGTGACCATCGTGAATTGGCCGATGAACGATTATTTCCTCGGGCCGTTGTATGAAGTGCCGGAGGCCGAGGCGCAACGGCATCATGCACGCGCGGGGCAACTGAGCTTGGCGTTGCTCTATTGGCTGCAAACCGAAGCGCCGCGCGCGGACGGCAAACAAGGCTGGCCGGGCTTGCGCTTGCGGCCGGATGTTGTGGGCACGGAAGACGGCTTGGCAAAAGCGGTCTACGTGCGCGAGTCGCGCCGCATTCGCGCGGAGTTCACGGTGCGCGAGCAACACGTGGGCACGCAGGCGCGCATGCAATTGCTCGGCAAGAAAGCGGAGGAAGTGAGCGCGGAAATTTTCAAAGACACGGTGGGCGTCGGCTCTTATCGCATTGATCTGCACATGAGCACGGGCGGGGACAATTATATCGACATCAGTTCGTTGCCGTTTCAAATTCCGCTCGGCGCGCTCTTGCCGCAGCGCATGGAAAATTTGCTGCCCGCGTGCAAAAATATCGGCACGACGCATATCACCAACGGCTGCTATCGTTTGCATCCGGTGGAATGGAATATCGGCGAGGCCGCGGGCCTGCTCGCCGCGCAAGCGTTGCAAACCGGTCAAACGCCGCGTCGTATCCGCAATCAGGAAAAGTTGTTGGCGGATTTTCAAACGAAGCTGCGGCAACAAGGCTTTGAATTGGAATGGCCGAAGGTGAGCGCAAGATAGCGCGCTCGCAGCGCTTGCCATCGCGCGATATTTTTGTTATCTTGCGCCGTGCAATTCGTGATGTATTGCCAATTTTTTTTGCGGGAAAAAGGCTTTGAGAGTGTCGCGGCAAATGTGTATCATTTTCCGTGAGGGCGAATGCTCTTCACCCTTTTCTCTAACGTGAGATCGCTTCCATGTTCAGCGTCGGCGAGCAGGGCATTCCTGTGGAAGTGAAATACCGTTTGCGCAGCACGTCGGAAGAAGCGCGCGGGCAACGGTTTGATGCCGCGTTGCGAGAATTGCCGAAGCGATTGCTTGATTCACAGTAAGCTAATTATAGGAGAAGCGCGATATGCAGACTAAAGAAAAGACTCTGGAACTTATTCAAAATCTCCCCGACTCGTGCTCCTTCGATGATGTGATGGAGGCGCTGTGGGTGCAACGAAAAATTTTTATTGCGCAAGAACAAATCAAAGCCGGCAAGGGCATTTCGCATGAAGAAGCGAAAAGACGTTTGGAGAAATGGTTAAGATAATTTGGTCGCCCGAAAGCCTAGCGGATTTGGAAAGCATCGCCGAATATATCGCGCGCGACTCTCCGTATTATGCCAAGCTCGTGGTGGAAAAAATCATCGCCGCCGTGGAGCTGTTGGCGCTATTTCCCCTGCAAGGAAGAAGGGTGCCGGAGGCATACGACGATAATGTTCGCGAAATCTTCTACAAGCGCTATCGCATCATCTATGAAACCAAGAGCGATTATCTTGAAATTTTAACCGTCATTCACGGCAGCCGCTTGTTGCACTGGCCACTCTGATTTGCTTTCGAGACCACTAAATAAAGCGCTTGCCAACATTCGCCTTTGTTCTTATTTGATTCGTGGCAGTATTCAATTCAAGGAAAGAAGTATCAACCGCAACGGAGTGCAGCGCAGGCATCTTACCTGATCTTGAGATGGCGACGCTGCACCTTACCTCAGTGAAGGATTATCAACCTCAACGGGAGGAGCTTTATGCAACGACTCATGGTTGTGTCGGCGTTTGTGCTCGGTTTGCTGCTCGTGAACTCGGCGCAAGCACAAGCGCAAGACGAGCAATTGTACCAACAAATTTTCGGCAAGGTGCAAGAAAAGATCGGCCAAGCGCGTACCGTGCAAGCGGATATTCTTTCGCCGGACGTGTTCGCGCGCGCGTTCAAAAAGTATAACGAAGCGCGCGACGATTTTAAGCGCGGCCGCTCGCTCAACGAGATCAACACCAAGCTGCGCGAAGTTTCCACGGACTTGGACGCGGCGGTGAATACCGCGAAAGTCGGCAAGGTGGAATTGGAAGGCGCGCTCAAAGCGCGGAATGACGCGCTCGATAGCAATGCGCCGCAATATGCGCAGGAAAGTTATGCCACCGCGGATCGTTTTTTTCTCGAGGCCGCGCGCAAGTTTGAAAGCGGCGACCGCATCGGCGCGAAGAAGAGAGCGGAAGAGGCCGAGCGCGTGTTTCGCGAAGCCGAGCTGCAGGCGATTAAAGGCAGTGTGATCGGCGAAGTGCGCAATCGAATCATCAAAGCGCGCGAAGTGAAAGTTGACCGGCTCGCGCCGCTCACGTTTGGCAAAGCCGAAGCGTTGCTCGCGGAGGCCGAGAAAACTTTGAACTCGGATCGTTACGCCGCGGGCACGGCGCGTGAAAAAGCCGAGGCCGCGGAATATGAAATCAAACATGCCACACAACTTGCGGAGCAGATCCAGCGCGTGAAGCTCGATGAGCGGCAATGGGAAAAAATGCTTCTCGAGCAGCAAAACCAAATCGCCAGCATCTCCAAAGAGCTTGACTTCAATCCGCAATTTTTAGAGGGCACAGATAAGCCGGTGAATGACATTCGTCAAGCCATCAAATCACTGCGCGAAGAGCGGCGCAGTTTAAGCGCGGAAGTGAGCAAGATGAGCACGCGCATGGAAGATTTGAGCCGCGAGTTGAACAACATTCGCGAAGCGCAAGTCGGGCTCGAATCGCAGCTTGAGAAAGAGAAACGCAAGCAGCAGGAATTGCAGGCCGAGCGCCAACGCCGCGAGGAGCGGCAGAAAGCGTTGCTCGCGACGTTCGAGCCGACGGAAGCGAAAATTTTGCAGGAGAGTGAAAATCTCTATCGCATTCGCATGCTGGCGTTGACCTTCCCTTCGGGCAAAGCCGTGATTCAGCCGCAATATTTTTCGCTGCTCACCAAGCTGCAGCGCGCGATTCGCATTTACCCCAACGCTGCGATTTCGATTGAGGGCCACACCGACGGCCTCGGCAATGACAGCAATAATCAAAGAATTTCCACCGAACGCGCGATTGCCATTCAACAATACTTGCTCGCGAACATGAACCTCGCGCCGGAGCAAGTGCAGGCCGTGGGCTATGGCGAGAGTGCGCCGATTGCGAGCAACGAAACCGAAGAAGGCCGCGCGCAAAATCGCCGCATCGAGGTTGTGCTGGCGATTCCGGCGCAATAGCTCATACCAGTATCCCCGAAAACAGCGAAGACAGAAAAATGAGAGGACAGAAATATTGAGCCTGCTGGCCACTCTCCATGCAGCCTTATTTTTCTGTCTTTCATTTTTCTGTCATCGGCCTTTCATCAAACCTTTTCAATCTCATTGTCATGCAATGTTGCCATTGTTGATCGATTCGGTCGATGCAATGCAGGAGGCTTGCCTTGTGCTTCGCGCGCAGGGCAAACGCATCGGCTTTGTGCCCACGATGGGTTATTTGCACGAGGGCCATTTGAGTTTGATGCGTTTGCTCCGACCGCGCTGCGATGTGCTCGTGACGAGCATCTTCGTCAATCCTATTCAGTTTGGCGTGAATGAAGATCTCGCGCGCTATCCGCGCGATTTGCAGCGCGATATGCAGCTCTGCGCCCAAGCTGAGTGTGACATGGTCTTTCATCCCCCCGCGGAAGAAATCTACCCGGAAAATTTTCGCACGCATATTGAAGTGAGCGAGTTGACGGAAAATCTCTGCGGCCCGTTTCGTCCGGGGCATTTTCGCGGCGTGACGACCGTGGTCGGCTTGCTCTTCAATATCGTGCAGCCGCAGCTTGCGGCGTTTGGGCAGAAAGACGCGCAACAAGCGCTCGTGCTCGAACGCATGGTGCGCGATCTGCGCATGCCGATTGAAATCGTGATCGGCCCAACGCTGCGCGAGCCGGACGGCTTGGCGATGAGCTCGCGCAATGTTTATCTCCAACCGGAAGAGCGCAAACAAGCCGCGGCGCTTTATCGCGCGCTGCAACTCGCGGAGCAGATGATCGCAAACGGCGCGCGCGGCGCGAACGACGTCGTCGCCGCCATGACGGATTTGATTACGCGTGAAGTCGCCGCGCCGGTGATCGAGTATATCGCCGTGGTTGATCGCGAGCGGCTGCATCCGCTGGAAGAGTTGCGCGGAAAGTTTGTCATTGCGCTCGCCATGCGTATCGGCAAGACGCGATTGATTGATAATATGTTTTTCGAAGTGAAAGAATGAAAAACTGTTTGTAGTGATGGCCTTTAGGCATTTCGCTTCAATTTGCACCAAACGCCTGAAGGCGTTACTACGAGCGTATTAGGAAAAACTCATGATCCTCGCAGGCGATGTCGGCGGCACGAAGGCGCGGTTGGCTTTGTATCAATTCAAAGACGGCTCTTTCGCGCGGCAGCAAACCGAGACTTTCAACAGTGCGGAGTTTTCCGGCGTGGAGGAAGTCGTGCAGACTTTTTTGCGCAAGCACAACGCGCGCGTGTCGAAAGTGTGCATCGGCATTCCCGCGCCGATTGTTGACGGCAAAGCGCGCCCGGCCAATCTCGCTTGGGAGTTGGATGAGGCGCGTCTCGCAGATATGCTCGGCAGCAACGCGGTGCGTTTGGTGAATGATCTGGTTGCGACAACTGCGGCCGTTCCGTTTTTGCGGGAAGAAGATTTGATTGTGCTCCATCGCGGCGAGTTGACGGGCACGGAAAAAATCTATGGCGTGCTCGCGCCGGGCACGGGCTTAGGCGAGGGCTTTCTCATTCGCGGCCCGAATCATAATGAAGTGATTGCTTCGGAAGGCGGCCACGTGGATTTCGCGCCGACGAATGAAACCGAGATCGCGCTCTTGCAATATTTGCAAGCACAGCATCACCACGTGAGCTATGAGCGTGTACTCTCCGGGCCGGGGTTGATCAATATCTACAATTTCTTGAAAGATACTGCGCGCGCAATTGAGCCGGAAGCATTGCGTGCACGCATGCAAACGGACAATCAAGCTGCGGTGATTTCGAATGCGGCGCTCAATCATGAGTTCGAGATTTGTGTGCGCGCGTTGGATATTTTTATTTCCGTGCTCGGCGCGCAAGCGAGCAACATGGTGCTCACGGTGTGGGCCACGGGCGGGATTTATCTCGGCGGCGGCATGCCTCCGAAAATTTTGCCGAAGCTGCGCGACGGCTCCGTTGTCGCTGCTTATTTGAACAAAGGCCGCTTGACTGGCTTCGTGCAGAAGACGCCGCTGTATGTGATTCGCGATGATCATGCGGCGTTGTTGGGCGCGGCGTATCTGGCTTCGACGTTATGAGGGAAACGCTCGAAGGCAAACAATGCGTGTTGCCCGCGTTGCGCGCGCGTCAGCGCCGCGTGCAGCTTGTGCTGATCAAGCAGGGCAGTGCTTCGCCGGGTGCGCGTGAAGTGGAAGCCGAAGCACAAGCGCAAAATATTCCGATCAAGTATGTGCTCGCGGACGAGCTGAGTGCCATGACGAAAGGCCGTTCGCACGGCGGCGTGGCTGCGCTGTGCGGCGAGAAACCGCCGTTCGCCGCGGAGAAGTTGTTCGAACTCTGCGAGAAGTTGAACGAGCCGCCGTTGCTCTTGCTGCTCGAAGGCACGGAGGACGCGCAGAATTTGGGATACACGCTGCGCTCCGCGGAAGCGCTGGGCGCGCATGCCGTGCTGCTCAAAAAGCATGTGTGGAATTTCGAAGGCGCGGCCGTGTCGCGCGCTTCTTCCGGCGCGTTCGAGCGTTTGCCGCTCGCGCAAATTGAAAACGCGGAGAAGGAATTGTTGCCGCTGAAACGTTTGGGCTTAAAATTTTGGGGAGCCATCGCGGGCGCGAAGCGCACGATGTTTGATGCCAAGCTGGCGACGCCGGTGTTGTTGGCAATCGGCGGGGAGCGTCGCGGTTTATCCGGCGCGATGCGGGAGTTGTGCGACGGGTTCTTTCACATTCCGATGAAAGTCGGCGCGTCGTCATTATCGATGAGCCATGCTGCCTGTCTCGTGCTGGCGGAGGCGATGCGACAGCGGAGGGAGGTTGCGCCGCGTGTTGAATTGAAGAAGAGCGCAGAGCCGTTGTAAGAAGCAGAAGAGCAAAGCTCATTTTGAAAATGTGGGCTAGCAGTAGGATGCCATCGCTGTGAAGTCACTCTGCTTTGAAAAGGCCACTTAGAGAAACAAACGGAGATGGACCCTAGGTGAAGCAGCGACAAAGCAAAAAAGAAAACCCCGGTGTCGTGCATGAAGTAAGCACTCGCCTCATTTTTCCCTCCTGCATTTCAATGATAAAACGTTCGTAGTGACGCCTTCAGGCGTTGGAATCCAATTGGAGATGAACGCCTGAAGGCGTTACTACGGGCTTATCACTTCCCAAAAGTTTTTTGCAGTTGATTGATGAGCGCGCGGCGCACTTCGAGGACGTTGTCGTTGATGACGCGCAGTTCGGGATTTTGGCGATCGAGGTAGTCGAGTCCCTGCTCTTTGCCGCTGATTAAAAAATCCGAGATGGCGACTTGATAATTGCGGCGACCGTCGAGCGCGGCGCCGTTGATGAGCCACATGTTCTTCGCTTCGCTGAAGCTCACGTTTGCGGTTTGCAAATAGCCGCCGCTGCCTTTGTTGGCAACGCCTTGTTCGAGCACGCGACGCAAGAGCGTGCCTTTCATTTCGACGAGCGTGAGTGCGCCGCCAAAGGGCAGAACGCGAATGACATCGTATTCGGTGATGTTGCCGGGCGGGAGTTCATCGTCGATGCGAATCGAGCCGCCGTTGAAAATCGCAAGCTCGGCGTTCGGCGCAGCGGCGAGAAAAGAGGCGGTGATGATATTCGTGAGCTGCGTGGCGTGATTGCGCACGCTGGACTCGCGGCCATCGAGTGTAGTATCGGTGGTGGTCACAACTTTGGCGGGATCTAAGCCCATTTGCCGAAACGCGCTAAGGCCTTTTTCCACCCACTGCTGCACGACTTGATTTACTTCCGCGTCTTCGGCGATTGTATTGTTGATCGGCTGCAAGCGTGAAGTGATGTGCATGCGCTTGGTTTCGGTGTCGAAGGCGAGGTCGTGAATATAAACCGAGCGCGCGTTGGCATCGGCTTTGAAGATGGGCGTGAAATCCGGGCCGCGCCAGAGTTGCACGTTCTCGTGTTCGTGCCCGCCGAGAATCAAGTCGATGTCGGGTAGTTGCTGCGCAAGCTTTATATCGTCTTCAATTGTGAGATGAGTGAGCGCGATGAGAATATCGACTTTGTCGCGCAGCGCTTTGACTTGCGCTTTTGCCGTTTCGAGCGGGGCGCTGAACGTGACATACTCGGGATCGTTCTTGGTGAGCGTGACGGCGAAGAGGCCGACTCGCACTTGTTGGTTTGAAGCATTCGAAACCGTGAAGACGATGTTCTCCGCTACATTGGGAAAAGATTTTTGGTTGCGATCAAACGCATTGCTCGCAACCCACGTGAAGCGCGACTCGGCGAGACGCTGCAGAAACGGCTGCTCTTTGAGATCGAATTCGTGATTGCCAAAGGCGCAATAGTTTAAGCCGAGCGCATTGAGCGTGGCGATCATTTGTTTGCCGTCGAGGCGCTCGCCGTCAACTTTCGCAGTGCCGAGCGCCGAGGGGCTGAAGAGATCGCCGGCGAGCACGGTGAAAGTATTCGGATTCTGCGCGAGCAATTGTTTGCGCACGGTGGCGACGCGCGCCATGCCGCCTTCTTTGCCGCCGCCCACGGGCGTGATTTCATACACATCGTTGATTTGCAGCAGCGTGAGTTTGACGATGGTGTCGTGCGGCGGGTTGGGAGTGAATGAGAGGAGAAGGGGGAGTGCGACGAGCAGCGCGAGGAATTGCATGCGCAAAGAGATTTTCATAGGTGAAGCCTGGTGGTTTTGTTCATGCAAAACTAAAACGCGCATGCAAGTTTCGTGGAGGAAGAACTTTCATGCGCGTCGAGGCGAATTCAATTCTTGCGCGCTGCGAATTCTTTGTTGAGCGCACGAATTTCTCTGGCGGAGAGGCCGGTGATTTCTTCAATCAGCTTGGGCGCCATTTTTTTCTTGAGCATGGTTTTGGCGATCTCGCGGGTTTTTTCCAGTCGGCCTTCCGCGGCAATTTCTTGATAGGCGCGCGACTTTTTAATATCAGAGAGAAACGGCGTCATCATTTGCAAAACCTCCTTTCGTGTAATTCGGGGGAATTTTCTCATCAGCAAAGTGACGAGCAAATCGATGATTCTTTCTTGCTTCGGGACGCTGCGAATGTGCTTGGGCAGTTGCTTGGTTATCTTTTTGACGGTAGATAAAACTTGTGATTCGGAGGCGGCGATGATCTCCAAAATGTTGGTTGGAAACTGCTCGCGCTCTGTTTGAGGCAAGTCTTCCAAATAGATGCACAGCAACCGGCCGCTCTCGAATAGCTCGCGATAATGGCGATGGATGCCAGGGTCAATCGCGCGTTTGGGAAAAATCACTACCGCGCGCCAATCATTGGGGATATTGTGCTGCGCGAGGTAGAGATAAATTTCCGCAAACAGGCGCGGATAAAAGCGCGGCCGCTTTTGAAATTGCACTTCGACAAAGTAGAAGTGATCGCGCTTGAGTTTGGGTTGAAAGATGCCGTCGAAGCGGAACGCGGTTTCTTTTACTTCGACCGAGGTGAATTTGTACTGCTTGGCCTTCTTTTGATTTTCGCCGATGAGCGCGAAGAACGCTTCGGGAAAATCGCGAAAGAGGCGATGAAAGAACGAATCGGTTTTCACGCCCGCCCTCCGTTGCCTTTGAGGTGTTCTGTGATTGACAAAAATATAGCAGAATCATTTTACCATTCAAGGTTTGTTTTCGGCGCAAATCTCAGCTTGCCTTTCCACGTGAACTTTCTCATATTGCCCGCGTTGCGAACTCATGCTTTGAATACGAGAACTCAGGAAAGGCTCTCCCGCGTGTCAATCGCCCTTCGTCTCCGCTTGGTTTCTGCTCCCGCTCTCGTTTTATTTCTACTCGCGCTCCTTTTCTCCGAGGTTCATTCCTCTCACCCTGCGAACGATTTGCCCAAGCCGGAAACACATTTCGGCTTTCGTTTGGGCAGCGATAAAAAGCTTGCGGACTATCATCAAATCCTCGCTTACTTCAAAGCGCTCGATGCTGCTTCCGAGCGCGTGCTCTTGCAAAATCTCGGCAAGACCACGGAGGGCAATGACTTCATTGTTGCCTTTATCAGCACGCCGGAAAATTTGCGACGTTTGAGCGAATGGCAAAATCTGCAAACGCGCTTGGCCGATCCGCGCAAGCTCGGCGAGCAGGAGAGAGAGGAAGCGTTCAAACGAGGCCGCAGCATTGTGCTCATCAATTGCGCGATTCATTCGACGGAAGTCGGCGCAACGCAGATGGCGCCGGAGTTGGCATATTATCTCGCCTCGGACAACTCGCCGGAAGTTGCAAGCATTCTCGAAAACGTGATGACGCTGCTCGTGCCTTCGCACAATCCCGACGGCCAATTGCGCGTGGTGAATTGGTATCGCAAGAATGTCGAGACGTCGTTTGAGGATGCGCCGCTGCCCGAGCTTTATCACAAATACACGGGCCACGACAACAATCGCGATTGGTTTATGTTCACGCAAAAAGAAACGCGCTTGACCGTGGAGAAGCTGTACAATGCGTGGCATCCACACGTGACCATAGATATGCACCAAATGGGGAGCAATGGCGCGCGCTTGTTCGTGCCGCCGTATATCGATCCCATCGAGCCGAATGTCGATCCCGTGATTGTCTCTTTGCTCAATATGCTCGGCACGCACGTGCAAGCCGCACTCACCGCGCAGGGCAAAGCGGGAGTGGTGAGCAACGCGATCTTCGACGCGTGGACGCCGGCGCGCGCGTATCAACATTATCATGGTGGCTTGCGTTTTCTCACGGAAGTGGCGAGCGCACGCACGGCCTCGCCGATCAAGATTGCCGCAAAAGATTTGCGCGGGGGCATGGGCTATAACGCGCGCCAAGTTTCATGGAATTTTCCGCTGCCTTGGCAAGGCGGCGAATGGAAACTGCGCGACATCGTCGATTATGATTTCGCCGCGGCCATGACCATCTTGCAGCATGCTGCACTCAATCGCGAATTTTGGCTGCGCAGTTTGTTTGAAGTACAGCGCAAAGCGATTGCGCCGAAAAATGCGCCTGCGGCTTTTATCATTCCAGCGGCGCAGCGTGATCCGCAGGGTTTGCTCGATCTTTTGCGCATTTTGCAGCTTGGCGCGGTGGAGATTCATTTTGCCAAAAAAGATTTTGCTTTTGAAGGCGGAACTGCGCAGCGCGGCGATTACGTGATTCGAATGGATCAACCCTATGGCCGTTTTGCGAAGGCTCTGTTGGAGAAGCAAAACTATCCGCTCATTCCCGGCAGCGACGGCAAGCCGCGCATCCCATATGATGTCACGGCGCACACGTTGCCGCTGTTTTTGGGCGTGGAAGTTTTTGCAGCCGCGAAGCTGCCTCCACTTGATTTGGAATTGCTCCGCGAGATCGATTTCAACAAAGTGAGCACGATGCGCGGCGATTACTTCGCGCTTTCGCGTAGCAACAATGCTTCGTTTCATGCGGTGAATATGCTCTTGCGCAAAGGCGTGCCCGTGTTTAGTGCGGAACAAGAATTTATTGACGAGAGTACAACTTGGCCGGTCGGCACTTTTATCGTTGCGGCCGAGCAACAGCGCGTCGTTGTCGAAGAGTTGCAGCGCAATCCCGAACGCTTGACGAGCGCGCATGATAATCCGAGCGCGGTCGAATGGCATATGCTCAAACGTAATCCGAGCGCGAAGCAAAAAGCCGTTCACGCGCAACGCGTCGGGCTTTATAAAAGTGAAATCTCCAACATGGATGAAGGCTGGACGCGCTTTGTGTTGGAAGATTACGGTTTTGAGTATCGTTCCGTCAACAATGCGAGGCTGCGAGCAGAAAGCTTGCGAATGTCTCTTGACGTAATTATTTTCCCCGACCAAAATGCCGCTGAGATCGAGGACGGCTTCGATGATAAAGAAATGCCCGCGGAGTATGTCGGCGGCATTGGTGAAGCGGGCGTGCGCAATCTCAAACGATTTGTGGAAGAAGGCGGAACAGTGCTCGCGTTAAATGAGGCTGCGATATTTTTCATTAAGAAATTCTGGCTGCGCGTGGAGAATGTTGTGGCAAATGTCGAGCGCACTAGTTTCAGTGCACCCGGCTCGGTGCTGCGCGTGATCGCACAAAGTGCGCATCCGCTGGCGCACGGCGCGCAACGAGAAGAAACGATCTTTTTCGTGGATAGCCCGGCCTTTCGCGCACAAGAAGGCAACGCGATTCTAACTTATCCGCCCGCAGGGCTTTTGCTTTCGGGGTGGCTTGCGGGAGAAAATTATTTGGCGGAGCGCACGGCGATGTTGGAAGTGCCGCTGGGCAAGGGCCGCATCGTGCTCTATGGCTTCCGCCCGCAATTCCGCGCGCAGTTTCGCGCGAGCTATAAGTTTCTGTTCAATGCGCTGTATTCGTTTTAAGAGTTATACCCTGCACAAGGGACGGTCCTTACAGGACGACGGTTTTGAGAAAGAGCGCTGCGGTTAAACTCGCAACAGACTCATTGCAAATTTAAAATTGAAAATTTGCAATTGGAATTTTTCAATTCTTTTGCCTAATACTTTCGATGCTCGAACAAACCACGCACCGCACCTATCTTGCCGCGATCAAGCCCTGGAAGATTCGCAATATGGTGGAGGGGTATCTTGCCGCGTGGCAAATTTTTCATAAGCATCATCGCACGAAAAGTGCGGAACGTTATGCGCTTTCGTTTGAAACGCTGAACAAGATCAGCGCCACTCTTTATGACGTCAAGGAAGACCATCATTTGTTGTTTCGCCGCCCAGAGCGCGCCTTGCAGCGGCATGAGCAACATAAACTCGTGCCGACGTATTCCGAAACGACGCTGATCGATCACGTCGGCCTGCTTTTTCACAAGGCCATGGTGGCGAAAGAGCTGCGCTACATCTTAGAACGCTATGCGCATGACGAGCGTAACTGGGCGCTCCATTTCAAAGAATTACAAGAAAACCTCGAGCGGATGGAAACGCTGTTCATGGAAGGGCTGGAGCTGGTGGGGAGTTTGGTGCGCAACGATGCCGAGAATGTGCTCTTGCTCGCATATTTGATCGAACACCGGCGCACCGTGGCCAAGTGCTTCGGCATTCGCCCGAACGAAGTCGTTACTAAACTCGTGGTCAAAACCAAGCAAGCGCACGTTTACTATTCGGTCGCGCAGTATTATTATGAGAGCGGCTGGTATGAGCGCGCGAAAGAGGTTTTGCGCAAAGCTTTGGATAAAAACAAAAATGACGCTGCGACTTTGAAGCTGTTCGAGCAGATCGAAGCCAAGCTGCGCAAACAAAAAAGTCGCGCCACCTCGGCGGAAGAAGTTGCAGATGAAGTCGTTGCAGAAAGCTGATGAAATTTTTTGGGGAGGGGAAAATGCGTCACGGTAGGAGGGAAGGAATCACAATGATGGGTAGCAACACGCGCGTTACATTGATTGCTCGCAGCGCCGCAGTGGATGGCGTGCGCCTACGGGCAAATTTCCAAACCTTTTAACCAGGAGTGCAGAAGTATGTCGTACCGCTATTCGAAAATCTGTACGCTCGTCGCCAGTGTGGTGCTGCTAACGGGAGTCGCGTTGCACGCGCAAACGAAAACGTTGACGCGCAAGTACGATCCGATTGTGTTCGAGGCCTATAAATCTTCCTCGGCCATGTATGGCTTGCCCATCGCGGAGTTGACGGCCTATCGTTACAACGCGGCACTGGATCGCTTCGAGGTGATTCCGTTTCAGGTCGATGAAAAAGAAGACGCTTCTCCTTTTAGTTACTTCACCGGGGCGGACGGCCTTATCGATTCCAACGACGAGATCGTCTTTATGCCGGAGGATGCCGGAGATCACGCGAGCACCGACAAATGGCTCAATAATGCCGGCGCCATTGGGAATGCACGGACGGAGATTGAAATCGTCGATCCGCTTGATCCTGCGAAGAAGGCGTGGATTTATGTCTTTCGCAACGTCACGAATCCGCCCGCCGCGGCTTCGTATATGAGTTATACTCCCGCTCCGCAAAACACCGGCGCGGACACGGTCAAAGGTTCGAGTTACGTTGCCGCACACAATGCGAAGAACGGTTTGCCGAATTATGGGCGTATCGTACAAGCCAACGGCTCGCTCACGCCGGATTTGATTGATCACTTAAAGCTGCGCATCAACGGTAATGCTGTTGGATTTCTTCCTTACAAAGCCACGGAAGATCGCAACCTCAACAAAGCCCGTACGCGCGCCGTCAGCGGCAAAGTGCGCGTCATTCGCGAGACCACGGTCAATCTCGGTTTCCCGGAGTTGAACACGGATTCGCTCACTTCATTTGCCTTTCCGTTTTTCTTTTTTCCCTATTCCAGTTTGGCCTCGTTTAAGAACGCGAAGATTGATCCTTCGCAAGCGAGCACGTTTGGCGCGAGCTTGCTAAGGCAGTCTTTCGATTTCAGCGCCGCGGTTGCGGGCACGAACATGAAGTTCTATAATGCTTATAATACCGGCGGCGTCAATGTTGACGGCGCGCCGGAAACCGTGGCCGATAAAGTTGATACCGGGAAAGTCAATTGGATCGTCAACACCGGCAATCTCGGCACATTCATCTCGTTGGTTTCAGTGCCGGGTATCGGCGCGCAGCAGCGGCTGTATTACTACGATAACGCCAACGGCGGCACAGGCGAAGGCACGAACCTGACGAGCGACACGGGCGATTTGAAGTCGTATGCTGACTTCGGCATTCGCATTGACGGCAGAAACATCAGCGGGCAGTTCAGCTTTGATTTCAATCTGTTCTACTTGAACGCGTTGCCCGGCAATAGCCCCGTGACTGTGGGCGCAGAGTTCAAGGCGCTGCAAGAAAATCCTGTGCTCGTTGCCGCAAAGCAGCAGAGCAACACCAGCGCGGTCAACTCACCGGCGATTGATCCCAACAGCTTCGCGCTGTATGATGCTTATCCGAATCCGTTCTCGCCGGCGAAAGAAAAAATTCGTCTCGCGTTCAACACCGGAGCGGCGAAAGGCGCTGCGGAATTGCTCATCTATAATCTCGTGGGCCAAGAAGTCGCGCGCTTCACGAGCCGCGATGCGATTCGCGCGAACGGCCGCCAAGAGATTGCATGGGAAGGCGTGGATCAATTGGGCCGTGCGTTGCCCGCAGGCGTTTATTTCTATCGCTTGCAAGCGGGCAATCAAATCGCAGTGAAAAAGCTCGTGCTCGTGCGATAATTAAAAGCTCGTGATCATGCCTTCAGGCACAAACCGGTCTAAACTTCCGGCTCCTAACGGAGCTACTACGAACATTTCATCAATTGAATCACAGCGGCAGCGGTTCCTCACCCTGCCGCTGCTTTTTAGAAAGGGACAAACCATGGCAACAGTGGGATGGTGTAGCCTGCTCGTGCTCGGCCTCGCCGCATGCGCGACGCAGCCGGAATCGAGCGTGCAGCAAGCACAAACTACGAGCGCGAATGCATTGAAAAAAATTTCCTACAAGAGCGCGGAAGAACTGCAACGCCTGCGCGACTCGGGTGCGGAGATTATTGTGCAAGAGCCGACTTACGTGATCGTACGCAGCGATAGTCAGACGCTCTCCGCTTTTGCTGTGAACGCTGCTCCCGCGCAGGAGCTGGATCTGATTCAGCGCCTCGCGCACGTGCAATTACGAGACTCCAGTGACGTGCAAAAAATTGTCGATGCCGGAGTTGATTTGTGGGAGGTCAATGGCGACACTGCAATCGTACGTGCGTTTGATATTCAACTCGATCATTTGCGTGCGGCCGGCATGTCGTTGCGCATTGAGAAGCAGGATGCCTCGCAAACGGAGGGCAAACCATGAAGCACTTTATTTTTCGCTCGGAAAAAATTGGCTATGGCTGCGCAGCGTTGTTCGCGTTTTTCTTGCTCTTCAACGGCAGTTGCGACGATGGCGGCAACAACAACCCGCGGCCGAATGCCGGGCAATTTCATACCTATACCGAAATTGACAGCAGCTTGCAAGCCCTCGCAGCTACGCACGCGAATATCGCGCAAGTAAGCTCGATTGGAAAGTCCGTCGAGAACCGCGAGCTGTGGGCGATCAAAATCAGCGATAACGTTGCGGCGCAAGAGCAGGAAGCGCGCGTGGTATTTCTTGGCGGGCATCATGCGCGCGAATGGATTGCGGTCGATGTGCCATATCTGCTCGCCGAGCATCTGCTCCGCGAATATGGCTCAAATCCGCAAATCACCGCGCTCGTGGACAATGCCGAAATTTGGATCGTGCCCATGGTTAATCCTGACGGGCATCAATACTCCGTCACCTCGCAAAGGCTGTGGCGAAAGAATCGCCGCAACAATCGCGACGGCACATTCGGCGTGGATTTGAATCGCAACTATGGTCATGCATGGGGCGGTCCAGGTTCATCCGGTGACACGTTTTCAGAAATCTATCGCGGGCCTGCGGCTTTTTCCGAACCGGAGACGCAAGCCGTGCGCAATTTTTTACAGGCGCATCCCCCAGTCGCATTGATTTCGTATCACAGTTTCTCTCAACTCATTCTTTATCCATGGGGGAACACCAACAGTCCCGCGCCACAGCGTGGTTTGCTGGATAGTCTCGCGGTTGCTATGGCCAATCGCATTCGCGACGTGCATGGCCAAAGCTATACGCCGGAGCAGGCTTCGGATTTATATCTTGCAAGCGGCGATACCGGCGATTGGCTCTTGGCAACGTTCGGCGCACCGGGCATCACGATTGAACTGCGCCCGCGCAGCAGCGTGCCGGGTTTTGAGTTGCCTGAAAGCCAAATTAAGCCGACGTTCGAAGAAAATCTTCCTGCGGCGCTGTTTTTGATTGAGTGGGTGATAGGGCGAGGCAATGTGACGTTGTGAATTTTTTTGAAATTGCCGGTTGAAATAAACAAAGAAGTCCTGTAGTTTTCCATAACACAGAGGGCTGGCAGTCACGGTAATGTGGAAACTCGGCGCACATAAGTCCGATGAGGTGCTACATGTCGGCGGAGACGGTTTTAAATACTAAAACGATCTATGTGGAATTGTTGGAGGAAGGCACGCCGGTCATGCGGCCAGCTCAGGGCGAGGCATTGGGGGGGGATGTTTATCGGGTGTTGCCTACGTTCGATTACGATCCCGAAGAGGAGCACTGGGCATTTGCTCCAGGCAGTATTGTGCGATGCGTTAAAGAAGTCAAAGATGATGAGGAGATTCTTGTTGCTCGCGAACGAGCGCATCAGCCTGCGCGAAAGCCAAAAGATTTGAGTGAAACTCGCGCAACGCCAACCTCGGCGTCTGTCAATCTCGGCGCAAGCGTTTCATGAGCATTTGAGTTTCGGAGTAAAAAATTACGGTTAATTTTTTCGCCAATCCGTTTCCGGTTTTGGTATTGTAATCAAAGCGAGGCGTTTGCGCTCCTCGCTTTGCCCACCTCAAGCGCGATTATAGACTGTTAGCGGGAGCAGCACAAACCAACGCGATGCGGAAGCCCTCATTCCTTTCCGCGGACTACCTCTCCTCAAAAATAACAGCATTGCTATGCGCTATCATGCAGCCCGCATGCACAAAAAAACGGTAAGACGGGCTCGGCAAGAGCGACATCGTCTTCGGCATCAGCGTCGTTTTGCCAAGCACGCTCCGGCTTCATCGCGTTTTGTAATCTCGCGCGCACAACGCGCGGCTCGACGTAAATGTCAGCCTGCCCTGTCACTGGCTCGCTCGTTGGAGCTGCAGCGTAAGCTCAAACCGCGTACGACACCTCGTCCCGCGTTTGTGCCCTGGCTGCTTCTGTTAGCATTGGCAGTGCCCACCGCGCTCAATCTCTACTATTACGCGCGCCCGCGCATGAAGGCCTCGCACGAAGATGCGAGCGTTCCTTTGCCGTTTTCGGATGTGCTGCCGCCTGCGCCAAACGCACTAGATTACCCTGAGTACGAGCACAAGTTGGAGTTGGAAAGCGCTCCGTCACTCATTTTGCCGCGCGTCAGTGCGCAACCTGCGCGCTTGCCGCTGCGTTTGGAGCCGTTGCCTGTGGATACGCTGCCGCTGCTTTTGAGCGAGGAGGAATTTCAAACGCCGCGCAAGCTGCATTGGGATCGTCTCATCGCTGTGCAAGCAGCCACGCTTGGGGTCGGCGTGTATGGTTTGAATTATATGAATGGAATTTTTGGAGGCGTCGCGCAACCGTTTGAGTTGGGGAATGATTGGAACAAAGATCACTACATGCACTTTGATGAGCTGCTGCATTTGCAAGGCGCATATCGCATCACGCAGGCGGTCTCTGGGGTTTATCAATGGGCGGGCGTGCAACCGCGCACCGCGGATTGGATCGGCGCGGGCACCGCAGCGGCGTTCATGACCACGATGGAGTATATCGATGGCCGCCGCAAAAACGATGAAGCGAGTTATTCTGATTTTGCCGCAAATTTTCTCGGCGCAGGTTTGGCGCTCGTCAAGCCGCGCTGGCATGTGCTCCAAGATATCGATTTGCGTTTGAGCTATCGCACGCTTTCCGATCCGTTTGATCGCAAGCGCATGAAGCGTTATGATCGCATGACGCACTGGCTCACGTATGATTTGGCGCGACGCTGGAAACTGCCGCTGCACATCGGCCTCGGCTATAGCGTGCAACGCGCCGGCACGCCGCGCGCGAAGGCGGAATACTTCTTTGGCGTCGGCATTTCACCGCAAGCGTTGGTGAAAAGCGTTTTCCCCGCGGCCGCGCCGCCGTTGCGTTGGCTTGACCTCTATCACTTCGGCAATCAAGTGCCCATCAACGATGCCGGTGTTACGACGCGCAAAGCGAAACGCGCCGGCAAATGAGGCGCGGCCATTTATCGTGCAAGCGTGCTTCAATCGCACACATGCTATTGTTTGAATCCGCTTCAAAGCTTCCCACGCCGAATCTGCTCCACCTCCAACACGCGCACGCCGCTCGCCGGATTTTCTATTGCCCAAGTCAATGTCGTCATCATTTGCTCCAACGTTACCAAGCCGAGCCGCTTTGTCGTTGCACGCGTGGCTGGAATTTTTTCAAAGAGCCAATACATCGGTTTGAGTAGATAGGGCCAGCGATGCCCCGGGCCAAGCACATACCACGGCCGTACGAACGTCGCGTGCAATCCGCTCGAACGAATGATGCGCTCGCACTCGGCGCGCACTTGCACATAGGCTTGCATCATCGGCGCGGGTTGCGCAACACTGACATAAACGAAATGTTTTATGTTGGCCGCGAGCGCAGCCGGTACGGAGGCGTGCACCGAAGCCAAGTCAATCGTGCGGAATTGCTCTGCTTTGGAAGGGTTCGGATGCGGCACGCCCACGAGATGCACGAACGTATCCGCGGGCGCGATGTGATGCTGGAATGACGCGGCTGCGAGCGCGTTGCCGAGCACAACTTCACAACTCTTCGGCAATTTATTCTCCGAGCCGGCGCGCGCCAAAGCGCGCACACGATGTCCGCGCTGCACCAGCAGCGCGATCAAACGTTGTCCCATGTAGCCGGTGCTGCCGCTGATGAAAACAGTGCGAGGGGAGAAGGAAACTGACATTGGTCTTTGCTCTTGGAAGCGTGCGTTGTCAGGCGCGCGAGTTTTTATGGTAAACTGTCGCGAGGCAGGTTCGTTTAGAAAGAAAAAGCCACGGCCGGGCCGTGGCTAAACATGCGTATGATTTATTCCGCGTTGCTGCGCGCACCCAACTCGCGGTCTAAGAGCAACAGACCTGAGGGTTGTGCGTTGACCATTTTCAATTGCTCGACCACTTCGCTGGCGTTTTTCTCTTCTTCTACCTGCTCCGTGAGGAACCATTGCAAGTGCACTTGCGTCGCATAATCGTGCTCTTTGATCGCCACTTCATAGAGCGCATTGATCAGGGCCGTGACTTTGCGCTCGTGGTGCAGCACTTCTTCCATCATCTCCAACGGCGATTTGAAATCGAACGGCGGCGCATCAATCGCTTGGAAAGTAATGCGTCCGCCGCGATCATTCGCATAATCAAACAGCTTCATGGCGTGGCCTAACTCTTCCTGACTCTGCATGCGCATCCAATGCGCGAACCCGCGCAGATTGAGCGCTTCGCAATAGGCCGTCATTGCCAAATACACATAGGCCGAATGCAACTCGCTTTTGATTTGCTGATTGATTGCATCCTGAACCGGTTTCGTCAACATTGTGTTTCTCCTTTGGTAAATGAACTTCTTATTAAGTGCTTTGAAAAAAAATCCGACGCGCCTGGTTTGTCGTAGCGCTTGATAACCTTCCTCTGAAAAAATGAACCTAACCGCGCCAATGTTGTGATGCAAGCTTGAAAATATATTCCAGGTAAAAGGCATTCGCTTCAACCGAAGCGAATGATTCCCCCCTTGAGGGGGGCCAGGGGGGTGTTGGTCGATTGAAAAATGCCTTTTAAAATTGTTCACGTGACCAACATCCCCCTAAATCCCCCTTCAAAGGGGGACTTTCTCTCGCGCTGCGCGCGTTCGGTTGAAGCCTATGAGGTAACGGGAGGCAGTCGCTTTGAAGTCACCTAGCTTGAAAAGATAAACGTGAGGTAAACAAGCAACGATGAACCCTCGGTGAAGCAGCGACAAGCCATAAAAAAGCAAAATATTTCTTATTGAGCGCATGCGAGTTACTTGATCAAGCTAAACCGAATCTCGCGCACGAGCCGTTGCTCTTGTGCGCTCTTTGCAAGCATACGCAAAAAATAATTTCCGCTGGCGAGCGCTTGGCCGTTCTCATCGAGGCCGCGCCACAAGATTTCATGAAAACCAGTTTCGAACGGTTTTTCGCTTTGCTGCCACACGCGACGACCGAGCACATCAAAAATTTCAAGACGCACGTGCGCAGGCTGCGGCAGTCCGAAACGAAACTTCGTCGAGGGGTTGAAGGGATTGGGATAATTCTGCAACAGGGTGAATTGTTGCGGCACCTCATGCGCTTGCTCCGCGACGGCATTGCCCAAAGGAAAGAAAAAATCGAGCACGCGCTGCATCACGGCTTGCCGCACCAATGCCGCGGTGATGGTCTCAAAAGGAAAGCTGAGATACACGAGTTTGCCCGCCCGCGTTCCGTTTGGAAATATGCCTTCGAATTGCACGCCTGCGTTTTGACCATTCGCATAGCGCAAACACACCACGCTGCCATTCACGGCATTGATCGCGTCCGGGAAATCTTCGGGATATGGCGTGCTGCCATAGCTGAAATTCAACCCCGAAAAAATGTTGTTGCTCACACCGCTGACATTAAAACTATTCGCATCGTCGCTCACATAATCGGCTTTCAAATAGTCGCGCAGGAAAGCTTCGTCGCTCGCACTGCCGCGCGCGCCCGTGTCGAGGTCCCACGCGATTTCCGAGCCGGAGACGAAGAGCTTGCCGCCGTTCTGCAAATAAGCTTTCACGCGCGTTTGTTCGGTGCTGTTAAAAGTTTCGTCAGTGGTTGATTCATCGCCGAGCAGCCAAAACACGGCGTCGTAATCTTGCAGATTGATCGCGCCGGAAATGATTTGCTCATTGGCGCATGATTCGAACGCGAAGCCGTTCGGTGCAAGCGCGCGGCCGTGCGTGAATACGAACGAATGCCACGGCTGCGCCCAACTGCCCGAGCCGCCAAAACGATCAAAGCCGTCAACGAGCAGAATGCGCTCCGTGCGCGAGGCGGGCGCGAAGCCATACACATCCGAGTGGGCGCTCTCATTGGGCGGCGTCACGGTATCGACCGCGGTGAGACGAAAATAAATTTCACTCGTGCTGCTCAAGTTTGCAGTGACGCCGGGCTTGGTTAAAATCGTTTCGTCTTGCAATAAGCGCCAAACAGTGTTGTCTATGGAAGAATAAAGCCGATAGCCGCGTAGATCGTTTTCCGCATTGGCTTGCCAACGCGCGACTGCGGCATTGCTCGAAGTGATAGAAAGCAACAACGGCCGCGCGGGCGCGAGTTGATCTTTGCGCGTCACTTGCACCGCGGCGTAAGCCGTGGCTGCATTGCCGCGCGTGTCTTCTGCAAACACCATCACGGTGTAATTGCCTTCAGGCAAAGTGGAAGTGTCCCACGCGCTCGGTGCGTTCGCGGAATTATTCACGTAATACACGTGCGCGCTGGTGCTCGAAAGGCCGGGATGAAAAGCATAATGCACGTCGGCGAGCGGCTTGCGATCAAATTGAAACCGCAAGCCATTGTTTGGGGGCGAATAAACCACTGTGCTGCGATCCGCGGATAAAATTTTATAGCCAAGCTTGTAGATGCCGTTGTTCAACTGTGAGCCTGAACTTCCCGGCGGACCGCTGTGTTCGGAAATGTGCGCGACAATATCAACCGGTCCGCTCACGGAGTTGTTCGCGAATTCCACTCCGCTGCCGTCTTGGAAGAAGCGCACATAATTGATAACCGGCAGCCACGCATCGTTGTTCGGCGTCAAGCCCGTGCTCGCGCGCAGCGCATTCACTTCGCTGTTGAATTCGCCTTCGGTCAAATGCACATGACCCAAGCCGGGCAGAATCGTGCCCAGTATTGTTGTCGAAGTGAAAACCGAATCGCCCACGCTTAAAGCCGGGTTGGGCATGATGTGAACATACGCAAAGCGACCGGCGCGCACATAAGCGCTGCTGCCGTTCGGATCGATCGCGGTGATCACGGCATCGAGCACGGGATAAACCGGCGAGCCGTCTGCTTTGGGAATGTCCGTGCCGTTGTGATAATGCGGTGCGGGCGCGGTATCGCGATACTCGCAAAATGTGCCGGTGCTGTATTGCGGTTGATTAAACGGCGTCACCGGCCACGGAAATTGTGCGTGCGCGTTTGCGGCCAAGAGTAGCACAGCGAAAATAAAATGAGTTGAGCCAGTCGTGCGCATAGCTGCTTTATTCCAAGCGTGAAGGTGAAACAGTTGCGAACTTAAAACGGAGCAATTGCCCTTGGGCAGCGAGCAACAAGTTTTGCTTTGCGTTGACGAGCAACAGCGGCGAACTTAAAGTTTCGGAGATTTGCGTTTCGGTTAGCCTCGCGCCGGTTGGCGTAAAAGCCGCGAGCCGCGCTTTTTTATAAACAAAACGCTTTTGTTCAAATGCGCTCTCGACAATCAACGCGACGCACGAAGCTTGCGGTTCCGCGGCGGTTAATGCAATGAACATTTCGTTGTGGTCTTGAAGCTGATTGCGCCACAAGGTTGCGCCGGTGTGCATATCCACGCAGCGCAGCTCGCGACGATCGAGCAAAAAGAGGAACTGCTCGTCTTGTGAAAAAGCCGCGGCGCGAAACAATTCGGGACGCGTCGCGCGCTCGCGACCATCGGCATCGAGAATGATCGTTGTCGCTTCAACCTTGCCGTGGTTCACGTGATAGCGATGCGCAAGGAGCCATTTGCCGCTGGGGGAAAGGGCCAGCGAGCCGACCGTGCCCGCGGCGAGCGCGTGCCGCCATTCTTCTTGGCCGTTCAGCGCAAAACAAATCAGCGTTGGCGCATGCGTTTGTTGCGTCGTGCTCGGCGCGAATTGGCTGAAGACATAGAAGTGCGCGTCGTTGGCTGCGAGCAGCACCGGACGCTCATTCGTGTAGGGTGCATTTTCGAAGAGCATGAACGTTTGCGCGCTTGGTGAAAGAATTGTTGCGCGCGCGCTGCCTGGCTCGATGATCAGCGCGTGGGAGCCGGAGTTGTTCAAAATGAATTGCGGCAAGGGATCATCCTCATGCCACGCGAGTTCATGCGCACCGAACGCGAGGCCCTCGCGATTGAACCAACGCAACACAAGGCCGGCCGCATCTTGAGAGTCCTTGACACGCGAGTTTTTTTCCAAAGTCATGAGCACCGCGCCGTTCGCGCTCAAAACATGTTTGAGAAAAGTGCCAGAAAGATTCTGCTGCGGGGTGGAGTTGGACGAGTAGGTTATGCCCTCGAGATTTCGCCATGCCCAAAGTCCTCCGTCGCGATCAGTCATGGGCTGCGCTGCTTTGAAATTCTGCACATGGTCTAATTGCAGACGTACGGCATTATTCTGCGCCAATGCCGAACATGCCAGCGGGCCAATGGTCAGAAGCACAATGTGCGCGAATCGCTTGGTGGGGAAGGTCATATTCTTTCGTCGGTCATAGTTTGGTTGCTTGCAGCGGCAATGCCGGCTTAACGTTCTTCTTCAAAAGGTGACAACCGAAAAGCAAAATTGAGCGAGATCGCGACTTTAAATCCGTCAATCTTACTGCTCACGCCTTTATAAGACTGCAGATTCACATACCTGAGGAAATCATCGGGGAATGCCTCGAGTTGCTGTGCTGCTTTTTCGGGAGAAGGGTCGGTAAAAATATTCGAGCCGCCGGATTTGTACACCGGATAAGTTACCTTGAAGGTCAAAAGAATCGGGCCGCTAAAGGCGCCGAACGCCACGCCGAGATCAGTCGCCAAACCGGTTTCACCGCTATAATTTCCCGTGAGCGAATTGGGTTGATCGCTGCCAATCAAGCGACTTTGCAAATCAAATTTGCGCTGCACAAACAGCGCGAGCACTCCTTCCACGAACAGATTTTTTTTAACAAAGCCCCAGCTCGGTTGCAAATAAAAATGCTTTGCGGTGAGTTTGAGGTTTCGTTCCGCGCCGTTGGCAAACGCGGCAATATCCGTTGCGCTGTGCTCTTGATAGCCGAATGCCAAGGCTTTGGACCGTTTTCCCATGTGGCGATAACTCACTTCGCCGTTTAGGCCAATGCCCAAATCAAAGCCGCGCAAGAACACCGTTTGCCCAAAGTTGATATTGACACTGTTATAAGTTTGCTCAAACAAGGCGAGATCGGAGGAAGCGAAATGCATCATGCTGAATCCGCCGCCAATAATAACGTAGCGTTGCGCCAACGCTGCGCTTACGTTGCATGCGAGCACAAGAATGCAAATGAGAGTTTTCATCGCCGGGCCTCGTGTGTTTTGAGAAGGAGCGCAAGATTTGCGAAACATGGTACGAAACCGGCCTGCGGATGTCAAGTTGGAATTCGTTGCCGCATAAGCGTTGGCGTGCAATTTTGCAACGAACAAAACCTCTCCGTGCTCTGCCTGCACAGCGCGTGCGCAGGTGCTTCACATTTCTTAAAAAACAGAGGCAGCCTTCGTAATAAACCACGCTTGAAACTCGACGACTTACAAGCATGGAGCGTGTAGGCATAACGGTTGCGTGTATGAATTTCGCCGGATGCAGACCGCCAAACATGACATGCCCGTGTGCTTTAGTCGGACCTCCGCGGTTGCCACCTGAATTTTGCACCATGCTCGCGCCGGATTTCGCCTGATGCTTAAGCATCAGGCTAGGAGGTGCAAGCCCCGTGAACGGGGCTGTCACCCAATTGGTATGAACCCCGCTTGCGGGGTTTCCACCTTTTAGCCTGATGCTTACAGCATCAGGCGGAGGTTGGCGGCATCATCAGTGCAAAATTCAGGTACCACAACTGGGTGCTCCCTTTAAAGACTGCAGGAAGCGCCGTGTTGAAGTCGCACTTTCTTCAGACGGCAAAACTCACACGGTTGCATTAGCTTTCGACGAACATTACGCAAGGAACAATCATGTATACTCGCACGCCGTTGCTAAAAGTTGAGCCACAAGAGCGGCAACGGAGCAATTGGTTGATGAAACAGGAGCATCGTGTGATCGCGTGGCTTTGCCCGCGCATTCCAAGGCAAGTTACCTCAAACATGCTAACCGCAGTTGGAATCTTCGGTAGCGTGCTCATTGGCGCCGCATTGGTTTTGGGAAAGAGTCAGCGGTGGTGGTTGTTATTGGGGATAGTCGGACTCGCCGTGAATTGGTTCGGCGATTCATTGGATGGCAGGTTGGCTTATTATCGCAAGCGGCCGCGCAAGTGGTTTGGCTTCGCGCTGGATATGACGATGGATTGGCTCTCGCTGAGTGTGATTACGCTGGCGCTCGCGTATTATTTGCCCTGGCCGTTCGTGCCGCTGCTGCTTGCGGCCGCATATGGCACGCGCATGTTGCTCGCGCTCATGCAATATAAAATCACGCACGAGTATCGCATTGACAGCGGCAAACTTGGCCCGACGGAAGCGCGCTTGGTTATGGCGGCCGCTTTGGTGTTGGAAATATTTTTTCCGATGAGCCTTTTATGGTTGAGCCTTGGTGCGCTCTTGGTGCTGGTGGTTGTCGATGCGCTTGAGCTACGGCGCGTGCTCCATTTGGCGGACGCGCGCGACCGCATAGAACGGGGACAAATCACGGCAATGGCAGCGCATTAATTTCTGCGGGGTGGAGGTTGCCTTTCCGGCATCGGCGGCGCGGGCACATGGGGCGGCACTGCGCCAAGCATTTCGCGGTGCTCGCGCGCCAGCTTTTCTGCATGCACACGCAAGCTATCGGCCCAGCGCCGTTGCTGCTCAAAATCTCCGGAATGCACTTCGACGCGCAACTTGCCGTGCTCGCCTTCTAACTTGCGAATGAGCGTGCGGAAATGCGGAGGCGGCGGAGGATGTCCAGCCATTGCTCGCAGCGACAAACTATCTTCACTCAGTGCGAAGGCGAACCCGACCGCGCTCGCTAACGCCGCAGAGTCGATTTGCACCACGAATTGTTTGGAGAGACGATACAAAGGCCGCACGCGACGCACCTCGCGCACGGTTTGCGCCAGGTTGGAGTCGGGCACGATAGTATGCCAGCGCTTTTCAAAACGCTCAAACTCTTGCATGCGTTGCGCCCATTGTTCCAAGCGTTGCTCTTCTTCTTTTTGCCGCGCCTCATCAACAACGGCGACTTGCGCTTCGCTTTGATGCAACGCCGCAAGTGCGCTGTCGATCTCAGCTATCGGCAGCGGTTGACCTTCGGCCTGTGCATTCAACACGATGGTGGTGAAATCCTGCAATTGCTCGTCGTTGATCTCGCCTTTGAGCGCTTGCTCGCGCACCGCGTTGAAGCGCGTTTCGATTTCATGTTCATGCCCTTCCGGCACCATTGCCAAAAGCCTCTTTCCCAAGAATTCCAGCGCCAAATTCACCGCTTGATTTTTGACTTCCTCTTTCGGCTCGAACATGAAAAAGATGGCGGCAGAGAGCACGAGCACGCCGATGGCTTTTAAGATATTCGTAAAAATTTGATTCATACGCGACCTCGCTCAAACAAACCAATGGGCAGAGCATTCTTCGGCAAAAAAACCGCTTGGTTAGACTCTTTTCGCCGCAAAAAAGTTGACGCTCACGGGAAAAAAATATCAGAACATGCCTCAGGTGCTCTTGACAACAAGCGTAATCTAAACGACTCGCGCTCCATTGGCAATGATTATTTCGTACGTCGCGCTGCGCTAGAAATCCGCTTGACTCGCACAGCCTCGCAGAGTACATTGGCCCGCATTTGCAAGCCACAACTGTGAGTGGATCACCTTGAGGAGGAGCCGGTGTCTCGTCTGCGCGTCGCCCTTGCCGCATGCTTTTGCCCCGCGTTTTTGCTTTGCACGCTCGCCTTTGCTCAAAACGAACCATTCTTTCCATCAAGCAAGATTCAGGGTAGCCCTAACGCCGTGCCTTTGTTGCGTGTTCAAAACAATATTGTTGCCGCGCAAATGAGCACAGCAAATGATACCGTCGGCGGAGAGATTCGCTCTGCCGGGTTGTTTAACATCGGCACTGCAAGCGGTTTGGCCTTGCTGAATCGCTTTCCTGATTCGCCGTATTCTTCTCACGTAAACATTCGAGTCGACAATCAGGTTTACAGTAACGATCCGCAGCGCACCGGCGCGAGTCCGCTTGTGCTTGTGAGCACGCCGTTTTTGCAGGATAGCACGCTCATTTGTGAGTATCAGGCTGGCCCCATTCGGGTGCAACAACGTCTCACGCCGAAAAAATTCAGCCGCACGACGGGTGCGATTTTGATTGAGTATGAATTGTTGAATCGTGATCCGATCAATGCGCATCAAGTCGGCGTGCTGCTTGAGTTGGATATGTATGTTGTGACGAAAGACGATGCTTCCATACTCACGAGCTTTGATTATAACCGTAATGAGCGGAAATTCGGGTTGCCCTCTCTGCCGGATTTTTTTCAGGCGTTCCAGGGTGATCTGGCAAGGCCGGACACCGTTGCTCAAGGCACGCTCGTGGGGCTGGACGCCGTGCGTCCGGACAGCTTGGTGGTTGGCGATTGGAGCCGCCTCAGCCGAGTGCAATGGTTTTACACCGTACCGAGCAACGCGCAATACAACGATAGCGCCGTACTGCTGAAATGGAATCAGAAAACGCTCTTGCCGAACGAAGCACGCCGAGTCGCTACATATTACGGCCTCGGCGATGTGACCACGCAATCCGGCCCGCTTACGCTGCATCTCACCGCGCTGCGCAATTTGCAAGTCAACAATGGCCAACTCTCCCCGAACCCTTTTGATGTGAATCTGCTCGTCTTCAATCTCAGCGGCGCAACGGCAAGCGCAGTGCAAGCGACGTTGCAATTGCCCGTGGGCCTTGCGCTCGTGAGTGGTGAGACTGCGACAAAGCTCGTTGCGCCTTCAACTTTGAATAATCAATTCAGCGGAACGGTTTCTTGGAAAGTCATCGCGCAATGCCCGGCGACTGATATTGATTTGAACATGAGCGTTGCCGTGTCGGCCACGCCGAACTTGAGCAACACCGTCACGCGCGCGATCTTTCTGCCCTCGTGCACGGCTTCTTTGCCAAATTTCAGAATCACGGCGCAGCCGGATAGCACCGTGATCACGGCGGGAGAGACCGCGAGTTTTCAAATCAACATGGCAGTGTTCAACGGCTTCAATCAAAGCGCACAGCTTTCGTTTTGGCCGCCAACCGTCGGCATCACGGGCACATTCACGCCAACGACGATTATGCCCAACGGTGCCGCGAGTTTTAATTTACAAACCAATCGCAATTTGCTCGCGGGCGAGTATCCTTTTATCATAACCGCAAGCGGCGGCGGTTTGACGCGCAGCGACAGCGTGAAAGTGCGCGTGCGCGCCGCGGCACCGCTGGATGTGCTCAAGCCCGTGCTACAAAACCCCTTTCCCGCAAACGGCGCAACGGACATTGCGCGCGACAGCAAAGTTTCGATTGAGATATATGATCCGGAGCCGAGCGCGGGATTGGATCTCAACAGCATGCGCATGTTGATCAATGGCGTTGCCGTCGTTTTTGAGCGCGTGAGCAGCGGCGCGGGCTACGTTTTGACTTATATCCATGCCGGCGCTCCGTTTGGTTTGAACGAAGTCGTGAACGTCAACGTGGTGGCGAGCGATCTTGCGACTCCGCCCAATAGCGCGAGCTTTGCGTTTGCGTTTACCACGCAGCGCGATCTCATTCCGCCGTTGGTTTTCGATTTTAATCCGAGCCGCGGCGCGCGCGCAACGCCGCTGCAAACCAAGATCATTGCCAAAGTGCGCGACGACCTTGCCGGCGTGGACGCAAGCTCGCTTAAAATGTTTGTTAATGCTCAGTCGGTCGCAGCGACGATCACGCGCGAGATCAATGACTATCGCATCGAGTATGCGCCGCCGCGCTTTCGCGATAACGATACGATTGCAGTAGAAATTCAAGCGCAAGACTTGGCGCAGCCGCCGAACGCGATTGCGGAGCAATATCGTTTCACCACTGTGCGCGATACGCTTGCGCCGCTCGTGCTCGATTTGCAGCCGAGCGCAAACGCGACCAATGTCGCGCGGGAGGTTGAAATTCGCGCGCGTGTGCATGACGATCTCACCGGTGTGGAGCGCAACGCGATTCGTCTTTGGGTAAATGAAAAAACAGAGTCGCCCGTGTTGCAACAGGAGGGGGAAGATTTTATTCTCATATTCAAACCGTCTGCGCTGTTTGCATTCAACGAAGTCGTGCAGGTGCGTCTCGCGTATGCGGATCGCGCGCGCGTGCCGAATGTTGATACCACAAACTATTCTTTTGCTATTCTACAGGATCGCAATGCGCCGTTCATCACCGAACTCAGCCCCGCGCGCGGCGCGAGCAATGTTCCGATGAACAGCGCAATCGCATTTGACGTGCGCGATAGCGGTGCGGGTGTGGACAGCGCGAGCATACGTTTAAAAGTGAATGGCAAAATCGTCGCGCGCAGATTGCGTGGGAGCACGGCTTCATATAGCGTTTCATTCACGCCCGATGCCGCATTGCTCGGCACGAGCGACACGGTTCATGTTGAAGTCACTGCCGCAGATTTGGCCCTGCCGGCGAATACGATGCCGCTTGAAAAATATTTTTATACTTTGAGCAAAGACCGCACACCGCCTTTCGCCGCAGGTCATAGCCCGGCGCCGAATAGCAGTAATGCCGTTTTAGATGCAAGCATTGCGCTCGAAATTCGCGATGCCAATCCCGGCGTTGACTCGGCTTCAATCAAACTGTCTGTGGACGGCAGCAATGTCGCGCTGAAATATGAGCGCAAGCCCAACGGCTATCTCGTGCGCTATGTTCCAGCAACGCGCTGGCGCGACAATCAAAAGGTAACAGTGAAGGTGGAAGCACAAGATTTGGCCGTGCCGACGAACGTGATGCCGAGCGAGGAATACTCTTTCACGACGGTGCGCGATGTGCTCGCGCCGCGGGCGCGCGACTTTGCGCCGCGCTCCGGTGAAATCAATGTCGCAACCAATGCTGTGATCAGTTTTGTAGTGGAAGATGACTTAACCGGGGTGGATGGCGCTGCGCTTTTGCTCTCTTTAAATGGCTCCGCAGTTTCGCCCAACTTATCGCCCCAAGGCAACGGCTTTCTCGTGCGCTATAATTTAGCCAACTTGATTTTGACCCGTGATACGGTGCATGTGCAACTCGTGATGCGCGATCGCGCAACGGAGCCAAACCTTGCGAGTATTGCTTATGATTTTGTCACCAGCCAAGATCACACACCGCCGCTGCTCACGGATTTTTATCCACCCAACGAAGCGCGCGACATTGCGCGCAACACGGCAATCACGTTTCAACTCCGCGATGAACAGACCGGCGTGGATAGCGCTTCGGTGCGTTTGTTTGTAAATGGAGAAAGAAGAGCCGCGGAGTTGAGTGGCGATCCTCGTTTGTATAGCGCACGCTATCAGCCCCAGCCGGAGTTTGGGATCGGAGAACGCGTGGAAATTGCCGTTGAAGCCAGCGACCGCGCCACACCACCCAACGCTATGCGCCGACAGGTTTTTAATTTTACCACGAATGAGCCTTTGCCGGATTTGCTGGTCGTCGATTTTACAGCGGAGGGTGATTTCAAACTCGACCGTGCAACAAAACTCAAAGCGACACTTCGCCGCTTAGGCCCAACCGTGCGCGAAAGCTATCGCATTGAGTTTCGCGCCGATGCGAGCGTGATTAAGGATACGACGATTGCCGCGAATGCACCGACAACATCATTTGAATTGCAAGCTGAGGTACAGTTTAAGAGCGGCGGCACACACTTCGTTGAAGTCGTGGTTGATGCCGATGATCGAGTCAAAGAAGAGAATGAAAGGAACAATAGTTCGCAACTCGTCGCCGAAATCGCGGAAACGCTTGCGCAGCAATTGCTCGTGCGGCCCAATCCTTTTACGCCGAACGGCGACATGATTAACGACATGGTGGAATTTGACTTCACCGGTTTAAATTTGGGCAACCCGACCTTGCATATTTTCGATGTGAATGGTATCTCGATCTATTTGACGGAGCGCAGTTCCGGAAAACGCTTTATGTGGAACGGCCGTGATGAACGCGGAAACGAGGTGCAACCCGGAGTTTACCTTTATACTCTGCGCGATCGCGGTGCAAATGTAAAAAGCGGCTATGTTGTGGTGGCACGATGAAAATTTTTTGCAATATATGATTTCCCGTGTGACATTTTTGCGGTGAAACGCGACTCTTAGTTTAGTGTTTCGAACACAAACAAGGTCTTCCAGGGTTCACCCGGCTACCCTGGTGGGCCTGTTTCCCGCCTGGTTTCCATTCTCCAAAAAAAATCTAAATTTTTTTAGAACGGCTGGAACATTTGCGCCTGCCGCACGGTTATAGTGTGCAAAGAATACAAAAGCAGCGCTGCACGAATAAGCATGCGCCGCTAGGGTTTGCCAATAAGCTGTAACGTTTTCCTTCCTCCTCAGAGTCCTCTCGCTCATTTATGGGCGGGAGGATTTTTTTTTGCTTACCTTGTTTTTCACTCGAAAAGCTGTAAATTGCTCGCCGAAAATAGAAACGACCTCATTCACCTGATTGCGCCTACATGATTTCAACAAGATCGACGACCGTCATACTCCTTCTCGCTTTGTCAATTGGGTATAGTTGCAAAAAAGCCGAGGACCAACGAGGATTTCATACCGTCTGGGTGCTCAAGTCCTCGTTGAAGTTTGAAACAAGCAATGTGATCGGCATTCTCATCGGGCGGGCAGCGGAATTGCGCGCGCATCCAGAAATTCATCGTGCTTGGCATGCAAATCTGCCAAGTGAAGTGGAAGTTGCGCTCAAAACAATTGACCGCCTCGTCGGGCCGAATTGGCCTCCGGGCCCGAGGTTGAGCTTGTTGTGGGCGAATCTCCCCGAAGTGGATTCTTTGGGCGCCTTGCTTACAATGGTTCGCGATGATGAGACCATGCGCCCGGCGCTCATGGCCTCAGACTATGGCTCGACACGCAATTGGCAGCAATGGCTCGAACTGAAGCCACACGTGGAAGTGGCAGTGAAATATTTAGCGACAACGCAATTCGATCACTATTGGCGCGCGCGCTTACTGCCCAGCGTCGTGAGTAAGATCGCGCCGATGAAACAAGAGCTGCAGGCCTATGATGTTGTCGGCGACGTGCAACGGTTCTTGCGTGACTATACTTTTGCGCGCGACACGCTTGCTATTTATGTGCTGGCGTTGGCACGCCCGCATGAACTGCGGCTCAACAGTCAAAGCCGCTACACCGATGTGCAGTTTCCCGTGCGACCATTGGTGCGCAGCTTTTATCAAGAAATGCTGCATCCATACTGTGATGCGCTCGTTGATTCCGTATTTGCCGCAGAGTTTGCGGCGTTGCAAAGCGATGCCCTTTTGCAGGAAGCGTGGCGCAATAGCACAAGCACCGGCACCGCCATAAGCTTTACAGAGTTTCTAAAAAAAGAAATCGTGTTGGCCGCGACGCTGTGGCTGGCAGAAAGAAGACAACTGCTGTCCGTTGCGGAGGGCGGGCAAACATTTGAAGCCGGTGTGGTTGTCCGAAATTATTTGCGTCAAAAAAACGGCAGTGCCCACGCGCTGGCGGGAGTGATTTACTCGTATTTGGAATCGGGGCTAAAGATCGAACGCGTTTCATATGGCGCGTTCATGAAAGATCTGTTTGGCACCGGAAGATTGCAGCCCGGGAAAATCGCGCCGCGTTATGAAGAGTTTATCCATGCGAACTTATCGCAAGATTAGCCTGAAGCATTTGATCCTGCCGCATCTTTTCTAAAGTGTGTGGCGTGCGCCATTCACCTGCCAAGTTTTGCTTGCCTCTCGCAAGCTCGTTCTTTACTTTGCTCCATCATTCGAATCACCTCTTGACCGTGAGGGAGAAAATTTCATGCGAAAAGTTTTGCTTTATGCCTGCGCTGCGGTTTTGTTGCTCGGCCTCGCGTGCAGTAATCGCGATGATCGCAATACGATTCGCGACCGCAACGGTGAGCCGGATTTGAAACAAGCGCAGGGCAAAGATATATTCTGGCGCGAGTATTGGTTTTACAATTCTGCCAGCGTCGGCTATGAGTTTCGCCGCAATGCCGGCTGCGGCAGCTATCATGATGTCTATCTTTACAACTCGTTCTTCTTCGTGCCCGATAGCGGCGCTGCACATGCTGCGCGCAAGTCGCTGGAGGTCGATCCGAACAAACTTTCCTCGGAGCCGCGCGACCGCATCATTGCGCCGTACTAAGCGCAATTGCATTTGTCCTGTCTTTGCTACGAGTGATCATTCCCAAAAACATGAAAACCGCCGAACTGATTGCCTATCTCGATAGCTACCTCGAGATCAACAAAATTCCAGACGCGTCATTAAATGGCTTGCAAGTAGAAGGCAAAGCCGAGGTCGAAAAAATCGGCGTGGCTGTGGATGCTTGCGTGGACTCATTTGCCGCCGCAGCCGAAGCCGGCGTGGATTTTTTGATTGTGCATCATGGCTTGTTTTGGGATAAGCCGCTGCGCTTGGTAGGCAATGAATTTCGCCGTGTGCAAGTCTTGATCAAAAATGATATCAACCTCTACGCGGCGCATTTGCCGTTAGATTGGCATCCGCACGTAGGCAACAATGCCGTGCTCGCACGCAAACTGGGATTGGCAATCGTCGCGGGCTTCGGCGCTTCCGGTGCCGCGGATGGCCGCTCGATTGGCTGCATCGCAGAAGCCGAAACCGCGCTCACGCCGCCACAGTTGCTCGAACAATTGGCAACCGTACTGCATGGCGATGTTCGCGCCGATATGTTTGGCACGCACGCCATCAAACGCCTCGCGATCGTCACCGGAGGCGGAACTTCTCTCTTACCGCAAGTGCTCCGCGCAAATGTTGACGCCTATCTCACCGGCGAGCCGAAACATTCCTCTTATCAATTCACCAAAGAAAACAGATTGAACGTGTTCTACGGCGGGCATTATGAAACCGAAACCTTCGGCGTCATTGCACTTGCCGAGCACGTGCAGGAAAAATTTCAACTGCCCTTCGTGTTCTTCGATTTTCCCACGGGGCTGTGAAGCTTTCAAATTATTCTCTCGTGCGAAACTAAAATTCCTGCATTCCAACTTCGAGCAGCGCTATCTTTGTGGGAAGAGATTCATCAATGAGGAGAGCGTTGATGTCTGATTCGCCGATTTCATACTTCAATTGGATGAGTCCACTTGGCAGTTTGCGGATTATTGGCAGCGCTGCCGGCTTGCATGCAATTCGTTTCAAAGAGCGCGAAAAGCTCACGCCGCCGCAACCGGATTGGCGTTATGCAGAAGAGCCGTTTCATGCCGTGATTGCGCAATTGCGGGAATACTTCGCCGGGAAGCGTTTTGATTTCGATTTGCCGCTGGCGCCGCGGGGCACGCCGTTTCAGCAACAAGCATGGGACGGCTTGCAAAAAATTCCATACGGCGAGACGATCTCATACGCCGACCTTGCGCGGCGTATTGGCCGGCCTCAAGCCGTGCGCGCCGTGGGCGCAGCGAATGGCGCGAATCCTATTCCGATTATCATTCCCTGCCACCGCGTGATCGGCAGCAACGGCTCTCTGGTGGGATATGGCGGCGGCTTGGATATTAAAAAAGCATTGCTCGCATTGGAGCAGGAGCACCATGCGAAATCACAGCCGCAAGGCTCTCTGTTCTCCTAACGAACGCGATCATATTTTCTGCGGCAACAAAAGCTGACCAACATTAAAGGCGACCCTTGCATGAGAGTCGCCTTTTTTATGCTGCTAACGCCTCTCAAAATGAAGCTTGCCTTTTCAAAAAAAACGTATCACTTTATCAAAGTGTAGCTGAATGAAACTGCCGAGAGTTATCGTGCCCGCGTGCTTTAATCGGGCATTCCTAAAGCCTGCAAATGAATTCCTGCTTAATGGCCGCGCGCATGACAACGAACATGCGAGCCGTTAAGCTTCTTCATCACATGCAAAGCACCATGCACCGTTCCTTTTGTTCCCGCGTCAGCCAGCGCTCAAGACGTCCATGTTCCTCGTTGAGCATATGCAAATAGAGCCTCACAGCAATGAGCGATTCCCAACTCCATAAAGTTCGCGAAACTCTGATTCAGCTCTCGCATGAGCTTGCCCGGCCCGAGCATCGCCTCGCGATCTTGGGCGAAGGCAATACTTCGGCAAGAGTGGATGAAGACACGTTTCTCGTGAAAGCCAGCGGGAGCGAGTTGCGGAGCCTGCAACCAGATAAGCTTGTGCAAGTGCGCTTTGATCGTGTTCTTGCTTTGCTGGAACAAGGCCTCGACGACGCGGCGACGCATGAAGTTTTGCTCGCTGCTCGTGTTGATGCAAACGCAGCGAAGCCCTCAGTGGAGACGAGTTTTCATGCGTGGCTCTTGCGGCAAGAGGGCGTGCATTTTGTCGGACACACGCATTCTATCGAAGTAAACAAAATTCTCTGTTCGGATAAAGCGGAGTTGTTTGCGACACAGCGTTTGTTTCCCGATGAAATCGTGTGCTGCGGGCCGCGCTCGCTGTTAATTGAATACGTCGATCCGGGTACGTTGCTGGCGATTGCGATTCGCGAAGGCTGGCAGAGCTTTGTTGGAGAGAACGGTTTCGCGCCGCGACTCATTCTTTTGCAGAATCACGGCATGATTGCCGTGGGCGCGAGCGCAGGCGCAGTGTTGGCGACGACGTTCATGGCGATCAAAGCCGCAGAGATTTTCAATGGCGCGTGCGCGAACGGCAAGATCGTTTTTATGCCCGAGCATGAAGTGCAGCGCATTTACAGTAGGCAGGATGAACATTATCGGCAGAGGATGTTGAAGTTGTTGTGAGCAATTTTTCTCGTTCCCAAACTCCGTTTGGGAACGAGCTTGCATTTGAAACTCTGTTTCTGATGTGCGCAAGAAAAGTCGAAACGGAGTTTCTTCTGCAATTGCGTTCCCAAACAGAGTTTGGGAACGAGAGTAAAATTGCCCAGTGCTTGAAAAGATTCCTTCTGAATGACAGAAACTGGTCATGAGAAAGTAACTATGAATCTCGTCTACCTCAAAGATCTATGGAACGCCGAACTCGCCGGCTCGCTCGACGGCGTGGAGTTGCTGCGTTATCGCTCCAACTTACTCGGTGCGGATTTACGCATTACGAATTTCGGCGGCGGCAATACTTCTTCGAAGCTCGTGCAGCAAGATCCGCTCACGGGCAAAGAGGTCGAAGTCATGTGGGTGAAAGGCAGCGGCGGGGATCTCGGCTCGATCAAGCGCGAAGGCTTTGCGGCGTTGTACATGGACAAGTTTCTCGCGTTGAAAGAGAAGTATCGCGGCGAAGCGCACGAAGACGAGATGCTCGATTACTATCCGCTCTGCCGCTTTGGTTTGAATAACGTCGCGGCTTCGATTGACACGCCTTTGCATGCGTTGATTCCATACCGGCATATCGATCACACGCATCCCGATTGGGCGATTGCGCTTGCGGCTTCGGCGAATGGGCAGAAGCTTTTGCAGCAGTTCAATGAGCAATTCGGCTATCATCTCATTTGGCTGCCATGGCAAAGGCCGGGCTATCATCTCGGCACCATGCTCGAAGCGGCGCTGCAAAAGAACCCACAAGCAGAGGGATTGATTCTCGCTTCGCATGGGTTGATTACGTGGGGCAATGAGCAATACGAATGCTATCGCAATTCGCTCGCGATCATTGATGCGCTCGGGCAATTCGTGCTCGCGCGTTTGGAGCAGAAAGGAGAGAAGCTCTTTGGCGGCGCGAAGTTTCATACGCGCGATGATCGACGCGAGCTGGCCGCGGAAATTTTTCCGTTCCTTCGTGGACAAATCGGCAAGCAGCAATTGTTCGTTGGCCATTATAATGATCTGCCCGAAGTGCTCCGCTTCGTGAATAGCCACGATGGCGCGCGGCTCGCGTTTCAAGGCACGAGTTGTCCGGATCATTTCATCCGCACGAAGGTGCGGCCGCTGTATGTGAATTGGCATCCGCAGCGTGATGAGGCCAACGCACTGCGCGTCGCGATTCAAAGCGGCCTCGCGCAATATGACAAAGACTATGCGGTTTATTATGAGGCGAACAAAGAGGCCGACTCGCCTGCCATGCGCGGCACGAATCCCACGGTCGTGCTGATTCCCGGCCTCGGCATGTTTAGTTTTGGCAAGAGTAAAAAAGAGGCGCGCATCACGGCCGAGTTTTATGTGAATGCCATTCACGTGATGGAAGGCGCGACCGCGATGCACGACGGTAAGATGGATGAGGGCATCGACGCGAGCCGAGTCGTTGATAATTACGTCGCGCTCGCGCCGCGTGAAGCGTTTCGCATCGAGTATTGGGCGCTTGAAGAAGCGAAGCTGCGTCGCCAGCCCGCGGAAAAAGAAATGGCGCGTAAAATTGCGCTCGTCATTGGCGCGGGCAGCGGCATTGGCAGAGAGTTTTGTTATCGCCTCGCACAAGAAGGCGCGCATGTGGTCGTTGCGGATCGCGAGCAAAAGTTGGTGGAAGAAGTTGCGGCGAAGATGAAGACGCAATACGAAGCCGAAGCCATTCATGCGCTCACGCTCGACATCACGGATCGTAAAACCGTGCGCACTGCGCTTCAAGAGATGGCTCTGCGATTCGGCGGCGTCGATGTGTTGATCAACACCGCGGCGATTGTGATTCCGCCGGACAAAGGCGATAGCTATCTCGATGAGACATGGGACAAAACTTTGCGCGTGAATGTGAGCGGCAATTATATCATCACCGAAGAGTTTGCAGAAGTGATCAATGCACAGCAGAGCGACGGCGCAGTGTTGCTCACCAGTTCGGCAAATGCGGTCGTGCCGAAGATGGGCAGTGAGCCGTATGACGTGAGCAAAGCCGCGGTGAGCCATCTCATTCGCGAACTCGCCATTCGTTTCGCGCCGCACATTCGCGTGAACGGCATTAGTCCGGCCACCGTGATCGAAGGCAGCGCGATGTTCCCGCGCGAGCGCGTGATGGCGAATCTCAAAAAGTATGCGATTGCGTTTGAGGAAAGCGAAGACACGACGAGCTTGATCAACAAACTCGCAGAGTTTTATGCGCAACGCACGCTCACGCATCGACCGATTCGCCCGCGGGATGTCGTCGAAGCGGGATACTTTCTCGTGTCGCCGGCCGCGGATCGCACGACCGGCCATATTATTCCGGTGGATGGAGGATTGAAAGAAGCGTTTTTGCGATGAAGCACCATCCCCTATTACTGTCATTCAGGAGGAATCTTTTTGAACACAGGCGATGGCTCCAAGTGCTGAAAAGGATTCCTTCTGAATGACAGCCTCGGAAGCAATTGAGTCATTGAGGCTGCAATATGGAACACAAAAAACTCTACCTCGGCTTTGATCTCGGTGCGGAGAGCGGGCGCTGCGTGGTCGGTGAGCTTGAGCACGGGCGACTGGCATTGCACGAAGTGCATCGCTTCACCACTCCCGTTATTCACTGTTTGGGGCATTACTATTGGGACGTCCTCGCGATTTTTGTTGAACTCGAAAAAGGCCTCGCGCTCGCGGCGCAACAATTCGGCAATCACTTCGACGGCATCAGTCTCGACACGTGGGGCGTGGATTATGTTCTGCTCGATGGCGATGATCGTTTGCTCGGCTATCCCTACACCTATCGCGACAGCCGCACCGACGCGATGCTCGACAAAGCTTTTCAAACGCTGCCGCAGCGCGACATCTTTGAATACACCGGCATTGCGTTTCATCAAATCAACACGCTCTATCAAATGCTCGCGGAGAAACAGCAGCGCGTCAACCTGCTCGAAGTCGCGGAGTGTTTGTTGCCGATTCCGAATTATTTGTTGTTCCTTTTGTGCGGCATAAAAAAGGCGGAGTATACGATTGCATCGACCACACAACTGGTCAATCCGCACACGCGCAATTGGGCGTGGCCTGTGATCGAGTTGTTTTGGTTTCCGAAACGTATCTTTCCCGAAATCGTCGAGCCGGGCACCTATCTCGGCAAGCTGCTGCCGGACCTTGCGCACAAATGCGGCTTGCGTGAAGGCATTCCCGTCATTGCCGGGCCTTCGCACGATACGGCCGCCGCGGTTGCAGCGGTACCCGCGGAGAACGGCAATTGGGCGTTTCTCAGTTCGGGCACCTGGTCGCTCATGGGTGCGGAGCGTGACGCGCCCGTGATCACCGACGAAGCGCTGCAATATAATTTCACCAATGAAGGCGGCGTGGCGAACACGATTCGCTTATTGAAGAACATTATCGGATTGTGGCCGTTGCAAGAATGCCGTCGTTATTGGCGCGAGCATGGGCAACAATATTCCTATGCTGAACTCGAAACGCGCGCACGCGAGTGTGGGCCTGTGCGAGCATGGTTGAATCTTGATGACGCGCGTTTCTTCAAGCCGGGCAACATGCCGGAAAAAATTGTGAGCTTCCTGCACGAGACGCAACAACCCGCGCAAGCCGATGCAGGATGGATCGCGCGCTGCATTCTTGAAAGTCTCGCGTTCAAATATCGCGCGACGCTGCAAGAGTTGGAAGCGATTGCGGGGCAGCGCCTCGAACGCTTGCACATTGTCGGCGGCGGCGCGCACAATCAATTGCTCTGTCAATTAACCGCGGATGCGATTGGCCGCGAAGTCATTGCCGGCCCGGTGGAAGGCACGATTGCGGGCAACCTCGGCATGCAAGCCTTGGCCACCGGAGCGCTCGCCGATCTTTCGGCATTGCGCCAAATGGTGCGCGATTCGTTTGAGGTGAAGAGATATGAGGCGCAGGAGGTGGGGTATTGGAAGGAGAATGAGGAGGCGTTTCGAGTATTGTCCGAGCGGTGAGAGTAAAGAGCGTTACTGCGATAGCTAGCACGAATCGTTTCACTCATGGGAAATCTGCTTTTCTGACGCGGCAAAGTATCAATCTTCGTTTTGAAAGGCGAGGTGCAAAGTGGATCAAGCTTCACGCGAACGCGCGGCGAATATTGCGCGCATGGTCGCAGAGGTGAAACTGTCAACACGAGGCGGACAACGTTGTCTATTTGAAGAGCTAGTGGAGGGCGAAGCGGAGGAGGAATGTTTGATGATGCGGAAGGAAATAGCCGTGAAATTACTTCAGCTCCCCGGCGAGAGCGAGCGCTCTAGCATATAGGCTGGGACCAATTCTAATTTCATGAAAAAGCAATTTGTCCAAACACGACTTGATTTCCGTTATGTGTCCCGCTACTTTGGCTTGTAACAAAACGCCGATTGTACCAATCGGGTGTAAGCCGTTCGCTTGCGCCAGTTTCCGACCTTTCGCATCGTCAATCAACACGTTTTCGATTCCTTGCTCCAGCCCTAATGCGATGACTTCGGCTTCGCCTAAATCTACGTCTTTGTTCAACAGCTTGACCGCCATTCTATTATTCACGGCTTTGATTTTGTTTTCAAAAAAAGTGCGCAAGCCAACTGCGTGCGGCTTGCCCGGTCTTGAGATTTCGCTGAAGACTGCTTCGGGAACATAAAGCTCCGAAAAGAGCAGAGACAATAACTCTAGGTGATCCAAGATCGCGAGCGAGATCAACGGCGAAGAGTCGGCGATGATCTTCATGCTTTGAACCTTTCCAACTCGTGCTCAAGCTCCGCAGGATCGTAATCGATCAAAGCGACCTCATGCTCATCCAGTGCCGTCATGAATCTTTCTCTGCTCAATCCGGCAAGTTCCGCGGCTTTGCCGAGCGAGAGTTTGTGGCGTTTGAATAGTTGCAAGGCTGTGAACAAACGCGCTTGTTGTGTGAACTCCTCGCGATCCGCATTGAGCGTTTGCAAGAGGCTTTCTGAAATTTCAAAACTGATTTGTGCCGTTCGCATATGCGTTCTCCTTTGTGTTGATTCAAAGTATCTACTTTCGTCCCGAAAGGCAAGTTGTAAAAAGGATAGGAGCGACCTGATGCTCAACAAAATAACGTCTTCAACTTCCAACTCCCCTCACGGCCCGATCATCGGCGTGTTCACGCCTTGCGACCCTCGCGTGGATCAAGCTTCACGCGAGCGTGCGGCGAATATTGTGCGTCTGGTTGCGGAAGCAGTTGCCGCGGAAGTGAAGCTGCCGAACGGCGAGCCGGTGCATGTGGTTTATTCCGAAGACTTGGTGGATGGTGAAGCGCAAGCCGATCGCGTGGCGCGGCAATTCAAAGAGCATGGCGTGAACATTCTAATTGCCACGCCGGACACGTGGGCGTTTCCGCAACTCAGCCTCATCTCGCTGCTCGCGCATTTTCCCAAAGACACGCCCATCAATCTCACCTGCGGCAATAGCGGGCCAAAGCCTGGCGTCGTGTTCACGCATGCGGCCTCGGGCGCGCTCTCGCAATATGGCTGCCTCGTGCATATCAATGTCGGCAATTGGCCGGACACGGGCCAACAACCGCAGATGAGTGCCGCAACGAAGACCGCGCTCATTGATTGGGCGCACGCCGCAGTCACGTATCAAGGCTTGAAAGGGAGGAGGGTCGTCATCTTCGGTCACGACTCGATGGGCATGGAAACCGCGCTCGCGCATGTACTCGCCACGCGCAATAATTTCGGCTTAGAAATTTCGCGCTTCGATATGAAGCTGCTCGCGGACATGCTGCACAAGAAAGCGTATGATGAAAAAGAATTGCAAGCTCTGCGTGCGTGGCTCGATGGGCATGCGAAGCCGCGCATTGAACTAAAGAACGAGTTGGACGATCATCGCCTCGATCAAAGTCTGGCGATGTATCTCATCGTGCGCAATGTCATGCGCGACCTCGATGCGGTCGGCGGCGGTTTCATGAGCCAGCTCGAATGGGGTTCGGATCGTCGCGGCGTGCCTTTGCCGGTTGCGGACATCATGGAGTCGCTGTTCAATTCCACGTTTGATCACACCGGCAAAAAGGCCGTGCTGCCCTACGCTACTGAAGCGGACGTGCAAGGCTTGCTCACGCAGTTGTTCATGACGTGGCTCTCTGCGGGCAATCCGCCATTGTTTATGGATTTTCGCAAAGTGTGGGAGCCGTGGGAAATTCAAAAACTCGCGAAAGAACTCGGCATCGCATTGAAAGGCGATACGCTGTGGGAGCAAAAAGGTATTGTCGATGGCGACAACTCCGGCTCGGCTTCATTCGATTGGGCCGCCTTGCCTGGCGCTTCCGAAGCGGAGATTATGAAGAACATCTCGTTCCCGCTCGCGATTGAATACTATTTTCCCGGCATGGGCAACTCGGTGACGTTCATCAGCCCCGGCGGCATCAATGGCATCGCGGCACGCATGACGTACAGTTCGCTCTCCAACATGTTCGGCATGATTTGGGATGAGGCCGAAACCGTTGCGCTGCCCGATAAACTCGCGAGCGCCGTGTGCAATACTTCGAATCCAACATGGCCGCACACGTTCGTCACGCCCAAACATGCGACGATGATGGAATACAAACAATACGCACCCGCGAATCATTTTCACATGACGTGGAATCTGCAAACGAGCCGCTTGCAATATTGGATGGACCTGGCCAACGTGCTTTCGATCACGCCGTGGCAAGCGCGGCCCGCGTTTCGCGAAGGCATTGATCGCCCGCAGCCGCTGCTGTATTTGATCAATGGCGGCGAGAATCAAACCAAGCTGTTGCGGAAGAGATGAAAGGCTGGTTGCTCAATTACCCCCAGACGTGTCATTCAGAAGGAATCCTTTTTAGAATTTGCCGGAAATCCCAGCGCTTAAAAAGATTCTTTCTGAATGACAGCTAAATGATGTGCCATCAAAAAAAACCGAGGAGGAGTTTTTCGCATGCGTGCTTTTACAAAAGTCACCCTATCATTGCTATTCTGCTCTCTCTTCTTGCTCTCCTGCTCCAAATCCGATTCCCCCAAAGAAACCACCATCGCAGTGATTCCCAAAGGCACGACGCACGTGTTTTGGCAATCCGTGCACGCAGGCGCGGTGAAAGCCTCGCGCGAGTTGGGCGTGAAGATTCATTGGGTCGGGCCGGAAAAAGAGGATGATCGCCAGCAACAAATCGCGCTCATAGACAATCAAGTCATCAATGCCGTCTCGGGCATCGTCGTTGCGCCGCTCGATGCGACTGCGCTGCGTCGTCCCATCGAAGCGGCCTCGCGGCAAAACGTGCCCGTGGTGATTTTCGATTCCGCGCTGGATAACGCCGATGACATCACCGTGAGCTTCGTCGCCACGGACAATCTCGAAGGCGGTCGCATCGCGGGGCGCAATCTCGGCGCGATGTTGAACGGCAAGGGCAAAGTGATCTTGCTGCGTTATGCCGAAGGCTCGGCGAGCACGGAGATGCGCGAAGATGGCTTTCTCGAAGCGTTGAAAGCGTTTCCCGAAATTCAAATCTTGAGCGACGAACAATACGCGGGCGCGACCACTGCCTCGGCGCAACAAGCGAGCGAGAATCTCATTCTGCGTTTCAAAGATGCGCAAGGCAAACTCACGGTCGACGGCATCTTCACGCCGAACGAGTCATCGACTTACGGCATGTTGCAAGCATTGCGGCGCAATCAACTCGCGGGGCAAGTCAAGTTTGTCGGCTTCGATGCGAGTGAACCATTGCTCGAAGGCTTGCAGCAAAGCGAGATTCACGGCCTCGTCGTGCAGAATCCGTTTAAGATGGGCTACCTCGGCGTGAAGACGCTCGTGCAGCATCTGCGCGGCGAGCAAGCCGCGAAGCGCGTCGATACCGGCGTCGCGTTCGTGACGTTAGAGAATATCAACTCACCGGAGATGCAGGAAGTGGTGAAGCCGGATTTGAAGCAGTGGTTGGAATGAAAGGAGCGTGGCTATTGGGGTATTGGGGTATTGGGATATTTGTTTTTGAGCCGTGAAATTGACACCAACCCAATAACCCAATATCCAAATAGCCCAATCCCCCCAATGACCAAACTCAACAAATTTGGCCCTCTGCTCGCGCTGGTGCTCGTTTATTTGTTCTTCACATTGCTCAACGCGAAGATTACGAGCTTGACCGCGCTTGAAACCATGATGCAGCAGACCGTAATCGTCGGCGTGGCCGCGATTGGCATGACGCTCATTATCATCTCCGCGGGCATTGATCTTTCCGCGGGTTCGATCATCTCACTTAGCTCGGTGGTTGTGGCGCAATTGATCAACGCGCAAGGCTTCAGTCCGTTATTCGCGGCGTGCGGTGGAATTATCACTGGCATGTTTTGCGGTTTGATGAACGGCGTGCTCATCACGCGCTTAAAGCTCGTGCCGTTCATCATCACGCTCGGCAGTTTGCTCATTGTGCGCGGCTTTGCGAAAGGCTTTGCGGGCAGCATGCCCATCAACGCCGGCCAAACGTGGCTCAGTGATTTGCTCGCGATTCTGCCGGCAGAGCGCAAGTGGATGTTGATTCCGCCCGGCGCGTGGTTGATGCTCTTGCTCGCTGTGCTCGTTTCTCTCATGCTCGCGCACACGCGGATCGGCCGCTATATTTTTGCCATTGGCTCGAATGAACAAACCGCGCGGCTCAGCGGCATTGTGGTCGAGCGCGTGAAGCTCACGGTTTATGCACTCGGCGGCGCATTCGCTGGCTTGTCGGGCCTCATGCTTATGTCTTATCAAGAGCAAGGCGACCCCACGGCCGCAGTCGGTTTGGAGTTGGATATCATTGCCGCAGTCGTGATTGGCGGCGGCAGTTTGAACGGCGGCGAAGGTTCGATTGCTGGCAGTTTGATCGGTGCGATGATCATGACCGTGATTCGCACGGGCTGCCAACTCAACGGCTGGCCGCCATGGGTAACGCAAGTGGTGACAGGCATCGTGATTGTGATTGCGGTGGCGGTGGATCGGATGCGGCATCGGGCGAGGGAATAGAAATTGGAGTGGTGGATTGATGGAGTTGTGGAGTGTTGGGCGGATGAAATTAGAATGGAGGCGCAAGCGGCGACACGAATCTCGATACCGAATGAAAGCTTGCGGCCTCAACGAAGGATGCGGCGCAAGCTCACGTTCGCTCGAACGAGTCGGCGAGCTTTTGATAACGTCGGCGTGCTGGTGTGTGAATGCGTTGGCTCAGGTGATTTTTTGCTTTTCCCAGTCTGCGAAGCGCTTTAAGCCACCTCGCTTGCAAAGGCCACCTCGAGAAACAAACGGAGATGAAAAGCAATCACGCGCAGCGACAAGCCATAAAAAAAGTCTGCGCGATAAACACATCCACTATAACGCAAAACGCCCTCAGATACGAGGGCGTTTTTATTTCAACCAGAGCGCGATTGCTTATTGCTGCTTCAAGCCGGAGAAGTCGACTTTGGGCGCGTCTTGCGCGTTGGCCGCGGCTTCGAAATAGGGGCGTTGTTGAAAGCCGAACATGCCGGCAATGGTGACGGTGGGGAAGGTGCGCAGCTTGGTGTTGTAGCCTTGCACGGTTTCATTGAAGCGTTTGCGCTCCACGGTGATGCGATTCTCGGTGCCTTCGAGCTGCGTTTGCAAGTCGAGAAAATTTTGATTGGCTTTCAAATCGGGATAACGTTCGACGACGACCATCAAACGTCCGAGCGCGGCGCCGAGGTTGTCTTGCGCCTGTTGATACTTTTGAAACGCTTGCGGGTCGTTGAGCAAACTCTCTACATTGACTTGGGGCTGCGTGGCTTGCGCGCGGGCTTCGATGACGCTTTGTAGTGTCTCTTTCTCAAACGTTGCCGCGCCTTGCACGGTTTGCACTAGGTTGGGAATGAGATCAGCGCGGCGTTGATATTGGTTTTGCACTTGCGCCCACGCGCCTTTGACGGTTTCATCTAAGTTGACAAGCTCGTTGTAGTTGCCGACAAAGAAGCGATAGGCCATGAAGCCGACAACGAAGAGCACGCCGACGACGATCAAGAAGATTTTTAAACCGCGACTCATGTGAACATCCTCCGTGGTTGGGTTATGGGGTTTACATTTTATCTACAAGCTGGATGATTTTTTCGAGTTGGGCCAGATAGCGATCGGCAAGCTGCCAAAGCTCGTCGCGATAGAGGCGCGCCTCGTTTTCGACGGCGCGAAAGACTTCAGCGAAACAGTTGGGATCCAATTCTGCAAGCTGCGTGATACGGTCAAACACTTCGCGTTGTTTATCGGGCAAAGGCTCGTTTTTGAGAAAGAGCAGGGCGTTGAAGAGATTCATGAGCGGCCCGAAGGTGAGGCGAAACACGCTTCGCAATTCTTCGCGGGCGTAGCCGGATGCCAAAAAGTGTTCGCGCAGATGCAGCAACTTGCTTTTCAACTCGCGCTCCACTTGCAAGCGCAAATGATCGCGCGGGATTTCCAAATCCTTGAGCAACTCCGGGCCATAGATTGTGCGATGATGGCGCTTCAAATTCAGAAACTCGATGGGAAACGTGTCGAGCGATTCTTGAATATAGCGCCGGGTGATGACGGTGGGCACGGCGACGCGATAGCTCCGCCATTTTTCGGTGAGCGGCACAGCTTGGCGCATGCTGTGAATGGCGGAGGCGGCAAGCACGACGAGAAAGTTCAAGTCGGATTTGCCTGCAATGTATTCGCCGCGTGCAGCGCTGCCGTACAGCACTACGGCTTCAAGTTCATGACCGTAAGCCGTGCGCCAGTCGGAGACGTAGGCTTCGAAAATTTCTTCGGGATTCAGAAGCATCTTTTTCATATTGACCTCACAAGGTTTTAAAAACTTCTTTCGCCGCCACCGCCGCCGCTGCTGCCGCCGCCAAAGCCGCCGAATCCGCCGCCGCCAAAACCACCGCCCCAGCCGCCATGCCATCCGCCGCCGCGACCGCCTCCGCCGAATGTGCTTGCGAATAATAATGGCCAAAGCCAACGCGAACCGCCGAAGAGTAGGAAGAGCAGCAAGAGGTGGAACAAAGAAATGCCGGAGCCTTCATTGCGACGCGAGCGCGAACGATCTAAGCGGGGTGAAGCAGCGCCGGTAATTTTCACGCCCGAGGCGTCGGCGATGATTCCGGCGAGCGCGGCAGCACCGGCGCGAATGCCCGCGTCATAATTGCCGCGCCGAAATTCCGGCACTACGAGTTGATCGAGAATTCTGCCCGTGGTTACGTCAGGCAGTGTGCCTTCCAAGCCATAGCCGACTTCGATACGTACTTTGCGTTCTTGATAGGCCAGAAAGAGCATCACACCATTGTCTTTCCCTTTTTGCCCGATGCCCCATTTTTGAAATAAGCTGTTCACGTATTCGGACACGGTATTGTCGCCCACGGTTTTAACGGTGGCGATGGCGATTTGCGCGCCGGTCTTTTCTTCCACTTCGCGGCAAAGATCGTTGAGCTTGCTCCAACTGTCCGCGGAGAGCACATGCGCGTAGTCATTCACGTACCCTTTGGCTTCGGGAAATTCTTGCGCATGCGTGTAGGAGAAAAGCAAAAGCAGAAATGGCAAAACGATAATGGGGAGGGAGCGTGTGAATGCGAAGTTAAAAAAAGGTCTGTAGGAAAAACGGCTTGGGTAATCTGGCAGAGGAATGCGAGGCGCAAGAATGCGCGTTAAGAAAAATTTCTGTCGTGGTTCCACTTGGACTTGAGCTTCAAGTAATATTCGTTTATGCCGAAATCGATTCCGTGAAAACGCAGCTTTGGTAGGCCCAGTGTCGAAAACTTGGACGGCCAAAAAAATATTTTAATTGCGTCGCGAATGTATTTCATTCCGGCTCCAAAGGCAAGCCGAAATCCTGCGCGACCTGCCGCAATCGCCGGGCATGGATTGTATATTGCCGAGGACACTCTCACCAACGGAAGGTGCATGGCGACAATGAATGAACTGAAAATTTGGCTGGAGGTTGCGCGGAGCTTGTTTCCCAAGGCCGGTTTCGTGGTGATCGTCGTGTCGCTGGTTTACCTCGCGCGACAGACGTGGCGCACTCGCGAAGACTGGCGCTTTGGCCCACCGTGGAGTGTTTGGGCGCGCTATCTAAAAAAACTTCATGCCGAATTTGGTTATACGCAACGTTTGGATTTTGGCAATAGCATTGCGTTGTACATTCGCTCTTCTGAACCCGCCACAGTGCAGCGCTTCAATCCCGAAGAAGCGTATGATTTAGAAAGCTTGCTGCATTTGGCGCGGCACGAGCGCAAGGCCGTGATTCTCACGGGGCCGGCTGCGAACGGCAAAACGGCATTGCTGCATGCGATTGCCGTGCGTGCAAGCGCGCCGCAAACGCATCGTGCGTTGGGCTTTGCCAAGCCGTGCCTTCCTCTTTATATTCCTGCAAAAAATCTCAACCCCGGTTTGCCCTTCATACCCGCGCTCGTGCAGAGTTTAAAACAGAGTAAACACCCACTCTCGGCTTTTGCTTTGCAAACGGCTTTGCGTCGTGGGCGCGCGCTTTTTTTGTTTGATGGCATTGAAGAAATTTCGGAGCCGGTGCAACGGCAAAATTTTCTGCGTTGGTTAGAAGCAGCGCAACAGCGCGAGGGACATCGAGCACAATTCCTGCTGGCGGGGCGAACGGAAGCATGGCTTCATGGCGAAACGTTGCGCGCGCCGCATCTTTTCGTCACACTGCGCAATTTTATTTTGCAAAGAAAGCGCTCGTTGACTGCCGTAACGGAAACACGCATGCCCGCGCTGTTGCAACATGGCGAGGCCGAGTTTATTCTCATTGCGCCATCGAGTCTGCCAGTGATGTTGCGCGGCGCGAATCAACCCGCGCCCGCTTATCACTTTCATATGGCCAAGTTTCCCGTCACCAATAGACTCTATCGCGCATTTGTGCAAGCAGAGAATTATCGCGCGCCTTCGTATTGGCGAGAAAAGGAATTTGCCGGAGAAGGTTTGCCCGTGGTCGGCGTCAATTGGGAAGATGCAGAGCAGTATTGTGCTTGGTTAAATCACACCGCGCCGGCGCACATGAAAAGCGAATTTGAGTTTCGACTGCCGACGGAAGAAGAATGGGAATGGGCCGCGAGCGGCGGGCAACGTCTCTATCCGTGGGGCAATGCAGCACCGACGGATGAGCATGCAAATTTTGGCGAGCATGGAGCACCTTTGACCGCGGTTGATGCCCACCCGTTGGGCGCGACCCCGGAAAGCGTGCGAGAGATGGCTGGCAATGTGTGGGAATGGACCGCGAGCGTGTTGCCCGGCAAGCCGGAAAAACGCATCGTGCGCGGCGGCGCGGCTTTCAACGAAGCCAGTGTTCTGCAATGCACTTCACGCGATATGCACGTAAAGGAGCGTTCGCGCTTCGTCGGTTTTCGTGTTGTTCGCGTTCCGCGCGCGTGATGAGAAGCAACCCCGAAGCGCATGGGCCACGGCCTCGGGGGAGTGAAAGCCTGGCGAAAACTATGCGGCGATCGATTTCGGCGTCACATTCAAGAAAAATTTCCGTGAATTCCGGATGATGGGCAAAGTCAATATCATATCCGAAAATGCTTTGCAGCCATTGCGCACAGCGTCTTCTCCCAACTCAAAGGCGCTACGACAGGCCAGCAGATGACGGCGAGTTTCTGCACGTAAGCGTGTTCTTGTTTGAGCTTCTCGTACAGCCTTTCTATCCTTAGCAATGCGGCTTGCCCGGCTAACTTCGTTTGAGGATCGACACAGCAGGCCATGTTTTGAGATGGCCGTTGGCCGGTCGCCAGTTCTATTGGCTAAGAAATCTTACATTCGCTGATAAAATGTGCCATTTTCCCCTCCGCAATACGAAACGGTTTTAGTATTATTAATAAACTCAGACCTCGTCAGATTCGTTTTTGGAATTGTAGTTTGAGCCGTATTTGACAAGGGTTTTAAGCGAAGAGCGGGAATAATTGGACAAAAGCGATTTAAAAACTATGTGTTCCCGGCAAAGAGTTGTCTGAGACCTTCTTTGAGTGTTGCCATAAATCTGCGGTTTTCTATTTGAATCTAACGAGGTCTGAGGTTAAGAAATTCCGCTTCTATCAAGTTTGCTCTGCCCTCGTTTTTGTCAAGTTCGCTGTGAGTTTTCAATTCATTTCAAGGAGCATGTTGCCATGCGTCGCGTCCGTTCTCTTGCACCAAGCCTCTCCGCATTGTTCCTGCTTGCCGTAACGGTGAGCGTGCCCATCGTTTATGAAACCAATCTTCCGCCCGATGGCAACGGCACCATGGATTCCGTGGCCATTTGGGCTGCGCCCGATCCCAATCAAAGCTTACTCTTCATGACCGACAAGAGCCGCGATTATCTTGAAGTCCACAATCCGGTGACGAACACTTATTTGACGCGCATCGGCGGGCCGGGCACGGGTAATGGGCAATTGAATTATCCCAACGGCGTGGGCGTGGCGTACGGCGTCAACACTGGCATCGGCCTGAGAGACGTGGTGTTCGCAGTGGAGCGCGACAATGCCCGGGTCTCCGCGTTCGCACTGCCGGAACAAACTTTCATCGGCTCATTCGGCAGCGGGCAAGTGGGCGAGCCGTATGGCATCGCGTTTTATTGGCAGGGTTCTCAATTGCAGGCGTGGGTCACGGATAACAGCGGCTCGCAGGATCAGACTTACGTCTTCGATATCGTTCCCACTGCGACCGGCATTGCCGGCAATTTGAATTTCTCTTTCGTGACCGCAGGCACGCTTGAATCCCTCATCATCGATCCGGTTTCGCAGCGCGCGTTGTTGTGCGACGAAGCCGCGGGCAACGTCATGGTTTATGATCTGCAGGGCAATTTCATCCTGCGTTTCGGCGCAGGCTTGTTCGTGGATGATCCCGAGGGCATCGTGATCTACGACACCGGCGGCGGCGCGGGCTACATCATTGTGGCGGATCAAAACGCCAGCCCGACGCAGTTCGAAGTGTTCGATCGCCAAACGTATCAGCATATCGGCAATTTCACCGGGCCAACCACCGGGACCGACGGTATTGCACTCACGCAACGCCCGCTTCCCAATTTGCCGAGCGGCTCTTTTTATGCGATTGATTCGGACCGCACCACGCACACATATGATTGGGCCGCGATTGCCAACGCCATGGGTTTGCAAATCGTGGTGATCGGCGGCGATCCCGCCATCACCGTCGGTTCGCCGAACGGCGGCGAAACTTGGGAGGCCGGCACGACGCGCAACATAACGTGGAGCAATACCAGTTTCAGCGATCCGGTCACGCTCGAATACTCTTCGGACGGCGGCGCGAATTGGAGCGCGATTGCGAGCAACGTTGCGAACACCGGATCATATGCTTGGACGCTTCCCACTGCGTCGACCACGCAAGGCCGGGTGCGCGTTTCCGACGCCACGGATAATGATCCCACCGACACGAGTAACAGCGATTTCACGATCACGAACGTTCCGCTTGCGCCGAGCAATCTCACCGCAACCGCGACGAGCAGCTCGATCATTTCCTTGAGTTGGGCTGATAATTCCGGCATCGAAGACGGTTTCAAAATCGAGCGAAAGACCGGCAGCGACGCCTTCAGCGAGATTGCGATGGTGGGGCCCGGCGTGACAACTTTTGCCAACATCGGATTGGCGGCGAATACGGCTTACACCTATCAAGTGCGCGCGTACAACGCGAACGGCAATTCGAGCTACAGCAATTCGGCCTCGGCCACCACGCTCAATTCCGGCGGCACGGTCAATCTCGCTTTGAACAAGCCGGCTACGGCTTCGAGCACGAACGGCAGCAACACGCCGAGCCGCGCAGTGGACGCGAACACGAGCACGTATTGGCGCAGCGGCAGTTTGAGCAGCAGCACCGTGGCGTGGTTGCGTGTGGATTTGCAAGCCGCGCAAACCGTTGCTCGCGTCGTCATCAATTGGCAGAGCAGTTATTACGCGAAGCGATATCAAATTCAAGTTTCGAGCGACGACGTGAATTGGACCACGATTCATACCGACAACTCCGGAAATGGCGGCGTCGATGATGTCAGCTTCACTCCGGTTTCCGCACGTTACGTGCGCGTGTACATGACGCGCAACAACAAATCCAGCGAGCGCGTCAACGAACTTGAAGTTTATGCCGGCGCTTCCGCCATGCCCAAGCCGGAAGAGGAGGCATTCCATTCGCAGGCAGTAAGCGATTTCGCATTGGAAGCGAATTATCCCAATCCGTTCAACCCGAGCACGACGATTCGTTACCGCGTGCCGGAAGCGGCGCACGTGACGCTCAAGCTGTTCAATGTTCTGGGCGAAGAAGTGGCGACGCTCGTCGAGGGCGCGCAAAGCGCCGGCGAGCATCAAATTCATTTTGAAGCGCGAGGCTTGCCGAGCGGCGTTTATGTTTACGTGCTGCAAGCCGGCGAGGTTCGTCTCGCGCGGCGGCTCATGTTGATGAAATGAAATCCGCGCGGCGCGCCGGGTTAAGTGTCCAAAGTCGGAATGAATGAGGTTTCGAGAGTCGAGGGCAGGGGGATTTACCGGCAGAACGATTTTAGCGTGGCTGAACAGTTACAAACAAAGAAGGCCGGCTCGATGCCGGCCTTCTTTCATTAAAAACGATCCATGGGCTGGAAACGCTTGAGAAGATCAGCTTTCCGCTGGCGGGGTGTAATACAGATAAGCGTTCATCAACTCGATCTCCGCGGACTTTTCTTTATTGTCTTTCGAAAGAAGGTCGCGCACGGAAATCATGCCCACGAGCCGGTCTTGCGCGACAATTGCAAGGTGGCGAATGCCGTGCGATTGCATCTTCGCTAGTGCCGCGACATAACTCTCCTCCGGCGTTGCGAGCACTAAGTTGGTCGTCATCACCTTGTGCAGCGGCAAAACGCTCGGATCAAGCTGCCTGAGCACCACGCGCTTCATCAAGTCGCGCTCGGAAAAGATTCCCACCATGCGTCCGCCCTCCATCACGGCCACTGCGCCGATACTTTTTTCAACCATGTACCGCACTGCTTCCAGAACCGTTTGATCGCTTTGCACGGAATAAACTTCCCGACCGCGTACCAAATCACCGACCGTGTTCATGACAAGCTCTCCTGTGATGGTTGAGGGATGGAGTGAATTATTTTTTTGATGACCGCCTCCTCTCATGAGTGTCATTCAGAAGGAATCTTTTTACTCGCTGGAGATGCTTCCCAGTACTCAAAAGGATTCCTTTTGAATGACAAAAAGAGGAAATGAGGGTGCTACTCTTGCTCTTCCTGCAACTTCGCGAGCACAGAGTAATCTTCCAGCGTCGTGGTGTCGCCTACAGTTTGTTTGCCCGCGGCGAGATCGCGCAGCAAGCGCCGCATAATTTTGCCGCTGCGCGTTTTGGGCAATGCCTCAGTGAAGCGAATATCATCAGGCTTGGCGAGCGAGCCGATTTCTTTCGCCACGTGTTCGCGCAACTCTTTCTTCAATTCTTCGGAAGCTTTCCAGCCGCCTTCGAGCGTAACGAACGCGGCAATGGCTTGACCTTTCAAATCATCCGGCCGGCCAACCACAGCAGCCTCGGCCACATGCGGATGGCTGACGAGCGCGGATTCGATTTCCATTGTGCCGAGGCGATGCCCCGAAACATTGATCACGTCATCCACGCGGCCCATGATCCAGTAATAGCCGTCTTCATCGCGGCGCGCGCCATCGCCCGTGAAATACGCGCCGCTAACTTGACTCCAATACTGTTGCTTGAAGCGCTCGTTGTCGCCATAGATTGTGCGTAACATCGAAGGCCACGGCTTTTTGATGATGAGATACCCGCCATGCCCATCCGCGACTGGCTCGCCTTCGCGCGTAACGATTTCAGGCAGCACGCCGAAGAAAGGGCGCGTGCCCGAACCGGGCTTCGTCGCAATCGCGCCGGGCAAGGGCGAAATCATGATTGCGCCGGTTTCAGTTTGCCACCACGTATCGACAATCGGGCAGCGGCCGCCGCCGATGATTTCATGATACCACATCCACGCTTCGGGATTGATCGGCTCGCCGACTGTGCCGAGCAGACGCAACGAGGAGAGATCGTGCTTCTTCGGCCATTGCTCGCCCCATTTGGTGAATGCGCGAATCGCAGTGGGCGCAGTGTAGAAAACATTCACGCGATACTTTTCAACAATAGACCACAAACGATCCGGCTCGGGAAAATTCGGCGCGCCTTCATACATGAGCGAAGTGGCGCCGTTGCTCAACGGACCGTAAACAATATACGAGTGCCCCGTGACCCAGCCAATGTCCGCGGTGCACCAATACGTGTCTTCATCTTTGAGATCAAACACGAGGCGCGAAGTGAGATTCGTGCCGACCATGTAGCCGCCGGTTGTGTGCAAAATGCCTTTGGGCTTTCCCGTGGTTCCAGAAGTATAGAGAATGAAGAGCGGATGCTCGGCGTCCAATTCTTCCGCAGGACAATTTGCGGAAGCGGTTGACATGAGTTCGTGATACCAGTGATCGCGACCGCTTTGCATATTGATCACGTTCTTCGCGCGTCGCAGCACCACGACATTTTTGATCGAAGGCGTATGCACGAGCGCATCGTCCACGGCTTTCTTCAACTCAATCACATTGCCGCGACGATAGCCGCCGTCCGCAGTGATCACGAGCGAGGCTTGGCAATCATTGATGCGATCTTTCAAAGCCTCCGCGCTGAAGCCGCCGAACACGACCGAGTGCGGCGCGCCGATGCGGGCGCATGCGAGCATCGCAATCGCTGCCTCCGGCACTTGCGGCATGTAGATAATGATACGATCTCCGGCCTGCACGCCGAGCGACTTGAGCGCATTGGCAAACTTGCTCACTTCGCGATGCAGCTCTTGATACGTGAGCACGCGCGAGTCACCGGGTTCGCCTTCCCAAATGATGGCCGCTTTATTCTTGCGCCACGTACTGAGATGGCGATCCAAACAATTGTAGGAGAGATTGGTCTTCGCGCCGACGAACCATTTCGCGAACGGCTCCTGCCATTCCAAAACTTTGTCCCACGATTTGAACCAATGCATGCCCTGTGCGTGCTCGGCCCAAAAGCCTTCGGGGTCGTCGATCGAGCGGCGATAGTTGCTTTCATATTCGGCGAGACTCTTGATGTGCGCGCGGTCAGAAAAATTTGTGTGTGGATGGAAGAGACGAGTTTCTTTTAAAACGGAAGTAATATCGGCACTCATGCGAGCAATCCTCCTAAATCAATGGGCCGTGATACGGTTGCAGCGTGATGGATTTTCAACGAACGCCGTGCGGCGGTTCGAGTTAATAATAGCGACGAATGCACAAAGCGCGGAAGGGGAGAGGCAACCAACTAAAAAGAGTTTCTATGCTGCCATTAAAGGCGCCAAATCTTTTGCTTTGGCGGGATTCAAATTCAACTCGGACAGAATTTGATTGATCGCGCGCAAATTGATTTTGTCCGGGTCGAGGATTTCAATTCCAATCGGACGCCCCGATTTGCCGTAATCGATCAAGATACCCGCGCCGGCTTTTTTCGTGCCAACGCTTTTTTCCCCCTGCTTTCTTGGCAAATGAAAATACGCGGCGAAGGGTTTGCCCTTGCGAAAGGTGACTTCGAGATAACGTACATTCATTGACAGTGGCTTCGTAAATCATCAACGAGCTTTTTGAACGTTGGGCACTTGTCGTAAACTTTTTGCCAATCGACTCTTTTGAGTAAGTCACCACCGTCTTTATACTTGTCATATGGTTTCTTCAGTTTTGTGCGAAATAACTTTTCAAGTTCTTTGGCAGGAGGGTTCATATCATTGATTGTTTCGGGATGTTGCCAGGCAGGGAGAGTTTTGGTCCTGAGTCTTTGAGCGACGGCTTTTTCATCAGCGAGAATCCAAGCTTCGACTTCGTGCAGAACGACGTAACATCGCAAGGCGGATCGGTGTGCTGCATCAAGTTTTTCCATTACAAAACGTTGAATCGCCGTGACGCGCCGGTCGAGAGAAAGAGTGCGCTGCTTTTCCGGCAACGGGAAGTTGTAGTAATCAACCAAGCAGAATACAGTTTTTGCTCCACTGCCGATCTCCTCTCTTACGGTAGTGTCTAATTTTCCCAGAAGCTTGGTTACACCATCGTAGGCTTTAATGTGAAGGCCGCAGCCTTTGACGCCGACTGCACTCTCTAACAGCGGCCTCAATCCTTCTTCGGTTTTGCCCTCGCAAAGGACTTTGATTATCACAGCCGCCCCCCAATTTCTCCGGATTTCCAAAGTTCGCCAAGCGTATATTCTTGCAGCCAATGCTGCAATTCTTGATGAGAGAGACGTTTCAGCGTGCTCCAGCCTTCTTCGGATTCGACAACGACGACATCGCCGACGTTTTCGAGAAAAGAGATCAAGTCTGAGGAGTGGGTTGAAATGATGATCTGCATGCGCTCCGAAGCTTCCTTCAACACACTTGCAAGCAAACGCAGTAATTGCGGGTGCAAACCGGCTTCCGGTTCATCAAGGCAAAGCAGGGACGGCGGCTCGGGATCATAAAGCGCGGCCAACAAGCACATGAAGCGCAGAGTTCCACCCGTTAGCAAGTTCGCGGTCAGCGCGCGATTCGGGAACATGCGGTCTTTCCATGCCAAGATCGTTTTGCCCTGTCCGACATCAGCAGGAAAAATAAATTTTTCAAACGTTGGGAAAGCGCGTTGCAAAGTGAAGAGATATTCTTCGTAGTAATCCTGATACTTTGGCTCATTGTGCAAAAAGTAGAGGACGTTAGTGAGATTGTCTCCGTAGCGGCTGAGCCGTGTTGGCGGAACCTCGACTTCACGTATCCCAATAACTTGAGCATCTCGTATGGGCGCTTTCTCTTCGGTGTTGAAGGGACGATGCACCGCAATGTTTGTTAGATAAAGACGTAAGCTGTCAAATGTAGGATAGGTTGCGGCATCACGAATTTGGGTAATTGCCAACTCCGTACTTGAAAATCGGTTTTCTTGACGCTCAAGTTTTCCTGCTAGCTGTTTGGAGACTAGGCCGCGCCCAGAAGAAATGTTTAGCAGGTTATTTTGGACGACGGGTTTTTGAGGGCTTTTGCCAAGAAATTCACGGCTAATCGAATGCGCTAGCTGTTGTTTAGAAATGTTTATCTCATAACGAATTCCATTTTCTTTTGAAAAAGGCGGCCTCGCCGCAAAGCGCAAATCGAATCTAAGCTGGCTTTGATTCCAACTGATAACCGAGCCAATGCCGCCTCGATTATTGATGGCGGGAGCGAGCTCTTGTTTTCCGGCAGAGGAAAGAAAATCCCAAAAGTCGAGAAAGTTGCTCTTCCCGCTGCGATTCGGCCCGATAAAGACATTAAGCGGTCGCAGGGAAAAGTCTTTCAGACTTTTGTAGCTTTTGTAGCCTTCGAGTGAAAGTGAAGAGATCATATCATTGACAATCAGGTTTCATATCTCATTCAACGCGCTACCGGCTTTGAACCAGCCAAGGGCGGTTTCCTTGAAGGAGTGATTGAGCGCGTATTCGTGTTTCGAGCCGTCGTGACCTATGATCGAGCACATATCATCTTCGCGAGCGAGCCCGTGAACTCTTGCGTTTTTCGATAATCTCAAACTTCTTCTGCTCGCCATCCAAACAAATGTGCAGCGTGTTCAAAATGTCCAACCCAAGCAGAATATGCGGAGTCGAGGCGGCGATAACATCAACGTCATGAAAAGTCAAAGAGCGCAAGCGCAAAGTGCACGTAAAGAGATAGTGAACTTCGCCGGGGTCGTTATAGCCTGCGGTCAAAGTTTTTCCCACCGCGTTGAGGCGCAGCTTGTCAAGCTTTTCAAAGGGAATGGTCGTAATGTCCGCGCCAAAATCGAGTCGCGCGATTCCGCTTTCCTTTGCTCGCGTCTCCGGATGAATAAGATGGATTTTCACTGCCGGTGTAGCGATCTCAAAGCCGCTGGTGAGATAGGAAAAAATCATACTCTGGCCAATTTGATGTTGGGCACACGATAAACCGGTTCACGCTCGAGCACACGATGAAAAAGAATCGGCACATGGCCATGCTCGGCCCATACTTTTTCCTTCAATTCGGCAGAATCTTTTCCGACTCCAATCACCTCGCCGTTGCGTATCGCCACGTACTTGTTGCGATATTTTTTGAGAAACTCGGCTTTGTGTGATTGATAAAAGCGCCACTCTTTGTCAATGGCCTTCACAAACATTTGCTGGCGCGGCGTGAGATATTTGTTTAGCGACATGGTCTTCATGCTCCTTTCCCAATCAAATTCAACGCGCTGCCGGCTTTGAACCAACCAATCGCGGTTTCATTGAAGGAGTGATCCAACGCGCACTCGTGCTGCGCGCCTTTTCGATGATCGAGAGATGATCATCTTCGCGATCGAGCACGCGAACTCGTACGCTTTTCTATAATCTCGAACTTTCTCTTCTCGCCATCCAGGCAAATGTGCAACGTGTTCAAAACATCCAAGCCAATCAACACTTCCGTAGTAGACGTTGCAATCACTTTGACATTGCTAAAGCGCAGGGAGCGTAATTGCAGCGTGCAGCTAAAAAGAAATTGCTCTTCGCCAGGATCGTTATAGCCGGCGGTAAAGGCAGATCCGGCTAGATCGAGCTTCAGTTTTTCCATTACTGCAAACGGAATAACAGTAATATCCGCACCGTAATCGAGCCGCGCGATCCCGCTTTCTTTTGCTTTTGTCTCGGGATTGACAACCTGAACCTTCACCGCCGGCGCAGGTATGACAAACCCTTCAGTCAGGTATGGAAGGATCATACGGCAGCAATTTGGCATGAGGCACAGAATAACGCGGTTCATGTTCGAGCACTTGCTTGAAAAGAATCGGGACATGACCGTACTTCGCCCACATTCGATTCATCAACTTCGCAGAGTCGTTGCCGAATCCGATGACCTCGCCGTTGCGGATGGCCACATGCTTATTGCGATACTTTTTCAAAAGCTCTGCTTTGTGAGCGTGATAAAAGCTCGACTCTTTCATGATCGCTCGGGCAAACATTTTTTGGCGCTTGTTGAGATATTGATTGATCGTCTCCATTTTTATGCTCCTTTCCCAATCAAATTCAGCGCGCTGCCGGCTTTGAACCAACCGAGGGCGGTTTCATTGAAGGAATGGTTGAGCGCGCACTCGTGCTGCGCGCCGTCGCGGTGTTTGATGACGAGCGTGAGCGGCTTGCCGGGCGCGAACTCTGTGAGGCCGATGATCGAGAGCACATCATCTTCCCGAATGAGATCGTAGTCCGCCGGATTCGCAAACGTGAGCGGGAGAATGCCTTGCTTCTTGAGATTGGTTTCATGAATGCGCGCGAAGCTGCGCGTGATCACTGCGCGAGCACCGAGCCAGCGCGGCTCCATTGCGGCGTGCTCGCGTGAAGAACCTTCGCCGTAATTTTCGTCGCCAATCGCAATCCAGCCGGCGAGTTTGCCGCCTTGCATTTGCGCTTTGTACTCGCGCGCGACTTCGGCGAAAGTTTTTACTTCACCCGAAAAAATATTTTTGCCTTTGCCCGCCTCGCCGCTGAACGCGTTGATCGCGCCGCTGAACAGGTTGTTCGATATGTTATCGAGATGACCGCGATACTTGAGCCACTTGCCTGCAGGCGAAATATGATCCGTCGTGCATTTGCCTTTGGCTTTCACGAGCACGGGCATGTCGAGCAAGTCTTTGCCTTCCCACGCAGTGAAAGGGGAGAGGGCTTGCAAACGATCACTCTTCGGATCAATCGAGACTTGCACTCCCGAACCCTCCGCCGCGGGCGCAACATAGCCCGAGTCTCCGGGATCGAAACCACGCTGCGGCAATTCCACGCCGGTGGGCGGTTCGAGTTTGACGTGCTCGCCTTTTTCATTCACGAGCGTGTCAGTGAGTGGATTGAAACTCAATCGACCCGCGAGCGCATAGGCCGTGACAATCTCCGGACTCGCAACGAACGCGAGCGTGTTGGGATTATCATCGTTGCGCTTGGCGAAATTTCTATTGTAGGAATTGATGATCGTGTTGCGCTCGCCTTGCTGAATGTCGTCGCGGCTCCACATGCCGATGCACGGGCCGCACGCATTCGCGAGCACTTTGCCGCCGACCTCCGTGAGCGTTTGCAAATGCCCGTCGCGTTCGATGGTCGCACGAATTTGTTCGGAGCCGGGTGTGATGGTGAATTTCGATTTGACTTTCAAGCCTTTGGCGAGTGCTTGTTTTGCGATGCTCGTGGCGCGCTCGATATCTTCATACGAAGAGTTGGTGCAACTGCCGATGAGGGCGACTTTGATCTCGTCGGGATAATCATTTTTCTTCGCATCCGCAGCGAGTTGCGAAACGGGCCGCGCGAGATCGGGCGTGAGCGGGCCGTTGACATACGGCTCCAGAGTGGAAAGATCAATCTCGACGATTTGATCGTAAAATTTCTCCGGCGATTGCAACACTTCGGGATCAGCCACAAGATGTTCGGCCACGCGATTTGCGGCCTTCGCAACTTCAGCCCGCTCGGTGGCAATGAGATACGTTTCCATGCGCGCGTCATACGGAAAGATCGAAGTAGTCGCGCCGATCTCCGCGCCCATGTTGGTCGCGGTGGCTTTGCCGGTCGCACTGATCGCGGCTGCGCCTTCGCCGAAATATTCGATGATGTTATTCGTGCCGCCCTTCACCGTGAGAATGCCTGCGAGCCGGAGAATGACATCCTTCGCCGAAGCCCAACCGTTGAGTTTGCCTTTGAGATGCACGCCGACGATGCCGGGCCATTTGAGTTCCCACGGAATGCCGGCCATAACATCGACCGCATCTGCGCCGCCGACGCCGATGGCAATCATGCCGAGGCCGCCGGCATTGGGCGTGTGCGAATCCGTGCCGATCATCAAGCCGCCGGGGAACGCGTAGTTTTCGAGCACGACTTGATGAATGATGCCCGCGCCCGGTTTCCAAAAACCGATGCCGTACTTTTGCGAAACACTCGCGAGAAAATCATACACTTCTTTGTTCTCATCGCGCGCGCGCGCGAGGTCGGGATTTGCGCCGAGCTTGGCTTGAATGAGATGATCGCAATGCACAGTGGAAGGCACGACCGTTTTGGGCAAGCCCGCGCTCATGAATTGCAAGAGCGCCATTTGCGCGGTGGCGTCTTGCATGGCCACGCGGTCGGGGGAGAGGTTCACATACGTTTTCTTGCGCGCGGGAATTTCTTTCGGCAGTTCGGAAAAGTGCGCACAGAGAATTTTTTCGGTGAGCGTGAGCGGGCGGCCATAAAGTTTACGGCCCGCAGCGATCTTATCAGCTAAACCAGCATACATGCGCTGAATCATATTGAGATCGAAAAGCATGGTAGAACTCCTCGCAATTGGCTTTGATAAAGAGGTATGGGATAATCGAGTCTATGTCGTTTTAAACTATTGGGTGGGATTGACGACGAGGTGGATGCCGTCAACGATTTCTTGTATGCGCGTTTTGGAAAGCTTGCCGATGCGTTCTTGCAACATGAATTTGTCGATGGTCATCAGTTGCGATATATTTACGACGCTCGCCTGCGATAGGCCTCCTTCATTTTTTCGAAGCAAAACATTACCCGGAGCTTGAGCAAGATTGAGATTGGTAGTGATGGCCGCGACTAAAATTGTTGAAATCCTGCTGGCGTTAAAAATATTGTTTTGCACAATTACACACGGCCAACGATAGCCGGGCATGGACCCAATTGGCTCACCAAAGTCTACCCAATAGATCTCACCCAGTAGAATCACCATTCTTCGAAGCCTTTTCGACTCATGGCCTGAAGCGCTAGTTTATAGGTATCGTCTTTGTCGGAAGCGACGTTTTGCGAGTAGACTCTATTCAGCACTTGCAGGGTTTTGGCATTCGCGCGTTGCTTAATGAATTGCTTGGCAGCATGCGAGAAAAAAACGCTTTTCGAAAAACGCGTTTCTAACAAAAAGCGCTCAATTGCACGATGCAAATTATCGGGTATTACAATCGTAGTTCGCATAATCAAACTCTATCGTTAACTCTTGGCAAGAGCATCGTGTCATATCGTAGAATTGGATCGCCGTTTATCTCACGTCAATCCGCCCGTCTTCAAATTTTTCCCCAACACGTATTCTACTTCCAACACGTTGCTTTTCAAACGGCCGTTCAAATTTTTGCGGTCGTCGATCACAATCTCGGTCACCACACGTTCCGCGAATTTTTTGATTTCTTCGTGGCATTTTTGAATTACGAACATCACGTCCTCCCATGCACCTTCAAGCAACATGCCCATCGCCGTGAGTTGATAATCCAATTCACTTTTTTCAATAATCGCGACGGTTTTGGCAACCAGTTCTTTGGTCTCTTCACCAGTGCCCACAGGCACAATGCGGAATTCCACCAACATGTGTGTCCTTTCTAGATCATGAATTGCAGGTCTCAGTGAAATTAAGCAGCCGCACCTTCGAATGTGTCCGCGGCAATATTTTGTCCGAGCAGTTTCGTGCCTTCTTTGAATACCACTTCGATGCGATAGGCGTTGTGTACTTTGGTAATCACGCCCACGCCGAAAGTTTTGTGTCGAATCGCCCGGATCTCACGGAAATCGCCGCCGGTCGTATAATCCGAAACTTCTTTTTCCTGCACCTCGAGCATCAAATTGTCCCAACTCATTCTGCCACGTCGTGTGGTTCGCGTGGTTTTCGTGCCAGTGGCTTTGACCTTAACAACCTTCTCTTTCTTGGCGCGATAGATGTGATAGCTATTGCATATATTGCACATCACTTTCGCAATCTTGCCGTCTTTTACGCTCGTGATGGTGTGCAGGGTTTCGGCTTTGCACTTGCCACATTTAGTTTCGATTTCTTGACCGACAAGGCGATCTGCGGAGGTGTCACTCATGGAATATTGTTCTCCTTCCGAAGCTCGGAGGTTATGATTAGACCTAAAACGTGTTTTGCACCAAATTTAACGGCGGCAAAAATAAGTCGTTTTTTTGAGAAAAACAAGTTATTGCTTTTAAAAAGTTTTATTCCGCTGCATGATTCATGCTTCTTGGCACAATTCTGCGGTTCGTGCATGACTGTGTAAGGTTCCCCACTGGGTCGAATTTTTTCTTGACTTTTTAGGCAGGAAGCTTATTTTAGCCCCGTCTTTTTGAGTTTGGAGAATCGCGTTGATTGGCGAATGTAGCTCAGTTGGTAGAGCACCGGCTTCCCAAGCCGGGTGTCGCGGGTTCGACCCCCGTCATTCGCTCTCAAATTATGGACAAGAACTTTAGCCTGCCCACGCCGACCCGAGTCTCAATGAAACTCAAACAGGTCGGCGTATTTTTTTTTGAATGGTTGTGCCGGCCCAAATTACGATTGGACTTCTTGCGCAAGGATCATGCGTTGCAGCAGCGTTGCTTGAAATTGTCCCTCCCCCTAAAGGCAAACCCATCGTTTTCGTATTACCGTAATTCTCACTTGCTGATCACCTCAATTACAATTCCAGCTTACAGAAAAGGAGACTGTCATATGACAAAGAGCACAGTTCTGGTGCGACTATTGGGCGCGTTCGTTGTTGCGTTTATGCTCGCGCAAAATGTGTTTGCGCAAGTGGTACAACAAGTCGGCGATAACGGCGCAGTGGATTGGACGCAACGTAAAATTCGCGCGACCGGCATCGCCGGCCCGAATCCGGATTTGCCCCCGGGCGCACAACGTGCGAGCGCACTCGAAGCCGCAAAACAAATCGCGTTGCGCAATTTGATTCAAACCGTAAAGGGCACGACCATCGATTCCGAAACTTTGGTGAATAACGCCATGCTCGTCAGCGATGAAATTCGTTCGCGCGTTTCCGGTTTTGTGCAAGGCTTCACCATTGTTGATACGCGCTACATGAGTGACATGTCCGTCGAAGTCGAAGTGGAAATTCCCCTCGCAGGAATTTCGAACGCGGTTTTGCCCCCGGGACAAGTTTTTCAGCAAATGGGCAATCCGCAAGCAGGCTATTCGCCGGTTGGCGGCCAAGGCGCGCCGAGCGTTCCCGCAGGCGTGATCACCGGCTTGGTCGTGAATGCCAAAGGCCTCGGCGTGGTGCCGGCTATGGCTCCGAAAATTTTTGATGAAGACGGCAATGAAGTGTATGGCTCGAAAATCGTCGATCGCGAATGGGCCGTGCAGCAAGGCATGGTCGGATATTCGAAAGACATTGCCGAAGCGCGCACCAACAAACGCGTCGCGCCGAATGCGATGGTCGTCAATGCGGTCAAAGCCGTGGGCAACAATAAAGCCGACCTCGTCATTTCCAATGCCGATGCCGCGGCTTTGAAGAAGGCGATCGCCGATCAAAGCTTCATGACGCAATGCAAAGTCGTGTTCGTGGTGAATTGAAGCCATCCTCATGATTGTCATTCAGGAAGAATCTTTTTAAGCATAAGCACATCGATTTGACTGAAGAAGGTTTCTCCTGAACGACAGGACTAATTTGTGTGAAATTTTCTGAACAGGAAAATAAGAGGAATTGTTTATGAAAAAGAAATCTCTGCTGCATTCGCTGACCGCTTTGGCAATCGCTCTCGCGTTGGGCTGCGGCACGAAGCCGTTGAAACAAGAATCGGTTTTGGATACCGCGGACAATCATTATAGCCAAGGCATGCGCGAACTCGATCGCGGCAATATCGCCAAAGCCGTGCAAGAGTTTGATCGCGCCAAAGCGCTCGATCCCAACTTCCCCGAAGCCTATGCGGGCATGGGGCTCGCGCTTGCTTATCAAAAGAATTACGATAAAGCGCTCGAAGCCGTTGATCAAGCACTCGGCAAGAACGACAAATCCTATGACTCGCGCGTGATCAAAGGCCGCATTTATACCATGCGGATGAAAGAAGGCGACGATTGGGTGAAAGATGCAGTGAATGAATTCGACCGCGCGATCAAGCTCAATCCCGCGAGTGACAAGGCTTTCTTCTATAAAGCCGAAGCTTATAAGTTCGGCTATCAATTCGGTCCGGCCGCGGAAGCGTATAGCCAAGTCATCGCGAAGAAAGGCGAGTTCGCGGGCAAAGCTGATGCGGAATACGCGACGATGCAAAAGATTCAACGCGCCGCGCCCGGCACCAAAGTCGGCATGAAGATCGCGTTGATTCCGGAAATTGATCGCGCGGATTTGGCTGTGCTCTTGCTCGAAGAGTTGAAGCTCGAAGAGGTTTATAAAAAGAAGAAGCAGCCGACTTACAACACCGACTTCAAAGCGCCGACCGATCCCACGAAAATGGAGCAGCCCAAAGCCGAGCAAATGGCCGCGGCAACGGACATCGCCGCGCATTGGGCGAAGAATTGGATTGAAGACATCATGCGCATCGGCGGCATGGAAGCTTTTCCCGATCACAAGTTTTATCCCGATGAAAAGATCACGCGCGTGAACTATGCGAAGACGATGGAAGGCATTTTAATCGCAGCCACCGCCGACCAATCGCTCGCGACGAAGTACATCGGCGGGCAATCGCGCTTTCCCGATATGCGCAGCGATCATTTCTCTTATAATGCCGTCGCGTTGATGGTCGATCGCGGCATCATGTCCGCGGACAAGCTCACCGGCGCGTTCAATCCCGAAGGCAAAATCTCCGGTGCGGATGCGTTGCTTATCATCCGCGATTTTCAAAACGCACTGCGCATGACGTTTTAGCTGGACACCATCGACCAAAGTCTCGATAGGAAAAAATGTTAGCAAGCGTTTTTCCTATCGAGAATGACGTGATTTATTTTGTGGAGAAATTCACATGGCAGTGCGCTTTCATCCTCATGCAAAAATCAGAATGGCGGAGCGTGGAGCCACTGAGGATGAAGTCCGTAGCACTGTTGAGCACGGCGAAAACTTTCCCGCTAAGTTTAGCCGCACCGGCTTTCGTCAAAACTTTTCATTCGAAGATAATTGGCATGGCCGATATTACAATACTAAGCAGATCGAGGCCTTTGCTGTTAAAGAAGATGATGATTGGCTTGTTATCACAGTCATCACGCGGTACTTTTCAAGCACGAACGGCGATGAAGCATGAAAATTTCTTATGATCCGCGCTACAATATCGCTTACATCTGCTTTTATGAGAAAACCGAGCAGGTGGAAACGATCACCTTGAGTGATGAAGTTGTCGTCGATATGGCGCCTGACGGTACGATTTACGGCATCGAATTGCTAAATGCCAATCGGCAATTGCGGTATGCTGAAGAAGGCACGTTTCTCGTGATCAATGAAGCAACGGGTGAGCACGCTGAACTTCCCCTGGCTTTGGCAGCCAACTGAATGAGCGTGTGTCTCGCTGAATGAAAGCATCAGGCGTCTGCTTTTGAGTGAAATTTATTGAGAGAGGCGAACCGTGTTAAAGTTCACTTGGATTCTCAAAGCGCTTATCGGAATCTTTCTTTTAAAAGCGTTGCCACAGGTTTGGTCGCAAACCGCTAAATCTCCCGGCGTCGAAATCACCGTCACCGGTTTAGGCTCCATTCTCGCCAACGACGTGGCCGCGGCGCGCGACAAAGCGATTGACGATGCCATGCGCAAAGCCGTGCAGCAAGCGCTCGGCACGCACATCAAATCCGAAACGCTGGTCAAAAATTTTCAACTCGTGGAAGATCGCATTCTCTCGTGGTCTTCGGGCTATGTCACCAAATACACGATTGTGCGCGAAGGCGCGGGCAAGTACGACACCTACGAAGTCGAGATGCGCGCGCTCGTGAATTTGAGCGACCTCAAAAGCGACGACAACGCGCTCGCCGAATTGCTCGATAAAGAAAATCCGCGCGTGATGGTGATGATTGCCGAGCAGAACATCGGCGACACGGATCGCTTTCGTTATTTCGAAGTGGATATGACCGCGGCTGAAACTGCAATCATCGACGCGTTTCGCAGCAAGGGTTTTGAAGTCATCGATCCTTCCATGGCCAAAGCCAATCAAGATCGCGCTGCCGTGCTGGCCGCGCTCGAAGGCGATGCGAAACAAGCCGCGGCGATTGCGGCCGCACAGCAAGCGGAATTGATCGTCACGGGCAAAGCCGCGGCGAAGGTCGCAACCGGTTTCAATCTCGGGGGCATGAAATCGTGCCAGGCCAATATTACGGTGCGCGTCGTGCGTGCGGGTGATGCGCGTATTGTTGCCACGGCGAGCGAACACGCGGCGCATCCGCACATCGATGAACTCACCGGCGGCACAATGGCGATCGAGAAGGCTGCAAAGAAGGGCGGCGAAACGATCATTGGCAAAGTCATAGCCGAAGCGCAGAAAAACTTTTACAATGAAAATAGCATCACGGTGCAAGTGCGCGGTTATAAAGATTACGCCGAATTGCAAAAGTTTGTGAGCACGATGAAGCATTATCTGCGCGGTGTGAAGAATATTTATGAGCGCAGCACCGGTGGCGGCTTCGCCGTGTTGGACGTGAAAATTTTGGGCACGGCTTCGCAGTTGGCGCGCGAACTCTCGCACAAGAATCTCGAAATTTTCACCGTGCAAGTGACCAATGTCGTGGCCAATCGCGTCGATATCAAAATCACAACCCCGGCGGCGCAAACCGAACAGACAGATACGTTGCCGGATTCCAGCAGTAATTAGAAAATTGAGGAAGACATGAAACGTCAAACAATCATGCTTAGCATGTGTGCATGCGCGCTGCTCTTGCTGTGCACCCATGCCTTGGTAAATGCACAAGAGAAAACCGGCAAGAAAAAACGCGTCGCAGTATTTGTGTTTGAAGACAAAACCGAGCACGCTTGGCATTGGTGGAACGGCCAGCCCGTGGGCGACGGTATGTCCGAAATGCTCACCACCACGCTCGTGAAGAGTGGGCGCTACACCGTGATCGAGCGCGCGCAGATGGATAAAATTCTGCAAGAGCAAGGCCTCGCCATGTCCGGCGCGGTGAATCCGCAAACCGCGGCACAAGCCGGCAAAATTCTCGGCGTTGAACTCGCCATCATGGGCGCGGTCACCGAGTTTGGCTATAAAAAAGTTTCCACCGGCGGCGCGCTCAAGAAGATCGGCATTGGCGGCGCACTCGGCAAAAGATCCGCGACGGTTGCGGTTGACGTGCGCTTTGTGAATACCTCGACTGCGGAAATTCTCATGGCCGAGTCCGTGCGCAAAGAAAAATCGAAGGCCGACATCAGCATTGATACCGACGCCATGCGCTTTGATTCCGAAGCGCAATTCGATGAAACGCTCGTGGGCAAAGCCACGCGCGAGGCGATCAACGACATTGTGAAAATGCTTGATGAGCAAAGCGGCGGCGGCGCATGGGAAGCTAAAGTCATGCTCGTCACCGGCGGCGACGTCATCATCAACTCCGGCAAAGAGGGCGGCGTGAAAGTCGGAGATGTTTTCACGGTTGTGCGCATCGGCGAAGAGTTGATCGACCCCGACACCGGCGAATCACTCGGCGCAACGGAGGAAGAAGTCGGTGTGATCGAAGTGACCGACAACAACTACGGCGGCAAAGGCAAAGCCTCGAAGTGTAAAATCGTTTCCGGCAACGGCTTTGACAAAGGCAATCTCGTGCGCGAGAAGAAGTGAGCGTAAGAAATTTCATAGCCCGCGAAAGACGCGATTGCGTGTGCGAGCTTCGCGGGCAGCTTTCATGCAAACCATTTTGGAGTCGGCCATGAACGAAAAAATCTACCCTGAAGCCACGCCGCCCCAAACCGACAAAGTCGCGGAGCCATTAGCGACTTATTACACCACGCCGCGCGCGCAGAGCTATAAGTCCGCGCTGCCGGTGCATCGCATCGCCGGGCTTGAAGCTTCCGAGGAAGTTTGGCAGTTTGCGCAGAAGCACCAATTGTTTTCGCATGTGGAAACCTCCATTCGCTTGGCGCGGGAGTCGTTTCGCGATTTGCGCGGACTGCGATTGACCTTCGAGCCGGATCCCGAACTTCCTAACTTGGATGGCATTGGAATTCGCGTGAAAGCAAAAGGCAGTTTGGAAGATTTGATTCGGCAGGATCGCTTGTTTCAAGAACGCTTTTTGAATGAAATTCCGCATACCTATCACAGTAGAATTTGCTTGTTCGTGGGAGGCGTTTGACTTTGGAAGCGAAAACCTTTTTCACATTTGCGCAGAAGCTCGTGCAAATGCGCGATGAGCCGGCATTGCGTTCGGCCGTTAGTCGGGCATATTATGCCGCATATCATTTCAGCATCGGGCTTGTCCGCGAGATCGGATTTCAATTTGAGAAAGGCGCGCCGGCGCATGAGAAAATTTATCAATACTTGCGCAACACTCAGATGCAAGATGCGGTTTCAGCGGCCAATGATTTAAAATTGTTGCGTAAACGGCGCAATGAAGCTGATTATGAATTGGACTCCAGTGAATTCAAAGATCACATCTCTTGTCAAATTGACCTTGCGCGAGCGCAGTTGATTATCTCTCAGGTCGAGAAGCTCGCTCGCGAGCCTTTGCGCACGCAACTAACCAACGGCTTGCGTAAATATCACGCCCAGATTCACGCATAATGATGTTTTAAAAATATGAACGAAAAAATCTATCCTGAAGCCACGCCGCCCCAAACCGACAAAGTCGCGGAGCCGTTAGCGGCTTATTACACCACGCCGCGCGCGAAGAGCTATAAGCCCGTGCTACCGGTGCATCGCATCGCCGGGCTTGAAGCTTCCGATGCAGTTTGGCAGTTTGCACAGCAACATCGGTTGATTCCGCATTTGGAAACGTCCATTCGTTTGGCGCGGGAAACGTTTCGTGATCTGCGCGGCTTGCGGTTGAGCTTTGATCCCGATCCGGAAATTCCCAGTTTGGATGGAATCGGGATTCGCGTGACGGTACGAGGAACCGTTGAGAGTTTATTTCAACAAGAACGGTCTTTTGATCAAAAATTTTTGCAGGAATTGCCCGCTGATAGTCGCGGCAAGATTTGTCTTTTTGTAGAAGGAGATTGAAGAGTGGAGGCGAAAGCGTTTTTGGCGTTGGCAAACAAACTAACTCAAATGCGCGACGAGGCTGCTTTGCGTTCATCCGTAAGCCGTGCATATTATGCGGCGTATAATAGCGGTATCGCTCTTGTCCGTCAATTAGGGTTTCCTTTTGAAAAAGGCGCACCTGCCCATGACAAACTTTATCAGTATTTGAACAATATTCCGATTTCAGAGGTCGTGGACTTGGCCAACAGCTTGAAGGCTTTACGCAAACATCGTAACGAAGCTGATTATGACATGGAATCCCCGACCTTTCGAAATCATAGCTTCTGCCAACTCAATGTCGCACGTGCGCAAATAGCAGTTTCGCAAATTGAAAAATTCTCTCAGGAACCTTTGCGTACGCAATTGCGCAACGGCCTGCAAGAATATCAAACCCAGATTCATTCCTAACCCTCATTCCCCTTCAGGACACTTCATTAAAAAAATCAGGAGAACACCGCATGAAGCTCTCAACCAAACTCTCAACGATTCTCACGCTCATCGCCGGTTGCGGCATCAATGCCTTTGCCAACCCGGGCGTCAAGCATGTCTCGACCACGACGGTCAAGTTCCACGGCTTTCTCGGCACGATGATGAAAATGGGCGGCGGCGACAAGCCCATGACGCAAACGGTCTACGTGCAAGGCAATCAACAACGCACAGATCACACGAACGATAAAGGCGAGTTGATCACTTCAAACATCGTGGATTTAGATCGCGAAGTCTTCATCAACATCAATCACAAAAAGAAAGAGTACAGCGAAACGACTTTTGCCGAATGGAAGGCGATGTTCGAAAAGATGAAGGGAGAGGGCGGCGGCAAAACCAAAGAGCAACCCAAGTCCGACCTCAAAGTGGAATTTGACGTGAAAGTGGATCGCACCAACGAACGCCAAACTATCGCCGGCTACGATGCGCAGAAAGCGATTCTCACCATGAAAGCCAAGGGCGAGCAACAAAGCTCGGCCAACGCTCCCGGCGGCTCGGGCACGATGCTCATCATCTCGAATCATTGGCTCGCGAAAGACGTGCGAGGCTATGAGGAGATGCAAGCCTTTCATCGTGCGTTCGCGCAAAAAGTCGGCATGCAATTCACCGAAGCCGGCAGCCAGGATTTCATGAAGGCCATGTCGCAGATGAATCCGGAAATGATGAAGAGTATGGAGAAGCTCGCGGAAGAGGGGAAGAAGCTCGAAGGCTTTGCCGTGAAAACCGAGACGAGTTTTGAAACGGAAGGCGGAACACAAACCGCTGCGGCCTCCTCGCCCTCGAACAATCAAGAAATGCCAAGCTCCGTGGGCGGCTTGCTCGGCGGCTTGGGCAAAAAGATGGCGAAGAAACCGCAAGAAGGCAATGCTTCCGGCAAGAACGTGTTGTTTGAATCAACCACCGAGACCGTGGAATTGAAAACCGGAACATTGAAAGCAGATTTGTTCGCGCCCTCGGCAGAGTACAAGAAAGTCGATGCCAAGAAGTAACGAAAAGAAATCAAATCTCGAGGACAAAACTTATTTCCGGCAAGACGATTGAAAAATAGTTTTGCCGGAAATAGTTTTGTGCCTCGCCTTTGCGGTGATTATGCGTCAATGGTTTTATGAGGAAACGCAATGCGCATTCGCATCACAACGACGCTTTGCATTTTATTTGCCGGCGTGCTCTCTTTGAGCTTCTTCAAAAAATCTTTGCCCGAGAAGATCGGCGCGATTACGTTCGTGCTCGGCAAAAGCGGGGAGGTTCGCGTTCTGCGCGTCAAGCAAGACTTGTGGATGCCGGCGAAAACGAAGACGCCGATTCATGTCGGCGATAAGCTCAACACGCAAGCCGAGTCGCGTTGCGAAGTTAAGCTCACCGACGGCAGTGTGATTCGCCTCGGCGAAAACTCCACGTTTGATTTTGAAAAATCGCTCGTCTCAAGAAACAAGCGCAGCTTTGATGCGAGCCTTTCTCAAGGAAAAATTTGGGCGAACATTGTGAGCCTCGTGTGGGGCGAGAAATTTGAAATCAAATCGCCCACTGCCGTGTGCGCGATTCGCGGGACGATTTACGGCATTGAGGCGGACAGCACCACGCGCGTTTCTGTTTATGACGGTCAAGTCGATGTCGGGCCAACGCAAGCGTTGCGCGACCAATTGCAACAGACCCCTCGCCCGGCGGGGCCTCCGCAACAAATTCCCGGCCCCACGCAAGTGCCCGGGCCTTATCAAGTGTCGCTGGAGCAATGGGTGCGTTTGGTGAAAGGCTATCAACTCGAAGTGCGGCCCAATGGTCGCTATGCGCAGTCGCCCATCAATCAGCAGCGTAATCTCCAAAACGATTGGGTGCAATGGAATCTCGCGCGTGATCGGGACGTGCAGCGCTGAAACTTCGAATACAACACACTAACTCTCATCACTGTGGTTGTGCCATACTCGTTGCTTCAGCGAATATAGACGAAAGCAGTGAGGGCGAAGAAGAGAGCGGTTTCTGCTAGGAAATTATTCTCCCAAAAAACTCGAGGCAATGGTAGGTCGCCTAAAAAATTCAATTTATCATTGCTGAATTTGTTGCGGAGCATGACGAAAACAATTAAAAAAACGTTTGCACTGCCGATTTTTTTGTTAAATTGCTTTCGCAAAGAAGAAGCATTAGGTCTTTCAAAACATGCAATTGTAAATGTGGAGCGGTTGAGCAGAACCCCAAAGCACATAGTGCATTGAAACATCCATCGTTGTGCTCTCCTAAAGAAATTCTCCGGTGTTGAGCAGAACCCCAAAGCACATAGTGCATTGAAACACAATCTCAGCTTGCCCGCCGCGTCCACGGAAACGACGTTGAGCAGAACCCCAAAGCACATAGTGCATTGAAACGAAACATGCGCGTGGGTATTACCACGAGACATAGGGTTGAGCAGAACCCCAAAGCACATAGTGCATTGAAACAACGGTGCTCTTTCCCTTGCGGGCAGAAGCGGGCATAGTTGAGCAGAACCCCAAAGCACATAGTGCATTGGAACTCACTCGGTTTCATAACATGGATGCGGGCGTCACTGCTCACAGCCTCACAGTTCCCGCCGAGATTTGATTTGCCATCTCGCACGTGAATGCGTATATTGCCAACGCTCGCTCAATCTGGGCGAGCGTTTTTGTTTATGGTTCAATTTAAAACACGGCACGTGTGTGAAAATTACTGCGATTGACAAAAAGAGCACCGCAGCGGAGCTTGGGCTGCAAGTCGGCGACGAGGTTTATCGCATCAACGGCCAGCGCGTGCGCGATGTGCTCGATTATCGCTTTCTCATCACCGATGAAAACGTCGAAGTCGAAGTGCGCCGCGAGGGCGAGAGCACGCTGTTTGAAATCGAGAAGGACAGCGACGACAGCCTCGGCTTGAATTTCGAGCCGATCAAAATTCGCAAGTGCGGCAATGATTGCATCTTTTGTTTTGTCGATCAAAACCCGGCGGGCATGCGTTCGACGATGTACTTTCGCGACGAGGATTTTCGGCTCTCGTTTTTATCGGGCCATTACGTCACGCTTTCGAACATCTCGCGCACCGATCTCGCGCGTGTGGTGCGGCAGCGTTTGACGCCGCTCTTCATCTCCGTGCATGCGACCGAGCCGAGCGTGCGAAAATTTTTGCTCGGCATTGATTACGATGACCGCCTGCTCGACAAGTTCACGTATCTCACGCAAAACGGCATCACGCTCAACACGCAAATCGTCGTGTGTCCGAACCTCAACGACGGTGAAGTGCTGCGCAAAACCGTGTGGGATTTGGCGAGTTACTTCCCCGGCGTGCGCAGCGTGGCGCTCGTGCCCGTAGGATTGACGCAACATCGCAAAGGTTTGACGAAGATCGAGCCGGTGACGAAACAATATGCGCAGCAGATTTTGCGCATCGCCGATGGCTATGCGGAAGAGTTCAAAAAAAGTTTGGGCACGCACTTCGTCTATCCCGGCGATGAGTTTTATATTCTCGCCGGCGAAGAGATTCCTTCGGCGAGCCGCTACGACGCTTTCGATCAAATGGAAAACGGCGTGGGCATGCTGCGCAACTTGTTCGATCATTTTCATAAAACCCAAAAGAAGAAGCTGCCCAAGAGTTTGCCGCAGCCGACGAAAGCCACGCTCGTGACCGCATCGCTCGCGGGCGGATTCATTGCCGAGCACATCATGCCGCGTTTGTCGCGCATTAAAAATTTTACGCCGGAGCTTGTGGCCGTCAAGAATAAATTCTACGGCGAGAGCATCACCGTTACGGGCTTGCTCACGGGGCAAGATATTTTCGCAGCGTTAAAAGACCGCGAACTCGGCGACGCCGTTTTCCTCCCGCATAGTTGCGTGAATGACCGCAATGTGTTTTTGGATGATTGGAAGTTGAGCGAGCTCGAGCGCAAACTCGGCGTGCCTGTCGTGCCGCTGAAGAATGATTTTAGCCGGATATTTGAAGTGCTGGAACGGAAGCAAAATTGAAAACGGAGGAGTTTATGACCATCACTACAACTCCACTTGAGTCGGTGTTGGAGACTCTGAAACAATTACGTCCCGAGGAATTAGCGGTCGTTGAGAGCAATATTGTGAGGGCAAAAGCTCAAGCACAGGAATCAGTACCGTCAAATGCGCTGCTAGACGACCGGCGCTTCATGATTCCCTTTAAAGATTACCTTGCGATGACGGATGACGAACGTGACGAGATTCAAAATTTAGCATTTGACAATTATTTAGAATGGATTGATTCTGAACTTGAGCAACGACGAGCGAAGTGGATTTTGGTTTGTGGAGGAAAAATTTGTGATAGCTCAACTCGGCTTCGAGATTACCCTACACAGGATAAACTCGTCGCACTTGGCAAGCAATTGGGTTATGCCCCTCTGGTGTTTGTTGCAGCTCCAATTATTGAAGAGTCGAGTTGGAAAGCGCTGCCGTGGGAAGATTTTTATCCCAGTCTTGAGATTACCCTCGGTGCTGACAACTGGAACGCGGAGGTCATGCAAGAAAAAGGGATTGAGATTGAAGCGTATCTAGATACGGGTTCTGGAGAAACCTTGTTTGATTACGATCTGCTCAAAAGCAGAAATGTTATTCCGGCACAGAGCCTCAAGCACTCTCAAACTCGCTATCATCTCAGGCATCCTTATGCGTATTACACGTTAACGGTGAAAGTATCGGCATCGTTAGAGGACGGTCAAACAGTTTCGAATACCCTCTCCGCATTCTGTGTTCGCAACTGGCAGCGCAGCCCGCTTTGCCTTGTCAACCCGTTTCGCAAAGCGCTCGCGGGCCGCAATCTGATTTTGGAATTGCCGCTGCGCGTCGAATTGGATGGCCGCAAGCGCCGCACGAAAATTCTTGCTGAAGCTTGAGCCGCAATGGTGTTGCCATGATTAAAACGCTCGAGATAAAAAACTTCAAATCCCTCAAGCATCTGAAATTGGATTGCAAGAGAGTGAATGTCTTCATCGGCAAGCCAAACGCCGGGAAATCCAATTTGCTGGAAAGTGTAGGCGTTTTTTCTTTGCCGTTTCGCTCGTTGAGTAATGTCAAGGCGATTAAAGAATTCATTCGCATTGAGAATCTGATAGACTTATTTCACGACCATGATCTCAATGAAACCGCAGAAATAAAAACTGATCGAGCTTCATTTCAAGTTAAGTTTGACGGACGAGTATTCAAATGCGCGGTGCGCGAGGAAGGGAAGGACTCTGATAGCGTGGGATTCGATATATTTTTCACTGGAGATGTTGGCAATATGCAGGGCGAATTTATTTCGCCTTTCAGATTCTATCGTTTCGCCACGCTCGAGAAATTTTCTAGGCCGGAAGCAGATTTTTTGGTGCCCCCCAAAGGAGAAAATCTTTGCCAGATTCTTTTAACGAGAAAAGATTTGAGAAAATTCGTAGTTGATTTGTTGGGCGAACACGGCTTGAAGTTGGTGCTCAAGCAGCTTGAATATAAAATCGAGGTGCAAAAAGAAATCGAAGGCGCCGTCTTTTCTCAGCCCTACTCGCTCTTGTCGGATACTTTGCAGCGTGTGATCTTCTATAACGCGGCCATTGATACCAATAAGGACGCCATTATCATTTTGGAAGAGCCGGAGGCACATGCCTTTCCTTTTTATACCAAATTTCTGGCAGAAAGAATTGCATTGGATGCTTCCAATCAATATTTCGTGGCGACGCACAACCCTTATTTTCTTTCTTCTGTCTTGGAAAAAACGCCGCAAGACGACATTTCTATTTTCATCACCTACTTTGAAGACAATCAAACCAAGCTGAGGCCATTCGCGCAAGAAGAGATGACTGAAGTATTGGATTTAGACGCCGACGTGTTTTTCAATCTTGAGCGCTTCGTGGAGCAGTCATGATCTATGTTGAATGCTATCCCGACCAAGCTTTGGTTCATGCTTTGGGAATAGTGCGAAAAGAAATCACACATGCTCATTCCAAGGGAAATGTTTGCAACAGATTGGTGAAAGTACGAGATCGCTTTGGAATGATAGATGAAGATCCTGCAAGTTCGCAACCTTCCTACCTCCGGAAATTAAAAGAGCAGTGGCGGCAAAATGAAGTGAAGCTGTTGTATGACGGCGCATTAAACAATTTTATAATCGTTCTTTGCCCAAGATTAGAAGAGTGGATTTTGAAAGCAGCTAAAGAGTGCAATGTTCGGATCGAAGAATTCGGTTTGCCTGCAAGTGCTCATGAGCTGCACAAAACAATAGGCTCCAACATCGCGAATTTTAAAAAGCTTCTTGAAGCAATCAAGACGAAGAGCCATAGAATCCAAACGCTCGCAGGGGCTCTCCGCGTATGAAAAAGAAACCCGTCGTCGCCATCATCGGTCGCCCCAACGTGGGCAAATCAACTTTGTTCAATCGCGTGATCAAGAAGCGCACGGCGATTGTGCATGACATGCCCGGCGTAACGCGCGATCGCAATTATTCCGAGGCCGAATGGGCGGGATCTGAGTTCGTGCTCATCGATACCGGCGGATATTTTTCCGGCACCACGGATGTGATCAATCAAGCCGTGCTCCGGCAAATTCAAGAGGCGATTGACGAAGCCGCGGTGGTCGTGTTCGTGGTGGATGCTCAAGTCGGCGCAACCGCGCTCGATGTCGAGATTGCTCGGCTCTTGCAACGTTCGGAGAAAAGAGTTCTGCTCGCGGCTAACAAAGTCGATGACGCACGACATTCGCCGCAGATCGCGGATTTTTTTCGTTTAGGATTGGGCGCGCCGCAAGAAGTTTCCGCGGTCACTGGCCGCGCCGTCGGAGATTTTTTAGACGAGTTGGTGCAATGCCTGCCGCAGCATGCAAAGAGCAAGGCCAGCGGGGAGGAGGAAGAGAGCAAAGTCGCTCCCGAAAATTTGCAGCTCGCCATCGTTGGCCGTCCGAATGTCGGCAAGTCCTCGCTCGTCAACGCGCTCGTGGGTTATGAAAAAGCCATTGTCACCGATGTCGCCGGCACCACGCGCGATGCGATCGATACGGAGTTGCGTTATAAGAATCATGGTATCACGCTGATTGACACCGCGGGTCTGCGCAAAACTTCGCGCGTGAAAGAGACCGTGGAATTTTACAGCACGGTGCGCACGCGCGAGGCGATCTTGCGCTGCAACGTTGCCGCGGTGCTGCTCGATGCGACGGAAGGCATTCTCGAACAAGACCTGCACATCATCACGGAAGTGGCAAAATGCAACAAAGGATTGATCCTCGGCATCAACAAGTGGGACCTGTTTGAGAAAGAGGCCGATACCGCGCGCATCTTTGCCAAACAGATTCAGGAAGCCCTGCGCATTTACAATTACGCGCCGATCATCTTCATCTCCGCGGTCAAAGGCCAGCGCGTGTTCAAGCTGCTGGATCTTGCATTGACGGTTCACGCGGAGCGCAGGCGCGAGTTGCGCACGGCGGAGTTGAACGAGTTTCTGCAGGAAGCGCTGCAAAAATATCCGCCGCCCTCGATGGATCAACGCGAAATGAAAATCAAATACTGCACGCAAGTGAAAACCAATCCGCCGGTGTTCGCCGTGTTTTGCAATCATCCCGAATCGATTCGGGCGAACTATCGGCAATACTTGGAAAAACGTTTCCGCGCAAAGTTCGGATTTGCCGGCGTGCCTTTAACTTTTAGTTTTCGGAAAAAATGAAAAGCCTATGACGCCGTTACGATTTTCGTTGTCTTCTTTTGTGCTCGCGCTGTTGTTTTCCCACCAAACTTATGCGCAACCGGAAAGCCTCATGGCGCAATATCAGCAAGCGCGCGCCGGCCTTGCGAATGAACCGATGAAGTGCGGTTTTTCTACGTTGGCAACCTTGCGCCATGCGCCGCAAGCGCAGCAGCTTTGGAAAAGCCTGAGTGCTCGCCCCGTGCTTCCGAATTCCTACGTCACGCGTGACAATCGTTTTCGAATCCATTATACCACCACCGGCGCTGATGCCGTTGCCGCAACCTCGACGAATCCCGAGGGCGTGCCGGATTTTGTTTATGAAGCCAGTCTTGCGGCGCAACGCGCATATTCTTTGTTGATTGATTCCCTCGGCATGAAGTCGCATGCGTTCGACAGCGGTGTGGACGGCAACGAGTTTGATTTTTACATCATCAACCTCGGTAGTTTGTACGGTGAAACGCGTTTCGAATTTTCCGGCGGTTCCGGTCCGGCGTATATCGTGATCGACAATAATTACGGCCCGGAGTTTTATAGCCAAGGATTAGACGGCCTGCGCGTGACCGTGGCGCATGAATATTTTCACGCGGTGCAACTCAATTACTATTTGCGCGGCGAGGATATCTTCTTCTTTGAAATTTCTTCCACGTGGTTTGAAGACGCAGCCTATGACGAGGTGAATGATTACTTCGCCTATTTGCCGCGTTGGTTTCGCGATACGGATTTGCCATTGAACGAACGCAACGGTTCGCATGAGTATGGCTCGGCGTTGTGGCTGCATTATCTCACGCAACGTTTGCAAGGCCGTGCGATTGTTCGTGCGCTGTGGGAGCGCATCGTGCAAGAACTCGCGACTACGGCGATCAAGAATACGCTGCAATCGGCGCCCTATCTTTTGCCGCTCGGCCCGGCAATGCAAGAGTTTTACACATGGTGCTATTTCACCGGCTATCGCGCCGACGGCGAAAATTATTTTCCGGAAGGCGAGGATTATCCCAGCGTGCAGTTTGATTTGACCCAAACACTTTTCGAAAACATTTCCGTCTCTGGCGCAGCGAGTCCGTGGGCTGCCCGGTATTATCGTTTCATTCGCACCGCGCAAGACCTGCAAGCCAATTTGCAGATAACGACCGACCCCGGCCGCTTTGGGCTTACGGCAATCTCATATGATCAAAACGATGACTATCTCGTGACGCAGGCATATGGTTTGGCCTCCGTCCAAGCTGAGGGGCAAGCGCGACAAGACACGGTGGTCATTGCAGTCGTAAATGGCAGCGTGCCTGCAACCGGAAACGCGCTGAATGATTATGAATTGCGTGTCACGCTTGGCGCTCAAACCGAGTTGAAGGAAGTGCTGGGTTTGCCTTATCCCAATCCGTTTCGCCCGCGCCTCGGCACGATCGTGCGTGTACCGTATAGCATCAAACAAGCGAGCACGGTGGAAACGGTGATCTTCGGCGAAGACGGTCGCGTTGTATGGAAAGAAAAGTCGCGCACGCGCGTGCCGGCCGGCTCTTATGAAATCGTTTGGGACGGATTTGATAATGATGATCAGCCCGTGCCGAGCGGCGTTTATGTTTTGCGCTTGCTCGCGGGCGGCTTCGTCGCTTCCACCAAGATCGTCGTGATCAACCGTTAGCGCAAGTTGACTTTTGAGCCTTTTTTGACTATACTCGGCGCGCACAAAAACAGGAAATAACAATGGCTCGTGGTCGTGATTGGTTCTTAGGCTTAATGCTCCTCGCCGCCGCTGCGATTTTTGTTTTCTTCATCGCTGCGCTTTTCTTTGGCGGAAATGATGACAGCGGTCTCGCGCTTTCCACCGGGCAACGATTGGGCTTGGTGGAAGTGAAAGGCGTGATTCTAGACTCCGAAGAAGCAGTGAAAGAACTTGAGCGCTTCGGCGAAGATGATAACATTGCGGCGATTATTCTGCGCATCGACAGCCCCGGCGGCGGCGTGGCCGCGAGTCAGGAAATCTATGATGCGGTCAAGCGTGTGCGGCGCGAATACGGCAAATTCGTGATTGCCTCCATGGCATCGGTCGCAGCCTCGGGCGGCTATTACATCGCGTGCGGCGCGGACACGATCATGGCCAATCCCGGCACCACCACCGGCAGCATTGGTGTGATCGCGGAGTTGATGAACACCACGGAGTTGTTGAAGAAGATCGGCGTGAGCTTTGAGATTGTAAAAAGCGGAAAGTATAAAGACAGCGGCACGCCGTGGCGGCCGTTTACGGAAGAAGATCGCCGCTATTTTCAAACGTATGTCGATGATGCGTTCGAACAATTCGTTGGCGTGGTTGCCGAAGCGCGCAATTTGAGCAGGGAAGAAGTTTTGAAATATGCCGACGGGCGTGTTTTCACCGGCCAACAAGCTTTGAATTATAAGCTCATCGATTTGCTCGGCAACTATCAGGATGCGGTTGATCTGGCTTCAGAACAGGGCGGCATTAGCGGCAAGGCGCGCGTCGTTACACCGCAGCGCAAGCGTGTCACATTCTTTGATCTTCTGTTTGGCGATCTGGAACAATACGCGCAGCGCATTCAAACCTGGCCGGTGTTGCGTTATCAAATGGTGTTATAGCGCAGGCCTCCTGCCTACTTGGTTTACGAATTGATAGTTTGGGTTACGAGGACACGATGCCGATCTACGAATACCAATGCAAAATCTGCGAGACGAGATTCGAAGAACTCGTACGCGACAGCCAAGCTTTGACTGCGCGCTGCCCCCAATGCGGTAAGAGTGAGGTGAGTCGGTTGCTTTCCGTTTTCGCAGCGAGCAACAGCACGGGGACACGCTCCTCGGATTTTGCTGTAAACAACGGCGGCCATTGCTGCGGCGGTTCGTGCGGATGCAGCAGCAATTGATGACGTTGCTTTTCGAGAAGCAATGCGAACATGGAAAAGACGCTCATAGTCATCAACCATCTGGAAGACGCCGGTATCATTGGAAAGTATGCCATTGCCGGAGCCGTGGCGGCAACACGATACATCGAACCTATTCAAACCTATGATCTTGATCTTTTCATTATGCTGCCGCATTCTGTGGCTGACTTGATTTCTTTGCAATCGCTTTATGATTATTGCAAGCAACGCGGATATGAGTTACAAGGGGAGTGCATTGCCATTGAAGGATGGCCGGTGCAATTTCTCCCGGTTTATAATAAACTGACGGAGGAAGCCCTACTCGAGGCGCATGAGGTAAAATTTGGCGAGACCCCCACGCGCGTTTTACGCGCGGAATATCTTGCGGCCATCATGTTGGACACCGGTCGCCCGAAGGACCATGCTCGCCTCGTTCAGTTTGTCGAGTCTGAAGCATTTGAATTGAAAAATTGGGAGAACGTGATTGCGCGTCACAACTTATCGGCAAAATGGGAAGTATTTCAACAGAGGTTTTTGCTGTCGTATGACAAACGATGATTTCAAGCCACAAAGCTATCCCGATCTTTCTATGGTTTTTTCTGCAAAGCAGGAACGGCGCGCCGCTCTTGCGGCATTGCCATGGGAAGAGAAAATTGCCATAGTTGAAAAGATGCAATCCCTTTTGCCCAAAGACGCGTGGCAAGGTTCGCGTCACAAGGTCGAAACTGCCGCGCAGAAATATTTTCAAAAATAAAAAAACAAACGACCCGAACACAATAACATCAGCACCCGTGAAGGAGGTGACACGCATTGCCGAGCGGCAAAAAACGCAAACGCCACAAGATGGCAACGCACAAACGCAAAAAGCGTTTGAGGAAAAATCGTCACAAAAAGAAGATCCGTTAAGCTTCGGGCGTTTTGCCGTGCCTCATGGCAAAACGCCTTTCACTTTTCGCCACATTCTTTCCACGGTTTCGTCATGGCTCTCCCCGGCGGCAACAAAATTTTGGTCATTGATGATGACCACGTGATGCACGATCTCGCCCGCGCTCATCTTAAAAATTCCGGCTATCAAATTTCTTCCGCATATGACGGCGTCACTGGCTTGCAAATGCTGCTGCACGTGCGTCCCGATTTGGTTTTGCTCGATTACATGATGCCGCACATGAACGGCGAAGCTGTGTTTCTCGAAATGACGCGCAACGAGAAATACCGCGAAGTCCGCGACACGCCGGTGATCATGCTCACGGCGCGCGATGCCCGCGAGCATTTGAAAACCGAAATGCTCGAACGCGGCGTGAGCGCGTATTTGCAGAAGCCGTTCGGCTTGCGCGAATTGACGAACGTCATTGAAAACGTCAACATCATTCATGACATTCGTCGTCGCAATCAACAACTCACCGCGGAAGTGCGCGTCACGCGCGAGCACCTCGAAGTGCTCACCCGCAATGCGCCTTTGGGTATTTTTTCCACCGATGCGCGTGGCCGCATTCGCCACATCAACAAAGTACTCGCGCAGCTCTTGGGCTATAATGACGAAGACGTTTTGCTCGACAGAAGCATTGTCGCCACGCCGGGGTTGCAAGAAACTTTTCTCGCTACTGCCGTGGCGCGCGTGTTGACCGGCAAAACGCCGTGGCAAATCCGCAATCTGCGTTTTATTCGCGCGCAGGAGCGCGGACGCATTCTCAACGTGCATTGCGTTCCGCTCCCCAGTTCGGAGGGCGAAATAGAAGGCGTCGCCGGCTTTGTCGAAGACGTGACCGAAATCGAAGAACGCAATGCGCAGTTGCAAATGCTTTCAACCGTCGGCCTTGCGCTGCAGCGCGCGATTGGATTGGATGATTTGCTGCATCTCATTTTGACCGCGATTACCGCAGGCCCAGCGCTCGGCTTTACGCGCGCCATTGTTTTTTTGCTCGACCGCAACCGGCGTTATCTCATCGGCAAAATGGGCGTTGGGCCGGCCAACGAAGACGACGCGCATCGCACTTGGGAAAACTTAGCGCACGAGCATATTACCCTCGAAGATTTTTTGGAGAAGTATGGCAAAGCGCGCCCCGCGACGCCGACCAAGTTCGATGAAAAAGTGCGACATCAGTACTTCGCGCTCGCGGCCAAAGGCTCCATCTTTCTGCAGGAAATCACGCAGCGCCGTCCGTTTCGCGGCCGCCCTGATTGCCCCGATCAATCCGCGTGTCGCAATGTCTTCAATGCGCTGGAGCTGCGCGACTTTGTTGCCATGCCGCTCGTGGCGAAAGATCGTTTGGTGGGATTGATCATCGCTGACAATTTATATCGCAACACGCCGATTGCAGCGGAGCAAATTTCTCTGCTCGAACTTTTTGCCAGCCAAGCGGCGCAGGCGATTGAAAAAGCCGGCGCGTATCATCGTTTAGAAATGGAGAAGCGCAAGCTCGAACACGCGTATCAAGAATTGCAGCTCACGCACAAGCGGCTTTTGCATTCCGAACGACTCGCTACGATCGGCAATATGGCCGCACACGTGGCGCATGAAATCCGCAATCCGCTCGTCACCATTGGCGGCTTCACGCGCTCGCTACAACGCCAGTTGCACAATCCCGAAGCTGTGCGCAACACGCTCAACATCATCTCCGATGAAGTCGTGCGCTTGGAAAAAATTCTCGCGGACGTGTTGGAGTTCACGCGCTTGCCGGCTTCGATTCGCCAAGATATTGACCTCAATCAAATCGTTGCGGAAGTTTGCGCGCTCTTGCACAACGAGGCAGAGAATCAACGCATTCGCATTGTGCAAACGCTTGACGTGAACGTTGCCCCGATGCGCTTGGATGCGGTGCAAATCAAACAACTGCTGATGAACCTTATGCAAAACGCCATTCAAGCCATGGCCAGCGGCGGCGAGTTGGAAGTACGCACGGAGTTGTTGGAATCGCAACGCGTTCGTCTTTCCGTGTGCGACACGGGCAGCGGCATCGAACCGGAAGTGCTCGAAAAAATTTTCACGCCTTTCTTTACCACGAAAACGAACGGCACCGGCTTGGGCTTGGCCATTTGTCGGCAGATTGTGCATGAACATGGCGGCGAAATCACCGTCAACTCTGTGCCGCAGCAAGGCACGACCTTCTCTATCGATCTCCCCACGCAGCAAAAAACCGGCACGCCCAAAAAAGTCTTTGACATCAGCGAAAGCCTGCCCGGCTTGCGCGTTCGCACAACTGCTCCCCACGCATGAACAATTATTCCAATTCTTCCTCGACCCGCGAAGTCCTCACTGTTTCTGCGATCACTCAACAAATAAAATTGTTGCTCGAAGAAACGCTGCCGCCATTTTGGATGACGGGCGAGATTTCAAATTTCAAGCGCCATTCCTCCGGACATTTTTATTTTTCATTAAAAGACGAAGGCGCGCAAATTCCCTGCACCATGTGGGCGGGCCGCAATCGCAATCTGAATTTTACGCCGCAAGACGGCATGCAAGTGCTTGTGCAAGGGCAGGTCACGGTTTATGAAAAGCGCGGCAGCTATCAACTCGACGTGTGGCAAATGCAGCCCGCGGGCATTGGCGCCTTGCAACAGGCCTTCGAGCAACTCAAGCAACGCTTGCAGCGCGAAGGCCTTTTCGATGCCGGAAACAAAGTGCCGCTGCCGCGTTTTCCGCAACGCATTGGTCTCGTCACTTCGCCCACGGGCGCCGCGATTCGTGATCTCGTGAGCGTCTTGCGCCGGCGTTGGCCGAGCATGCAGATTGTGTTGCGCCCGGTGCGCGTGCAGGGCAGCGGTGCCGCGGCAGAGATTGCCGCGGCCATCGCGGAGTTCAACGAGTATGGCAACGTCGAGCTGTTGATTGTGGGAAGGGGAGGCGGCTCGCTCGAAGATTTGTGGCCGTTCAACGAAGAGATTGTCGCGCGCGCGATCTTCACGAGTAAGCTACCGATTGTCTCCGCCGTGGGCCATGAGATCGATTTTAGCATCAGCGATTTCGTCGCCGATGTGCGCGCGGCCACGCCTTCGGTCGCCGCGGAAATGGTTGCGCCGGACGCGCGGGAAATTCGTGAGTCGCTGCTCGTGCAATTGCGCCGCACGTATCTTTATCTCGCGCGCAAAACGCAACTCTATCACGAACGTTTGCGCCGGGTCGCGAGCAGTTATGGGCTGCGACAACCGCTTAATGTGGTGCATCAGCGCACGCAAGAGTTGGACGAAAGCTATCGCCGGCTCACGTTTGCCATGCAACAGCGCAGCGAGAAGAATCGCCTGGCAGTGAAAAATTTATCCGCGCGGCTTGAGGCTTTAAGTCATGAAAGCATTCTGCGCCGCGGCTTTGCGTTGGTTTATCGCAAAGAAGACGGCAAGCTCGTGAGCCATGCGAGCCAAGTGCACGGAGCCGACGCCATTCGCGTGCAACTTGCCACGAGTATGATTGACGCGTCGGTGATTGCGCCGAAATAAAAATTTGAACGGCAACGCGATTCCGGGCAAACCGATTTAAAAACGCTGTTGACAATGCGGGATGAGTTTATAACTTCTAGCACTATTGCATTGGAATAGTCGCAACGAATTCAATTAAGCGAGCATGCCATGTCTTTGGCCGTAAAAAATTATGACCTCGTCGCAGAGCCGTCGCCCTTTCCGACTAGCGCTCCGAAGATCATGCCTAAGGCAACCAAACGCTTGACATTGGACCAAGCTGAAAGGTTGTCTCGCGGGGAGCCGTTTGAACTGATCAACGGGAGGATGGTTAGAAAAATGCCGGATAAAAATCATTCTATCGCACAGACGCTGTTGATTTCCGAGTTGGTTATCTATTTCAAGGCGCATCCTTTTGGCCAACTCCACACGGAATTGATGCATCGCCTCTGGCCGGAAAATCCTTATGAAGGGCGTATGCCGGACCTCGCCGTTATTTTGAATGAAAATCTCAAAGACCTCGATCGTTATCCGACGCGCGCTCCGGACATTGCCATTGAGATTATTTCTAGCAAAGATGCATGGACCGCGGTCTTCGAGAAAACCCAGCTTTATTTCGAGCACGGCAGCCGCGAAGTGTGGCTCGTTGATCCGTATCAAAAAGGCGTGCTGATCGTCACACCGACTGCGCGACGCTGGGAGTGGGAAGAACTAGCGAGTCCGGAATTGCTGCCCGGCTTTTGCGTGAAGATGAAAGACATTTTTAATTGGCCCCTTGCTGCCGCTGAAACGCAAGCGAAGTAATACCATCCGCACCGGGGTGCCTGCATCACACCAAACTTGAAACGAAAACCACCTCCATGAAAAAACGCCAACCCGAAGTTGAAAGCAGCACCCTGAACTTGAGTTTTGAAGAAGCCATGCAACGCCTCGATGCTATCGTGAAGCAATTGGAGAGCGGCCAAGTCAGCCTCGAAGACTCGATCAAAGTTTTTGAAGAAGGCGTCACGCTTTATCGATTTTGCACCAGCCGCCTGCAAGAAGTTGAAACCAAAATCGAGCGGCTCGTGAAAACCGAGCAAGGCTTTCAATTGGAATTGTTGGATGAAGCCGAAATAGGTTGAGCATGCGACTCGCCGTTGTTGGAAATATCAACCACCCTGCGATTTCTAAGGTCGTGCCGCAATGGCTTGATTGGCTCATGCGCCGCACGGAAGTGGTAATTGCCGATGACCTCGCGCGCGTGTTGCGTTTGAGCGCAACGCAATATCGCATCGCACCGCGCGCACGTGTGCACGCCAACTGCGATATGGTCATCTCGCTCGGCGGCGACGGCACCATTCTTTCAGCCGCGCACTTGGTGGGCGCGGCAAATGTTCCGATCTTTGGCGTCAAGTTTGGCGGGCTTGGTTTTTTAGTCGAGATCGGTCCCGATGAACTTTACTCCGCGCTGGAAAGCATCCTGGCGGGCAAGTATGAAACGCAGCCGCGCATGGTGTTGGAAGCAAAAATTCGCGAGGGCGGTGATGACGTTTCGCTCTTTGCGATGAACGATCTTGTGTTTGATAAAGGCGGCCTCTTTCGTTTGGTGCGATTAAAGACGCACATCGACAGCGAGTTTTTGAACACGTACATTGCCGACGGATTGATCATCGCCACGCCCACCGGCTCGACCGCGTATTCGCTCGCCGCGGGTGGCCCGATTCTTCCGCCGGAGATGAAGGCCATGGTCATCACGCCGATTTGCCCGCACTCGCTCAGCGCGCGGCCCGTGGTCATTCCTGAAGAGAAGATCGTCACCGTGGAGTTCATCAACAACGACATCGAGATCAATCTCTCCGCGGACGGTCAAGTCATTCGCAAAATCAAGCCGGGCACGCCGGTGCAAATTCGCAAAGCGGATTATTCCGTCAACCTCGTGCGCCTGCTTGATCCGATTTCCAGCGGCTTTTATGACACCCTGCGCGCGAAGCTGCATTGGGGGGAGGATGTGAGAAAATGAAACTCGATTCTTTCTTCTACTGGTTTTTCTCTGCATTCCCCGATGCGTTTTTCACTTTGATTGGAGAAGATCAACGCAAAGCGCGAGGCTATAAATTTTCTTCGATTGAAGTCAAAGAGCAGGCCTTTCGTTTTGACGGCGTGTTTCTGCCGACTTCACCGAAAGATCGTATCTATTTTGTCGAAGCCCAATTCGGCAAGAAGCCGGATTTTTATTTGCGGCTGTTCGCGGGGTAGCTCTCCACTTAATCGTGGACTATGTTATTTGAAGCAGGGGAAAGGTTTTCAAGGGTTGCTCCGCGTGTTCTGGTTTTGACGTCAAGCGGCGACAGCGTAACAACTCTATGAGAGTCCATTGACGCGTCGTGAGGC
>JAYRWE010000106.1:0-52463 GCA_041918175.1 bacterium
CACCCTACGGGTGATCAGCGATCTTTAGATCGCTTCCACCTTTTAGCCTGATGCTTCAGCATCAGGCGGAGGTTGGCGACTTCACCAATGCAAAATTAGGTAGAAACTTTTCATTCCACCGCAACCACAATCCGCTTATTGCTCTTCCCCTTGCTCTTATATTCCACAATGCGCAAGCGCCCGACTTCCGCAGTGTTCGCCACGTGCGTGCCGCCGTCGGCTTGCAAATCAAGCCCGACGATTTCGACCGTGCGCACTTGAGCAATGCCCTCGGGCAAGAGATTGATCTTCGTGCGAATGAGATCGGGAATTTTGAACGCTTCCTCGCGCGGCAGAATTTGCACGCGCACGGGCCGAGCCGCGGCGACTTCGAGATTGATTTTTTCTTCAATCTCTTTAATCAACTCCGCGCGCATGGTTTCGAATTCAAAATCCAAACGACCTTGCAGCGGCTCCATGTTGCCGCCGGTCACTTGCGCGCCGTAATCGCGGAAGATCACGCCGCAGAGAATGTGCATGGCCGTGTGCGTGCGCATGAGTTGATAACGCCGCTCCCAATTGATCGCGCCATGCACTTGCTCGCCCGCGAGTGGCGGCGCGCCGAGCACTTCGTGCCACACCAGCGCATCGGTTTTGCCTTTGCGCACTTGCGTCACTTCCCAAATTTTGTTCGCGCTCGCCAGTGTGCCCATGTCATGCGGCTGCCCGCCGCCGCTCGGATAAAACGCGGTGCGATCCAATGCCACAGCATTGCCTTCGACCGCGATAACGGTAGCATCAAATTGTTTAAGGTAAGCGTCGAGTTGGAAGAGTTGGTCGGTCATAAATCCGTCGAGAGTTTGTCATTCAGTGGGAACCTTTTCAAGCATGAAAACGGTGCTTATGTTTAAAAAGATTCCTGCTGAATGACAAGAAAAAAATACCCCCTCACGTTCCTCGGATTGCACGGATTGCAGCCGCGCAATTGTTGGGCGCGCCGTGCGTACCGCTTCACGCCGTGCGCCTCCTGGCTTTTGCTTTTGTCTTGTCGCTGCTTCACCGAGGGTTCTTCTCCGCTTGTTTACCGCGGTGGCCTCTTCAAGCAAGCTGACTTCAAAGCGATGGCATCCTAACGCCGAGCGAACATTTTCAAAATGAGCTTTCATGTTTGTAGTAACGCAGACCTCCGGCCTGCAGACAAAATATCTGCGCAAAGTTATCCGCCAAACAACTGAGGCATTGCACTTTCCTCGGCCTCGTGCTTGAGTTTCAATTTGCGCATGAGTATGTTGTGCGCACTTGCCTCAGCGCGGACGCGGAGCCTTCGTCCTTCCTGTTAATACGCGGAGCGTAACCTCGAAAAACTTTACGAGAAACCCGCATGCGCACCTATGCCCTCAATGCCTTCGTCGCCGTACTCGTCATCATGGATCCGCTCGGCAACGTTCCCATCTTCGCCAGCTTGTTGAATGAATATAGCCTCGCAGAAAGGCACGCCATGATTCGGCGCGCGTGTTTGGTGGGCGTCGCGATTTTAACGACGTTTACTTTAATGGGCAGATTCATCTTCGAAATGTTCGGCATCACCATCGGCGCGTTTCGTATTGCCGGCGGCATCATCATGTTTGGCATCGCAGCCAACATGCTCTCCGCGCAGAAATCGCGCACACGTATCACGCCCAACGAAGAAGTGGAAGCGCACGGCAAGGGCGACATTTCCATCGTGCCGCTCGCCATTCCCCTCATCAGCGGCCCCGGCGCCATCGCCACCGTCATGACGCTCGAAACGCAAGCCGAAAATTTTCTCGGAACCGGCATCGTTCTCGGCGCCATACTTTTTTCCGGCATCCTTTCCTATCTCATTTATCGCTACGCGAGCAACTGGCTCATGCGCATCGGTGAGACCGGCATCAATATCATGACACGCTTGCTCGGTTTGATTCTCGCGGTCATGGCCGTGCAATTCGTCATCAACGGCATCCGCGATTCATTTCCGGAAATCTTTGTGCCGTGAAGGCGTCATTGTAGCACAAGCATGTGCAAACTTTTTCAAAGCGCGATTTGAACTTGCTGCTCACTGTGCTCTGAAACTCGAGCTTCCTCACATGAACGCCGAACAAACTCTGACCGCGCTGCTGCTCGCCGGCGGGAAAAGCAGCCGCATGGGAGCAAACAAAGCATTGCTCCCGCTGGGCAACACCACCGTAATGGATTTTATGATAGCGCGTTTGCAGCAAGTATGCACTGAAGTGATACTTGTAACCACGCCGGAGCAATCCTATTCGCATCTAAGCGTGAAAAAAGTTTTCGATGTGGTCGAGGGAAAGTTGAGTTTGGGAGGGATGTACAGCGGGCTGTTGCAATCGCCGGCAGAGGCCAACTTTATTTGCGGATGTGATATGCCATTTCTCGAGCCGCAGCTTGTGCGCCGGCTCTTCGCGCAGCTTGCGGATTATGACGCCGTCGTGCCGCAGCTCGACGGATTTTTTGAGCCGTTGTGCGCGGTGTATCGCAAGACCTGCCTGCCCCACATTGCGGCGCAATTGCAAACGCCCGAGTTGCGCCTAACGCGTTGGTTTGATCATGCGCGCATCCGCGTCGTTTCCAAAGAAGAGTTGCGCGAGGTCGATCCCACGCTGCGCTCCTTCATGAACATGAACACGCCGGAAGAGTACGCGCACGTGCAGCAAGTCTTTGCAGCATGATGCGCCGAACTACTGCAAGCGCCGTAGCGCCGCGGCGATGACGGCTGTGCGCGTGCGGCGTATCGGCTCTTCACATTGTTGCTCGCGACATTGCGCGTTCGCGGCTTCATATTCATCACGCGCTCGGCCCTTTTGCTGCAATGCTTCGTAGACCTGCGCCAACTCTAAACTCACCTCGCCGCAATCCGCGCGCTGGGGAAAATTGGTTTGCACACGATAGAGTTTGAGCGCGGCGTTTGGCAGAAGATGCTGCGCGCGCAATGCCCGCGCGGCATTGGTTTCCATTTGCCAAAGTTGTGTCACAGCGCGCGTGCCCGGCTTCGCGTTCTTATCTTCGCCGCGCACCGCGCTCACTTCGCCGAGGCGCAGCGGAATTTTTTCCGAACGCGGCGCAAGCTTGCCGACCTTTTCCGACATGAGCTTCAAAAACAGTTCGCGCTCGGTGATCTCGCGCAAATCCGAAATATCGAGAATCGCGTTGCCGCTCAAACGAAACTGCAAACCCGGCGCGCGCTCCAGCGCCACCTCGCCGGCTTCGAGCGTCATGATCGTATCGCTCTCTTCGAGCAACATGCCGTTGGCCGCGGTTTCCCATTTTTCCTCCACCCCGCGGCGAAATTTTACTTCACCGCTCAGTTGCACGATCTTTACGCTGATCGGCGCAAGCGCGAACAATTGCGCAACCAGCGCCAGTACAAACCAGAGTGTCATTTTCTTTCGCATACATTTGTCCAAAGTTTGATCGGCTTTTTGCGCACCCAACCTCATCTGACTTCAATTACATTGACCCAGCCTTCATTCAAACCATTGCGCAACACGGCTTCCTGCAAATATTCCAACGCGCCAGCCTTCCATGCTTCTTCAAATCCTTGCGCGAGCAGTGTGGTTTCAATCGGAATCCAAAGCGTTTGCCGCCCGTTTTGATTGTCGCGCACGACATAACGTTTCGGATTGCTGCTAATCAACTCGCCTGCGTCCGGCGCAATGCCCGCTTCGAACATGAGATAAAGATGCGCGAGCGGCTTTTGCGGATCCTGCACATCAACAAACGCGGTGTGAATCCCCAGGCTTTCGAGCAGTGACGCATAAAGAACCGCGAGATCATCGCAATCGCCGCCGCGCAACGTCAACGTCTCCGGCGCGAATTGCACGCGATCATCTTTATAAAACGGAATGTTGGGATCGCGTTGATAGCGGATCTGCAAGTGTTGCAACGAATCAAACACCGCACGCGCGAGCGCGAGATTCTCAACGGAGGCGCTGTCGCTTACAGCATGCGCGCGCTGAATGGCGCGGCCAAAACGCAACACGCTTTCCTCTTCCGGCGTGACAAAGAAACCGAGCTTGTCGATTTCTCCGTTCCACGCGTTGCGGCTGTGAATCATAATTGGCGCGCTGATTTCCTTTTGCGCTTGCCCGCCCGCACGTCCTTCAATCTTGAGATCGAGCACCGCGGCGGAGCGTTGCGTGGTGCGCCGCAATTGCGCGCCGAAGATGGCGATGACGGGAATGTCTTTGGTTTCGCCTTTTGCCAAACGCACAAAGCCGCTGTCTTTGGGACGCTCGGAATAACCTTGAATCACGCTGCGCACGTTAACTTCTATCGGATAGCCCGCCAGGTTCTGCACCGTGACAAACGCTAGCGGATATGTGCTATAAAAATTCAAGTACGCAGGATAGAGATCGTTCACAATCGTCCGCACGCCTTTCACGCGAAACAGCTCGCGCTTTTTTCCCCACATGAATGCCAAGCCCAAACCAAATTCAAAACCGCTCGCGTTTTTATCAGAAGAGATTTTTTCCAAATCGCCATGCGTGCGCACGCCCACGAAGTGATATTTCATCTCAAAATTCCACGCGAGCCAACTCGTCATCACGAGATTCAGTCCGCCGCCGGCATAGCTGCCGAATTGGATTTTGCCCTCTCCCGTGAACTCTTCGCCAGTTGCACGGTTGCGCACTTGCAGTGAGTTATTCCAATACGGCCCGAGACCCGCGGCAAGGTATGGTTGAAACGCGCTTGATACTTTGGTGGGCAGCAAATCATATCGCGCGCCAAAGAGAAACGGCACAAGCACTGAAATGTCCGCCTCGGTATTCGTCGCGAAATTGCTTTCGCCTTTGATGCGCGCAATCGCGCCGAGGTTGAAATCCAAATACCAATGATCGCTCACGCGCGAAAAATAGTTCAACCAACCGCCCACGCCGCTGATTTCGAACGTACCGTTTTGCGTCGAGCCGCTCCAACGAAGGGATTGATTGCCCACGTTCCAATAACTCGCGCGCAGACCGATGCCGTTCGCGCGACCGCGCTGGGCGTGTGCCTCATGCGTAGACGCAGCAAAACAAATCATAACGCAGAGGAGAATACCATAGTGACGCATGCCAACCCTTCAGCCGGTTTTGTTTGAAGCGAGACAGCAAAAGTATTTTCAGTTTTAACTTTGCAATGCTCGTGGTTGTACAATTGGGATTGCCCAAAGGAGCAATATTTTCACCGCCAATATACCACGACGCGGCGCCAGCTTCAAGCGCGATCTCGCCGGAAGCAAAGCTCTCGCAAGGATCGTCGATTAAATTAACTGGCCGTTTTTTGAGCTGCTAATCATCGCGAATGAACGCTAATTCTTTTTAATTCGCGTTCATTCGCGCCTATTCGCGGTTTAGAAATGGGAAAGTTATTGAATCGGAGATCCACAGCTTGGAAAGTTTAGCAAAACTCAAAAACCGCTCACGCGAATCGTGCCATTGACCGTTCCAACTTTGATTTCGCCTGCGCCCGCACCTAATTGCCCACGCATGGAATTGCGCGTGCTCGTGGTATTTTGCATAGCCAATTCGAGCACGCTGATCGAGCCGTTGGTCACGTCCGCGGCAAACTGCGCCGACGTGTTTTTCGGAATTGCGAGCGCAATGTTGCCATTGATCACACCTACTTCGCATTTACCGGAGGCGGCCAATCTCATTTGTGCATCAACATTGCCGTTGGTCACTACGACGTGCGCAGTGCCGAGCACGTTATTGAGCAAGGCATTGCCATTGGTGAGCACAATCTCAACATCGCCCTTCACGTCGTAGACCTGCACTTGCCCGTTGGCAATGTCAAACACGGTGCGATTGTTTAACGAATCGACGCGCGCAGCGCCGTTCGCATTATGCAAATGCACTTGCCACGACGCAGGTATGCGCACATGATAATTCACCACGACTTCGCGTCCGTTCGTGTCGTCGGGCTGCAGTGTTTGCACGAGCACTTCGCCGTTGCTTGTGCTCACGCGCACTTCGACTTCGCGCAAATAATCGCGCGCGTCGGAAGCGCTGCGCGAGCGCACAAGGCGTTCGCCCCAAATGCGCGCCGTGGTTGCACCGTTTACGCCGACCACGTCAATCGTGCCGTTGTTTCCGAGCAGACGCAAACGCTGACTACTCGCGGCTTGCACTTCAAATGAGAAGGGTTCCGATGCAGTATCATTGCCGCCCGCATTGGGGTCCGTAATATCATTCAAATCGCATGCGGCAAAAGCGAGCATGAAAGCCAGCGCTGTGAGATAAGTGAGCGGCTTGGTTTTGAAGTTTATATTCGAATACATGACAGCTCCTTTCGAGGAATGAATCTTTTTCTCTTATTTGTCATTCAGAAGGAATCTTTTTACTCGCTGGAGATACTGCCCAGTGCTTAAAAAGATTCCTTCTGAATGACAGTGTTAGGACTTCAATGACAACAACGCTCGCGCCGTTCGCGACGCTCGGGGCGATAATTGCCCCACAGGAATTGCAGACCGAGGCCATATTCATAGCCGCTGTGTTCGTTGTTCGTGTCAAAGCTTACAAAGTGCCGGCGCACATCGAAATTCAAGCCGAACCAACTGAGGATCATGAAATCCAATCCACCGCCGAGATAACCGCCGCCGAACAATTCGGAATCGACGTGGGTTTCGTCGCGATAGTAATAGTTTTCCACGAGCACGTCCGCGGCCCAATAGGGACCGGCGCCGAACGCGAGATAAGGCCGCAGCGCGCCGCGATTGTGCGCGGGCAGCAAGTGATAACGCATGCCAATGAGCACGGGCACGACCGCTTTCACGCGTGTGTCTTCGCGGTCACGAAAGTTGACATGCTCCACGGTTTTTGCCAATCCGCCGAGACTGAATTCCATGAACCACGAATCGCTCGTGCGCGAAATAAAACTAATCCATCCGCCGCCGCCGGCGAGATCCACGGACTGGCGCTCATAACTGTTTTCGATGCGGAGCAACGAACCGCCGCGATTCATGTTCCAATAACTGCCGCGAATGCCGATACCCGCGCTGCGGGCTTGCGCATGCACCTCCACACTGCAAGTGGTGGCGAGCAAAAGCGCAATCGCAAAAAAAGTCAGTTTCATCTGTTCCTCTCTTTCATGAAATGGATTGAATTTTAAGCTTGCGTTCGTAGTGGCTCCTTCGGGAGTTGCTTGCTCTATGAAGCCATGCCTGAAGGCATCACTACAAATTAAAACTCCCAGCTCACGCCAAGCGAAGGCAAGCGCGGAAGCCAGTAGTCTGCTTTTCGCACGAACACCACAGCGCCGTTGCGCACGCGTTCGTCTTCGAAAAAATAATTCCTCACGTTCTTACGATTGTAGAAGTTTACGCACTCAAGAAAGATCGACACGCGACCGCGCGCGGCGTCGAAGTAGCGATTCAATTTGAGATCAAGGCTGTGATACGCGGGGTAGCGTTCCGTGTTGATCTCGCCATAAACCGTACGATATTCCACCGACCCGTTGCCGCGCGGAATCGCGACCACGCTCGCCGGCGTGACCGGCCAGCCGGAGTGATATTGCCACGCGAGATTCAAACGCAGCTTCGCGCTTGGACGATAAGTGAAATCGAGATAGAGTGTGTGGCGTTGATCGAAGTTGCGCGGCACGGCCTTGCCTGCGATTTCATCTTCCACCACTGCGAACGCATAGCTGCCCCACCAGCCGAATGCGCCGTTGGCGTCGCGCTTCATAAAAATTTCAACGCCCTTGGCCTCGCCCACAGTCGGCAAGAGACGCACGCGATCTTCCACCACTTCGGGAAAAAATTCCAGATCGCCTTCGAGATTGACGTAGCGCGGCCGCAAACGCGAGAGGCGTTTGTGATAACCCTCCACGCGGAGATTCACGCCGTTTTGAAATTGCTGCTCCACGCCGAGAACGCGATGCTCCGCCAGCTCGGCGGGATGAAAATTTTTCTCGCCATCTTCGACGCGCAGCTCGTGCAAGCCCTGCTCCTGAAAAAATCTTCCCCAGCCCAAACGCAGCGCGGTGTTCTCGCGCAACGCATAGGCGAGATTCACGCGCGGGCTGAATTGCGCGTCGCGCGTGTAGGAAGCGCGATCATAACGCACGCCCAACTCTGCGGTCAACGCGGAAGTGAGACGCACGCGATCGGCGATATGCGCGTTGAAGATTTGCCCGCGCGGCTCTTGCGCAATGGCAATGGTGTCATAGCCGGCCGCAGCGTTCGTGAGGAAGCGCTCGCGGTTGAAATAATCATACTCCGCGCGCAACTGCTTCACGCCCACGCCCCACTTGAGCAAATGATTCGCATGCGGCGTGAAGCTCCAATCTTGTTTGAGCGCATAAACCTGAAACGAACGCTCGTCTTCGACTGCGGCGCGCACAATCGTCGCGTTCGCCGTGAGTTCGCGGCCGCTGCGCTCTTGCCGCACTTGCCCCAGCGAAGCCACGGTTTGCACGGAAATTTTTGTGGAAGGAAAAGACTTGAGTGTAAGCCAGGCGTAGGAGTTGCCATAACTCGTCGCAGCAAAGTAATCCTCTTCTTCAAAATCGAGAGCATCGCCGGCGTGCAGGAGATTAAACGCGAGCGCATGCTTGGGATGCACGCGATATTCGATCTTGCTCAACACGTCGTAATATGTCGGACGAAAATTGCTTTCGGGCTCAACGATATCCATCACCAAATCGAGATAGCCGCGCCGGCCGGAGAAGAGCCATTGGCCTTTGTTGCCTGCGAATGTGCCTTCACTCATGAAGCGCGCGTTCATGAAACTCAAGCCCAACGAGGTGCGACGGCGCGACGCTGCGGGCGAAGCTGAAGTGATATTGAACACGCCGCTGAGACGATTGCCATATTCCGCGGGAAAGCCGCCGGTCATGAGTGTGATGCCGCCAATGGCCTGCACATCCACAATGCTCAAAGCGCCGCCGTTGATGTCCTTCATATGAAACGGTTCGTACAACTCCAGGCCGTCGAGCAGCACGAGCACTTCATTGTGCTCGCCGCCGCGTATGGTGAAGCGCGCGGAGTAGTCGTTGCTCGCAATGCCGGGCAGACGTTTGATCGCGCGATAAATGTCCTCGCCGAAATGAGGAATGCTTTGAATGTCCTCGCGCGAGAGCGCTTGTTGCGTTGCCGGCTCATCGCGCATGAGGTCGAAACTGCCGGGCGTGACCACGATTTCTTTCAAGCTCAACTCGGTTTCGAGCAATTCAAAGTTGGCGCGTGTCGTTGAATCCGCCTGCACCACGAGCTTTTCAATCTGTTGCTTTTCATAACCCAGCCGCGAGGCTTCGAGCGTGTAAGCGCCCGCCGGCACGCCGAGGATTTTGTAATTGCCCGCAACATCCGTGACCGCGCCCCAGCGCGTGCCGAGCACACGAAGGTACACGCCGAGCATTGGCTCGCGCGTGTTGCGATCAATGACGCGTCCAAATACGTTGCCGTTCTTTGTGGCCGCGACGTCATCCGCCGCAGCGATTTCATTTTGAAGAAACAAGCTGACTGTAACGCCAAACCCAATTATCACTTTTCTGAACATGTTTGCTCCTCGGTTTGATTCTTGATTAGGCAAGCACGATGCCGCGTCGCGATGAAGTTATAAGTGGCGTTTAAACTGAAGTTGCAGTTGCGTGAAGGCGAGATTGCTTTGCGGGAAGAATGCGGAAGCGCGGAAATTTTCCGCAGAGGAAAAAGCGCTTGTTTTACGCGAGCGGTGAGATTATTTTGAATGGCAGAAAAATTTTTCGCACCAAAGGACTTGACCAATGAGAATCGTTAAACTCCATCCTCAACCTAATTGGATTTTGCTGATCACCGCGGACGATGGCCGCGTTGGTCGTTTTGATGTGAGTCCCTATCTGCAATATGAAGCTTTTGAGGCGCTTCGTCACCCCGACGAATTTATGAAAATCTCCAACGGCGGCTACTTTGTCGAATGGGCTTGCGGCGCGGATCTTTCGGCTGATACGATCGAAGCGCGCTGGCAAGTTTGTGACAACGCGGTTAGACGAGCAACCGCTTCCCAAGAGCCGGAAATACTTTCGATAGTTTGAATCATATCCCATGTCCTCTCTCCGTTCCGAATATCGCCGTTTCGCCAGCAAGCCCTATCTGTGGATTGGCGCGGTTGTGCTGCTCGTGCTCATCGCCGAGATGAGTTTCGATATCCTCGAACACGCGCTCGGGCGCTACATGGTGTGGCACAATCCCGGGCGCGAGAAGATCGGGCGCAGTTGGAAAGAAGGCGAGAATCGTTTGCTCGCTTCCACGCAGCTTGAACAAATCACGCGCGACGTGCGCGAGCGCAACAGCGCGATGGCGAGCATTACCACGTTCAGCGAGCTTTACGATTTTGTCAATGTGAATGGCCGCGCCGTGCTCAGCCCTGAACAGTTCGGCGTGCTTTATCAAAACTTGCCCGAGTCGTTTCGCTTTCTCATCATTCCCGCGGAAAACTTGATTGCCATTCATCGGCAACAACCGCTTTCACACATTCTGGCCGGCCTTTCCGGTGATCAAATGGAATTGGCCCTGCTTGATGAAAACAGCCAAGCGGCGTATCGCTGCACACTTTCGCCGGAGCAGCTCACGGTGCTCGCGCATCATGGACGGGAGTTGGCGCTGGAACTGGACAAGACCGAACGCTTTCAATCCGCGCTGATGGAGTATCAGGAATTTTTGAGCGCTTTAGATCGCAAGTTTGTGGACGAGCGCAACCAAATCATACGCGAACTGCCGGTGCTCACCGATTTGGGCGTGAGCATTCAGCGCGTCGCGTTTGCGAATCGCAGCACGGCCGGCTTTGTCGAAACCGCGTTCGAGCTAGATGATTTCCACGCGCGCATTTATTATCTCCCGGAAGAATGGGTTGCCGATTTTATCAATCGAAACCAGCGTTATGAATAACCATCTCATCTTTAGCCTGCTCGCTTTTACCACTCTGCTACTCTTGGCGGTCATCATCGGCTTTTTCTTCGTGATCAATGATCTGCCTTATCTCCCCGAAGATTTGCGCAGCTTGGTTTATGCGCGTCCCACGGAGATTTATGCCGCGGACGGCCGCTTGGTGTATCGTCTCGGCGGCCGTTCGTACATGGCGTTGAATCAAATCAGTCCGAACTTTCGCAAAGCAGTCGTGGCCGCGGAAGACGGCGAGTTTTACCAGCATCACGGCATCGACAAGATCGCACTCGCGCGCGCAGCGTTTCGCAGCGTGACCGGCGATGTGTTGCAAAGCGGCTCGACCATTACGCAGCAGCTCACGAAGAATCTCTTCTTCACTTTTCAAAAGTCTTATCTGCGCAAGTTTCGCGAGATGCTGGTGAGCATGCAACTCGAAACGACGTATTCGAAGGATAAAATTCTCGAAGCGTATTGCAATCTGATTTACTTCGGCGGCGCGGCCTATGGCGTAGAAGACGCGGCGCAGCAATTTTTCAACAAACCCGCGGCGGCGCTGACCGTGGCGGAAGCCGCGCTGCTCGCGGGCATCGTGAACTCGCCGAGCAATCTCAATCCGTTTTCACACTATGAGAATGCGAAGGCGCGGCAAAAGCTGATTCTTTCGCGCATGCACAAACGCGATTTTATCACCGAAGCAGAAATGCAACAGGCCGCAAACGATTCGCTGCGCCTTTCTCGGCGTCGCAGTCGCGGCAATGATTTCGTCGATTATGTGATCAGCGAAGCCGAGAAACGGTATGGCCGCGAGACCGTGCAGTTCGGCGGCTTGCGCATTTACACCACGCTCGATCAAGAGTTGCAAAATCTCGCGGAGGGAGAATTGAGCGCGGGCGTGTCGCGCTTGCAGGCGGATTTGGATTCCACGAATTTGCCGTTGCAAGGCGCGATGGCCGTGGTTGCCGTTGCCACCGGTGAGGTGAAAGCATTGGTGGGCGCGCGCGATTATGTGCCCGGCGGCTTCAATCGTGCTGTGTCGGCGAATCGGCATGTGGGTTCGGGCATCAAGCCGTTCATTTACGCGGCAGGTTTGGAGCAGCTTGAATTGACGCCGCGCTCGGTGGTTTATGATACTGCCACGACGTTTAACATTCCCGGTAGCCGGCCGTGGCGGCCGCGCAATTTTGATCGACGTTATCGCGGCCCGATGATTTTGAAAGCCGCGTTGCAGCAATCCATCAATCTCGTCTCCGCCAACATCGCGAATCAAATCACGCCGAAACAAATAGTCGAAACCATTCGACGTTTCGGCGTCACCGCGCCCATCGAAGAAGTGCTCTCGGTCTCACTCGGTTCCGCCAGCATCTCGCCGATGGAGATGGCCGCAGCGTATGCGGTGATTGCGAATCTCGGCGTGTATCGCAAACCCGTGGTGATCAAGCGCGTGGAAGACCTCAACGGCGTGGTGCTCGAATCCGCGGTCGCGCTCGCGGGTTTCGGCGAAGCGCGTTTCGAGCCGGAGCCGATGTATGAATTGCTCGATATGATGAAAGGCGTGATCGATAACGGCACGGGCCGCGGTGTGCGCGGAATGGGATTCAACGAACCGGCCGCGGGTAAAACCGGCACGAGCACCGAAGCCACGGACGCATGGTTCAACGGCTTCACCACGAGCCTTTCCACCTCGGTATGGGTGGGTTATGATCGCGATCACGTGATGCGCACGAAAGAGGGCCGCGAGGTAGACGGCGCACGCGGCAGCGTGCCGATTTGGACGAACTTCATGAAGCGCGCGACTTTGCTTTATCCTACCCGTGAGTTTACGATGCCGCAAGGTTTGCAAACGTTGACGGTTGATCCGATTACCGGTGAGGAAGTATCCGCAGGCGAAGGAACGATTAACGTTGTTGTGCCGCAAAGCGAAGGGCGCGCGCCGTGGGTGCAATGAAGTGTTGGGAGCGGAAAAGTCGCGCTTGCGTTTGCAAAGAAAATCTTTTACTGTGCTCTATCAGTTTCGCCTCGGCATTCTACTACCTACGTGTCGAGGAGCTAACCTTTATCGAAAGAGGGCGCTATGGGAGACAATCAGTACCTTACCAAAGCTGATCTGCAGGAAGCATTGTCCGGCTTCATGCAGGAGTTAAAAACGTATATCGAACCTCAGTTCAAAAGGATCGATGCACGTTTCGAGCAGATTGATGTACGCTTCGAGCAAGTTGATGCACGCTTCAAGCAGATTGACGATCGTTTCGAGCAGATTGATGCACGCTTCAAGCAGATTGACGATCGCTTCAAGCAGATTGACGATCGCTTCAAGCAAATTGATGCACGCTTCAAGCAGATTGACGATCGTTTCGAGCAAATTGATGCACGCTTCAAGCAGATGGACAATCGTTTCGAGCAGATTGATGCACGCTTCAAGCAGATGGACGGCCGCTTCGAGCAGATCGAGCGTCGTCTCACGAAAGCCGAGCAACGCTTCAAACAAATCGAACAACGTTTTGCGAAAACAGACCGGCGCGTTGCGACGATGCAGACCAAGCTTGAAGCTAAGTTCGTCCATTGGGAAATCAGGCTCGATCGCCGTCTTTTAAAGCTCGATCAGAAGTTAGAAATGCTGCACAAGGAAATGAGTCGCAAGCTCTTTTTAGCGGATCAGCGCGAAGCGGCACGTATCGCCGCGCTCCGCAAGGACGTGACAAATAGATGGTATAAAGATTACGTCGATACGGACAAACGCATTTCCGGACTGGAAAAGAAGGTCACAGCCAGCGTTTCCGCGCGCTATGATGCCGCGGATCTTTTGGTGAAAGCGCATGAGGCTTTTATACAAGAACAGAAATCTATCGACCAAGCCATTGCACGCATTGATCAAACCCTGCTAAACATGCAAAGCCAAGCCGTCGCGACGGCGCCGCAATAATTAATATGACAACCTATCGTTGGATCACGCTTCGCCTCTTTTGGAGCCTGCTCGTGCTCGTGCCCGCGTCTTTCTTGACGCTCGGATTGCTGCACGACTTTGTGCAACTCGGCTCCAGCCAGCTCGATCCGATTATCGTCGCGATTATATTTGTTGCGCTGCTCCCGCCGGTGAGTTACGCGCTCACGCGCGAGGGTTTGCGGCGTTTCAATTTCTTGCATGATCGCGGCAAGGCCCTTGTGGATGCGGGCCAGGAAGAAGCCGTGCATGAAGTGTTCTCGCTCATACTCGGCGTGATGCGCAGCGGCTTGCTTTCAAGGAGCAGGCAGGAATCGTTGCGCCGCCATCTTTTGCGCAGCTACTTTCCGTTTTATGCCGAACATCCGGAGTGGGAATATTTTCAGCAGCAATTGCTCGTGGCCATGCGCGAAGGCGTGCGCGCCGAAGAAGCGTATCATGTGCTCAAAGCTTTTGTGTTGAATCAAAAAAAGCTCACGCTTGACGTTGCGAACTTGGCGGAAGAGCTGGTGGATTACGATCCCGAAGACGAAACGCTGCCAACGTTTTTCGTGCAGCATTTTTTGGCGGAAAAGAAAACCCACTATCGCGCGGAATATTTTTACAGCCGCTATTTGGCCAAGGGCGGGGCGTTGAGCGATGACCTCCTCACACTCTGTCTGCCTAAAATTTTAGCACATGCGCGCAAAGACGATTTCGCGGCGTGGTGTTACGTGCGCGCGTTTGATCAAACCCGGCCGGAGCAAGCGCAAACGCGCGAAGCCTTGTATCGCGTTTGGGAAGAGTATCGCAAGCTGCAGCGGCACGATGCGCTCTCCAAACAAGTCGCATTGTGCGCGGCGCGATTGAGTGCGCAGGAAATGGCGGATTGGCGCGCGCCGCAAACCGTTGTGGTGCCGCGCAAAACCGCACGACAGTTTTGGGAACGATGGCTCTACACCGGAAGGCAACTCGTGTGGGATTTGGTCACGCTGCTGCGCGGCCAAAAGAAATGGGTACTCGCTGGCGGAGCGGGTCTCGCCGTATTGCTCTCGCTTTTGTTGTTCTGGCCCAAAGGCGCGGTCACTAACAACACCAAATCAGCCGCGCCCACGGCACAACCCGACACGACGCATTACTTCTCGCTGCAAGTCGGTGCGCTCAAAACCAAACGCAGCGCCGAGGCCACAGTGAATGCGCTGCAACGCCGCAAACTTGCAGCCTATGTGCTCGAACCGCAATCCTCGCGCGGGTGGTATCGCATTCGCGTGGGCAAATACCCGAGCGCTGTACGCGCACGCGTAGCCGCGGACAGTTTAAAAGCGCTCGGGTTGATTGAAGATTTTTTCGTGACGAATTATGAGGGGAAATGAGGGATTGTGATATTGGAGTTTTGGAAGAATGGATTGATGGAGCCTTGGAAGTCGAAGCCTCAAACCTACATGACTCCAACCATCTAATACTCCATCACTCCAACACAGTGTTCTATCGCACCACCGTCAACCTTCGGCTTTGCATCTGTGCAGAGCCGTTTTCATTTAACACCGAAAGCCGATACACATACTCCCCGCTAGCCAAGCCGCGTGCATCGAAGCTGCGCTGATGTGCGCCCGCATTCAATTCTCCTTCCGCAAGACTCGCGGCTTTCCTTCCCAACAGATCAAACACTTCGAGGCGCACAAGGCTGCGGCGTTGCAAATCAAACGCAATCGTTGTGATATGATTACCGCGCAATGAAATTGGGTTGGGATAATTTTGCCGCAGCACAAACCCTTCGGGCAAATCCGTCTCGCCTTCCGCAACTGCGCTCAACGTGCTCAAATCAAATTCATAAAACGAACGACCATGCGTCGCTGCACGCAGCTTGCGCGTGGGTTGATGCAAAGTTAAATCATGCACGGGCGAGAAGGGCAAGCCCGTGCCGAGCACGCTCCAGTTTGCGCCCGTGTTGGTGGAATAAAACACGCCGACATCCGTGCCGAGATAGAGCACCGCGGGATTTTCGGAGTCGATGATAATATCATTGATCGGTGCGTCGGGCAAATTCGAACTGATGTCCGCCCACGTCGCGCCTTGATTCGAAGTGCGAAACACATGCGGCGTGTCAACGTTTTCCGCATGCCCGGAGAACGTAACATACGCCACATTACTGTCAAACGAATCAGCAGCCACGCGCGTGACCCAACGATTGGGCAAACCGGCGCGAATGTCAATCCAATTCTGCCCGCGATCTTTTGTCACCCAAACATGCGCATCATCGGTGCCGACATAAATCAAATTCGAATCCAACACCGATACTGCAATGGTCGTGATGGTGCTGTAACTGAGATTGAAGGGTTGAAAGCCGTTCGTCAAATCCGGGCTAATCGCGGTCCAGGACACCGCGCGATTCGAAGTGCGATACAACCGATTGCTGCCGTAATAAAGCACGCGCGGATTGTTCGGATCCATCACCACGGGCGTTGACCAGTTCGTGCGTTCGCCACTGCCGAGGTTCGGCCTCGCACTAAAAAAACTATTGCCGCCGTCGGTCGATCGTCCCAGCCCGCCATTTTGCGACTCGGCATACACGTAACGCGCGTCGGTGTAATCCACCAAACAGTAGAAGCCGTCGCCGCCATAGATTTCATCCCAATCATCGTCGCGGCCGGTGAGCGTGCGCATCGTGCCGTTGTCTTGCGTGCCGCCATAACTGCGCTGTGGATTGAGAAAGTCAATCGTACTCGCATAAAATTGCGTAATCGGCAAATCCAGCGACTTGGCCCAACTGCCGCCGGCATTTTCGGAAACATAAAAGCCGCCGTCATTGCCTACAAACACGCGATTGGAATTGCTAGGATCAAACTCTATCGCGTGCTGATCAACATGAATCCCACGACGCACGCTGCTCCAACTCGTGCCGCCGTTCGTGGATTTCACGAAATCAACACCGAGCGCATAGATTGTGTTGGCATTGTTGGGATCGACTTTGATATTGCCAAAGTACCAACCAAAGTTTGAGAACAAGCTATTCAAATTGCTGCCGCCCACGCGCGTCCAACTATCGCCGTGATTGGTGGATTTGAAAATGCCCGCGAAATTGCCGGGATGATCCGCGTGAATCGAATAAATCGTCGCGGGGTCCGAAGGCGCAAGCGCCAAACCGATGCGGCCCGTTGTCGGCGAAGCTTGCGGCAAGCCGAGCGTGAGCAATTCCCAATTTGCGCCGCCGTCGAATGTGCGATAAACGCCGCTACTAAAGCCGCCGACGTTGCGATGAGACGGGGAGCGCCGACGCTCCCACATCGCCGAATAAACCGTATCGGGGTTTTGCGGATTGATCACGACATCAATCGCTGCGGTCGAATCCGTGAGAAAGAGCGAGCGCTCCCATGTTTGCCCGCCATCGCTGGTTTTGTAAATGCCGCGCTCTTCATTCGTGCTGAACAAACGTCCGCAGGCCGCGACGTAAATGATGTCGGAATTGTTCGGATGAATCGCGATGCGCCCGATGTGATCGCTTTCCACCAAGCCCATGTTCTGCCACGTCAATCCGCCATCGCTCGATTTGTAAATGCCGTCGCCCGCGTAAGAATCCCCGCTGCTGTTCGCTTCGCCGGTGCCGACATAGACGACGTCCGGGTTGTTCTGATCAATCGCGAGCGCGCCGATGGAAAGGCTGGGTTGCTCATCAAAAATCGGCGTCCAATTTACGCCGCCATTAGTTGAAACAAACACGCCGCCCGCAGCCGCGCCGAGATAGATAATGTTCGGGTCGAACGGATGCACGGCGAGCGCCGTAATTCTGCCGCCGATGTTACGCGGGCCAATCGGCTTCCACTCCGAGGCAGCGCTGCTCTTTTGCAAAGCTTGCATCGCCTGCGTTTGTCGCACCGCGCGCAGATGCGCGGCTTTGTTGATCATGCCGGAAGGATAAGCGCGTTGCGCGAAGAACCAATCGTGCGGAGCTTTCTCCTGTTGCGCCGATATTATCGCGGGCTCTTGCAACACGTTGGGCACAAGCCAATATTGACACAAGGCAAACGCAGTTAGCATGACACTCAAAGCTGCGGCGGACTTCCTTGTAAACATTATGATCTCCTTTTCTAGATTGAATATGTTCCGGCCTCATTGTGCGGCAAGCGTAGGGTGCTTTACATGAAACGCCGTCGCGTCTTGGTAAATTTTCGCGACGGCGAGCAGCGTGGCTTCGTCATACAGCCTGCCCACAAACGTAATGCTCACCGGACTGCCCTTTTCATTAAAACCATTGGGCACGACCACGCACGGGTGCCCGCTCAAATTCGTGAGTAACAAATTATTCCCGCGGAATGAAGGCGCAACGTAGACATCAATATCGTGCATGAGCTTCGCCATCTCCTGCACGAGAAGATAGCGCGCGCGATTCGCTTGAATAAACTCCACCGCAGGAATAAAACGCGCGGAACGAAACGCATTGGGCCACGCGTTTTTAATTTGCCGCACGAGCAAATCGTCTTTGCCCGAAAGCGTGAGTTCATCAAATGCCGCGGCCGCTTCGGCGCTGAGCGTAATGTTGATCGCATCCACCGGCAGATTGGGCAGCGCAATCGGAATCAGCTCCGCGCCCAATTCGCGCAGCTTGGCGAGCGTCGCTTCGTTCGTCGCGCGAAAAGTCGAATCGTTCGCGAAATCTTTTTGCAGATAACCAATGCGCAGCGCGCTCAGTTTTATTTTGGGATTGTAGTTGAACGGCAAATCAACCACGGTTTGATCAAGCCCATCCGGGCCATAGATCGCATTGAACACGAGCGCGCAATCCTCCACGGTGCGGCAGATCGGCCCGAGCTTGTCCATGGTCCAACTCAATGCCATCGCGCCCGCGCGGCTCACGCGGCCATAGGTTGGGCGCAAGCCCGTCACGCCGCAACGCGTCGAAGGCGATACAATGGAGCCGTAAGTTTCCGAGCCAATCGCGAACGCAACCAATCCCGCTGCCGTTGCAGAAGCAGAACCGGCGCTCGAGCCACTCGAACCTTGTTCGAGATTCCACGGATTGCGCGTCTTCCCGCCGAACCACACATCGCCCCACGCCAACTCGCCGAGCGTCAACTTCGCAACGAGCACTGCGCCCGCGGCCTCGAGGCGTTGAATCACGGTCGCGTCTTGATCAATCACTTGCTCTTTATAAGGCACCGAGCCCCACGTGGTTTTATAACCTTTCGTGGCAAGCAAATCCTTTGCGCCATAGGGAATGCCGTGCAACGGCCCGCGATATTTGCCGCGCGCAATCTCCGCATCCGCGGCCGCGGCTTGTTTGAGCGCCAACTCTTCGGTGAGCGTGATCACGCATTCGAGCTTAGGCCCGTACGTTTTCAAACGCGCAAGATACATTTGCGTGAGTTGCGTGGAAGTGATCTTGCGCGTGCGCAGCAATTCCGCCAACTCGCCGATGGAAGCAAACGCAAGCGCTTCGAGATTCGTCGGCACCGCGAGCTGCTTCGCCGTGCTCATCACAAAAGGCTTGCGCTGCGTGTCGAATTTCATGCCCACGGGCACGGGATTAAACGCGAGCGCAGGCGGCACGCTGTTGTTGAGGTGCAACTCGCGCAGCTTGCGATAACTTGCGACATTGTCCTTCAACTCATCAAGCATGGAATCGCGTTTGGCTTCGTTGAATTGCAGGCCAAACAACTGCTCCGCCGCGGCAACGAGTTCGCGCGTGAGCGGCGTTTCTTTCTTCTCTTGATAAAAAGCGCCGAACAGAAATCCGCCTCCGACGCACAATGCGAGCAATAACGAGCCTTTAAATTTCATGCGATTTTTCCTATTCAAAGAAGAGAGAGTTTTTTAAATCTCGCTTTAGATCTGTGCTTATTCCAAAAAATCCACGTTCGCATTATTATCGACCTCATGGAAACGCATGCTCGCACCACGAGCCAAACGCCGCCACTGGATCATCCACGCGCACGACTTCGCGAATGAAAAACGCCTCGCCGTATTTTACGCCAATCATGTCGCCCCAACGTTGGTTTTGGTGCTCAATAAATTCGAGAAACTCCGGGCGCGTCAGCATGGTTTGGGCCTCGCCATATTGCGCCATGTTCGCGCCGTGAAATTGCGATTCATGGCTGCGCACCGCGGCCATCTTTTGCTCGAACGTGTCGCTGATATCAACGACAAAACTGATCGGCACTTCGTAGCGCTCGGGAAAAAAGAGCACGCGCAAAGGATACCACGCTGGGAGTGTTTTGATGGCGCGAGCCTCCTCCGCGGAAACGGTCTCCAGCAACGGCGAGAGATCGAGATTCTTGAGGCCGGAAAGTATCGCCGCATCGCGCACGAGATTCGACGTGTGAATATGATCGGGATGGCGCGCTTGCCAATGCACCGTTGCCACAAGTCGCGGCTGCAACTCACGGATCGCGGCCACGAGCTTGAGCTTGTTGAGTTGCGTCTCCGCAATCGACGCATCGGGAATATCGAGCGTGCGATGCTGCGTGAGCAACATGCACTGCGCCGCGGCTTCAAATTCGCGCGCACGAATTTCCGGCGTGCCGCGTGTGCCGCTCTCGCCGCGCGTGAGCGTAATGGCGCCCGTGCGATAGCCGAGACGCGCGAGTTTGATCAGCGTGCCCGCGCAACCGAGTTCGATGTCATCAGGGTGCGCGCCGAAAGCGAGGAAGTCGATGGGCATGGTCGGGTTTACAAATTTTTGTTTGCGTTTATTGGGTCGGATTTGTAGGTTGATGGCATACACGATGTTCTAATGCTCACTGCTGCATGCTCCGCTCCTCTAAATTGAGTTCCTCATCATGAGTGCCACGCTGAATGATCAAAGTCATATTCTAAACTATTTGCAAGCTAGGTTCGGAAGCGAACTTCAAGCCGTCGTGCTGTTTGGCTCACGCGCTCATCACACGGCCAAAGCATTTTCCGATATCGACCTTCTGGTGATTCTTAACGGCTCGCCGAAGGAGCTTAGAAAACGACGCCAGCTCACAGCGACAATTCGTCGTGAATTAGCTCTTCCGGTTGATATCACACTTCTCAGCCCAAATACATTTATAGATTCTGTGCGCTTCTGCGCACCCTTGATGATTGAACTGGCATGTGCGTATGAAGTCTGGTTTGAAAGGAATCTTTTCTTTTCAAGCCACATTCAGTTCGTTCATGCTTTGATGCAAAAAGGCCAACTGACACAATTGCAAGCCGGTGTTTGGAAATTAGCGGAGGATGCCGATGAAATGGCGACAGATGGCATTGGCGTTTTTGCGTGAGGCGCATTCAGATCTCCATGTTGCCGAAGTGCTCTTAATCGAGAACGAGTATGCGCGCTCAGTCGAGCACTCTCAGCATGCGGTAGAGAAGGCCATAAAAGCTGCGCTCTTTTTGAGGAACATCAGCATCACCAACGAACACTTTGTCTCCGAAATCTTTGAGAAGAACTATGGCGACCATCCCGCCGTAAAAGAAATTGTCACTAAGGCTCAAATTTTAGAGAATGAGGGCACGCTCTCAGAGTATCCTTACTGGGATCATGAAACAGATTCAATCGTTACACCTTACGAAGAATACGATCACGGCACGGCGAAAAGCTTTTACGACGATGCACATTGGATTTTTCATCAGATATCTGTATTCCTGAAACACGTTTATCAGATTTCGCTACCGGAAAAGTAGTTTTGCATCATGATTTGCTCATATCAACTTTGATCACACTTAACTATCTCTCGCCTTCGGATCCCAAAACGTTCCTTCCAAACCGATCTGCGCAAATATCTCCACCATCTCTTCCGGCGCGGGCCGGCGTGATTCAATCGTGAGCCGATTGCCGTACCACGTCGTTGCCAAATGCCAAAGCTGCTCGAGATTAATCATGGGCCGCACCGGCAAGCCGCGTGTTGCACACCATTGACGCACGTTTTCTTCCGACCGGAAGAGGAGCATCGTCGCTCACGTATAAACGATGTCGTCCCACCATTTCGCCGCGGGCACGGCAAAATGAAACACGCACGGCTCGGGCACTGGCTTCCCATTTCTTACTTCTAAACGAATCGGCTCACCGCTGTGTCCGTCTTCTGCTTCGATGCTCGCATCTTCATGCAACGCCGCGGGAATGGCCAGCGCGTCCCATGAACAATTGGCGAAATAAATTTTCTCTTTCACTTTCACGCGAAACGATGTGGCAATGCCGGAAAACGGCGGAGCCATGCGAATGCGCGAAGGATCATTGGGTTCGGGCACAAGCAGTTTTTTCTTGTGGAGATTGACGAAAGCCGTTTCCACTTCAGCGAGCGGCGCATGCAACGCGACTGCGATCTCATGCGCAGTGGGAGGTTGCGTCGTGCGCGCAATCGTTTCGTAAATGTGCAGCTTTACTTTGGTGTCGAAGTCCATTGTGGCCTCATACGTTTTTCAAACCGAAAACGTTCAGCCACGGCTTGGCCGTGGCTTTGTTTTTTGATTTGCGTGCCCGTTCAACTATGGCTTGGCCATAGTTTTATATGAATCTTTCTTTTAATCCCTCGCCAATCAATTTCGCCGAAGCGCGCACGGCCGCGGTGAATGCGAAGAACGGCCCAAAGTCTTGCGTGGCGCACATGCTGGTGAAATACAAACCTGGAATATTGCTCTGAAAGCTTTCATCCAAAACCGGAAAGCCGTTCTTGATTTCAAGCTGCGGGAGCAAGTTGCCTTGCGCGAGAAACGGAATCTGCGCGACATTGACTTTATAACCCGTGGCAAGAATGATTTGATCGACGTGCAAGTTCGTTTCATTCACGCGCACTTCCAACTCGCCATTGGGAAGCTCGCGGCATGCGGTTACTTGCGAATGAGGAAAGAGTTGGATTTGTTCATGAACAATGCGTTGCGCCAACCATGGTTCTAGTTTCAATCGCCCTTCTGCCCACAAACGATGCTGGAGCTGCTCCTTTTCGGCCTCGCTCAAATCGCGAAACCATCTCGGATGCTGCGCGATGTTATCGACGATCTCTTTTTCCCACGACCAATCGGATACTTCGAACGAAGGCGTGGCGTGGCGATAAGACATGTACACAACCTCCGCGCCGTGTTCGCGAATGAGCGCGGCCCACTCGAATGCGCTTTGCCGCCCGCCGATGATGAGCACACGTTTATTGCGCAGCGGCGCGAAATCAACCAGCTCGCAAGTGTGCGCAAATCTTCCCGCGGGAAACAGCGAGGGAAAAGGCTCGGGCACGTTTTTGAAATAACGAAAGCCCAACGCCAGCACGACATTCCTCGCGGCGAGCGTTGTTTTGTCCGTCAAGCTTGCTTCGAAACAGCCGTTCGCAAAGTCGAGCCGCTGCACCAATGCCGGCAACGCCTCGATGCCTTTTTGCTTTTGAAACCACTCCGCATAGCTGAGATAGAAAGCCAGCGTGAGCGGTTCAACCTCTTCCGGTTTGAGTTGTCGGGTTTCAAGATAGCGGAGAATGGTGTGCTCGTTGAAAGGATCATAGTGCCATTCGCAATCAGAGCGCAGATACATGCCGGCCGGCATATGCTCTTTCCAAAAACTCATGGGCTTGCCGAGCACGAGGTGTTCGATCTGCATGCGTTTCGCATATGCCGACAATGCTAGCCCAAACGGGCCGGCGCCAATGATGAGCAACGGAAGAGGAGTAGGCACGAGTGCTTTCCGAATTTAGGAATTGAGCGAGGGCAGGTTGATGAAATCTTCACTGCGCAAGAGGGCGTGCAACGCTTCCGCGAGTTTTTCCGGCGGCGCACTGAGTTTGCGCGTGGATAAACTCAGCCAGCCGCCGGTGCTCACCACTTTCGCTGCGAGTTTTTCATCAGCGCGGAAAAATTCATTGCACATGCGAAAGCGCGCGGCGTCGGCGCTCAAGCCGCCAAGCGCAAGTGTGACCTTCACGGTTTCGAGCAAGTGCAGTTCGCGATGGTATTCGACCTCGTCACGCATAATGACGGGCCCGATTTGCAAACGTTCGAAGTCGCGCGCCGTGAAGCCGTGCTCTTGAAAAAAACTCATGCGCGTATCCGCGGCCAAATCGAGATACGCGGTGTTGCGCATGTGCGCGTTGAAATCCATGTCACCCCAGCGCACGTGATAGGTTTTGGTGAAGAGTTTGGGCATCGCACGTCGTCAAAAAAATTTCGAAGGGTTCTCTCACGAAAATAGAACGCCCATGAAAAAGCCAATCACTTTCGCGGGTGTACCATTTTCGCGAGAGAAAAACTCCTCTTACTTAATCACCTTGCCCAATGCCTGCGGCAAATAACCTTCCTTGCCGTCGGGCAATTTCACTTTGAACCAATTGTCTTTCGCTTCGAGCAATTCCAACTCGATCTCGCCGGGCACGCGCGCAACTGTGGCGCTGCCCGCATCGGGCGCGGATTTGATTTCATGGCGCGTGGCGCGCGGGCCTTTGGTTTCGATGCGCGAGCGCGAGGCAGCGGCCAATTCTTGCTGCGAAACCGTGAATTGATATTCCGTGATCGCAATGCCGAGCGCGTTCAGCTCGTTCCAAAACTCCACTTGCTTGCCCGCGCGTTTGATCGCGTCGCGATACTTGTCCTCTTTGCTCTTCAAATTAAAGGCGAGATCATACTTCTCTTTCGCCTGCTTGTAACTGCCGACTACTTCGTATAACACGCCGAGATTGAACAGCGCCGCGTCGTTGTATGAATCGTTCTCCACGATAGAAGCATATTGTAGATAAGCGGTGTTGAGATCGTAATCTTCCAATGCTTTTTTTGCAACGTCATTCGCGCGTTTGAACTCGTCGCCCTCAAGCTTGGCAAATTCGAACTTCTCCAACTCAAAACGCGGCGCGAAGTAGTTCACGAGATTGAATGCGACTTTGCCCAGGCATTCATCGACTGCGGCCTCCGGCGTGGGCAAATCGCCCCAATCGCCCTGGCATTTTTTCTTCTCGAATTTTTGGCGATCATCTTTGGAGCCGATGACTTGGCCGGTCTCCACTTTCACGATGCGAATCGAGGCCGTGACATTGGCAATGAGCTTTTCACAATCGATTTGATACTTGCCCTTGTTCTTCTCCTCGCGTTGCTCTTTGAGCCAACGATCTTCGACGCTGACAGAAATGTTGCCGATGATCATCGCATCCACGCCGAGCAGCTTGCCCACTTGCGAGGCCGTGGCTTCGTTCACAATGCCAGTCTGTCCCAGTTGCAGCTCATCCACCACCCGTTGAAATTGCGCGCGCTCCACCACGCTGAACACGTTCGTGATTGCGCCATTTTGAAAACTCTTGCCCTCTTTCTTTTTGCCGAGGCCGAGAAAGCCGGTGCCAAGATCACGCACGCCGCGATCATTCTCGATCAACATCGTGAGCATTGCGTCGGAAAGCTTGCGACCGCTGTCGGAAAAACGGCCTTTGTTCTTATCCGCCTCGCTGATTTTTTCCACGGTGCTTAAAATTTTGTCAAGGCCCTTCTTGCCCTTGTCGGTGGGTGAGTCGTCTTCGCTGAAGCTCGCTGTCACCGTGAACTCCGCGATGGCGATTTGTTTGACGCCCGCGAGAATTTGATCGGGCGGGGTGAGAATGAAACACTTCATATTTTGCGCGGCCAGCGGCAAAGCGAGGCCGAGCGCTAAAGCACAGCTTGCAACAACGAAACGAGGTTTCATATTTTCCTCCTCACTGCGATTTTTGTGATTGAGAACAACGCTTTCAAAAAAGCCCAACATGATTTAGCATGCTCCAACTTAGGGAAAGCTCATCACAACTCGATGACTTGATGCTGAAAATCTTCTACCTCCATGGCGTCATACAAACGCGCGAGGAGCGCCTTGCCGTACTTGCACAGAAACGGAATAATGCTCAACTCGCGCTCTTGCAGATGTTGCGCGGGATAAAGCGCATGCGCGGCTTTGAGGATTTGCTGCTGTAGGGTTTCGTTTTGCCGTTTCGTGGCTTGCAGCAATTTCTTTTCGAGCGCGTCGAGTTGATGCAAAATCTTTCCATGCTCTTTGTCGATAAAAGCCGCGAGCGTGGGATCAAGTTGCGTGGCGCGCTCTTTCAATACGGCGAGGCGATGGCCCAATTCATCGCGCGCGGAGGCCACGGGATCGAACAAGCCTTCGGGCGCTTCGCGTTTCGCCACGCGCGTGAGCAACTCATCAGGGTTGCTCCAAAAGTCGGCAAGCTGCAAGTCATACTTCTCGAACACGTGGCCGATTTTCTTTTCGAGCAGCGTGAGCGATTTGCGCGGAAAGATCGCGGGCATGCGCACGCCGAAGCGCTCATACACGCCGCGCAACTCTGCAAAGTAAGCGACCTCCGCCGGACCTCCGATGTATGCCACGGTGGGCAATAAAAAATCTTGCAGCACCGGGCGCGTGATCACATTGGTGGAAAAACAGTGCGGCTCTTTTGCGATGCGCTGCAACAACTCTTCGGGCGAGCCATGCAAGCGGCCATCCGTGGTCGCGTATTCGCCGTCACGCCATTCGAGGCCGTGGCGTTGTTCATCCACAAAAAACAAATTGCAGCGTCCGGCGCGTTGCGGCACTTGCACGAAAAAGCCGCTCTGCTCCAACGTTGCGCTCGCTTGCAATGCCGCGGCCGTCGAGGGACTGTGCTCAACAATCTCGCGCTGAAAGATCGGCACAGCAAGACGGCGCAAGGCTGGATCGCTGGGATTGAGCAACACAAGACCGAAATCGCCGAGCAGATAATGAATCCAGTGCGCGAACGCATCTAACAACGAAGCGCCGGGGTGATAAGCTTCCGCGAGCTTGCTTAAAATCTCCTGCTTAAATTCCGAGTCGGCTATCGCCTCCGCCAAAGCTTGATGACTCGCTTCCACTTCCGGGGTGAGATGAACTTTGAATGCGGGTTTACGCTCGGCGCTATCCAACGCGCATGAGAGCGTTGCCAAAGTATTTTCACGCGTGTGCAGCACGATGCGGTTCATCTCCGCGAGATCGTCATCATCCGCGGCGAGCCAAAAGATCGGCACGACTTTCACGTTGAGTTGCGCGCTCAAGCGCTGCGCGAGCTTCAAGCAGGTGAGCGCTTTGTAAATCGTGAAGAGCGGGCCGCCAAAGATTCCGACTTGCTGGCCCGTGACCACAGCAATGCTCTGGGGCTGCGCCAATGCTTCGAGGTTTTGCAAAACTGCTTGGCTCGCGCCCCAGCGCATGTTTTGTGCGCTTAAAATTTTCGCGACTTCGCGGCGCGGATAGTTTGCTTGTTGCGTGCGCTGCGCATGCGCGGCAAGACTCGCGAGCGTACGATAATCGACGTTATAAAATTCCGCGAGGCCGGGAAAATTGGCAATGTAGGTTTGATATAATTTGCTGACGTGAGGAAGGGTGGAGACCGGAACTTTCAGGGAGTCGGACATGGGTTCTCACTTTGGTTGGTTTTGACGAGGGCATAAGCTATCAAAAATTGGAAATGATACAACTGAATTTTCTCCCGTTTGCTTTTCAGCGCGGCGTGCTTATCTTGCCCGTGTCGTTATTTTGCTCGATGAATACACACTTTCAATTCAAACCGGGTTTTAGCTCATGCCTCATCGCGAAGGTTTTGTGTGCGCCGGCACATGGTGTTTGGAGCACGTTAAAACGATTGCGCGCTATCCCGCGCCGGGCGCGCAGGCAACGGTTCTGCGCGAACACACGCAAGCGGGCGGCAGCGCGTTTGCCATGCTCTCCGCATTGCGCCGGCACGATGCGGATTTGCCGCTTTACGCGCTCGGCATAATTGGAGACGAGGAAGACGGTCGCGCGTTGCTTGCGGCTTGTCATAAACTCGAGGTCGACACGTTTCAATTGCAAACCACGAACGAGGCGCCGACCTCGCACGCCATCGTCTTGCATGCCGAACACGACAATACGCGCACGCGTTTTTATTCTCCCGGCGCGAATCATTTGCTGGGCGAGGAGCATTTTGATTGCAAACATTGCCTCGCAACTTGGCTGCATTTGAGCGATTATGAGATGCTCGACCGCCTGCGCCTTCCCGCAGAAGAGTTTGGCGCGATAGCCGGAAAAATTTTTCACGCCGCGCGCGCATCCGGCTTGAGCACAGCGCTGACATTAACCGAGCCGGAAAAGATTTTGAATGCGAGCGCGTTGTTGCAAACGTTGGATTACCTCATGCTCACTGAACATGCGCTCGTAGCTTTTGCGCATGATCACGAGTCGGGCCGCGAGCAAGAAGCTGCCGCGCATCTGCTGCAACAGGGGCTTCGTTGCGGCCTTGTGCTGCTTGGCGCGGATCGCGCGTGGGCCATGTTACACTCGGGCGAGCAAGTCGAACTCAAATTTTCCCCGGCGATGAATGCTAAAAATCTTTCTGCCGCCTCATTCAGCGCCGGCTTTCTTTACGGCAGTTATGTCGGATGGAATTTGGAACGCTGTCTTGCCACGGCCATTGCTTCGCAGTAAATGAAGGATAACATCCCCCAAAATCATAACCCGGACGAGCCGGAGCCAAACAGGAAATGCTCATCCGCCGAAATTCACCGAAGTCACCGAGTGTCGCCGAAGCAAGGCTTTTTTCGGCGAAGCTCGGTGTCTTCGGCGTCACTCGGCGGGAAAGTCTTTGCTTTTTTTGCAACGATAAAACTCTAAAGATACTAATATGTGTTTCCAGTCCCCAAGTAAGGAGGAGCGCCATGAGTTTCGAAGAGAAGTACGAAGATGTTTTGCAAAACCTTGAAGCCGCGGTGATGCGCATCTATCGCGCCGACCCCAAACTGACAGACTACGATGTAATGGATGCGTTCGAAGCCTTGCGCCGCGACTATATTCGTGAAGCGCGCAAACAGGAGCCGGTTACGTTCAACCTCCCCGAACGCGCACAGGAAGTTTTCGACGCGGTGCATGCCATGTGCGAATTGCGCTTGGGACGCTTGCAACTGACGACCGGCGACGGCGAGGCGCTTGCGCTCGAAGGCTTGGCTTTGACCGTGAACGAAATCATCGATTGCATCAAACGTCTCGAACGTTCCGTGCAACGATGGAATAAAAGCGGCGGGAGACAGGGCTATTTGAATTTTGTGGCGGAGTTTATTCCCGCAGGCGCGGAGGACCAGCTCTTTCTGAATCTCTCGAATGAACGCACCAAGCGCTAACGCGAATATCGCATGGCAAAGCTTTCCCCATTCTCACCGCGCGGTTTCATCCGAAAAAAATTCGTGGCAAGCTGCATATCAATTCGCGGATGCGGTCATTAAAGCGCTGCAAGAGCCATTGCTCCAAAACCATCGCTTTTGATAGGTTCAAAGTTTCCCACGGATGTGTATACTGATTTAGAAAAGCCGTCTTTGCAGTTATCTTTTGAGACGGCCCAAGAAAACGGACAAGTTGTTCCCTGGACATTCTTAAACGATATCCTATCTCGTCCTTCTGAATGAAGGCGCGGCACAAGAGCCGATTCCAAGTATGAGCACACATGAACACAATCAATGACTCTGCGAATAACATTAACGTCGCCGTGATCGACGACGACGCGAACATCCGCAACGGGTTATGGTGGCTCTTGAACAACATTGCCGGCATTCATTGCATCGGAACTTATAGCGGCTGCAAAGAATTTCTTTTGCAAAAAGACCTGACGTTGGACGTGCTCTTACTGGACGTCACCATGCCGGGAATGTCGGGTTTGGAGGGGATACGCCCGATTAAAACGCGCTATCCCGGACTGAAAATCATCATGCACTCGAATTTCGACGATGAAGACAAAATCATGCGTGCGCAACGCAGCGGCGCAGCGGGGTATGTGTTGAAAAATGCCTCCGCGCCGCAACTGCATGAGGCGATACTCACCGCGGCGCGCGGCGACACGGTTTGGCCCGTCGGTTTTGAGCGCAATGTGATGAGTGCCAAGCCTCCTTCGTTCTTTCAAGCACTCACGGAGAAGGTGCGCATGCTCAGGCACTGAAGCATTGTTGTCACTGTGCAACCACGGCTTGGCCGTGGCTGAACAGCATCTCATTTTTAAATAAAAAATAAAACGGCCACGAAAGCATGAACCTTCGTGGCCGTTTTATTTTGAATGCAGTATGAGTGCGTGAAGTGGAAGCAATCGGCAGTACGATTTTATCTCACCACCACCATCTTGCGGGTTGCGGTAAACTCGCGCGTTGTCAGCCGCAACCAATACACGCCGCTCATAACCGGGCGAGCCGCAGCGTCGGCGCCATTCCAATAGAGCACATGCTGGCCCGCGGGCATTTGCGCTTCCATCAAGTTCACGATCTTCTGTCCCAGCGCATTGTGAATGCTCATGGTCACAAACACGGGCTGCGGCAAACTGAAGCGAACTTGCGTAGCGCTTGGTGCGCCGCTCAAAGAAAAGGGATTGGGATAATTTTGCGCCAACTCGAAAACCTCGGGCGTTGCTTGGCGTTCGGCCACGCTCGTCGCGCCTTGCGTGCGAAAGCTATCGATAACGGAGATGGCGCGCGGTGTGAAGCCGTCATAGGTATACACGCGCCAATAATACCAGCGTCGCAGTTTGAGAAAATTATTTGGAATGCGAAAGCTCGTGCTCGTGGTGCGGCTGCTATCGAATTGCGAAAGCAGTCGGCGATCCGTGCCGTAGATCACCGTGTAAGTGAGCGGATCGTTGTCCGCATCAATCGCAGCGCGCCATGAGAGATTGACGTTTACGGTATCAACGAGCGCGCCGCCAATCGGCGCGAGCAAGGTTGCGGGTTGCGGCTGATCTTGCACCGGCGTGATGGTCAACGGAATTTGTCCCGTTGCAGCGCCGTTGTTTTGATCCGTCGCGCGCAACTGCAATGTCGCAGCGCCGAAATAATCGCGACGAGGCACGAGGCGCAATACGCGCGTGGCGGCATTATAACGCACCGCCACGTTTGCGTCCGGCGTGAATTGCCACATTATCTGCGCATCCGCGCTTTCCACATCAGAGACCAAACCATCGAGCGCGAGCGTGCGCGTGGTGTCGTCTTCGGCAATAGTGATATTCGCGGGCAATTGCAGCACGGGCAGATCGTTGACGGAGAGCACTTCGAGCGTCACCGTCGCGGTGTCTTTTGCGCCGCCGGGATCGGCGACAATGAATTGAAAATTTTCGCTGCCAAACCAATTCGGCTTCGGTTCGAAGCGCGCCGTGTGCGTGACGCCGCCGGGCAGCACACTGCTTGTGATATTCACGCCGGGCGACACAGTCCAACTCAATGCAAACGCGGGATCGTTATCGTCATAAACCAAGTCATTGAGCACGAGCGTCAGGATCGTGTCTTCGTCTAAAGAATATTTTGCCGCAAAGCGCGTTTGCGGCGGAAAATTATAGGCCAAGCTCAACGCGATTTGCGCAAAGGGTCCGAAACCGAACGTGCCATTGCCGAGCGTGAAACTCGCATTCATCACCAACTCGGTTTGGCTCGAAACATCCCACACGCGAAACGTGATCGCCTCGCCGTCGAGATAGCCGTCGCGCTGCGCCGTGAAAGAATCGTCTTGCCACGCGGTAAGCAAAACGTTCGTGGTCTGCGTTCCAATCACTGTTGCGCCCACGCACAACCCTGCGGGTGTGAACGCGCCGATCTCATCGCCGCTTTGCAAATCCGCGCCATTAATGTTTGCGCTCGCGATGACGAGGGCGTAGCTGTCTTCCGTGTTCGCGCGAAAAGTGAAATACGTTTGCGCGACAACAACCTGGGGCAGCAGAAGCATCGCGCCCAACATGGCGCAGTTTCGAAAAAGTTTTGACACGTTCATCTCATCTCTCTCCGTTTTGGTGAGGTGCAAAGTGAATTGTACGCACCGGCCCTCGTTTGTCATCCTGAAAGGACCTTCCCTCGTGCTGGGAAGAGAAACGAGTGCGAGGGAAGATTCTTACAACCTGAATTTTGCACTTCGTTCGCGCCGCCCTTCGCCTGATGATGAATCATCAGGCTAGGAGATGCAAGCCCACTAAAGTTGGCTACTATCCTAGGGTGATCAGCGATCTTTAGATCGCTTCCACCTTTTAGCCTGATGCTTCAGCATCAGGCGGAGATTGGCGATTTCACCAATGCAAAATTCAGGTACAGAATGACATCGTAGTTGAGCGCGCCAACGACTCCACCAATCCATACCTCCAAAACTCTATCAATCCAATGTCTTCACTGCGCATGCGCCGGGCCGAGCAGCACGGCATTCATGAACAGCAAATTCAACCCGTCGATAAACGCGCGATAGTTCGGGTCTTCCGCGAAAGCGATCACTTGTCCGCGACCGTGCGACTGGTGCATAAGAAAAGCCTTGTTGCCGAGCTGCTTCTTCGCGCTTTCCCAAGTGAAGCCGCTCAACAAAATTTTGTCCTCCGGCAAATACGTCGCGAGATTCACGCCTTTATCGAGCTTGAGCGGCGTGAAGATGTTGCTGCTTTCCACGAGCACATTCGCGAAACCATTGTAGCCCGCCGTCATCCAATGCGCGTTCTCCAATTGCACACGCATAAGCGCGCCGGGCGTGCGCTCCGGCAACTCTTCCTCGGGTTGAATATTTTTTTGCAGATCAAAACCCGCGGCTGTGCTCTCCGGTTTTGCCGTGCTGCCTTCTTTCTTCTCGGATTTTTTTTCCGGCTTGCCGCCGCGAAACTCGCGCGCGGTCGCGAGTAGATCGACTTTCTCTTCCGTGAGCCAGCGCGTGGCCTCGCTGATGGTAATTAACGTACCGCCGTTTTGCATCCACGCACGCAGCTTTTGCGCGCCGCTTTCACCGAGCAATCTGCCATAGCCGCCAAACGCGCCGCCAGCATTGGGCAGAATGATAACATTATACTCACTCAAATCCGCAGATGCAAGTTGCCACGTATGCACCACCGTCACGGGATAGCCGTACATTTGCTCCAGCACATAACGCGTCCAGCCCGCTGAGAGCGAACTCGTGGGATACGTAAACGCCATCGCAATGCGCGGCGGCTCGACATACTGCACATGATCGCTGCCGAAGTTGACGCCGCCGGTGACCCACGAGTTGTTCACGCTGACAATCTCCACGCCGTGCATGTTCGCAAGCTGCTGCATGCGGTCGTGCAAGTTTTCGGGATTGTCTTTTACTTTAATGAACAGCGAGCCGCGCGGAAACGTTGTGCCTTGCTGTGTGATTTCTTTATCGCTCGTATGCACACGCACGCCCTGCCGCAACAAATCCGCGAGCGCGACGGCAACATTGTTCTTGCCCCACGCGATCACATAACCGAGGTGCGCTTTTTCGCCGATCTTCCCTTGCGGCTTGGGCGCTTCCGTGAGCACACTCGCGCGCACGTTGGAGGCCAACTCCGCGGCATAACATTCGACATCATGCAACAACGGCAAGGACCATCCAGTGACATCATAGATTTCGTCGCCTTGCCGTTTCTCCGCGCGCTGCGTTTGCTCTTTAATGAACTCAGGATTCATATCGGTGTGCCGATCCATCAACGTCTTCAACAAACGTTTGCCCGGTTGCGCGAGCGACACGATGAAAGTGCCGGAGGGAAAATTCTTTGTCTGCAATTTGTGTTCGATGTAATCGCGCGCTTGCGTATTCGTGAAGGCTGCTTCCGCGCGCTTCACTTCAAGCCCCTGTTGCATGAGCAACGCGGCCAAGCGCGCGGCGCGACTCGGATCATTGCCCGGCGGAATGAGGTACTCCTTCACGAGTTCGCGCATACCCTCATCAATCGCGGTGCGGCGATAGTCATAAAAATAGCGCAGCATAGCTTCGCGGTTGTTCGCCGTCATCTCCGCGGTGGAAAGTGAGGAGATAAAATGATGCTGTACGCCGTCGCGATAGCGCAGCAATGTTTTGTCATCGCGGCGGATCACCAAACCGTCCGCGCCCGCTTGCTCATACGTCATGCCGATCGCGCCATGAAACATAGGCCAGCCTTCGCCATAGCCCGGATAAAACGAGTCAAAAATCTCGCGCGTGAAGTAATCGAAGCGAAAACGATCGAACCACTTCGCGTTGTTTTGGCCGTAGCGTCTGAGCCACTCATGCTGCGCCGCGGTCATGTTCGGATTGTAGGGCAACGCCGGCGGCGCAAAATAATAAGTTTGATTAAAACCCATTTCGTGCAGATCGACGAACGTTTGCGGATACCATTCCAAATACGCGCGCGTGCGACCGCGCGTTTCGGGCTGCGTGTTCGCAAACCAATCGCGATTCATATCGAACATATAATGATTCGAGCGTCCGTTCGGCCACAGCTCGTTGTGCTCCGCGGCATTCGGATCAGGGTCGGGCCAGCGCGCTTGCATATGGCGCAAATACGTAATGTAACGATCGCGACCATCGGGATTTTCCATCGGATCGATGAGGACCACGGTGTTGCTCAAAATCTTTTTGGCGAGGGAATCATTTTGCGCCGCGACGAGATGATACGCGAACAAAAGTGCGGCATCGGTGCTGGAGATTTCATTGCCATGCACGCCGTAGGTGAGCCATGTTATCGCGGGCAAAGATTTGATGAGCGCCTCCGCCTCGCTCGCCGCAACCTTGCGCGGATCAGCCAGCTTCTGCATGCCCGCTTTTATTTCCGCCACGCGCGCTTGATTTGCCTCTGAAGCGACGATGAGATAATAAAGCGCACGGCCTTCCCACGTCTCCGCGTAACGCACGACTTGAATGAGCGGCGAGGCTTGATCGAGCGCGAAGATATATTTCTCCGCCTCATGGTGCATGGTGATGCGCTCGGCATGATCATGGCCGACAGTTGCTTTCAGCGTGGGAATCTTCGGATCATACTTCGCGCCGGGGAAAAATTCGAAGGATTGGGCGAAGAGGGAAGAAGAAATACTCGCGATTAAAAAAATGCGGCGAAGCTGCGGCATCGTCAGTCTCCTGGCGTGAGGGAAGGTGATTATTACGTGGGAAGAGGTTGTTGGGATCCTAGTGCAAACACCATTTCGTTTCAATAGTGGTATCGACAAGCAAGGATACGAATCTTTTCTGGGAGGACTTGATACACAAGCCGGTGCTCATCATCAATGCGACGCGACCAGCAGCCGGAAAATTCGTGTTTCAACGGCTCCGGCTTTCCTATGCCGGCGAAAGGTTCGCGTTGCACTTCCTTGACGAGCTTGATAATGCGCAAAGCCTTCTTACGATCGGTTTCAACCCACCAAGCCAAGTCTTCAAGGGCGTCGGGGTCAAATTCCAAGTTTTTCACACGCACCCTCCAGCGAAATTCCATAGTCGCGCTGCTTGGCATCGAGCAGGCGTTGCTTCATGTTTTTGCTTTTAAGCAAATATGCCGTCTCTCGCTCCGATGCGATTTCACGCCAAAGCTCGATCGGGACGATCACTGCCGTGGGCGATCCCGTCTCATCCGAAACGTATTGCAATTGTGCGGGGTTCATAGATTTTCATCCTTATAAATCGAAACATGCCTTCGGTTCGATGGTCAAATCATACTCATAAAAGGCGACAATATCAAAAGGTTTCAATTTCACTCTCCTATCACCTGCATCACCACCTTCCTCCGGTGCGGCGCAGTGCGGTGTTCGTAGAGATAGAGGCCTTGCCATGTGCCCAGCGCCATTCTGCCGTTTTGAATCGGGATGCCGAGCGAGGTGGCCGTGAGCGCAGCGCGCACATGTGCAGGCATATCGTCCGGGCCTTCGCTCGTGTGGCGAAAAAGCGGATCGCCGAGCGGCACGAGGCGTTTGAAAAAGCGTTCGAGATCGCGCTGCACTTCGGGATCGGCATTCTCTTGAATGAGCAACGAAGCCGAAGTGTGCTGCACAAAGACTGTGAGCAAGCCTTCGCGCACATGCGTTTGCGCAAGCCAGCGCGCCGCTTCATCCGTAAACTCATACAAGCCCATGCCCGAAGTGGCAAGAGTGAGGGTGTGAGAAAATTGCTTCATGAAGGATATTCGAAAGCGATCATTTCAAATCAAGCCGAGCAGGCTGCAATAACATTCACGCCGCCTGCGCCATTTCAAACGTAATTGCGCGCGGATTTTCTGCCGGACGATAATAGAGTTTTTCAAAACCGATGACTTCATTCGTCACGCGATCTTTGATTAAAATGATTCCTTCACCGGCCTCTTCCGAAATTTGTTCGCGACGAGGTTGCGCCCAATAAACTGTCAGCGTTTCGCCTTGCGAATCATGGATTACGTGGATGTGGGCCATATGACTTCTCCTTCTTTTATTTTGTCCGTGATGTAAGCCGTAATCAAAAAGCCTTCACCGTTCAAGCGTTTAGCAACGGCGCAGCAATGATACTGATTCCAAACGCGATAAAAAAGAAAGACCTCGTCGTCTTGTGTGCTTTGATAAATCGTCGCTGGAGCGCTCAAACAATTTTTGATTTCGTCGATCAGCCCAATAACTTCAGGGTGTTTGCGCTCAATGAGTTCCCAGTAGGAGGCTGTAGTTCGGACAGTCCATCCCAAAGGCGTTTGCACTTCAAACAACAATGGAACCATCACCATGATTCACTCCAAAGTGGATTTCATACTCCACCGCCCTCGCTCACCATCCATCCGCCGTCTATCGCGAGCACTTGCCCGGTAACAAAGCGCGCGCCTTCGGACATGATGAAGACTGCGGCTTCCTCTAAATCTTCCGGCACGGCCATGCGGCCGCCGTCCAAGGGTTGCTTCAACTTCGCATAGCGCACGATCTTTTCATCATGCACGGCGCGTTGCGCCATCGGCGTGTGCGTGAGCGCCGGCGCGAGCACGTTGATGCGAATATCATGCGGCGCATAATACGCGGCAATGGCCTGCGAAAAACCGATGATGGCTGCTTTCGCCGCGCTATAGGCGTGCGTGGCAAAATACTTGGGTGAAGGCGAAAACGCAAGCACGGAACTCACATTGAGAATACTGCCGCCGTTTTTTTGTTCGAGAAAAGCTTGCACCGCGGCGCGATTGGAATACACCACGGAGTTGAAATTGAGCCGCAGCGTTGCGTCCAAGCCTTCATCCGTCAACTCATGCAGTGGCCCGTCGCCAAATTTTCTGCCGCTGCCGCCGGCCACGTGATAAAGCCCGTGAAAATTTCCAAAGCGCGCGCGTGCTTGCGCAATTGCCTCGTGCGCTGTTGCCGGATCACTCGCGTCGGCAGCGAGCACGAGCGCATTCGCAGCCAATGTTTCTCGTGCGATCGGCAAATGCTCATCATCGCGCCCAACAGCAACCACCCGTGCGCCATTCGCAACAAATGCCTTCGCCGCAGCGAGTCCGATGCCGCTCGTGCCGCCGATGAGGACAATAGCTTTTTCGTGCAAGCGTTGCATCACTCACCTCGGAGGTAGAATAAAATTCATTCGGCCACGATTTCATCCACAAACAGCCAGGCTTTGCCGCCTGCGCCTTTGTGCCACTTGGGGCAAAGGGCGAGGTTCTTCACAAGCACTTTCACATAACGCGCGGTTACATTATCTACGCGCGTTGAAAAAAATCGCGCCGCGACTTCGGTCTCGCGCGTGGGCAGTTCGTTCTGCACACTGCCCGCGCGCTGATACTGCGCGCCATCCGGCGAAACGAAAAACTCCACGGCCCGTGGAAAGAAAATCCACGAGTTCATGTTCTCTAAACAACTCACGCTCAGTTTTCGCAACGGCACATTCGCGCCGAGGTCAAGTGTTGCTTCGACGTCGTTGTGCTCAAAGCCGAGCCACATACCGTCGTCGAAATTATTTGTGGCTTTTTGTGCGTCGATTAAGGTCGCGGGACCGCGCCCAGGATATCTCGCGTTCGGTGGAATTTTCAATTGAATGCTTGCGAAGCGACGGCTCATTTTCACAAACTCGGCAACGGCGGGCGCGCTTTCACGCCAGCCCGCTTTCGTCGTAATGGCTTGCACCGTTGTGGAGTTCGCGAGCACCAAGGGTTGTTTATATATCGGCGAAGCTGAGGTGGGCGTGCTGCCGTCGAGCGTGTAATGAATTTCAACCCCGCGCAAACTCGATTCGAGGGTTACGGTTTCCGGCTTCATCAAAAAAATATTGGTGAAATGAATGCTCGGCGGCGCGAGGCGCATCGCAGCCGTATCAAGATGCGCGAGCGCCATTCCCAAGTTCGCGCGCAAATTCGGAAGGCGCGTTTGCAAAGCGGCAACGCCAGCCGCGCTCGCTTGCGTTTGCCAAAGATAAAGTGTTTGGAGCTGCCGCAATCCCGCCAAATGTTGCAAGCCTGCGTCGCTCACTTTCGTGCCGTAGAGATTCAAGTATTCAAGCTGCGACAAATTTTGCAAATGCGCCAAGCCCGCGTCGGTGATCGCCGTGTTTTCCAAACGCAGCCGCATGAGTTGTTTAAGTTGCGCCACGTGCGCGAGGCCGGCGTCGGAGATTTTCGTGTTGTGCAAATCGAGCCACGCGAGTTGTTCCGCGAGCGGCGTAAAGAGCGCGAGTTGTTCATCAACAAAAGTCGCGGCAAGATTTGCCGCACTTGCTTGCAAAAGGTTTTGCCCTTGCGCAATCGGAGTCACGATCACGCCGACGCGGCGCAATTGACCGAGCGCGCTCGTATCCGCGGGCGCAACTGACGCGAGCGTGCGCTCCACTTTGCTCTTCGCGATTTTCTCCGGCAATTCGAGTTGCGCAACCTTCAAATCAAACGCGGCTCCGGCTTGAATCCAACGGCGCAGCAATTCAATCTCCTCGGCGCGCAATGCTTCTTTGCCTGCGGGCGGCATGTGGTCTTCATGTTCTGTGGGCAAAGTGATGCGTCGAAGCAGCTCGCTCCCGGCTAAATTTCCTGCGAGGATAATCGCGCCGTGTTTGCCGCCTTGCTGCACGCCTTGCGCATTTTCTAAAACCAAATCGCCTTTGCGTTTCTCCGCACTGTGACAACTCACGCAGCGCGCTTGCAACAGCGGTTGAATGTAATCATCAAACACCAAACCGGCTTGCGGCTTTTGCGGCGCAGGTTTCCAATAATACGTTAAATAATCCGCGCCGTGCGTGAGCGAACCGCCGTAATGGCCCGCGAAAACGAGCAGCGCACATGCAAGCAACAGGTTGCCAGCATAAACACGGCCACGCAATTCTGCCTTAATCAAGCGGGGTTGAACTTTAAACAAAAAGAGCGCGACGATACTCGCCGCGAGTGCAAGGCCGGACCATTGATGCCGCGCGAGTAAATCAGCATCGTAGCCGCCTTCCAATGACAAACAATAACCGAGCGTCGCGGCAGCGACACTGCTCAATGCGGCGCAGCAGAGCGTGAACGGAATCGCAGCTTGCAGTGCAGCGAAACGCGAACGGCGCGAGAAAATTTCAAACAGAACAGCCATGAGCAAAAAGCCGATGGGCAGATGCACCAATGTCGGATGCAATCTTCCCAAGAAGAGAACATAATTGGGCGTTGCCGACAGAGTCATGAGGAGCGGCATGGTTCGTATTCTCGCTAAAGAGATTTATCAAAGCGCAGTCGCAACTTCGCGCGCTTCTTTAGAGGTGACCACCGGCACGATTTCAAACTCCACGAGATCCTGCCATTGCAAAATCCACTGTTGCAACAAGCGCAGATCATCACACTCCATGAGTTGAAAGCAGCGATCATAATTTGCTTCAACCCAGCTTTCGACATAACGCAGCCCCTCGGGCATCATGCGGCCCTTCTCCGCAAAGCGGCGATACACGGCGCGCGCATCTTGTTGTTTGAAACGTTCGACGATCATAAAGAGCATAATGGCCTCCGCGTTTTTATGAGAAGCTCAACCGTCTCGCACGACATTGAGGCTGCTATCCAGCAGCAAAAATTTCTTATGCCAACACCTCTCGCACGACTTTGCCATCGACGTCCGTCAAACGAAACCTGCGCCCCTGATATTTGTACACGAGCCTTTGATGATCAAGCCCGACCTGTCATGCCCGCGAACGCGCATGCGAACGCGCGCAATATAAATCGCGCCCAAGAGAATTGCACGGAGTTTATGCGGTCGTCACGCGTGAGTTGACAAATGCCCGGCGCGAGGTTATATTGCTCGTGCGGTAATATCGCCGCTACGGTCACATGCAATTTTTTCCAAACGAGATTATGCCTGCTACCACTTGCCACGCCGTTTTGCTCATCGCCGACATCAGCGGCTACACGCAATTCATGAAACTTCATCGCATGTCCCTGAATCATGCCAAACAAGTCACCGTGGAGTTGCTCAAGGCTTTGATCTCAGCGACTGGTGCGCCATTGAAACTCGCGGAGTTGGAAGGCGACGCGGCTTTTTTCTATGCGGCCACACCGCGCGAAGCAACGAAGTCGCTTGCGCCGCGGCTCAAAACACAAGTGCTCGAGATGTTCCGGGCGTTTTATCGCGCCAAACAAAAGTTGAATGAATTGCGTTTGTGCATGTGCGACGCGTGTGTGGGCGTGAGCGATCTCAAATTAAAAATCGTCGTGCACGCGGGCGAAGTTGCGATTGAGCGCATTCAATCTTTTGAAAAACTTTTTGGCTTGGACGTGATCCTCGTGCATCGCCTGCTCAAGGGCGGCTTGGGCATGCGCGATTACGTGCTCATGACCGAGCCGGTATCCAATGCGCTCGGCGATTTCTTCGCTTTGCCCGCGGAGCAGCAACACATGGAATGCGAGGGCATCGGCGCGGTGGCAACCAGCGTCTACTATCCGCCGGCGAGTCTTATTCATACGCACACCGAAGCGGCGCAGATTTCTTTTTGGCAAAAACTGCTTTTCACTTTTAAACTGGATACCCGCTTCATGCGCGAGTTATTGCGCTTTTCGAAGCGCGCGCCGGAGGTGCGCTTCGCGCCGCCACTGTTGAAGCAAAGCCTGCACTAACTTTGCCGCGCTTCGATAAAAATTTCCGCCACCGTTTTTTCACTTTTAATCACAGGAGCAGAAGCCATGAAAAAAATTATGCTGTGCTTACTATGCCTGGCCGCAACAACGGCTTTGGCGCAAGCGCCGACCGCAATGCCCGCGGTGCAAAACGCGTTTTGGGAATCGCTCATCGGCAAATGGGAAGGCTGGTCCGAATCACCAATGGGCAAGTCGAACGATGAAATCGAGTTTGAATGGGAGCTCCAAAAACAATTTTTAAAAACCAAAGTGGAAGTCAAGTCCGGCGACATGACTTATAAGATGGTCGGCTACTCTACGATGGACGCGAAGACCGGAAAGATTACGGGGCATTGGTTTGACAGTTGGCGTCTGGTTTATACCAGCACTGAAACGCACAACGGCAATAAAGTGACCATGCGCATTGAAGGCGGCCCCGGCCCGATGGAGCGCTCGTACGAAAAGATCGGCGAGGACAAACTCGTCGGCACGTTTAAAATCACCGGTGCCGACGGCAAAGTCATCGAGGGGCGCACGGAGTTGACCCGCAAAGTGAAGGCTTCGAAGAAATAAAGTTGTGGGCGCGAATGCCGTCCTTCAATTTCCGCCATTGCTCTCCCAAGGCCGGTTCGCACCGGCCTTTTTCATTACGCTACACGACAGCCACATGAACATGGGGGTTGACAAATGAGCGTAAAAAAATCATCTTGCCAAAAAGTGTCGCATTCGTTTGGAAAACTTGCAGTCCATGAAAAATACTCCAACGAAATTTCTCCTGCTCGCATGCGCACTGTCGCTAGCGAGTCCACTCGCAGCGCAGCGCGCGGATTTGCGCTTTGAGCGCATTTCATTCGAACAAGGCCTCACGCAAAGCACGGTCTATGCAATCCTGCAAGACCGTCGCGGGTTCATGTGGTTCGGCACACAAGACGGCTTGAATCGCTACGACGGCTATAACTTTGTCGGATATAAGCATGCGCACACGGATTCGCAATCGCTCACGAACAATTACATTCAGAGCTTGTTTGAAAGCCGCGACGGCGCGCTTTGGATAGGCACCAAGGCCGGGCTGAATCGCCTCGATCCTTATACTGAAAAAATCACGCGCTATCAACACGACCCGCAAAAGGCCAACAGTCTGAGCGGCAATGCCGTGTATGCGATTTACGAGGATCACGCCGGCAACTTATGGGTCGGCACCAACAACGGCTTGAATCGCTTCATGCGCGCGACGAACACTTGGCAGCGATTCGTGCATGATCCCAACCATGCGCAGAGCTTGAGTCACAATCGCGTGAATGCCATTGCCGAAGATGTTGCGCACAAACTTTGGATCGGTACGCTCGGCGGCGGCTTGAATCGCTTTGATCCGAGCACGGAAACCTTTGAACATTTCAACAACGATCCCGCGAACCCCAACAGTCTCAGCAGCAATTTTGTTTTGGCGCTTTTCTTTGATCGCAACCAAGAATTATGGATCGGCACGTATGGCGGCGGGCTAAATCATTTGGCGCCGCAGACGAAAACGTTTCGCGCTTTTCGCCATGACTCAACCAACGCACAGAGCCTCGGCGACGATCGGGTCTATGCCATTTGCGAAGAGAATGCAAACGAGCTGTGGGTGACCACGCTCGCCGGCGGGTTGAATCGCTTCGACCGCAGACACGGGACGTTTGCGCGTTATCAACACGAGTCGAGACGCGCGCAAAGCCTGAGCGCGAATTTCGTGCGCGCGATATGGCGTGATCGTTCCGACAATCTATGGTTGGGCACGGATAACGCCGGCTTGAACAAGCTAGATCTGAAACCGCAGAAGTTCGATCATTATTACAACGACCCGCACGAGGCCGGCTCGCTCCGTCATAATTTTGTAAACGCCCTTTTCGAAGGCCCGGATCGCGCGCTCTGGGTCGGCACCAATTGGGGTTTGGATAAACTCGCGCACGGCGCTTCGACATTCGAACATGTCCCGCTCGAATTAAACGAGCCGAATGATGATCGTATTTTTATTTCCGCTTTGTGGGTGGAGAAATCCGGCGCCGTGTGGGTGGGAACGTTTGGCCCCGGCCTGCTGCTTTATCAACCCGCGACGGGAAAAATAAAACGCTATAAGCACAATCCCCAAGAGGCGGCGAGCTTAGCGAACAACATCGTGAATTGCATTTATCAAAGTCGCGACGGCATGTTGTGGCTCGGAACTTCACGCGGCTTGAGCGCGTTGCCGCAAGGCTCGGAAAAATTCACGACGTTCCGGCATGATCCGCAAAACGCGAACAGCCTGAGTCAAAACGGCGTGGCGTGCATTCTTGAAGATCGCGCCGGCAATATGTGGATCGGCACGAACGCCGGCGGGTTGAATAAATTTGCTCGGGAAACGCAAACGTTCACGCGCTATCAACAACAAGCCGAGGCGACAACAAGTTTGAGCAACAACACCGTCACAGCGCTTTACGAAGATGCGCACGGCTGGCTGTGGGTGGGAACGAATTATGGCTTATCGCGCTTAGATCCACAAAGCGGCTCGTTTGAAAACTATTTTGAAGCCGAGGGTTTGCCGAACAACTACATCAACGGCATTGGCAGCGATGAAAACGGACACTTGTGGTTGAGCACGAATAACGGTCTGTCGCGCTTTAATCCTTCCGCGCCGCGCGGGCAGCAGTTTCGTAATTATGATATGTCGGATGGTTTGCAAGGACCGGGGTTTTATGAAGGCGCGGTGCATCAATCGCCCACGGGCGAGTTGTTTTTTGGTGGCACGCGCGGCTTCAATCGTTTTTATCCCCGCCAAGTTGTAGACAATCCGCATGCGCCAGAAATTGCGCTCACTTCGTTTAAAATTTTTGACAAGCCCGTTGCGCTCGACAGCGCCATCACCGCGCGCCACACGTTGCAACTTTCGCATGAAGACAACTTTTTCTCATTTGAATTTGCCGCCCTGGATTTCACGCATCCGGCAAAAAATCAATACATGTATCAGATGGAAGGCTTCGACGCGAATTGGATTCATTCCGGCACGCGGCGTTATGCGAGCTACACGAATTTAGATCACGGCGCTTATCGCTTTCGCGTGAAAGGCGCGAACCACGACGGCGTGTGGAATGACCGCGGCGCAACGATTCGCATCGTGATCGCACCGCCGTTTTGGGAAACGTGGTGGTTTCTCGCGCTGCTGCTCATGGCGGGAACCGGCGCGCTGGCATTGGCCTATCGCTATCGCGTCACGCGTTTGCTCGAAGTAGAGCGTTTGCGCGTGCGCATCGCCAGCGATCTGCATGACGACATCGGCGCCACGCTCACGAAAATTTCGCTGCACGCAGAATTGCTGCAAGAGAGCGAAGAGTTGCATGAAGTGCAAGACTCCCTGCATAAGATCGGCGCGATGAGCCGGGAGTTGGTCACCACGATGAGCGACATCGTATGGTCGATCGATGCGCGCAATGACACGATGGGCAATCTGCTCGACCGCATGCGCGAGTTTGCCGCGAGCGTGCTCGCCGCAAAATCCGCGACGTTCGACTTCACCGCCACCGGCTTGGATTTGCAAAAACGCCTGCCGGTGGATATTCGCCAGAGTCTTTATCTCATTTTCAAAGAGTCCGTCAATAACATCGCCAAACATGCGGCCGAGGCTTCGCACGTCGAGATTCAATTGCAGAACCTTGCCGAGCATTTCAACATGACCATCCGCGATGACGGGAAAAATTCCAACTCCGGCGCGAAACTTACCGGACAAGGATTGCGCAACATGAAGATGCGCGCGGCGCGCATCGGCGGGGACTTGGAATTTTCCTGCAAAGACGGATGCGTCGTCTCGCTTACGGCTCCTGCTTTCAAATGAAAGTTGTGATGGAAACCAATTAGCGCTTGCTTTTTCAAATTGATTTACGTTTATTGCGCGCAATTTTTGAGAGCAACTTTCATAGGAGCAACAAGTTTTATATGCGACTCAAACCAACGACGACCTCTTCGGACTCCGGTGAGCCTCCGAGTAGCGTCTTCTCCTCGCAAGCTCGGCTTGATTGCAAGGGCGTATTCTCTCTCCCACCTGTGGCCTCGATTCTTCAGCTTCGCACTTCTCATTATCCAACTCACTTAAACAAAAATTGTGTGGTGACTGCCGTGTGATAAGATTCACGGTCGCCCTGGCGGCGACGTCTCGTTCGTGACACAACGGTTCAGACGGTCATCTGCGGCGGCTTGCGCGCAAATCGTTCTGTGCTTTCGTGTGCTTGCCCGCGGTTTGATTGACCCACAAAAAGCTTTTAATCCAAGAGCATTGCAAATTTTAAATTCCAAACTCGCAATTTAAAATTTGGAATGCTTTTCTTGTTCAACCCTATAAACAGGAGTCACAGCATCATGCGAGTCGGTTTCACCTACAACGTGCGGCGAGCCGCCAGTTCGCCGGAGGATGATGATCCCCACTTATATCCGCAGCATGCGCATGGGATCGACGGCACAGACAACTTCGCGGAATGGGACGACGAGCAAACCATTGCGGACTTGACCGACACCATCGGCAAGTATCACGAAGTCATTCCCATCGAAGCGAATCTCGCGGCGTTTGAAAAGCTGCGCGCAGCGCGCCCGGATTTGGTCTTCAACATTGCCGAAGGCTTTCACGGCGTGGCGCGCGAGTCGTTGATTCCGGCCATGCTGGAAATGCTCGCGATTCCCTACACGGGTTCCGATCCCATCACGCTCGGCTTGTGTTTGGATAAATCGCGCGCGAAAGAGATTCTTTCATTTCGTCGCGTGCCCACGGCAAAGTTTGCGGTGCTCCATGCGTGGCCGCTCAACGGGCAACTGCGCCACTTCGATTATCCCATGTTCGTGAAGCCGCTCGCCGAAGGCACGAGCAAAGGCATTTGGAACGATGCGCTCGTGCACAATCAAGCGGAGATGAAGAAGACGGTGGAAAAAATTTGGCGCACGTACAATCAACCCGCGCTCGTGGAAGAATACATGCCGGGCCGCGAATTTACCGTGGGGTTGCTCGGCAACGGCGCGCATCTGCGCGTGCTGCCGATTGTCGAAATCAATTTCTCCGTGCTGCCCCAAGGCGCGCTGCCCATCTATTCCTGGGAGCCGAAATGGTTGTGGGATAATCCGGAGAACCCGCTGGAAATTTATCAATGCCCGGCGCCGCTCGATCACGAATTGCAAATGAAGATCGAAACCATTTGCAAGAAGGCATACAACTACCTCGGCTGCCGCGATTTCTGCCGCATCGACGTGCGCCTCAATGCGGAGGGCGAACCCACGATACTCGAACTCAATCCGCTGCCCGGTTTGATTAAAGACCCGACCATCCACTCTTGCTTTCCGAAAGCCGCCTATGCCGCGGGCATGACTTTCGACGAGGTTATTCTCGGCATCATTGACGCGGCTTGCCAACGACTAGGACTGCGCTCATGAACAGCAAAAGGATTTTGATTGCTTACAACGCGCCCGAACGCCAACAGCGCGGCCGCGAAATTGATTTCATCTCCGAAGCCGACGTGCTCACGCAAGTAAATGCCGTGCAAGACAGCTTGCTCGAACTCGGCCATGACGTGACGGTGTTGCCTTTGCAAAAATCCGTGCAAACTTTTATGGAACGCATCACGCGCTTTCGCCCGGACGCGATCTTCAATTTGGTCGAAGGCTGGCTCGGCGAGAGTCGCTATCATGTGCATGTGCCTTCGTTGTATGAAATGCTGCGCTTTGAATATACCGGCGCGCCGGTCTCCGCGCTCGTGCTCTCCGGCGATAAGTGGACCACGAAGATGTTGCTCGATCAAGCGAACCTGCCCGTGCCGCGCGGCATGTTGTGCAGCGAAGTGCCGGGCCGCTCGCGTTTGCGCTATCCCGTTATCGTCAAACCTGCGCAAGAAGACGCGAGCCTCGGCATCGACGCCGACTCGGTCGTGCACAATCTCGCGGAGTTGCGGCGTCGTGTCGCGTGGGTGATTCAGAACTATCATCAACCCGCAATTGTCGAAGAGTACATCGACGGCCGCGAATTGAACGTCGCGATTCTCGGCGATCAAATTCCGCAAGCGTTGCCCATTTCGGAAATCACGTTTGAAAATTTTCCCGAAGGCCAGCCGCGCATTTGCTCTTATAATGTGAAATGGGTTGAGACGAGTCCGGAGTATCGCCTCTCCGGCGCTTCATGTCCCGCGCCGCTTGATGAAGAATGCACGGCGCGCGTGCAGAAGATCGCGCTCGCCGCGTTTCGTTTGCTCGGTTGCCGCGATTACGCGCGCGTGGACATGCGCCTCGACGCGAATCTGCAACCTTACATCGTTGAAGTGAATGCCAATCCCGATCTCTCACCCGACGCAGGATTGACGCGCTCGGCGCTCGCTTCGGGCAGAACTTATACGCAGCTCGTCGGCGAGATCATTGCCGGAGCCTTGCAACGAGGAGAAGCACATGGCTATCCGCGACCTGCGACGCGAAGACCGGTCGCGCATCGCATCGCTATTGGAAGCAACGAACCGGTTCACGCCGATTGAGATTAGCGTTGCGCTCGAGTTGATCGATATCTATTTCAATCAACCCGAGCAAAAAGATTATCGCTTTGCTTGCGCCGTTGACGAGAACGATCTCGTCAGCGGCTACGTTTGTTTCGGGCAGACCCCCATGACCGACCGCACGTATGATCTCTATTGGATCGCGGTCGATCCCACCCAACAACGCCGCGGCCTCGGCGATGAGTTGTTGCTCTATGTCGAAGCGCAACTTCTCGCCGAAAACGGCCGCATGCTCATGATCGAAACGTCCTCCCAACCCAAGTACGCGCCCACCCACTATTTCTACCTCAAACATCACTATCGCGAAGTCGCCCGCATTCCGAATTTTTATTCGGAGGGAGATGATCGGGTGATTTATAGTAAGAGGTTCCGTTGATCTAATCATTCCAAACTCAAAGGAGGTAAACATGTTTCGCCGACTACTCTCCTTCCTCGCACTGCTCCTCGTCTCGTTTTTCGTTGTGACGGTTCAAGCGCAAACTTCAGACAAAATCAGTCTGACTAAAACGCAGCTTGATTCTATAGTTAAAGCAAAGGTTGATTCAATCGCGCAAGCTAAGCTCAAAGCGATCGTGAAGGCGCCGACGCAAAAGCTAGACAACATCGGAGTTATTGAAGTGATCGCGCAAGATTCAGTGCTGCGTGTTGTTTACCGCGAAGAAACTCTTACGCTCAAAGCATATACGCCCGGGCTTGTTTCCGACATCAAGAGCCTAAATAAAGGCGATCAGGTTTTACTTCAATACAGCGAAGAAGAACCTGTTCGGCGTCTGCAAAGCGTCGCGGTCAAGACCCATAAGTTAGAGATTACACAGCGATTGTTCGTATTATTGGGCACAGCTTTACTCTTGGCAATCATCGCCAAACTGTTGCTTAAGAAAAAAGAGGGGGCGTGGTTTGAAAAGGGCTTGCGCAGCTTAATGCTTGGCGTAGACATGCGGTACAGCAACTCCCAGTTTCAAATCGTCGTGTGGTTTGCCGTAGTGATGGTGAGCTATGTCGCCGTGATGTTTTGTCGGGTATGGAAAGGCGGCGCGGCGTTCTTCGGCGGCGTTGAAATTCCGCAAAACCTTTTGCTGCTTTCCGGCCTGAGTGCGCTGACGTTTGCTGCCGCGAAGGGCATTGCAAAGGAAAAAGCTGAAGCTCTTCTTCATGAACCAAAAGTCAAAGACGCTCCCAAACCGCCCAATCCTAGCTTGCTTTACGACCTTTTTCACGACGACAACGGGCGCATCGACACCGGCGATTTTCAAATGGTTATCGTGACCTTTGCAGCGGTGTTCGTTTATATTGGGCAGATATTCAACTATCTCGGAGCTATTGAACTCTATAGCACGGTTAGCTTGCCCGATGTCGATACCACAATTCTTGCTAGTTTCGGATTGGGGCAAGGCGCTTATTTAGCAAAAAAGTACGTTGGCGAGCCGCCGAAGTCCGCGACTGATCAGGATAAGCAAGAGGCCACCGGAAGCCCTGCAGCAGGAGGTCAAATTGCTTCGCAGGCAACGCCAGTAACTCCGGTAACAAGATGATGAGATCACTGAAGTCGGGTTTTCGCAAATAACTCTTGCTAACTTTCAAAAGAGACTGAGCGAAAGCCTGACTTCGATTGCAATGTGTGCTTGCCTTTTTAGCCGAAGAAAGATATTTTGAGCGCGGTTCAGGAATAAACGACGATGACACTATTGCAGAAAATAATCGTCGACAATGCCTTTAGGCACGATGAAAAGAAAATTACCCAAGAGGATTCCAATTTCACCGGCGACGCGGAGATCGCTGCGTTCATGGAAAAGCACAGCGCCTTCGATTTGATTGATGCCGGTCTCGCCGAAGTCGTCGCCACTCCGTCGTTTGTGTGCATGCGCGAAACAGGGCCCAAACTTTTGAAGGACCAGCGCGTTCAAGTCGCATTCCGAGATGAGCGCGCCCTGAAAAAAATCTTTTCGTCGAGGATTTCATCGGCGCGCGTATTCTTCGTTATTGACGCCGACACGTCGGGCATCCTCCTCGGTTTGCCGGATGCACCTGTAGCAGATTTTTTCTACGTGCCCTATTTGAACATCGGCGGCGTCAAAGTATTAAAGGCGCCACAAGCTTGACGATGACTAAATCAAGCTTGAGAGTAGCCATGCCCCCAAAAAAACACACGCAAATGTATCCGTGAAAATTCCCGAAAGCATCGCGACGAAATACCGTTTGCGTTCGGTAGTTTCAAGCGCTTTTAAAGGATAAGGAATCCAATCATGCAAATCTTCGCAGATGATATTCGCCCGGCGAGCGATTTAAAGAGCAAAACCAATAAGCTCTTGCGGCAAGTGCGCGGCACCGGCCGTCCCATTCTTCTCACGCAAAAAGGCAAGCCCGCGGCCGTTCTACTCAACGTAAAAGAATTCACAGAGAGATTGGCTTCTAAAAAACTGGAGCGCATGCTCAAGCAAGCCGAAGCGGAAATGGCTGAAGGCAAAGGCCGCGATCTCGAGGAGTTCTTCGATGAGTTTTCCAAAACGCACAAACTATGATGAAGTCGTTTGGGTAATGCGCATCGTGCACGGCGCGCGCTTGCTTGATCTTGAATCCTTGCTGCATCTTTCCTTCAAACTTTAAAGAAGTAAAATGCTTGCTTCTCCGCCTGAGTCTTCCCTCGTCATTTCGAGTTCCCTTATTTCATTCTTAGAATAGGGCAATCATATAATCCATGCCCAAGCCTGAACGCACCTTCGTTGAAAAGATCACGACCATTGCCGGCGCCATTGCTGCGCTCGGCGGTGTGTTGGCGGCCGCAACGCAGTTCAGCGATCAAGTCAAAGCTTTGCTTGGCAAGCTCGCGGAGCTTCCTGCGCCGGCATGGTGGATGATCGCTGCAGTGTTGCTGAGTGTCGGCATCTTCGGTCTCATGCACGGACTCGCGCGGCGTTCGCGTCTTTTGCGACCGGAAGCCTTGCTGCTGAAATCCCACAAAGCCGAGCACTTGAAAGGACGCGAAGAAGACATCGACCGGCTACTCAAGCTTTGTCGCGAACATCCGCTCGTGCATCTCGTCGGTGAATCCGGCGCGGGCAAAAGCGCGTTGTTGCAAGCCGGGCTTTGTCCCAAGCTGCGAGAAGACAGCGCCGGGCTGCTCCCCATTTATGTCGAAGTTTGGGGCCAGGATTGGGAAGCCGGGCCGCGTTCGGCTCTAACCGAGGCGTTTTGGCAAGCTCTCTCCGAGGCGGATCAACAAGCCTTAAAGCCGAAGACCGACGATCTATTCGCGACACTCAAACGTTGCCGACCCTCGCTGCGACGCACGCTTCTCCTCATCTTCGATCAATTCGACGACTATCAAACCCGCCATCGCGACCGTTTTCTTTCCAGTCGCCAGCGCACTTGGCTTGGCGCGGAGAAGCTTGTGGCCGCCAATGCTTTCTGGCGCGAGATCAAAACGCTGCTCGACGAGGACGCGATCCATTGCCTGTTCGTGACGCGGTTAGATGCCGCGGACGGCTTAAAATCCGTGCGCTTTATCAAAGAAGAAGTTTATCGTTTGGATCGCTTGCAGGAAAACATTGTCGTGCCTTTGCTCACCGAGCTAACGAGCAGCATCGACGAGAACGCACCAGTCATTTATGCTCCGGAGCGTGGATGGGACAAGCTCAAAGAACGTCTCGCCAACGATCTGAGTCAGTCGGGCGCGGTGCTGCCGGCGCAAATGAAAATCGCGCTTCAAGGTTTGGCGCGATTGAAGACTTTGACCATCGGCGATTACCAACGCCTCGGCGGTCTGCCAGGTTTGGAAGCCAGGCACATCGAAGCCCACATCGCTGAAGCCGAAAGGCATTTTGCTCACACGAAGCAAGGCGCGCAGTTGACGCAAAAGCAAATCCGTGGTCTGCTCCTCGCTTTGGTCAATCGCGAAACGCTCAAAACCGTGCCGCGATCGAATGAGGAGTTGGAACAGATCATCATCGCCGACAATGTTGGTGAGGCCAAGCCGATGCAGCAAACGGTGCAAGACTGCCTCGATTACTTGCAACAGCGGGAGATCATTCGCAAGAGAATCGATCCGGATACTCGTCGCCAGCTCTGGCTATTGGATCATGATTATCTCTGCGCCGGCGTGCTGGAAGCCGAACGCCGGGCCAATCGTTGGCTCGCGCTGGCTGCAGCCGGAAGCCGAGCTTTTCAGGAAGCGGGAAGCCATATTTTGAAAAAGTGGCGCGCGTTGTTGAACCCGTGGCAACAACTGGTTTTGGTGATGCAACGACTGCTGGGCCGCTTCCGTTATGGCACGCTGCGGGCTTACGCGCTGTGGAGCCTTTTGCGTTTTGTACCTTACGTATTAGTTTTGACGCTCGCCAGTTACGGCTGGTATCGATTTTCAGCTAGGGAACAAGCCAGCAAAATTTTGTCGAGATTCGGTGTTGTGAGTGAAATTGATGGAACACCTACAACTTCTGAAATAGAAGCTCTTTGGGCTTTAGCGGCCAGCAATGACGCTGTGCGTTTCAGTTTTCTTGAGCAAGCGTTGTCAATTCCAGAGAACGCCGAGCGATTCAACCGTCGTGCAGAGATTCTCACACAAGCTATCAGTGGCCTCAATCCAGCTCGTCGTGAGAAAATTCTCAAAGAAACTTTACTGCCTCATCTTCAGCATCCGGTGGAAAAGAGATTAAAAATAATGTGTGTTAAGATGGGAATAGTCCTCATCGTGCAAGATTCAACTTTTACCTCATTAGCTATTCAATTGATCACAGAGAAGATGCATTTTGAAATGCTGGACCAAATTTTGGCAGTGGTGCCAAATAAACTTTCGGCTGAAATAGCCAATCGGACATTTGCACCAATACTGGCTCTGTTAGTAGAGTATCCTTACCATGACGAATCACAGGCCAAAATTCTGGCAGCACTGGCAGAAAAGCTTACGACTGAATATGTGGACAGTGCATTCGCTCAAATCTTGACATGCATAAACAAGGTCACCAATACCCTCGAACGTGGATATCTAATGCAAGATCTGACGGAAGCTTTGATAGAAGTGGCAGAAGAACTCGCGCCCGAGAACGCCAACAGGGCATTTGCCCAAATCCTTCCACTAATGGAGAATACCAATGAGTCTAACCAACTTCAATCTTTGACCAAAGCTTTGACGGCGGTGGCGAGAAAGCTTTCATCTGAATATGCCTATTGGGCTTTTTCCCAAATTTTGATTTGTATGGAAAAGACAACTGATCCTTACGTACTTCAATCTCTGGCTAAAGCTTTAGCTGCTGCGTCGGGAAGGTTTGCTTTTGAAGATGCGGATAGAGCCTTTACTCAAATCCTAGCACGGATGGAGAAGACCAAAAATTCTTACATGGTTCAATCTGGTAGCTCTGCATTCAATCGTGGAGTCCTGATTTACTTTGCGCTCCTGCGATTTCTTGTGCATTTTTAGGGAAAGAACGCGACACTCTTTTCAGGAGCACAAGTCATGGATTCTGCGCTTCACTTTTGTCCCAATCCGA
>JAYRWE010000107.1:0-128646 GCA_041918175.1 bacterium
AAGCGCTCGACTCTTTCAAACATCTCGTGCGCATGCGCCTGTTCGCGATGACGTTGTTCCATCCGGTTCTCCTTTTGCTTGACCGCAACGTAAAAATTCCAAGCCCAAGAAGAAAGATGGGTTCACCGAGGGGATACTGTTAGCTTGCTCTCTCCGCTACTTCCCCATCTTCCTCCGCACAGATCAAAAACAAAACGACAGACAAACCTCTTCACGCATCCTCGCTCACACCAAGCCGCTTGCTTTTCATTTCCCCAATAAACACAAAAGCCCAAGAAAAATTCTTGGGCTTTTGTTCGTGCCACGCGAGCTATTTGTTCTTCGCATAAACGAGTCTCCCTTCCTGCGCGTCGATGCGCACCGCGTCTCCTTTCGCTAACTCGCCCGCCAGAATTTTCGTCGAAAGCTCATTGATCACGTGCCGCTGCATGAGCCGCTTGAGCGGTCGTGCCCCGAAGATGGGGTCATAGCCTTGTTGCGCGAGATGATCTTTCGCTGCTTCCGTAAGCTGCGCAGCAATGCCGAGACGCTGCAACGTCGCATTCACCATCCGCTCAAATTGAATATCCACGATTTGATGAATGTGGCCGCGCGTGAGCGGATGGAACACAATCACCTCGTCCACGCGATTGAGAAACTCTGGCCGCATTTTCTTTTGCAGCGCTTGGAGCAAGGCCTCTTTCGTGAGATTATAAATCTTGTCTTGATTGTCGTCGCGGATGTATTTGAAATTTTCCGTGATCGCATCCGCGCCGAGGTTCGAAGTCATAATGATGATCGTGTTTTTGAAATTCACCACGTGACCTTTGCTGTCGGTCAAGCGGCCGTCATCAAGCACTTGCAAGAGCAGGTTGAAAACTTCGGGATGCGCTTTCTCGATCTCATCAAGCAAGATCACGGAGTACGGACGACGGCGCACGGCCTCGGTGAGTTGGCCGCCTTCGTCATAGCCCACATAGCCCGGAGGCGCGCCAATCAAGCGCGAAACGTTGAACTGCTCCATGTACTCCGACATATCGAGGCGCACCATCGCGTTCTCGTCGTCGAACATAAACTCCGCGAGCGCGCGGCCAAGCTCGGTTTTACCCACGCCGGTCGGCCCGAGAAAAATGAACGAACCGATAGGACGATGCTCATCGCTCAAGCCCGCGCGCGAACGCCGCACGGCAAACGAGACAGCTTCGATGGCTTCCTCTTGACCGACGACGCGCAAACGCAAGCGCTCGTGCATCTTCAAAATCTTCTCGCGCTCGCTTTCGAGCATACGTGCGACCGGAATGCCGGTCCAACGCGAAACGATTTCGGCGATGTCCTCTTCCGAAACTTCTTCTTTGAGCAGCGCACCGTCTTTGTGCAACATCGTGAGTTTGTCGTTGAGTTGCTTGAGCTGTTTATCCAAACCCACGAGCGTACCGTAACGCAGCTCCGCGACTTTGTTGAGATCGCCTTCCCGTTCTGCCTTTTCCGCAATGCTGCGTGCTTGTTCGATGCGCGTCTTCGTCTCGCGAATTTGCGAGATGGTTTCTTTTTCCACCTGCCAACGCGCTTTGAGCTGCGTGGAGTTTTCCTTGAGATCGCTCAACTCGCGTTTGATTTTTTCCAGCCGCTCTTTCGAAGCTTCGTCTTTTTCTTTTTTGAGCGCGACTTGCTCAATCTCCAACTGCTTCGTGCGCCGCTCGATTTCGTCAATGGCCTCGGGCATGGAGTCGATTTCTGTGCGCAGCTTGGCCGCGGACTCGTCGATCAGATCAATCGCTTTGTCCGGCAAGAAGCGCTCGCTGATATAACGATGCGAAAGCGTGGCCGCGGCGACTATGGCCGAGTCCGCGATGCGCACGCCATGATGCACTTCATAGCGCTCTTTCAAGCCGCGCAAAATCGAGATGGTGTCATCGACCGAAGGCTCGCCGACATAAACTTGTTGAAAGCGGCGTTCGAGCGCCTTGTCTTTTTCAACGTACTTGCGATATTCGTCGAGGGTGGTTGCGCCGATCAAACGCAACTCACCGCGCGCGAGCATGGGTTTGAGCATGTTGGCCGCATCGACCGCGCCTTCCGCGGCGCCCGCGCCCACCATCGTGTGCAACTCGTCGATGAAAAGAATAATCTCGCCTTGCGCGTTTTCAATTTCCTTCAACACGGCTTTCAAACGCTCTTCAAACTCGCCGCGATATTTTGCGCCGGCCACGAGCGTGCCCATTTCGATTTGAATGACTTTTTTATTCTTCAACGACTCCGGCACGTCGCCATGCACGATACGCTGCGCAATGCCTTCGACGATGGCGGTTTTGCCCACGCCGGGATCGCCGACGAGCACGGGATTGTTTTTCGTGCGGCGTGAGAGCACTTGCACCGCGCGCCGAATCTCTTCATCGCGGCCGATAACGGGATCGAGCTTGTTGCTGCGCGCGAGTTCGGTGAGATCGCGTCCGAAGCGTTGCAGTGCTTGATATTTGCCCTCAGGATTTTGATCGGTCACGCGCTGGCTGCCGCGAATGTCTTTGAGCACGCGGAAGATGTTGTCGCGCGTCACGCCTTGATTGCGCAAAATCGTTCCGGCTGCGCCCTCTTTTTCATCCGCAATCGCGAGCAGCAAATGCTCGGTGCTCACATAATCGTCTTTGAGCGCGCGCATTTCGTTTTGCGCGGCATTGAAAATTTGATTGACGCGATTCGAGATATAAAGATTGTTCAACGCCGTGGCGCCGGAAACGCGCGGCAATTTGCGCAACGCTTCTTCCAAGCGGCTCAACGTCAACCCGACGTTTGCGCCGAGCTTCTTCATAATTGCCAGCGGCACGCCTTCACTGTCATCTAACAAAGCTTTGAGCAAATGCTCGGTTTCGATTTGTTGATGATTCAGCTCCGAAGCTTGCTGCTGTGCACGCGCAAGCGTCTCTTGCGCTTTGAGTGTAAATTTATCGAAGGTCATGTTCGTTCTCCGAGTGTCTTTCTATCTGTCATTCAGAAGGAATCTTTTTAAGCACTGGGCAGTATCGCCAGCGAGTAAAAAGATTCCTTCTGAATGACACTTCGCGAGTGCCGTGCTAATACTTCATCCCCAACGCGTGCGCGAATTTTTCAAACAATCCCTTTTGTTCGGAATTGAGATGTTTGGGCATTTGCACTTTGGCGATGACGAATAAATCACCGGTCTCGCTGCCGATTCTTTTGCCCATGCCGGGCAGGCGAAACACATGTCCCGGCTCCGTGCCCGGTGGAATGCGCAAATCCACTTTCTTATCCTGCGGCGTGCGCAAACGAATCTTCGTGCCAAGCAACAACTGCGCAAGGTTCAACGGCAGTTCGAGGCGGACATCTAGTTCGTTGTGCAGCGGCTCTTCTTCTGCGGCAAACGCGACTTCTTCGTTGACGCGCGTGCGCGAACGCTTGCGCTGCGCCGGGTCGCTGCCGTTCATAAAATTGCCGAAAAGATCGTCAAAGCCGAAATCTCTTCCCATATTGGAAAAATCAAAGCCGCGTCCGGCGTTGAAGCGCATGCCGCCGCCGAATTGCTTCATCAATTCCTCCCACGACAAACCGTTGCCGCCGAAACCCGCGCCCCCGAGTTTGCGAAATTGATCATATTTGCCGCGCTTCTCCGCGTCGCCGAGCACGTCGTAGGCTTCGTTAATTTCCTTGAAGCGCTCTTCCGCTTGTTTGCCTTTGTTGCGATCGGGATGATATTGCTTCGCCAAATCGCGATAGACTTTTTTAATCTCCTCCGCGGAAGCGTCTTCGGAGACACCGAGAATTTTGTAGTAATCTTTTGTGGTCATGCTGGTTGCTCGTTGCTGGATGCTTGCGGCCAAACGGCAAATGCGGCGATTTTATTCGGAAGCGGCCGTCTCTTGTGTTGCGGCTTCCGCAGCGGCTTCCGCGGCTTCAAAATGGCCGACGATCACTTTGGCATGGCGTAAAACTTTATCGCGGCGTTTATAACCACTCTCGACCACGAGCAGAACATGTCCGTCGTGCTCCGCATTCTGCACTGCTTGTTGCATGAGCGCATCGTGAAAATGCGGATCAAACAATTGCCCCGCAGGATTGATGACTTCGACGTTCTCATTCGTGAGCCACGCTTGCCATTTGGTTTGCACGGCCTTCAGCCCTTGCGCGAGTTGTTCATTCACGCCCGCGGTGTATTGATTGAGCCGACAAAAATCATCATAGATCGCCAGCACGCCATTGAGCAAGCGCGCCTCGAGCAATTCGAGCAGTTCGTTGCGCTCCGCCTCGGCACGACGCTTATAATTGGCGAAGTCCGCGGCGAGACGTTTGAATTTGTCTTCGCTTTCTTGCAAGCGCGTCAGCGGCGCTTCAATTGACTCTGCGTCTTCGCTTTTATGCTCCATGTCCTCATGTGAAGTGATCGTCTCTGCGGAAACTTCCGGTTCTGTGGTCACGCTTTCGCTTTGCGTTGTTCCATCTGATATTGGAATTTCAATGATTGTATCTTTGTCGTTATTTGTTTCCATGGCAGCTTTCTTGTTAACAAGTGATGAGGTGGCAAGATCTTTTCATAGTTAAATGGTCTACATTTGTTTTCAATTATTATACCACGCGATGTTGGGCGTATCATCTTGATTTTTGGAGGAGCGTTGCAGGCATTAAAAGAAAAGAAAGGCTACAAAGTCAGAGGCAATAGCAAGGATGACAGAGCAATGGCAAGTTCGGCATGGGGGTTGTCAATGTGACAAAATCGGTGGGCGCATGAAACTGCGTGACGTTTCGATGACGTGTTACGTTGTATTTAAAAAGAACGCCGACTGAGAAAGGGCGATCAGCCGGCGTTTGGGGGACCGCATTGATGGTCATTCCATCGCAGCGAAAAGAGTTTTGAGAGATTGCAAAGCGCGCGGGCCTACGGGTCTAGCGCGGTACTAGAGCGTCCACGCGCGACGCAGGCGAACTTCGTCAAATGCGCGTCGCATGTTGGTTTCAATTTCGCGACGCACATTGGCATCGATCTCACGGCGCATATTGGCATCCACTTCATTGCGAATGACATCTTGCAATTCATGAATGCGCGGCTCGATACGGCGAATAATGAGCGGATCCTCGGCATCGTCCCACCGCAAGTGATTCAAGCCCATGCTGCCATGGCGGGGCAACCCAAAACGTGCGCGTGGGTGCGAATCCTCGATTTCGATTTCAAGCGTTGCGCTCTTGCCTTGGCGCACATAAGCAAGCGAGACTTTATCACCGTCTTCATACTCGGCGAGTGCTTCGATTAAATCTTCCGCGTCACGAATTTTTTCTTCGCCGATTTTGGTAATCACATCGCCGGATTTCAAGCCGGCCTTTTCCGCGGGGCTGTCTTCATTTACTTCCAAAATCAACACGCCCTCGCGTGGCTGCACTTTGAAATACGTCGCGAGACTCTCGTCGAGTTCATGCACTTGCACGCCCAGACGCGGACGCCCGGAGAAAGCAAACACACCCGGAGCAGAGCCGGAGCCAAAGCTGTAGCTATAACTTTGCGAAGTGCGGCGTTTGCCGAGGATAACCTCCATGGTCTTGCGTTCGCCATCGCGCATGAGAATGACGGTCACTTTTTTCTCGGCGCCGGCATCGCGCACGAGGCGCGTGAAAGCATTGGCTTCTTCCACTTTATTGCCGTCAAATTCGACAATGACGTCCTCTTCTCGAAAACCCGCGTCCTCTGCGGGACTGTTTTCCACAACATTCGTCACGAGCAGGCCGGTTTGCTCGCCCAGCTTCATCTTTTTGCGCAGCGAGGGCGTCAACTCTTCCACGCTGACGCCGAGCCAGCCTTTGCCGCTTTTCGAACTCGCGGCGCTTTCGCGCCAAGCCATGGCAAGCACCAGTGCAGCGACGAGCAACACGGCCGCCATCCAGGTCCAGCGTTGGGTGAGTAATTTTTTTGTCATGCAAAACCTCCGTGATTTGAATATAAAAGCAAGCGGTGAATTTTTCTTGGCGGTCGCAAAGGTAGACGCAAAGCCGTTGGAAAAAGTTTTATACTTTATAATGAGAAATTCTTATATTGGTCTTGAACACAAAACAACCCTCCGCGTCTATCATTACAACATGAGCATGAGACTAGCCTACAAACCCGTCGAGGCCACCGCGCCTCAAGCCACATACGAAACCTATAGCGAGGTCGAGTTGGTGGCCCTTGCCCAGCAAGGTGAAGAGTTGGCGTTTCAACATTTGTACAAACGCTATTCGCGCGCGTTGTATGCGCTCGCGTATCAAATGCTCGGCACGCATCACGAGGCCGATGAAGTATTGCAAGAAGCGTTTGTGCGCGTGTTCAAAAATCTTTCGCGGCTGCGCAGCCCGGAAGCGTTCACGGCGTGGGTTTATCAAATCACCACAAACCTGTGCATGGACTTTCGCAAGGCCCGCGCGCGTGCGCGTTGGCAGCCATTGGAAACCGAGCAACAGGAAGGCCCCTCCTCGCCGTTTGAATTGGCCACGGCGAAGTGGGTAAAAACGCCGCAGCAGGTTTTAGAGAACAAGGAACTGCTCGCGCACATTACTTCCGCGATCGACTCTTTGCCCGAGCAACAAAAGGCCGTGGTCATCATGCACGAAATCGAGGGCATTTCCAAAAAAACGATTTCGGATGTGCTCAACTGCTCGCTGGTTACCGTGCGCACCAATCTACATCACGCCCGCAAAAAACTGCGGAAGCGGCTACAGATGTATTTGAAAGCATGAAACCGCGGCACCGACGTTTCACTTTACCCGAACCGCGCTTTACCGAGATATAACCGGAGATACAAAATGACCTGCGAACAATCGCGCGAGTATTTGTTAGATCATCTGGATAACGAGCTACCCGCGACGTTACAACAAGAACTGTCCGAGCATATTCGTGCGTGCGCCAGTTGCCGCGAAGAGATGGAAGAGTATCGCAAGACCGCGTTGCTTCTGCAATTGCGCGCGGTGCCTGAGCCGCCGGAAGAATATTGGGAGCAAAGTTGGTCGAAAATACGTGCGCGCACCGTTGCGCGCGTGTTGCCGCTCAACCCCGCGCAAATCTTTCGTCGCCCGGCCTGGCAAACTTCCAATCCGCTCGGCTGGCCTGCGCGCTTTGCGATTGCGGCCCTGTTGCTCATTGGCTTGGCCAGTGTGCTCGCGACTTTGCCGAAGCAGACGCAAACTTTTTCCACGCGCCCAACCCCGCCGCGCATCGTTTATCCGGCGCAGCGCGTGCTCAATCCGGAAGACATGTCGCCGGAGATGCAACGCCAAGTCGAATTGCTCTCGTTCACTTCCGCCGCGGCCGGCGCGCTCGATCCGATTTCAAAAGGCACGACTAAAATCACTCTCGCGAGGCAAGATTGATGAAAAGCCGATTCCCACTTTGGTGCATGTGCATCGGCTGGCTTGTGGCAATGGTCCTTTCGGGCTGTGGCGAAAATTTTTCTTCCTCCAGCCCGATTTTTTTTGAATTCAAACAGCAACCCGGCGACAAATACGTTTATCAAATCGCCGACGAAGTGCATTGGTCTATCGTGGATTCTGCGGGCAAAGTGTTCAACGCGCATCACGTGCAAGAGCAAAAGTCGATCATGAAATTTCTCCGCATCGATTCCACTGCGGTGCGCGAGATTGCGCTCTCTTTCATCATTACGTCCGATTCGATTTTGAGCACGACCGATACGTTGCGCCTGGCTAAACGCAAATCGAAGGTGGGCGAGAAGTCCGAATTGCAACTGCGTATGAATCCGAACGGCCGCATCGTTGACGTGTCAAGCTCGAATCCGCACTTGACTTTTTTTTACGACATGGGCTATCGCCCGAGCCAGCCGGCTTTTCCCGAGCATGCGATTGCGCGCGGATATTCCTGGACGCAAAATTTTACCATCAATGTGCCGCGCGGCGAGCCGTGCAAAGTGGAAGTCGAATATCAATTCACGGATTTCGAACGCATTGACCAATTCGACTGTGCCGTGATCTCGTTCAAAAGCGTGTTGCACTACGTTGAAAATTTCAAGCCGAAAGCAACATGCAGCGAAACGGGCGATTGCATAGGCCAGTACTCCAGCCGCAGCACGAGCGAAGGCAAGCTTTATTTTGCTTATCGCGAAGGCTTTGTGGTGAAAAAAGAAAACCTGCTCACCACGATTTCCGAAATGGCCGTCAAGTCTGGCGAGACGAGAACGAAAATTTCAGATTCGGAATTTCGCGATCGCGAAAAGATCACGCTCGTGGCGATCTATCGCAACAGCGGCGAGAAAACAACTTTCGACATCAAATAGAATTTCAGTTGCGCGGGTATGCGTGCCCGTTTATATTCCCGCGCGCTTTTTGAGGAGGAGCGCGTCATTCCCGAATTGCTGCTGACCCTGCTTGCGGTGTGAGCTTAGTCTCAAACCGAAGAGAAGGCCGCTCCGTGAACGTGAACACGAAACGCTGCCCGCCCATCACTCCCAGATTGTCACGCCGTGGAATTCGGCTCGCACATTTTTCCAATCGGAGCGCTCCCGCTTTGATCCGTTTATTCCAGCCCGCTTCCTTGCTCTCCTTTCTCAAACCAATATCCGCGGCGTGCAGCGCCCTGCTTGCTCTGCTTTTGATATTGCCCCCAACCAGCGCGGCGCAAACCGGCCTAGCCAAAGCCTGGCCGGCATTTTTTCGAGGTGAATACGATATTGCTGCTTCTGCATTCGCGCAAGCTGCGCAGCACGAGGACACGCGAATCGAAGCGCTGGTGGGGCAAAGCCTGGCGTTGGAAGAATTGGGGCATTATCAAGCCTGCCGCGCGTTGCTCAATGAAGCGCATGCCAAGCAGCCCGAAGCGCGCTTGGTGCAACGTCTCGGCGAATTGGAATTGGCCTTGGGCAATCAGAGCGCGGCGTTGCGTTGTTTTGAAGAAGCGTTACGCCTCGCACCGGAATTTCGCGCGGCGCAATTTCATCATGCAGCCTTGAATTGGAGTCGCGGCGAACGCACCAATTCCCGGCGCACGTTTCTCGCACTGCGCGAGGCGGCGCGCAAGCCAGAGAACTTGACGCCGTATGAACTGCATCTCGCGGCACGAGCCTGTGCGTACTTGGAAAAATTTTCGGAAGCGAATCGCCTTTTCACGCAAGCCGTCAAACTGCAGCCCGAAGATTGGCGACTCTACATTCCTTGGGGCGAACTCTTCCTCGAAAAATATAATCTGCCGGATGCGCAATCCGTTTTCACGGATGCGCTCAAAAAAAATCCGCGCTGCGTGCCCGCGCTCTTGGGTATGGCTCGCACGCAAGCCGGCTCAGATTTAGAGCGCGCACTGCAAACCGCACAAGCGGCTCTCAAATTGAATAGCTCCTCTCCTGCAACCAACACGCTCATTGCCGAACTTTTTCTTTATAGCGGCAAAGAAAAAGAAGCCAAAGAGAAGTGCGCCGAAGTGGTCAAAGAGTATGCGCAATATGTTCCCGCGCTTGCGCTGCAAGCGGTTTTGTTTGAGCGCGAACAAAAGCCGAATGAAGTGACGCGCATTGCGAATGCTGTGGCTTTGATCAACCCCAAAGAGGCTGCGGTGTTCACGCAACTCGGCGAAGACACGGCGCGGCGGTATCTGTTTCAAGAATCCGTGGCGCATTATCGCCGCGCGCTCGCGCTTGATTCGGAGAATTGGACCGCGGCCGCGGGCTTGGGCAGCAGCCTCTCGCGTTTGGGCGAAGAGTTGGAGGCGAAGCTTTATCTCGAACAAGTTTACAAACACGATCCGTTCAACGTGATCGCGGTCAACTTGCTCAATCTGTTTGATGATCTCGCGAAATACGATACCGTGCGCACGGCGCACTTTATCATTCGCATGCATCCTGAAGATCGTCCGCTGCTCGGCGCGACCGCGGCCGAGCTTTGTGAAGCGGCTTATCGTGATATGGCGCAACGCTATCGTGTCAATTTCAACAAGCCGATCAAAGTCGAAATTTTCCCCAAGCACGATGACTTTGCCGTGCGTTGTTTCGGCTTGCCCGGCGCGGAAGTTTTTCTCGGCATCTGCTTCGGCCCGCTGCTTGCGATGGATTCCCCGCGCGCGCGCGAACGCGGCGCTTTTAATTGGCAAGAAACGCTGTGGCATGAAATCGCCCACGTCGTGCATTTGGAATTGACCGCGAACCGCATTCCGCGCTGGTTCGCCGAAGGTCTCGCCGTGTATGAAGCCACGCGCGCCCGCAGCGAATGGAGCATGAACATGGAAGTCGCCATGATTCGCGCGCTGCAGCGCGGCGACTTGTTGCCGTTGCGCGAGATCGACGCCGGTTTCACGCGCCGCCCGGAAATGGTTTCATTGGTTTATTATCAAGCCGCGCAAGCAGTGGAGTTTATCGCTGCGCGTCATGGTTTTGATAAAGTGCTCGCGCTTCTGCCCCATTTCAAACAAGGCCGCAAAACCGAAGAAGCCCTCAACGCCGTGTTGGGGCAAACACTCGATAACTTCGACGGAGAGTTTCATGCGTTTCTGCGACAACGCTTTCAGCCGGATAGCGTCGAAGTCGAGTGGGAAATGCAAAATCTTCCGGCAAACAAACAAGCGGAGGTTTTGCGAGAGAAAGCAGAAGCGCAGCCGCGAAATTTTTTTGCGGCATTGGCTTATGGCAGATATTTAGCTAAACACGGTCAACCGATCGTGGCCGAGCAGCAATTGCAACGTGCGAAAAAAATATTGCCCGCGTATGTTGAAGAAGGCAATCCCTATACGGCATTGGCGGAGTTATACGCCAAGTCGGGCCGCACGCGCGAGGCCGCGGAGGAGTTGGAATTCGTGAGCGCGCGCAACGGCAAAGCGCTCGATGCCGCGCTGCAGCTCGCAGAATGGCGTCTCGCATTGCGCGACAGCAGTGCCGCGATTCGCGCCTTGTCTCGCGCATTGGCGATTTATCCTTATCAAGTGGAAACACAGCGACGACTCGGCGAAATCATGCTCGCGCGAAAACCGCAAGCGGCCGTGCCAATATTTCAAGCCGTGTTAGCGCTGCAACCTGCGGATCGCGCGGGTACTTATTGTTTGCTGGCCGAGGCTTATCTTAAAAATGGGCAACGCACGCAAGCGAAGAGGCAGGCGTTGCTCGCTTTAGAAATCGCGCCGAATTTTGAGCGCGCACAGGAAATTTTGCTGCATGCGGTGGAGTGAAATGAGGCCTGTCCGTTCGCACAATGCACTGCGCGTTTGGCGCAGAATGATCGTGCGCAGCATTATCTGCGCGGCGCTGAGTTACGTGCCTGCACTCCTGCATGCGCAGGATACGCGCAACGCCGTGCCCGCGGCCTCGGCCAACGCGAGCACCTTCACTTTTGTGCGCGTGGAATGGCAAGGCGAGCGCTATGGCTTCTCCGGGCGCGGCAACGGCCCACTCTGGGCGCATGACTTTCCGACGGCCGAGCAAAATCTTTATACCGCCATCAACGCGCTCACGAGCTTGCCGCTCAATCATGAATACAAAACCATCGCATTGAATGACGAAGCGATATTCGATTTTCCCTTTCTTTACATTTGCGAAGTCGGCTATTGGACGCCCAACGAGCAAGAGGTTGCCCTCTTGGGCGAGTACATGCAACGCGGCGGTTTTCTTTTGGTGGATGATTTTCGCGGCGGTTTTGAATGGCGCAACTTTGCCGCGCAGATGCAACGCGTCGTGCCGCACGAGCCGCGGCCCTTGGAATTGACGCATCCGATTTTCCATTGCTTCTTTGAGTTTGATCGTCTCGGCGATCATTCGCCGTATTGGAACATGACGCCGCAATACTATGGCATCTTCGACGACAAAGGCCGCATCATGGCGATCATCAACTACAACAACGATATCGGCGATGGCTGGGAATGGCCGGAAAGCGACGAAGTATTTTCTATGGAAGCTTTCAAGCTCGGCATCAATTATTTGGTGTATTCGATGACGCATTGATTTCTTCGTTAGTGCATAGGCGTCAACCGAACGCGCGCAGCGTGAGAGAAAATCCCCCTTTGAAGGGGGATTTCGGGGGATGTTGGTCACGTGAACAATTTTAAGAGGCATTTTTCAATCGACCAACACCTCCCTCAAGGGGGAATCCTTCACTATGGATGCCGCTTTCGCGGACAGGACTTACAAAGCTAATCGCAACGAGTATATATCGAGGTGGCGGAATGCCATCGCTTTGAAGTCACCTAGCTTGAAAAGATAAAAGTCAGGTAAACAAGCAACGATGACACCGAGGTGGAGCAGCGACGGGCCATAAAAAAAGTATTACAAAATTCCACATGGCCGGATTTAGATTTTGCCGACGAAGCGCACGAAAAATACGAGCACGGCTTTTCGCGTGATTCGTGTGGTTCGTGGGCCAGAAATGAAACCTGTTGAAGTCTTGTTTGAGCAACGCACGCAACAAAGTATGCCACGATTTAGACGCGCTGCGCATGACGAATTAGAAATCCATTTTTATGAAGCGATGCTATCTACTCCTTTTCATTTTTCTCTTGGGCCTGGCGACGAGCGAAGCGCAGACTTTGCAAAATGACAATCTCACGTTTGTGCGCATCAAGTATAGCTCCGGGAAATTTTCTTACGGCTTTCGTTTGCGCTTTCAGTTGTGGGACAGTTGGGAAGTCGATTATCCCACGGCGGAGGAAAATTTTCTGCGGGGACTCAAAGAGATTACGCGCGTCCCGGTGAATGATCAAGCCATTGCGGTGCGGTTGACTGACCCGCAGCTTTTCGATCACGCGTTTGCCTATATTCTCGAAGTCGGCTTCATGCAGCTTTCGCCCGCGGAAGCGGACTCTTTGGGCGAATGGTGTTTGCGCGGCGGTTTTCTGATGATTGATGATTTTCACGGCAGCGCGCAATGGCAAAATTTCATTGACGAGTTTAGCCGCGTCTTTCCGAATCGCAAGCCGGTGCCGCTCAAGGCCGATCATCCGGTGTTTCATTGTTACTTTGATTTCGATCATTACCCGCAAGTGCCCGGCCTCGCCGCGCTCTATCGCAATTCGACGTATGAATATGACGGTCGTTATCCGCAGTGCCTCGGCATCTTTGACGACAACGGCCGTTTGATGGTGCTGATCAATTTCAATGTCGATCTCGGCGATAGCTGGGAGCATGCGGCCGATCCGCGTTATCCGGAATATTATTCCCGCATGGGCTATCGCCTCGGCGTGAATTATATCGTCTATGCGCTGACACATTAATCCACCAATCCATCATTCCAAACAACCCATTCATCCCATGAACCTCGACGCCACTCCTGAATTGCTTGACGACAATGTGTTATATGAACGCTTGCAAGAGGCGCGCAGCGCCATTATTGCGGAATTGCACAAAATCATCGTGGGCCAAGAAGAGACGATCGAGCTTGTGCTGATCGCCCTCATCACCGGTGGCCATTGTTTGATCACCGGCGTGCCCGGCCTCGCGAAGACATTGCTCATTCGCACGCTGGCGACGATTATGGATCTCGATTTCAAACGCATCCAATTCACGCCGGACTTAATGCCTTCGGATATCACGGGCATTGACGTAATCGAAGAAGATCGCACCACGGGCAAACGCGTGATGAAGTTCATTAAAGGCCCGCTCTTCGCGAATATCATTTTGGCGGATGAAATCAACCGCACGCCGCCGAAAACGCAATCAGCTCTGCTCGAAGCCATGCAAGAGCATCGCGTCACCGCGGGGGGCACGACGTATAAACTCGAAGAACCGTTCTTCGTGCTCGCCACGCAAAACCCGATTGAGTTGGAAGGCACGTATCCCCTGCCCGAAGCGCAGCTTGATCGCTTCATGTTCAACATCGTGATGGATTATTTGCCGGAGGAGCAGGAGATTGAAGTCGTAACGAACACGACGAGCAATGCTTCGCCGAACTTGCAGCAAGTGGTCACTGGTAAAGAAGTTTCTGCGTTTCAAGAACTGGTGCGCAAAGTGCTCGTCTCGCAAGAGGTCGCGCGTTACGCCGTGCAAGTGGTACGAGCCACACGCCCGGCAAACAATCCCGCGCCGGACTTTGTGAAGAATTGGGTGAGTTGGGGCGCGGGTTTGCGTGCGTCGCAATACCTCATTCTCGGCGGCAAGGCGCGCGCGCTGTTGCGCGGCCGGGCGAATGTGTCGATCAAAGACATTCAAGCGCTCGCTCTGCCTGTGTTGCGCCATCGCGTGCTCACCAACTTCTTCGCGGAATCGCAGAAAGTGAAGCCCGCGGACATTGTGCGCAAAGTGTTGGAGATTGTGCCCGTCCCCAAGTCGGGGTTGTGAGGAGAAGGCATGCGTTACAATAAAAAATTTCTCTTGCTCCTGTGCGCAGCGCTGCTGTCATGGCATTGCAGCCATGACGAGGCGCAAACGCGCGCGGTGAAAACTGCGGTACAAGCCGAATTGCACCGTTACCCACAAGCATCATTACTTGATCTCTACAAATTTTTCTTTCAGGGCGCATATGGCCCGGGACATATGATTCCCAACGCCGAAATTGCGCGGCAGTATTTGGAAAATGAGCTACGCACGAGTGCAAGCTTCGATACCGTGCGTTGGCAGCCGGTTGGGCATCAAGGAAAGTTTTATCGCATCAATTTGAGTTTGGTGCAGGATAGTAGCCTTTCCGCGCAAACGCTTTTGGCGGCATTTGTGGAAAGCGCGAACGCGAGCGCTCCGCCTTCGACGGAAGAATGGCGCGCAGAATGGCAAAGGATTTTAGAAGTGATTGAAAGCATGTCGCTCGATCTCGCGGACTTTGAGAACGACAAAAATGCCCTCGCACAACAACTCGCTGAAGGCAAAGTCATCGGCCATCACAGCGAGAAGTTCGAGCGGCTATATCATCCGCATTATCGCGTTGTGCATAAAGCGCAGTTTGAAACCTTGCTGAAGCAATTAAAATAACCCGAGCAACATGCAGCCGACGCTTCGTTTCATCGATCCCGAAATTCTTTCGCGCATCTCCAGCATGGAACTGCGCGCGCGCACCGTGGTTGAAGGTTTTCTCAGCGGCCTCCATCGCAGCCCGTATCGCGGCTTCAGTATCGAGTTCGCGGAGTATCGCCAATATACGCCGGGCGACGACCCGCGTCACATCGACTGGAAAGTGTTTGGCCGCACCGATCGCTATTACGTGAAGGAATACGAGGACGAAACCAATCTCGCGTGCAACATCGTGCTTGATCTTTCGGGCAGCATGTCGGGCGCGCACGGCAAGGGGCTCGCAGCGCCGGCAGTGAGCAAATTTGATTATGCGCGTTATCTCATGGCTTCGCTCGCGTATTTTATTTTTCAACAACGCGATGCCGTGGGCTTAACCGCGTTTGACGATCAAATCCGTTTGGATATGCCCGCCAAATTTCGGCCCGGCCATTTATACAACCTGCTCGTTGAAATTGAAAACTTGCAATCCGGGGCGGGCCGCGCCATGAATTTGGAGGTGTTGCATCAGGTCGCGGAGACGATGAAGCGCAAAGGCATGATCATTCTCATCAGCGATTTCTTTTGCGATTTGGAGCCGCTGTTTAGTGTGTTCGAGCATTTGCGTTTTCGCGGACATGACGTGCTCGTGTTTCAAATCGTCGAAGACCGCGAAATGGATTTTGATTTCTCCCGACTCACGCGCTTCGAAGGCATGGAAGGAGAAGGCTTGACGCTTGGGCTGCCTTCCGAAATGCGCGAACAATATTTGAAAAATCTTCACGCGCATCTCGCAGCATTGCGCTCGACCTGCGGCGTGAATCGCATCGATTACACTTTGCTGCAAACGTCGCAGCCGCTGGATTTCGCACTGCATGCTTTTCTTGCTGCGCGCAGCGGGAAGAGGTAACTCGTGATTGCCTCTTGTTCCCAAACTCCGCTTGGGAACACACTTGTTTAAGAAACTCCGTTTCCAAACCGTTGCGCATTGCGACAGAGCTTCAAACGCAACCGCGCGCCCCAACAGAGTTTGGGAGCGCGAACGAATCTGAAGTACCACCATGCCCGACTTTCTCACAACACCGTTTCTGTATCTCGGCCTCGCGGCTGCGGCTTTGCCTGTGATGCTGCATTTGATTCTGCGCAATCGCGCGGAGACGGTGTACTTTGGCGCGATGCGATTTCTCGCTGCGACGTCAAAAAAACTATTGCGGCGCCAACGGCTCAAGCAGATTTTGTTGCTGCTCCTGCGCGTGTTGGCTTTGCTGCTCCTCGGGCTTGTGTTTGCGCGGCCGCTGTTGGTCGGAGAAAAACTTCCTGCACTGCTCGGGGAAGAGCCGCGCGCGCTGGTACTCGTGATTGATGCCTCGGCAAGCATGGCGGCAAACAAGCATTTGCAGGCAGCGCTCAACGCGGCGCGCGATCTTTTGCGCAAGACGAGGAGCACGGATCAAGTTTCCGTTATCGTCGCCGCGGATAAAATTGAAGTGTTGGCAGAGAAAGTTGAACCGGCACAGGCAGAGGCCGTGCTCACGCACGTGCAACAACGTCACGCCTATGGCAATCTGCGCGAAGCTTTGCTCTTCGCGGATAACATGCTGGCGCAAACTTCGTTGCCCCGGCGGCAAATTTATTTGCTTTCCGATTTGCAAGCTTCCGGGTTCGCGCCCGGCAATCTCAGCTTGAAGAGCGGCGCGGATTGCGTTCCACTGCCGATCGCTGCGCCGTGGCAAAACGTGGCGATTACCAGCGGCGAACGGCTTGAACGCAACGGAAAAATTTCATACGTCTGTCGCGTACGCAGTTTTGCTAAAACCGATCAAGAAGTGACGCTGCACCTCGGTTTGGCCGCACAGATGGAGAAAATCGCAGCGCGTAAGAGCATCAAGCTCACGGCGCAGGAGGAGCAGATAGTTTATTTTTCCGCCGCGGAAATTTCGAATGCAACAGCGCTCACCTCGGGGGTTTATTTTGAAGCGTTCGCACCGAGTGATGATTTGCCTGTGGATAATCGCTACTATCTCGCGCCGGAAAACAAGCAAGCGGCGCGCATCCTGCTTGTAAGCTCCAATCCCGAGTCGGAGTTTTATGTGCGCCAAGCATTGGAATTGCCCGGCGCGGCTTATCGCCTCGGTGTTTCGGATCCGAATGGTTTGGAAACCATGCCGCTCGCGAGTTTTGACGCGGTGTTTTACGTCGGCGCAACGGGACTGAATCGCAACGCAGCACAAAATCTTTTGAGCTATGTGCAGAGTGGCGGCGGTTTGATTATCGCATTGGAGGAGAAGCCGCCGCTCGAAACTTTCAATATTTTTTTAGAACAATTGTTGCCGGGAAAAGTTCTCGCTTCACACAATGCGGCGCGCGCACGACGCGGCGGCGTGACCATGACGGAAGTCGATTTCGCGCATCCGGTCTTCAACATCTTTCGCGATCCGAGCCACGGCGATCCAAGCACGATTCAGATCACACGCTACTATTTGCTCGATCCCAAGCCGGGCGCGCAGCGGCTCGCGGGTTTTGAAGACGGCAATCATGCCTTGCTCGAACGCAGCGTGGGACAGGGCAAAGTCTTGTTGTGGGCTTCGACTTTGAATATCGATGGCGGCAATTTTCCGGTGCGCAGTATTTTTGTGCCGATGATGTATCAATGGATCGATTATGTCCGCCGCGCCGAGGCTGCGCGCACCACGCCGTTTGTGGGACAACCGATTTTTTTGGAGCAGAAGATCAACACCGCGCAGGCGTTTGCGGTACACTTGCCGAACGGCGAGACCAAAACGATTGCGTCAGCAAACGCGGCGGTGTTTTATGAAACCGCGAGCAACGGCTTTTATACTTTTCAACAAGGCCGCGAAGAGATTTCATATGCCGTGAATATCGACAGTCGCGAGTCCGAGCCGGTCGCAATGGCGAAAGAAGATGTGCTCGCCCGCATCGACAGCGCGCGCGAGCCGGGCGCTTTGCCCACGACTTTGAGCAGCGCTGCGCCTTCGTTGCATGAGCAGGAGCGGCATCAAAAACTTTGGCGTATGACGATGTGGCTCCTGCTCGCCGTGCTACTCGGCGAAGTCTGGCTCGCGAATCGCACGCCGCGCTGATCGCTCCAAATTGTCGATGCGATAGTTTTAAAGAAAAAGCTGAAGACAGAAAAATGTAGGGCAGAAAAATAAAGCGGCAGTTCGGGTAAGTAAAGTTGAGAGCTTCAAGCGAAAGAAAACATCAAACATTTTTTGCCCTATCATCTGCCGATAAATTATTCTGCCAAACAATTTTTAGATTTTTTTTTGAACTTGAAAAAACGCCGCGTCAAAATCATGGCTGACAAAAACTATAAATGAGCACAATGCCAATGAATCCCGTTTATCACCGCCTCGAAACTCAGCTTGCAGAAAGCTTGCGCGCCTGGCGCCGCAGCCATTGGCAACGCGGCTTGAGCCTCATGCTCGCGGGTTTTCTCGTGCTCGCCGCTTTCGTTTATATGATTGAACCGCGCTGGCCTGTGTTGTGGTGGAGCGTCTTGCTTTTTGGCGGTGCGGCTTGGCTTTTTGCGATTGGCAAGTATTTGCTGCTTCCGTTGTTGCGACAACCAACGCTGCAACAAGTCGCGCGCTATTTTGAAGAGCATCATCCGGAGTTGGAAGATCGTTTAGCCACGGCTTTCGAAGTCGGTCAGAAAGACGCGAGCCTCATCGATCAAAAAATGTTGGAGCGCTTGTTTCGCGACGCGGCCCAGCACGCACAGCCAATTGATTTTTCCGATCAACTCCGCTTGCAACGCGCACAATTGTGGCGCGTGTTGCTGTATGCCTCTGCCGCGCTCATTTTGATCGGCGTGTTCGGCTTCTCCGGATTGTTTCGCACGCGCTTGGCGAGCTACTTCACGGATCGCCCCCAAGCGCTAACGCCCGTGCAGAGTTTGCAAGTGCAACCCGGCAATGCACACATCGCGCGCGGCACCACGGTCGAAGTGATTGCCGAATCGCCGGAAACGGAAGTTGTTGAAGCAACGATTTATCTCGCTAAAGCCGGAGGCGAATGGCAAGCCGCGGGCATGAGCTTGACCACACAGCCCGGAAAATTCACGCACAACATTTTTGAAGTGCGCGACACCACGCGTTATTATGTGCGCCTCGGCAGCGCGCTCTCCGAAGTGTTTGCGCTCGTGCCGCTCGATGCGCCCGATGTGAAGCAATTGCGCGTCACCTATCACTATCCGAAAAAGATCGGCTTGCCCGCACGACGCGAAGAGATCAGCGGTGATATTTATGCGCCCATTGGCACTGCGATCGATTTGGAAGCGATCGCCACGCAGGCTTTGACGAAAGCCGAATGGCGTTTGGGCGAAGACGATTATCAGCCCATGAGTTTGTTAGCCGACACGTTAGCGCGCGCCAGCTTTAAAGTTGAAAAAGACTCATTCTATGTTTTGCGTTTGACCAACAGCGACGGCTTGAGCAACACACCCGTGGAATATTATATTCACGCGACGCCGGATGAAGCGCCGCAAGTGACACTCGTGCAGCCAGGTCGTGATCTACGTCCAACCATGCTGGAAGAAGTTCCAATCACGGTTGCAGTGTTTGAAGATTACGGCTTGCAAGCTTTGACGTTGGTGAGCGCGCAAAACAACGGAGCGGAAACGCGACACGACCTCCTGCCGGCCCTCACGCAGAGTCGCGCACCGAATGCGACGCGCACGGAGTATCGCAGTGAAAAATTGCTCTACCTAGAAGAACTCGCCGTCCGGCCTGGCGATTTTATTTCTTACTATATAGAAGCGCAAGATGCGCAGCAAACCGTTACCACAGACTTGTACTTTCTCGAAGTGCGGCCGTTTGAAGAAGAGTTTTATCGCGCTTTAAGCTCAGAAGGCGGCGGCGGAGAAAACGCGGGAGGGCTTTCGCTCACGCAAAAAGAAATCGTCACGGCCACGTGGAAGTTAGATCAGAGCCGCGGCAAAATTTCTCCGGAAGAATTGCAAACCAGCAGCGCCGCTCTGGCAGAGACGCAGGAAGCATTGCGCGAGTCGATCATGAACATGGCGGAGAATGCGCGTTTGCGCGGGAACATCGCGGGCGAGAGCGGCGCGGGCAATCTCGTGCAACTGCTGGAACAGAGCGCGCAGAGTATGTCCGAAGCTGTGCCGCTTTTGGAGCAAGCCCAACCCGCGGAGGCGCTCACGCCCGAGCGGCGCGCGTATCATTTTTTATTGCAAGCCGACGCGGAAATTCGTCGCCGCGAAATTACGCAAGGCAACAGCGGCTCTTCCTCGTTTGCGCAATTGCAAAGTCAGGAAGATCTCGCGCGTTTGTTTAAAGAAGAGCTTGACAAGCTGCAATCAAAATACGAGACGCTGCAAAACACGCAACAGCAGCAACGCGAGGCGCAGCTCAATCAAGCGCAGGAAAAAGTGCGGGAGCTTGCGCAACGGCAAGAGCGTTTGGTTGATCTCAATCGCCAAATTGCGCGCGAGCAACAACCGCCGGAAGAGCGCCGCCGGCAATTACAGCGCTTGCAGCGCGAGCAGGAGCAGATTCAACGCGAGCTGCAAAACCTCTCGCGGCAAATGAGCCGTAATCAAGCGAGCGCAAACAATTCCGCTTCGCAGCAGTTGACGGAAAATTTGCAAGAGGCTGCGCAAGATCTGCAACGCGCGCAAGATGAGTTGCGCCGCAACAATCCCAGCCAAGCCGCGGCAGAAGGCAATCGCGCGCTCGAGCGTCTGCAGGATTTAGAAGAGCAATTGCAGCAACGGCAAGCCACTTCACAACGCGAACGCCTTGCCAATCTAGGCGAAGAGTTTGAAGACTTGGCCGAGCAACAAAGCGAATTGCAACGCGAAGTGGAACGGGCAGGATCAAGCGCGAACAGCGCGGAGCGTCAAAGTTTGCAGGAGAAACAAGCTGACTTGCGCCGCCAAAGCGAACGCGCCTTGGAGCAACTCGCCGGCGCCGCGAATAACGCGGAAACAGAAGCAGCCAAACCGGAGTTGCGCAAGTTAAACAAAGAAGTGGAGAGCCGTCGCATTCCGCAACGCATGGCACAGGCGGAACAAGCATTGGAGCAACAACAATTTGACCGCGCGTTGCGTGAGCAAACCGAAGCCGCGCAAAATTTACGGCGCGCCGCTTCCGGTTTGAAAGAAAGCGCAACGAAGCTCGCGGAATCGCCGGAGGAAAAACTCGATCTCGCCTTGAATGAAACGCAACGCCTGCGCCGAAATTTGGAAGACGCAATGCAACGCGCGCAGGAAAGCAGAACACAAAACGCCGGTGAGCAACAAGCACCTGGTCGAGGACAAGCACAGGGGCAACAAGCGGCGAATGCGCCAAACCACAATACGCCGAGCGCACCGCAAGGCGGCGCGCCGTCCTCGGAGCGTTTAAATCCGGATAAGATCGATTGGTGGAACGAGCGCATGTGGGAAAATCTGCGGCAACTTGAAAACATGCGACCGCTGGTGGAAAATGACAGCGCCCTGCAACGCGATTACAACGAAATGCTGGATGGTTTTCGCGGCACGTTGCGTTCGTTTCGCGGCGGCGAGGCGCAACGTCTGACCAACATCGAAAACGCGCTGCTCAATCCCGTGCGCCGTTTTGAAGCCGAGTTGGCTACGCGCGTGGCCGTGTTGCAACAGCAAGAGCGTTTGCTCAATGTGCGCGACGAACGCGTACCGCCGCAGTATCGCGAAATGGTTGAAGCTTATTTCAAAAAGTTGGCGCAAGGCAAGCAAGTTTGGGTAAAAGAAAAATCCGGCAATTGATCTTATCGTTATCCCACACACAATCTCATGCTCGACTTCCTCATCAAATATAGCCCGGTGGTTTATGAGCAAGGGCAATGGTTTCTGCGCTATCAGCCCTCGTTCTGGGTTCTCCTGGCGTTGCTCGCCATAGTCGCTTTGTTCGTGTTGGGCTATCGCCGCACCGCTTCACCGCTCTCGCGTAAGTGGCATGCGCTCCTTTTCGGTCTGCGTTTTCTGAGTATCGGTGTGCTGCTCTTTTGTTTGATGGAGCCGACGCTCTCCGTTTCCACTGTGGTTTCGCAAAAGAGTGCCGTGCTCGTGCTCGTCGATGACTCCGAAAGCATGAGCATTCCCGATGCGCCGGAGCGCCAATCGCGTGTCGCGCAAGTGCGCGCTTGGCTTGGAGCAACCACGCAAACCGGCTCTCTGTTGCAACGTTTGCAGGAAAATTTTCGCGTCGAGACTTTTCGTTTTAGCCGAAATGTCGAGCCGCTGCCGGCCGCAAGCGAATTGCGCGGCCAAGGCAAGAGCACCAATCTCAGTCAAGCATTGGCGTTTGCCGCACGCCGGGCACAGCAAAGCGCGCTCTCCGGCGTGGTGCTCATCACCGATGGCGCGGCCTCCGCCGGCAGCGATCCTTTGCAAACCGCGCGCGAATTGGTTGCCGCGCAAGTTCCGCTCTTCACCGTTGGCGTCGGAACCAAGCTGGCGACCGATGTCCAAATTGCAAAAGTAAACGCTGCGCCCGCGGTGTTGGAAAATGCCGTGGTTGAAATCAGCGCGCTCGTGCAAACGCGCGACTATAACGGCGTGAGCACGAATCTAGAATTGCGCGAGGGCAACACCGTCGTGCAAAGGCAGGCAGTGACATTGCGCGAACCAAGCACGCGTGTGACCATGCAATTCACGCCGCCGCGCGCCGGTTTTGCACAATATACGCTGGCGTTGCCGCTCCAACCGCAAGAGTTGGTGGCCAATAACAATCAAAAAAGTTTTCTGGTCAACAATCGCACGCGCGCCGCGCGCATTTTATATGTCGAAGAATTGCATCCGTGGGAATTTAAATTTATTTCGCGTGCGCTCGAAGGCGACGCCGCGACGCAACTCACCGCGCTCTTGAAAACCGGCCCGGAGAAATTCTATCGCCTCGGCTTGCGCGACCCCGGCGAACTCGCCAAGGGTTTCCCGCGACAACGCACGGAGCTGTTCGGTTATCACGCGATTGTTTTTGGCAGCGTGCCCGCGTCGTTTTTTTCCAAAGAGCAATTGCAGCTTGTGCATGATTTCGTGGCCGAGCGCGGCGGCGGCTTCATGATGCTCGGCGGCATGAAGGCGTTTGCGCAGGGCGGTTATCAAGACACGCCAATCGCAAACCTATTGCCCGTGGAATTACCGGCGCTCGCCAAAACCGACGGCCGCGCCATTCCGCCGCAATTCAACGAAGAATTCCGCTTCACGCCCACCGCGGAATATCTCGCGATGCCGCTGTTGCAAATGGATCCCGATCCTTTCACCAACGCGCAATTGTGGGACAAGCTGCCGCTCTTGCAAGGTTACAATCCCCTCGGCGCAGCCAAACCGGGCGCGACGATTCTCGCCGTGCATCCGCTGCATCGCAACGAATCGCCGCGCATCATTATGGCAACGCAACGCTATGGTCGCGGCCGCACGTCAGCATTAGCCACAAGCACGACGTGGCGTTGGCAAATGCACCGCGATCATCGTGACATGACGCACGAACGTTTTTGGCGGCAGCTCATGCGCTGGCTCAGCGCGCAATCGCCCGATCCGGTAACCATTGAATTGGAGCGCGAAAGCTATTCGCCCGGCGAGAACGTGACGCTCCATCTCGAAGTGCGCGACAGCACGTTCGTGCCGCATAAAAATGCGAACGTAACAGTGAAGATCACCACGCCCGAGGGGCAGGCGGTTTCGCTCTTCGCAAGCGCGGATTTGGCCGCGGAGCGCGTCGGAGATTTGGCAAGGTATGTTGCGAGTTATGAGGCGGGAGTCGAGGGCTTATATCAAGTCGAAGCGCTCGCGCATGACAAGCAGGGGCATTTTCTCGGCAAAGCGGAGTCCGCGTTTTTTGTCGAGCCTTCGCAAGCCGAGCTCGCCAACGCGGATTTGCAAGCGCCGATGCTCCAGCGCCTTGCGGAAATTACCAACGGCAAATATTTTCATGTAAGCGAAGCGAGCGCTTTGCCCGACGCGATCAAAGTCGCGCGCAGTTCGTTTTCAAAATTGACGGAGCACGATTTATGGGATGCGCCGATCTTCTTTCTTGCCGTGGTGTTGTTGCTGGGAGTGGAATGGTTCGTACGGAGAACGAAGGGTTTGTCGTGAGGTTTACCTTCTCGGGGCGATAATATGAGTTCAAAACAAAGCGATTGCGTCCTGCCAAATTTCGGCCTAAATTCAGTCTAAAATTTAACCCCAAAAAGAGGACGCTACTATTATGAAAGAAATCTCCATCGCAAACGACATCATCCCAGTCGGAGAGTTTAAAGCCGGTTTGTCAAAGTGGTTAAAGAGCATACACGACTCTAGCCGGCCGCTCATCATCACTCAAAATGGCCGGCCCTCGGGCGTGCTTCTTTCTCCTCAAGAATTTGATCGGCTGCGTCAAAACAAGCCGTTTCTAGACTCCATTCAACGCGGGCTAGCGGACGCGGAAGCGGGCCGAGTATTCGAAACTTCGCAATTAAAGCAGGAATTGGAAAAGCGTCGCACCGTGAGGGCGGCACGATGAAAGTCGTTTGGGCGGCGGAAGCATTAGAGCGGCTGGCAGAAATCGAGGCCTTTATTGCGCGCGATAGCCCGCAACGCGCCAAACAATTCGTGGCGCGGCTTATCCAACGCGGCAAATCATTGGCGCATTCCCCCAAGCGTGGACGCATCGTGCCGGAGCTCAACTTGCCGGAGATTAGAGAGATATTTTTGAAAAGCTATCGCATTGTTTATAGAATTCACCAATCCCGCGTCGAAATTCTGACTGTGTTTGAAGGTCATCGCCTGCTACGCAGGAACGAAATATTTCCCGCTCAGAAATAGATCAAGAATGTCAACGCCGAGGTCAGCGTATAGAGCTAAAATCTTTTGTACGCCAGGTTCAGCGCTTGCGTAGAATCGCTTCCAGTTCAGCCAAGGCTTGAGAATCTTTGGGGCGGCGCGTGGCTCGTTTAAGATGAATCACCTTGAGCGGCGCCACGGCTTGGACAAAGAGAGATCGAGGTCGCACCTGTAGATTTCGATGAGGGCTTGCATGCTATCCATGAGCTTTATCCGAACGTGGAAAATTGTTACGCCGCAAGCTCTAGTTCTTCGATGCGTGAATGTATCGGGCGAAGTTTTTTGATGCGCACAAAAACCGTTGCCTGCCCCGGCTCAACCTGCCTTTGCGCCATCTGCCGGCTCCATTCGTTAAAAGGCTCATCTCCCTCTAATTGCATGACAACAATCGCCCCACTAGGGATGGCGTCAGTAAATTGCGGGTGCTGCAGAACGTAACGGTCAAATTCGGTGACCAATTGCGAATTCTTTTGTTCAAAGATGTTCATGGGTGCAATCCTTTCAAGAAGCGATCACGATAGTTTTCCCAATTCTCGTTAATATCAATCGAACGCATCTTGTGCAAGCCTACTCTCTATTGCAACGCCACGGTCTTATACCTCTTCTTCCCTGCGCGCAGGAGCAGATGATTGTTCTCAAAATCTTCCAGCGTCACGCGCTCTTCGATTGACTCGATGCGGCGGCGATTGAGGTAACCACCTCCCTGTTCGATCACGCGCCGCGCTTCGCTCTTCGTGCTTGCCAAGCCTGCGGCGTGAAAAAGGTCGATCACGCGCATGCCTTCCTTGAAATTCGCCGCGGGCATTTTCACCGTGTTTTCTTCCGAGCTTTCCGCGCCTTGACCAAACAGCGCACGCGCAGCCTCGCGCTCTTTCTCTGCCTGCGCTTTGCCATGCACGATGCTCGTCACTTCGAACGCGAGCGTTTCTTTCACCGGACGCAGCTCCGCGCCTTCGAGTTTTTTGTATGACTCAATCTCTTCCAACGGCAAAAACGTGTAGAGATAAAGCAGCTTGATCACATCGCGATCATCGACGTTGATCCAGTATTGATAAAAATCATAGGGACTCACGCGCTCGCTATCGAGCCAGAGCGCGCCCTTCGCAGTCTTGCCCATTTTCTGACCAGTCGCGGTCGTAAGCAATGGTGTCGTGAGCGCGAACACTTCTTTGCCCTCCACTCTGCGCACAAGCTCCACGCCCGCTAGAATATTGCCCCATTGATCGTTCCCGCCCATTTGCAAGCGGCAACCGTGCCGACGATGCAGAATGAGATAATCATACGCCTGCAAAAGTTGATAATTGAATTCTATAAAAGAGAGACCGCTTTCCAAACGCGCTTTGTAAGCTTCAGCGGCGAGCATGCGATTGACGCTGAAGTGGCGGCCGATGTCGCGCAGAAACTCGATGTAATTCAGCGGCAAGAGCCACTCGGCATTGTCTTCGAGCAGCGCGGCGCCATTCTCAAAAGAGATGAAGCGCGCAAGCTGTTGCCGAATCTTCTCGCTGTTGGACTGAATCTGCTCGCGCGTCATCATTTGACGCAACTCGGTGCGGCCGCTCGGATCGCCGATCATTGTGGTGCCGCTGCCCGAGAGCGCAATGGGACGATGTCCGGCGCGTTGCAGATGCATGAGCAATTTGATCTGCAAGAGATTGCCCACGTGCAAGCTCGTGGCCGTGGGATCAAAGCCGATGTAGCACGTGATTTTTTCTTCCGAAAGTATTTTGCGCAGCGCAGCTTCGTCGGAAACTTGTTGAATAAAGCCGCGTGCGTGGAGTTCGTCGTAAACGTTCATGAGGTGAGTCCTGGGTGATTGGTTATATCCTCGGTTTGATCCCACGTTACACTTTACACGGCGATTCGTGTAACGTGTAAAGTGTAACGTGAAAAACTATGCCTTCTGCCTCTCCCGAAACACGCGCTTCAATTCGCGGTCGGATTCGCGTTTGGAAATCGCGGCGCGTTTGTCGAATTCTTTTTTGCCGCGCGCGAGGCCGAGTTGCACTTTCACTTTGCCTTTGTTGAAATAAAGCTGCAGCGGCACGAGCGTGAGCCCGCTCTCTTTGGTTTTGCCGATGAGTTTGCGAATCTCTTTGCGGTGCATGAGCAGCTTGCGGTCACGCTCTGGCGCGTGGTTGTTGATGTTGCCGTGCGAGTACGGACTGATATGCACGCCATAAAGCCACACTTCTTCTTTATGCACCGCAGCATACGAGTCTTTGAGATTCGCGCGACCTTCGCGCAGGCTCTTCACCTCCGTGCCGTGCAGCACGAGGCCCGCCTCGTAGGTTTCAAGAATCTCGTAATCGTGCCGCGCCTTTTTGTTCTGCGCGATGTTTTTTTGATTGGATTCGGGTTTCAACAATTGATTTTTCTCCAAACGGTATAGCCAAGTAAAAAAGCTAATACTGAAATACGTTTACCGATCCAATAATCTCTAACTGCACTTGAGTCGGTATGAACCAGTAGCATGTTTCAGCCAGCGACCATCGCCCATTGGTCACAAGTTTATCCCGGAGCATTTCAAAAAGTTGCGGTAGATAGATTACGTCTTTCGCGGCGTAAGCAAGCTGCTCTTGGGTAAGGCTTTTTTTAAACCAGTCGGAATTCTGTTGCTCCTTATCAATAAAGGTTCCGAGGTATTGCTGCAGCAGGTTTTTTAGAGTATGATTTTCATCCTTCGGATTTAAGATTTTCGATGCAATTTTTGTGCAGACAACATTCTGAATTTCAAAAGACCATTGATACGCCATAAAGCGTAAATCAAATATCGCGTGATGAAACACTTTGCAAACGTCAGAGGCAGCGAGCAGTTTTCTCAAGTTGGGACGAGGAGTATGATTGATACGAACAATATATACACCGGAATCCGGCACATAAATCTGACACGTCGCAATCCGATCTTCCTTCCAGTTGAGGCCGGAGGTTTCAATATCCCACGCTATTATTTCCGTGCGCATAGCCCTCTCCACAACAGATCGTGGAAGGTCGCCATTGCAAATAGAAACCTTTTCCAACAATGTTTCGGTGTGCTGCATGGCTGCTCCATTACCCATTGGTTTCGGAAGGAAAAACTTGTCGTGCAAGGCCCTGAGGCGCTTTTGTAAAGGCGTCAAATTCTTGTCTCACGAAATCGTAAAGCTTTCCACCTTGTTCAGCCACAAAGGTGGGGATTTCGCCGCGTTCTTTGCGATGCTTATACAAGGCAAGAATGGCGATATGGTCGAAACGATAAAAACTGAATACGGGGCTCACGGGAAGATACCACAAGGAAAAATCGGCGCGTGTACGCGGCGGTTCGCCGAAAATATTTTTAAAATCATCGGCTGCATCGAGGATTTTCTTTTTCATGTCATCAACACTTGTATTGAAGCGACGAGCTAATTCCGACATTAACGCCTCGTTGTCGGGATCTGGGAGGACGACTCGAATGCGAGCGCCCGCGCGAATGGCCAGCGCCCGAAGTTCCGGTGTATTCGTTCCTCTCCAGGTGCTTCCATAAGCAAAGAATATATCCAGCTTGCTGACGTTTTTAAAAAGTTGCGGCCAATCAATGCCACGTTGAAAATCATGTGTAATCGTAACCAGACCCGATGCCCTGACTTCCTCTGCTAGCTTTGCTTTTGCCATAAGTTCGACGAGAAAGGCACGCTTTGCGAATAATTCCCAAAGCATAGCAACAGCTACTGAAGCGATGAGCAGCCCGCCAAGCTCCCTGATGACACTTTGAATGCCCGGATAGCCAGCCAACCATTGCCACTTTGCTGCAATAGAAAGAAAAAGAACTCCGATTAGTGCGACGCCAATGGCGATAAGAACTGTCCATAGGTTGGTACGCTCACTATAAAGCTTTGACTCGGCCATAATCACCCTCTTGCTTTGCAAAATTAGCTTCAAAATCCATAATCCACCTCACCGCTCATGCAGGGTTTTACTTTGAGCCGTTCGCGATCAACGCTCGGCATTTTCGCCCAATACGCGGCGCGGTCGGGAAGATCATAGACCCACTCTTGCAAATACGCCGCGAGCTTTTGCTCATCTTTGGAATGGTCTTCCCACTTGATATAAAAATCATTGTCGCGATCGTAATAACCCTGCGCGAAACTCGGGTGCGCGCCGAAGGGTTCGACAACCACAGCGCTCACAATCATGCCAGGAATCACGGTGCGATTCGGGTCGCGGCGAATCACGGTTTGCTCCACGAGTTCCTCGACCACGACGATGACGCGCTTCGAGGCGAACGCGGCTTCTTTCTGCACGCCGGTGAGTCCCCAAATTTGTGTGTTGCCCTCCGCGTCCGCGCGCTGCGCATGCACAATGGCAACATCAGGATGCAGCGCGGGTACGCAATACAATTCTTCATTCGTGAAGGGACACGTGACTTTGCGGATGTTGGAATTAACCTTCGGCAAGTCCGTGCCGTGATAGCTGCGCAGCGGCATGAACGGCAGTTTCGAAGCGCCCGCGAAGAAACGCATGGCCATGCCGAAGTGCGAGTATTCATCAAGCTCAATCGGATGCGGTTTGCCTTTTTCCACGGCGCGCCGCAGTGCATACAACGGTCCCACGCCGGGATTGCCGGCCCATGAAAAGATGAGCTTCTTCACACAACCCGCGGCAATGAGTTGATCATAAATCAAATCCGGTGTCAAGCGGCAGATCGTCAGCTCGCGTTTGTGCTGCCGAATGATTTCATGCGCTGCGGCAAAGCAGATCAAATGCGTGAAGCCTTCAATAGCAACGGTATCGCCGTCATGAACAAAGCTCCGAATCGCTTCGGACATGGACATCACTTTGGAGGTGGGCATGGGAGTTCGGTTATTGGATTGGTGGATTTGTGGATTATTGGATTTGTGGATTGATGGATTACTGGGCCCCACCACTCCATCAATCCACCGCTCCATCACTCCAAGTTATTCTGGTGCAACGACGACTGCGGTGCCGTAGCACAGCACCTCGGTCACGCCTTGCATCACTTCGTTGGCGTCATAGCGAATGCCGATGATGGCGTTGGCACCCATTTGCTCGGCATGCGCAACCATCATGTCAAATGCTTCGACGCGCGTCTTCTCGCACAGTTCCGTGAACAGCGTAATGTTGCCGCCGAACAGCGTTTGCAACGAACCGCCGATGGTGCCGAAGATCGAACGCGAGCGCACGGTGATGCCGCGCACCACGCCGAGATTTCGCTTCACGCGATAGCCGTCGAGCGTGAATGTGGTCGTGGTCATGTTGGTTTGCATGGCACTTCCTTCTCCAATTCAAAAGCATTGAAATTTGCAATGAGATTCTTCGCAACAGCGTCCGATGGACGCGGGCTTGCTCAATTGTAACGGCGAGAATTTAGCAAAGTCGCGGACTTTATCAAGCCCTAATCAGAGGGTGTGCGGGGTTGGCAGGGTAAAAAAATAACCGCGGATTTCATGAACGCACTCGGAAGCTTGTCACTCAGCTCCTTCGTGTACTTCATGCGATCCGTGGTTACGGCTCTTTCGTGGCTAGGAATTTCGGCCCGTTCAATCCTTTTTGTTTTTCGCCTTTTTCACTTTGGTCGTTGCCGCATGCTCCAATTCTTCAAACGAGATTTGGGGATCGATTTGCAATTCCCACACGTCATGAAACTTGCGCGTCATACGCGCGTCGCCGCCATAGAGCAGCAAACGTTTGCTCGCTGCATCGTATACAACCTGATGGTCAAGGCGCGGCTGTGGGCCGGGAGTGATATTGACCCAAATATCTGTGTTGAGATTGAGCGCCCAAACGTCGTTGAGATAACCTTCATCGCCAAAGCCGCCGAAAACGATAAAACAATTGTGTGAGGCATCGTACACGCCTGCGGCATGTCGGCGTTCATGCGGGTGGGAAAATTTGGTTTTGATTTGCCGCCAATACGGCCGCGCGCCGGTGCTGTCCTCGAAATAAAACGCCCAAGTATCCTTCAAATACTCCTTCTTCTCTTTATCCCAACCGGCAAAAATAATCATGCGGTTTTTCAAGCTGTCATAAACCACTGCGTGGTCAGAGCGTCCGAGCGGATGTTTTTCGTTGATGGTGAGATTCTGCCATTTTTCAAAACGCGGGGAGTGCGGATCGAGGTCGAGCGCCCAGACTTCATGCAGGTTAATATAATCGTTTTCGCCGTCGTTGTGCCTTCCGCCGAAAATGATCATACGATGATGACGCGACTCATAGATCGCAGAATGATCTTCGCGTGCGGGCGCATTGGGCGCGGTGATGTCGCGCCAAAGTTTCGTTTCGAAATCAAATGCCCAGGTATGATTCGTGGTCGTGCCATTCTCGCCGCCGTAAATGATCATGCGATGGCCGAGCGGATCGTAGATCGCAGTATGATCCTCGCTCGCCGGCGGACCTGCATTTTCCGCCACAATCTGCTCCCAGCTTTGCGCATCGAGATCCAAGCTCCAAATCTCATTCAGATTTTCATCGTCATCATTTTTTCCACCGAAGAGAATGACGCGGCGCGTGACGGGATTGTACATCATGGCGCAATCCTCTGCGGCGAGCGGCGCAGAATGGTGCAACTCCGGCGTGCGATCTAACCACTGGCTCACGCGATTGCCATGTACTTCAGCCGTTACTTCCGAGCTTTGCGGTCGCAGGTTGACCGACTGACGAACAGGAGGTTCAATTTGAGCTTGCGCTATAGAGGAGAGCAACAGCGGCAACGCAACGAGGCTGGCTTGTATGAGGCCGGAAAGAGCAGGAGCGCGAGGGACACGAGGCGCGATTCGCACGGGTACTCCTTTTTTGAAGATGAGTCTGGCCTCCGGCGCCTGCTTAAACCACGTCGTTGCCGCCGCGGTTACGCAAGCGCCGGAGTTCCCAAGTTTGCAGGCCAGAAATGTCGCCTCGTCCATTATAGCGAGAAACCGGCGAGAGCGCTCACCTGTTTCTCAGCGCGAGGTTTGACTTACGTGAAAGATACCTTCACTTCATCAAAGTGCGGCTTTGCTCGCGCATGAATTGTTGCACATAATAGGGGCCGCAGCCGCCTTTGCCGCTGCCGCCCGAGCCTTTCCAACCGCAAAACGAATTCACGCCCGGCCATGCGCCTGTGGTCGCGCCCGTGCGGCGATTCGCATAGGTCACGCCCGCCTCAATGTGATCGAAGAAGTATTGCAGCTCTTTTTTCTTGCCGGAAAAAATGCCTGCGGTCAAACCATACTCGGCTTTGTTGCTGAGTTGAATCGCCTCTTCCAGCGAATTGACTTGGCCGACGGTGAGCACAGGCAAAAAAAGCTCTTCATAAAAAAGATGATGCTCCAGCGGCAAGTTGTCGATGATCGTGGGTTGCACGAAATAGCCGTTCGCATATTCGCCTTCGCGCAGCGCATTGCCGCCCGCGACGATCGTGCCGCTCTTCTTGCCTTCTTCCACCGCGGATAAAAATTTGTCGCGCGCGCGTTGGTGAATCACCGGGCCCATGTACACCTCGCGCTGCGTCGGATCGCCGATGCGCAGCTTCGCGGTTTTTTCGAGCAAGAGTTTCATGAACTCGTCTTTGACTTTAGCATGCACATAAACACGCGAGCACGCGCTGCACTTCTGCCCTTGCAAACCGAACGCGGATTTCATTACGCCCTCCGCGGCCAGGTCAAGATCAGCGCTCGGCATCACAATCGCAGGGTTTTTGCCGCCCATTTCAACCAACACAGGCTTGATAAAATCACGGCTGAAATTGTGGAAGAGCTGCATGCCCACATTCTTCGAGCCGGTGAAAACGATGCCGTTGAGATCGGGATGTTCGACGAGCTTGCTGCCAATCTCGCGATCGCCGGCGATAAAATTAAACACGCCCTCGGGCAGCCCGGCGGCGCGATAAATTTCCGCGAGCATATAGCCGGTCAACAAGGTTTCGCGCGAAGGCTTGAACACCACCGTGTTGCCGCCAAGCAATGCGCCCGCGCTCATGCCCGCGGAAAGCGCGAGCGGAAAATTGAACGGCGCAATCACGGCCCACACGCCATAGGGTCGCAGCACCGAGCGCGTACGCTCATTCGGCGAAAGCCGGCCAAGCGGCATGGAAAAACCTTTCGCGTCGACAAGTTGATCCGCGTAATAATCAATCAAGTCCGCGGACTCTTCGGCATCGCCCATGGCCTCGAAACGATTCTTGCCCGCTTCGAAACTCATGATCGCGCCGAGTTCATACTTCGCCTCGCGAATCAATTTTGCAGCGCGACGCATGAGCTTGGCACGCTTGCGATAGTTCATCGCGCCCCACGCAGGAAACGCCGCTTTCGCCGCAGCCACGGCGCTCTGCATTTCTTCCACTGTGGCTTGATGAAAATTCGCGAGATTGAGGCGTGTGTCAATCGGGCTATGCGTTGCCATGAGCGCGCCGCTGCCCGCGACGTCTTGATTGTTGATCACGTGCGGATATGATTTGCCGAAATTCTTGCGCACGCGCTCCACCGCACGGTCAAAGTCGCGATGGAATTTTTCCAAGTTCGCGCCCATGGTGGAGTATGTAACTTTGAACTGCTTCTTTGAAGCCATAAAGCTGCTCCTCTCTCAGATGAAAGTGCAATATCTTTGCTGTGATTCTCGTTGATGACAATAGCCTTTCCAAGCTAAACCATCCCGCGTTCAGATAAAATCGGTTTCCAAGCTGCCGAGCAAATCCAAGCCACTATCGCGTGTGGCGTTGCCATTGGCATACGAGCCGAAAAGAACGACACTCGCGCGTGAAAACGAGGTGACGACTCACTCCACGATCGTCGCAATTTCAATAGGAAATTTTGCGGGAGTGTTGGTCATTTGTGTTAGCATGGGATTGTCTGAATTCGAAATGAATATAACAGATTATCATTCTGGACAAAACACATTTTTACAGCAGCTCCGCGCTGCGGCCGCTCTTATATTCCATTAGAATACGCCGGAGCGCCCTGAAAGCAACAAGGGAGTATTGCTCCAACGCAGTTGGATAAACTTGCTGTTCGCGCGACGTGCTCAACGTCATTCTATTCCAAACGAAAAGGTGCCTGCTAGCAACTCTATACGTGAGATATTCACATTGGAAATCGAAATGCGATGCTGTATATTCTTGCTGGCACTCGCGGCGTCTCTACCCTTGTGCCAACCTCACGGTAGTTCAAACATTTTATGATCAACTCAAAGGAACCAGTCATGCCAGTAGATCACAAGCGAATTGTAGAATTGGCGCTCGCAAATTTGGAGGGCGAGAAGAGTCGCATTGACGCGGAGATTATGGAACTGCGCGCGCAATTGGGAGGCAAGAGCGCCACGAGCAAGCCACAACCAAAGCCTGCAGCGAGCAACAAGCCCGGCGCGAAGTTCGTGCGCACCGCAGCGCAGAAAGCCAAGACGGCCTCGGCCATGAAAGCACTCTGGGCGAAAGTGCACAAGGCGGGATTTACGAATATCAAAGACTACCAAGCCAGCTTGAAGAAGTAAATTTCACCGGCGCGATGGCGCTGCGGTGTTATAACCAAGCCAGTCCAATTTAAACCGGGCTGGCTTTTTTTGTTTCGCGAAAAAGAGCTTTGAATATTTGCGCGATTCCCCAACCCGCGCATAGGCGCCAACCGCAGCGAATCATTTCCGCGAACAAGTACGGAAATAAGGTCGCGTCGTAAACGCCAAAGCAATGAACACCACAAGGCTCTACTTGCGTCTTCTGCTTCCTCCTTTCTGCAAATTTGCATTCTTCGCCTCTTCCTCCGGTTTCAACTTTCAAAAAAGGCCGCGCAACTTTTGGCACTTTTCAAAGTATGCCAAACAAAATCACGCAGCATTAAGCAACGAACCCTTCACGGGAGCAAACATGGAACTCGGCGCGTTTTCAATCAGCTTGGCGGTGAAAGACATTGCAGCGTCACAGGCATTTTATGAGAAATTTGGCTTCAAGCCGTTCGCAGGAAATGCCGAGCATAACTGGCTCATCTTGAAAAATGGCGATCATGTGATTGGCCTCTTTCAAGGCATGTTTGAAAAAAATATTCTCACCTTCAATCCCGGCTGGGATAGCAACGCGCAAAAGCTTGCTTCGTTCACAGACGTGCGCGAATTGCAGCGTCAATTGAAAGCAGCGGGTGTGGTGTTGCAAAGCGAGGCGGATGAAAATACGAGCGGCCCCGCAAGCTTTGTTGCCGTGGACCCCGACGGCAACCCGATTCTCGTTGATCAACATGTTTGATGGGGAGGTTAGCAAATGAATATCACGCCAGCGGCCACAAGTGCGCACCCGCCTGAGTCGAGGCGTATCTATCGCCTCGGCGGTTTTGCGGCGCTCGCAATTGCTATCGCCTATCTCTTCATCATTGCATTATATGCTACTGCCGGTTTGCCGCCCACGGGCGGTGCAGCATGGTTGAGCTATCTCGCCGACAAGACGAGCGTTTGGTGGGGCATTATCGGCATCTCAGTGCTAACGAATTTCCTCTTTGTGCCGGTTGCACTCGCGCTGTACTTTGCTTTGCGGGAAAACGATCGTCTTGTCATGCTCATCGGCGTCGCCTTCATCGGCTTGTTCGTGACGCTTGAGCTTGCGGTCAATTGGACTGCTTATGCGGCGCTGCTCATGCTCAGCCAGGATTATGTCGTCACGACTTCCGAAAGCCAGCGTGCGCTCTTGCACGCTGCGGCCAATTACCCCGCCGCGGTGATCGCTTCGCCGCTGGCTTTGGTCTACGCCATCGGCACGCTCTCCTTCGGCTTCCTGTTGATCGGATATGTAATGCGGCGCAGCGTGTTCAGCAAACTGACCGCATATATTGGTATGGGGACCGGAGCGCTCGGCCTCATTGCCGTGGCGGGCGTGAGCGTTGCCGTGATTCTGAACGCCGTGTTCGCAACACTCTGGCTTTTTGGGGTAGGAGTGAGATTGTATCGTTTAGCGGAAGAATGATCGCTGCGAAGCTGAGTGCGGCGCCTCATATGCTTTGCGCAACGGGAAAAATTTTGGCATTCGCGTGGAATGAACGTCTATGTTAGAAATCATCGACCTGAGCCAAGAGATCTATCCCGGTATGCCCGTGTTTCCTGGTCTGCCGGAAGTGGAAATAACGCTGCATGCCTCGCATGAAGAATGGGAGGGCCTCACCACAAGCGCACCGGCCACGCCCGCGGTGCATCGCCTCACCCTCGGCGAACACACTGGCACGCATGTCGATGCTTTCAATCATATGGCGCGCGCTTATCGCGATCAATCTATCGACACCATGCCCCTCGCCATGTTTTACACCGAAGGTCTTTGCTTGGATCTCTCACACAAAACGCTGCGCGACTTCATCGAGCCGAACGATTTGGAGCGCGCGCTTGCCGCAACCGGTGAAGTCATCAAGCCCGGCGATACGGTGTTGCTCTACACGGATCACTATCGTCGCGCGTATGGAACGCAAGATTGGTTTCATGGGCCGGGCCTCAGCGTAGCGGCAGCGCGTTGGTTGGGCGCGCTCAAGATCGCGGCCTTCGGTGTGGAAACCGCTTCGCCGGGCGTGCGTCATGTCTCGAACAAAGAAGTACATGCTCTCTGCGGCGCGTTGGGTTTCACGCACTATGAGAACCTAATCAACTTGCACGAGCTAATCGGTCGCGGACGTTTTCGCTTTATCGGATTGCCGTTGAAAATCAGAGGCGGTACCGGCTCGCCCGTGCGCGCAGTGGCGGTGTTTGAACCCTGAAGGTGCTGCGGCAAAGCACAGACGCAAATTTCCTCAACCAGTTCACCTCACCTTTAAATCTTTCACGACCCTCCACACGCCCTGCTCATCTTTCGTAATCGGGCGAATCTCTGCAAACGTATCGCGCTTTTGCTCTTCAGATAATTTGCCATGGTTGGGCAATAAACGATCGCCCTCAAATTGCAGCTCGCCATATTGCTTCTCGCGTCCACTGCGCGCGATCACATAATGCACATGCGCGGGATTGCGACTGTCGGGATAAGAAGCGGGCCGAATCGTGCGATATTCATACTTGCCCTCGGCATTGGTGATCATTGTGCCGTGCAGACGCGGGTTCGAAGAGCTGGTCGTGCCTTTGCGATAATAACCCTCGTTGTCGGTGTGATAAACATAAACCTCAACGCCGGCGAGCGGTGTTTTGCCGTCCGCAGCGTAAGCCGTGCCCGTGACGAGCATCGGTTCGCCCGGTTCGTCGGCCGCGGCAATGACAATGCGCCAACCACCATCCTGGTTTTGCGGGCGAGCACCTTCCGCGGGATAACGCGCGAGCAACGCAATGAGTGCAATGAAGAAAAAGACGAATGAACTTTTAGAACGCATAACAGCCTCCTTTTTCAAAAAGAGACGAAGAAGCAACGCCGATGTTGCAGCGAGAAACACGGCGATCAAAAATCTTTCTAAGTGGGCAGGCATATCGGAAGATCTGCCGTGATCATACGCGGCATTTATTGGGAGACGAAGAAGAAACCGTTGGTAAAATGACCGACATCGAACTTGTTTTTGTTTCTTTTTCATTGTACGTTGCGCTTCATTACTTGCAAAGGCCACGGAAAGGACCCTCCGGGTTTTGCGGCTCTCGCCGCACAAGTTTCACGTCATCCCAGACACAATCCACTTTCCCCAAAAACCTCGGGCCGCGTCGCTCTCGCCCGCTTGCGACGCGCCGGCAAACTCAAAAAAGGAATGTGCGCTATGCAGAAACTCAGCTTCACGGCACATGTCGGCTTTTATGAAGACGTCAAAAAGCGCGTCTATAACTATTTTGAAGAGCACGGGCTCTCGCCGCACGGCGATTGGCGCATGTATCTCAAAACCGCTCTGATCCTGTTTTGGCTCATCGCTTCGTACGCGATTCTCGTCTTCGCGACGTCTTCGCTCATCATGGCAATCATCACCGCCGTGGCCGTAGCGCAGGGCTTGGCATGGGTCGGCTTCAATATCATGCACGACGGCAATCATGAAAGCTATTCGAAGAACAAGTATGTGAATCGCATCATGGGCTTCACCATTAACTTTATCGGCGGCAGCGATTGGTTTTGGAAACACAAACACAACGTCCTGCATCACACGTACACGAACATCGTCGAGTTGGATGAAGACATTCAAATCGACGGCATTTTGCGCATGAGCCCGGAGCAGCCGCGCAAGCCGTGGCATCGCTTGCAACACCTCTATGCGTTCCCCGCGTATTGCTTCATGTCCCTGCTCTGGGTCACCATCGGCGACTTCCGCAAATTTTTCACGGGCCGCATCGGCGAGTATCAACTGCCCAAGCCTTCCACCAAAGACACGACGCTTTTTTTTCTCACCAAATTATTTTACTTCGGCTACATGCTCGTGCTGCCGATGTTCTTCCATCCCGTCTTGTACGTGCTCGCGTTTTTTATCTTCGTGCATTTTGTGCTCGGCTTCACTTTGGCGGTCACGTTTCAACTCGCGCATGTCATTGAAGGCAATACTTTTCCCAAGCCGAATCTCGCGCCGCCAACGATTGAAAACGAATGGGCCATTCACGAAGTCGAAACCACGGCGAACTTTGCGCCGAAAAACAAACTCGCCTATTGGCTGCTCGGCGGGTTGAATTTCCAAATCGAGCATCATCTCTTCCCGCGCATCTGCCACGTTCATTATCCCGAAGTGAGCCGGATCGTGCGCAAAGCCTGCGAAGATTTCGGCATCAAGTACGTTTCCTATCCGACGATCCGCGCTGCGATTGCGGCGCATTATCGTTTCCTGCGCACGCTCGGTCGCAGAGACACGCTTACGCGCGAAGAATTGCTGACCAGTGTAAAAACCGCGGTTTGAGTTTCATCCTTCACAGCGACCGCCGGCAATGCGGTCGCTGTTCCCTCCCTACGCGAAATCTTTCTTGCACAAGGCGAGCGAGATAACGATGGAAAAATCCAGATTGCTTTCGTTAGAGGCTGATTTGCGCGAACGGCAAGAATGCTTTGCCGCAATCTATGCTAAGATTGCCGTGCGCAAAAAAGCAATGGGCTTAAAAAAAATTTACGCGCAAGAATTGCAGCGATTTCTTGCGCGCTTGCAAGAGCAATAGAGAGTCAAACCTCAAACCGAGTCTAGCACGTTCCCCCCATGCCCTTCTCTTCAACCTTCGCCTCGCCCGCGCCTCCACTCGGCGATATGCCGCCCGAAGAATTTCGCCGCTATGGGCATCAGCTTGTTGATTGGATTGCAGACTTTTTTACGAACCTCGATGCGCATCGCGTGCTTCCTGCGATCAAGCCCGGAGAGTTGCGCACGCAATTGCCGAACGCTCCGCCGCAAACCGGCGAGCCGATGCCCAACATACTCGCGGACGTCGATCGCCTTCTCATGCCCGCGATGACGCATTGGAATCATCCCGACTTCTTTGCGTATTTCGTGAGCAGCGGCAGCGGCCCGGGCGTGCTTGCGGAAATGTTGAGCGCTACGCTCAACCCCAACGCTATGCTATGGAAAAGTTGTCCCGCGGCAACCGAGCTTGAACAAGTGACGCTCGCGTGGCTGCGCCAAATGCTAGGATTGCCCGAAACGTTTTGGGGTATCATGTACGACTCGGCTTCGATCAGCATTATGCACGCAATGGCCGCGGCGCGCGAAGAACTCCAGGATCTCACCATGCGCGAACACGGCATGGCTGGAAGAAAAGAGTTGCCGCGCTTGCGTGTTTATGCTTCCGAGCACGTGCATTCGTCGTTCGATAAAGCCGCGCTCATTCTCGGTCTCGGCCAAGCCGGCGTGCGTAAAATTGCAGTCGATGAACGATTTCGAATGCGGCCCGAAGCGCTGCAACACGCGCTCAATGAAGATCGCGCCGCAGGTTGGCAACCCATGTGCGTCGCCGCCACCGTCGGCACGACTTCGATCACGAGCATCGATCCGATTCCGGCTCTTGCCGCGATTTGCAAAAAAGAAAACGTGTGGCTGCACGTTGATGCCGCGTATGGCGGCTCTGCGGCCATCATTCCGGAAATGCGCTGGGTGCTCGAAGGCTGCGAACATGCGGATTCGTTCGTCGTTAATCCGCACAAATGGCTCTTCGTGCCGTTGGATTTGAGCGTGCTCTTCACGCGCAAGCCGGAGACGCTGCGCCGCGCGTTCAGCCTCGTCGCGGAATATCTGCGCACCGCGCAAGATCAAGAAGTGGAAAACTTCATGGATTACGGCATTCCGCTGGGCCGGCGTTTTCGCGCGCTGAAGCTGTGGTTCGTGTTGCGCTATTTCGGCTGGGAAGGGCTGGCTGCGCGCTTGCGCGAGCATGTGCGTCTCGCGCAGCAACTCGCAAGTTGGATCGATACGCATCATGATTTTGAGCGCATGGCGCCGGCGCCGTTCAGCCTCGTTTGCTTTCGCGCGCATCCCTCGCGCATGCAGAACGAGGAAGATTTGAATCGTTTGAATGAAAATCTTTTGGAAGCTGTGAACAACACGCGCGAAATTTTTTTATCACACACCAAACTCAACGGCCGGTTCGTCCTGCGTTGCGCCATTGGCGGCATTCGCACGGAAGAACGCCACGTGCGCCGCATGTGGGAGATCGTGCAACAACAACTCGCACACCTGTCGAGCTGATCACAACAATTCCGAAACGATCCCCCATAATCCCATTTCCCAATAACCAATCGCCAAGCTCCCGTGACTCACACTTCCGCGAAAAAATCGACCATCGTTCTCGCGTGGCTCTCGCTCTGCGCCATTTGGGGAACAACCTGGCTCGTCATCAAAATCGGTTTAAGCGATTTGCCGCCGCTGACCTACGCGGGCATGCGCTTTCTCATCGCAGGCGCAATCCTCAGCGCCATTATTTGGGCGCGAAAAATGGCGCTGCCCCGCGAACGCAAAGCTTGGCAGGTCATTGCAACCATCGGCGTCCTCAGCGTCGCGTTGAATTACGGCCTGCTTTTTTGGGGAGAACAGCATGTCTCTTCCGGTCTCGCGGCGTTGTTGCACGCAACGATTCCGCTCTTCGGCATGTTCTTCGCGCATTACATGCTGCCCACGGAGCAAATCACGCCCGCGAAAATTTTCGGCGTTGTGCTCGGGCTTGCCGGCGTGGGTTTGATTCTCGTCAATCAAGTTGAACTCAAAAGCGCGCTTGCGCCGCTTGCCACGCTCGGCATTTTATGCGGCGGCGTCATGGTTTCATTTTGCAATGTGCTCGTGAAAGCGCACGGGCAAAAAATCAACACGCTCACACTGGCGGCGGGGCAAATGATTTTCGGATTTCCGCTTCTGCTCGGCGCCGGTTTGCTCACGGAAGGCAATCCGCTCAATTATGTTTGGACGCCGAAAGCGTGGCTCTGCTTGCTCTATCTTGCGCTCATTGGTTCCTGCGTAGCCTTCATGCTGTTTCTGTGGTTGGTTAAAAATCTCGCGGTGACGAAAACCATGCTCATTGCGCTCGTCACGCCGTTACTAGCGGTCGCGCTCGGCGCCGCAATCAATGGCGAAGAAGTAACCTGGCGTATCGTCATCGGCGGCGTGTGTATCGTTGGCGGCGTGGGTCTCAATCTGCTCATAAAAAGAGCGTAAATTTTTTGGGAAACCTCCGTGGCGTAGCACGAGAAAAAAATCCCGCCTTTTTGTGAAAGCCCATAGGGTCTTTCAAGCGTCAAACGTATTATCATTTGACCTCCTCTCCCACCTAAAAATCAGGAGCATTTGTATGACTGAGGTTCGCTTCATAACGCGTCGAGAATTTTGCCAACAAGCCAGTGAATTAACCCAAGCGGCTGTGCTCGGCGGCGTATTGAGTGCATTGTTGCAAGCATGCAGTTCCGACGATCCCGCGAGTTCGAGCGGCAGCGCCCTCACGCGAATTTCCGCAACGCTGTCCAATGGCGCCATCACGCTCGTCATTGATGCGAGTTCTCCGCTCGCGAGCGTGGGCAGTGCGGCGCTCGTGCAATATTCCAACTCTTCTTTGCTTGTTGCGCGCACCGCGCAAGATACGTTCGTTGCCGTAAGCGCGATCTGCACGCATCAAAACTGCACCATCACCAATTTTAGCAACTCCACTTATACCTGTCCGTGTCACGGTTCGCAATTCAACACCAGCGGGCAAGTGACCAAAGGCCCGGCGAACACTTCCTTAAAAAGATATCAAACACAGTTTGCCAACAATCAATTGCTCATCACGGTGACCTAATCATGAAGCGCATTTCATTCTTGCTCGCGGCCACTCTTGCCTGCGCCAGTATGTCTTGGGCAAAACAAAAGCACGATCTCGCCAGCTCGTGGCGTAGCGTGGAGATCAAAGTCGATGGCGACGTCGAAGAGTGGGCTGAGGCTTTTTCTTATTTAGAAAAAGAAAAGCTCGGTTTTGGTTTGAAGAACGATTCGAGCGCGCTCTATCTGTGCTTGCGCTTTGACGAAGCGACGCAACGCCAAGCGCTCCGCTTCGGCTTCACGGTTTGGCTCGATGCTTCGGGGAAAAATAAAAAAACTTTCGGCGTGCGCTTCCCGCTGGGCATGATGAATTACGATAAAAATTTCCGTCCCGATCCCGCGCAACTTGACGAAAGCGGAAGCCCGGCGCAATTTGCCGTGATGCTGCGCGAACTTGAAATCATCGGCCCGGAAAAGGACGCGCGCAATCGCGCACCCGTGACGAATGCTTACGGCATCGTAGCTGCCGCCTCGCAAGTGGAGGGCGAGTTGGTGTGCGAACTGAGCATTCCGTTAAAAAGCATTACGGATCAATCGCAAACCCTTGCCGCGGAGTTGGGAAAAATTTTAAGCCTCGGTTTCGAGTTGGGCGAAGTGAATCGCGACATGATGCGCGAACGCATGGGCCGCGAAGGCGGATTTGGCGGCAGGCCCGGCGGTCCACCGAGCGGAGGTTTTCCCGGAGGCGGCCCTCCCGGCGGTGGGCGTCCACGCGGAGGCTTCGGCGGCGCAAGACCGCAGGGCATGGAACCAATGTCGAGCGGTTTTAAAACTTGGAAGCGCGTGCATCTCGCAGCGAGTCGCTTTGACGCCGGTCAAAGTTTGATCGCACTCGATGAATTGCGCGTGTCGCTGCAAGCGGAGAACGTATCGCTGCGCGAGGCGCTGCAAACAATCGTGTCGCAAACGAAATTGCAAATCGTTTATAGCGATGCGCTCGTGAAAGAAGTGAAAGTGAGTTGCGCCTGCAAAGAATTGAGCGTCCGCGCCGCGTTGGGAGAATTGCTCAAAAGTACGTCGCTAGATTACGAGATCACTTCGGACGAGCAGATCGTGATCGTGCGCAGAGGATTCAAGCGGTGAGTGTGCTTTGCCAAATACTACAACATGAAGCTACACCTGCATCTTAAAAGCGTTTAGAGGACAGAAAGATGGAGGACAGAAAGATGCCAGTTGTTTTCTTTCGTGTGATGCCCTCAACTTCACTCGTCTGAATCCAGGCTTTATTTTTCTGCCCTACATTTTTCTGTCCTAAGCTTTTGCTTTAAAGGCATCCAGCCGCCTCAACTAGAATTTAATGTTGTAACACTTGCCTTCCTCACCATTGTCATCCTGAAGGAACTTCCCGAGTTCTTGGTGTTTAGCCGAGCACGAGGGAAGGTTCTTACAGAATGACAGTTCGAGACGGTTTTGCACAAGAAGGTGTTCGCCAATTTGAACCAGCTTTTGATGAACCTATGAAAAAAAAACTTCTCCTACTTTTCACTCTTCTATTCGCCGCATTCGCTTCAGCTTCGAGCATTACCGACAAAGCCGCCCTCGACAAAGTGCGCGTGACTTTGGAAGTGAGCAATCTGCCTTTGCGTGAGGCGTTGCAAACGCTCGTGGCGCAAACGAAATTGCAAATCGTGTTCGACGATGCGCGCGTGCGCGAGTTCACAGTTGATTGCAAATGCGCCAACGTCACATTGCGCCAAGCGTTGGAGGAAATTCTCAAAACCACACCGCTCACGTTCGAGGCCATGAACGACGGACAAATCGTGATCGTGAATCGCAAGGTCAATCTCAAAGGCTACATTCGCGACGCGGAAAGCGGCGAGACTTTACCCTATGCGAGCGTGCTGGTCAAAGGCACCTCGCAAGGCACGTCTTCAAATGTCAATGGCTACTTCGTGCTCGTGAATGTTGCTGCCGGCCCATGCACATTGCGCGCGCAACACATCGGCTATCATCCGCTTGAACTCGCAATCGACGCGAAGCCCGGCCAGGAAGCGCTCACGCTCAAGCTGCGGCAAAGCGTTTTGCAAAGCGACGAGGTCGTGGTCACCGCGGAGAATTTGCAAACGATGGAAGTCACCGCGGAGCCGGCGCAAGTGCGCATTTCGCCGCGGCAGATTGCTTCATTGCCCGGCCTCGGCGAGACGGATATTTTTCGCGCGCTGCAACTCTTGCCCGGCATCAGCGGCGTGAACGACGGCTCCTCGGGTTTATATATTCGTGGCGGCACGCCAGATGAAAATCACGTGCTCTTCGACGGCATGACGATTTATCATGTGGATCATCTTTTTGGTTTCATCAGCGCGTTCAATCCCGAGGCCGTGAAAGACGTGCGCGTATTCAAAGGCGGCTTTCCCGCAAAGTTTGGCGGACGCACTGCGAGCGTGGTGGAACTCACGGGCAAATCCGGCAGCTTTGATGATTTCAATGCGAGCGCGAGCGTGAATCTTTTGAGCGGCAGCGGCACCACGCAAATTCCGCTCGGGCATCGCGGCGCGTGGCTGCTTTCGTTTCGGCGTTCTTATATGGACGTGATCAAGAGCAATCTTTATAACAAAATTTATGCGTCGCTCACCGGACAAAATAATGCGAGCGGCTCAACCGAAGAAACACCGGTCGCACCCGGTCGCGGCGGCATTGCCACGCGCGCGGTGACTGTCACGCCGGATTTTTATTATTATGATTTGAATAGCAAGCTTTCCTATGCGCTCACGCAGCGCGATCTTTTTTCCATGAGCTTCTATAACAGCAAAGACAATTTGGATCGTTCGCAAGACCTCGGCACAGTGCGTTTTCGACAAGGCAATCCGGTCGGTGGCCCGGCCAACACGAACGTGACTTTCGATGACGTGACGAAATGGGGCAATGTGGGCGCGAGCGCAAAGTGGGCGCGCGTGTGGAGCGACCGTTTCTATTCGAACTTTCTCGCGGCTTATTCGAGTTATTCCAGTTCAAGTCATCGCGGTTTGAGCGCCGGCGCGGACAATCAAAACACGTTGCGGCGCGCGTTCAGCTCACAAGAGGAAAACGAGGTGACGGATTTGACGCTGCAATTCGATCACGAATGGCAGGCCACCAACGCGCATCGCATCGAGTTCGGAGCCCAGCGCGTGCGCACCGAGGCTGCCGTCCGCTTCGCCTCAAATGATACGATCGCGATTTTGCAGCGCAACGACCAAGCGGATCAAACTTCATTCTATCTGCAAGATCAGTGGAAAATGTTTGCGCCGCTGGAGTTGACGTTCGGCATGCGCGCAACGAATTATGCCCCGCTCAAAGAAAATTATTTGGAGCCGCGTTTTTCCTTCAAATGGTTCCTGCACAAAAATCTCTGGCTCAAAGGCGCATACGGCGAGTATCATCAATTCGTGAATCGCATCACCAACGAAAACGTGCTGGAGGGCAATCGCGACTTTTGGGTATTGTCGAACGCGCAGCTTCCGCCCACGGTGGCGCGCCATCAAATCCTCGGCGCGAGTTATGAGAATCGCGACTTCTTGGTTGATGTCGAAGCCTATTACAAAGACCTCGACAATGTCGCGGAGTTTTCGCAACGCTTTCGTCGCTCGCCGGAGGAGCCGATTGAAGATTTATTTTTTGTCGGCAGCGGCTATGCGAAAGGCATCGAATTTCTCGCGCAGAAAAAAATCGGAAAAGTCAACGGCTGGGCGAGCTACACGCTCGGCAAAGTGGAGTACAAGATCGCGCCCTTCAACAACGGCGCGCCTTATCCGGCCACGCAAGATCGCAGGCATGAAGTGAAGCTCGTGGGCAATTACAAACTCGGCAAATGGAATTTTTCCGGCACGTGGGTTTATGCCACGGGCGCGCCCTACACTGCGCCGGAGAATCAATACAGCATTGCACTGCTCGACGGCAGCACGCGCAGCTACATTCACGTGGGCGGTAAAAACGCGCAACGCTTGCCCGCCTATCATCGCATGGACGTGAGCCTTTCGCGGCAATTTGAAAGCAGCGCGTTGAATTGGGATCTCGGCCTCTCTGTGTTCAATTTGTACGATCACAAAAACGTGTGGTATCGCGAGTATCGCTTGGACACAAGCCCGGTGATTGTGAACGACATCGTCACGCTCGGCTTCACGCCCACGGTGACGTTGAAGGTGGAATTGAAATAGGGTGTTTTGTCAGTCCTGCGTATTAAAGAATAAAGCCGCCAAGCAATTCATGCACGCGCATGAGCAGCGGCAGTACGCATGAACTCACCAAGAGGAGAATCAAACTATGAAAAGAAAACTTAGCCTCGGGCTTATCGCGTTGTTGAGCATATCAAGTTTTATTTCTTGCTCCAACACTACGGAGCCGGAAGACAACAGCACCGCTTCGACCGAAGTGCCCGCGGTCTTCAAAAACTTTTCGAGCGCTGTAACTGTGAGCGTTGACGGCGATTTCATTATTTTGCAAACGAACGACGTGCCCGATCATCCCAGCCCATATTTCGGCACAACCGATTCGCGCTACGAAGCGTACAACGGCGGCAACTCCAGCTTTCAACTCAATCCCAATCGCATCGTCACACAGAACATCACGCTGCGCATTCCGGCGAACCCGAAAGTTGCGAGCACACATCAGAGCACGAGCCTCGGGCCGTTCGGCATTGCGCTCAACGGCGTGGTGCTCTATAATCAATTCGCTGCGGGCAATCAACCGCTCACGGGCGAGATCAACAGCTTTGACCAATACAACGGTCATCCGCAACAAGCCGGACAATATCATTATCACGTGGAGCCGCTTTATCTCACCGCGAAAAACGGTAAAGCATCATTGATTGGATTTTTGCTCGATGGCTTTCCGGTTTATGGCCCGATGGAAAACGGCAATGTTGTCATCAGCAGCAGTCTCGATCAATACCACGGCCACGAACACGCGACCACGGAATATCCTAACGGCATTTATCATTATCACATCACGGACGACGCGCCGTATATCAACGGCGGCCAGTATTACGGCACGCCCGGCACGACGACGCTCTAGCTTGCGCAAAGCGTGCAATCAATTCCCCCCTTGAGGGGGGTCGGGGGGTGTTCTTGATGTCGCTGATCGGCTAAAAATTTTTTAGAATCGCGCCCCTCAAAAAATTGTTTGCCTATGATTATGATATCGAACAACACCCCCCTGGCCCCCCTCAAGGGGGGAATAAGCCTTGGCTCGCTTATGATAAAACGACTCGCCTTCATCTCGATCAGCACTGCAATCTTTCTGCACGCCTGTCAAATGCAACAGAGTCATGTTGCAACGCTCTCGGCAAATGCTCCGCAGCTTCGTATGCGTAACGGCATTTTGTTTTATGATGAAAAGCCTTACTCCGGTGTGCTCACGGAAACGCATGCGACAGGTCAATTACAAGCAAAGACGGAGTATGCTCGCGGTCTTCAGCACGGAACAAGTTGGCGGTGGTATGAAGATGGAAACTTGCTGTGGCAACGCGAATATCGCAACGGCAAGAAACACGGCGAGCACAAAGGCTGGTGGCCGAACGGCGCGCAGAAGTTTGTTTATCATTTTGCCGAGGGCGAGCACGAAGGCGAGGCGAGCGAGTGGTACGCGCATGGACAAATCGCGCAGCGCAACCAATATCAGCATGGCAAGGAAGTTGGCCTGCAACAAGCCTGGCGCGAGAATGGAAAACTCTACACAAACTATGTGGCGAAGAATGGCAAGCGCTACGGCTTGTTCAACGCACGGCTGTGCTATACAGTGAAAAACGGCGAGGCACAACAAAATGATTAGTTTCTCAAACGAGAGCTCTTTGCTCACAAAGCAGAAGTGTTCTCCCGCGAAAGCGAAACCGCCACGGAACAAGCTGTTCAATTTCGTGAGAGCTCTATTTTCGTGGGAGAAAATTTTTCAAAGTTTGATAAGCGCCGCACTGCTGCTGCTGTGCGCGTGTAACTCGCGCGCGCCGGAAAGCGAAACGCTGCCCTATTACATGAGCGCGGACTTCACGCCGCATTGGATTGCTACAAACTCCGAGGAGCACAATGCTATTCCGCGCATCGCGCCGTTTGTTTTGTTCAATCAAAACAACGAACGCCTCACCGAACAAAACTTTGCCGGAAAGATTTACGTGGCGGATTTTATCTTCACTTCTTGCGGCGGCATTTGTCCGAATATGATGAGCAACATGCGCAAAGTGCAGGCAGCATTCAAAGACGATAATGAAGTGCTCTTGCTCTCGCACAGCGTCACGCCGGAGTTGGATTCGATTGCCGTGTTGAAGAGTTATGCCGAGCGCAATGAGGTCATCGCGGGCAAATGGCACATCGTCACCGGCGAGCGCAAAATGATTTACGGTCTCGCGCGCTCCTCCTATTTCGCTGACGAGGACCTCGGCCAACCGCGCGAGGAAAATGATATTCTGCACACGGAAAATTTTTTCTTGATTGACCGCGAGCGCCATATTCGCGGCGTGTACAACGGCGTGTTGCCCGCGGAGATCGCGCGCTTGATCGAGGACATCGAAATTCTAAAACGGGAAGATCGTTCATGAAAATTTTTATGCTGCTCCTCGCATGCGCGGCATTGTGTGCTTGCGATTCCAACTCTCCCCTGCTGCCCGAATCGGAAAAGCTCGTGGTGCGCGCGTATCTTTATTCCGGCGAGGCAGTGCGCGATATTCAACTCACTTCGACCTACGCGATTACTTCCGAAGACACGGTCGGTGCGCCGATTAACAACGCGACAGTGACGCTCGAAAAATTCGGCAAAGTGTATCCACTCGTGCTCACGCCCGGTGATAGCGGCTATTATCATTACGCCGGCTCCGACTTGCGCGTGGAAGTCGGAGACCGTTTCACTATCTCTGTGGCGCGCGAAAATGAACGCGTAACTGCGACGACGGATATTCCACCCGCGCCGCAGAACGTGCAACTCTCGGCAACGGAGTTTGTAGTTTCCGCCTCGCCTACGCCGTTTGATACTTCTTCGATCACGGTGAGTTGGAACAATCCCGACGAGAGTTTTTATTTCGTGACCGTGGAGAATATCGAAACGACGCGCACGCCGATCAATGATCGCTTGCCCTTTCCGCGCGGCGCAGGTTTTTCGCGCTCGCGGCCTATACGAGAGAATCGTTATCAAATTCGCCGCTTCGATCTCACCTATCTCGGCCAACATCGCGTGCGTGTTTACAAAGTGAATCAAGAGTACGCGAACCTCTATGCCTTCGGCCAACAGGACTCGCGCAATCTCAACGAGCCGCTGACGAACATCCAAAACGGGCTGGGCGTGTTTGCCGGATTCAGCAGCGTGGAGTTGGGTTTTACCGTCAAACGGAACTGAAAACGTTTTGATGCCGTGCGAACATTGCAATCTAATTCTGCTTTAATTATATTGGCGTGGAAATAATTCAATAAACGAAAGCGATTGGTAATTGCAAGAGAGCAGTAGAATATGCACCTCAAGCGCGATAGCCTGGTCGGATCGAAATGGTGGAAATTCGACTTTCATGCCCACACTCCCGCCTCTGAAGATTATGGGAAGGGCCGGGATCAAACTCAGTTAAAGAATCGGACGCCGCGCGAGTGGCTCTTGGATTTTATGCGAGCCGATATCGATTGTGTTGCGGTGACAGATCACAATTCCGGCAACTGGATTGATCGCCTGAAGCAAGAACTTACAGAACTGGACATAGAACAACCAATCGGCTATAGACGTTTGCACTTGTTTCCCGGCATCGAAATCTCGACAAACGGCGGGATTCACGTCCTAGTAATTTTAGATCCCAATAAAACCAGCCACGATATTGCCTGCCTTTTAGGCGCAGTTGATTACCGCGGCACGCCTGGCCTTACTGGCGAATGCACAAATAAGTCGGTCAGTGAGGTGATCGACGAAGTTGTGAAGCGCGGCGGTATTGCTATCCCTGCGCACGTCGATCAGCCGAAAGGGCTGCTTCGCGAGATTCACGGCGTGACCTTGCAACAGGTGTTGGAAAAGCGGAATTGGTTTGCAATGGAAACACACGATCCGGCGTATCCCAAGCCGGAGTTGTACACGCAAATGAAACTGGGCCACGCAGAAGTGCTGGGCACGGATGCGCATTTACCGGCACACGTCGGCACGAAATACACGTGGGTGAAGATGACGCAACCTGATCTCGCCGGCCTACGCTTGGCGCTGCTCGATGGCGCGTTATCGCTGCGGCGTTCAGATCAAACTTCCGATGATCCCAATCGTCATGCGCTTCTTGTCATCGAGTCGATTGTGATTCACAAAGCGAGATACATGGGGCATGGTCAGCCGCTTGAGATCAAATTCAATCCCTGGTTCAACGCGATCATCGGCGGCCGCGGCACGGGCAAATCTTCCGTGATCGAGTTCATGCGCATCGCGCTTCGCCGCGAAGACGAGTTATTTGGAAAACTCAGAGACGATTTCGAGGAATTTAAAAAAATACCGCGTAGCCGAGATGATAGCGGTCTTATCACCGAGCAAACTCAACTTCAAGTGACGTACCGCAAAGACGGAGTGCGTTATCGGATTCAATGGGATCAAAACGCCACGTTGGAGGCAATCCAAGATGAACAAACGAATGGTTCTTGGAAGGCTGCCATAGGAGAGGTTCGCCGTCGCTTCCCGGTTCGCATTTATAGCCAGAAGCAAATTTTCGAGTTGGCAAATCGGCCTAGTGCGCTCTTGCGAATTGTGGATGAATCACCCGAAGTAGATCGCGCGGGTTGGGATGAAACGTGGCGCGAGGAAGAGAGTCGATTCCTGGCGTTGCGGGCGAAATCCCGTGAAATCGCAGCCGGCCTCGCAGAGGAAGGCAGCCTGAAAGGTGCGTTAGACGATGCCAAAAGGAAGCTCGCGGTCTTTGAGAACGCAGGACACAAGGATGTATTGCAAGAATACCAACTTCGTCGCCGACAAGAACGTGCTGTCAATGATTGGTTAGAGAGCTTTGCCGACACCGGCAAACGCTTGCGCGACTCAGCCGGGCAAACTCTTCCCGCAGCGCTCAATGTCAGCCTTTTCGATGTTGCAAATGCGCCCGATAAAAATCTTTTGCAAGACGTTCAAGCTCTTTCCGAGCAATTCGTGACTCTAAAGCATAAGATTGAAACTCTTGCCGCGGAAGCCGAGACGATTACTCGGAATTGCCAGGGTCACATTGAGCAATCTTCTTGGAAAGAAGCTTTAAAGAATGCTAGCCTCGCATACGAAACCCTGATGGAGAAACTAAGAGGAGTCGGCGCCGGCGATCCGAGTGAATATGGACGCCTTGTGCAAGAGCACCAACGTTTGGAGCAGAAACTTACCAGTCTTGACGGCAAAAGACAGACTATAGATGACATTGCGAAGCAGGCACAAGTCAGTTTATCCAAGCTTTGCAAGCTACGCAGAGAACTGACGCATCGTCGCTCTGAATTTCTCGCTAGAATTATTGCTGCAAATCCTCATGTACGCATCGAAGTTATTCCTTACGGCGACCGCAGCGCGGTAGAAACGGAATTTCGTGAAATCATCGGAAAAGATAAGCCGCTCTTTCAAAATGATATTTGGTCGGAGGACGATAATAGCGGATTATTGTACGAGCTATATCGTGACTATCCCCGCCAGGCTTCGGTTTCGGATTTCGAAGCGCGCCTCAATCAGTTGAAGGGCAAGCTTACAAGAGCGAAAGCACACTCGAGCTTCCCCGGCTTTCACGATCATCGGTTCGCGATACATTTAACCAGCCTCAAACCCGAGGCTTTTGACAGGCTCGAATATTGGTTTCCAAGCGACGCGTTGAAAGTGACTTACAGTCCGCTCACGGACGGCCGCGCCTTCAGGCCAATCGAACAAGGCTCGCCCGGCCAAAAGACCTCGGCGATTCTGGCGTTTTTACTGGCTTATGGTGATGAGCCGATGATTCTCGACCAGCCGGAGGACGATCTCGACAATCACTTGATCTACGACCTCATTGTACAGCAGTTTCGCGACAATAAACAACGCCGCCAGATCATCGTTGTGACTCATAACCCTAACCTGGTTGTCAATGGCGACGCCGAATTGGTGCTCGCGCTCGACGTGCGTGGAGGCCAAACGTGCATCATCCAACAAGGCGGCTTGCAAGAACAATCCATTCGAAATGAGGTTTGTCGAATTATGGAAGGCGGTCGTGAGGCTTTCGAGTTGCGTTATCGGCGAATCAGTCAAGGAGACGGACATGTTTGATGCAAATGAAGAACTGGTGCGCAAAATTCAGCTTGGTGAAGATTCCGTTTTCGAACTCAAAGCGGTTCGCTTCAAAGGCAACAAAATTGACGGTCCGAGCCGGAACAATCTTGCGGACGAACTTGCCGCAATGGCAAATACCAACGACGGCGTTTGTGTGCTCGGCATTGATGATAAGACTCGCGAAATCGAGGGCATTCCACTCGACAAATTGGACTTGGTCGAAAAATTCATCCATGAGATTTGTAACGATCTGATCAAGCCACCGCTCAACGTTAAAATCCTCCGCATGGAGCTGCCTGACACACTGGGCGTGATGCGTGCGGTTATTAAAGTGGAGGTGCCGCGCAGTCTGTTCGTTCATGAAAGTCCGGGGGGATATTTTTGGCGTCAAGGCAGCGCGAAGCGAAAATTGACGCAGGAGCAGCTTGCGCGCTTGTTTCAACAACGCAGCCAAGTACGCGTGATTCGGTTTGATGAACAAACCGTGCCGGAAACCTCTTTGCACACTTTGGACGAAACGTTATGGCGGCGTTTCGTTTCGACTAGTTTAGAAGACGCGGTTTCCACCTTACGCAAGATGAAATTGCTTTCAAAAGACGAATCGAATATCGAGAGAGCTACCGTTGCCAGTGTTCTTATGTGTTCAGAGCATCCAGAAACGTGGTTGCCGGGGGCGTACATCGAGGCGGTACGCTATCGCGGCATTCGCCAAGACTCCAACTATCAAACCGATGCCACTAGGATTTTAGGCGCTTTGGATCGGCAAATTGCACACGCGCTCGCTTTCGTCCGCCGCAACATGGCCGTTGCCGCCGTCAAAACTCCCGGGCGCGTTGAAATTCCACAATACAGCGAAAGAGCGGTGTTCGAAGCCCTCGTCAATGCCGTCGCTCATCGCGACTATTCCATTCACGGCTCTAAAATTCGCCTGTTCATATTCGATGATCGGCTTGAGCTTTATTCTCCTGGCGCTTTGCCCAATACCGTAACCATTGAGAGCCTCCCGTTGCGGCAGGCTACCCGGAATGAATTGATTACGAACCTGCTCGCTCGTTGCCAGGTTGGAACGAATGATCTCCAGGTAGGCCGCCAATTCTTGATGGAAAAACGAGGCGATGGCGTTCCTATTATCATGAATGAAAGCCATTCCCTTTCCGGCAAATATCCTGAATATCGGCTTATAGATGAAGCGGAGCTTCTACTTACAATCTTCGCCACACCTCGCAACAACCGCGAGGCAGAGCGGCTATCAACTTGAGTCAAAGATTGCCGCTTGCGATTAAAGCACGAGCTTGCTACTTTCGCTCATCAAATGATTTTCAATTATCGCGTGAATCATATGGCCGATACGACTACAACCACCAGCCTCGCCACCAATGAGCGTAGCGCAGAAGCCTTTCCTCTCTTAACCGAGTTGCCGCTGGAACAACGCAACGACGTGACGGTGGAGGAATTGGAAAAACTTTCGCTGCCGCACAATGCCGAACTTTATAATGGGAGGGTGGTGTTCAAAATGCCGAACCTCGCACATGGCATCATCCAAAATACGATTGGTCGGAAGATTGGAAACTATCTTGAAGCGCACCCGCTGGGCACCGTTTCCGGTGACACCAATTTTCGGCTCTGGCCCGAACGCACCACTTCTTCGCGCGCGCCGGATGTTTCATTCATTCTGCGCGAGCGTCTACCACAAGACTTGTATCACTATCCGGCCATGGCGCCGGATCTTGCGGTTGAGATTCTTTCGCCGGGCGACGGCTTCGAGCAAGTGATGACGAAAGTTGATGAATATCTCTCGCAAGGCGTGAAGGTCGTATGGATCGTCATCCCGCAAACGCGCGAAGTTTTGGTTTGCACCCATCAAAGTAAACATGTTGTCCGTGACAAACTCACCGCGCCGGAATTGTTGCCCGGCTTCGAGTTGCCGGTCGCGGATATTTTTGTTGGATTAGAAAAAGTGGCGAGCTAATACCTCTATGGATCATCGCGTCTTCCTCTTCAACTATCGCAGTTACACGCCCATCCCTCTCCTACTTGCCATACTCATTTTAGCGGCCCCAACGCCGGCGAGTTTGCTCGGCGGTTTTGCGCTCGCATTGCTCGGCGAAGCGACGCGCATTTGGGCCGTGCGTCATGCAGGCGGCGCCACGCGCACCACGAGCGGAGTGGGCGCGGGCGCGGTGCTCATCACCCATGGCCCGTTTGCATACGTGCGCAATCCGCTCTATCTCGGAAATTTTTTGTTGAGCCTCGGCCTCTGCATTATGTCATGGGCGTGGATGCCGTGGATGCTCTTCCTCTTCATCGCGCTTTTTGGTTGGCAATATTGGAGCATCATCTCGCTCGAGGAAGAACACCTACAACAGCGCTTCGGCCAAACCTACACAGAGTATCTTGCAAACGTTCCTCGCTTCCTCCCTCGCCTCACGCCTTTTCGCAAACAAGAGGCGCAAGCCATGCCGCTCGCACGCGCGCTTAAAATTGAAAAGAACACGCTTGCCAGCTTCACCGCAGTCGCCGCGGCAATTTCCCTCATTTGGATTTTTGGATTGATGGATTGATGGATCAATGGGCGCATCACTCCAAAAATCCATCACTCCAAAAATCCAAGCACCTCCCATGCACAACATACTCGTTGTTTCCGGCGAGGCGAGTGGCGATTTGCACGGCGGCCGTCTCGTACAAGCGCTCAATACTCTCGCACCCGATTGCAAAATTTTTGGCATCGGCGGCGAGCACATGGCGCAAGCCGGAATGGAATTGCTTTTTCACATTCGCGACATGGCCGTGGTGGGCTTCACGGAAGTGATTCGTCACTTGCCTTTTCTGCGTCGCGTGATGCACACGTTGGAAGCTGAAGTTGAGGCGCGCAAACCGAGTGTCGCCATTCTTATCGACTATCCCGGTTTCAATCTGCGTTTGGCGAAAAGGCTGCGTCGTCGCGGCGTTAAAGTGCTCTTCTATATCGCGCCGCAAGTGTGGGCGTGGGGCGCGGACCGCATTCCGAAAATGGCGCAAGTGCTCGATGAAATGGCGGTCGTGTTTCCGTTTGAAGTGGAATTGTTTGCGAAGGCGGGTCTGCCCACGACTTTCGTCGGGCATCCGTTGTTGGAAGGGTTAGAACCAAAGCTTTCGCGCGCGGATTTTTTTCAGCGCTTCGGTTTCGCAGAAGAGCGGCCATTGTTGGGTTTACTGCCCGGCAGCCGCACACATGAACTCGAACGGCTCTTGCCGGATATGATTGCAACCGCACAACTTTTGAAAACGCTTATTCCCAATCTGCAAATCGGCATTGCACAAGCGCCAACGCTGCCGCGTGAATTGTACAAGCGCTATTGCAATGACGCGCGCCTCACACTTATCGACAACGCAACATACGAACTCATGCGCGAGAGCACCGCCTGCCTCGTATGCTCCGGCACGGCAACGCTCGAAACCGCATGCTTCGGCACACCGCTCGTGATCGTGTATCGCATCTCAAAGCTTTCGTACGAAATCGGCAAGCGTTTGGTGAAGCTGCCTTACATCGGTTTGGTCAATGTTGTGGCGGGAAAAAAAATCGCGCCGGAGTTGGTGCAAAACGTTTTCACGCCACAAGCAGCCGCCGAGGCGCTCAGACCTTATTTGCAAGACCGCGACGAGCACGCGCGTGCGAGCAAAGAGTTGCGTTTGGTGCGAGAGAAATTAGGCACGGTAGGAGCGAGCATGCGCACGGCCAAACTCGCCTTGCGCTTGGCGGGAATCACTTCGCCTTGAGCCAAGACGTTGCGGGGGGAAAATCGAAGCCCGCAAAATGATGCAAATAAAAAAAGCCAGGCTGAAAACCTGGCTTTTTATTTCATGAGAAAATGCTTATGCGTTGTTCAACATTTCCAAATAGCGCGTCGCCTTCTTCGCCGCTTCGGAGGTGCCGCCGAAATTGATTGCCGTATTCAATTCTGTGCGCGCGAGATCCGTCTCTCCGGCTTTCATGAACGCGAGGCCGATCATGAGTTGCGCGTCGTTGGCCTTGTTGCTTCTTTCAATCGGCAAAACTTTTTGAAACTCGGCGATGGCTTGATAGTAATTGCCCATCGCGAAATACGCTTCGCCGATCCAATATTGGCAATTGTCCGCAAGCTCGGGGTGATCGCCGCGCGCAACGAGATCGCGAAATTTGCGAATCGCGCGCTGATAATTGCGCACGTAAAAATCATCGAGCGCATCTTGATACGCCGCGCCAAACTCGGAATTATAAATCGCAGAGTCATCCACGCTGCGCGGCAAAGGCTTGGTGACTTTTTTCTGCGTTTGCTCGGCAAACTGCTTGGCGTTGGCCTGATAGTTCGTGGCTTGCAACTCTGCGCGCAAGCTGTCGATTGTGCGCGTTTTGCTTGCGGCTATCGTGCTCAAGTCTCCAACTTCGTTGTTGAGACTATCGAAGAAGGTCGAGGTTAAAAAGCTCTCGGCTTCAGTTGCGCCGGCCTCTTCTTCCGCAGCAAGAGCTTCGTTTTCGCCATCCGCAGCGTCAAGCTCGTCAAGGCGGCCGATTAAATCCTCATCGCCTTCAATTTCACCCTCTTCTTCCGCTAAATCATCGGAAATGAACTCGTCTTCGGCAAGCTCGTCTTCAAAGTTCACGTCTTGCACGCGACCGCTACAGACTACAAACAGGCCGACGACGACCAACAACAGCGACAATAACGAAGTACCAAAAACTCGTTGTGACTTGCTCATGATGCACACTCCATTCTAGAGTAAAACTTGATTTTCCATAGCGCCAAAGCACGATGGAATGCAGTCTTGGATGCTCCGCGTCCGCGCTGCTCACATGATTATAAAGCCAGTCTCGTACTGACAGATTGAATATTGCAAACAAGCGAATATCGTCGTTGCGCCTAGCTGCGCAATGCCGCACAGCAGCGTGGAGCGACGCCATGCGCTAGCGATTCCCAGCCTCTGCCAACAATTCTTCCGCGCTTTTTATATGCGCTTCCGAAATTTTTTCTCCGCCCAAAAGTTTGGCAATCGCCAACGGTCGTTCGTCAGGGCTCAAATGTCGCACCTGCGTTGTTGTGCGGCCTTGGGCTGTTGTTTTCTCCACCAGAAAATGATGCCGACCCGCGCTGGCAATTTGCGGCAAATGTGAAATGCAAATAATCTGATGCGACTCTGCCAGTTTTTGCAAGCGCCGCCCCACGGCTTGCGCGACGCGTCCAGAAACGCCGCTGTCGATTTCATCAAACACCAAAACCGGAATCTCGTCGCGCTCGGCATTGATGGATTTGAGCGCGAGCATGATGCGCGAGATTTCACCGCCCGAAGCGATCTTGGCCAACGGCGCGGGCGCGAGGCCTTTGTTCGTCGAAAGATAAAACTCCACTTGATCGATTCCGCTGCGCGTTGCTTTCACCGGCTGCTCTTCATATAACACATAGCCGTCGGCTTGCGGTTGTTGCTCGATATTGACTTGAAACTTCGACCCTTGCAAACCCAGTTCGGCTAAAACTTCGGGCACGGCCTTTTCAAGTTGCCGCGCCGCGGTTTGGCGTTGTTTCGAAAGCTTCAAAGCATGCTCGCTAAATTTTTTCTCTGCCGCAGCGAGCGCTTTCTTGAGCGCTTCTAAATCGCTTTCAAAGTTTTCGAATTGCGCGAGCGCGCTTTCCAACTGTTCCCAACGCTTGAGCACTTCTTCAAGGCTTCCGCCGTATTTGCGTTTGAGCTTTTGCAAACTCACCAAACGTTGGCGCACCTGCTCGAGCCGGTGCTCATTCAACGCAATGGCGCCATGATAGCGCTGCACCTCTTGCCCCACTTCGCGCAAAACCGTTTCACTAGATTTACACTCATTGACCAGGTTTTGCAAACTCGGATCAAGCTGCGTGAGATCATTTAATGCCTCGAACGCAGCTTTCAACTGCGCTTGCACCGCATGCTGGCCTTCATATAACAAATGGCAAACTTTTCCGGAAAGCTCCATCCGGCGCGCGGCATTGCCCAAAAGCTTGGCCTCGACTTCGAGCGCATCTTCTTCGCCAAGTTGCGGGCTGATTTGCTTGATCTCTTGCAATTGAAAAATTTCAAAATCGCGTCGCGTTTGGCTTTCTGTATGTCGCGCCACGAGTGCATCGTGGCGTTGTCGCAGCGTTTGCACCTCATCATACGACTCTGCCACCGCAGCGCGTTGATTGCCGAGGTTGCCAAACGTGTCAAGATAGTCGAGGTGCGTGCGCGGCCGCAAGAGCGATTGATGCTCGTGTTGGCCGTGCAAATCCGCGAGGTGCTCGGCGAGTTCATCCAAAACCACCGCGGGCACGGGCGTGTCATTGATAAACGCGCGGCTGCGGCCCGTCGGGTTAAACTCACGGCGAATGATTAAATTGCCATCATCCCCGGTTTCGATCTCATGTTCTCGCAGCAAGCGTTTAATCGCGGCCGTATTGCAATTGAGAAAGAGCCCTTCGAGCACGGCTTTTTTCGCGCCTTCGCGCGCCGCATTGAACGCCGCCTTTTCGCCGAGCAATGCCGCAATCGCGCCCACAAGAATCGATTTGCCCGCGCCGGTTTCGCCCGTGATTAAGTTCAAACCTTCGCCTAGCTCCAGTTCGACGCGATCCACCAACGCATAATCAAACAGCGAAAGTTTTTGTAACATCTATGCCGTCTCCTTCATGACGGCCTTTGCGCGCATTGCGGCAATCGCCTTAAAGCTGGCAAAGGCCATGCCTTCCAACAGATCAGCAACAATTCGTTTGTGAGTTGGCATTAACAAGGTAAGATATCTTTCAAAATGTGGGAGAGGCGTTTTAGGGTTGAATTTATTGGTGAGAATAGCAGTCTATCCGGTTTCAAACTGGAGCACGCGCACAAGTTCTTCTCACAGTGCACGCAATGAAATATGGACGCACTGTCCAGCACTGAGACATCGCTTCGAAGAAACATACGTAATCGTAACTTCACGTTCGTAGCGACGCACTTAGACAGGTCATCATAAAAATGCGGACGACTGAAGGCGTGACTACGAACGCAAGGATTAGCGTCGCACCACTGCGACTTTGCCAACCGCGCTCGCACCAGTTTCCGCAATGAAGGCCACAAAAAGATAAACGCCGCTCGGCACGTATTCACCGTTGTCGTCTTTGCCGTTCCACACCACTTGTGCGCCCGGCACCTCTTCGCGACGAAACGTGCGATGCAAGCGGCCATCGACGCCGTAAATTTTCACCGTGCTATTCGCAGAGAGATTGTTGATCACAAAACGGCTCGCTTCGCTCTCGATTACAAATGGATTGGGAAAACCGCTCAACGCGTTCAAGTCTTCGCGCGGTTGCGTGAAAGACGTACGCAAACGCGAGATGCCGTTCGTGGTCGCGATCCACACGTCGCCGTTTTTGCGATTGAACGCAATGTCCGTAATCGTGTTCGACACGAGCGAGCTATTGCCCACGGTAATATCTGCGAACGAAATATTATCCAAACCCGAGAGCACGGAAATGCCCGCGCTCGTGCCGACCCATTTATTGTTCGCGGGATCGACCTTTACCATGCGCACGTTCTCATTGATCAAACAATTCAGATTGCCGTCGATATTCGTGCAAATACGCTCACGCGCGATTCCCGAAAAGAGGAAATACAAACCTTCCGCGGTGCCGATCCACATTTCGCCGTCGCGATCTTGCGCTAGCGCGCGAATGTCCACACTGCGCAAACCGTCTTCGCCTTTCAACGTGCCTGCATGCACGTCATCGCTCGTGTTATCCACGGTGCCGCGATGGTCTAACACGCTCACCCCTGGGCTGCCGCCGCCAGGCTCGGTATCAGTTCCAACCCAAATGCGATCTGCGGTTTCAGACTTTTCGATTTCCAGCGCCACCATGGTATTGCTGGTTTGTAGAAAACTCGAAGAAAATCCGATCCACCGTCCCTGCGTCGTATAAACGTTGAGCGCATTGCCGTTGCTTGCGGCATAATTACAAACCCAAATGTTACCCGCGTCATCTTGTCTAATCTTGGTAATCGGCACGAAACGCGGATCAATTGAAATGCCCACCAAGCCGCTATTGGTTTGATCCAAACGCGAGAATTGCAAATTGCCGATCTCGCCTTTCACCACCGTGATGCCGCGGCCGAACGTCGCAATCCAGCGGTCGCCGTTTTGCAAAAACTCGATGTCGCGACAATCATCGTGAATAAACGCGTTGTCTTGCGGGCCGTAATTATACCAACGTTGGCCGTCGTAAATCATAAAGCCCACCGCGCCATCGGCCAAGCCCGAGGTGCACCACACATTGCCGTCCTCATCCACTTGAATCGAGGTGATGCTATTCGCCGCCGGACCGTCCGGTTCGCGCGCGCTCCAGTTGTTGTTCGCGGCGTTATATTCAAACAAGCCGCGGCTTGAAGTGCCGGCCCAAACGATATTGCGCGCATCAATCGTCAAGCCGGAGATTTGTGCGAGATCAGTTCCGACGCGTTGCCATGCGCCGGGCGTGGTGCCGGAGTAAATGCCGTTCGCCGTGGCGATGAACAACGTCTCCACGCCATTGATATTCACGCTCTCCGCTTGCTTAAACACAAAGCCCGTCAGATTGCCGGAAATGCTTTGCCATCTGTTGTTCACAAACTGCGCGATGCCGTTCGCGCAAACGGCAATTGCACGTCCTTGAAAAGTCGTGAAGTTCAACACGCGATTCGAAGGCAGTCCTTGCGCGGTCGTGAAAATCGTCCAACTCTCCGGCGCTTGGAGATTGGGCAAAGTTAATGACGTGCGCGCGGCGCCGCTGTTGGTCGCAGCCCAAAGCGTGTTGTTGTTGATAAAAACGCTGCGCACCGTGTCGCTCTGAATCACGCTACCAAAATTGCGATAGGTTTCTTTCACCTCATCGCGCGCGACGAGATACAGGCTCACGCCCACACTCGTGGAAAGATACATCGAGTCGCCGAGAGCAAAAAAATCCAAAACCGCCACGCTGTTTTCTTTGAATTCGTTGATGCGCTTAAACGTGGTGTTTGTGGGATTGAAAACATCGATCGCGCCGTTGGAAAAGCCGATCCACACGCGGCCGCGTTGATCAAATCCAATGACGCGCGCATCGTTTTGGCTCAAGCCGTCGGTGTTCTTGTAGGTCTTGTAAGTTTGATTCGTTTGATCCCAAAACAATACGCCGCCGCCGGTTGCGGCCCACACGCCTTGCGCGTTGCTCTTGAGCGAGCGCACCGTGCGCGTGTTCGTGAAGGACTCCCACAATTGCGGAGAAATGTCGAGACCGGGAACGGATTGGGCATAAGCAGAGACAGCGAGGAATAAAGCGGCGACGAGAGCAAGCAGAATTTTGTTCATAAAAGCAAAAGCGGTTCAATGAATGAGGAGTGAATTGATTGCAGAAAATGCAAAACGATTTCCGGAAAGACCATTAAAAGAATAAAGCTAAAAACCTCAGCCTTTCGGGCAACACACGGATCAAACACGCACACCTACTAGTTTTATCCGCGACGCTTTTGATCCGTACGTAGCCAAAAAATTTTCAGAGTTTTATTCTGAGCTTGAATCATAAATCCGCATAGTTTGCACAATCAAACTTGCGGCAGCAAATTCGCCATCTCGATCGCAGCGAGCGCGGCGTCCCAGCCTTTGTTGCCGGCCTTTGTGCCCGCGCGCTCGATAGCTTGCTCAATCGTATCGGTGGTGAGCACGCCGAAGATGACGGGCACGCCAGTTTGCAAACCGATCTCGCCGAGCGATTTCGAAACGAAGCCTGCGATGTGATCGAAGTGCGGCGTGGCCCCGCGAATGAGCACGCCGAGGCCAAGCACTGCATCAAATTTTTTCGAGGCGGCAAGCTTGGAGGCGACGAGCGGAATTTCATATGAACCGGGCACGCGATACACGCTCAAATCTTCCTCGCGCGCGCCGTGACGGAGCAAACCATCGCGCGCACCGAGCAAGAGTTGCTCGCAAATAAAACTATTAAAGCGACTCACAACAATCGCAAACCTTTTGTTCTGCGCGTTGAGTTGACCTTCGAAGGTAGGCATGAGGTTATTCTTTGAGTAGTTCAGCTTCGACTTAATCGAGGGAAATCATCTTTGTGGATTTCAACCGCTGATCCAAAAACGCTAGGAATTTGTAGCTCGTCGCAGCAACTCGACTTCGGCTTCAAAATCATCCGAAGTAGCAAAAGGAAAATTACGACTACTATTTTCGGAAACAATATTATTTTCGAGCAGAGGCATAGCCGAAAAACTTTCTGCTTAGTAAAACTTCCAAGGCCGGAGTTTGTTAGTTAAAAACCTGTTGTAAGAGCGAAATATCCGCTCTGTAATCGCTAATGCAATCATTGCTGCAAATGCGATCTGTATAGTTTCATATCCAGCAACTGAAAGTGCAATCAAAGTTATCCCTCCGCAGATGACGGCGTTACTTACGATAATCAGATCATTTAACCCTCCCGTGAATGAACTTTGGATAAATCTAAAAAAGAAATTTTGCTGATCTGGCACGCTATAAATCGCTCGTTGTCGGGATATGTACTCCGCAAGTTCAACATCGAATTTTATAAAGAAGCCAATTATTTCATTCATTGACTGCCGAAAGGCTCGTACTTGCACAGTTCTCAAGCTTAACCGGTTGAGAACGGTAATGCCGAAAAGTAGTAAGACCATTAAAACTCCAAGAGATGGAATGGCAATATCGTTAATTGAGGACTTGGTAACCTGCGGAATTACGACAAGCACTCCGATACCAGTAGACAGTAAAGTGATAAAAAAATTCACCCGCTGTTCCACCTGATGATTTTCGTCAATCCAAAGCTCATTGATGCGGTCATATTCCTTAAGCATCAACTCGATTGTGTATTCCATTTTATATTCACTCGAATCCTGCATCAGGTGTATTCTCCATCTCTTACATCTCTATAGCACAGCGTTTTTTCATCGCACATTCGATAGCTCATTTCACCGTCATCGGCGCGTTGATCGGCTTTAAATAATCTAGCACTTGCTCCGCAACGACTCGATGCCCGCGCGCTGAGAGATGAATGCCGTCGGCATAAAGATAAAGCTCCTTCGCGCGTTTACCATAGAAACTGCCGCACTCAATTGCAAGGCAATTTATTCCGCGCTCGAGCAATTCTGCTTGCAACAACGCTTGCGGCGCCCAGATGCCGTCCTGCTCGGTGTTGCGCACTTGATATTCATAGGGCAAGAGCACAACGTCGAAGCCAATATCGCTTGTCGCGCAAAGCTGCTGCATGGTTGCCAAATCTTGCAACACTTGTTGAAACTGCGGCTGCGCAACTCGATAAAAGCGGCGATCATTCTCAAAATAAACTTTGCTGCGATCCGAAACCGCGTTCTTGAGCAGCATATAAAATTTCGAGTGTGAGCGCACTTGCGCCAGCGCACGGCTCAAACGACCTGCGAGCGAGTAGTCTTGCACAAACGAAGTGTCGTTCTGCGCGTCATTCAAACAAAAAAATACGAGCACACGCTCCGGCGTTGTCTTCTGCAGCCAATAACGCAACACCGCGACGTAATCCGAAGAGTTGAGCCCGATCACCGCAGTGTTGATGATCGTTGCCTCCGTCGCCGTGCGCAAAATCTCTGCGATGGTTTCCTGTTCTTCCACCGCCGGCCCGAACAATACTGAGTCGCCCAAAAGTAAAATCTTTTCTTGGTTGGAAGTCAACGCGATCTCCGGGCCGCGCAAGCCGAGCGTGTTGATGCGCACGGTTTTGCCCGCGCATATGCCCACCGCGTTTGGCGCCCAGCCGTTGGCTGACGCCGAATAAAAATTTTTGTTGAACAAAGCGCGATCGGTATATTGCACATGAATCTCGTCGCCCCACAGCAGGCGCGTGAGGCCCTCCGCGAGCACGAGCACGGCAAGCGTTGCAATGGTCATGAGCAATACGAAGGCGAGACGAAACGTGTGGAGCTTCGCAGCTTGTCGGGAGGTGTCTTGCGCCCACATGTTATTTGCCGTTTTCATCCATGATCAAATGGCCCAGCTTGTCGCGCTTCGTTTCAAGGTAGCGCACGTTCGCCGGGTTTGCAGCGATCTCGATCGGCACGCGCTCGACCACTTCCAGGCCGTAGCCTTCGAGGCCGACGATCTTTTTGGGATTGTTGGTGAGCAAACGGATTTTGCGAATGCCGAGATCATACAAAATCTGCGCGCCGATGCCGTAATGCCGCAAATCGGCTTTGAAGCCGAGCACTTCGTTCGCTTCGACGGTGTCTTTGCCTTGATCTTGCAGCGCGTAGGCTTTCACTTTGTTCGCGAGGCCAATGCCTCTGCCCTCTTGCCGCATGTAGAGCAACACGCCGCGGCCTTCGTGCTCAATCCGCGTGAGCGCATGCGCGAGTTGATCGCCGCAATCGCAACGCAACGAGCCGAGAATATCTCCGGTGAGGCATTGCGAATGCACGCGCACGAGCGTAGGCTCGCCGCTCGCCAATTCGCCTTTGACAATCGCGATGTGATGATTGTCTTCGATGTCGCTTTCATAAACGTGCAACATGAACTCGCCGTAGCGGCTCGGCAAGCGCGTTGAGGCCACGCGGCGCACGAGCTTCTCTTTGTGTCGGCGAAACTCGATGAGATCGCGCGTCGTGATGATTTTGAGATTGAACTCGCGCGCAATTTCCATGAGTTTCGGCACGCGCGCCATGCTCCCGTCTTCATCCATAATCTCGCACAACACACCCGCGGGATAAAGTCCGGCGATGCGCGCGAGATCGACCACGGCCTCGGTATGGCCCGCGCGCGTGAGCACGCCGCCGGTCTGCGCCCGCAACGGAAAGATGTGGCCCGGCCGCGCGAGATCGCTCGGTCGCGTTTCCGGCGCGAGCAATTGGCGAATCGTCTCCGCACGATCGTGCGCGGAAATGCCGGTCGAAGTGTTGCGCTTCGCGTCAACCGAAACCGTGAAGTTCGTGCCGAGCGTGGCGGTGTTTTCCGCGACCATCATGCGCAGTTCCAGCTCGTTCAAACGTTCGGGCGTCATGGCCACGCAAATGAGGCCGCGGCCATGCTTGGCCATAAAGTTAATATGCTGCGGCGTTACTTTCTCCGCTGCGCAACAAAAGTCGCCTTCGTTCTCGCGGTCGTCGTCATCAACTACGATGAGTATCTTGCCTTCACGATATTCGGCGAGAGCTTCTTCAATAGAATTGAATTTGATCATGGCTCCAACGTTCGTAGTCGCGCCTTATGGGTTTTGACTTTCAAAATCGGTAATCACCTCAACGAATTGTCATTCAGAAGGAATCTTTTTACTCGCTGGAGATTTATGCCAGTGCTCAAAAAGGTTCCTTCTGAATGACATGATACGGGTAGTGTGCCTCGTTACCGAATTTGATCGTCAAATTTCATTAGGCGCTCATTTTTATTGGGAATGGGCTTGCTAGTGAAACTCCGTTTCGATCTTCGTTCATGGAGTACTGAAACAGAGTTTCATTCGCAATTGCGATCCCAAACAGAGTTTGGGATCGAGAAGAAGGGAACTACTAAAAGCTTCAATAGCCCCAACGCGCCAACTTGTTCTCGCTCAAACTTTCATCTTTCCGAAACTGCATGAGCCGCGCGATACACTTGCCGAGCAAATCCGTTTCGACGTTAAGCGTATCGCCCACACGCGCATCGCCCAATGTCGTGCTCGCAAGCGTGTGCGGTATCAACGCAATGCCGATGTGGTTACCTTCAATCCGCGCGATAGTCAAGCTCACGCCTTCGAGCGCGATGGAGCCTTGGGGAATCACATACGGCAAAAGCGCGTCGAGCAATTCCACGCGCAGCAATTTTCCGGAAGATTGATTTTCAAAACTAACGAGGCGGCCGACGCCATCCACATGGCCTTGCACGAAATGCCCACCGAGGCGATCCGTCGGGCGCAACGCGCGCTCCAAGTTTACTCGGCTGCTCACGCGCAAGCTCCCCAAGCTCGTTTTGCGCAAGGTTTCATCAACGACTTGCACGGCAAAAGAGTTGGCCTCGTGCGCGATCACAGTGAGGCACACGCCGCTCACGCAAATGCTGTCGTCGATCTTCGTGCCCTCGAGCACTTTGTCCGCGCCAATCGCAAGCCGCAGCGAAGCGCCAATGCGCTGCACGGATTTGACGTGACCGATTTCTTCAACGAGACCTGTGAACATGGCTGGTCATCTTTATATCTACACAACTCAATGGGAGCTTATTCTCCCACGAAAATGGATAAGATTGCGTTCGTGGGCAAATCACGCATGCGCAACTGCTGCCCATTTAAAGACCGGCACAGTGATCGTCTTCTCGGCTGTGGGTTTACTCTTCAGCAATTGCTCGATGCCAGCATCAACCTCTGCAGAAAGATATTTTTCGCCGCAACGGTTGCAAACCTCGGCGGGCACTTCCTCAATCATAATCAATCCGTCTTTTACTCGAAAATCAACATGAGTTGTTTGAGGAATTAGCGTGCCGCCACAGTAGTCACAAGTTTCCTTTAGCGGTTGTTTTCTCGTGCCGTTTTTTTTCATGCTTATTTTCTCCTATTCGTCTTTGAAGAAAACCGTAACGATCCGAAAAACCTGTTTTCTTCTTGGCTTCGATACTACGACGATCAAAATCTGTTCGTTCGGCAACGCCACTGCAACTTGAACTTTAGGATGCGGACGAGCATTCGGCGCTTGGTGAATGATCATTCCATGTTCAAAAGCATATTCGAGATCGTCACGATAAATTTCTCTGTCGATCATTTGCTGGCGTGCATGCACCGTGATTTTATATCGCCCTTCGTGGAAAGCTGAGCGAATTTGTTGGAAAGTCATGCGTCCCTCGACTATACACTACTCCACTTCCAGATACTTAATCCGTCCCGTAATCAATCCATTATTGCCGAGCACTTTCCATCTCAAATTTTCCAGCGTGATCGCCTCGCTCATGCTGCCGATGTGCAAACCATGAAATGCAGGCACGCCTTCGCCCAAAATGATTGGCGCGACGAAGCAACTCAAACGATCGGCAAGGCGCTCCTGCAACAACACACTAAACACGCGCCGCCCGCCTTCCACCATCACCGCAGCAATGCCCTCCGCGCCCACGCGCTCCAACACTTCTACGAGGTGCAAGCCTTCGGACTTGCCCGGGGACACGCGCCACACCTGCACGCCGCGCTGCTCCAATTGCGCCTGCTTCTCTGCTTCGCGACACTCCGAGGAGATGATCACAATCGTGCGCGGGGCAAATTCGTCGGTCACCAATTTTGCGGTGAGCGGAATGCGCAAATGGCTATCAAGCACGATGCGTCGCGGCTGCGGCCCGATTTCATGGCGCACGGTAAGCTCGGGATCATCTTGCAGCACGGTGCCGATGCCCACGAGCACGGCGTCATTCTGCCAGCGCCAGCGATGCGTGAGTTTGCGCGCGAAGCTGTTGCTGATCCAACGCGAATAGCCGTGCCGATCCGCAATCTTGCCGTCGATGCTCTGTGCGATTTTCAAAGTGAGAAACGGCAAGCGCGTCGCAATAAATTTAAAAAAACTTTCGTTCATCTCGCGACAGGATTCTTCAAACAAGCCACTCTCGACGACGATGCCATGCTCCCGCAGAATACGTATGCCCCTGCCATTTACTAACGGGTTGGGATCGACGCTGCCGATGATCACTTTTTTTATGCCCGCATCAATCACACGATTGACGCATGGCGGCGTTTTGCCGAAGTGACTGCACGGCTCGAGCGTGCAATAGAGCGTGGCTCCGCGCGCTTGCGGCCCGGCTTCGCGGAGCGCCTCCACTTCTGCGTGGTCGCCGCCGAACTTGCGATGATAGCCCGTGCCCACGATCTCGTCTGCGCGCACGACCACCGCGCCGACCACCGGATTCGGACTCACGAATCCGCGTCCGAGTTTCGCGAGCGCCAACGCCTTCTTGAAAAACTCACGATCTGCCTGTGAAAATCGCGATGCCACGCCATCCCTACGCAGTTAATTTCTGATTTTCGTTCCAGTGATTCAAAACGCGAGCAATATAGCCAGAGGGCTTTCGGCTGTCAAGCGCTTTCTCTTTACGTTTTGCCGCGCCGAACGAATTTGCCCTGCGGCGCAAGATAACTGAACTCTCTTTTTTTCGTATTCGCATTCATGGGCGTTGCGTTGCAAACATTTTTTCCCAATTTTATGGTTAATCCGCGGTTCCCTTTAACCAATCGAGCAAAGCCCAACATGAACGCAAGCCCTCTTATCAGACACGGTGGCCAAACAATGGTCGCACCGCTGCGAAGCGTGCTGCTCGCTTCTCCTCAAAATGCCAATTGGACGTCAGCACAACACGCGGCGCAATGGCGCGATTTACGCTATCTTCACGCGCCCGATTTCACACAAGCGTACGCACAGCATGAAGCGTTGTGCCGCATATTGCAGGCGAACGGTGCGGAGCTTTTCGAGCTGCCGTCCAGCTCCGCATTTTCACTCGATGCCATTTACGTGCACGACGCTTCTTTCATGACGAATCACGGTGCAATCATTTTGCGCATGGGCAAAGCGGCACGCATGAGCGAACCGCATATGCACGCAGAGTTTTATCGCGGCCACGGCATTCCGATTCTCGGAGAAATTGCCGCGCCCGGAACCATCGAAGCCGGCGATATGGTTTGGCTTGATGAAGCCACGTTGCTCATTGGGCGCGGCTATCGCACCAACGCTTCTGCTATTGCACAAGTGCGCGAAATGCTCGCGCCCTTTCAAATCAAAGTCATTGCCGCTCCGTTGCCGCACGGCGCCGGGCCGGACTATTGTCTCCATCTCATGTCGCTCATGAGCATGTTGGACGAACGCACGGTTCTCCTCGATTCGGCTTGGCTCGCAGTTGAAACCATAGAGCTATTGCGTGAACGCGGGTTGCGTTTGCTTGAAATCGACGCGCGCGAACGCGATACTCTCGCGTGCAATGTTTTGGCGCTCGGTGATGGCAAGCTGCTTGCGTTTGCGGAGAATGAGCAAACCAATCGCAAACTCGCACAAGCCGGGTTTGAGTTATTCACGTTCAGTGGGAGCGAGGTGGGAATTAACGGTGGAGGCGGGCCAACGTGTTTAACGCGACCACTCTTGCGGGGATAAACGCCTGTGCTGAAGACCATGGCATTCTTAATGAACTTGCTCCGCAAAAACCTGCATCCCAGACGCAAACGCTTCAAGCGGGAAGCATTGGCGCATTGAATTTCTCAAGCGTAGCAAGGTCATCGATATCATACCATTCCGGCAGGATATGCACGGAGAGGCGCAACGCTTCCGCGCGTTCCACCGTTTGCGCAAAAACTTTTTCCGTGCTCCATGCAATCCCTTCAAACAGCGCCATAGGCGCGGCTTTTACTCCGATCAAATAATATCCGCCGTCTTCCGCGGGGCCGAGCACGAGGTCGTGCGTATGCAACGCAGCCGCGGCTTCTTCCAAAAAAGCCAGAGGCAAAGTTGGGCTATCCGTTCCAATCGTTAGCACGCGCCGATAACCCAATGCGAGCGCGCTGGTGATGGCATGCTGAATACGCACGCCCAAATCGGAGGAAGTATGCTGTTCGAGCCAATGCCATTCACCGGGAAACATCGTGCGCAACTCTGCTTTTTTATCCGGCGGTGTAAAAAAAGCCAAGCGTGCAGCGTGAGCAAGCAACTCGCCGTTGCGCAACGTCATGGTTGCGAACTCACGATACAATTCCGCGGCGCGCTCGAATCCGATGAATTTCGCCAAACGAGTCTTTACTTTGCCCGGCTCGGGATATTTGACGAAGACGATTAAAGCCAGATCAGTGTGCATGAGAAGAATTTGTAGAGGAAGTTTTCGGCGTGAGCACATGCAGTGCGTGCGGCAGGATGGAAATTTTCAATCGGTCGTTGCAGGTTTGCGCCTCGCCATCCACATGAAAAAGTATCGGCCCTTCTTTCTCGATTTCCAAACTCGTTACGCGGCGATAGCGCATAAACGGCGCGCGATCAATCGTACCGTTGAACAACTTCGCGCCGTGCGCCATGACACTCCACACCGTAAGCGAATCAACGATACACATATCGAGCACGCCGTCATCGGGTTGCGCATGCGGCGCGATCACCGCACCGTTGCCGTATTGCTGCGTGTTGGCAATGGTCAGCGTAAACGGCGCGAACTCAAGTCGCTGCTCGTTTAATTTCACGCGCAAAGTTTCGGGGTGATAGGAAACGAACTCGCGCGCGGCGATCATAAAATAAGGCACCGGGCCGCGCCATGAAGCATGATTGAACCTCATGCCCACGCGCGCGTCAAAGCCGACACCAGTCACCGCGAAAAAATATCGATGTGCCGCACTCCCCACGTCAATCGTTTTACGCGCGCCGTGTTGCACCACTTCGAGCGCGGCCTTAGGCGCAATCGGAATGGCAAGCCCGCGCGCCAAGCCATTGCCTGAGCCGCGCGGAATAATGCCGAGCGCAGTGTTCGTGCCCACCAAACCCGAGGCGACTTCATTCACGGTGCCGTCGCCGCCAATGGCGATCACGGCTTTATAGTTTTGTGTGGCAGCTTCGCGCGCGAGCAACGTCGCGTCGCCCGGCGCCGAGGTCATTGCGATCTCGAAGCCGCCCTCGTGAAAAAGCGCGTGAATCAAATTTATGATGTCGCTTTTATCACGCCGAAATCCGGCGATGGGATTGATCACGAAACGGATTTTCTCTTTTAGCATATTTCCACTTCTCCCTCATCACGCACGCGCTAGCCAAATGCCGAGCGGCAGCAGGAGTAAAAAAGCCGCGACGATCATCGTGACGATGCGAATCAAACTCACCGGCGCGCGCAAATAATCCAGCGCGAATACCAACAATTTCTCGCGGCCATACTTTTCCACGGTGGCGACATTAACGTGCGTCTGCCCTTGCGCTTCCAGCGCTTCAACAAAATCTTGCAGAAAAAGTATGTTCATGCCCTGCACGGCTCTGCGTTTGAGAAAACGCGAAGCAAGCTTCGCGGAAGAAAGCAACGTGGGAGATTTAGCTTCATCCTTGCTCAACGGCTCGCTTGCAGACTCCCACAATAGCTTTCTAAAATCCGCAAGCGCGAGGCCTTGCTGTCCGATGGGAATTTTCGCGAGCACATTGGCGAGTCGCTGGTCGAGGAAATTTTGCAAGTTCTCTTCAAATTTTTCCACCCTGCGCAAGATTGCATGCGACAATGCAAGCAACAAACCCGCGGCCCAACCGCAGACCGTGTACAGGCCCACGATCACTGTTGCAAGCAGAGCGCGAAAAACGAAATGCGCGGGCGCAAGCTGTGGCGCAACGCCGGAATAATAAAGCCACACTCCGGCGCAGAAAAACACAACACCGCCGAAGATCATATACCCGAAAGTTCGCAGCATAGGCAAGCTCGACCTGCAAGGGCGCGCGCGGTCATGGGCTGTTCAGTTTGCCGCTAGAAAAGTTTCGCGCGTCGTTTCCAGCGTTCACATCAGCTTTTCTTTTTTCAATCGCTCAAAGCTTTTTTTGGTTAATGAAGAAAGCTCGCGCAAAAGATCGTCGTCAATGGTTTTGAAATTGAAGCACGACTTGCCTTGCATGCGTTTCTTCAACGTTTGCGAAACGTCACGCAACAACTCCGGAAACATGTAGACCGGCATGAGATGATAACTCACGTAGTTCTTCTTGATCTGTACCGCGCCGAAAAATAATTCCTTGTCGTACTTTTCGGTGTGCGGCGTGTTCAAAGAATAATTGTCGGCCACATTCCCCGTAAGCACTAGACGTTTTTCATACTCTCTTAATACGGCCTTCAGGCGTTTGAAAGTCGTTTGAAACTCTTCTGATTTCGGCATAGCCTTCGAACCTTTGGGGTTGACAAAAGCATTCACTCAACCGACACTCGTGATGGTGTTTCCCTGCGCAAAAAAAAGCCGGCTTGAATATGGATTTGAAAAAAATTTCTGCGGGCACTTATGATTCCCAAAAGCGCGGAAGGAAAACACGTGAAGGTCAAAAGCAGCGTGCATAGCGGCGAGGTGAAGGTTGTCACAGCATATGGAATTGTCGCGCAATCGCTTCCAGCTTACGACGATCTTCTGCGTCAAGCTCGGCACCGAGGTCGTTGTGGTATAAATCTTCGAGCGCGAAACACATTTCATAATCATTCCAAATCAGATTGCCGTCTTCGATCCGAAAGCCTTTAAAAGCTTGCAACTCCCGATAGCGGGTTGACATGGGATTGCGCGCGGCTTGCAGAAACGGCTCGAAATCAACAACATGGCTCTTACCGTCACTGAACCAAAGATGGATCTTATACCCGTCAAGATACTCCGCGCGGACAATGTCGATATAACTTTGCGTCGATTCATCGACGGGTTCACGATAAACTTTAATGTCGGGCTTTACTTTTTTCATTTGAGTCGCCTGGTGATACGCTTACAAACAACCCTTTTCCCAAACAAGAAAAAATCCGCCCACTTGCGAACGATCTCCTCCGCATAGCTACGAACGATTTTTTCAAAGTCAGAAAGCTGCGGTTCTTGTAGCGGCTTCTTTTTAGCAACGGTCCGGATCCGGATTTCAGTGATCACGCCTCGGTCAACCCAAATCTCCGCTTTCATCTCCCGATCTTGGTATTTGCCATGAACATGGATTGGCTCATGCTCGCGCGCGAAAAAATAAACCACGATTCCAAAATATTCATAAAGCTTCGGCATGGCAATCCCTTTTTAGCTTCAGAAATAGTAAGCATTTTGTTTTTGTGAGTCAATGTTCAATCTCAGCTATGCGGCTCACATGATCGAGTCACACCTCCGACGCTTGATAGCTGCGCAAAAGCTGAAGCAACGCGCGCAAGGAGAGCGGCTGCGCCCCGGCTTTGCGGTTCTCCGCGGCGATTTCGAATGCGATACGCCATTGCTGCATCAACACGCGATAGGCTTGCCACAAACTGTTGCTCGGATCATAAATGCTCGTGGCCTCCGAGGTGACGCCATTGAGCTCGACGACTTTAAAATTTTGTCCGCGCTTGAAATCTTCAATTGAAGGCGTGCGAATATCATAACGTCCAAAATAGAAGCCGTCAAACTTTTTGCTGATGGCATCAATCGTCTCGCGCAACTCATTCGTCCTCACCTCTGCGCCGTCCAAAAACATCGCGCCGCGACAGTGTGTGCCAAGTTCGACGAGTTGGAGGCGTTCGCCCGCAGCCGGAATTTCAAACAGCCGCTCTTTGTGTTTATCCAAATAAAAAGCCGCCATGCACACCGCGCGCTCGTCTTTGAGAATCAATTCTTCCAGCGTGCTCTTGCCATCGCCAATCACAGCCGGAAAACGCTTATCCGTGATCGCATAAATATCGCCCGTAGCTTGATGCGGATAGCGATAATAAAACACGCCGAACTCATAACCAGAGACATACTCTTGCGCAATGACGGCATGTTCGGCGCGGCGCAAATAATTTTCAAGCTGCGCTTGCGTGCGAACAATGGCCACACCTTCGCCGCGTTGGCCGGCATCGGGTTTGAGCACGAGAGGAAAGGTTAGGTGCAGCTTCTTCATGAAGGCCTGCGCCTGCGCCAAACGCTGCTCACAAGTCGAGGCGGTGATCAACGTATGTCGCGCAATATAACCGTCCGCGCTCGCGAGGCTGCGCAAGATGTCGGACTTGGACTCGCCAATGAAACCGCTCGCGGGAATGCCAGGATTGGTTGCCGTAAATAAAGTGAGCGAACGATGTTTGAGAGCAAGATAGAGTATGTAAAAAATCACGGGCGGATAAAACATCCACATCGGCCAAAACTCCCAGCGCGTTTTGCGCCGCCACGAAGAGAGCAACATTCTGCGCCCGCGAAAACTAAACAGCGGCACGATGAGCTTGATGAGCAACCAGAGCGCGAGCGCCATCAACGCAAACGTGAGCAACGCATATTTCGAATAAAGCGCGAGATAATCCATCATCGAACTGCCGAGCACCGAAGCAATTCCGACGAGCAACGGCGTCCACACCAACGCGGCGATAAAAAAGTAGAGCGAAAATTTCCAGAAACTCGCGCCCATCAAACCCGCGGCCACATAAGTTGGCAAACGACTGCCCGGCAAAAAGCGGCTCGCAAAAATTGCCTTCGCGCCTTCGCGCTCAAACCATTGTTCCGCGTGCATGAGCGAGGAGGGTTTGATAAACCAATTGAACGGCGCACGCGTCAGCACCGGCTCGCGCAAATAACGTCCGGCGAAGAAGAGCAGCATATCGCCGAAGTAAATGCCGAACAAGCTTGCGAGTGTGGCGGGCACGAAACCCAGCGTCCCCTCGGCCACGAGCAAACCCGCGCCAATACAGGTTAAATCTTCACTCACCCATGTGGCGAGGGCGAGCAAAAGCATGAGCACAAACAACGTAATGCCGCTCGGCTTCGGTCGCACTTTCGGATCAAACGGAGCTTGTGCCGCGACAATACGTTGCGGCTCGGCTTGGTTGCGCGTGAGCGCCTCTCCCCTTTCGACTTTTTGCACGAACGTATGCACGGCATTCATCATTTCTTGCGGCCGACTGAAAATCAAACCATGTCCGCCTTGCTCATAAAGCAACGACTCACTTTGCGGCAACAAACGCGCATGCTCCATTGCCGCCGCAACCGGCACGAGACTGTCATCTTTGCCGTGGATGATGAGCGCCGGGCCGACGTAGTTTTGCAAAATTTTTCGCAGCGGGCGTTGATCGGTGTCGTAAAAATTGCGCGCGTATGACACGTTGAGATACGCGTCATCCATGTACCCGAAATGCGGAAAGCCTTCCTGCAAGAGCCAAAGGCCGGCGAGTTGCGCGCCGTGTACGATGTGATTCAAATGAAAATTGCCGAACAACTCCAACTCTTGCACGCCAATCGCGGAGAGCATGCACAGCGATTGCACGCGCTCAGGCGCTTGCGCGATAAGTTCAAGCGCCACGCCGCCGCTCATGCTATAACCGACAAGATGCGCGTGCGCAATCTGCAATTGCTCCAAAAGCTGTTTGAGATAAAGCGCGTGCGCGGCCACGGAGTAATCCGGAATCTGCCACGTGGAGCCGCGAAAGCCGGGCAAATCGGGAACAATGACGCGACACGTTTGTGCGAGAAAGTGTGCGGAACGATTAAAAGTTTCGGAGGCCATGGGGCTGCCGTGCAAGAGCAACACGACCGGCGCATGTTCAAGTCCCTCGGGTTGCAAATCTTGATAAGCGAGTTGAATCGAATCGGGGAGCAATTTGCCGTCATGCACCGCGTTGAGTGTGACGACACGTTGATTGGAACGAGGGCGCGCGCCGGGATTTTGCCAACGCACGAGATGCGAGAGCGCGAGCAGGATGAGATAGACAAAGAAAATATATTTGCTCATAGGCGATTTTTTTACCGGCGCGCACGCGAGTTTTCATTGAGCTGCAAATGGAATTGCTGCATTGCAAAATTGGAGCACGGTGAATGCGGCAAATAGTGCAATTCTGCAAACCCATTTTGGACGCGCACGTGTGTGAAGCTCACGGTCTCCGCGTCGTCGCGATGCATGCAAACAGAGTAGGCGCTGCGTTCCGGCGCATGGCTGCGATGAAAGCTTGCGAGTAAATTGGGCGAAGCGCTTTTAGAAGAAAGAACGCTTTCTGCAAAACAAAGCCGTCGGGAAGTAATGACCTCCTCAGTTTTATAAGAGGAAGAAGTCACCAGGAGATCGGCGGGTTGCAGGAGTTTCGAGTGCAAAGTTTTTTCATCCCAAACCAACATGCGCGCGGGCGAATGCAAAGCAAAGGCGAGCAAAATGAATGAGCGATACTGCGCCATGTTCTCGTGCTCTAATCGGGTTGCAACCATCTCCGGTGCAGCGCAATCCAACAACTCCAAAACCAACAAGCCGCGACTGCGATACTCTTTCATTGCAATTCCCCCCTTGAGGGGGGTTCGATGGGTGTTTTGCTCTGTGCTCGGATCTGGGGACACCCCCCTGGCCCCCCTCAAGGGGGGAATCATTTCGCTCGCGTTTTTTATAATCGGATAATGATTCACCAAACACAGCGTGAGGCCAAACTCATTCACGCCGACCCACGCGCCGCCGGCATCGGCATCAACCGGCGCGAGATAACGCACGCCATTGCGTTCGTCCAAGCGCGGCGGCTGGGCGGGTTTGCGCGTGCGCAATTCATCACGATTGCAAAAAACTTCGTAGCCGTCATCGCGTTGGAGCCAAGTTACGGTACACATGCTGATAGGCTTGCAATTCTCTTTTGTTTATGGGCGGGTGATTAGCGCGGCTTATTCATGCAAGAGAAAGCCTGAGCCGCGCGTGCGTTTGCTACTGCGTCAAGATAACTCTGCTCACCAAAGTATGCGCGCAGGCGCGGCGTCAGCGGTAAAATTTGTAGCTCCGACTCCCACACAAATTTTTCTCCATGCGCACCGCAGACTTGCCCGCGCTCAATGGCCCAGGTTCTCTCCGCCAAAGAAAGTCCGGCCAAATCGCGCGACAACGCCAAGAGCAGGCCTTCGCGCATGGGATCGTAAAAATGAAAATCGCGTTGATACAAAAACGCGTTGTGATAGTACTCGGGGAAATTGGCGATGCCTTCCAATGCCATTTCCTGCGCGAGGGCGATCAACCATTGCAAAATTAGCCGCGCTTGTCCCAAGCCTGGATGCGTTTGTCCGGGCAGAGCCGGACGCTCATCTGTGAATTGGGCATATGGGTTCTGCAAGAGTAGCCACTCAATCGCGAGCACGCGCGGCATGGCTTCGCCGAAATGATCCGCGAGGCGCTTGCGCGGCGCGAGCATGATTTCGCGCAAACGAAACTCCGCGAGCAAATGCTCCGGCGCGGCTTGCCGATGATACAGCTTGAGCGCTTGCATAAACGCATCAATCGTTTCAATCTGCAAGAGTAACGGCTGCAACTGCAACTCTGCAAAAGCTGCGACAAAGCCGCACTGCTCCCACATGCGCCAAATGTCGGCTTCATTAAAACGCCCCAACCACAACGACGAGCTTTTATCTTTATTTAATTGATCAAAAAGATCTGCTTCCGCGAGCAGAGGAGTGCGAGGAGGTTGCATGGGAGATTGAGGAGCAGGCTTCTTCATGAGGAGCTCTTTTGCTCAAAAATTTTACCAGCGTATCTGGCGTGCCTCGCAACGAGGCACGAGCACCCAAACAATTCCCCCCTTGAGGGGGGCGGGGGGTGTTCTTGAGGGCGTTCATCCCTTCAAATTTCTCATATCAAGTTTTTTTCAAACTGCTCTTCACTTCGCTCATGATACCGAACAACACCCCCCTGGCCCCCCTCAAGGGGGGAATATCATTTCAATGCACCTTCCCCATCAGCTTCCGAATCGAAGGCGTCAACAATGCGAGCACGGCAGCAGAAAGAAGCAGACCCACGGCAATGCCGCCGTAGAGCTTCACGAGTACATCGGGATTGGTCGCATCAAAGAAGCCGCCCAAATATCCCGCGAGTTTATTGCCGAGCGCCGCGGCGAGAAACCACACGCCCATCATGATGCCGAGCACTTTGGCGGGCGCGAGTTTCGTCACTGTACTCAATCCCACCGGGCTTAAACACATCTCGCCCACAACTTCGAGAAAGTACAAGCCGACCAACCACAGCGGGCTGATTTTGCCGGTTACTGTGAGCATCGCCGCGGGAATCATGAGCACATAGCCCAAACCGATAAAGAGCAAACCGAATGTGAACTTTGCCGGGCTCGAAGGCTGGCGATCTCCCATGCGAATCCATAGCCACGAGAAAAGCGGCGCGAGGAGAATGACGAAAAATGCGGTGAGTGATTGCAGCCAAGCCGAAGGATACGTCCAGCCAAACGCTTCCGTGCGCACAAGCGTTTTCGCGAAGAGATTGAGGCTCGCGCCTTTTTGCTCGTAGCCTGCCCAAAAGAGAATCGTGAAAAGGAAGAAGATGAAGATCGCGCCGATGCGTTTCCAATCCGCTGCGGTCAATGGGGTATTGGGGGATTGGGATATTTGGCTCTTCGGCTCTTTGGCTACTTGGCTCTTTCCTTCGCTGGCTCTTTGGCTACTTGGCTCATTGGCTCCTTGATTCATCAAGCGTTCGCGCTGCAGCAAAAACACGCACAACCCAAGCGTCATGCCCACGCCCGCGGCGCCGAAAGCCCAGTGCCAACTCATCGCCGGATCAAAGCCCATCGAAGCGATGAAGTTTTTGAAGTTTTGGCTCTGCGCGAGAAAGCCGCACACAAGCGGCGCGAGCACCGCGCCGATATTGATGCCCATATAAAAAATTGAGAAACCGCTGTCGCGCCGCGGGTCGTTTTCGCCGTAAAGACTGCCGACCATCGTGCTAATGTTTGGCTTGAGCAAGCCCGTGCCGATGGAGATGAACACAAGTCCCGTGTAGAAAAATGCCGGCGAAGTAAAGATCATCGAAAAGTGTCCGCACGCGATGATGATGCCGCCGAGCAGCACTGCGAGTCGCGCGCCGAGCAAACGATCCGCGAGCAATCCGCCGGGCAGCGCCGTGAGAAAAACCGACATCGTGTATGTGCCGTAAATCGAGGACGCGGTCTTCACATCAAACGCAAGCCCGCCTTCGCTTATTGGCGCGACCATGTAGAGCACGAGTATCGCGCGCATACCGTAGTAGCTGAAGCGCTCCCACAGTTCCGTGAAGAAGAGTGTGGCGAGGCCGCGTGGGTGTCCGTTGAAGCCGGAGGTGTCGGTGGTCATCGTGGAGTCCGATTGGGTGAGGTACTTATCGGTGTGAGAGGTCTTTTTTGTCAAGCAGCCTTGCTTACGAGCGCAACCGAGATGGGCTTGCGTCCGCGCAGCGCGCTTAGTTTGAGAATGGAAAACCCGATCACTTTACCTTTGCTATCGACTTTTTCCATGACCGCGTCGTTGGCCGTTTCTTTAAAATAGCCCGCCTTCTTTTCAAACAGAACTTCCAAATAGTCGCCTTCCTCATCGTACCAGACTTTTATCTCTTTGGCCATAGGATTTCGCCTTTCTTGATTGCGTCTGTGAAGTAAGCAGTGACGATGAATGCATCATCCGTTAGAGCTTTGACGACAACGCAAAGATACTTCCGCGTCACCGGCGTTGAAGCATAATGCCGATAAAATAATTCAACTGTCTCATCCGTTCGTGACCTCACAACCTTTTGAGGAACAAGCAAAGTCATTTGCAGTTTATCAAGCTGCCCTGTCATTTCGGGATGATCCGAAATCAGATGCTCGTAGCGCTCATCCGTCAAACGGACTTCTCTACCGTAAATGTCTTTGAATTTCCGCATCGACGAATCCAAGTTTCTATAACCAAAGCGCCAATTGCTAAAAACCTTCTGTCGATGCTCTCAACCTCTCCACCACCTTCCCTCCCATCAAATGCGATTCAATAATCTCTTCCACATCTTCGAGCGCGACGTGTTTGTACCAAACGCCTTCGGGATAAACGACAACGGTGGGGCCGTGTTCACACAGGTCCAAGCAGCCGGCTTTGTTCGCGCGCATCTTGTGTTTCAAGCCGCGCTTGTGCAGCTCTTCTTTGAATTTCGCGGCAATGGCCTCGGAGCCTTTGGAGGCGCAGCAGCCTTTGGGATTATCGGGAGGGCGTTGATTGGTGCAGATGAAGATATGTTTTCCGAAGCGCATGAGAGGCTGGGAGTTGGGATATTCGGATATTGGGGGAATTGGGTTATTGCGTTTTTCAGCTTTGAGAGGATTCAGCACTCGTTGCTGCGGGCGCATTGGGCCACGTGAAGATTTGGCTCAACTCAATTTGAAAGCCGGGCAACAATGTAGGAGAAGCGAGAACATCGCGCGTCCAATGTTGCGTATTCGGCGTCAGTACCATTACGCCTTTTTCATAGGGATCGATCAGCCACACTTCGCGGCTGCCTCTTTCAAAGTAGAGCTTGGCTTTCTCAAAGAGTTTCGTCCACGCGTCGTCGCTCGAAATGATCTCCACGGCAATGTCGGGCGCGCGCGTGGGATAGCTTTCGCCCCCTGCAATATGCTCATTGAGAATGATCGAAAGATCGGGCACACGACTTTCATACGAGCTATCCGGCCAGAGACGATGCGTTAATTCTGATAGAACTTGGCCGATTGGGTTCGTTTCAAAATAATTGTCCAACTTACTGCCAAGTCGAATCTGTGTGCGGGCGTGATAATAATCCGGCATTTTGAAAACCATCCTTCCCTTGATTAACTCAAACGACCGGCCGTCCGCGAGCGCATTGGCTTGCTCCAAAGTCAGCATCGTCGGCGGCGAGGAGACGCTTGGTCTTTCCAATTCGGCATGGCGTCGCTCTTCTTTTTTATAAACCTTTTCTTCAAGCATCGTGGTCATGGTATTTCACTCGATGAGAGGGGAAGCAATTCATTGCGCGGCCGCGGGCGCGTTGGGCCATGCGAAGATTTGGCTCAATTCAATTTGCAAACCGGGCAGCAACTCGGGAGAGGTGAGCGTATTCCATTCCCAACGCCGGGCAGTGGGCGTGAGCACAAGCACGCCTTTTTCATAGGGATCGACGAGCCATACTTCGCGGCTGCCTTTTTCGAAATAGAGTTTGGCTTTCTCGAAGAGCTTGGTCCACGCATCGTCGCTGGAAATGATTTCAACCGCAATGTCGGGCGCGCGCGTGGGATAGCGCTCTCCCAATTCAAGGTGCTCGTTGAGAATGATCGAGAGATCGGGCATGCGGCCTTCGTGCTTGTTTTCCGGCCAAAAGCGATGGGTCAATTCCGTTAATACACGCCCCACCGGTTTGGCTAGAAAATAATTAAAGAAGTGACCGCACAAGAGTGCTTGCGTTTGTGAATGATCATAATCCGGCATTTTGAAGACTATCCTTCCCTTGATGAGCTCAAACGGCCGCCCATTGGCGAGTTTGTTGGCTTGCTCCAAAGTCAGCTTAGCGGGCGGCGAGGAAGTTGGCCGTTCTACTTCGATCAAGACCTTCTCTTCGGTGTAGGCCTTTTCTTTGAGTATCGTAGTCATGGGATCACGCTCTTCTGCAATTCTAAAAACCAAAAGCTTTGGGGAAGCGGATTTTACGAATATCGCGGATAAAGCTTGGGCAGCGTGAACGCAGATTTGAAGGAGTTCAAATTGCACTCACGCCAAACTTCCCCTCTGCGTTCAAATGCTTTGTCGCAAATGGACAAATCAAAACAGCGGGCTGCCGACCATTTCGAACACCATGAACACGACCGCGCCGAGCGTGAGTATGCCGAAGATGCCGGCGAGTGCGACAAACTTGAGGTTCTCTTGCATCTCCACGCCATACTCCATTGCGAGCGCGGTGTTCACGGTCACATCGCCGGTGATTTTGGCCTGGCAGGCGAGCCGCGTTTTGGAGCCTGCGCCGAATTGCAGCTTCTCAAAAAAAGATTGTTTGCTCACGCACGTGTCGGGCGTGATAGTGACTTTATCCGAGCCGCAGAGGCCGAAGCCGCGGCAATTGAGCAGCTTGTTCACGCCGCCATACACGCTCACACCCGCTTGCTGCGCGGCTTTGCGCAAGCTCGTGCCTTCGGCCACTTCCACTTTCACGTTCTCGTTTTGAAAAGTCACGGTCGGCATAACGGTCTTCCTTAAAATGGATTGATGGATGAATGGATTTATGGATTGGTGGATCGGTGGGTTGAGGGATGATGGAAGTCCCGCCCCAACAATCCATCAATCCAATAATCCACCAATCCAAGCGGGCTTATTCGTTCGCCATTGCCTCGAGGCTTTGCTTCGCGCGTTGGGCGAGGTCGCTGTTCGCGTTGCGCGCGATGACTTTGTCCCACCACTCTTTGGCTTTGTCATGCTCGTGTTTTGCGGCATAGATGACGCCAAGATTGTACATGGCAAAGTCATAGTCGGGACGATGCTGCAACACTTCATGCAACTCCGTGAGCGCTTGGTCGCGTTGATTGTTGTTGAACAAAGCTCCGGCGTAATTCATCCGCGCTTCGACGTTCTTGGGTTCGACGGCGAGAATGCTTTTATAATATTCCGCGGCTTGTTCGAATTTGCCGGCCATATCGAACAACGCGCCGAGGTGCGCGAGCGCATTCACATCTTTCGGATTGGCGGCCACGGTCGCCTTGAGCGAATCAATTTGTTTGAACACCGGCGCCATTTGCGCCATATCGGATTGTTCTTCTCCTCCGCCTTGCGGCATGGTTTGCGTCTGCTGCTGCTGTGACATGCCGTTGGTCTCGCCGGGCTTGGGATTCGCGGGATTATAGAACAGCAAGAACAAAATGCCGATGAGCACCACCGTGCCTAGCAGAGGCAAAAGGATCAACAGCGGCGCAGGCCGCGAGGGCGCGGTGGCTTGCTCCATGCTTGAACTGCGAGCGACGGGAGTTGTCGCTCCGACGGACGCGCCACATTGACTGCAAAACTGCGCGTTGGCTTTCAACGAGGCGTTACACGACGAGCAAGAGTTCTCACTCGAAGCCTTCGCTCCACAGTTGGAACAAAAGCGGCTGTTCGCCGCCACTTCATGACCACAACTTTGACACTTCATCGCATTCCTTTATCCATGAGTTCTCAACATCTTTAAAATACGATCCAAGCGCGTCGCTTTTTCTTGCTGCGCTTGATGTTCATAAATCAAAACTAAATTGCGAATCATGCGCGCGAGCATGACGCGCGTCGACGCCGGGCGCAAACTGTCTTCTTCGAGGACGTAGCCGGAGTTTTGCAAAATCAGCGCACACTCGGCGCGGGTGATCATGCGGCCGTGGTGAAAGGGGTCGAAATAAAACGATTCGCGCATCGTGTGATATTGACAGATAAAATGCACGGGCATGTTGATGCCGCGAATGGGCAACCGCAAGCGCCGCGCGATCAGCAAATAAACCAGCGAGAGCGTGACGGGAATGCCGGTGCGCCGCTCGAGCACGCGATTGAGGTATGTATTGTCGGTTTCATAATAAGTCTTCGTATTGCCGTAAAAACCTTCTTCTTTAAACAAAACTTGATTGATGGTTTCCACGATCACCCGTCCGCCCGGCGCGGAATCCAGATATGCAAGGCGCATTCGCACGCGCTCGGCCATTTCATCCAACTCGCGTTGATGCGCGGCCACATCGACATCGGAATAACCGAAACGCGCGAGCAGGAACGCGGCGTGCTCCAAGTCAATCTCTTCATCATCGCGCAAGCCCAAGAGATAAAATGAGCCGAGCAAATCTTCCTGCCGAATTTTATCCAAAATATGCCGCGCCTCGATGCGCACCTTGCCTTCGAGATCGGCTTGGGTCGCTTCATAGAGATGGTCTTCGGCTTCCACGCCAAAGGCAAACAAGCGCTCGCGCGCAACATGGCGAATGCCGCGGTCGTCATCCCCCAGCAGTGTGATCAATGCGCGAATTTCATCGGTGGATTTTTTCACAACTCTCCTTCACTGGTTCCAATGCCGCTTTGCGCCGCCTGCCAGATGCGTTCGTATTCGGCGCGCACGCTGTGGTCAAGTTTCTGGGTGAAGTCAAAAGGCAGTTGCAATGCGATAATCAAATCTTGCACATCGGCGAGATCGCGCATGCGATGCGGCGCGGTCATGCCGGACGCGAGTTTCAATTCAACGAGTTTCTCCAACGTGATGTAATCCACGTCGCCGCTGCGAAACTCATGTTGTGCGGGAGCAGGAAATACCACGGGCTTGGGCAAACCGTCGCCGGGATATTCTCCGCTCGTGATCACTTCGATTTTTATCTTTGAGGAAACGTCGCGAAAAGTTTTTTGCGCGCCGGGAAACGCGGCGACATAGCCGCGACCGACAAGGCGTTCATGAAATCGTTGCAAGCCTTCCGCTGTGAGCAGAATATCAACGTCCAACGTGAATCTCGGATAGCCATGCGCCGCGAGCGCCATCGCTCCAAGCACGGCGTAGTCTATCTGCTCTTCTTCCAAGCAGCGCGCGAGGCGGCTCATAGTTTCATAAACCGGACCTTTGTTCATAAAAAAATCCCCGGCGAGTTCAGCAATTTCATCAAATGAAAGTTGCGAGCGCTGCGGCAGTGTGAATCCCGTGCGCCCGGCGTTTCCATGCAACACAACGCTCTCTGCGCGCGGCTCATCTGCTAGGGTGGTGAGATTCGAATTCATATACTATTCTTTAATAACCCAAAGCCCACCAGCCGAATCTCGTCGAATAAAAGCTTTTTTCGGCGAAGCTCGGTGTCTTCGGCGCCTCTCGGCGGAAAAGCCTTTGCTTTTTTGCACGGAATTGACTCGAGAGAGACGAATGCTCACGCACTCGCGCTGCGCTTTTGGCCAAAACGATTTTCCGTGCCCGCGAGCAAACGGCGCACGTTTTGGCGATGGGTGTAAATGATCAAAACCGTCAACGCGACGCTAAACTGAAACATCGCGTCCGGCACATCGTTTTTGAAAATTCTCTCGCCGAGCAGCAACACCACGGGGAGACACGTCGCCGCGATCATGGAGCCGAGCGAAATATAGCGCGTGAGATAAACCACGCCGACAAAAATGCCAAAGCACACGAGCGCCGCAATCGGATACAGCGCGACGATCATGCCCGTGGCTGTGCCCACGCCTTTGCCGCCGCGAAAGTTCGCGAACACGGTCCAAATATGCCCAATGACCGCGGCCACGCCGCAGATAATCGGCAGCACAGTGGCGTCAATATGCGAAGGCCCGAAAGGTTGCCAACGCGCGATCCAAAGCGTGGCAACGAAACCTTTGAGCGCGTCGACGATCATCACGAAAATGCCTGGCTTCCAGCCGAGCACGCGAAACACATTCGTGCCGCCGGCGTTGCCGCTGCCTTCATTGCGAATATCGAAGTCTGCACCGCGCAAAATTTTTCCGACGATGATGGAAGTTGGAATCGAACCGACGAGATAACTGGTGAGGACAACGGTGAAGAAAGATAACATAGGAATGGCTCCGAAAAGAGCATTGCAAATTGAAAACTTTAAATTTTCAATTTAAAATTTAAAATGCTTTTGGCTTTTGTACTTTCTCATTCCCCCAAAAAAGCAATCGTCGCCGCGCCGGGCCCGGCGTGCGCGCCGAGCGCGGGCGAAACCGCGACGATAGGCACTTCTTTCAATTCAAAATGTTGGCGCAATTGCTTGGCATAATAGGCTGCGGTCTCAGGCGCATTGGCGTGGCCGACCATAAATTTGAGATTGCGTTTGCCCATGGCCTCGCGCTTCACGATTTCAATCAGCTTCTTATGTCCCGCCTCGCCGCCAAAAGTTTTGGCGATCACTTCGGGCTTGCCTTCGGCGTTAAATTTGAGCAGCGGTTTGAGATTCAACAAGTTTGCAAGCGCGCCGCGAAACTTTGAAACACGACCACCGGCCACGAGATAGCGCATGGTTTCAACACTCACGAATACCTGCACGTTCTTAATCGCCCAAGCGACCCGTTGCTTCACTGCTTCGATGTTCGCACCGGAGGCAACGGCATCGACGGCTTCGCGCACAATCAAGCCTAAGCCGATCGTCACACTCTTCGAATCCACCACTTGCACATCGATGTTGTCCTTCACCATTTGCGAAGCGCGCACCGCGGATTGATACGTGCCGCTCGCGCCGCCGGTGAGAATAATCGCAAGCGCTTGGCGATGATGCTGCGCGGCCTGCAAATACACTTCTCGAAAATCCGCGGGCGCAGGTTGCGAAGTCGTCGGCGGTTGCGCCGCGAGCGTGAGCATGTGATAAAAATCGCGGTCCGTGATGGTGACTTTATCGACGTAACTGCGATTGCCGAACATGACGAGCACAGGCACCATGCGAATATTGTGGCGGATAAAATCTTCGGCGGGGAGATCGCACGAGGAGTCGGTGATGAGGGCGATGGTTTGCAACTCCGGATCGTGATGCGCGCGCGAGTGTTGATTGCGCATGTCGTCTTTGCGCGCATCAACCAACTCGCCGTAGCCGCGCGCAATATCAAAAACCGTTTCCGGCTCGTTGGTGTGAATATGCACGCGCACGCGCTCGTTGGAGCCGGCCACAATCATTGAGTCGCCGAGCGCGGCGAGTTTTAGTTTAAGGCCGTTGCGGTCAATGCCTTTGCCGGTGATGAAGGCCTGCGTGCAATATTGAAACTTGATTTCTTCGGGCGCCTCTTCCACTTTAGCTTTGGCATTGCCAAAATCTAAAATGCCGCGCGCGAGGCGCTCAATTTTGCCTGATTGAATGAAGTTGATCGCGCCTTCGAGCAAATGCACAAAGCCTTGCGCGCCCGCATCGACCACGCCGGCCTTGGCCAACTCTTTCAACTTCTCCGGCGTTCGGCGCAACGAATCCGAAGCCGCATGCAGCGAGCTATCGATGAGTGTCGGAAAATCCGTGAAGCGCTCCCACGTTTCGTGAATGTGCTTCGCCCAATCTTGAATCACCGTGAGAATCGTGCCTTCGCGCGGCTCGGCAATCGCTTCGCGCGCCAGCTTCGCCGCGTGTTGCACCGCATGCGCGAAGCCCGCGAGATCCGAGCGCTCTTTTCCGGCAAAGCCTTCCGACAAACCTTGAAAGAATTGCGCGAGAATTGCGCCGGAGTTGCCGCGCGCGCCCATCAATGCGGAATCGGCAAGCGCAAGGCTCATGGCATGCACGGATTCGTCGTTGCAATTGAGCGCACCTTCGGCGACGCTGCGCATCGTGAGCGCCATGTTCGTGCCGGTGTCCGAATCGGGAACGGGAAACACGTTGATGTTGTTGAGGTGCTCCTGCATCTGAATCAGACGTTGTGCCGCCGCAACCGTCGCATGTTTCAAGCGCGGTCCGTCGATGTAATTCACAGGCATGCGCCGAGTCTCCGCGTAAGAGAAGTGTTGTGTAAGTGGAAAAGTGGATTGGGCACAGGAAAATTTTCGCGACGAATGTAGCGTGAGAGGTAGGAAAAGTCAAGCGAAAAGCTGGCGAGGAAATGCGCGCGCAACGCAATAAACAAGAATTGTGTGCGAAGAGCGCAAAAAAAACTCCCGCGTCGTATTGGCCGCGGGAGTTTCTGAAAGGCGAAAGCAGTGTGCTCGCCTCAATGCGAGAGCAAGCGATAATCACCGGTGCCGTGATAATCGAGAAAAGAGAAACGGCGATCGAAGCGGCGATAATGCCAGACTAAAATTTGCGAAGCGGGCGTATTGCCAGCAAGCAGTTCCACGGAGTCGGGCGCGCCGTAGGTCACAAAAATTTTTCCAACGTCCGTTTGCGCGCCGTCCATATGGCTCGCGCTAAATTTGGCGTTGGCAATTTCAACGCGCTGATAAAAAGTGTTCATCGCTTCGAGTTCCGCAGTGTTCGGCGTGTCGTCGCGGCGCTCCCAAAAGGCGCGCAACATCTCGCGCTTTTGTTCTTTGGAATAATTGCGCACCGCGGTCTGCAATTGCTCGCGCTCTTCCGAGGCGGCGATATATTGCGCCGTGGTGAGCGCTTGATCCAAATGCACGCCGTTTTCAGGTATGCCATTCCAGGTGAGGCGAAATTTTTCGCGCACCGTCTTTGCCGTTTTGCCCTGTCGCACTTTCATTTCGACGGCATAGGTGCCATAGGGCAGAGCATCAATCCAAATGGGCAGGAGCACGCGCTCCAAAGGGCCGCGGCGAGGCCAATTTTTCTCTTGCTCAACAACGACGCGGTCTTGCCAATTGCGAATCGTTTGCCGCACGGTGAGAGGCTCGCTCATGTTCGCGCTGAACATCTCGAAATACAAATTCAGCTTGCCCTCGGGCGTGGTGGTGTTTTCAAACAATCCGGGAGTGATGACGACGCGCCCAAGCGTATCAGCCTTGAGCTGGTCAAGCAAGACGAGATCACTGAGAGCCAAACGCTTTTTGTTGTGATGAAAGGCGCTCAACTCTTTTTCGATCTCGCTGTGCGCAGTCGCGCCGCTGACCCGATCGACAAAGCTGACGGCGACACGATACTTTCCCGGGGGCAAATCAAACTCAGTATCGTGCGTGTTATACTTTTTGCGTGAGTTAGTTTCTTCGAAGGTGCGCACATGTGTGCGGCGCTGCTCTTCGCGTCCGGCAACCCAATCGCCGTTGGTATTGGAAACGGCGAGCGCAAGTTCATAATGCGCGCTGAACCCGGAATCGGTTTTGGCAAAGCTCAAATCGTCGTGCAGGAGCGCGAGCATCACAAGCAGGCGGCTCTTGCTCGAATCAGGCGAGGCCAGGCAATAAAACTGCGTTGAGTATGGTGAGTATTGCGGAGTAGTGGCAACTTGTGCCCGCGCCGATACGGCTGGCGCAAGCAAGGCAATTACAACGATAGCACAGCGAACAATGGTTTTCATGGGTTCCGATTCCTTCGGAATAAGAGCGTGAGCCAATCCTTGGTTTTAGCAGGAGGTGATCTTTTTCGCGCTCAATGCATTGCGGCATTGAACAAAAGGAGTGTTACCGCAAAAGGAAGAGAGGTGCAGAAAGCAGAAAATAATTTTTACGACATGGAGCTTGCTTTTCAGCAACCGATCTTGGCATTTGAAGTCACGCCAACCAACCACAGGTTTTGTTCGAGGGGCTTTTCGTTGCGACGCAAGCGGAAAAACCTTCATCTTTTGAACGATGAGGAATTTGCGCCGAGAGCCTTGGGCGGCACGGATTATTCGAAAAAGAAACCGAAAGCTAACCTTGCGCCGGAATAAAGACCGACTCTGCTTCCTGCAATTCTTGGCGCACTCTGGCCGCACTCCATTGCAACTCCTCTCCCATTATTTTCGCACACGTTTGTAAAGCTTCGTCGCCAGGATGTCCCGCGGAGCCTAATTCCGTGCGGCGCATCACGATATCGGTGAGTTTGAGCGCCATTTCCTCGCGAATGCCATGCACAACTTCGGCGCGCAAAACCTCCGTGTTCGGCGCGACAGATTGCAACAACGCGCGATTGCCCTCCGCGCACTTCAATACTTCGCCATAAGCCGCGCCGTAATTCTCGACAAGATGCTTCACGTTTTTTTCATTCAGGCCGTGCGGCTTGCGGCGTGTTTCGGTTTGCAAATACTCTTCGAAACGCTCGATGTTTCCGCCATGAACTGACGTGCTCGCACCGCGCGAGGGTTTAAAAGCCACGCCGAGTTTGCCCATGGCAAGATCAATCGACTTTGCGGCCACATCGCGCGCCGTGGTATATTTCACGCCGACCACGGTGAGCAATCCTGCGAGGCCATGCTCCTGTTCGTGATCACGCATGACATAATGCTTCAACAAACGCACGTCGCCCGTGCGCGAGTTCACACTTTCCATGGGCAGCAAGCCGCCGTTGAAATAGGCAACATCCGCGCGGCTCAAATTGGCCGCGGGATAAGCGGCGCTCACTTCATCAATGAAAGTTTGGATGTCGCTCTCGGTCACACGAAAATCTTTTGGCTCACCTTCGTGAGCCACATGCGTCGTTCCCACCATCGAACAATCCCGCCACGGGCGAATAAAAAGCAACCGCGAACCTTTGTTGATGATGGCATCACTGTCTTTGAACTCGAACTTGCTCGGCACGCCCACAGCGTAGTGGGGAATGATTTGCCGGCGTAAAATGAGGTTCATCGCCTTCGACAGCAAAACCTTTTTGTTGGAACCTTTCTGCGCGAGCAATCCCAACGTTTGATTGACCCATGGGCCGCTGTTGTTGATCACAAGCCGCGCGCGAATCTCAAATTCGTTTTGCGTCATAACGTCGCGCGCTTTCACGCCGAGCACGCGTTGGTCTTTTATGATGAAGCCGGTGACTTCCACATAATTGCCGAGCTGCGCGCCGTTGTGTGAGGCAGAGTGCAAATAGGAGAGCAGCATGCGCTCGGAATTATAAACATGACAATCATACCACACCGCGCCGCCGGTTAAACCATTCTCATCAATGCCGGGAATGATTTCTAAACATTCTTTTCTAGAAACGATACGGCCTGCGGGCAAACGTTTTTGCGGATCAGACAAGCCGTTGCGATCAAAGCCGATGAGGTCGTTCATGAACATCGCCACGGCCATGACCTCCTTCCCTTTCATTGCGTGGCCGTAGGTCGGCATGGCGCAGGGCATCGGATGCACGAGATGCGGCGCGATGCGCATGAGGATCATGCGCTCGCGGATGGATTCGCGCATGCGTTTGAAATCCGCGTGCTGCAAATAACGCAAGCCGCCGTGAATGATCTTCAAACTGTTGGAAGAAGTCGCGCCGCCCCAATCGCCTTTTTCAATTAAGGCAACGGAGAGTCCGCGCAATGAAGCATCCCATGTCGCAGCCGCGCCGTAAATGCCGCCGCCGATGATCAAAATATCGTGGACCGTGTTCGAAAGTTCGTGCAGGTTTCTTTGCATAATCTTCAAGTCGCTTTCAAATGAATCAAACAGGCAAACCAAACGTGAGCAATACCGGCTCTGCGGGATGTTTGCGCAAAACCGAAGTGGCTCCGCCGGCAATATAAGAATTTAAAACGCGGGTTGAAAGTGAGGGAAAGATTCGAGATATTGCTGCCGTCAATTCAAGCTTGTTTGCTTCCAAGCTGCGCCGCCGCAGGAGTGTTTATGAAAAAATTACCGGTTGGTTTATCCGATTTTAAGCGCGTCATCGAAGACGACTACTATTACGTCGACAAATCGCTGCTCATCAAAGAGCTGATCGAGCAAGGCGCGCAAGCCCTGCTGTTGCCGCGTCCGCGACGCTTCGGCAAAACGCTCAACCTTTCCATGCTGCGCTATTTTTTTGAAAAGAGCGCAGAGGATACGAGCGCGCTCTTTCGTCATTTACAAATCTGGCAAGCCGGCGAAACGTATACGCGCCGGCAGGGAAAGCATCCCGTCATCTTCATGTCCTTTAAAGATGCGAAAGCGCAGACTTGGGAGGAATGTCTAGGCTACCTGCAAGAGGTCATCCGAAAAGAATACAAGCGTCACGACTATCTACTCGACAAAAATATCTTAAAGAAAGATGAGCAGGGGCAGTTTGCCCGCATTATCAATTCAGAAGCTGAGGTCGTGGAATATGCCGGCAGCCTCAGCCTACTCTCAGAACACCTCGCGCGTTATCATCAACAAAAAGTAATGTTGCTTATCGACGAATACGACACGCCGATTCAAGCGGGCTACGTCAACGGCTATTATGCCGAGGTCATCGGCTTCATGCGCAACTTTCTCAGCGGCGGCTTGAAGGACAATGTGCATTTGGAAAAAGGCGTGCTCACCGGCATCATGCGCGTGGCGAAAGAATCAATCTTCTCCGGCCTCAACAATCTCGCGGTGTTCACGTTGTTGCGCTCGGAATTTTCCACAGGCTTCGGTTTGACGGAATCCGAGGTGGAGCAGGCCCTGGTTGATTTTGATCTCGTTGATCATCAAGACAAAATCAAAAAGTGGTACAACGGCTATGTGTTTGGCGACCGCATCGTTTATAATCCGTGGTCGATCATCAATTACCTCAATAGCGCCGACAAAGAGTTCCGGCCGTATTGGGTTAATACTTCAGACAACGCTGTGATCGAGCAATTGCTCACGCGCGGCGGCGTGGAATTAAAAGCCGAGTTGGAAAATCTCGTGCGCGGCGAAAGCATTGAAAAGCCGATCCGAGAAGACGTCGTTTTCAAAGAATTGGAAACCAAGGAGGATTTGCTCTGGAGCTTTTTGCTGTTTAGCGGTTATTTGAAACAGCAAGCGCAACGGCCGGGCGATTTCGATCCCGCGGAACTTTGGTGCCGGCTCGTTGTTCCCAATTTGGAAGTGCGAAGTCTGTACGTGAGCATTGTGCAAAATTGGTTTTCGCGCCGAATGGAAAATAGAAAACTCGAAACCATGTTGCATGCGCTCATCCACGGCGACCTCGAAACCTTCGAAGATCTTTTTGCCGAGTTGGTCAATAACACTTTCAGCTTTTGGGACACGGCGGGGCAGGATGCAGAAAAAGTATATCAAGCCTTTGCTCTCGGCATGTTGATTTGGCTCGCCGGGCGTTATGAAGTGAAGAGCAATCGCGAATCCGGTTTTGGCCGCTATGACGTGATGCTCATTCCCAAAGACCAGCACACCGCGGGCCTCATCATCGAGTTTAAAAAAATAAACGCGCGGCGCGGAGAGACCAAAGAGAGCAGCTTTGCCAAGGCTTTTCAGCAAATCGAGGATAAAAATTATGCGGCAGAGTTGCAAGCGCGCGGCGTGCAAACGATTCGCAAAATGGCGGTCGTGTTTGAAGGCAAACAAGTTTGGGTGGAGGAAAGATGACGCCGGTTGAAATTCAACGCGAACTACACGCACCCTTTGCGCTCGCGCCGGAACAGATCACCCACTTTCGCGCGCAGGGTTTTATCAAACTCAAGAGCGTGCTCTCTCCGGCGCTGTTGGAATACTACGGCAAAGAGATCACGGCGCAAGTGTTTCGTTTGAACACACTGACCAAGCCGATGTCCGAGCGCACGACGTATGAGCGCGCGTTTTTGCAGGTGATGAATTTGTGGCGGCAGAGTGCGCTCGTCAAAGAGTTTTGTTTCAGCAAGAGGCTCGCGCGCCTTGCGGCGGAGTTGCTGGGCGTGGCGGGCGTGCGCATGTATCACGATCAAGCGCTGTATAAAGAGGCGGGCGGCGGCATTACGCCGTGGCATGCGGATCAATACTATTGGCCGTTGAGCAACGCGAATAGTTGCACGGTGTGGATTCCGCTGCAAGAGACGCCGCTCGACATGGGCCCGCTCGCGTTCAGCGAGGGCAGCCACAAGTTCGATTTCGGCCGCGACCTCGCGATTAGCGATGAGAGCGAGCAGCATATTCAAGCAGCGTTATCCGCGCAGAATCTTGCATTGAACGAAACGCCGTTTGCATTGGGCGAAGTGAGTTTTCATTATGGCTGGACGTTTCATCGCGCGGGGGAGAACAAAAGCGAGAAGGCACGGGCGGTGATGACGATTATCTATATTGAAGACGGCATTCGACTCGCTGCCCCGAAGAATCAGAATCAAATTGCGGATTGGGAAACGTGGATGCCAGGCGCGCGAATCGGCGAGGTGGTGGCAACGGAGTTGAATCCGGTGTTGTATCGTCGTGAGGAGGGCGATTTATCGTAGCACACGCCAAGCGCGCTACTCGTGAGTTGGGCTTTGAAAATTTTATGAGCTACACACGGAATAAGAACGCACGCGGAAAAAAGCAGAGGCTTAGATCCGCGTGCGTTTTCTGTTTCGACTGTTCGCTTGAAAATATACTTCAGGCGGCGGGATGCCGTCGCTTTGAAGTCACCTAGCATGAAAAGATAAAAGTCAGGTAAACAAGCAACGATGAACCCTCGATGGAGCAGCGACAAGCCATAAAAAAAAGTCTAGCGCGTGACGCGGCTGAGGTGCGCGCACGCCTGGTTCTCACTTTCCGTGCATTTCAAACACGCCATCCCAATTTGGCGGCCGCGGGGATTGCATGAAGACTTCGCAGCGGCGCAAAAATTCAATGGCGGGGCCATCCTCTTTTTTAAATTCCATTACCCGCCGAAACTGCAAAATGGCGTTGCGCCAATCCTGCAAGCGATAATACTCCAAGCCACGCGCAAAGTGTTTGATGATCGCGGCTTGATTGGTGGTCACGCCGTGATCGCGGCGCGCGATCAATTCGAAGATGCGCACGGGGCGCGATTTGCCTTTGACGCGAATCGCGTCCAATTCGCGCGCGATGATTCTGGTTTTCGACAACTCAAACGTGTCTTCGCTGATGATGATGTTCGTGCCGTACATTTTATTGACGCCTTCGAGACGCGAGGCCAGATTGACGGAATCGCCGATCATCGTGTAATTCGAACGTGATTGGCCGCCGATGTTGCCGGCGATCATGGCGCCGCTGTTAAGCCCGATACGCGCTTCGAGCAACGGACGTTTTTCCTCTCGCCATTTGTTGCGCAAGGCGACAAGGCCGTCTTGCATTTCCAGCGCGGCAAAGCATGCGCGCTCGGCATGATCTTCCCAATCGAGCGGAATGCCGAAGCCTGCAACAATCGCGTCGCCAACGTACTTGTCGAGATAGCCGCCGTATTTGAGCACGATGTCGGACATGACGGAGAGATATTCGTTGAGTTGCGCGACGAGATCGTCGGGCGTTAAGCGCTCGGAAATTTCCGTGAAGTCTTTGATGTCGGAAAAAAACGCGGTGGCGAATTTGCGCTCGCCGCCGAGTTTGAGCATGGCGGGCTTGCGCAGAATCGCGCTCACCAAACTATCGGAAAGATAATTGCCGAACATGCCGTAGATGAGATTTTTCTCGCGCTCTTCGCTGAGATAGCGATAGACCATGCCGAACAACAGCGCCACGGCGAGCGCGAGCATGGGTTCGACTTCCGCCATCCACGCGTTGCGAAACACGAACGCCCAAAACGTGAGCGCGAGGTATCCCACCGCTACGCTGAAGGTGATTGCCAAGCTTGCCCATGGGCTTAACAAGAGCGCGATCACGCCGGTCAACACGGCCAAGATGAGCAGCATGAGCAAACTCGAAACGTGCGACTCTTGCCAGATGAAATCTTGTTGCAGCATGCTGTAAATCATGTTGGCGTGAATCTCGACGCCGGGGAAATTATTTTGAAACGGCACGACGCGCAGGTCATACAAGCCCGGCGCAGAAGTGCCGAGGAGAACAATTTTGTTTTGGAGAAAGCCTTCGTCGAGCCTGCCTTCCAACGCATCGACATACGAAACGTAACGAAAGGATTGAAAGCCGCCGCTGTAGTTCACGAGCAGTTGACCGCGGCTATCGACGGGCACGCGTGCTTTGTTGCCGAGCCACACTTCGCGCTCCGGTGAAATGCGAATTTCTTCCAACGAAAGCCCGAGGCGCTGCATCACCACGGCGAGCGCGAACGATGGATAAACCTGCCCAGCGAATTTCAGAAAGAGCGGCATGCGCCGAATTGCGTCTTCCTCGCCATCCAAAAAATTAACGAAGCCGAGCTTCGCGCTGTGATTGTATAGCTCGAAAAATTTTCCGGCGAAGCGATCTTCTTTGGGTAAATTGAGCGGCGTTTGCGGTGGAAGTTTGAGCGTGTAGCGTTGCGCTTCAAACTGCGCGGGCGCGAGCGGCATGGGATGGAGAAACGCTTCGGGGTTGGCGTCAGAGAATGCGAGCGCGGACACGACATTGCCCGCGGCTTTGACGCTCGCTACGAGCGCGCTATCTTGCTTCGCGCTTTCGTCGCGTTCCATAAACAGAATATCGAAGGCAATCACCGCGGCGCCGGCGCGATGCAGATAGTCGATCATGCGTGCGTGCGTGCTGCGCGGCCATTGCGCATACAGCCCGAGCTTATCGAGGCTGCGTTGATCGATATCAACGATGACAATGTCTTCAATCACGCCGCCTTTGCGCGCGGCCATTTGCTGTTTCACCTTCACGAGATAGCGACTGTCCAAAGTCTCTGCCTCGAAGCGGTCGAAGAGGTTGGGCATGAGCACGCGCGTGACAAGCAACACCAGCGCGGCTGCAATCGCGCCCAGGCCCGCGCCGAGCAAAGTTTTTTTCGCGAGTGAAAGGGTTATTTGCAAAGTTCAAACTCCCCGGTGAAGACGCGCTCGACTTGGCCTTGCAGCACGAAGCGTTCAGTGGCGGCGTCGCGGCTCACGATGATTTCGCCGCCACATGTTTGTATGTTGATGGGGAAAGCGTCGCCGTGAATCAAATGCGTGAACAACGCCGTGGCGGTCGCGCCCGTGCCGCAAGCGAGCGTTTCTTCTTCGACGCCGCGCTCATACGTGCGCAACTTCACGCGTGAGGGTGCGAGCCTTTCCACAAAATTGACGTTCGTGCCCGCAGGCGCAAACGCAGGATGATGGCGTAGCTCGCGCCCAAGTGCATCGACGTTGATCGCATCTACATTCGCGACGAACAACACGTAATGCGGCACGCCGGTATTCACGAAGCCGCCTTCTTCCACATGAAATCCTCCCTTGAGGGGGGTGTCGCTTTTGGTTTGAATTTCAGCTTGCCCATCAACACCCCCCTGGCCCCCCTCACGGGGGGAATTTAAAAACGATTCATCAGCTATTCCCCCCTTCAGGGGGGTTAGGGGGGTGTCGCTTTGGGTTTGCAATGCCTCCTGTTTGTGATACTGCGCAACACCTCCCTCAAGGTGGGAATGATGAGGCGCGTCATCTTTTTTATTAAAAAAAGAAACCACTCCCGGTCTTACCCGTAAATCACGCGGCGTTTGCATGAGCAAGCGCACTTCTTCATCTTCAACCCACGCATGATAAACGTCGCCGCTCACTTCGAAGCGCATTGCGCCCGCCGCGAGTCGTGTTGTTGCCGCGTGAAAAGCTGAAGCGCGCGCGCCATTGCCGCACATTTCGGATTCGCGGCCGTCGCGGTTGAAATAGCGCATAGTGAAATCGCAATCCGGCCGCCGCGGCGTTTCGATTAACAGAATGCCGTCCGCGCCGATGCCGGTTTTGCGCGCACAGAGCTTTTCAAACAGTGCGGTCTCGTCGCCGCGAAATTGTCGTTTGCGATTGTCGAGGAGAATAAAATCGTTGCCCGTTGCAGAATATTTGTAGAAGGGAATGCGAGAGGTCATCGCGGCGTGTGGTTGGGTTCAAGTCCGTTTGTTGTTCGCGCGCAACAGCCACGCTTGAAAATTCACCGCGCGAATATAGCATGGCAACGAGTGAAAGTCAAAAAAACTTTGCGCGCGAGCTTGCTATTCAACCGCGCCACTGATACTTTGCAATGTGATCGTCAACCTCAACCCCAATCGCGCCACGGCCAAGCCGGGCGCGAGCAAATTTCATTAAGCGTGGCAGCAAAAGTTTTGCGAGCTTGCGTCTCACAAACCATGCGCCATATCGGCTCTCGTGAGCGTACGAGCGTATGCTTTTATGCCCCACGGAAGTTCGCGCGCAATAACTTTCACCTTCACTATTGCGAGGCAACATCATGAGTGCTGATCGTTTCGGTTTAAACACTCTCGGACAAATTTCCGTGATCGTGCGCGATCTCGATAAAGCCGTGGCGTTTTATCGCGACGTGCTCGGCATGCAGTTTCTGTTTCAAGCGCCCCAGCTCGCATTCTTCAACTGCAACGGCATACGCCTCATGCTCGGCCCGCCCGAAACGCCGGAGTTCGATCATCCCGGCTCGATTCTTTATTTCAAAGTTGAAGACCTCAACACGGCATACTTGACGCTCACCGCGCGCGGCGTGCAGTTTCGCGACAAACCGCATCTTGTGGCGAAGCTTCCCGATCACGAGTTGTGGATGACGTTCTTCGAAGATTTGGATAAAAACATTTTGGCGTTGATGAGCGAGGTGCGGTGAATCATGCTTTGGCTGAAAATTTTTCTCTTTACTCTCGTTGCGCCTGGAACCGTCACGGTGTTCTTGCCGTATCTGCTGCTCCGCAACACGCATTTTGAGCTCGCCGAGCATGCGTGGCAATGGCTTGGTGTCGTGCCGCTCGCGCTCGGCTTCGGCATTTACGTGTGGTGTGCGCGCGACTTTGCGGTGAAAGGCCGCGGCACGCCCGCGCCTATCGATGCACCCAAGCAACTCGTGGTGCATGGTCTCTATCGTTTCGTGCGCAATCCGATGTACGTTGGCATTCTCACCATTCTGCTCGGCGAAGCTTGGCTCTTCGCAACAACAACGCTTTTGGTTTATTCTGCCATTGTCTTTCTCGGCTTTCATCTCTTTGTGCGGCTCTATGAAGAGCCGACGCTGCAACGTTTGTTCGGCGCATCGTTTGAGCAATATCGCACGCGTGTGCCGCGCTGGCTACCGCGTTTCTTTTAGATGATCACTCTCATCATGCTCAGCCACGGTTTGGCCGTGGCTTACTTCTACCCATGAAGCCTTTCGCTCCCCTTCTATTATCAATCCTCGGCTTGCTCGCGTGTCAAAACGAGCCACCGCGCGCGCTTGATTCCGACAAGCTGCAAGCGCTGCAACGCGTGCTCGTGCCTGTGCGGTCGATTGCCGGCGACGACGAAAACTTCGAGGACTTGCAGCCGCTCAAAACCAAATGGCAAAATGTGCGCATCATTCTCCTCGGCGAGGCCACACACGGCGACGGCGCGAGCTTCGCGGCCAAAGTGCGTTTGATTAAATTTCTCCATCGTGAAATGGGCTTTGAAGTGCTCGCGTTTGAAAGCGGCTTTTATGATTGCGAGAAAGCATGGTCGCTCATTCAAAGCGGCATGCCCGCTGCCGAAGCCGCACGCCAAAGCCTTTTTGGTTTATGGGCGGAGAGCCGGCAAGTGCAGCCGCTCTTCACGTATATCGACGCCATGAAAGCGAGCGCGCAACCGTTACAATTTTCCGGTTTCGATCTGCAATTCAGCGGCAAGCTCGCGCGCGATTCGCTGCTCATCGACTTGGAAAATTTTCTTGGCCGCGTGCAAATCGACACGGCGTCGTGGCGCGTTGTGCGAACCACGCTCGACACGCTGGTTCGCTACAATAGCCGCTTTCGTAAGATGGCTGTGGAGCAGCAAGAAAATTTCTATGCGGCCTCGGCAAAGCTGCGCGAGGCAATTGCTGCACATGCGTATGATGATGCAAGCCCTTCGATATTGCATGACACCCCCCTGCCCCCCTCAAGGGGGGAATTAGCTAGGAGCGTTCACGAACATTCCCCCCTTGAGGGGGGCCAGGCGGGTGTCATCGAAAACCATGCACACACTCCGCTCTTCAATAGCATCTCACCAGCGCGAACGCAATACTGGCTGCAACTCCTCCGCAGCACTGAAACGCTTTTGCGCTTCATATGGAATGTCAACTTCGACAAACCCGATTCGAAAATTTTTAATCTGCGCGATCAACAAATGGGCGAGAATTTATTATGGCTCGCGCGCGAGCGCTTTGCGAATAAAAAGATCATCGTGTGGGCCGCGACTTCGCACAGCAGTCGCAACCGCCAAAGCATTCGCGCTCGTAAGGGCGGCGCGATCGTCGATAGCGCGATGATACCGATGGGTGATTACGTTTGGAAAGAATTGCGCGAGCAAAGTTACGTGCTCGGCTTTGTCGCGCATCACGGTCGCAGCGGCGTGCGCGGCCGCGCGCCGTGGGATATTGCCGCGCCGCGTGCATGCAGCTTGGAAGATTGGCTCGCGCAGAGCAAACATGACTATGCCATACTCGATTGGCGCAGTTTGCCGCACAACGCACAATGGCTCTCCGACTCACTGCTCGCGCGGCCCATGGGCTTTACGCCGATGCGCGCGCGCTGGCCGGAAATCATGGACGGCGTCATGTTCATGCGCGAAATGCAGCCGAGTATCGCAGTGGAGTAAGGCGACGCACTCAACTTTTATTGTCATGCTGGAAGCATCTTCCCTCGTGCTCGGAACAAGTCTAGTTTTGAAGATTATGCCATGTGCGAGGGAAATTTCCTAGAGCGTATTTGAAAAATCCCCCTGAGGCGGGTGTTCTTATGAGTTTTTATTTTCAAATACGGTAATCGCCCTCAAAAACCTGTCATTCAGCAGGAATCTTTTTACTCGCTGGAGATTCATTCCAGTGCTTAAAAAGATTCCTGCTGAATGACAGGGCCAAGAGTAGTGCTCACTTTAAAAGATGATCAACCATCGAAGGCGCATATAATGCCAGACGTCGTTCGAACTACTCAACTCAACTTCAGCTACAACCAAACGCCGGTCGTGAGTGAGATTAATCTCACCATACAAGTCGGCGACATTTACGGCTTCATCGGCCCGAATGGCGCGGGCAAATCGACCACGATCAAATTACTGCTCGGCCTGCTCACACCGCACAGCGGCGAGGTTGAAATTTTCGGCATGCCGATGCGCGCGCAGCGCACTGCAATTTTGCGCAAGATTGGCGCGCTCGTAGAGATGCCTTCGCTCTATCCGCATTTGACCGGCGCAGAGAATCTCGAAGTGCTCCGGCGCATTTATGATGTGCCGCGGCCGCGTATCGCGCACGTGCTGGAGCAAGTCGGGCTTATTGGGCAGGAGCGCAAGAAAGTGAAAGAATACTCGTTGGGCATGAAGCAACGCCTCGGCATCGCGCAAACATTGCTGCATGAGCCGCAGTTGCTCATTCTCGACGAGCCGGCGAACGGACTTGATCCCGAGGGCATGCAAGAGCTGCGCTTCTTTCTGCGCCGCATGGCGAGCGAGCACGGCCTCACGATTTTGATTTCGAGCCACATTCTCACGGAGCTCGAGCAAGTGGCGAATCGCGTGGGCATCATCAGCAAAGGCCGCATGCGCTATGAAGGCGCGCTCGAAGATTTGAAACGCCGCGAGCGCGCGAGTCTGCTCCTGCGCGTGAACAGCACGGAACAAACGCTGGCGATTTTCCGCTCGGCAAGTTATAAAGCCAAGCGCGTTGCGGAGAAAACCGTTTCGGTCGAAGTGGAACGCGGCGAAGACGCGGCGGAGGTGAATGAACTGCTCGTGCGGCAAGGCGTGCTCGTATATCATTTGAGCATGGAGCAGGCGAATCTCGAACACGCGTTTTTGGAGTTGATTCGGGAAGATCGCGGGAGATGAAGCAAAAGCGTGTACAAAACTATTTCTGGCAAAACCATTAAAGGCTATGACAGAAAAATGGAGGACAGAAAGATAAAGCAGGCTGCCATTTTTCTGTCTTCCATCTTTCTGTCTTTTAAAAGCTTTTAAAATAGTTTTGCCAGTAATCGTTTTGCTTATAGAAAGGATGCGATATGAAACTGTGGCTCGCGCTCTTGCGCGCGGAAGTGTTGAAGCTCAAGCGCACGCTCGCGTTGGCGATGATCTTTGTTGCGCCGATCGTCGTCGTCGCATTGCAGGTTGCGCTTTTATTCAACAACAAAGAGGGCTGGGGTTTTGACGTGGATATGTGGAAATATTTTTTCAACTCGCTGGCTTCGCTATGGGCGATTTTTATGATGCCGCTCTTCAGCGCGTTGGTGGTGGCGCTGGTTTATCATTATGAGCATGCGAACAACGGCTGGCTCAAGCTTTTTGCGCTGCCGGTGCCCAAGAGCATGATCATCGCCACGAAACAAGTCGTTTCACTCGGCATTGTGCTCGCGAGTATGGCGGTGCTTCTGCTCGCGACGATCGCCGGCGGGTTTGTGCTCACGGCGTTGCATCCCAACATGAAGTTTCCGCTCGAAATTCCGTGGCTCACTTTGCTCGCGCGTTCCGGTGTGGTATTCATTAGCGCGTTCGCCATTATCGCGATTCAAAATTGGGTGAGCATGCGTTGGAGCACGCTTGCGGTTTCGCTCGGTGTGGGCATCGCGGGCACATTCGTCGCGCTCTTTGCCGCGGGTTGGAAGTATGGGCATTTGTATCCGTGGCTCATTCCCGTGCGCGTGCTCAATGGACAGGAGCAGGATTGGTATGCAACGGCGCTGCTCGTGGGCAGCGTGGGTGGGTTGGTTTTGTTTATCGCGGGAGCGCTTGACGCGACGCGGCGGGAGAGATTCAATTAATGCAATTGAGCGTTCGTAGTAACGCTTTATGAGTTTTAATTTTCAAATTCGGCAATCGACCTCAGACCATGTCATTCAGAAGGAATCTTTTTGAGCACTGGAATGAGTCTCCAGCGAGTAAAAGGATTCCTTCTGAATGACAGGATCTGTGGGGCGCGCCTCGTTACCGAATGTGATCGTCAAATTTCACTAGGCGTTTGATGCCCAGATGCTGAAAACGCCTAAAGGCGTCACTACGAACCCTCCTCCACCACTTCTCCCCTCCTCATCTCCACCAAATATTTCGTTTCCAAATGCGTGTCTTCGAGATAGGCAATCGCTTCGCGGCCAAACTGCCTCGTGACGAGATAGCCGAAGCTGCGCAGCGCAATGTTGCCCCCGCTCATCTTCTTGCTGCGATGCTGCACGGGAAAATTTTCAATCGTCTTGAAAATCTCCGTGCGCGCGGCGAAGAAGGAGCCGCGCACCGTGCGCACGAGAAAGTCGTCGGCTTCGGCGTAGGGCATGCGATGCTTGTACTTCTCATACCGAAATTCCCAATCGCTGCCATTGCGGCCATTGCCCACGACTTTCACTTGCGGGTCTTTGAACTTCTCGCGCAGCGCGTTCACAAAGCCGAGGTCTTTGAGAATCAAATCATCGTGGCAATAGATCACGAAGTCATACGGCTCATACAGCTTCATCGCGTTGAACTGCTGATAGCCGCCCCATTCCAAGCCGCGATTTTCGCACGTGAAAACGTCGTTTTGAATTTTGGCATAAAGCGGCAGGTTCGTCACGAACGCTTCGGGCCGATGACTGATGATATATTTTTTCCCTTCGACTTGATAGAGGCGTTCATAGAACTCCTCAAAAAAATGCCAGCCGATGGTGCAGAAGCAGTGGGTCATGTTCTTGAAGAAGTGATCAGTAAACAGTGATCAGTAAACAGTGATCAGTAAACAGTGATCAGTAAACAGTGATCAGTAAACAGTGATCAGTTCCTGACTGAACACTGTTCACTGATTACTGTTCACTGACATCAGCCCTTCAACACCGCAATGGGTCGCAGCTTTACGACCGGACGCGCGAGAGCGAGTGAGGACATGGCTTTGATGACAGTTGAAATATCTTTGAACGAGTTTGGCGCTTGCTCGGCGATGTTGTCCGAGCCGTAGCGATAGAGTCGAATGTTCTTGTCGCGCATTTCGGTTTCGACTTGCGCTTCAGTAAAGCTGCGCACGGCATCCGGCTTATCGAGCACGCGACCTGCTCCGTGGTTGACGGAGCAGAACGATTGCACCGCAGCCTCATCCGCAACGCCGATGTACGAAGCATGCCCCATCGAGCCGGGAATCGGAATGGGTTGGCCGCTCTGCGCGAACAACGGATGCGATTTCATTTGCGAGGGCGGCAACGCGCGGCTCGCGCCGTGGCGATGAATCCACAGCTTCTCGCCGTTCCATGCTTCGTGTTTGATGCTCACGTGTGAGCAATCATAGAGCAACGGAATGCGCAGCGATTGATCGCCCAACACTTTGCGCACCGCAGCACGCATTTGCTCGGTGAGGCCGATGCGATTCGCGAAGCCGAAGTTTGAGGAAGCGGAAACTGCGCGCGCATATTGCACGGCCTCTTCGGAGTCCGCGGGCATGGACCAAATCGGCTGCGTGGAGTTAGGGCGCAGCTTCTCTTCCAATGCTTCGAGATATGGCTTCATGGTTTTGCTGCCCACACTGCGCGAGCCGGTGTGCAGCATAAACATGGCCTGGCCTTTTTTCAAACCAAGCAATGCAGCGACTTCTTCATTCACCACTTCGACGATTTCCTGCAGCTCGAAAAAATGATTGCCGTCACCGAGCGTTGCGAAACAACTTCTGCCCTTCTTCTTTGCTTTGTCGGGCACGCTTTCGATGATGGCTTCGGCGTCGGTCGTGTCCGTGGGCACGGTGCCGCGATCTTCGATGCAATCCATTTCTTCGTCACTCAAACCAAAACGCTTTTGACTCCACGCGCCGCCGCGCACGAGAATTTCGGCCACGTCGTCTTTGGAGAGCACGTCATTTTCATGTTCGAGCACGGGAATGGTGCGCATCATCTCGCCGAAGATTTGATCGAGCACGGGCGGCGTCAATTCGCGCGCGTCGATCTCCGTGCGCATCATGCGCATGCCGCAGCAAATGCCCGTGTCCACGGCGCGCGGCACGATGGCGTTCTTCGCGGCGACCACGGTGCCGGTCGGACTCATGTTGCGGCTCTTGCGATGAATATCCGGCAACGCGGCAACGTGATGCGCCAAGCCCGGCGCGCTCGCGAGGCCTTCGAGCTGTGTGATGGTTTCTTGATCCGGCATCAACTCCGGCGTGAGGAAAAGTTTTATCGGCAAATCTGCGCGTTGGGATTTTATTTCAATAGGAGAGTTCATGGTTAAGTCAGCCCTGTTTTAAAAGTGCTGTCATTCAGGAGGAATCTTTTTACTCACTGGAGAAAATGCCGAGTGCTTAAAAAGATTCCTTCTGAATGACAGTTCTAGGATTATGCGTTGCAATCTGATTTGTGCTCGAAAGTAGAATCGTTTGCTTTTTCTATTCCAAACAACCGAGAATGTCTTCGACAACCGCGTTGACGCCGGCCCAGCGGTCGATGCCAAGCTCATAACAACGCGCGTTGTTCGTGAAGCGTTGCAGCACGTTGAGGCGATTCGCGGCTTGCCCGGCTTGCGGCCAGTGCATTTCGAGCGCAGAGGCATACCATGCGTAATCATCCAACTCGCGCGTGAGGCGATTCATCGCAACCATCTTCTCCATTGCCAACTCCGGCGCGATGGGGCGCAAATAACGCTGCGGCGAAAATTGCGGCAGCAAGAACACCGCGGGCTTGACTTGATTCGCGTGCTCGCCGGGCTTGAGATGAAACATGGATTTGTCTTTCAAACCTTCAGGAAAGAGCATGCGGCTCAAGCCGGGAGGATTTTCGCCGAGCATTTTGAGGCTACCTTCATCGAGACGAATCGGCTCGTAACACGGATAAACAAAATCGCCGTCCGTGAAAACGATATTCTCCGAAATCAACTCGACGCCGGGCTTTTGCACGAGCGCAACGCACGTGGTGGTTTTGCCCACGCCGCCGAGGCCGCCAATGAGCACGCCGCCTTTCGGAGTCGCGAGCGCGGAGGCGTGCATGTACGTCCAATTGCGAAACGTTTCCAAATACCACATGAGCGGATAGTACACCGCATAGCTCATGAGGCTGAAATATTTTTTGTATTCGTATTCGGGAAGATTTTCAATCTTCTCTTTCTTGGGATGAAAGCGATACGAAATGTCGAACACCCATTGCTCGCCTTCGCGGCGAAAAGAAAGCTGCATGCCTTTCACGCGCAAGGTGTCGAGCCAAATGAGCTCATGATTATTCCCCAACATACGCTTGCCGATAACGTTCAATGCCCCATCCGCCGGGAAAGGATTGTGCTCCGGGTCCCAATCACCTTGAGACCATATGCAGCGCACGACAAGATTCGGCGCAACGTGCGGCGCAACCGCCAGCGTGTTGAGATGCTCCGCAGCGTATGCGATGAGCGGATATTGATTCGACTCTAAGTTCAGAGTGATGCCGTGCATGCGCACGCCCAACTTTTCCATATGGCATTCCTTGTTTAAACCCAGTGAGAGATATTTCGAACTATTTATTGTTCCGTTTCCATGCGCTGCGGCGCGAAACTTTCGCTCTTGCGAAATTCAAACGTGTCGAACACTTTGCCGTTTTGATCAATCGCGCGCAAGCGCAAAGTGGCGCCCGCAATCGTGACTTGCACGAAATGATAGGTGTTGGATTGCACCGCGGCCTGCATCAAGCGCGGTTGATGGCAGAGCGTATCCGAAAGCGCAACCGCACGCACTTCATGGCCGCCGCCGCCGCTTACGATATAATACACCCCACTGCTCTCCGGCACATAATCTTTGCGCAACGCACTGCGCTGATAGGAATGATTGTGTCCGGTGAAAACCATGTCCACGCCATACTGCTCTAACAGCGGCGCAAAATGTTTGCGCACGAGCATTTCGCTGGCGCGTTTGCAGTTGTGTCGATCCGTATAGGGCGTGGCATATGGCGGATGATGAAAGAACACAAACTTCCACAACTTGCTTTGGTGTCGTTGCAACTGCGCTTTAAGAAAACGCCATTGCAATTCGTATTTCGGATAACGACTGTCGAGCGCAATGAACACGGCCGCGCCAAACTCGAAAGCATACCAACGCTCGGGCTGAAACGGTGCGGCGAGCGTATCGGGCACGGGCAACACGCGATTGCGATAATACGGCGCGCCGTTTTCAATGTGCGTATCGTGATTGCCCAACGTGGGCCAGCACACTTGGCGATCCAAGATTTTTTGATACGGCGTGAAGTATTTCGGGTCTTGCTCCTCTTCTTTGCCGTCTTCATAAACGATGTCGCCGAGATAAAGACCGAAATCAACCTCGCCCGCATGCACGAGTTTTTGCAACTGATCACGCACGGCCATTTGCGCGGCCTCGCCCGAACCGCCGTCGCCCATGGCCCAAAAGCCGAAGCGTTCATAACGGCGATCGCCGGCCAAGGGATAAGTTTGAAAGCTGCTCGTGTAGAGCACTTGTCCGTCGGCAACGACGCGATAGTGATAGTGTTTATCAGAAGCTAGACCGCGCAGCGTCAGCACATGAAACGTTGCCACGGTGTCGCTTTGCGCAACGAGTTTATAACTTTGATCGAGGCCGTATTCGATGCGGCTTCGAACTGCGGAAGAAGTTTTCCAACTCAACACCGCGGAATCGCTCGCGCATTGTTGCAGCGAGGGCGCGCGCGTCAAGCGCACGGTATCGATCAGCGCCGTTGTACTCCAACTCGTCGTAGGTGACGACAAAACCCAAATCAAACTCAAACCACCAATACTCCAAAACCCAGATTGCTTCACGCTCATGCAGCCGTCTCTACTATTTTTTCCTGCCGTTTCTTTGTTTCGAATATGAAAACGTATCGAACTCATTTCCATTCACATCCACTGCGCGCAACGTAAACGTCTCGCCGTCGATCTTCGCCCAAGCAAAATGAAACGTCTCACCCTTTGCCGCGGCTTGTCGCAAAAGCGGTTGATGGCACGCCGAATCGCTTTGCGCCACGGCATGCGCGCTTTCACCGCCGCCGCCGCTGACGAGATAATACACGCCGCGCTTCTCCGGAAAATAATCGCGCCGCAACTCGCTGCGTTGATAGGAGTGATTGTGGCCGGTGAAAACGAAATCGACTTCAAACTCTTCGAAGGTCGGCGACCACGCAGCGCGCACGTCCATCTCGCTCATGCGCCGGCACTTGCCTTTTTTCGTGTAAGGCGTGGCGTAAGGCGGATGATGAAAGAAGACGAACTTCCATTGTGCCGCGCGATGGGTTTCGAGTTGATGGCGCAAGAACGCAAGCTGCGTTTGATTCTCCGGCACACGGCTATCGAGCGCGATGAACAACGCGGAGCCATATGTGAACGCATACCAACGTTCGGGCCGCCACAAATCCGCGAGTGTATCGGGCACGGGCAGCACGCGATTGTTGTAATACGGCGCACCGTCCTCGATGTGTGTGTCATGATTCCCAAGCGCAGGCCAACACACCTGCCGATCGAGAATTTTCTCATACGGCTTGAAGTAATGCGGATCTTGCGCGACCTCTGCGCCTTCGTCATAAACGATATCGCCCAAGTATAAACCGAATTGCACCGCATCCTCATGCACGAGCTTCACCACTTGCTCCGCCACAGCGCGTTGCATTGGCCCGCCGGAGCCGCCGTCGCCGAGCATCCAAAAGGCGAAGGGCTTCTCCGTTTGCGCTACCGGCTTGGGATACGTGCGAAACGAGCTTTCATAAGCCACGCGGCCCGCAACCAGCACGCGATAATGATAAAGCTGATCCGCATTGAGCTTGCGCAACGTGAGCACATGAAACGTCGCCGCCGTGTCGCTCTGCAACGTGTGCTTAAAACTTTTATCCGTGCTGAAATGAATCTCGCTGCGTTGCGGCGTGGCCGTCTTCCACGCGATCACGGCGGAATCATGCGCGCATTGCTGCAAGTTCGGCGCGCGCGTCAACAAAGAATCTTGCGCTTGAGCTTCGAAACCAAGCAGGAGCACAAATACAAACCAACAACGACGCAGCAACCATTGCAATACCATCACGCTTGTTTCGCTCCTTCCTCAAACAAATAACCCGCGCCGCGCACGGTTTTGATGTAACGCGGATTTTCCGGATCAGGCTCGATATGCTTGCGCAAACGCAGAATGTGATTGTCCACCGTGCGCGTGTTGAAATAAACTTCATAGCCCCAAATCTCTTGCAGCAGTTTCTCGCGCGAAAGCAGCTCGCCGGGGTGATGCAGAAAGTATTCGAGCAGGCGATATTCACGATTGGTCAGCTCTTGCAATTGGCCGGCTTTGTAAACTTCATGGCGTTTGAAATCCACGAGCACGTTGCCGAGCGTGTATAGCTCGGAATTTTTCGCGGACTTGGCATTGCTCGTGGGCTGCGCTTCGCGACGCAAATGCGCCCGCACGCGCGCCAAAAGTTCGCGCACGCCAAACGGTTTGGTCACGTAATCATCGGCGCCCAATTCCAAACCGAGCACTTTGTCGTTCTCTTCAGCTTTGGAAGTGAGCATGATCACTGGCGTTTTCACGCCTTCGTCGCGCAACCGCTTGCAGATTTCCAAGCCGCTCATGCCCGGCAGCATCAAATCGAGAATGAGCAAATCAGGCTTATGCTCACGCGCGAACTGCAAGCCGTCCGGCCCGGTGCGCATAAGGTGCGTTTCATAACCTTCGTCTTGCAGCGCGCCTTCGAGGCCGAGGCCGAGGGAAGCGTCGTCTTCAACGATCAAGATTTTTTTCATGGAGAGAATCACCTATAAAATGGCGTTCGTATGTGAGCCTCCCGCGATCGTGTCATTCCGGAGCAATCTTTTTGAGCACGGGCATCACAAGCTAGCGCTCGAAAAGATTCCTTCTAAAGGACAGATTTGAGAGAGCGATCACCAAATTTGAAAATCAAAATCCGTTATGCGCCAGCCGTCATGCTTACTCCGAAGCCACGGCTCGGCCATGGCCGAACCTTGTGGCCTCTTGGGGAATTGGAAGCGACACCGTGAACGTCGAGCCGCGACCGACTTCGCTTGCAACCGTAATCTCGCCGCCGTGCGCTTCCACGATGTTCTGCGAGAGCGTTAAGCCCAAGCCCATGCCGCCTTGCTGCTCCGTGCTCAGGCGTTGATCCACGCGATAAAACTCTTGAAAAATTTTCTTCAACGCAGCTTGCGGAATGCCGAGGCCGCGATCGCTCACGGCAATGTTCACGCGCGCGCCTTCGCGCTTGGCGCGCACGTGAATGGCCTTTTGCGTTCCGCTATATTTCACTGCGTTGCCGAGCAGATTGAGCATCACTTGCATAAACGCGTCCGCATCGAGGCGCAGTTCGGGCAAATCCTCTTCCATCTCGCTCGTAAGCGTAAAGCCCTGCGCTTCGGCATGCGGTCGAATCGAGTCGAGGGCCATGTGGAGCAACGCGCTCGGATCTTCAAACTCAAATCGATATTGCGCGACGCCGCGCTCGATCTTTGCAAAACTGAGCACGTTTTCAATGAGACGACCGAGGCGATCACACTCGCGCCGAATGATGCCGAAATACTGCTCCGCGCGCGATTGCGTGGCCGCGCCGTTATTGCTCCGCGCGAGCGTTTGCATCTCCAACATCTCCGCCATCATTTTGATGGCAGCCAGCGGCGTGCGCAATTCGTGCGAAACGTTCGACACGAACGTGGACTTCATTTGCGAAAGCTGCGCGGCGCGGCGCGCACGGCGGATGAAAAGATATGCGCCCGAAAGAATGCTCAACAACAACAGCGCGATGCCCCAGAGGCCGAGGGTGTTGCGAAAATTGCCATGGCGCGCCGCGGAATTTTCTTCGCGCATGTAGATGGCCACTTGCCAAAAGTCGAACGGCGCTTTTAGATTTTGCACATGCACCGGCGCTTGCGCGGGCTTCTCCGTGCCGATGACGTAGTCGCCTTTTTCGTTTAGAATCGCGAGCGAGGTTTGCTCGCTGACTTTCAAATCTTTTAAGATCGCCGGAAACAAACGCGCGCGCAAACGCGGCAAATCGATTTGCAGGCCTAACAATCCCGTGACGTATTTGCTCTGCGGATCGGGCAGCGGGAAATACGCGAGGAGATACGGCTCGTTCTCCGCTTCGTCCGAGAGGTAGCGAAACTTGGTGCTATACTGTTTGCGTTCGATCACGAGCTTATTGAGCTTGCGGTCGAGAAGCTGCAAAAAATAACGCTGGCTGATGCGCTTCTTATTTTTATCCGCTAGCACGCGGAATTGCGTTTCATACTGCGCGCGATTCGGCAAATGACTCGCGCTCAACAAGCGATGGGCCAAGCCCTGCGTTTGATCCAAGAAATAAGAATACTGCAGGGCATTAATGGCATCGCTGCGTTCGAGCAAATCTTGATTGAGGCGCAAGAGCGCGGCAACGGCGTCCTCTTCGCGGTTCAAATTATCGAGCGCGGAGGCGATCTGATATTGCGCGAGAAAACGCAATTGCAATCCGTTGACGTCGCGCGCTTCGGGATACTGCTCCAATTGCCGCTGAAACGTGGCGAGGGCTTCGGCCCATTCGCCGCTTTTGATCAACACCCGGCCGATATACCCTTCGGCGGCCGCACGCAAATTCGCATTCGTGACGGCTTGCAACGCTTCGCGATAAGTGGCGAGCGCGCCGGCGAAATCATTCTGCGTATACTCGCGCTCCTCGCCGCGCGTCACAGCTTCATCGAAGAGTTCGTGCTCATGTACGTAGCTTTCTTTTTCCCACGTCGCGCCGAGGCCTTCTTCTGCTTGTAAACTCAAATCTAAAGGATAACGCACTTTGCCCGGCGCTTCCACCATGAAACACGAAGCGATCAACGGCTCGTGCCGCAAAACACTGTCGAGGGAAATCGCGTGCAACCCGGCTTCACGTTGGCGAAAGAAATCACGCATAACGTTGACCCAGCGTTTCTCCGCTTCGGCCAGCTCCGCGTTGATCTCGCGCGCGGCCAGCACGTTGATTTGGCGATAGCTTTCGAGCAAACGCTCTTGCGCGAGCAGTTTTTCATTTTCCAATGCGCGCCAACTGAAATAACCGAGCAAACCGCTCGGCAACAGAATGAGCGCAAGAAAGATCAGCGTGCTGCGCAATTCACTGCGCTGCGCCGGAGAGAGTTTGAAAGAATATTTTGAGAAGCGTGCGTGCATCGCAAAAGATCGTTTTCAGATTATGCCGCGCCCCTCGTGCGCTCGTGGAAAATTCGTTTGCGAATGCTCCGCCACGGCTTGGCCGTGACATGCATTTACTATCTGAATTTTGCACTGATAATGTCGCCAACCACCGCCTACGGTTGAAACCGTAGGCTAGGAGATGAAAGTCCCGTGAACGGGACTAACCACCCATTGGGTGAGAGCGCCGTTCACGGTGCTTACACCTCCTAGCCCGATGCTTCAGCATCGGGTGATGGTGTACGCGATTAGCAGTGCAAAATTCAGGTACTATCTGAACTTTGCACGAAGGAGTGCCATGTAAATTTCGTTAAACGAGCACAGCTTTAGTGATGAAACCAAACAAAACTCAGATACTAATTCCACGCCGCAGCGCATCACAGCCATGCGTTGATGCGCATGCTAAACTCCGAGCGCAAGGCATGCCACGGCTCAGCCGTGGCGGAGCGCAACACCATTATCGCTTTTCATTAGGAAAACGAATAAGCGCAGGCATCATCTCTCCCAATTTCGCCAACGTGAGCTCTGCGCTTAAATTGCGTGAGAGCTGCACCGCCTCTTCGGCAAGCGCGAGCATGCACGCCAACTTCTGCTCGCGATCTGGATGATGATGCGACACGTATTTGCGCGCTTGCTTATTGAGCAGCAAACTCGCCAACATCCACAACACACTCGCGACCGAAACTTCGAACGGAGATTGCGCGGCATAGCCTTGCAGAAATGCGCGCGCGATTTCGTCGCGTTGCATCGCGGTCAAGCGCCCCTGCGCTTGGAAGTAATAGAGCGCCGAGAGAAAATTGGCAATGTCATAAGCCGCGGGGCCCATGCGCAAACTGTCCAAATCGAGCAGCGCGGGTTCGCCATCATGCACGAACACATGATTCAAACGAAACGTGCCGTGCAACAGAACTTCGCGCGACGCGCCGTGCTCCGGCAGTGTTTTGAGCGCGAGCAACAACGCGTGCAAACGCGAGCGCAGCCCCGGAAACGCCTCCACGATCTCGCGCAGCGCGAGCCGGACTTCTTTCATCTCGCTTTTATAAGTCACACGCTTGCGCACACGCCGCGGGGCTTGATGAAAGTTCGCAAGCATTGCGCCGACTTTATGCAGCATGGGCGCGACTGCAATCTCCGCGAGCAACCGCTCCAAATTTTCCCCGGGCAACTCTTCAAGAAAAATCAGAGCGCGTTCTTCATCCCAACCCAACGCGCGCGGAAAGCGCACGGGCATTGGTGTTTTGCGCAACTCGAGCAAGCGTTTCGGTGTGAGCCTTTGCACGTTTGCCCACGCGGCTTGCAAACCGAGCAAGCTGAGAAAACTCTTCTTCGCTTTTTTGCCGTCGCTCAATTGCTTGGCGATGACGGAGGTTTCTTTGGTCGCGCCGTTTTTATGCCGCAGGCTTAAATGACACCGCATGGTGAAGCGTTTATCGGGCACATAGCGCAACACGTCATAACGCGCCGCAGTGATGCGCCATTTCTTTTGTCGCACGCGCAGCGGCATCGTTGCGCGCGTGTGTCGCCATTTGGCTTTGAGCCACGGCAGCAGCTCTTCTTGCGCAAACAAACGAAGCTTGCGATCATTGGGGAACGCGAGCAACACGAGGTTGGCTTCGGCGATCACGCATGCAGGGCGACCGGAGATCGGTTGCAGCTTCGCGCGCTTCAATGCTGATTTAAATTCCTCGCGCAAACGCTCCGCGGCCACGAGATAGCCAACATAAAGTTGCTCGCGCTCTTCGCCCGCAACATTACGCACTCGGAATTGATAGAGCACGGTCGTGCGTTTTTCATCCCACCACACTTGCACGACGTGAATGGCGAGAATCTCCTCGGGCGTTTCATTTTCGCGCCAAAGATAGGCCGGCAAGTATTGCCTGAGCCACGCGGGATTCAACGCCGGCAGCGCACTGATTTCGGTTTTATGATCAGTAAACATGAACCAGGTTATTCGGATACTTGATTATTTGGTTTGGATTGGTGGAGTGTTGGATTGGTGGATTTTTGGATTGATGGAGTGTGGTTTCACAATCACTCCATCACTCCATCATTCCATCATTCCATCACTCCATCACTCCACCAATCCATCAATCCACAACTCCAAAACCCCTCCACTCCATCGTTCCCAACCTCCCCTACTTCCGCACCAACTTCTGCGCGACTGCAATGACTTGGCGCGCGTTATTTTCCCACGTGTGTTCGCGGCACACCCACTCTTTGGCCTTCTCGCCTAGCGCGCGGGTGAAGCTCGCATCATGCGCCAGCGTCGTGAGCGCCGTAGTGAGTTGCACGATGTTGCCCGGCTCATAGAGCAATCCGGTTTCGCCGTCGTGAATCAAATCGCGCACTTGGCCGAGGCCGCCCGCAACCACGGCTTTGCCCATGACCATGTACTCGAAAATTTTGATGGGCGAGTAATAGAAATTTTCATGCGGCGTATAGGGCGCGACGGTGACATCCATCGCGGCGACATATTCGGGCACTTGCTCGTAGGGCACATTGCCGGTGAAAGTCACAAACGGCGCGAGTTCATATTTCGCGGCGTAATGCTCCAACGCGGCGCGCGCCGGGCCTTCGCCCACGATGAGCAAATGCGCGTGCGGGGCCTGCTGGCGCAATTCATTGAAAGCTTCGAGCAACGTGTCCGTGCCATGCCAAGGCTTGAGGCTGCCCACGAAGCCAACGACGAATTTGCCTTCGAGTTGATATTGCGCACGCACGCTGCGGCCCGCGAGCGGCGCGACGAATCGTTGCGGATCGACCGCGTTCGGAATCACGCGCACGCGCTCTGCGGGCGCGCCGCAAGAGACCACGTAATCCTGCAACGCTTGCGAGACGACGAGCACTTGCTCGCTGCCGCAGAAGATATGGCGCTCCAATTCGCGCGCGAGTTCCTTCATCTCCAAGCCGCGCATTTTTTCATGCTCATACGCAAGCGGCGCATTGACTTCGAGCACATGCGGCACACCCAATTCGCGCGCGAGACGAATGCCAGCGTAGCTATAGAGCGAGTAGCGTTCATAAACAAAATCAATGCGGCACGCACGCGCTTGCGCGAGTGCAGCTTCAAACAGAGCGAGATTGTAAAGTTGATTGCGCAGCTCGTATCGCACGCGCGTCTTCACGCCCCAAAATTTGTCGAGTGCTTCGAGTTGTTTGAATGCCTCAATTTGTCCGGCATTGGGAGCCACGGGCAAAAAGGTGAAATTGCCGCGTCTTTGCGCAGGCGCGGCAAACGGCGCATGCGGCGCGCTCAGCTCTCCGAAGCTCGCGCCTTCTTCCTCAGTCGCCGGAGAGCACACGCACACCGCATGGCCGCAATGCTGCAACGCCGTCACCATTTCGCGCACGTGAATCGAAGCGCCTTTGAAGCCAAACAAGGGAACGCCGAAATCCGCAGTGATATACAAGAGGTTCATGAATAGGTGCTCGCGTTGATTCGCTTGCCGCTAGCTCGGGCTTACAGCCGAGCCTCTTTTATAAAAGTGAAATCCTCGCCGCTCGCAGAGAGAGACGAGGATTTGTAGAACAATTAAATGCGTACTGGCGTGTTGATGAGTATACTTCGAAATGAAAATCGCCGATCAAATTCGATGATCACGCGCGCCACTTATACCGTGTCATTCAGCAGGGCAGTATCGCCAGCGAGTAAAAAGATTCCTGCTGAATGACAGTGGCATGGAGGAGGACACCTTTAATGAAGCGCGATTAGGCACGCGCGAGATAGCCGAGTTCTTCCATCTTGGCGATGATCTTCATCGCGCTTTCTGTGGGCGTTTCCTTTTCGGTTTCGCAAATCACTTCGGGGTTCTCCGGCGCTTCGTAAGGATCGCTCACGCCGGTGAATTCTTTAATCTCACCTGCGAGCGCTTTTTTATAGAGGCCCTTCACGTCGCGTTGAATGCAGGTTTCGAGCGAGACTTGCACGTACACTTCAATGAAGTCTTTGATCAACGCGCGATTTTCGTCGCGCACGGATTTGTAGGGCGAGATCGCCGCGGCAATCGCCACCACGCCGTTGCGCGTGAGGAGATCACACACAAAGCCGATGCGGCGAATGTTGATGTCGCGATCTTCGCGCGAGAAGCCGAGGCCCTTGCTCAAATTGGTGCGCACGACGTCGCCGTCGAGCACTTCGACTTTCGCGCCGCGCTCTTTCAAAAGAGGAACGAGATGTTCCGTGATCGTGGACTTGCCCGCGCCCGAAAGCCCGGTAAACCAAATGGTGCAACCGCGAGATGTGCTCATGGAGAGGAGTCCTTCTTTCTTATATTCGGTGATGATTGTTTGACATCTGCTGTTAGTGATCGGTGATCAGTGATCAGTTACCAGTTACCAGTGATCAGTTACCAGTTACCAGTTACCAGTGATCAGTTACCAGTAATCAGTGATCAGTTACCAGTGAGGCGTTTCAAGAAAACTGTTTACTGATTACTGTTTACTGAACACTGCTCACTGCTTCAAACCATTGATCAACACTTCCGCCACGGTCGCTCGCGTAAATTCCGCGGGCAAAGCTTCGCCGCGTGAGAGCATTTCGCGCACTTGCGTGCCGGAGAGGATCATGTGGTTGGAGCTATCGTGCGGGCAAGTTTTGCTCGTGACGATGGCGCCGCAGGTTTTGCAATAAAACGAGTTTTCAAAATTCAACGTGGTGATGCCCAATTCTTCCGACGTGAAATTCGCGAAGATCTTTTGCGCATCGTAAGTGCCGTAGTATTTGCCGACGCCGGCATGATCGCGGCCCACGATGAAATGCGTGCAGCCATAATTCTTGCGGCACATGGCGTGAAAGATCGCCTCGCGCGGACCGGCATAACGCATCGCCGCGGGGAACACGCTCAACAACACGCGCTGGTTGGGGTAATAATCTTTGATGAGCACTTCATAGCTCGCCATGCGCACGTCGGCCGGGATGTCATCTTTCTTCGTTTCACCCACGAGCGGATGCAACAACAAGCCATCGACAATTTCCATCGCGCATTTTTGAATGTACTCATGCGCGCGATGTACGGGATTGCGCGTTTGAAAACCGACGACCGTATTCCAGCCGCGCTCCGCAAAGATGCGGCGCGTCTCTGCCGGGTCGCGACGATAATCCGCAAACGAGATGTTCGAAGGACGATTCATCACCCACACTTCGCCGGCAAGATACACTTCGCCTTGATTGAGCACGCGCGCAACGCCGGGGTGCGCGGCTTCGGTGGTGCGATAAACTTCCTGCGCTTCGCGGTTTTTATCATATGTATACTTCTCCGAGATCTTCATCAAACCGAGAATGGCGCCGGGTTGACCTTCGATGGTTTCAACAAGCGCGACTTCTTCGCTCTCATGCAGTTCATCGGCGACGGTTTGAGAAACGGGCAGCGTAATCGGCAACGACCACACGAGATCGTTCGCGAGCCGCATGCGCGACACGACGCTCTCGTAATCGGCCTTGCCCATGAAGCCCGTGAGCGGACTCATGGCGCCGTTGGCGATCATTTCCAAATCGGAAACGCCGACTTCCGTCAAATAAACTTTCTTCAAATCATTTGCGCGGCGCAACGCGGCTTCGCGTTCTTCGCCCTGCAAAAAGCGGTTGATCAATTGACCGCCGTGGGGAATGCTAAGAGACATGGGTGTTGCTCTCCTGTGAAAGAATTTTAGTTTGAGGTGATAGGTTGATGCGATGCGTGTAAATTCTGCTCGTTAAAAACTCCGCCAGCGTTTCCGTGAACGGCAGTTCGAGAAAACGATAAGCGTGACGCATGACTTCCAGCGGGCGCCGGCAGAAATCTTCATAACAAAATTCATGATAAAAGCGTTGCCGCGAGCCGTATTCGCGCACGCGATCGACGTGTTGGCGCTGCAATGATTTCCAAAACTCGCGGTCCGGCTCGATGCCGAGCGCGCGTTTGTCGCTGGCAGCAAGCGAAGTTGCGACATCTTCCTCATTGCGGATGATGTGGACATAGCGTGCATTCGGATACAGTTCCACAAACAATGGCAACGTCACACACGTGCGCGGATCTTTGAAACCCCAACGCGACTCGCCGTCGTAGCCTGCGTCGAGGTATTTTAAGAAGCTCTGCTTCGCGATGCGTTTTGTAACGATCTCGCGATGAGCCAACACCTCTGCCACAGACATAATCGGGTTGCGCGCCCAATTTGCGCCGCCGCCCATGATCAAACGATCATTCAAATCAACGAAGAATTTCGATTCGTGATGATGCATGTTCGCTTGCATGAACACGCCGAAGCGATGCAAAATTTCCGCAAGAATCGAAGTGCCGGAATGATGCATGCCGAGCACGATCACGGGATCGTCGCGCAGTTGGCGAAGCGGTGGTTCAACGGCGTGAAGAGACATTTTCAAAATCTTTTTTCGTTGGCAATTGCTCGGCTAAAATGCCTGATGAAATTTGACGATCACATTCGGTAACGAGGCACACCACTCGTATCATGTCATTCAGCAGGAATCTTTTTGAGCACTGGCATGAACCTCCAGCGAGTAAAAGGATTCCTGCTGAATGACAATTCGTGGAGATGATTGCCGATTTTGTCGGATCAAGCCCGTCTCCGAAAACTCCAAGCCGAAATCCTTCAACAATAACTTCATCTGCGGATCATGCACGATGTCATGCTGCACCTGTGGATCAAGATGCTCGCGCCAACGGAGGTCGTGAAAGTTCGTGCGCTTGTTGGCTTCGTAAAAATCTTCTTCTGAAGGCGTATAATTTTCGAGAAAGGCCGCGGTGGCGCCGTTGCGGCCCGGGCCGTGATGCTCGAAGCGCCAATATTCTTTTTGCGCCGGCTCATAAGTGAATCCGAGCCACGCGCACACTTCGCTTAACGTCGCTTCCGTTTGTTCCGCCACCTCGTTGTAAGTCACGACGCGATGCTCCAAGCCATTCTCGCGCAGAAAATTTCGAATCTCGTAGTTCTTCTCCATCCAATCGAGATGATCGGGCGTGCGATTGCGCATTTGCAGCGAGTATGCAATCGCACGCGGATCGCGGAGCAAATGGATATAGCGGCGTTCGAAGCGTTCCTCCGCCAAAAATTTTTTGCTCCACGAAATTGTTTTAGAATTATCCACAAGCAAACTCTTAGCGGCGCGTTCCAACACCGTCGCGTGAATGTGTTTCGATTTCAACTGCGCCACATCATGAAACACCGGACATGCGCGCTGCTTTTCTTCACACAAACGGCACGGCATCGGCTCGTCATGAAACATCTTGTTGAGTTCGCCCACGTAAAACGCGCGCGAATGGCTGCCGAGCAGCAGCGCGAGCCAAGTAGAGCCGCTATAATTCGAAGAAAGAATAAAAAGGACGGTGGGTTTCATTTCGCCAAAGACTTTCGAAGTAAGGGCGCCCCCGCTTTCATGTCATTCAGAAGGAATCTTTTAAGCACTGGGAACATCTCCGGCGCATGAAGAGATTCTTACAAAATGACACCGCGAGGCGGAGCTTCAAACACTAAGCAACATATCCAAACTGCGCCAACAAAGGGCGCAACAACTCTTCCACACGCGCGGCTTCTTCGGGCGACATGTTTTCGCGCCAACGACCGATGCGCACGCCGTGGTCTTCGCGAAACCACTTCACTTGCTTCTGCGCGTGATAGGAGTTCGCAGTCTCGTTTTGAATGTTGGCGCAAAACGCGGCGACTTCCGGCGTAAAGGATAATTCTAAAAACGCAAATAACTCGCGCGCCTTGCGTTCGGGTTGCGCCACCAAATCTTCGTAGCGCAGCATGAAGTGCGGCGTATGCGCGAGATCGTGCAGCGCAATTTCCATGATCGTTTTCCATGCCGCGGCACAGCGAACGACACCTTGCTCGGCTTGCATGAGTTGTTGCCACGAGGGCGGCTTCAAATGGCGCCATTCGCTGCCGCCAATGCCGGGAAGCATCGAACATGCAACGTCGCGACCATCGCGCACGATATGAATGAGCTTGGCTTCAGGAAAGACTGCGCGAATGAAGGGCACGCGCAAAACGCTTCGCGGACATTTTTCCACAAAGAGCGCCGCGGCGCCTTGCTCTTCCGCAAATTTTTTCCGAATGACGCGCTGCACCTCGGGCGTGGCGTGCGCATGCGTCAAACGATGCGATGCGTTTTCTCCCAGGCCAGCGCGATCCCACACGGCATGGGCCTCGTGCTTATAACTCACTTGTGGATGCGCCGCGATCAACTCGCCCAATATGCTCGTGCCCGAGCGCGCACATCCCATCACCAAAGCAATGTTCATGATTTGCGGTCAAAATGATTTAAACCGAGGCGAGCGCCTAGCTTTTTTACAAACAGCCAAAACAACTTGGGGTTTATTACTGACTAAAGGCGGGGTTTGCGGGAATCGAGGAGAAAATTAACAGAAGAGAAAGAATGCCCGAGGGCGGAGATAAAACTTCGTGCGGACTCAAGTCGCGATCATCGCAAGGCTATCGCAGATGAAGTGCACGTCCTCATCTTGCAACGTGCGCGCATCGAGCCAGAGCCGATCTTCACGCACATAGCCAAGTATCGGCACGCGCGCGAGGCGCAAATTTTTCGCCAAAGCGTTGGGCGAGAAGGAAGAACTCTTAAGCGTCACGGCAACGCTCGCAATTTTTTCCAAAGGCAGAGCGCCGCTGCCGGCCTCGCTTTCCGCGGTCACAATTTGCAGATCGAAGCGCGACCCGCAAACAGAGCCTAACAACGCATGCAATTTTTCCGCGCGTTCTTGCACAACAGATACCGGCTCGGCCATCATGCGAAAAACTTCGTGCTCTTTTATCAAACAAGCCGGATTTAAAAACAAACGCAGCGTGCTCTCCAGCAGAGCAAGCGTGAGCTTGTCGCAGCGCAACGCGCGCATGAGCGGATTCTTTTTCACTTTGTTGATGAGATCGCGCGTGCCCACGATCAAGCCGCATTGCGGGCCGCCGAGCACTTTATCGCCGCTGAACGTGACGAGGTGCGCGCCGGCCTGAATACTCTCAGCGACCACCGGCTCATACGGCAAGCCCCACTTGCGCAGATCAACGAGCACGCCGCCGCCGAGGTCATGCACGAGCACCACGTTGCGTTCGACCGCGAGCTTTGCCAACTCTTTCAACTCCACCTCATGCGTGAATCCGAGAATGCGATAGTTGCTCGTGTGTACGACGAGAAATCCCGCGGTGCGCGCTGTGATCGCGTTGGCATAGTCAACGAGTTTCGTTTTGTTCGTCGTTCCAATCTCAACGAGACGCGCGCCGCTTTTCTTCACCACCTCAGGCATGCGAAAGGAGCCGCCGATTTCCACAAGCTGGCCGCGCGAGGTGATGATTTCTTTTTTGTCGGCAATGGTATTTAAAACGAGCAGCACGGCTGCGGCGTTGTTGTTCACGACGCACGCCGCCTCCGCGCCGGTCAACTCGCGCAACAAACGTTCGACATGCTGATGGCGGTCGCCGCGTTTGCCGGTGGCGAGATCAAATTCCAAATTGCAAAAGCCCTCGCTTACCTCTTGCATTGCCTTTTTCGCAGCCGCCGAAAACATGGCTCGGCCCAATCCCGTGTGCAGAATCACGCCCGTGGCGTTGATGACTTTTTTCAAACTCGGCGTGAGCAGCTTGGCCGCTTCTTCGAGCGTGAGCGCGAGGGCTTGGTTCAATGCGAGAACTTCATCGACGCGTACGGGCACTTGCTTCATCCAACTCTCGCGTAGAATGGCAACTGCGCGGCGCGCGCATTGGGTTAATATTTCAGGCGAGAGCGAGGCAGTTAAACTTTGCGCACGCTCGTGCTGCAGCAGTTGATCGATTGCAGGCAAGTAGCGCAGAGGTTGTTGGGGAGGCATGAATCATGATCCTTGTTGAATGAGCATACGGACGCGGCAATATATCGAGCTTGCTTTGGCAAAGCAAGGAGAAAGGCCGAGGCGATCTTGCCTGAGAATAGCTGCTTGCAATTTAAGCGCGTAGAACATACCTTTTGGCTAATAAAAAGAGGCTGATCATGCACAGAACGATTACATTCGAAGTCGCGGGCAATGAGCTCACACGCGCGCACAGGGCCGTGCTGCAAGCAGGATTCAAGATAGAAGAATACTTGCACATCGTGATCAAGGCCGCGGCTTCCGCTCCCACAACGCAGGAAGATAGCGTCGAGCGCATCTTTCATCTTCTTCCAAACAACACGGTGTTGAATTTGGCAAATACCAAAACGGCTGAAAAGGACAGCAAGCGACTCAGCCGGTTGCTTGAAAAACAAAATGCCGGCAAGCTCAATGTCAAGGAGCACCATCAGCTTTCTGCGTTGGCGGAAGAATATGAACGTGGCACGCTACGAAAAGCTTATGCCTTGGCGGAAGCTGTCCGGCGCGGTCTCATGCCGCCGATGCAATCATGAGTCGCGCAAAAGAAAAACTGCGGCAGCGTGTTTTCGAGAGAGCACATTTTGAGTGTGAATATTGTCGAAGCGCTCAATACTTGCTGTCAGATGATTTGGAGATTGATCATATTTGTCCGAAAGCTAGAGGTGGCAGGACCATCGACAATAATCTCTGCGCAGCCTGCCGGAAATGTAACGAACTCAAAAGAGTTCAGATCAATGCCGTTGATCCTCGCACAGAAAAACGCGCACCGCTATACAACGCTCGAACGCAACTATGGAGCGAACATTTTACGTTTTCCCCTGATGGCGGCCTGATTATCGGCAAGACTCCAACGGGTCGTGCGACGGTTGCGGCATTACAACTCAATCGTCCACGCGCAGTACTGTTGCGCCGTTTGTGGATAAAAGCCGGTTGGAAGCCGCCGAGAGTCTGAGTCAATTCTTTGCTCTGGTTATATTTCTTCTGCTCATCAGCAATATTGGCCTTGCCCCGCAAGCAAAATTTTCTTCACACCTCTCTCCCTCCATTTCCTGCAATAAGTTAGCACCATCTCGACAAATCCCATGCCGCGCAGCCGGAATAAGGCTTGACAATGAAGGCGCTTATTCTAAATTAACGAGTCGTTTAAAATTCAGATGAACGCTTGTTGCAAACTTTTTTCAACGAACACAACGTAGCACAACTTCCAGTTTGCTAAAAATACAAGCTGGAAGCTTGCGCGACGACTCTGGAGCAATAGCGATGGCAATCACCATTCAAGAAGTGCAACATCTCGCAAAGCTGGCTAAACTTTCGTTCAAGGATGATGAGCTTGCGAAGATCGCGCAGGAACTCGATGCCATCGTCGGCTACGTCGAGCAGCTTAAAGAGCTGAATGTCGAAGGCATCGCGCCCACTTCGCATGTGCTTGATCTCGCCAATGTGTTTCGCGCAGACAAAGTCGAACCCGCATTGCCGGTCGAAGAAGTTTTGCGTAATGCGCCCGCAACGAATCATGGTTATTTCAGCGTGCCGAAAGTGATTGGATGATGAAGATTCTTGGCGTCATACCCGCGCGTTATGCTTCCACGCGCTTCCCCGGAAAACCGCTCGCGCTTGTTGGCGGCAAGCCTATGATTCAATGCGTGTATGAACGCGCGCGCCAAGCACGCATGCTCACGGATTTGTGCGTGGCCACGGATGACGAGCGCATCGCGAATGTGGTTGAAGGATTCGGCGGCCAAGTGTTCATGACCGCGGACGATCATCCCAGCGGCAGCGATCGCATCGCCGAAGTCGTAGGCAGCTATCTTCCCAACATCGACATTGTCGTCAACATTCAAGGCGATGAGCCGCTGATTGCGCCGGAGGCGATTGATCTCGCCGTGAGCATTCTGCGCACGGATCCCAATGCCGAAGTGAGTACGCTCGCGCGGACGATCACGAGTGTGAGTGAGTTGGAGAATCCGAATATCGTGAAAGTCGTTGTCGCTGCCGATCAAACCGCGCTCTACTTCTCGCGCTCGCCTATTCCCTTCTGCCGCGATTCCAAGTCCCGCGAAGACTGGCTCAAATTCTATCCCTATCTGAAACACCTCGGCGTGTATGTTTATCGCCGCGAAACGCTGCTGGAGTTTGTCGATTGGCCGCCCGGAAATTTAGAACGCCTCGAACAACTTGAGCAACTACGCTTCCTCGAACACGGCATCAAAATTCACGTCGCGCGCACGGAATACGACAGCCGCTGCGTGGACACGCCGGAAGATTTGGAGGCGCTCAATCGGGATTTGAGGGCGTGATGAACAAAAAGCAAAGCTCTTCTGTAAGCGGATTTTTTGAATCAAGCAGATAAAACCAAAGCCGTATCCGCTATATTCGTTGAATCCGCTTACAATACGCTTTTGATTTTGATTTGAATTTGGCATGAAGAAAACACGAGCACAAAAAAACCGCAAGCGCGATTCGGACGACATGCGCCCTGAATATCGCTTTGATCGCCGCGAAGCCCGTCCGAATCGTTTTGCGAATCGCCCGAGAGAAAGAGTCTTGGTGGTGATGATTGATCCCGACGTCGCCCAAGTGTTTACGACACCCGAATCCGTGAACGGTGTGCTTCGGGCTGTGGTTGAGGCAATTCCGAGATCAACCAAAGCTAAAGCCGCGAAGGCGCAACAAACCCGCAAAGAGAAGAAAGTAGTAATGACAAAAAAATGATGGACAGAAAAATAAAGCTCGACCTCATTCAACATTTTTCTGTCCTCCATCTTTCTGTCATAAAAGCTTTTCTTTGCGTCTCAGCGCCTTTGCGTGAAAGCTTTTGATTTTGCTTAAAAGAAAAGCGCAGGCAGAAAAATGTAGGACAGAAAAATAAAGCCGGACATCATCCAAAATTTTTCTGCCCTCTCATCTTTCTGCCTTGAGATTTTTGTTGCTTGACTACCGTTCCTTACCCCTCGCGAGGCTTGTAACTTGGACCGCTTCACGAAACAATCGAAGACGAAATACATCTTCATCACCGGCGGTGTGGTGTCCTCGCTCGGCAAAGGCGTGGCCTCGGCCGCCATCGGCGTGTTGCTCAAAAGCCGCGGACTCAAAGTCACCATGCTCAAGTTCGACCCGTACATCAACGTCGATCCCGGCACCATGAGTCCGTATCAGCACGGCGAAGTGTTCGTCACCGATGACGGCGCGGAAACCGATCTCGATCTCGGCCACTACGAACGCTTCATCGACGTGAACATGTCCAAGCGCAACAACGCCACCACCGGCCAAATCTATTACACGGTCATTACCAAAGAACGGCGCGGCGATTACCTCGGCAAGACCGTGCAAGTGATTCCGCACATCACCGATGAAATCAAAAGCCGCATCACGCAAGCCAACGAGAACGGTTATTACGACGTCGTGCTCACCGAAGTCGGCGGCACCGTCGGCGATATCGAGAGCCTGCCGTTTCTCGAAGCCATTCGGCAATTTCGTTTTGAAGTGGGTTTCGCAAACTGCGCGGACATTCATCTCACGCTCGTGCCGTACATTCACGCCTCGGGCGAATTGAAAACCAAGCCCACGCAACATTCCGTGATGCGTTTGCGCGAGATCGGCATTCAACCCGACATTCTCCTTTGCCGCACGGAGCAAAGCCTCTCGCAAGAGTTGCGCAACAAGATCGGCCTCTTCTGCAACGTCGCGCCCGAATGCGTCATCGAAGCGCGCGATGTTTCGACGATCTATGAAATTCCCGTGCTCTTTGAAGAAGGCGGCCTCGGCGAAATTTTGGAAAAGCGTTTGGGCTTGAGCGCGTTGAACGCCAAAGACGAGCAAGCCAAGCAAACGAATCTGGAAAATTGGCGCCAACTCGCGCAGCGCATCAAACAACCGAGCCAGACCGTTGACATCGGCATTTGCGGCAAGTATGTTGGCCTCAAAGATTCATACAAAAGTATCATCGAAGCCTTTATTCATGCGGGTGAGGAAAACGATGCGCGCGTGAATTTGCATTGGATCGACTCCGAGGCCATTGAGCAAACTGGCTTGCCCGAAGAGATGCACCACATGCACGGCCTGCTCGTGTGCCCCGGCTTCGGCAGTCGCGGCACCGAAGGGAAGATCAAAGCCATTCAATTCGCGCGCGAACGCAAGCTGCCGTTCTTCGGCATTTGTTTGGGATTGCAATGCGCCGTGATCGAGTTCAGCCGCAACGTGTGCGGCCTCGCCGGCGCGAACAGCACGGAGTTCGAAGAGCGGCCTGCGCATCCCGTGATCGACAAGATGGAAACGCAAGTCAATCTCACGCAGATTGGCGGCACCATGCGCCTCGGCGCGTATCGTTGCGAGCTGAAGCCCGGCACGCGCACGCACGCGGCGTACAACAGTTCGGAAATTTCCGAGCGGCATCGCCATCGTTGGGAAGTGAACAATCGCTATCTCAGCCAGTTTGAAAAGAACGGTCTCATCATTAGCGGCACGAACCCGGACACGAAGCTCGTGGAGATCATGGAGCTGAAAGATCATCCCTGGTTCGTGGGTGTGCAGTTCCATCCCGAGCTGAAGTCCCGCGCCCTGCGCGCGCATCCGCTGTTTCGAGATTTTGTGAGGGCGGCGTTGGAGCATGCGGGGAAGTGATAACGCCAGTGATCAGTGGGCAGTGATCAGTGGTTGAAAATTCCCCCCTTGAGGGGGGTTCGGGGGGTGTTGCTCAGTATTATAACGAAAAGGCACATCGATGCTAAACACAAATGAAGTTCTCGAGTTCTTGCGCACGCACCGCCAAACGCTGCAATCTGAATTTCGCATTGTGAAATTAGGCCTCGTCGGCTCGTTTGCACGAGGCGAGCAAACCGAAGACAGCGACATCGACCTATTGGTAGAATTTGAGCCGAACACGGATGATCTCTTTGGCAAAAAGCTGAAGCTGAAAGAACTTCTCAAAAGCTCTCTTCATCGCGAAGTTGACATTTGCCGCGAGAAGTACACGAAGCCGCATATCAAAAGCTATGTTTTGAGAGATGCGATCTATGTCTGAGTTGGTTAGATGAAATTATCATCACGACGTGATCGATAATACTCGGAATGTCCGAGCAATAAACAACTGCTTTTATCGCCTACCTCAACCAGAGAGGCACAAACATGAAACGCTTGCTTGCTTTCTTCGCTGCCATCGTTCTGCTTGGAGCACAAAGTCTTCGAGCGCAGTGGATTCAAACCAATGGACCTTACGGGGGAACCATTCATTGCTTTGCTGTGAGCGGCTCGAATCTCTTTGCCGGAACTTTTGGTAGCGTATTTCTTTCCACCAACAACGGTACTAGCTGGGCTACCGTCAATAACGACTTGCTGAAGCGCACGAATATTCGGACTCTTGCTGTAAATGATTCGAGTCTCTTTGCTGGAACGGATCGCGGCGTGTTTCTTTCCACAGATAATGGCACGACCTGGACTTCAGCGAATACTGGCTTGACTAATACTAATGCCGTATCGCTCATGGCGAACGGCTCGAATCTTTTTGTCGGAACTACTGACGGCGTATTTCTCTCTAAAAACAACGGCACGAACTGGACCGCCGTCAATACCGGTTTGACCAATACTGTTGTCCGTTCTCTTGCCGTGAATGGCTCGAATCTTTTTGTGGGAACAGATGGCGGTGGCGTATTTCTTTCCACGAACAACGGCACAAGCTGGACTGCCGTCAATACCGGCTTGACCTACCCTTTCATTAACGCTCTTATTGTTGACGGCCCCAATATATTTGCTGGAACTTCACGCGGCGTATTTATTTCCACAAATAATGGTACAAATTGGAAAGCCGTCAATAGCGGCTTTCCAGATTTTAATTTTACTTATGTTTATACTTTTACCAAAAATGGCCCGAATCTATTCGTGGGAACTACTCGCGGCGTGTTTCTTTCCACCAATAATGGCACAAGCTGGGTCGCAGCAAATGAGGGCCTGGAGAGTACTCATGTATCTGCTCTTATTGTGAACGGATCGAATCTCTATGCGGGAACTTACACACGCGGTGTATTTCTTTCTGCAAATAACGGCACAAGCTGGACTGCCGTCAATACCGGCTTGACGAAAATTTGGGTTCCTAAGCTAGCTGTGAGTGGTTCGGATCTCATTGCTGGATCTAATAACGGCATTTTTTATTCCATTAACGATGGCGCAAACTGGACGGCGGTTAATACCGGATTGACAGACCTCAATATACTTGCGCTAATCGTGCATGGCCCAAACCTTTTCGCAGCAACTGAAAGGGGTGTGTTTCGCTCTAGCAATAACGGCACAAGCTGGACGACTATCAATATTAGCTTGACAGGTGCTAATGTTCAAAGCTTTGCTACGAACGGTCATAATCTCTTTGCGGGAACTGGTAGTGACGGAGTATTTCTTTCCGTCGATGATGGCGCAAACTGGACGGCCGTTAATACCGGCTTGACAAGTCTTACTGTCCATGCTCTAATCATAAATGGCCTAAACCTTTTTGCGGCAACTCGTGATGGCGTGTTTCTTTCCACCAACAACGGAGCAAGCTGGACTTCTGTCAATAGCGACTTAACACACACACAGGTCATTTGCTTTGCTGTGAACGACTCGAATCTCTTTGCGGGAACTCTTGATGGCGTTTTTCTTTCTACCAACAATGGCACAAACTGGACAATTATCAATACTGATGGCCTAATAAGCCCCATTGTTGTCAGCCTTACTGTGAATGGCGAGAATCTTTTTGCGGCAACTAATAATGGCGGAGTATTTCTTTCCACCAGCATCAACTCAAAATGGACAGCCGTTAATACCGGCTTGTCAAGCCTAAATGTCCTTGCTTTAATCGCTAAAGGCCCGAATCTCTTTGCGGGGACTTTCGATGGTGTGTGGCGACGTCCGCTTTCAGAAATGGTTACCGCCGTTGAAGAAGGCTTTGGCCAAGCACCATTTGGTTTTACATTGGACCAAAACTACCCCAATCCCTTCAATCCCCAAACCACCATTCGCTACCAGTTGCCGAAAGCCACGCAGGTCGTGCTCAAAGTCTACAATATCTTTGGCCAGGAAGTGCGCACGCTGGTCAATTCGCGGCAGCCTGCCGGTGCGAACGCGGTGGTGTGGGATGGAAAAGATGAGTCCGGCAAAGAAGTAAGCTCGGGCATTTACATTTATCGCTTGCAAGCAGGAGAGTCTATTCAAAGCCGCAAGCTGTCTTTCGTGCGATAAAATCGGTAGCCGCACGCTTTAAACTCCGCTAGGAGTGGGATGTTTATAGAAACGCGCCACCCGAAATTTCACAAACTCCGTAGGAGTGAAATGTTTTCTCGATGGAAGCTCGAAACACATCATTCAAATGAAACATGCCACTCCTACGGAGTTCATGAACTTCGAGAATCTGAATTGCTATAAACATTGCACTCCTAGCGGAGTTGATGGGCGGCAATCATCCGCTCGTGCTCATTTGCGGCCCGTGTGCCTATGACCAACACGATCAAACAACTCGATGTCGTTGCGCTCACAGTTGACCTGCCCGAATACAATTTACGACGCGGGCAAGTCGGCACGGTGGTTGATATTCTCGCGGAGGGCAACGCCTTTGAAGTTGAATTTCTCTGATCGCACAGGCCGCACGCTTCAAACTCCGTTAGGAGTGGGATGTTTATAGAAACGCGCCACCCGAAATTTCACAAACTCCGTAGGAGTGAAATGTTTTTCTTCATGAAACTCGAAACGCAGCATTCAATCTAAACATGCCACTCCTACGGAGTTCATGAGCTTTGAGAATTGGGCTTGCTATAAACATCTCACTCCTACGGAGTTCAAGGCTTTGAGAATCTGAATCGCTATAAACATTGCACTCCTAGCGGAGTTGATGGGCGGCAATCATTCGCTCGTGCTCATTTGCGGCTCGTGTGCCTATGGCCAACACAATCAAATTACTCGATGTCGTCGCGCTCACAGTCGCCCTACCCGAATACAATTTACGGCGCGGGCAAGTCGGCACCGTGGTTGATATTCTTGCCGAGGGCAATGCCTTCGAAGTTGAATTCAGTGATCGCGCAGGCCGCACATTCGAATCGCTCGGTCTGCGGCCGGATCAAATCATGGTGCTGCGCTACGAGCCGGTCAATGGCAATTTAGATAAAGAAAATGAAGCCGCACGCTTCAAACTCCGCTAGGAGTGGGATGTTTATAGAAACGCGCCACCCGAAATTTCACAAACTCCGTAGGAGTGAAATGTTTTCTTTTTGGAAGCTCGAAGCACA
>JAYRWE010000108.1:0-53685 GCA_041918175.1 bacterium
CATTTTTGTTGAACACCTTCGGTGTTCATTGGGTTGGGCGTTGTTAGACCCAGGGTGCCCAGAAGCTGGGCACCCTGGGCTGAGGTCTGTAACGCCTTCGGCGTATGGTTGCCACACAGTGTCATTGTCTTGCAATGACCCACACCAAACAACATAGAACCGAAAAAGCTGAGGTCCTCCTACTCCTTCAATCCCCAACTCTTCCCCCAAATCCGCGTTCGCGCTTCTGAAAGTTCGCAGCGAAATCTTCCACGGCTTCATATCCTCGACACGCCGACACCGGCAAGCGCGGATACTTGGCAAAGCTCGCATCTTCATCCGAACGCAGGCACAAATAGAACGTGCTGCCGCGTTTGCTCTGAATGATCTGCGCGTGGCGACAATGCTCGCACAATCCAACTGCGCTCACGCCATGATCTCCGCGATTGCGCCGAAATACGCGGCATGCAGTTTTTCCGTAGCAACTTCGATCAAAGCCTCGATGCGCAGCTTATCGCGCGTGACTTTGCCGAGCACGTGCAGCGGCACATTATGCTGCTTGCAGATTTGCTGAACGCTCTCGCGCTGTGCCGGCGCGCATGAAATGATGACGAGTGATTGGCTCTCGCCGAACAACGCGAAGTCCGCGCGGTGATATTTGGGCAACGCAACCTCAGCACCGAGAAGATTTTCTTCGTTCATCATACAACACTCGGCGAGCGCAACGGCCAAGCCGCCGTCTGCAACGTCGTGCGCCGAACTGATGAGCCGCGCGGTAATTATTTCTACACAGGCAGATTGCAAAGCACGTTCGCGCGCGAGATCAAGCTGCGGACAATCGCCCGTCACTTGCCCATGAATCGTTTTCAAGTATTCGCTCCCTCCCACCTCCTCAAGATTCACGCCGAGCAGCGCGATTTCATCACCAACATTTTTGAAGTGCGACGTCATCGCACACGTCACGTCATCGAGCACACCGAGCATGCCGATGGTCGGCGTGGGATAAACCGCAGCGTTCGGGCTTTCATTATAGAAGCTCACATTGCCGCCCGTCACCGGCGTTTCCAACGCGCGGCACGCTTCGCCAATGCCCGCAATCGCTTCTTGAAATTGCCAATAGTTTTCCGGCTTATAGGGATTGCCAAAGTTCAAACAGTTCGTAATCGCCACCGGGCGCGCGCCGGTGATTGCAACATTGCGCGCGGACTCGGCCACGGCAATCGCAGCGCCGCGCCGCGGATTGAGATACACATAACGTGCGTTGCAATCGGTCTTCACCGCGAGGCCTTTGCGCGAGCCTTTGATGCGCAGCACTGCGGCATCGCCGCCGGGCTGAATCACTGTGTTCGAGCGCACGGTCGAATCATATTGGCGATACACCCATTGCTTGCTCGCAATGCTCGGAGACTTGAGCAGCGTGAGCAATACTTCATTCAAATCTTTTGGTTGATAAAGACTCTCGGGTTTGAACGCGCGCGTGGCTTTCAAATACGCCGGCTCTTGCGCTTCGCGAATATAAACCGGCGCGCCGCCGCCGAGCGCAAGCACTTGCGTGGGAATTTCCGCAACGATTTCGCCGTGCATGCGCACGCGCAGAAGATTGCCCTCGCGCACTGTGCCGATGGCTGCCGCGTGCAAATCCCACTTCGTGCAAATTTGTTTGATCGCCTCCTCCCTTCCGGGCTTCGCGATCACGAGCATGCGCTCTTGCGATTCCGAGAGCATGATTTCATACGGCGTCATGCCTTGTTCGCGCACCGGCACATGTTCGAGATCGATATCCATGCCACACTCACCGCGCGCGGACATTTCCGAAGTGGAGCACGTGATGCCCGCTGCGCCCATGTCTTGCATGCCGATGACAAGGTCAGCGCGAATCATTTCAAGCGAGGCTTCGAGCAACAGCTTCTCCGCGAACGGATCGCCGACCTGTACCTGCGGCCGCTTCTTCTCACTCTTCTCCGAAATCTCCTCGCTCGCGAACGTTGCGCCGTGAATGCCATCGCGGCCGGTTGAGGAGCCAATGAGAATGACGCTATTCCCTTCGCCAGATGCGATTGCCTTTGCAATGCGATCATGCTTCACGATGCCGACGGCCATGGCATTCACCAGCGGATTGTCGCGATAGCATTCTTCGAAATAAACTTCACCGCCAACCGTGGGCACGCCAAAGCAATTGCCGTAATCGCCGATGCCTTTCACCACGCTTTTGAAGAGATAGCGCGTGCGCGCGTCATTGAGACTGCCGAAGCGCAACGAGTTGAGCGCCGCAATCGGTCGCGCGCCCATCGTGAAAATATCGCGCAAGATGCCGCCGACTCCCGTGGCCGCGCCTTGATATGGCTCCACCGCGGAAGGATGGTTGTGGCTTTCAATCTTGAATGCAACCGCAAGGCCGTCGCCGATGTCGATCAAACCTGCGTTCTCTTCGCCGGCTTTCACGAGCAGGTTCTTGCCCTCGCGCGGCAGCGTCTTCAATTGTACAATGGAGTTTTTATAACTGCAATGCTCCGACCACATCACGGAGAAAATTCCCAACTCTGTAAACGTCGGCGTGCGCCCGAGAATTTGCAAAATGCGCGCATACTCTTCGGCGCTCAGGCCGTGCTGCAAGGCGAGGTCTAGGGTGACTTGGGGTTCTTTCATGGGCATAGTGAAATTGTTTGATGCGTTTGATTGTTCGACAAAACCACACTGAATGTCATTCTGGAAGAATCTTCCCTAGTGCTCGGCAGAGGCTCTATTTTGAGAAATGTGCCGAGCACGAGGGAAGCTCCTTCCGGAATGACAGGATGAAGAGCAGGACGCGTCAAAACGAGCACTCCTCCCGTGCTGTCATTCTGCAGGAACTTTTTCTAACACTCGGCACAAGCTTCCAATTTGAAATTCAAAACTTCAGCTTGCGCCACTTCGGATTCATCGTCGCAATAAGCTCTTCTTTCTTCTTGCGCGTCATTGCTTTGATTTCTTTTTCTCGTGCGATGGCTTGATTAACGTCACTGTAGTGCTCATAGTAAATGAGGTCATAACAATAGTATCGTTCGGCAAAGTGTTCCTTGTTGCCACGATCGAGATAATGTTCCCACACGCGGCGTTTGGCGTCGTTGCTCATGCCGGTGTATAAAACTGTGCGGCCAGGGTTCGTTGTGATGTAGACGTAATAGTTGCCTTTGATTGCCATAAGCAAGCTCTTTCACCATTTCGCCGGCGCTGCTTACTGCCAAGCCTTTCAAAGTTAGCGTGTCGCGAGCACGAGGGAAGGTCCTTCCAGGATGACAAATTTCGTGTGGCTCGCATATCGGCGCCGGCTTCAGATCATTAAGAATTTTCCGCACGCTTTGCAACCATCGTCTCTCCAATCCTCCACATCATCACCGCAGACAAAATTCCCAACACCAGCGTCGCGCTCCACAGCCACGTCGCGCCGAAACGTTCGAGCATTTGCGTACCGAGCCATGGCGCGAGAATGAAGGCTAGGCTGAACGTCATTTGATACACGCCCATGTACACGCCGCGCCGCTCACTCGGCGCGATTTCGGAAACATAATTCGCCGAGCTGGGAAAGAGCATCATCTCGCCGAAGGTCCAGATTGCGATTGAGACCGCCGCGCCCGACCAACTGTGCGCAAAGATCAAAACGCCGAAGCCGATGCCCCACAACAAACTGCCGAGCGCGAGCGTGCTACGATGCGACCAATGCGCCATGCTCGTGTTCAGCGGCACTTCGATCAAAATGATCATCACCGTATTGAGCGCAAACAGCAGCCCGTATGCGGACTCCGACAAGTGCAGATCGCGCACGATGAACAACGGCAGCGTGCTGTTGTGTTGGAAGAAGACAATGACCACGGGCAGCATGGCTGCGAGGAAATAAAGAAAGCGCCAATCCGTAAAAATGCTTTGCGTGGATATCATGCCGCGTTGCGCATGCGCTTCGGCAACGTGCGGCACCTGCGCGCGCATGGTGGCAAACAAGAGCATCAAGCCTGCGATGATCGAAGTCGCCCCATCGATCACAAACAGCGCCGTGAAAGAGGCCGCGGCGATAAACCCTCCCGCAGCCGGGCCGATGCTCATGCCCAAATTAATCGCGAGACGATTGAGCGCGAACGCGGCTTTGCGTTGCTCGGGCAGCACCCAATCGGAGATGATGGACATGCTCGCCGGGCGGAACGCTTCGCTCACCATCGCCCATATGAATGCAAGCCCGCAGAGTGCGGCATAACTTTGCACGAGCGGCACAAAGAAGAGCAACACGCCGGAGAGCAACAGCGACATTCGCATAATGCGCAACGGCCCGACATGATCACTCAACCTGCCCGCGAACGGCGCGGTAATGAGCGCACCCACGCCATAGAGAGAGAGCACGTACCCCGCATGCGCTTGCGAGTAATGCAAATGCTCCGTCAAATAGAGTGTGAGAAACGGCAAGGCCATCATGCCCATGCGATTGACCAACGTGGCCGCGCTGAGGATCCACATTTCGCGCGGGAGGGTGCGCATGTCGCGCCAGGGGTTGAACGAGGGTTTGGGTTGCAAAGCAGCGGTCATTCTATGATAATGAAATGATTGTTCGTCACTCTGAAGTACGCAAAGAGCAGTGCTATGCTCGTTTCGGTTTCGGGTTGGAATTTTACTCGCAAATGTAACGCATTCAAAAAGTATAACCATTTTTACACTCAAAGCCAACTTCAGAAAAAAATCTATCCGTCAAGTCGTGGCTTGCTTTATAAAAAATCTTCGTTACATTATGGCAGTTCGAACGTGCCGCCATTCTAATCCATCTGCTCGCCGCCAAGCACTGCTGATGCAAGCGTCTCATGACCAAGCATGAAGAATCATATGAAAAAAACTTTCTCCTCCGCGCTTGTTTTCTATTTCCTCTCATGTTTCGCCGCCTTTGCGCAAACGCCTTCCCCTGCTTATTTCGAGCAAATGTACCAAACGACGCGCGCAGCTTTGGCGCATGAGCGCAGTCTTTCGCCCGCTTCGCTCGCACTCGCCAAATCCGCGGTGGCCGATACTTCCGGCTATGACGCGGTGCACTACGATCTCAATTTTACCGTCACGGTTTCGCCCAACAATCTCGCGGGCGCGATGGCCGGCGTGTTTCGCAGCACGCGCGACCAACTCGAGCACATCACACTCGATTTCGATGCGCGCGAAGGCGTGGCGCCGTGGCAAGGCTTCAGCGTCACGGGCAATGTCGCGAGTTGGACGCACGCGAATTGGCAATTGCGTATCAAATTGGATCGCGCATATCAACGCGGCGAAACTTTTCGCGTGAGCGTGCGCTACTCCGGCTTGCCGCGGCAAGGCGGCTTCAAAGGCTTTGGCTTTGATCAAAACCGCTACGGTGATTTGGTTATCTCTTCGCTTAGCGAACCGTTTCTCGCACGCACATGGTGGCCATGCAAGGATGATCCCACCGACAAAGCCGATTCCGTGCGCATAACTGTCACCACGCCGCAAACCATGTTTGGCGCTTCGAACGGCACGCTCGTTTCGCAAACCGATAACGGCAACGGCACGAAGACGTTCGTGTGGCATGAGCGCTATCCCATCACAACGTATTTGGTGTCGCTCGCAATTTCGAATTACGCCACGTTTCAAGAGCGCTACGAATATGCGCCCGGCCAATTCATGCCGCTGGATTATTACGTCTATCCCGCGCAATTGAGCACGGCGCGCACCGCGTTCGCGACCATACCGGAAATGCTGCGCATCTTTTCAAATCTCTTCGGGTCCTATCCCTTCTTGCAAGAAAAGTACGGCCACGCCGTGTTTGAATGGGGCGGCGCGATGGAGCATCAAACGCTCACTAGCATCGGCGGCGTGAGCACGAATTGGGAATACGTTTACGCGCACGAGTTGGCGCACCAATGGTTCGGCGATTTGGTGACGTGCTCCGATTGGGGCAACATTTGGATGAACGAAGGCTTTGCCTCGTATTGCGAAGCGCTCTATGCCGAGCAACGCTATGACAAGAACGCGTATCACAGCTACATGAATGCTGCATTGAACGGCATTACAGGCTGGGGCTCGGATGCGATATATCGCTATCAAACCACTGACACGCGCTACATCTTCAGCAGTACAGTTTATGAAAAAGGCGCGTGGGTGTTGCACATGCTGCGGCGCGTGCTCGGCGATACGCCCTTCTTCGACCTCCTACGCAATTATGCCTATGATCCCGCATTCAAATTTCAAAATGCCTCCACTGAGCAGTTTCGTGATTATTGTGAAGCGAAAAGCGGGCAGGAGCTTGATTGGTTTTTCAAGCAGTGGATCTATGAGCCGTATTTTCCCGTGTATCACTGGGGCTATGCCGCGCAAACCGGCGCGTTGCGGGTGAAGATCGAGCAACGCCAGAGCACGGTGTCTTCGTCGTATACTCACTTCTATAAAATGCCCGTTGATCTGCGCGTAACCTATTCCGATGGTACTTCAGAAACGTTCGTGCTGTGGGATTCTTTGCCCTCGCAAACTTTTTCGCTGGCAATCAGCAAGACCGTGCAAGCCGTGAGTTTCGATCCCGACAATTGGATTTTGAAACAAGCGCAGCGCGTGCCGTTGGCCGTGGAGGAAAACAACGACGCTACAATTCGCGACTATCATCTCGCGCAAAACTTTCCGAATCCCTTCAACCCGCAAACCGGCATTCGCTATGAATTGCCCGAGGCGTCTTTTGTTGAACTGGCTGTGTTCGATGTGCGCGGAGCAAAAATTCGCACGTTGGTGCGCGCCAAACTGCCTGCGGGCCGCTATGAACACGCATGGGATGGCACAGACGAAGCGGGCAGCACGCTAGCGAGCGGCGTGTACCTGCTACGCCTCCACGCCAGCGCGATCACGCTCTCGCGCAAAATGCTACTCTTGCGTTGAAGGCAAAAGCGTTTGCACGTTGCGCCACGGTTTGTCCGGCGATTGCTTGTTTGGGGAAATTCCGCGTGTGCTCATGGTTCATTGCGTTGCGCTTAGGATTGCCGATTAACTAACTTACCCATTTCTGCTGCGAATGGACGCGAATTAAAAAGAATTAGCGCCCATTCGCGTTCATTCGCGGTTCAAAAAGCGGGCAGGTATTTTAATCGACGTTCCTTAGTGAATATCAGTTCGCATTTTCCAGTTTAAGCCATATCTTGCAAACATGATGACTGCAATGCACAAAATTGTTTTCCGAGTTTTGCTTGCGCTCTATGTCATTGCGGCGTTTCGGCCGCTCTATCCCTATTTGGAGTATGCGCTCAATAAAAAATTCATTGCGCAGCAGCTTTGTGAAAACCGCATGCGCCCGGCATTGAACTGCGAAGGCCGCTGCTATCTCAACAAACGATTGGCGCAAGCGGAGGTGCCGCTCCCGCCGGCCCCTTCCCCCCTGCCGCAGAAACAAAACTCCGAATGGGATGCGGTGCATCTTTGCTTGAGCGACGCTTCGCTGGCGCACGCGGAGCTTGTTCATCTTTTGCGAAGCGAGGTAAATTCGCCTGCTCCCAACACTCGCTTCTCCGCCGAAATCTTTCATCCCCCTCGCGGGCTTGCCGTTTAATCCCTCCTTCTGCAATCACACTCAGACTTGTCCGGCGTTTGCGCTAACGCTGCTGGCTTCGTACGCCAAGTTCGCTGCATATGCATGAACAGCGGCGGCTTTGCCACGAGTCATTCGTTTTGTCTGCGGTAGATCAAGACCGGCCGCGCCCGTTTCGTGTATTTTTCGAAAGGAATTTTGCAGCATGAAGTTCGTCCCCATCGTGCTCGTGTGTTTGTTTCAGCTTGGATGCGCTCCAACAGATGATCCGCGCTCTGCAAAGCAACGTGCGCAAAACGAAAAACTGCGGCAGGAGCTGCGGCAAACACTCGCTGCGAAATATGACGAGCCGATTCCGGCCGCAACGCCGGCGCAACTCAAACGCGGCGCGGAGCTGTTTGCCCAATTGTGCGTCGGGTGCCACGGCGCGCGCGGCGACGGCAAAATCGAACACCCCGGCGTGCTCTTGCAACAACCTTCGAACTTCACGGACGAAACGCAGGCAACCTTTTTTTCAGAGCAAGCGCGAATGCACCTCATCCGCACCGGCATTCCCGGCACGGCCATGATGGGCTGGGCCGAAGTTTTGCCCGAGTCGGACCTGCTTTCGATTTACATGTACGTGCGCTATCTCTACAAACATGAATGATCACCTTCCCCTTTCAACGAAGCCATCAGGAGAATCACGATGAAGTTGCGTCTGCCCGTTTTAGGCTTCCTGTTGTCCGTGCTGCTCTTTGCTTGTCGTTCCGACGAAGCTTTGCGCGGCACCGCAATCGACGCCACACCGATCGCCGATTTCGAATTGCAAGATCAAAACGGCGAGACTTTCAAACTCAGCGCGCAGCGCGGCAACGTGGTGCTCTTCTTCTTCGGCTACACGTTTTGCCCCGACGTGTGCCCGATGACGCTCTCCACGTGGAAGCGTGCGCAAGATGCGCTTGGCAATGATGCGTCCGCAGTGCGTTTCGTGTACGTGACCGTCGATCCCGAACGCGACACGCGCGAGAAGTTGAAAAGTCATCTCGAAAATTTCAGCGAGGACTTCACCGGTTTGACCGGCGCCAATGAAGCCTTACGCGCAGTTTATGCTTCGTTCGGGGTTTATATCAACAAAACAAGCATTGCCGAAAGCGCGGCCGGTTATCTCGTGGATCATACGGCGCGCATGTTTGTGGTGGATAAAACCGGTGCGCTGCGTTTGTTGCTGGATCATGCCGCGCCCGTCGATGACGTCGTGCATGATGTGCGCTTGCTGCTGCGCGGCAAATAAGGAATGCCGATTAAATTACCTACCCGTTTTTTGAACCGCAAATCAACGCGAATGTGCGCTCATTCTTTTTAATTCGCGTCCATTCGCGTCTATTCGCGGTTTAGAAATGGGAAAGTTATTTAATCGCCGATCCTAAGCATTTCGGTGCGCAACTTCCGGCGAGACGCAAAACTCTGCGCCGTGGTGGTTCACTAAAACTGCAAAGAACGATGTGGAAAGGAAAAAAATGTCACGATCATATTGGATAAGTCTCGCGTTGCTCATGGCGCTCGCAGTTGCCTGCGAACGCGCGCACGAGAAGTCGCAATTGGCTTTTCGTGACGCGTGGTCGCGCCCGGTCAAAGTGGAAAATCCCGCAGCGGGCGGAAACGGCGTGGTCTATGTCGTCATCGAAAATGATGGCGGCGCGGATCGTTTGCTGCGCGCGCATGCCAACGTGTGCGTAGTCACCGAGATCCATCAAACCCTCATGCACGACGGTCGCATGCGCATGCAGCCGATTGGCGTCGAGGGTTTGGCAGTGCCCGCACGCGGCAAACTGGAGCTTGCGCCTGGCGGGAATCACATCATGCTTATGCAACTCACGCAAACGTTGCAGCTCGGAGACAGCATCGAGGTGCATTTAGACTTTGCGGAGAGCGGCATGAAAACCGTTTATTCCAAAATACGAGAGTGAGGTTTTGGTTTATGAAAACATTACTTTGCTTTGCGTGCGCGCTTATGGTTTGGAGCACGCCCACGCGCGCGACTATGCAAGCCGCCGATACTGCGCACGTGATCGACATCATGGCCGTCAATAAAGTCGCGCGCCAACTCATTGCGCCTTGTTGCTGGTCGGAAACCGCGGACGCACATCGCTCCGAAGCCGCCGTGCAAATGCGCGCGCAAATTCGTGAAGCGCTGCAACGCGGTTTTCTCGAGGAGCAGATTATTGCAAGCTATGTGAAGGAATACGGCGAGCGGGTGCTTTCCACTCCGAAGGCGGAAGGATTCAACTATATGGCGTGGATCATGCCGGGTGTGGCGTTGATGTTCGGCGTCGCATTCGTCGGCAGATTCTTGCGACGCAACGTAGAGACGAAACCCGCGCCGAGCGTGCAGCCAACAAACATTCCAAATGACGCCTATACGGAGCGTATCGAACGCGAACTTCGGGAGTTTGGAGGTTGATCGTTCAACGCAAGTGCTTCAACTTCGATTAGCGCGGTCAAGCTCATTTTCCAGAGCAGTACGATAGCGCGCGCTTTCCCAAAAATATAAAAACCCAACTGTATGCGCATCACGCATAGTTGGGTTTTCTATTTGAAAGCAGAGCGTTCCGCAATCCGCACGGCGCAGGCTTGCGCGCTTTAATCAAAAATCACAACGCGTACTTCACGACCACGAATCCCAAGATGAGCAGCACCGTGAAACCGACGGCGAACAAATCGAAATAGCGATCAATCGTCGCTTTGATGCCCGCGCCGAATTTCCAAATCATGCCGGCCACGAGGAAGAACCGCATCGAGCGTCCGCAGATCGAAGCGAGCATGAACTCCATGAAGTTCACTTGAAACACGCCGCCCGCTATCGTGAAGACTTTATATGGGATTGGCGTGAACGCCGCGGTAAACACCGCGAGAAAAGCATTCTCGTTATACTTTTGTTTAACGAGATCGAATACTTCGTGCGTGAAGCCCGGGATGTTCGCGAAAAAGAAATCGCCGATCAACCCCCACAAGTGCCAGCCGATGAGATAACCAATCGCGCCGCCCAACACGGAAGAGGCCGAGCAGATGAACGCATATGCCATGCTGCGTTCCGGTCGCGACATCGCGAGCGCCATTAACAAAGGGTCGGGCGGAATCGGAAAGAATGAAGACTCCGCGATGGCGAGCACGGAAAGTGCGGGCGTGCCGTAAGGCGTGTGCGCCCAGTGCAAAACCCAATCATACAGTCGGCGCACGAGATGCGGTTTCTTTGCTATGGTTTCGCTCGCTTTGCGCGCCGCGGTGGGTTGAAAATGGCTCATGAGAAATTTCCTTGATCTATAATAAAATTGCCGCTCAAACTTGCGAAATGTACCAGACAGCATCCGAAATTGCAAACGACGTGGCGAAATATTTCTTCGCGTCAGCTATGGGTATCCAACCAACCGCGAAGCTCCTGCACGGCATCCAGGTCGGTCGCCGAGAAAATCTCTTCCGTTGATGCGCCGCTGCCGAAACGAATATGCGGGCGTGCGCGCGTTGACGTATCGTATTGCGCCGCGCTCAACGAAGCATGCACTTGCGCGCAGCCCGTGCGCGCGAGCACGGCCTGTATCGTGAGCCGATTGATGCCTCCCGCCGGCAAAATTTGGATGCGGCCCGCGCTCTGTTCGATATAACGCGCGATGTTCGCCGCGCCGTTAAACGCGCTGCTCTTCTGCCCCGAAGTCATCACCCGTGTGATGCCCAAGTCAATGAGTTGCTCAAGCGCGGTGAGCGGCTTGGGTGTCACATCGAACGCGCGATGAAAGACAATCTCCTTCCCTTCTGCCTGCCGCACGATCTGTTCGCTACGCGCGCAATCTACGCTGCCGTCTTCACGCAAAACGCCGAACGCGATCCCCTCTGCTCCGTTCGCGAGCGCGAGTTCAACCTCGCGTTGCATCACAACAAACTCACTGGCGCTATAGCAAAAGCCCGCGGGGCGCGGGCGAATCATGACGATCATTGGAATGTGCAACTCACGCCGCGCTTCGCGCAGCAAGCCGAGCGAGGGCGTGAGTCCGCCCAATGCCAGCGCGGTGTTCAGCTCGATGCGATCCGCGCCGCCGCTTTGCGCTGTGACGCAATCTTCCACGGAAGCCGTGCAAATTTCCAGCAAGAGTTTCTTCAAGAAAAGCCCTCCGCCGAATTTCACCGAAGCCGCCGAGTTTCGCCGAAAAAAGCCTCCTTCGGCGAGTCTCGGTGGCTTCAGCGTCATCCGGAGAAAGGTTTTTGCAACAAAGGATTGCCGTGCGCAATCTATTTCGCGGTTGGCGCAGTCAATCCCAAGCGCTTCATCTCATTGCTCAACTGGCCCGTGCAGATCAGCGCCCACATCTTCCAATCACCCAAAAAAGAAAACCACGGATACGTGAAAGTCGCCGGGCGATTTTTCTCTAACAAAAAATGGCCGACCCACGCGAAGGCATAGCCGGTGACGAGCGCACTGAGTAGAAACCAATATTGCTGCGTGGCAACGCCATAAATGATTTGCGCCAGCGCGAGCGTCGTGCCGATAAAATGCAACGCGCGGTTCGCAGGCAGCGCGTGCTCGCCGAGGTAGAACGGCCAAAACTCGGCGAAGGTTTTATATTGCATCTCCATCTTCCTCTCCTTCATTATCATTGCCGGGAAATTTGAAATATTTTTTAGGGATTGTCATTCTGGAAGAACCTTCCCTCGCGCTTGGCACATCTTGCAAATCGAACGAGTTAATTCGAGAAGCTCGTCTTTGAATTGTCATTCTAAAAAGCTTCCCTCACAACTGGCTTTCTTTTGAAAAAAGAAGTTTGCACCGAGCACGAGGGAAGGTTCTTGCAGAATGACAACGGAGGAAGAATCACTGCTCATCCGCGCGCTTGTTTGAAGCGGTCGAACAACACGGCCACGAGCAAGATTATGCCGCGCGCGACGTATTGATAAAACGGGGCCACATTCAACAGATTCATCGCGTTTTGCACCGTGCCGAGCAAGAGCACGCCGGCAACGACATGTCGCATGGCACCGACGCCGCCCGCGAGCGAGACGCCGCCGAGCACGCAGGCAGAAATCACTTCCAACTCAAAACCCATCGCCGTCATTGGCTGTCCGCTCGTCATGCGCGCCGCGAGCACCACGCCGGCCAAGCCCGTGACCAGACCTTGCATGGTGAAGACAATGATCTTAATGCGCTCCACCGGCACGCCCGAGAGCCGCGCCGCTTCGAGATTACTCCCAATCGCGAGCGCATAACGACCGTAACGTGTGTGCTTCAAAATAAAACCAAAAGCCAAAAAGCACAGCAGCGTGATGACAACCGGCGCCGGCACGCCGAGCAGCGTCGCGTTGCCGAGTTTAAAAAAGCTTTCGGTTTGAAGGCCCACGGCATTGCCGCCGGAAATAATATAGCCCAAGCCGCGCACGATTTGCATCGACGCGAGCGTGGTGATGAGCGCGTTGATTTTGAATTTCGCAATCACCACGCCGTTGAGCGCGCCCACCATTCCGCCCAACAAAACGCCGGCGAGAATACCGAGCGTGACACTCGCCGTGACATTGCTTACCAGCGCCGCGAACACGCCTGCGCATGCGATGATCGAGCCGACGGACAAATCGAAATCGCCGGCCACGAGACAAAAGAGCATCGTGCACGCGACCATGCCGCTCATCGACACCGCGAGCGCGAGGCCTTTTAGATTGATCAGCGAGAAAAAATTCTCGATGAACAAGGCGCATACGCCAAAGAGCGCGAGAAAGATGATCAGCATGCCGCCTTGCTCGTAAAGCGAGCGCAGCAACCATTGTGTGCGCGCGGCTTTCACAGAATGCCGTGCTCCTGCAAGACCTCGCGAAAATTCTCGCGCGTGAGGAGGATGCCTTCTTCGATGCGCGTTTCGAGCGGCGGCGCGAGGCCTTCGGCGATCCATTTGTGCATCATCGCCGCGGTGTCATAGCCGTGGCGTTTGGGGCTCAGCAAGATGGAACCGAAGAAACCCGTGGCCGTACTCTTTTCAAACTCCGCGCGGCAATCCGTGCCGTTGATGCCGATGCCGATCACGTTGCTCGCATCAAAGCCGCGTCCTTCCATTGCGCGAATCGCGCCGAGCACGGCGTTGTCGTTCATGCCGAGCACGAGCCAGCGTTTGGCCTCGGAATGTTGCGTGAGCAAGATGTTCGTCGCATCAAAGCTGCCGGGGATATCCGTGGTCTTGTTCGGCGCTCTATAAATTTTATCTGAAGGAAAACCCGCGGCAATCAAGGCTGAGAGCGCGCCTTCCGTGCGCTCCTTCGCGGTGTGCAATTCTTCGAAAGTGGAAGCGCACACTGCGGTGCCTTCGAGCGGCCAATTGCGGCGCAGCATTTCTTGATGAAGCTCGCGGCCCGCCATCTCGCCGATCTTGCGCGGCGCGAGTCCGAGATAATGCGCATCGCGCATGAACGCGCCATCCGCGCCGACGAGTTGATCATCGACCGCTATGAACTTCATGCCATAACTTTCCGCCTTCGCTTTGATGGCCGGGCCGAGGCGAACTTCCGGCGTGCAAATCACAAAACCTTTCGCGCCGTTCGCCGCGAGATTATCAATCGCCGCCAAAGTCTTTTCGCCGTCGGGCACGCCGATTTTAATCAACTCAAAATGCAAATCACGCGCGGCCTGCTCCGCGAATTTCCATTCGGTTTGAAACCACGGCTCCTCGGGCTGCTTCACGAGGAAGCCGATTTTGATTGCGGCATTCGGCTTTTCGTTGCTGCATGAAAGCATAAAGCCCATTGCCAAAGCAAACAGCAGTCGCCCAAATTTTGCCATCTCATTTCCTCGCTCTTATGCAAAACTATTTCTGGCAAGACAACTTCTCTTGTAAAAAATTAGTCGGATGAAGTTGCTCAACATTGCAACGCTACGTTTTGCCGCAGCCGCCTCCATAGCCTCAAAGCAAAAGCATGAGACAAAAAAATGGAAGCAGAAAAATAACGTTTAGGTCGGCACACCGAAGACGGCAACTCACATTTTTCTATCCTTCATCTTTCTGTCTTCTAAACGCTTTTAATCGTCTTGCCCGCAATCGTTTTGCTTTCGCACTGCTTCACTCTCTTTTAAAAATCCAATTTTGCGGATCGACCGTCACCGTCTCCCCTTCTTGCACTGCCAACGTAACTTCGCCGCCGGCCATTTCGATGCGCTCTACTTTATCGCCGAAACGCACTTCCACCGGCATGGGAAAAGGCAGATTGCCCGCAGTTTCCCAACGCAAGCTCAGTTTGTTCGCCGTGCGTTCGCTGACCAAGCGCGGCAACACGGGTTGGCGCACATACACTTCAAAGAACCAATCGAGCTCCATGCCCGAGACTTCCTCCGCAATCGCGATAAAATCATCCGTCGTCACGAAATGATTTTGCCGCCCGTCTTTGACTTTCTCCATCTCCGGCGTGGGATAACACATGCGCCGCAACGTTTTCACCAACGCCTCTTTGCCGATGAGATAACGCAGCGCGTGCAACACCAGCGAGCCTTTCGTGTAAATGTCGCCGTCGCTCGCCACATACTCCGGCGCCGCAAAATAAACTTGCACCGCAGTGCGCGCCTCGCGCGGCGCGAGCGTTTTCAAATTGCGCACGGCCCCGCGCGTGTTCTTGAACGACTCGTGATACGCGCCCTCGCCGTGCAACTCTTCCGTGTAGAGATGCTGCATGTACGCGCAAAAGCCCTCATGAATCCAGAAGTCGCGCCAATCGAGCGCGGTCACCAGATTGCCCCACCATTCATGCCCGAGCTCGTGATGATGCAAATCATCATAACCATACGCATTGTTGCGATAGCGGCCCATCGCAATGATCGTTTGATGCTCCATGCCGAGATGCGGCGTTTCCGCCACGCCATATTTGTCCGCGCGATACGGATACGGCCCGAGCAGTTTTTCATAAAACGCGAGATGCTCATTCACTTGCGGAAACAAAGCTTGCGCCTTCTCAAAACTTTCCGGCAGCGCATAGAAAGTGACGGGCACGGTCTCGCCCGCAATGCTTTTGAACGTGCCCTCAATCGTGCGATACGGCGCAATGTTCAGCGCAACGTTATAGTTGTTGATCGGATTCGAATGCAGCCAAAAGTAAGTGCGCGTTTGATTCGCATTCTCGCGCACGCGGCGCAACTTGCCGTTCGACGCGACCACCAGCGGCTTGGGCACAGTGATCGTGATCGCCACCGAGTCCGCTTCATCCGAAGGATGATCTTTGCAAGGCCACCACAAATCTGCGCCGTCGTTTTGCACGCTCGTCGCAATCCAATGCTCGCCTGCCGCGGTCTTCGCCCACGTGAAGCCGCCCACCCACGGCGGCATCGGCGCGACTTTCGGCTTGCCGTTATAATGCACGCGCACGCTCACGCGCTCGCTCGGCTGCCGTGTATTGCGCAGGTGCGTCCAAATGCGCGCTCCGCGCCTTTCAAACTTGAGCGCAGAAGTTTGCGTCGCGCGCGTGAGCAGTTCCACTTTCGTGACCGCAAAAGCCGTGTCGAGATCGAGCACGAACCATTCGGTGGGCAACACAAACTTCGCCTCGATGCGAACCGAGCCGTCAATGCTGCGCTGCTCGGGATTGATATTGAGCGCGAGTTCATAGAACGTGACGTCATACGCCGCCTGCTCCGGCAACAACGGCCCGCCCGAATCCGTGGGCCGCGCGCCAAGCTGACGTTGCGCGTGGAGCGTCACGACGTGCAGCAAAATTATAAAACCAATCACGCGAAAGAATTGGTTCATCACAGCCTCGTGGTTTGAAGTTGAAATACCAATAATGCTTTTTATGTTCCGTCGCTGCTTCACCGAGGGTTCATCTCCGCTTGTTTACCGCACTTTTATCTTTTCAAGCGAGGTGACTTCAAAGCGATTGCCTCCCGCCGCCTAGTTGATCTTTTCAAACAACTTTCGTTCTCGTTCCCAAACTCCGTTTGGGAACGCGCTTGTCTTGGAAACTCCGTTTCCCATTTCACGCGAACACGAACAAGCTTCATCGAACATCGGAAACAGAGTTTCTACAACAAACGTTCGTAGTGACGCCTTCTGGCGTTTTTAGCTTATAAGCATCGCATGCCTGAAGGCGTTACTACGAACGTTGTGCTTCACCTCAAAATAAATCCTTCTCGCAACGGATCGCTCGGGTCAATCAAAAACTCATGTCGCCCCGTGATAAACGCGCGGCCCTCCACTTCAGGAATGACGGCGTTGTACGGACCAAACGTTGTCGTTCGTGCGACGCTCGCCGTGAAAGTCGAGCCGATGATGCTCTCGATGATGATGGGCTGGTTCACGCCAATCTCGCCGCGGCCATGATGAATCGCGACGCGACCGCTCACGCCTGTGCCCGTCGGGCTGCGATCCACCTCGCCTTCCGCGAAGATGCACACATTGCGGCTGTGCGCCTGCGCGCTCTGTGGTTTATCAATGAAAATCGTGCCGTAGAGAAAGCTCAAATCTTTTTCAAACGGATGTTTAATCGCGCGACTATGCATGATCGCGCGTTTGATGAGCATGCCCTTCTCGATCAACGCGCGATAATTTTCCGGTGTGCAACGTAAACCGAGTTGCGCGGCTTGCACATACGCATAGAACGCACCGCCGAATGCTAGATCATACTTCACGCGACCCAAGCTCGGCACCTCAATCGTTGCGTCGAGTTCAACCACAAACGACGGCACGTTTTGAAAATAAACACTCTGCACGCGATTATGCGCAATGCGCGCGTGCGCCGTAATCAAACCTGCGGGCGCATCAATTTTGATCGTCGTTATTGGAGCGATCATCGGTAGCATGCCGGTTTCGAGCACAACCGTCGTCACCGCCATGATGCCATGCCCACACATCGAACTGTAGCCTTCGTTATGCAAGAAGAGCACGCCGAAATCCGCCTCCGGCGAAACCGCGGGCGTAATGAGACAGCCATACATATCCGCATGCCCGCGCGGCTCGAACATAAGTGCCGTGCGCAAATGATCAAGCTGCTCTTTCGCATAACGCCGCCGCGCGAGAATCGTATCGCCGCGTAGTTCGGGATAGCCCGCGACAATCACGCGCAACGGCTCGCCTTCCGTATGCGCGTCGATGGTGGAGAGTTTGATGAAGTTGTTTGGAGGAGACCAGTGAGGTGCGTTCAAACTTTTCATGAAGGAGTGTTTAGAGTCGGCGGAGATTCTTGTTCCAAAGGCAGAACTGTGATGAACGAAGAGAACCGATTGAAGTCGGCCACGTTGTGAGTAAAGATGTGCTTGATGCCATGTACTTGCATGGTCGCGACGATATTGGCATCATGAACTTGCTTGCCCGCAAGCGACACTTGGTTTATCAGTTCGAGCAATCCGTCGAGCACGAACGGGTTGTCTTCCATGACCGTAAGCTCGCTGCGAAACTCGCGAACATTCTCCAGTATCTTGGGCAATGGCAGGCCGTTCTCTAATACGCTAATGCGCGTCGCGGCAGCCAGGTATTCGCGCAGAATCTGTGAGCTGATAACAAGCTCAATACCGAGTCTCCTGGCTTCTGCTAAACCATTCGCAGCCGGCACAAACCACGGCGATTGCTCGTTGGTTGCAAAAATGAGGATGTTCGTGTCAACAAACATCCGTTCAACGTCCTTCATCTCCATAAAGCTCCTCTCTGCGGAATGTAGCAGCCGCGGGCCATGCTTTCCATTTCATGACGTTCAGCTTCAGCGGTGGCTTGGGAAGTCGCACCGGCGTTTGGCCGTGATCAATGACCAAGACCACGCGATGCTTGCCAGGAGGGATGCTCGGAGGAAGTTGCACGACAAGCTTTCCGTCCCTCGAAACGGTTGCGGTCGTTTGCACGGAAGTCATATCAGCCTCGGTTTTATTGCTGAAAAAGCCATGCATCAAAAGTTTTCGCCATACGAATTTTAACGGACGCAAGATATAAAAGTCTGCTCTGATTGGCAAGTAATGATCGACAGTTGGCTTTCGCCATTCCGCTCTGCGCGGCATGTTCTTCGTCATGCAATGTAAGACAAGCTACGGCCCAACCGCCGCTAAACGGTTTTGGTGATGAACGCCAAAACTCCTCGCGCAAAGCCGCGCACGCCAGTTTTACGACTCAACAATCCCCAACGCCGGCCGCATCTTCCACTGCCCTTTCGTGAAATCCGGGAAATCCATCGGACGGCTCTTGTTCGCAACAGAGCGCTCGCTCAACGGAAACACCGCGCTCAAAGCTGCGGCGTCGTACACATCCATATCCATGGGCAAGCCTTTGCGCAAGCATTCGATGAGGCGATAGTCTTCGATGAAATCCATGCCGCCATGTCCCACGCCCTCTCCCTTTTGATTGAGCGCTTTCCACAACGGATGATCGAACGCTTCATAATACGCCGCAGACTCTTCCCATCTGTGGCCAGGACTGCGGCCCTCGATGTGAATGCGCTCGGGATGGCCTTCGACCAAACCCTTTGTGCCTTGCACTTTTTTGATGCGGCTATAGGGTCGCGGCAAGTTCGTATCGTGGCTCACCATGATCATGCGGCCGCTCTTCGTTTTAATCAAACTAAGATTCACATCGCCGAGCACATACTTTTCTTTGCGCTCCGGCGCGCCCTCGGGAAAGGTTTTCGCCACATACTCTTGCAAGCCGCGCGAGTTGCTGCTCATGGAGACGAGATAATCAAACGCATCGCCGCGATTGATATCCATGCACTGCGCCACCGGGCCGAGGCCGTGCGTGGGATAGAGATTCGCGTTGTGCTTCATCGAATAGGCGCGACGCCATAAGCCTTCGCCTTTGTAATCGAACTTCACCGCGCGCAGATCGTGAAGATAGCCGCACTCCGCGTGCATGATTTCGCCGAGCATGCCTTTGCGCACGAGATGAAACGTGAGCAACTCGAAGCGGTCATAGTTGCAATTTTCCATTTGCACGCAATGCTTCTTAAACTTCTCCGCGGTTTCAACAAGCTGCCAGCAATCTTCGAGCGTGTAAGCCGCAGGCACTTCCGTGGCCGCGTGCTTGCCGTTCTTCATCGCCGCAACGCAAATGGGCACGTGCCATTCCCACGGCGTGGCGTTATAAACGAGATCAAGCTCTTCATTCTCGCACATGCGCACGAAGTCGGTATTGCCGCGCGTGTACTCTGCGGCCTTGGGTTGGCCTGCCTCTTCCAACCACTTTTGCGCGCGCTCAACTTTTTCCGGCACGATGTCGCACAACGCGCGAATCTCCGCGCCTTCGATCTTCAAAAGGTTTTGCACATGCACGGAGCCCATGCCGCCAATGCCGACATAGCCGATGCGCACGCGCTCCATCGGCGGTGCAGCGAAAAGTTTTTCTGAAGCGAGCACGCGCAATGGTGCTGCATGTGCTTCATCAAACCAACCGGCGTTGCCAAACGCCGCGCCGATTCCCGCAGCCGCGCCAAGTTTAACGAAGTCGCGGCGATTGATGTTCGTATGAGGATTGTTGGGCATGGCTCTCTTCTCCAGCTTTGAGGGTGAGTTTTGCGATCAAACAAGAACGCTTGTCATAAGGAGTAACTTGAAGGCAAGGTGCGGTTTGAGGATAAAATCATGGTTGCAGCCCAAGCGCCTCGCGCGCGACTTGCCGAAACAAACGACAACGCCGGCGCGCATCCAACGCGGTTTTGCGATCCGCGGATTCGCCGGGGTAGCGATAGGTCACAGAGAAGTTGGTGAGATAAATCATGTGCTCGCGAAAGGCCTCCCATAACGGCTCAACCGGCAAAACGAGATCAAGTAATTTCGCCAATATATGAATCTTGGGAAATTCAATGTCAGCCTCGATCATGCGCGCTTTGAGATATTTCTCTACACATTGTTGCGCATGAAAGCAGAGTCCGTCGTAATTGGGTTGCTTGCGGGCTCTAGCTTCGCGCTCCATCATTCTGAAATCGCCTTCCGCTTTCTCGACCCATTCATGCGTGCTGGACTTCATACAAAACTTTTCCCTTTGACAAAGCTTCTCGCATTAAAATGTCGCCCATCTCCAAACGCTCACGCACTTTTTCAGGCGTGCGCACAAGCAAGTCGAGCGGAAACGAGGCACGAACTTTCATTTGCATCTCCACAGACTTCGCTGCGGTGCTGCCTTCAAAGGGCATGATGACCAGCAAATCCACATCGGAATCGCGCGTGGGTTGGCCGTAGGCGTAGGAGCCGAAGAGTATCACCTTCTGCGGCGAAAACTCTTCGCCGAGGCGTTGGGCGAATTGTTGGATTTGTGCGAGGGTGGTCATGATTTAAATCAGCTTTCTAAAATCATCTCACGCTTATTTCAAATTTTGCTCAGAAAGAATCTTGCGCAGTTCAATGATTAAAGGCGGAAGGTCATGCGTGATAACCTCCCAGACAATATTGAGGTCGATCTCATAATAACCATGAATCAAACGATGCCTCATGCCGATGATCTCTATCCACGGAATCTGAGGATAGCTTTGTCGGGTGGTTACGGCGATGCTATTCGCCGCTTCTCCGATGGTCTCGATCAATTTGACGAGCGCCAAACACAACATTCTATTGTTATCGAGTTCGGCTCTTGTCCGAACATTGACAAAGTTCACGGCCTCCTCTGCCGCTTCCAACATATGCTGAAGACGAACCCATTCACTTTTGATCATATACGACCTCGGCTTCGGCGAGAACTTGATCTCGAAAATATCGGCTCAGAAAGGCGGGAGTATTCAGATCGACGTTTCGAGCAAGCAGATCGGAAAGTTCTTGCTGAATACGGATAAAGCCCAAGCCAGGCACATGACCAACTTCGAACTCAACGAGCACATCGAGGTCGCTGTCAGCTCGAAAGTTTTCATGCAAGGCCGAACCAAACAGCGCGAGCCTGCAAATGTGATGCTTTTGGCAAAGCGCTTCGAGTTGAGCGCGCGGAATTTTAATGGCGTGGTTTTGGGTCATGACAAAGAATATAAAAACTCAGACTCAAAATGCAATGTGCAGTCTTGCGCTTCGCTACGACGGCATTTGCATTACTTCATCGCCGCGCGGCTTCTCCACTTCTTTGCCAGCTCGCGCTCCGCGAGCAGTTTGATAAACACGCCGCCGACCACGGAGCGCGCTTGAAAGCCGACTTGCTTTGCGGTCTTCGTATCGTACCAATCCGTGAGCGGAACGCGACTCGGCGATTGCTGCGCGAAATCATACGCGCGTGCGATCATCGCTTCGAAATCGTTGCGCTGCTCCGAGAGCGTCGCGGTCCACACGAGCCAATCGAGCTTGGTGTAATCCGCGCGATTGTCGAGCGGCAATCCAAAAGCATTTTGTTTGGTTTGATAAAAACTCAACTCGCGGCGCGCGACTTCGGGCGAGAATAAATTCAAATCGAGCAGACGATCCCACACCAAGTTGTACTTTTGGCTCCATGTGCCGGGGCGATCAAACGCGAGGCGATAGTGATCGCCGTCATTGGCCATACGCTCCCATTGCTGCGCAAACTGTTGCGCCGTGCGCCAATACTCTGCGGCCTCGTTTTTCTTCCCCGACAAAACACACAGCTTGGAATACGCACCGAGCGCGAGTATCGCTTTCAATGAGAGATTAACATTGTGCGCGAGGTGGCCGGCAAAGTCATCGGTACAAAGTTGATTCTCGGGATCAAGCCCTTTCTCGCGGAGATAGCGCGCCCACTTTTCGAGCGCAGGCCAGTAACGCAGCGCATAGCTCGCATTGCCCTCGGCGTGCGCAATCGCATACATGAGCAGCAGCATGTTGCCGCTCTCTTCCACGGGCATTTGATTCTCTTCGCTCAACTCGCCGCCGCCGTAGACTTGCCCGTTCGCGTGCGGATACGTGCCGAGATCGTGCGGCGCAAAGGGAAAGCGCCAACGCGGCATCATCGCGTATTGCAGCACCGGCTCCACGCTCGCTTTCATCAAATCCAAATTAAAGAGCAGCAGCATCGGCGCCGCGGGATAAATCACATCAACCGTGGCGATGCAGCCATTGCTGAAATTTTCTTTGGGAAAGAGCAGCCGCGTGCCGTCAATATCGGTTACGAGTTTCTGCGCTGCGAGCGCTTGGCGATAAGCGAGCGCGGCAAGCTGCGCATATTTTTCTCCGCCGACTTTTTGCAGATCGATCATCAACTCTTCGTCGAATTGGCGGCACTGCGCGGCGAGCGCGCTATATTCTTCCACGGCGCGCGTGAGCAATGTTTCGGTGCTCATACCTTCGCTGCGCCAATAAGCCGGCAAACGACGATTGAAATATTCGATGGAAAAAACATCATCATACGCGAGCGCGAGAAAACGTCCGACGGGCTGCGCGCTCACTTTGCCCAAATCAAAAGCGAACGCGAGCACAGGCCAATCATCGCGTACGGGGCGAGGGCGGCGCACATCATCGGAAGTTGGCAGCGCGCCGGTGTGCGCGAAACTGCTGCGCGCTTTCGCATGACCGGTGATGACACTCGTTGCGCGCTGCGTTTGCGGCGAGCAGAGATAAAAATGGCCCCAATCAATGCGCACATCATCGCCGGACTTTTGCAAAACCGGCTGCGCTTGCGAGCCGATACTGAGCACGTCGAGTCCGGCGATTTGCACGCGCGACCAATTCACGGCTTGATCGGAAGTATTCACCACCAGCTCGGCGCTGTTGTCGAAATAGAGCGCGACCTCATGCTCCTTGCCATCGTTCGCGCGCACTTGCCAAGAGACGTATGCCACGGGGCGACTGAGCACTTCGAGATTATGCGGGAGCAATGGCGTGGTGAAAGTGAGCGTGAGATCAACGCCGCTCGCGGAAAATTCATACACAGTGCGCGTGGGAAAAATTTTGGTTTCGCGCAGCGGCATGAGTTCGCTCGCTTGCCCCGCGCGGCCCATGAGTCGAAAAACTTTTCCGTCGATGCGCGTCATACTGCAGAGCGCTTGCGTGGCGCCGGTCCAATGTCGCGGCCAATCTTGGCCGGGATGATCCGCGAAAGACCAGATGCTGAAATACGGATCACACGTGACGAGCGGCGTTGCGGGCGCACGAAAGTTGGTTTGCGCATGAGAGAGTGCTGCGCGCAATAACACCACGGCAAAAGCGGTTTTTATCATAAACCAAAACGCTTTTGCTTTAACGCTTTTCATCTCGCGCTCCCGAGAGCTTGCGCAACATTTCGCGAATATCGCCTGCGCCTTTGATGGCAACGTAGATCGTGATCGTGGAATACCACACGAGGCACGCCAGCGTGAGCGCGCCCCAGAACCAGTGATTGGTGAGCATGTTCGTGATGCCGTTGAGCATGGCAATTTCCTCTGTTTGATTTTTTAATGCGCTCACCTCCCTCTCACTGTCATCCTGGAAGGAGCTTCCCTCGTGCTTGCGACACACTCAAGTGCTTAGGTTTCTTCCGAGTGCGAGGAAAATTTTTTTACAGAATGACAATGAAAGAAGGAAGCGCAGATGGTTCAAAGTATTTGGGCGAATTCAGATTTGCACACCGCAATGAAGGGATTTCAATATGTTAGAAGAAAAAGCGCTTTCTTCTATTGCACAGTTTTTTCGTTACTCTGCCATTCTGCAATGAATGTCAGCGTCGAGTCGCCTGCGGGGGTGCGCCATTCGCCACTCATGTTCTTGAGGTCTTCGCTTAACATTACTTTGATCCGACCTTCAGAATTCGCGTCACTCAACGTTAGTGTCCTTTGCACAGGATCGTATCGACCCTGCAAACTAATCGGATTGCTTTCCGATTCTTTAAAAATCAGCATGCCGCGCACCGAAGCAACGCCGCCTTTTTGCAATTCTAAATCCGCAAGCTGTTCTTCAACATGCGCCAACCAAGAGCCGTACGAAAAATTGCTCGGCATGAGCGGATATTCTATGATGATCATCCCTCCGGCTTTAGGTGCTTCCTTCTCGATTTCGATAGGGTCGAAGCCTTCCGCTTCCAATTTGATTTTCAATTTCTCATTCGGCCTTGCCGCATAGGAAATCGGAGCGCTTCCGATGAAATTATCATTCAGCGTAACACTTGCGCCTTCTGGAATGCTGCGAATTTCTACATTGGCGACGCTGGCAATCGGCTGCGATTGAGATGGTTGCAGTTCCGAAGACGGCACCTGTGGCTTTGTTTCTTGTTTGGAAACTGAAGGGGCTGCAAAAGCGGCCGATGTCCAGTTACCTGTTAAGGCCCAGCCTTCAAGCGAATTCCACCAAGCCAAGCTATTGTCGATATAACTTCCAAACTTGGTGCCCGCAAAATTGGGACGGCTATACCAGAGCAGAATGGGAACAACTGCAAACAAGAAAGCCCAAAACATCCAAATTTTGCGCGGTGGCTTGCGCTTGCTAACGAGGCCATTCAGTTTTTTAACTCCGACTTCGGTACTGCCGCCTATCGTCTCAATAACGCTGTCGAACGCAAACGTACCTGCAATGGGGCTGACACCGCGTTGCCGCCGTGGACGGTTGATGGCATACTCTATTAGGAGAAGTGAAGAAACGAGGCCGCGGACCAAAAGTAGTGACAGCTTGGCGAAATTTGCTAAAAGCCATGGCCCAGCTCGCCAAATCAGCCAGTAGCCAATTGTAAAAACGACGAGAACAACAATTCCAGCGCGCCACGGCATGGGAACGCGTAACAATATTTCCCAAGCGGCTGAGAGTAAATCGAATAGTGGTTTGAGCATAAAACTTTCCTCCTATCACGCAATCACCGTTTGCAGATCATTTGCTTCTTCGCCGGCGTTCTTCCGATTATTAATTTGCCCGCAAAATTGCGGTGTTCTTATTCTCCTTTCGGCAAAGCTTTCCGTTCTTCCGGTGCAGCTATAGCTTTTGTCCCCAGATCCGATCCGAAGCTATCGATAAAACGTTGCAAGACACGTTTGCCTGCGTCTTCTAACTGAAATCCCTCCAGCGCACCCTCTTGCAACATGATTTTCAAAGCCGCCAACTGCCTGTCAGCTTCACCCTGCCGCTGCTGTCTGAGCATGTCAGCCACTGTCGCCACATCTTCAGGGTTATTCGAAAGCTGCAAAGCCAGCAATTGCCATTGGCCTTTCTCGATTAGGGGCCCGTAGAAAGCCAGCTTCATTTTCTGGCGTTCAAGTTCTAATTGATCTCGCTGCAACGTCAACTCAGCCGCTTTTTTCTCCCGTTCCTTATCGCGATCGATCTGCTTCAAGCTACGAATGTGGGTTCGCGCGTCATCTTCCAATCTCAACTTAACGACAAAGCGATTCAGGTTAAAGCCAACGTCGTAAGCCTCGTTTTTAACCGCGTCGATGATCGCCCTTTCAGCAGCAGCGCTTTGCTCGACATCGTAATCACGACTGATGCTGCGCATGGTATCCGTGATTAATGGCTCTAAAACTGAGCGGGCATCCGTAGTATTGTTTTTCACAATCATGGCCGGATCATCCACAGCATAGGTTACTTTTGCTTCCGCTAGAAAGTCGAAAGCATCGCTGCTACAGGGAAGGTTACAATTGAAGTGAAAAGAATGCTCTGTAACGTCAATCTTGTAGACCGTCTTGTACCCACCCCATCGCACTTCGCCGGCTGTCAAGCGATCTCCCAGTCGGAGAGTAACCAAGGGTTGGCCTTCTTTGAAGAGAACGAGCGCAATGCCAGGTTCCGGTTTTGGGCGCGGTTGGAAAAGCCGCAAGCCGGAGATTTCTTCTCTTCCAAGGATCGGATTATACGTCTCTGCCATCGTTCGACCTCCTAAGAGTTCATTTGTTAATTTAACGCGGAAAGAATCTCACCAGCAGCTTTAGATTTTTGTCGGGGATTGATTGCCCAACGATTGAGATAGGCATGTAACCGTTGTTTTTCGTGTTCGGTGCCTTGACTCACCATGTTCGCAATCATCTGTCCGACGCCAGAATAAATCTGTTTATCATTTTCAGCGAGGAAAACCCATTGGCGTAAGATCTCTAAAGCCGATTCGCGTGTAGCCTTGTTATTCAAGGCTTCACGCCACAAAGCGATCACTCGATCTGAGCACGTCTTGTTTTCTTTTGCAAGCCATAGCAGAGTGGGCATTGTCGTTACTGGCTCACCTGTTTCAAGCCTATCTTCCGCTGCCAGTTGCAAAAAAATGTACAGACTCGCCAAGACGACCAATTTAGCTTTGGGATCTTCAGCCCATGCGACCAACGCTTCGATGACTTTAAAATAATAGTCGAGGGCCAAACTTCCGCTTCGAAATAGACTGACTACGCTTTGACTCATCACGCCGAAGAGAGTTACATCACCAACGTGAGCAATGGCGTAAAGATCGCGCAAAGCGGCGTCTGGAAAGCGCAGCCCGACGAGTCCACCATAAGCCACAGCCGCAGTCCAGTTGAGCCGCCAGTTATCCGACAATGTACTCCAATGATGCAATAATCCCACGACTTGCGAGGCAAGCTCACTTTCCCAAATCGGAATTCCTAAAGCAAAAGCGGCTGCAGTCCTTACTCGATTATCTTCGTGATTTGCCCAAGGCAGCAAGATTTCTGCTCGAACATGAGCGAAGCTAAACTTGCTCAAAGCGCCTACGGCTGCTGCAGCTCTCATTCTAACATCAAAGCTTGATTCAAGGCCCAATTCGTTCAACCAAGTGAGCAAAGGTTTGTGCAAGCCATCATATTCTTGCCAGACATAACGCAGAACAGCAGGCTGAAAGGCGGGATTGTCGAGCACAACGAGATCAACCGGGCTGCGTCCAAACTCGGTTTCTATATATCCTTTTTCAATATGCGCACAGGTTTCTTTTATACGACGACTACGCGTGTTGCTGAATACCGAAGCTGTAGTCGCGTCTTCTTTTTTTACAGAAACCTGTCCAATCAATGTCTGTAAACGTTGATCTGCTGCAATGACAGCGTCGTAGTTGGCACCATTGAAAACCGCCAAAGTTAGCATGAACGTTCTTTGCTCCAAATCGCCATGCCCCTCGAACCAAGCTTCGACTTGTTGTTGAGCGCGCGCTTCAAAACGAGCTAATGCGTCGTCAAAATTGAGTTCGTTGCGAGCTACCTTGCTCAGAAGTTCGGCCAAGCGTTCGACTTCGCCTGGCAGCAATGGCTCACGAAGAAGCTGCTGTATGGTCTCGGCTTGTATAAGCTCGTCAGACTTGGAAAGCCCAACATGATTGGCGAGGTTATAGATAAGGTGTTTTTTGAGCATGGCCGTGCGATTCGGCACTTCATTCCAGATCGCCAGGAAACCACTCAACTCTTCCTTGAGAAGATTAACTCGGCTATCAATCGTGATGACGAGATAGCTCTGCTGCTCTCTCAATTTGTGGCCCAGAGCCTTTAAAGTATGAACCTTCAACTTTTCTGCACTATCTGGAAGGAAGGTGTCTATCACGTATCCACGATTGGTCGTCGTCTCCAAATCAATTGAATCGAATTCTTTCAGAGCAATGTCGGGTTTAAGCTCGATAATTTCCTTAGTTGGGAGTTCCGAAAGCAAGTTCACGGCTGAGGTCCACTTGCCCCAGCGAGCCTGTCCCCATAGAATAACAACATGCTTTTCAGCTAAAGTTCTTTGTGCATGCTCATAACGAGGAGAACCGACATAGACTGCTTGAATCTTTGCACGCACGTCATCGAAAACTCGCCCCAACTCAACATTTCTGCCTTCGCCGGTGTGCGATGTTCTCGTAGTCGGCTCAGTAACTTGAGTTTTGTGGATCCGTTGTCCGCTCATCACATCGCCGGAGACGCTTGTCTCGCCACTAAAGAAGTTGCCGCCGGAACGCGCATCAATATAAACGGACGCGATATTTTTGCCACGAAACAACTCAGAGAGCAAACGCGCCACGTCCGGGTCTTTGATTTCTTTCTCAACCTTTTCTGATGAAGCTTCACCGTCTTTGCTCTTCGATGATGCCGTATTGGATTTTGTTTCTTTCGTTTCGTTCTCAATGTTTTTTGTAGATTCAGGATTCATCGGAATGCCTCCTAAAAATAAATTTCATATTGCGGAGCTTTCTACTCACTTTTTGGTTTTGTAAACAATCTTGTTTTGACCACCGCTGACGATATCTCCATGAATAGCAGTCGTGCCACCTTCAAAATAATTCCCGCCGCTGCGATTGTCAATCTTCACCACAGTTGTGCTCCGATGAAGACCCTCGCGCAATTCATGCAAGGCTTCTGAGTCTTGAGGTCGCAAACGATAGCGATGATAACTCGAAATAAGCTCATCAGCGATGGCCTCTTGCACTTTTTGCATAAGCTCATCTGAGCTATCGAACCTTGCCCATTTCACATCGATAGTATCCATGAATTCTTGCATTTGCTGGCTGTACACACATTGTTTGAGGAAAACTAGGCGAGGTTTACTGGCAATCGTGGCGATTTGCCACTCATTGTAAACTGGCTCCGTAAGATGTTGACCTAAAATCAGGATAAAGATATCACATTCTCTCACCTGTTTCAAGTAGCTTTCTTCCAGTGAATCAGTTGATGCCGAAGTATACTCGAAGACCCATGATCGAGTTATTGGAATGGAATCAACTGCATCCTTAACAACACGACGCTCATGAAAAAACTCCAAAATAGATGAGCTAACAAAAACCTTGAGCTTCTGTTCCATGTTGATACTCCTGATTAGGAATCATCGCAAATAAAATTGGTTTTGCAGTGCAAGCCGAACTTCATTGATTCGTAGGTTTGAGTAGCGAGCCAATCACCATCGCGAGCGCGACGATGACATACGTGGCCACGCCGCAGACCGTGCCGTTTTGCGTGAACCATTCCGTGTATGGCCCAACCTTTTGCAACACGAGCGTCAATGCAGGAATGGCTGCGCCGCACACGATGGCCGCGGCTGCGCCCCAACTGTTCGCGCGCTTCCAATAGCAACAGGCGATGAGCAGCACGGACATGCTCGAAAGATAAATCGAACCGGTGATGCCGAGGTACGTCCACAAATCGCCTTCGAGTTTATACCACAAACCATAGATGAGCAGGAACACGCCGATGATGGCGACGATCGTGCGATTCCAAAACAGGCCTCGCTTCTCGCTCCACGGCACTTTGCGAAACGGCGCCATGATGTCGTTGTAAATCACGCTGCCCCACGTGAGCATGTATGATGAATCCGTGCTCATGTCCGCGGCGAGCATCGAAGCGACGAGCAATCCCATCAAACCCGCGGGCACGACAATGCTCAACATCTTCGGCATGGCGAGCAATGTGTTGCCGCCAATTTGCTCCGGCGTGAGCAACGCGAGCGCGGCAATGCCCCAAATGCCGGGGATGAGAAAACGCGCGACGAAAAAGAACGAAGTGCCGGTATAAACTTTTCTGCCGGTGGCGGAATCTTTCGCGGCGAGCACGCGCGCGATTTGCGTTTGCCACGTGAGCACGGCCGCGGTGTTGAGCAGCGCATTGAAGATGACATACGACCAACCCATGCTCGCGTTCTTCAGCGGATTAAAACCGCCTTCGCCATAATTCGTTTGCACGGTATTGACGAGCGTGCTCCATCCGACTCTATCGAGAATTAAAAACGTCACAACGATCAAGCCGAGGCTCATGACGATGAATTGCAAAAAGTCCGTGACCAAAACCGAGAGCATGCCGCCAAGAATCGTGTACACGGCCACGCCCACGAGCAACGCGGTCATCATGATTTCGAGATAGTTCGGATCGAGGCCGGCAACGCTCACGAGAAAATCGCCGCCGGTGCGCAGGAACACGCCCATGTTGAGCAAGCCGCCGAGTACAATGACCACACCCGCGGCCCAACGAATACGTGGCCCAAACTTCTGTTCGAACAATTCGGGAATCGTCATCACGCCGGAATCGCGCAGCGGTTTCACGCAGAAGCCGGTATAGCCCACGAGATACATCGCGAAAAATGTGAGCACGCCTGGGATCGCGCCCGCAAAACCTTTTTCAAAACCGTTCTGCGCCGTGTACATGCACGTGACGATGCCGAACTCCGTGGCCGCAAGCGAAGCGATGCCGAGATAGACGTTCATCTCTCGGCCCGCGACGAGAAAGTCTTCGACCTTGCCGACATACTTGCGCACCATGATGCCCGCGGTCATAGTGACAAGCAAATAGATTCCCACGATGCTGCCATCGAGGAAAGAGAAGTTGGTCATGAGGACTCCTTGAGCTGTGAGTAGCATTATTAGAAAGGAGATTTTCTATTAGCGGATTTTTCGGATAAAGCGGATGAAGCACGATGGTTCTATCACAATCTTCATACAACGCGTTTAGAAAAGCTTTATGGTTGCACTGCTTCCTTCGCATTGGAAATGGAGCTTGAGATGATGGCAGGGAATTGCTACTTTAGAATAGCGTTAATGTGGCAAGCAAGGAGGATAAACAAAAGATATTTTTTTAGGAAAGAGCATTGAACATTCGCGATCACCAAGCCGTGCAAAGCGGAGTGCCGGAAGAAGATTGGAAGCGTATCGAAGAGTTGTTGCGAGGTTCGTGGAAGGCATTGTGGCGGACGGTGCAGTGAAGAAAATCATTCACCGACGGAGGCCAGGCTCGTATTTAGTGTCCGTCCGAAATCGCGAGCGCCATACAAAATTTATAGTTTTTATTCATTGCGGTGCTTTATTTTTTTGCCGGTGCGCAGAAAAGCTAGAACCTTCTCGGCATGCAGTTCGTCACATGATGAAACCACTTTTGTCTGCGTACTTTTTCTTTCATGGAGACGGCCATGCGCCACGCTTTTGATCGCCAACTCAAACTCGATGTTCCCAAACTCACGGACATTGCATTTGATTCCACCAGCCGTCATGAGTTGGAACCGATTCTCATGGCGCTGTACCATCTTTATCAAACCCCCAAAACCCAAGAGGCGATTCTCAAGCTTATTGCGAAAGACCTCAACGAGAACACCAACGCCAACTGTGGATGCACGGGTTTGACGTATTGGGAAGTGCTCGTGCTTGCCGCGGTGCGTTTGGGCTGCGACCTCGATTACGATGCGCTCACCGATTTGGCGATCAATCATCGCAAGCTGCGCTGTGTGTTGGGCCTTGGCGAATGGGGCGACAAAATTTTTCGGCGCAGCACGATTCATGATAATGTGGTGAAGCTCAAACCCGAAACTCTCACGCAGATTTCACATCTGATCGTGGCGGAGGGCCACGCGTTGGTGCCCGACGAGTTTCTCAAAGTGCGCGGCGATAGCTTCGTGGTGCAGAGCAACATTCACTATCCCACCGACGCCAATGTGCTCGTTGATGGCGTGCGCAAGGTGCTTGGGGTGGCCGCGCATTTGGGCGAGTTGCTCGAAGATCAAACCTGGCAGTATTGGCGCAACACGATGCGCAGCGTCAAAAAGCTGTATCGCAAGATTCAAAAAATTTCCGCCAACAAGACGTTGGATAAAAAACAGAAGCAGGAAAAGTTTCAACCGCGCTATGAAGCGTTGATCAACAAGGCCACGACGATTGCGAGCGAAACCTTGCTATTCAAGGGTAAAATCACACTCGCTCAAATCACCGACACCGCCGCGCGCGAACGTGTGGAGAAGCGGATGCGCGAGTTGGCGTATTATATTCAAGCAACGGTTTATGTCGCGTGGCTGGCGGATCGTCGCATGCTCGGCGGCGAAACCATTCCGCACGCGGAAAAACTGCACAGCGTGTTCGAGCCGCACACCGAGTTGATCAATCGCGGCAAGTTTCCTTTTCCGATCGAGTTTGGCCATCGCGTGTTTATCGTCGAAGACGAGATCGGATTTATTCTCGACCATCACATCATGAAAGCCGGCGTCACGGATGATCAAGTGGTGGCGGAGAAAATCAAAACGCTGCAGACGCGCATGCGCAATCGCATTCACACCGCAAGTTTTGATAAAGGCTTTTGGTCGCCTACGAATCTTGCGGCGTTGGATGACGTCGTCACGGTTTTATGTTTGCCGAAGAAAGGCAAGCGCGATTTTGATGCGAAGATTCGCGAAGGCGCAAAGGCCTTTCGTCAAGCGCGACGTTGGCATCCGGGGGTGGAGTCTGCGATTCACGCGCTGATCGCGGGCAATGGTCTCGCCGTGTGTCGTGATCGCGGGGAAGAAGGTTACGAACGCTATGTTGCACTGGGCATTCTCGGTCGCAACATTCATACGCTTGGGCGCATTCTTCTCGACCGCATGCACGAGGAGCAGAAGCGACTTTGCCGTGCGGTCTAAGCGGTCGCGAGCTTGACAAAGAACGAAGAAGATCAAAAGCAAGGGAGCAGACCGTTTGAAGCAAACAAAAAACATTGCACAAGCACCTCCTGGCTGTGATCGAACGCTTCAACACACGAAAGTCCATCCGGTGCCAGTGTTCCGATGTTCTCGGCGTGTATAAAAATTCAGAGAACCAGGCGTTTTCGGACGGACACTATTTAGCAATCTCGCATCTATTCTCATTCCAGCATGTGTGAGCTTTTCGAAGACTGGTCGCACAAATGGGATGTGCCCTTCTTTCTTTGCTAACAGAATTATACCGAGAGTTCCACGAATTGATATTCCCAAAGACGAAGCGCATTTCCTCGCGGCAAAATCTACTGCCCATTTTCTATTCACGTGCCAATTCCTCAATGAGTTCACTCTCTGTCGTTTGAAAAGGAGACACATGATAGCGCGCAAGGGCATCAATAAACTCGGCGCGACTCAATCCGGAAAGTTCCGCAGCTTTTGCTTGAGATATTTTTCCGAGCTCAAACCATTTAACCGCTGCCGCTAAACGCATTTCCAAAAGAAAATCTTGAGGACCTGCGCGCAGAGCCGAGAACGCACTCTCGGGCAAATCAAAAGTCAATCGTACAGACATAGTTTTATGCTCCTATTTATAACGTTGCGATTTATGATAACGGCAAAGTATCATTACTTTCAAAATAAATCAAACCCAATTTTCTCTACTTCTGTTATTTCTCACGAAAGGATCACTTCATGTGCAAACACGCCGCTGTTTTTGGATTTGCCTTCATCGTTGTGACTACTGTCGCGCTCGCTCAAACAGCGCCCCCCGAGGCGGCTTTGGAACACGCGCGCACATTGCTCAAAGCGACGCCGCTGGTGGATGGTCATAATGATTTGCCGTGGGTGATTCGCATTGACGCAAAGGCACCGCACGATGTTGAAGCATACGATCTGCGCCGGCGCACGAGCGGCGACACGGATTTGCAGCGCTTGCACGAAGGCCAAGTGGGCGCACAGTTTTGGTCGGTTTATATTCCGGGCGAAATTAAAGCCGAGGGCTATGCAAAGACGCAGTTGGAGCAAATCGACATCGCGCATCGCATCATCGAGCGCTATCCGGAAGCGCTGCAATTGGCGTTGACCGTGGATGACGTGCGCGCGATTTTTAAGCGTGGAAAAATTGCTTCGCTGCTCGGTATGGAAGGCGGGCATGCGATTGAAAACTCGCTCGGCGCATTGCGCGCGTATTATCGCCTCGGCGTGCGCTATATGACGCTCACGCACAACGTGACGTTGGATTGGGCCGATGCTGCGCTTGATAAACCCAAACACAACGGTCTTAGCGTCTTCGGCAAAGAAGTTGTGGCGGAGATGAATCGTCTCGGCATGTTGATCGACATTTCGCACGTTTCGCCGAAAGTGATGAGCGACGTGCTTGCTGCGAGCGCTGCGCCGGTGATGTTTTCGCACTCCTCCGCGCGCGCGCTCGTCGATCATCCGCGCAATGTGCCGGACTCGATTCTCGCGAAGCTCTCGAAAAATGGCGGCGTGGTGATGGTCACGTTCATTCCGTCTTTCGTTTCAAAGGAAGTGTATGAATGGGAGAAGCCTTTGGAAGAGCGACTCAGAAAGCTCATTGCCAATCAAGAAGAGTATAACCGCGTGCGCGCGCAATATTCGGCGGAGCATCCTCAACCCAAAGCCACGCTGCGTCATGTTGCCGATCACATCGAGCACGTGCGCAAAGTCGCGGGCATTGATCACGTGGGCATCGGCAGCGACTTTTGGGGCAGCGGCGATATGCCTGAGGGTTTGGAAGACGTTGCGAAGTTTCCGTATCTGTTTGCAGAGTTGATTCGTCGCGGCTGGAGCGATGCGGATTTGAAGAAGCTGGCCGGGGAAAATATTTTGCGCGCGTTGCGCGAAGCCGAAATCACCGCCGCGCGTTTGCAAAAGAGCCGTCCGGCTTCGACAATGCAAATTGCGAGGCCGGAGGCGAAGTAAGAGGCAAGCAGAAAGATTGGCCGGCTGAACTATTATGCGTTATCGCCTTCTCTAAGAATAACCAAGTCGGCGCTTCTTATCGTGTGCGCCTTTTTGCTCAAGCCATGTTAGTGGCTCTTCATCAATCTTATCCGGGCTTACCCACGTGATCTCTTTTAATTCCCCCATACGTTGCGAGGCTTGAGCAAAAAGTTTTCTAACGGTTTCATCAAGAGCGACGACGATTCTACCTGCTGCCTGCGCCGCTTCGATGAGGTGAATATCTTTGAGCATTGCGGCTCTTTCGCGCTCGCTGACCGCCAAGCGCTCAATTCGTGAGCGCAGTCTCGCTGCCGTCACCGCTTCGAGATAGACAATCTTCTTCCGTGAAGTCATTGCCACGCGCCAACGCCGCGCAAAGCCCGACTCGTGTCTTTTCCATTCTTCTGAGAGGGCCGGACTCAATGCCATGCGATGAGAAATTTTTAAAACGGCTTTGAGAAAATCCCGGCAATGCGCTGAAGTCGGATGGAGTGCATCTTCGCCACCCGAAGCGTGCGCCACCGAAGCGTCAATCACGAGCACCCAAGATGATTTCCCCGCCATATTATTTTTTCCTCCTTTGGGCCTCGGCCAAATCCAAATAGCGGCTTTCCGTTTCCAGCGCGACCTCGGCAAAATCCTCCGGCCATTCACCGAACGCGCCGCTCTCGTCCAAATCTGCGCTGGTGACTTTACTCATGCCGTCTTTGCCGCGTTGGAACCAGTGCAACTTGATTTTGTCAGGATTGATTTGGCCTTCCGCGACACAGGATTGAATTGCCAACAGCAGCAACGCGCTATGCGTTTCCGCCACAACACGCACGCCGCGATTGGCGGCCTCGACTAAAATTTTTGCAAGAGCAACTTGCGCGCGCGGGTGTAGATGAATCTCGGGTTGTTCCAAATAAACCAATTGCCCCGACTCGGCAACTAACAGCGCGACGAGAACGGGCAATACTTGTGAGACGCCAAAGCCAACGTCGGCGATGCTCACAAAGTCTTGTGCTTTGCTCCTTCCATTCTTCAGCAAGCGGGATACTTGCAGTTCGACTTGCGTATCATTCACGCTGCGGGCGGCAACGCTTCCGCTTAACCCCAAAAGCATTAATGCCGCGCTCAACTTTCCCAATCGCGCATCACCATTGTTCTGCCAAGAGTGAATAACACTGGCGACATAGTTTTCGAAGGTGCCCATATAGGTTGGACCAGTGGCCGTCGTTCTGTAATGTCTTGCGGGATTGCCTCTCAAGCCAGGCATATGAATGATGCCGCGAAGCTTGGGATCGAACTGCTCACTGACATCAAGTACAGGTTGGCGCCAGCTACTTGAACCTCGAAGCTGTAACTCATATCGAAGAAAACAGCGATTACGAATCACATGTATTTCTAAAAGCTCTTGTTGCTCTTGGGAAAGCGTTGAAAAAAAATCCTTCGCAACTTCCGATGGAAGTTTTTGAGGGGGCATGCTGGATCGAAGAAGATGCTTCTCCCCTTGAGTGTTTTGATACTCCATTTGAACGAGTTCGAGTGGCTTGGCGCCGTTGGTCGTAAAGGTGTAAGCCAGCGACAACCCGTCGATTTCGAGTCGGATGAGAAATTCGTGCGCAATACTCTTTCCTGCCGATCGAGTGAAAATCTGATCTGCCGATGAAAACCTCACATTCGGCCCATCGAGCAATAGCGGCCCGGGATCGTAGCTTGCTTCCAAAGTTTGTTTGAGCAAGAGCAATGGCTGCATCGCGCTCGATTTGCCGGAGCTGTTGGCTCCGGCAAGAATCGTGAGCGGGCGAATTTCCAAACGACATTCCTTCGCAAGCGATTTGAAGCCACGGACGGTGATCGCCGTAATGCCTTGCGCAGCCTTTTGCTCTTTGTGATTGGTCGAGATCGCTTTTGCCATATAAGCCTTCTTTCTATCGCACCAAAATCATCTGCTTCTGCAAAGTTTGCGCGCCGCTTTGCAAACGATACCAATATGCGCCGCTCGCGACGGCTTGTCCCGCGGCGTTTTTGCCATCCCACTGCGTGACATGTTCTCCTGCCGCGCGCGTTTCATGCACGAGCGTGCGTACGAGTTGACCGCTCATATTATAAATCTTGAGAGTAACTTCGGCGCGCTCTTTTAATGCGAAAGCAATGTTCGTGGTCGGATTAAACGGATTCGGATAATTTTGTGAAAGCGTAAAACGCTCGGGACCTTGCTGGGGTGACTCATCAACGCCCGTGTAGGTGGAAAGATCAAGCGTGTACATCGAGCGCGCATGCGTACCCAAAGCCAAGCGCCGCTCAAACGGATGCACGACGATATCATACACCGAAACCATAGGCAGGCCTTTACCGAGCGGCTGCCATTGTTTGCCATAGTCGCGCGAATAATACGCCGACACATCCGTGCCCACATAGAGCAGGTTCGGATAAAGTGGATCAACCACGAGAATGTTGATCGGGGCGTCGGGCAAGTTGTTGCTAATGTCTTCCCACGTGAGTCCCATGTCCGTGGTGCGAAACACATGCGGCTGCGGATCGCGCCATTTCAGGCCGGAGAACGTGACATAGGCAATGCGCTCATCCATGGGATCAACCGCAACGCGCGTGACCCAACGATACGGAAGCGGATCAGAAATCTCCGTCCACGTTGCGCCGGTGTCGGTCGTGACCCAAACGTGGCTATCATCTGTGCCCGCGTATATCACCGCAGAGTTGCTCGGCGCGACTGCAATCGTCGTCACTGTGCCGATGCGCGAACCGGGTTCGCTATCGGTAAGGTCGTCGCTAATCGCATTCCACAACTCCGCGCCGTTGGTTGTGCGATACACGCGATTCGTGCCGTAGTATAAAACGTTGCTGTTGTTTGGATCCATCACCACGGGCGTGGACCAATCCGTGGGCTCGCTCGGATTAATGCCCGTCTGTGCTCCCTGAAAATTTGCCCCACCATTTATTGATTTCCCCAGATTGCCGTTTTGCGATTCCGCATAGATCACATTTGGATTCGTGGGATCGACGATGACATAAAAACCGTCGCCGCCATAAAACACGTTCCAATCATTCAACGCGCCGGTGAGCGTGCGCATCGTGCCGTTGTCTTGCGTGCCGCCATAGAGCCGATGCGGATTGGTTTGATCCATGGTGATGTGATAGAATTGCGTCACCGGCAACACCGCCACTTGCGTCCATGTCGAGCCGTTGTTTGTGGAGTAATCAATGCCGCCATCATGCCCAACGATTTGGCGCGAAGGCTCGCTCGGGTCGAACGCGAAGCCGTGATGATCCACATGCGAAGTCGCTGCGCTTCTCCAACTCGCGCCGCCGTTGGTGGAAATCATCATTAAGAAATCCAAAACATGCACCTGCTCGGGGTTCGTGGGATGCACGCGCACGTTGCCGAAGTACCAACTGAAATTTGCAAAGCCAATACGCAAGCCGTTCGAGAGATCGGTGCGTTGCCACGTGTTGCCGCCGTCTTTCGTGCGATACAAACTATCATACGAATAGCCGTTGTTCGTATAGAGCGCATAAAGATTGTCGGGCTGCGTCGCGCAAATCGCCAAACCGATGCGGCCAATATTTTGTCGCGGCGCGGGCAAGCCTTGGGCTGCGCCCAATCTTTCCCACGTGTCGCCGCCATCGAGACTGCGATAGATGCCGCTCGAAAAGCCGTTCAAGTGCGTGCCGAATTTCGGCGGACGAATGCGCTCCCACGTAGCCGCAAAAAGCTTTTGTGGGTTCAATGGATCAATCACCAGATCAATTGCGCCCGTTGAATCATTCACAAACAAAACCTGCTGCCACGTTTGCCCGCCGTCATTGCTGCGATATACGCCGCGATCATTGTCCTTCGCAAAGTAAGAGCCGATCGCAGCGACATAGACCCGATTCGCATTGATGGGATCAACGACAATGCGGCCAATCGAGGTCGTTGCTTCAAGCCCAATGAATTGCCAACTCGCGCCGGCATCTTGAGATTTGTAAACACCGCCGCCGGGAAAATTATTATGCCCACCGTTCGCTTCGCCGGTTCCGACATAAATCGTCGCGGGTTGATTCGGCGCAACCGCCACATCGCCAATGGTGAGCACGGCTTGATCGTCAAAGATCGGTGCCCACGTCACGCCGCGATCGCTTGATTTAAACACGCCACCAGTGGCCGCGCCCGCATAAACGACCCTCGGATCTTGTGGATTGAATTCAATATCAATCACGCGGCCGCCGATGTTCGTCGGCCCGGCAAACTCCCACTCTGCTTCGCTGGTCGAGGCCTTTGCGAGAGCATGCATGCGCTGCGCTTGCTGCAATGCTTCGAGATGCGCGGTTTTATCCGCGGTGCCATATGGAAACGTGCGCTGCTGCCACGCCCAATCGGAGGGCTTGCTCATCCGTTCGAGCCGCTGCGCGCCGGATTCGAAAACGCGGCGAGTGTTTTTAGGGAAATTTATCGGAAGATTTGCGATGAAATAAAAAATGCAACAGAGCAAAGCAAGATAGGCAAAAGATGGAAGGGCGCGCGGCGAAGGCAATGATTGAGAAAGGCGCATGTATTCTCTTTCAGAGTAAAAGTTAGTGAGAAGCTCAATCCCGGCGATCGGGTTTTAAACCGCGACACCTTCATACTTTTCGTATTCTGCTTCGGTCATCATGCTTAAGCGGATGATAAAAAGCCCGCCGTCGTCATTAACCCGTTGATGAAGAAAACCAAACAGACTTTTATGACGCTCGTACGCTGACCAGTTTTCAAAACCGCGACGAGCCACGAGGAGCACATGGACGCTTGCGCCTAGCCCGGTGTACTTCGCGTCAATTAAAGCGGGTTCGACGTTGTTATTTTGCGACCATTCTCCAACGGCCGCGCGCAGTCTTTCTAAAAGCAAAGGTTTCATGGGACACCTCAAAAGTATTGGGAGAGGAACGTTATAACGCCATACGGTTGCTCGAAGAGAACGCGGTCAAAGTCATCGGCATCTTGCGCCGTCTTGCTCGCGCCTTCATAGCGAAGGGTCATTGACCAACGATCAGAGATAAACGAAAAATTTTGTTGCAACTCGGTGGTGTTTATGGAAACGCTCCACAGCCCGGAGCAATAAAGCAACAATTGTAAATCGTGTACCTGAAAAATCGCCGGCAACTGTGGCACGCCCATGTGCTTGCACAACACCAGTTTCAGCGCCAACTCCACCAATGTGCCAGCGTGCAGAACCGCGCCGGCCCACCTGGTCGTTGCGCGCAGCGCTTCGTATTCGTTTTTGCGTTCCTCATATGCCTCGCGCAAAGTTGCAGCATCTTGCTGGATAAGTTTAAAAGCCATTGCCCACTCCCTCAAAATAAAATTCACTGCTTGATTCCCGTGCGAGAGGTAAAGCATCACGCGCCGAAAATCAAGAAAATTTTCCGTACGAATCATGGCAAATGCGCGCGGCCTTCGCCATGATTCGTACAGAAGGCGTTTACTTCAACACCGTGAGCTTCTTCAACAACACTCTTTCCGGCGCGCCTGCGGTTGCAATCGTGAGGCGATAAAAATAGACGCCGCTGCTCACGCGTTGGCCGATTTGGTCTCGACCATTCCACTGCGCGACGTGCTCGCCCGCGGCTTTCTTGCCTGCAAGCAATGTTGCGAGTTCGCGCCCATTCAAATCCATCACGACCAATTTCACTTCACTCTCTTGCGGCAAAGCGAAGCGAATGCTCGTTGCGAGATCGCCGAAACTTCCGTGCGTAGAGAACGGGTTGGGATAATTTTGCGAGAGCGCAAACGCGCTGGGCAACTCGCTTGCCTCATTCACGCTCACGCTGTTGCTCACCCGAATGCGCACGGGAATGATGCGATTGCCGCCGTTGCTGCGAATGTCGAGCTGTCCCGTGTAATTGCCTTCGCCCAAACCTTGCGCGTTGTAGGTCACCGTAATGTTCTGCGCATTGTTCGCGGCAACACTGCCGTTCGTGGGATTCGTGGTGAGCCGGCTCTGCGGCCCGCCCGTGACGGTGATTTGTCCGCCGGTTTGACCCGTTGCGCCTTTGTCATCCGTCACCGTGAGCGTGAAATTATAAACGCCGGCTTGCGCGTATGCGTGCGTCGAGATCGCTTGCGTGCTCGTCGCGTTGTCGCCGAAGCTCCATTCATACTTCGTAATTTGCCCGTCGGGGTCGGAAGAGGCGGAGCCGTTGAATGTGATCGTTTCATTCACATTGGCTTGTAGCTTGGAAACTTGCGCCCGCGCCACGGGCGATTGATTGGCCGTGCCGCTCTTCGTGCCCACGGCGCGCACTAAAAACGCAGCGTTTTGAAAACCGGAGATCGTGTTCAAGCCCACGTATTGGCTCTGTGAATAGTCAAAATAAAAACTCTTGTTCTTCACGGCCGCATCCGTATCCGTGCCCGCGGGAAATGGAATGTCGGCTTGCGCGGTGATGGCAATCGCAAAGCTCTCCCCGTTCTGAAACGTGATGGGATTGTTGAGCGTGACGCGATACCACGCGCCCGAGGGCGCAAGATTGAAACTCAATGTGCCTTGCACGAGCACGTTATTGTTTTGATCCGCCACTGCCAAGCCGACTACGTTGCTCGATGCAAACTCGGTGCGCATGTAAAAATCAAACGCAGCGAGTTGAAAATTGAAACCGCTCACATCAAACACATTGAGCCAATTGAGGCTTTGAAAGCTGCCCGCGCCGAGGCCGATGAAATCATCCGCGAAATTATCGCCGTCGTCGAGAATCAAAACATCTTCAGCTTGCGGCGAGCTAACTTCGCGCGCTTGCAGCTTTATATCCGTGCTCGCTTGCCAATCATTGCGGCGCGCGCGTTCGGAAAGTTGTTTGAGCATGGGCGAAAGATTCGGCTCCGGCGTGCTCGTGGCCGTAATCGTGTAATCCAGCGCTGCCGTGCCGGTATTGCCCAACGCGAATTGCGTGGAGCGCGTTGCGCCGGGTCGCAACTCAATGCTCAACTCGCTCGCCGCAATATTCAACACTGCAGTGCCTCCGCCCCCGCCCTGCAATTGCGCACTATACACACCGCGACCGTGCGTGCCTGCGACGACCACGCCATCCGAGGGCCGCGCCACAATCATATCCACGACTACGTTGCCAATCGGCGTTGCACCTTCTTGCGCCCACACCGTGTTCGCGCCGTTCAAGCTCGTGGTCGAATACACGCCCACGCTCGTTGCGAGCAAATACACTTTGCCGGAGTTCGTCGGCACAATGCTCGCCCAACGAATCGAGGGTGCATCATCGCCTGCGAGATTGCCTTCGACGTTCGTCCAACTCGTGCCGCCGTTGCTGGAATAAAACAAACTCGGAATCGCGTAATTCGAGAACACGGCGAACAACTCGTCGGCATTGCTCGGGTTCACGCCGATGCACGAAGGATACGAACCGCCCGGCACGCCCGGCGGCAAGATGTTCGTGCCCGAAGGATTGTTCTGCGCATTGTTCACGCGCACCAAATACGTGTTCGCTTGATAATCCGTCGCGCCGAAATACAAACGATTCGCCGGCGTTTTCGAAACCGCGAGCGTGGTCACTTGCGCATTGCCCGCCACGGCAGAGTTGGAAAGTGAAGACCAATTGATCGAAGTGGGATTTTCATTGTCGCGCGGAATGCCGTCGAGATTGCTGTTGCGATACACGCCGTTGGCCACGGCGATATACATCACGCGCGCGTCATTGGGATCGAGTTGAAACGGGCAGATGAAAAGAAAATCGCTCTCGCCGTTCGGCGTCACCGGTTTCACCATTGCATAAAAAGCTTGATTGCCTTGCTGCAAAATGCGAAAGGCCAAACCGTTTTGCGCGGAGACATAATAAGGATTGCCGCCGCTCGCAATATCCGTGTACGCGCCGTCGCCGGAGAACAACGAAGTCCACGGCGCGCTGAAGTTCGATACGTCCGTGCCCCACGTGCCGTTGTCTTGCGTGCCGCCCGTGATGAAGTTGCTGCCGGTCTGCGGATCGAGCGCGACCGCGTAGAATTGCGTGGCGAGATAGCCGTTGTTCAGCGAAGTCCACGTTTGCGGTTGTTGCAACGCGTTCGTTGCTTTCGAAAGCCCGCCGTCATTGCCGGAGATCAGCGCATTGGCATTGTTCGGAAAGAACGCGAGCGCGTGTTGATCGGAATGATGACTCTCAAACGACGCATACGTATCCGGCGCTAAGTAGCCGCCGACGCGCGTGAAGCTTTGGCCGCCGTTGGTCGAGCGATAAAGATTCGTACCGCCGATCCACAACACATTCGCATTGTCCGGCTTCACTTTCACGATCAAATCATATCCGCCTTGCGAACTGAAAGAGGAATTTCCCGACAGGCCTTGCTCGTTCGGTATGCTTGCGGAAAGATCGGTCCACGCATTGTTCGCGACATTATAACGAAAGAGTTGATGATCCGAAGCCACTGCGCCCGCGGCTTTGCTTTGCGCGAGCAAATAGAGCGTGTTCGGATCAGAAGGCGTAGCCGCGAGCACGAGGCGATGCGGATCCGCCACCAATGCCGGCGGCGTGATAATGCTGAATTGTTGGCCGTCGTTCGTCGAACGAAACACGCCGTATTGTTGATTGTTGAGGCTCGCGCCGTTGCGGCTCAATGCCGCATACACATCGCCGTTCACCGCGACCACAACATCGGAGTATTGGCTCAGATTGCCATTCGCATCTTGGCCGACGAGGAGAGACGTCCAATTCGCGCCGGCATCCGTAGAGCGCAGAATCGCGCCGAGCGTGGCCGCGTAGATCGTGCCGCTTTGCGGGCGAATTGCGAGGTTCCATACGAAATCAAAAAAGTTGTCGAACTGTGTGCTATTGCCTTGCGCAGTTGCCGGCAACACTGCCCACGTTTTGCCGCCGTCCGTGGATTTGTAAACGCCTTGCCCCGGAATGCTCAAAAAGCCCGCGCGCGTTGAGCCGAGCAATTCGCCGGTGCCGTAATACCACGTGTTGCGATTGTTCGGATCTTGCACGAGACACGTCGCGCTCGCCAGTTGCGCCAGCGTGGTCGTCATTTGCCACGTTGCGCCGTCATCTTCGGAAAGATACATGCCGCCCGAAACCGCGCCCGCGAGTATGCGACGATTTGAGTTGCCGTTGTAATTCAAATCAATGGCCAGCGCGCGCGTGCGTCCGCCGACGTTGATCGGTCCGCGCTTCTCCCATGTGGCCGCAAAAGTTTGTGCGCCGCCTTTTTGCAACAGCGCTTCGCGTGGAGGCAGGCTCTGCGCAAAACGCAGCTCGCGCGCGCGCATGTCTTGCGGAATTTGCTGCGTGCGCGGGTCGCGCACGCGTCGCATTTCATATTCATGACGCGCCGCGGCATCGTCGCGGTTTGAGGGAGCGAAAGACGAGCGAATTTTCGGCGCGCCGATTTTCTCAAGCTGCGCCAATGGAACCCGCTCCGGTTTGTGAGTGAAAAACAGCGCTGCGCTCGCGCCGAGCAACAATGCAAAAGCGCAGCTACCGCGTACTACGTTCCTTTTCATCATACGTCTCCTTGATTGGTTTGAATGATATGAGGGCTGCAACAACGATTACGATCAGAGGTCGGGGTTGGCGTGTCGCCGCGAGATATACTCGTTGCGGTTCGTTTTGTAAGTCATGCCCGCGAAAGCGGAAATGACAGAGTGGATCGCTTGCTTTGTACTCCGGCTACTTCCTGCTTGCTTCCTGCGTTTTTAGGCCTTATTCTTGATCAAAGAAATTTTTCGGAGAAACTTTATGACTTGCAACGTCATTTTGACGCCAACAAAAGGCCGCTTTCTCGCCCACATCGCTGAGTTGCCGGATTGTAAGGCTGAGGCCAAAAACCGCGGCCAGGCATTGGTCTTGATTCAAAAACGTCTGGAAGAATTTATGCGTCGCAGCGAGATTGTACAATTGAAAATTTCAAAGCCGGGCAAAGCCAAGCACGCCGAAAGCCGCAACGGTCAAACACAACGCCAAGCGAAAACCGTAAATCCGCCCAATCTCGTGCGCGTCGCCGCTCCCATAGCGGCAGATGACACCTCGGTACAGCTTGAAGCGCCATGGGAGTTCGTCGGCATTTTTAAAGATGATCCGACTTGGTGGCCGATGCTCGAAGACGTTGAGAAACGGCGTGACCGCCAAATGGTTCACCCCAAGAAAAAGGGCAAAAAGTAAATGTACTTGTGGGATACTCACATTGTCGGGCATTTTGTTGACGATCACCCCGTCCTTCGGCGTCATGTTGCTCGAGTCAAGTGGGATGAAATCGCCTTGCCCTCGCCGACGGTAGCGGAACTTTTACGCGGACGCTCCGAGTTTGCTTTGAAGGCAACTCCCGAACAAGTCGTTATGGCGCATCACCGGCTATGGCAAACCCAACAACTCATTGCAAGATTTCGGCAGCTCATGATCAACGATCAATCTGCCCAGGTTTTCAAAAAACTCTTGAGCCGGATCAAATCTAAAAAACGATATCCCGACGTGATGATCGCTGCTATGGCTCTGGCTGGCGATCATGTTGTGATTACGCGCAACAAGAAACATTTTGCCGACCTTCTCCCGCCTGATCAACTCGCCAACTGGATCGATAATCCCCCACTTTGATTCTTTGCTTATTCCACCTTTTCCTCTTCTCTTTTCTCGCTCGTTGATGCGAATGAAATGCTGAATGACCAATTTCTGAACTGCGCTTGCAGGTTGCTTTTTTGCTTACTGTCCCTCTGCCTGCTGCTTGGCCCATGCGAAGATTTGCTCGAACTTGGTTTGGCCGGGCTTGGGCGGGTTGAGCAGCGGGCGGAATTTTTTGTCGCATTCAAAATAGTAGCCTTCTTGCGCAGTGAGCCGGGGCAGGCGCGACACTTCTTGAATATTAAAATTGACCAGCTCAAGGCCTCAGAAAAATTCAACGGCATCGGAAAATTGTTGCCAGAGCCGGTGATCTTTATGGTATAAAAAGTAAATCTCATTGAACTTTAGATCCCACAGTCGAACCGTGTTATCAGATGAGCCCGACGCCAACATTTTGCCGTCCGGACTGAAGGCCACACTCCTAACATAATGCGGCATTTTATCGAACCCCTTGGGGTTCGTTGTACTCGTTGGTTATGATCCCAGGGTGCGCTTCGCGCTACCCTGGGCTTTCATATTGAGCGCCTTCGGCGCTTTGTCTTTGTGCTTTCACCCACACAAAACAATATAGAGCCGAAAAACCTTTTGCCTTTCAGAACAAATCTTCTATCATGAGCCGCGGAAACGGCCGAGACCCGAACTGTACCCTCATGGTGTGCGTGCCCGCATTGCGGGCTAGGGTTTCAGTGCATGCACCACAGGGGCGGTGACTGAGTCATTCGGGCACCGCCCGTTTTTATTTAATCACCAAAAACCTCCCTCTCTGCACCTTCCCCGTCGCCAAATCCTCCACTGTGTAAAAGTATAATCCCGAAGCGAGGGCTTGATCATCCTTTGTCACGAGATCCCATGCGTGCTCGCCGCCGGCGTAGACACGGTTGCCGCGCGAAAATTTTTCCGTCCATTGAATGCCCTCGCCTTGATACGTTGCCGCGTCGTGCGTGAAGCTGTCCACGAGATCGCCGGCGAGCGTGTAGATGCGCACTTCGCAGCTTGCGGGCAGGTTGAAGAAATAAAATTTGCGGTCGCGCTCGAGATTGCCGTCCCACGTGGCTTGCACGCGATACGGATTCGGATACACGCCCACGGAAATATCTTTCTCCGCATTCGCTGCGCGCTGCGCCTCGGCCGTGGTCGAACCGGGAAAAACGCGCACCGCATTGCTCAAACGACTGCTCTCTAAACTTTGCAAACGAATTTCCGGATCGCCGCCATCGAACGCGGTGACAGCATACGCATATTGCCAGCCGTTCAACAGATTCTTATTCACCAAACGATAATGATAAAAAATTTTCTCTGTTTGTCCCGTAAGCGGATTCAGCGCGGTTTCGCCAAACGTGATCGGCTCCGGCAAACGCGCCAACTCGAAGCCCGTGTCGTAACCGATGCCATTCACCGAATCATACTCCGCGATGAGCGAAAAGGATGAGAACAAATCTTTGCCGGGCAAATCTTCGCCGAGCTGCGTGCGATACACGCGATAGCCTTCGAAATCTTTTTTGCCGCTGATGAAATCCACGGACTCTTCGGCAGAGCGATCCCAATAAATCGTGGCTTCGCGATCCGAGGGCACGATCTTCACGCGCGGCGTGGTGGGCGGCGTGGGCAATACGTAGCGATCCAATTTGCCGTCGCGATCAATGTCTTCGCCGGGATCGAGCTTGTTGTTGCCGTTGCGGTCTTCGCCATTGTATGCGGTCTGCGCCCAAAACGCATTGGTCATGAGATTTTGCCGGCTCTGCTCCGTGTCGCGAAAGTTGGCGTCATCGCCGGACTTGCTCGCGCAAATCACCGCGAACACGACGTTGATCGACGAGTCCGGCGCGAGACGTTTGAACGGGCCGGTGGTGAGCATGGTCATGAAATTCCCCTTTTGACCTTTGATGCGCGAGGCAATCGTAATGGGATCGAGGGGCGCGCGTTGCTTCTCATAGTTGTCGATGTCGGTCTGCGGCGAAAACAACACCGGATCGCTCGCATCGCGAAAGAGCCATGCGTTATAACCCGAGCGCACGCGATAGGTCGTGTCATTCGCTTGCGGCGTGGCGCCGAGATGTTTCATCGCCGCATACAAGCCGCGATCGGTGAAGCCGGGATCGCCGTCGTAATCAAAAGTATAAACCATGCGCGAGGAATCAATGTAGCCGTCGCTCTTGTGTTGATAAAAAGACGCGCCCACACGCGGCGGCGTGATGTTCACATTGCGCACGACGAGATCGGCCCAGAGCGACACATACACGTCGTTCAGATTTTTTCCGCCGACATTTTTAATGGTGTAATTCAAAATCACGAACGCATCGGCAAACGGAAAATCCCACGCATACGATTCGAGATGCACCGCAAGACCGATGGGCGTGTGCTGCGGAATGCGAATCGTCGTGCCGGGCACAACCACATTCGAGTCCGTGAAATCCGCGATGAAATCTTGATGGCTAATGGCCTCGGGTTTATAAAACGGGTTCTCAATCAAACTCGAACGCTGCCGCACGACGTCGTTGGGATCAGCCGTGTTGGTGAATTCAAAGCCCGCGGCCACATCGCGCAACGAGGGAATATCTTTCGCGCCCGTGGTGACGAGCACGCTGCCGTCATCGCGGCGACCACCGACCCACAAGCCGCCCACGAACATGTGCTCGATGCCTGAGCCTTTGGGATATTCGCATGAAGGCTGATCGCTCGGCGATTGTGTGGCGAAGCCGTCGCCGATCGTGCCGAAGTTGGAAATCGTCATGCCGATGCTGCCGACCGTGGTGAATTTCGTATCGTCATCGACCGTGGGTTTGCGCAGGCCGGGCGTTTGATCGCTTTGCGCAAAGGCGTGGTTGAAGAAGAAGAGAATAGCAAAAATGAAGGTTGAGGATCGCAAGATATTCCCCCCTTGAGGGGGGTGTTGCTCAGAGTCCATAATCAACTGGCGATGTTGCATGAAACGATAACACCGCCCTGCCCCCCTCAAGGGGGGAATGTTCTTGAGAACGCTTGAGTGGTTCATAATCATGTGAGGAGAGAAGTTGATTCGATGCGCGCGACCGTGGATTCATCATGTGCAAGCGCGGGCAATCTAACCAACGACAATCAGATTGTCAAGCCGAGGGCCGAGCGCGCGCCGACTTCATTTGACACAATGCCATTGCAGTTCACCGCGCAACTTGTATCTTGCAGCATCAAGTCAAAAGTTTTTTTATGTTCTGTCGCTGCGCCCCCGAGGTGTCTTCTTTGCTTGTTTACCTGACTTTTATTTCTTCGCGCTAGCTGACTTCAAAGCGACGGCATCCCACCGCTTCGCTGAGGTTTTCCGTCGGCCTGCACTGCAAAGGAGTTTTAAGCACCTGAATTTTGCAGTGCTGATGCCGCCAACCTCCGCCTGATGCTGTAAGCATCAGGCTAAAAGGTGGAAACCCCGCAAGCGGGGTTCATACCAATTGGGTGACAGCCCCGTTCACGGGGCTTGCACCTCCTAGCCTGATGCTTCAGCATCAGGCGAAGGCCGGCGCAAAATTCAGGTAGCAGCGCCTTTAGACGCACGCGGCCATGAACGACGATCGTCGAATGCGCCTTGATTTTCGCCAAGTTCATCAGCAACTGTAAATTTCAAATTTGGAGCCGCGATGAGCAACGACCAACAACACTTGCAGCGTTTGCGCGAACATGAGCTGAGCATGCTCTTGCCTTTTCTTCCGCCGCGCGCAAAGATTCTCGAAATTGGCGCGGGCATGGGCTGGCAAGCAAAAGCACTCGCCGCGCACGGCTTCGAAGTCACGGCGATTGATTTGCCCGCGCCCCTCACGCGCGTTTGGCCCGTGCAGGAATATGACGGCGAGCACATTCCCTTTGCCGACGAAGCTTTCGACGTCGTCTTCAGCTCGAATGTGTTGGAGCACGTTCCGCACGTCGTCGCATTTCAGCGCGAATTGCAACGCGTGCTCAAGCCCGGTGGCCTCGCGCTGCATATTCTGCCTTCGAGCAGTTGGCGCTTTTGGACGAACCTCGCGTACTATCCGCATCTCGCGCGCAGGCTCGCGCAAAAGTTTTTTATCAAACCGGAAAGCGAAGCTCGTGGCGAAGAATCAACTATGGCGGGAAAAAGAAATTTGCTGCAAACGCTGTTGCCGCCGCGCCACGGTGAGGTGGGAAATTTTTTGAGCGAGATTTATTGGTTCAGTCGTTGGCGCTGGCAGCGTTTATTTCGCACGGCGGGATGGCGCGTAGTGGATTATCAACGCAGCGGTTTGTTTTATACCGGCTACGTACTCTTGGGTTTGAAATTGGGGCTGAACGTTCGGCAGAGTTTAAGTTACTTCATGGGCAGCGCGTGTCATGTTTTTGCATTAAAGCGCAGCCAGATAGTTTCAACAAAGGCATGATACTTTTTCGGCAAGCCTTTGCATTGCGCATGCAATTCCGTAGCTACGCGGAGGTTGCCGAGATACTCTTCCAACTTTGCGCGCACGCGTTGCACGACTTCTGCTTCACCTGTTCCCGCCAATGCTTTTGCCGCTGCCGCCACCTCGAATTCCGCTTCGACCAAACTCTCGAAACACATGCCGCGAAAATATTCCGTGATCGTGCCGCGGTCGCGATTGCCGAGCGCCTTCGCGGTTTGCGAGATGGCCGAGCGCGAAAACTTCAACGCGCGCAGGCTTTGCAGAATTTGCTCGGGGAGAGCTTGATACCCATGCGCCGTTGCCGCCTGCGGCGCGAGAATTTCTTCCGGCAAATCTTCCGCACGAATGAGCGCGCGCGCCGCGCCCCCGGCGAGCAAAGCCGCGCGCCGCACTACGTTCTCCAACTCGCGCACGTTGCCCGGCCAGGAATAGCTGCGCAACGCGGCCATCGCCTCTTCGGAAAAGCCGGTGAGGTGCGCCGCGCCGTGCTTGCGCAGAAAATGCCGGAGCAAAAGCGGCAAATCCATTTCGCGCTCGCGCAGCGGCGGCAATGTGATCATGAAGCCGTTGAGGCGATAGAACAAATCCGCGCGAAACTTTTTCTCCGCGACTTCTTTTTGCAAAGCGCGATTGCTCGCGGCGAGCACGCGCACGTTCGCCTGCAAACTTTGTTCACCGCCCACGCGCTCGAACACGCCTTCTTGCAACACGCGCAACAGTCGCGCTTGAAACGCGGGCGTGGTCTCGCCGATCTCATCCAAGAAAATCGTTCCGCCCTCAGCCAACTCGAAGCGACCGCGACGACGCGCGTGCGCGCCGGTGAAGCTGCCTTTCTCATGGCCAAACAATTCGCTTTCGAGCAGCGTTTCCGGCAACGCGCCGCAATTCACCGCAATGAATGCCGCGGCTTTGCGTGCGCTCGTTTGATGAATTGCGCGCGCGATCAGCTCTTTGCCCGTGCCGGTTTCGCCTTGAATGAGCACGGGAATGTCGTCGCGCGCCACGCTCTGCACGAGGCCGAGCGCTTGCGCCATCGGGCTATCGGGCGCATGAATGATCTCGCTAAAGTCGTGGTGCGCCGAACGCGTTTGCGGCGCGGCATAAACGCGCAAATCGCTGAGTTGTTTTTCCAACAAAAGAATTTTTTGCTGATAGTCCTCCGCCTGCTGCTTGCGCGCTTGGGTCGCGGCCTCATGCTCATGCGTTTCGTGTTGCCATTGCCGTCTCAAATTTTCCGCGGCGAGCGTGGCCTCTTCCAACTGCGCTTCCTTCGCAAGAATTTGCTCCTGCAAGAGTCGTTGCTGTGTGTCGCCGTGCGCGCGCCGTGCGCGTTGTTGGATAAAGAGCACAAAGGCCATGCTGCTTAAAATTGCGAGCGTGGGATAGAACAGAGGCAACAGCGTGTTGGTTTGTTGAAAAAAGAAAAGCGCGAGGCCCCAATAGCTAAAAACAAGCGCGAGACTCATGCCCACCAAAAGCTTTTGCTTTTCAATCTTACGTGACCACCAAACTGCGAGCACGAGCAACGCCAAGATGATGAACTGCCACGGCATGGCCAACTCACGCAAGTAATTTTGTTGCATGAGATTTTCGGCAACGGTGAGATGAATAAACGAAGCGGGCACGCTCGCGTTGAGTGGCGTGCTTTTGAACGTGGTCAAACTCGGATCAACGACCGCCACGAGCACGAGCTTGCCCGTGAAGTCGAGCGCCTCGGGTTGCGTGGAAAATGTTTGCAGCAGATCAACGAGGCTGATCGCGTTGAGCTGCTCCGCGCCGCCGAAATGATTGAGGCGCACACGGCCATGCGCATCCAGCGGGAAAGCGAGCGTGCGCGGTTCGGCCCAAGCGAGTGTGAGTTGTCGCGCGGCGAACGCGAAATCTTTTTTGCCTTCTAAAAAAAGCCGCGCCAACTCCAATCCAAATGAAGGCACGAGCGTGTCGTTCGCTACCGCGAGCAGAGGTGCGCGCCGCACCATTGTCGCCGGCTCGAAATTGCTGAACCCTTCGCCGCCGAGTTGCTTGCGGAATGATTGCCAGGGCCGCGTGGGCAGTTCGCCGCGCGAGAGATGCGTCGTCGGCGCCAGCTCGGCAAACGTGAACGGCAAACAATCGTTTGCAAAACGCGCAAAGAAATCCGCGAGCACGCTGTCATATTCGGGATAGCGCGCCTGCGGCGCATCGAGCAGCAGATCGAGGCCAATCACTTTCGCGCCGCGCGTGGAGAGAATGTGCATGAGATAACCGTAGTAGTCGCGCGTGAGCGGCCACCCGCCGAGCGCGCGAATGTCCTCCGCGCCGATGAAGACCACGGCAAATTGCTCGGACAATGCTCGCGGACCGCGCAGCTTGAATTGCACATCAATAAACGCGTCTTCGAGGGTTTGATTAAAAGAGAGAGGCAAAATGGTGAGCGCGCAAAACGCGAGCAGGAGTATGACCAATCCCAAAGAGGGATGAAGGTGAGTCACAGACAAACGTCTCGACATCGATTTTATCCTCAGCAAGTATGCTTAATGATATAAAATCTCTTTCGGCGAACAAAGCAAATTTTTGCGCTTGCTTCGCAGGCGGTAAAAAGTTATTCTGCGTGCGTCCGAAATGCGGATTCGTCTATCGTCCGCCGCACACATACACGCGCAGCCGCGCTTCGAGCTTGTTTGCCGCCCTTCTCTTCACGCAGCGCAAACGGTCTTCGCTCTCACTGTCTCCGGATTATTATTGGCACCAGGAGCGCTATCGCTTTTTCGGCGAGCTGAAGTTGAGCAAGTACCCCGACAAATTTTACGGCTTCGGCGAGGCTTTCTGCCCGGTTTTTTTTTAAATCCAATACCGCGTAGCGCGACATCAATGTCGCGGCACAATCTCATTTGAAACGAATATATGCACGCACTCACTTTTCACGGCAAGGCCAACGTTCATTATGAAAGCGTGGCTGATCCCGAAATTCTCGCAGCGAGCGACGTCATTCTCCGAACGCAGTGCGCGGGCATTTGCGGCTCGGATTTGCATGTGTATCACGAGCGCGAGGCGGGCTTGGAGCACGGCACAGTGATGGGTCATGAAGTCGTGGGCGAGATCGTCGCGCTCGGAAAGAGCGTGGAGAAATTCAAACTCGGCGAACTCGTCTTCGCTCCGTTCACGACCAATTGTGGCGCATGCTTTTATTGCAAAATCGGCTTGACTGCGCGCTGCGAGCAAGGGCAACTGCTCGGTTGGCGGCAAAACGGCGCGGGCCTGCACGGCGCGCAAGCAGAGTACGTGCGCATTCCGCTCGCGGACACGACACTCTTGCGCGTGCCGGAAGAGATTCATGCAGAAGAAGCGCTGCTGCTCGGCGATATTCTTTCCACCGGATATTTTTGCGCGGAGCAGGCGGAGATCAAACCGCACGGCGTCTATGCGATTCTCGGTTGCGGCCCGGTGGGCATCATGGCGCTCCTCGCCGCGCGCGAGTTGGGCGCGGAAAAAATTTTCGCGCTTGATAGCATTGCCGAGCGCTTGCAGCTTGCGGAGAAACTCGGCGCGACGCCGATCTCTTTAAAAGAGAACAACGCGATCGAGACGATTCGTGCGGCCACGAGTGGAAGAGGCGTCGAAGCCGCCCTCGAAGTGGTGGGCAGTCCTTCGGCGCAACGCTTGGCACTGGAGCTTGTGCGGCCCGGCGGCATCATCTCCGTGGTCGGCGTGCATACTGCTCCGCATTTCGCGTTCTCGCCCGGCGAAGCGTACGACAAAAACCTCACCTATAAAGTCGGTCGTTGCCCGGCGCGTTATTACATGGAGCGATTGCTCGGCCTCGTGCGCAAACAGAAGTATGATTTCCGCGCGGTGATCTCGCATCGTTTGCCGCTCGCACAGGGCGTGGCGGGTTATAGAATTTTCGATCAGAAGTTGGAAGGCTGTACGAAAGTGGTGTTGCACACGGGATAAGAAAATTGCCATGTTTCTTCGGTAGCTCTCCACTTAATCGTGGACTATGTTATTTGAAGCAGGGGAAAGGTTTTCAAGGGTTGCTCCGCGTGTTCTGGTTTTGACGTCAAGCGGCGACAGCGTAACAACTCTATGAGAGTCCATTGACGCGTCGTGAG
>JAYRWE010000109.1:0-196504 GCA_041918175.1 bacterium
CTCTTGGCTGTGAGGGGGAGCCACATCTATGTAATGCTGCTGCGTGTATGCGTGCTTCGATTTGATCGCGAAGCTTCGCGCATCGCCGCAGACTTTTTTTTAAAATAAGGCCCGAGCCTTTCGACCCGGACCTCTTGGCTGTGAGGGGGAGCCACATCTATGTAATGCTGCTGCGTGTATGCGTGCTTCGATTTGATCGCGAAGTCTCGCACATCGCCGCAGACTCTTTTTTAAAATAAGGCCCGAGCCTTTCGACCCGGACCTCTTGGCTGTGAGGGGGAGCCATTTCTATAGCCAGCAGCGCCAACCTAGCGCGAGCTTGCAAAGGTAAAAATCGCCCGATCATTTCAAGCCCGGATTTCGTCAGGCTTCCTACCCAACGCAATCACACGGCATCATCATCCTAAGCGCGGCACGTTTTCGATCGGACGCGTTTGTTCTCGTTTGCCTTCCTGGTTGCGAGAACTCGTGTCGTCGCTTCGTGTAGAACAAATGCAACGGCCATGCCGCGAGCGCAAAAGAAGGCGAGCAGGAGCAATGACAGTTTTGTTGCGGGATTAAGGCTATGGCGCGAAGGAAGTTGCGCTCCATCGCGCGCGCGGAGGGAATTTGGCGAAGCACGAGATCGTGTCTCACCAAGCGGGGGAAATTCGGAATTGAAATTTCAAGTTGCGAAAGTGATACAGTAAAAGGCGCTGCGCTTATCGTTTTGTGCCCGTCTTCCAATTTAGTAACCCTTCCATGCGCGTTTTCTCGCGCGCAAACTTCTCGCTGCCCCAGCGCATTACCAATACGGGCTGCATGGTTTCATAAAAAATGATTGCTTCTTGCAGGCGCGCGGGCGCGGCGTTGCTATCGGCCTGCGCTGCGAGCAAGCGCGCAATGTTTTCGACTTTGGAATTGTACGAGGCTGAGTCATTTCGGTCAAAGCGCAAATAGCGTTGCCAAATTTTGAGACGCTCGGCCTCATTTTTTGTGCGCGTGGCTTCTGCGAGAGCATCGACAAAGTTGGCACTTTGAGATTGCGGTTTCGCGGCTGCCATGTCACTTGATGAAGACACACGTGCCATGCGCTTATGTTCGACAGCCGGTTGCTCTGCAAACGAACGCGCCTCCTCGACTTGGCGCGTCAAGGCCTGCGTCTTTGCTTCGAACTCTGCTGCACGTTGCGGCTGCGTTACAGCTAGCAGGGCAGAAACGAGCGTGTCGCTCGGAAGCGCCAATGCACGCGGTTCGAGATTGTCAGCCGCAACCGCCGGAAAGTTTTGCGTCGGCGCTGCACTCTCTGCTTGCGCGGCGGGAGCGAACTCTTCTTTATTTAAATTTGAAACTGCGCTTTCGGATTTTGCTTTGCCAGTTTGTGCGCTGCGAGGTGAAATGGCCATCACTGAATCCGAGGCGCGGTCGCTTTGAGCAATGCTCGGCGCGCGCACTCGGGAACTGGTTGCGGACTCTTCGGACGAAGTTGATTGCACGGCTTCCCTCCGTAAAGTTTGCGGCGCTTCGTTTTCTCGCAATTGTTGCGTAACCAAAAAGACCAGCGCGAGCATCGCCGCGAAGGCAATAGCAATACGTCCGCGCCCCCAAACGAAATCCCAAAGGTTAAATGCTCGCGGCTTGCGTGCATAGATGCGCTCCACGGCTGGTGCGGGTTGCTCCTCCGCGGCAATGCGCGCAAGCACGCGCTCCGGCAAATCAGCAAAATAATTTTCCGGCGGCGCGAGTGTTTGCGCGGCAAGCTCGACGTGCGCAGCTTCGAGTTGCTGCAATTCCTGCTGCAGCGTGCGGCAACGCTCGCAAGTTTGCAGATGCGCGTTGAGCTTTTCATTCTGCTCCGGCGCGAGCGCGTGATCGAGCAGGAGATGAATCCACTCTGTGGCCGTGGCGCAAGAGAGGGGTTGTGAGAGGATATGGTTCATAGGCAATGTTCGAAATACAGACAAAAATTTTCAACAAATTGTGCTCGGCATTTTGTAAAAGTTGGCAACAGATTTTAGATAAGTTGCAAGCCGGTGCCATGCGGGCAGCACACGGATCAAATACGCACACGGCCAGGCTTCTGCTTTTCAGTGTGCGTTTTTGATCTGTGTGTAATACCAAGAATTTTTTCGCATTGTCCTCTAACTTCGCATACGCTCCAAATGCGGCTTCATCAACTTACGCAATTTCTCTCGCGCACGGGCTAGGCGTGACATGACCGTGCCCAATTCCACGCCGAGCGTTTCGCTCAAATCTTGATAGCTCATCTCTTCGCGGGTGCGCAAAAGTAGAATCGTGCGCTGCTCCTCCGGCAGTTTTGCCAAAGCGCGCTCCAGCTCGCGATGAAATTCCGCGGTGACGATTGTCGTTTCGGCGTTGTCTTCTTGCGCCGGCAAGAGATCAAGCTCCTCTGTGGGCTGCTGCCGCTTGCGGCGACGGATGCTCGTGAGCGCGAGGTTGAGCGCGATGCGATAGAGCCAGGGATAAAACGGCCGTGTGAGATCGAACGCGTGCAAATGTTGAAACGCTCGCACAAAGCTTTCCTGCAAAAGATCGTCGGCCTCCTCATGTTGCCGCACGAGGCGACGGAGCATGACATAAAGCGGGCGCTGATATTTTTCCACCAAACGCGCAAAGGCACGACGATCGCCCGCCAGTGTGGCGCGAAGCGCTGCGACTTCATCGTGTTCGGGCGGCATATTTTCCTGCCGGCCATTTTGCGGGAAAGCGGACATTTTCGAGTTTTGGACTTTCGGCTATTTTATAGTAAGAACGAGCGCGTGTTTTATTCCGCCCCAAACTAAACAGCTTTGCGCGGAAAAACAAGGCCAAGACTTTTATTTGAATTTAAATCATGGCCGCGTATATTGCGCCGCGCAAAAACGAATTGCATGATCTTCTCGCGCTGACGACATCATTCACCTCGAAATCAAGTCTTGCCGTGCTCGCTTTCAATATAAAGCTAACTTCGCTATGATCTCCGGAATCGGTATCGACCTTGTCGAAATTTCACGCTTGGAAAAATTGCTCGAACGTTGGGAGCGACGCTTTCTCGAAAAAATTTTTACCGCGGAAGAGATTGCGCTCTGCGAAGCGCGGGTGAATCGCGCCGCTTCCTATGCGGCACGTTTTGCCGCCAAAGAAGCGTGCGCCAAAGCGCTCGGCACCGGCTGGGATGAAAATTTTTCCTGGAAAGATTTTTCCGTGCGCCACGACGAGCGCGGACGACCGCTGCCTTGCCTCAGCTCTCGCTTGCAAGCGCGCCTCGCCGGCGTGAATATTCACTTGAGCCTTTCGCACACCGAGCAACACGCCACTGCCATCGTGATTTTTGAAAAAGCCGCGCCATGAATTTCATCGAATTGCTTTCACGATTGCCGCGCGTCGTCACCGCCGCGGAAATGGCTGCCATTGATCGCTACACCATCGACGCGCTCGGCTTGCCGGGCCGCGTGCTCATGGAAAATGCGGGCCGCGCCGTGTTCGACATTCTGCGCGCACGCCTGCAACCACTCGCGGGCAAGCGCGCCGCGGTGTTTTGCGGCAAAGGCAACAACGGCGGCGACGGGTTTGTGATCGCACGCCTGCTCAACGAAGCGAGTGTGCACTGTGATACTTTTTTCTTGGGTAAAAAGAACGAGCTGCCCGAAGATGCGCGTGCTAATTTTCTTTTGTTGGAAAAATTGGGTTATGCGCTTCAGCCATTGCGGGAAGAAGCGCCTCTGCCCGATTTGGCGCGCTATGATTTTTTGATCGATGCGCTGCTCGGCACTGGCGTGCGCGGTTCATTGCAGGGCTTGCTCGCGCAACTTGTGCAGCACATCAATCGCAGCGCGCTCCCCATCATTGCCGTGGATTTGCCCACCGGCATGAACGCCGACACCGGTGCAGTCGAAGGTCCGTGTATTCGCGCACAAATCACGGTCACGTTTGGCGCTCGCAAACAAGGCCTGCTCTTTTCACCGGGACGCGAGTATGTCGGCGAATTGCACGTAGCGGATATTGGCTTTCCCGCAATCGCATATGAGATGTCCGCGGGGCAAACGTACTTGCTCGACAGCACAAACATGTCGCACTGGCTGCCCACGCGCGCAAACGATGCGTTCAAAAATCGCGTTGGGCAAATTTTAGTTATCGCCGGTTCGCGCGGATTCGGCGGCGCAGCGCGACTCACGGCAACTGCGGCGTTGCGTGCAGGCGCGGGGCTTGTCGTGCTCGCGGCGCCGGAATCATTGCTCACGGCGATTGAAGCTGCGACTGCGGAAGTCATCAAATTGCCGTTGCCCGAGCACGACGGTGCAGTTGCGAGCAACGTAATTCCCGCGCTCGAGGAAAGGCTCGCGTGGGCAAATGTCGTCGCACTCGGCCCGGGCTTGGGAACTTCTGCCGCGGCAAAAGAATTAGTAACGCATGTGTTGCGCACCTTTAGTGGCATTGTGGTATTGGATGCAGATGGCATTAATGTTCTTGCCAGTGAAATTGAAACGCTGCGCGCGAGCACGAGCCGTATCATTCTCACGCCGCATCCCGGCGAATTGAAACGACTGTTGAGCAACGCGCCCACATTGTTTGCCGATTCACCGATTGCCACGGCGCGGCGCGTCGCAAAAGAACTTGGACATGTGCTCGTGCTCAAAGGCGCGCCCACAGTGATTGGCCTGCCTGCGGAAGAAGTGTTGGTTAATTCCACGGGCAATTCGGGCATGGCCACTGCCGGTAGCGGCGATGTGCTCACGGGCCTCATCGCCGGTCTCGCGGGACAAGGTCTTGCGCCCGCGAAAGCCGCGAGCCTCGGTGTGTATCTCCACGGCCTCGCCGGCGACCTCGCGCGCGATCACCTCGGCATGTGGAGCATGCTCGCAAGTGATATACTCAATCATATGCCGCAAGCGTTTCTGCAAACCGCAAACGTGGAATGAACCATCAACTGAAATGTGCTGAAGTCTCTTGAATTTGCGCAACACCAATACTCTATAACTCCAACAACCCAATAGCCCAACATACCGACCCACACCATGAACCGCATCTTTTGGAAAATCTATTGGCCGCCGCTTGCGTGGGCGGTGGTGCTCTTTATTCAATCTTCTATTCCAAATGTCTCTTCGCCCATCAAGCTCACAAAGTGGGATGATAAATGGATTCACGCCGTGATTTATTTTCCGCTCGGCTTTTTGCTCATGCGCGCATTGCGACAGGCATATCCGCAACGCGCGGTGCTGCGGTTGGCGTTGCTCACGTTTGTGCTCGGAACTTTGTACGGCTTCTCGGATGAGCTACATCAATACTTCGTGCCCGGCCGCTTCAGTGATTGGCGCGACGCTGTGGCCGATGCGATTGGAGTCGCGTTGGGAAGCGTCGGCTATTTGAAGTTTGAAAAATATCAACGCACGCATCAACCATAACTTTCGAAGGGAGCATGCTTTGAAAACACGTTTGCTCGGAGTGCTCGTGCTCGCTACGGCCTCAGCCGCTTTAGCCCAAAACTATGACACCGACATTTCGCGTTTCATTATTGGCGGCGGCGGCGGAATCTTTCGCATCAGCCATGATGACTTTTCGCCGATATACGATAGCCGCAGCGGTTTCATTCCGAGCGCGCAAGCGGTGGTAAAAATCAAGGCGCCTTATAACATCGTCGTGAAGTACCGTCGGTTTGACAAAGAGAATTTGCGCGTGATCAACGATGATAAACTCGTGCTCAAATGGCAGCAACGCTTTGTGAATGTTGGTTTGCGCTACGTGAGTTACGGCGAGCGCCGCTTCACGCAATATTTCGGCTTCGGTGCCTCTTTGATGGAGATTGAAGAAAGCGGGCCGCTCGCTTTGGCCTCGCCGAACGGCGGTACGCGCGACGCGACGGGATTTTATCTCGAACTCGGCGGGGATTATCGTTTCGTGCAGCGCGCAGCGCTCATCTTTGAAATTGAAATCAGCTCCGCGGGCATCGAAGGCAAGGGCGCATTCGAAGGCACCAGTGTGGGCGGATATTACATCGGTACAGGTTTGAATCTCTTTCTGTTTTAAACTCGGGTGACGGCGCTCGCCGGAATACTCATTGTGCGGTGGATTGAGATTTTGTATTTTGAGCAAGTCAATGTGGTGGAGAGGGAACGGCAATGAAGCAAGACAGCTCGTGGCGAAAAATTCTCGACAAGCTCCTGCCGGAATTTCTTGCGTTCTACTTCCCGGAGATTCACCGCGCCGTGGACTTCGAGCGCGGCGTCGAGTTTCTCGATAAAGAGTTGCAAAAGATTTTGCCGGAGCAAGATGACAGCGGCCAGCGCGTCGTGGATAAACTTGTGAAAGTCTATTTGCGCGACGGCAGCGAGAAATGGCTCTTGATTCATATCGAAGTGCAGGGCTATCGCGATCCCAATTTCTCCAAACGCGTTTATCACTGCAACTATCGCATTGCCGATCGTTTTGAGAAGGAAGTCATCAGCGTCGCGCTGCTGACGGACGATGACCCCAATTTCCGTCAAAACGTGTATGAGATTGCACGCTGGGGTTTTGAATTGTATTTCAAGTTTCCGTTGATCAAGCTGCTTGACTATCGCGAGACGTGGGAAGCGCTGCTGCGCGATCCCAATCCGTTTGCCATTGTCACCCGAGCTTTTTTAAAAACGGTGGAGTCTCAGGGGAATGACGTCGACCGCTATCAATGGAAGAAACGCTTTCTGCTCGAGCTTTATCACGCCAGCATGAGCCGCGCAACGATTGTGACGCTGTTTGAGTTCATCAGCGTTGTTATGGCTTTGCCGGAAGCAAAAGATGAAGAGTTGTATGAAGAAATAACTCCAACCACGGAGGAAAAGAACATGTCTCTCTTAGCAATTGCCGAGCGCAAAGGCCTCGAAAAGGGCATCGAACAGGGCCGCGAGCAGGGTATCGAACAAGGCATCGAACAAGGCCTGAAAGAAACGATTGCCGACATTCTGGAAATCAAATTTGGTGTCGGCGCTCTAGCGTTCATTCCTCAGGTCGAGCAGATTGATAGCTTGGAAGTCCTGCGTAAGATTCGTGCCGGTCTTAAGCAGGCGCGCTCACTTGCAGAGGCCGAGGCGGTGGTTCGCACCTTCGCTCCGGTGCCTGTTTGAGACCGTCGCCGCAACTGCTTTTGCGTTTGCATCGCACGGCTCACGTTGCTGTGCTCACCGGCGCGGGCATTTCTGCCGAGAGCGGCTTGCCTACGTTTCGCGGGGCTGGCGGATTGTGGCGCACATATCGCGCGGAAGAATTGGCCACGCCACAAGCCTTTGCGCGTGATCCCAAGCTCGTGTGGGAATGGTACAACTAGCGTCGCGAAATGGTGCGCAGCCGTCTACGCAACGCCGGACATTATGCGCTGGTGCAATTGCGCGATTGTGTTGGTTTGGAGAAAATTTGCCCGAGGCCGCGTTGCGTAGAGCATACGAAGCAGCCGAAGCGTGCTCCGTATTTATCTCGATTGGGACCTCGGCCATGGTTTATCCCGCGGCGCAATTGCCACACATTGCTGCCTCGCACGGCGCGTATGTCGTCGAAATAAATACGGAAGCCACGGCGCTCACGCCGCATGCCAATGAATTTTTGCAAGGTCCCGCCGGAGAAGTGTTGCTCTATTTGATTCATGTATTAAAAAAGGTATCCTCATGAAGTTTCGTTTTGTTCTGTTCATGCTCGCCGCGCTGTTCATGCTGCAAGGTTGCGCCTATTTCAACACGTATTACAACACCAAGAAGCTTTACAAAGAAGCGCTCGAAGAAAACAAGCGCCGCCGCGATGAAAAGCCGACTTCCTCGGAGATTCAAAAGTACGACAAGACCATCGAGAAGGCTTCGAAAATTTTGCAGCTTCATTCCGATTCAAAGTATGTCGACGACGCGTTGCTTATGATCGGCGAGTGTTTTTTTTATAAACAAGAATACGTGAAAGCCCTGCGCAAATTCGACGAGCTGACCACGAACTATCCCAAAAGCCCGCTCGCGCCGCGCGCCGAGCTTTGGAAAGCACGCACGCACATCGAGCGGCAAGATTTTCCCGCGGCCATTGCGGCACTTAAAGATCTGTTGGATGAAAAGAAAAAGGGGGAAGTCGTAGATCAGGCGCAATACTATCTCGCCGAGCTTTATTTCCGCCAAAAAGATTTTGCGCAAGCCGAGGAGCTGTATGACCGCTCTGCGAAAAAAGTCGCGGACGCGAAGACGCGCAGCGCGGCATTCATGCGTTTGGGCGAGAGCCGCAATCAACTCAAGCAATTTACGACCGCGGCCAAGGCGTTCGATCAAGCCGCGAAACAGAGCACGGAGATCGATTTCAAATTCAAAGCGCATCTCGCCATGGCGCGCGCGCTGAAAGAGGATAAACGCTACGACCTTGCCATGCGCAAGCTCAATCAAATGTGGAGCGAGTACAGCACGCATCAAGACGTGGCCTGGGTGAAATATGAATTGGCCATGTGTACCTTCCTCAAAGGACAGCGCGAAGAGGCGGCGGAGCAATTGCTCTTCGTGACAACGAATTATAAAAGAACGGAAGCTTCGGCCGCGGCGTATTTTTCCCTCGGCGAATTTCATCTGCGCCAACGCTTTCATTATGAAAAGGCCAAAGAAAATTATGACAAAGTGCGCAGTGAAAATGCACGTACAGAGTATGCCCAACGCGCGCAAGAACGCGCGAAAGCGGTTGACGAATTGTTGAAGCTCAAGAACTCTCTGAAAGTGCTCGAACTGCAACGCCTTTCATTGCAAAGCGGAACCAACGTGGCGGCTTTGGCGCAAGCCTCGACCGCCGAAGCCTCCACGAAGAAAGCGAAGAATCGCAACACTTCGATACGGCGTTATCCCACGAAGGCGCTCGCGATTTCAAACGATCCGCAAAAGCTCGCGAACGACATTGCAAATCACAAAATTAATCTTGCCGAGCTTTATTACTATCAACTCGAGATGCCGGATTCGGCGATGTGGCAATATCGCGAAGTGGTCGGGCAATTTGCGGAGACCGCCGCGGCGCCGCGCGCGTTGTATGCGCTCGCTTTCGTGCTCGCCGAACAAAATGCCGCGCAGCGTGATAGCCTGCTCACGGTGGTGGCGACGCAATATCCTAAAACTGCGCACGGCACCGCGGCGCGCAAACGTTTGGGCATGCCCGTGCTTGTTGACAGTAGTGCCGCAACTTTGAATGATGATAAATTCTCTCGCGCTGAAAAACTTTGGCTCACGGAAAAGAATCCGCACGAAGCATTGCGTTGGTACCAAGAATACTTGGCCGGTCAAACCGATGCCGAGCGTTCTTCGAAATCTCTTTATGCGATTGGTTGGCTCTTTGAGCATGAGTTGAATGACGGTGAGCAGGCATATCAAACTTACAAGCAGTTGATCGAAAAATATCCCAACTCGGCCTATGCGAAGAAGGTCGGCAAAAAGGTTTCGGCCTACGCCCAAAAGGATAAAGCTGCGCCGCAAGCCTCGCCCACTGTCACGCCCGCGGCTGCAGCGCCAACCACGACACCCGCGCCAACTGTTTTAGAGCAGGAGGAACGAGAAGTACGTGAAAGCTTGGAACGCCGCATCGAAGCAGACCGCAAAAAAGAAATGGAGGAAAACAACAAGCCGCCGGTTAAGGTTGATGAAGAGCTTGAGGAGAAAGACGAGGAGAATAAAGATGCGCCGCCCGAAGATGAAGAGCCGCCGCCAATCTTGGCTTTGAATGCCGGCTGAATCATAATGAAATTTGATGATCAAGCTCGGTAACCAAGTTCGCGCCCCCAATACTCTGTCATAAAGAAGAAGATGTTTTTCAGTTTTCCTGCGATTGTACTGTGCCTGTGAACCTTTTCTGTGGAGCCGCACTTGCCTTTTCGTCACGCCGATTCGCCTATTCTAAAACAAACTTCGTTGTGGCGCTTGCTTCTGCATCTGCCCACTACGATCAAACTCCTGTGGCGTTTGCTCAAAGATCGGCGCGTGCCGTTCTTCGGAAAATTCGTGTTCGCGCTCGCGCTGGCCTATCTCGCCTGGCCCATTGATTTAATCCCCGATTTCGTTTTTCCCGTTATTGGACAAGTCGACGACGTTGCGATTTTGCTCGCTGGCGTGCGTTACTTGATGCGCTCCACGCCGCCGCAAATTTTGGAGGAGCATCTTGCGCAGCTTAAATAAGCACATCAAAAGCTCTCTTCGGCAACAAGCTTGTAGTGACGCCTTGAGGCGTTTGCTGCAAATAAGCATAGAATGCCTAAAGGCATTACTACAAACGTTCGTCTTCTTTTTCATCACACCTCTTTTCGCGCAGGAGCTCAAACTCGAAGTCATCTATCCGCGTGAAGATTTGACCATTACCGCGCGCGATTCGACTTTCGTGTTTGGCAATTATGCTCCGGCCAACACGCGCGTTTCGATCAATGGCATTGCTGCGAAACAATATCCCAACCAAACGTTCATGGCCATGGTGCCTGTGCAAACCGGGCGCTTTACTTTTCGTGCGGTTGCTCGCGTTGATACGGCGCAACTCGACTCGTTGGTCGTCGAACGCAATGTTTACGTTCCGCACTTTCTCATCACCTCGCCGCGCGCTCCGGCAATGATCGACACGAGCTATCTTTTTCCCGAAAATAATCTCGAACTCGAGCCGGGCGATTTGCTCGGCGTGGCAATGAAGGGCTCGCCGAAATTGCGCGCGAGTTTTTCCATTGAAGGCCTCAAACAAATCTTGCCGATGGCGGAGCAATCGCCGCGCAAGCAATTCTATTGGGGCGAAGCGGTGTTTGGCCGCGGCCAACCGCCGCGCACGAAAGCCGTCGAAGGCATTTATACCGGTGCGTATTTGTTGCAAGCCGCGGACACCGTGCGCAACGCGGCGCTTCGTTTTTATCTAAAAGACAGCGCGGGCAATGTGCTCGAAACCGTTGCGCCGGGAAAGTTGAGCGTCGTTTCGAAGGCGGTGCCGCGCATCGTGCGTTTGACTTCCGAGATGACTGTGGGCCGCACCGGACCGGGGCAAGCGTATCAATTCTTTTTGCCGCGCGGTGTGAAACTGCGCGTGACCGGCAGCGACGGCGCATATTGGCGCGTGCGTCTGCTTGACGGCGAAACCATGTGGATCCCACGCGCGAATTGCGAAGCCATGCCACTGGGTACGATGCCGCCGACAAGTTCGGTTGAAGTCGCGCGCACGGAAAGTTTTGCCGATCGTGTGCGCGTCAAAATTTTTCTCAACGAACGTTTGCCGTTTAAGATCGAGCAGCGCACGAAGCCGAATCGTTTGGAAATCATTCTCTATGGTGGCACTTCCGACACGGATTGGATTCGGCAAGATGGCCTCGATCCCGTGCTCGGCGACATTCGTTGGGCGCAAGAGCGCGATGACAAATATCGGTTGAGTATCGATCTCAATCAAAAGCAGCAGTGGGGCTATCGCGCGTTTTATGAAGAGAGCAATCTGATTCTAGAAATTAAAAAAACGCCGGCGCTCATCGGCTGGCCGAATCGTCCGCTCAAAGATTTGCTCGTGTGTGTTGATCCCGGCCACGGCCCGGACTTGGGCGGCGTTGGCCCGAGCGGTTCAAGCGAGAGCGTGACCACACCGTTGCTCGCGCAAGAAGTGAAAACGAAATTAGAAGCGCGCGGCGCTCGTGTCATTCTCACGCGCAGCGGCGCGGAGGGCATCACGCTCGGCGCACGGCCAAAATTTGCAGACGTTGCGAATGCCGATCTTTTCGTGAGTCTGCATTTCAACGCGCTGCCCGACGGCGTGAATGCGTTTTTGAATCACGGCGCGAGCGCGTATTACTTTCATCCGCAAAGTTACGGCTTGGCCAACGCGATTTTGCGGCAGTTGCTAAAGAATACCAAACTTCCTAACTTCGGTTTGTATTATGATAACCTTGCGGTGTGTCGCGTCACCAGCATGCCCGCGGTGTTGATCGAGCCGGCGTTCATCATGCACCCGCAAGAAGAGGCGCTGATTCTCGATGCACGTTTTAGGCAGAAGGTTGCCGAGGCGATAGTGCGCGGCATGGAAGAATTTGTGAGAGGCGCGAAGGAATAAGTTTTCGCAAAGGAGCGCGTAAACGATGGCGTTTGTATATAAGTTTTGCCCCAAATGCGGCGGGCGATTGTTGGTGCAATTCACGGAAGGCCGCGACCGGCAAGTGTGCTCGGCGTGCGGATTTATTTTTTATCGCAATCCCATTCCCGCAGTGGCGATGATTATTCGCAGGGGCGAGGGCATTCTGCTCGTGCGACGCAAGTATGAGCCGCGGCAAGGCGATTGGAGTTTGCCCGCGGGTTTTGTGGAATGGGGCGAGGCGCCCGATGAAACCGCGGTGCGCGAGGCGAAAGAAGAGACGAACCTCGATATCAAGTTGAGCGAACTGTACGGCGTGTTTCGCGCGCGCGGCGAGGAGAATTATGAAATCTTGCTCGTGGTGTATCGCGCGGAAATCATGAGCGGCGAATTGCTCGCGGGTGATGATGCGCTTGAAGCGCGTTATTTCAACTTCAACGCGCTGCCGGAGAACATCGCGTTTCGCGTGCATCGCCAGATTTTGAAGAAGCTGGCGAAGGAAGGAAGATGAACGAGAGTTTGCAAACCAAGCCGCCGGTGCGAGAAAGATTCCTGCCGATCAGCGTGCGTGATTTCGGGCAGATGATCGCGGGCAATTTTGTTTATATCGACAAGACGCGCTTCATTTATGAAATGGCGCGCGTGCCGCAGGCATATTATTTCCTCTCCCGTCCGCGACGTTTCGGCAAGTCGCTGCTAGTCTCCACGCTGAGAGCTTTGTTCGAAGGGCGGAAGGAATTGTTTAAAGGACTGTGGATTGAGAACAGCGCTTGGGAGTGGAAAGTCTTTCCAGTTGTTGAAATTGATTTCAGCGAAATTGACGCGCGAGATCCCCAAGTTTTAGAGGAGACACTGTCTATTCAGTTGGAACAAATTGCGGCAAAACATCAGGTACATTTGCTCCAACGATTAGCTCCCACTCGTTTCGTTGAATTGATTACTGCGCTGCAGCGCAAGTATTCTGAAAACGTCGTGATTCTCATCGATGAGTATGACAAGGCAATTATCACACACTTGGGAAAAGGCGAGGAGGAGTTGAGGCTCGCTCAGCAAAATCGCGACTTGCTCAAAACTTTTTTTGGAGTTTTGAAGGGGGCGCATGTCGCAGCGGCGCTGCGCTTCGTGTTTATCACCGGCGTTTCCAAATTTAGCCGCGTTAGCCTCTTTTCTGATTTGAATAATCTGCAAGATATAACCATGAACGCCGGCTATGCTGCGATGTTGGGATATACACAGCAAGAGTTGGAACAGTATTTCGGCGAGCGGGTTGCGGAGTTCGCGCAAAAGCAACGGACGACGCGAGAAGATATTCTGCTCAAACTGCGCGCATGGTATAACGGCTATCGCTTCACCAAAGCAGAAGTGCAGGTCTACAATCCGTTCTCCATTGTCAACGTGCTTGCGGAATATGATTTCAAAACTTTTTGGTTCGAGAGCGGCACACCGAGCTTCTTGGTGAGTTTGATCAAAGAAAAAAACTATGCGATTCCCGACATCGAGGATTTGGAAATTCCAAGCGAAGCCTTCTCTACCTACGATCTCGAAAATTTAAGTTTGGAAGCGCTGCTCTTTCAAACCGGCTATGTCACTATTCGCGCACACGAGGGCGAGCTTTATCGCCTCGGCTATCCCAATCAAGAGGTGAAATCTTCGTTTTCCGCGTATCTCTACAACAGCTTGACTGAGGGCGTCAATACGGTTTTAAAATCGCAATTCAAGCGCTTGCATCTTTATTTGGCGAAAGAAGACGTGGCGCAGTTTATCGAAACCACGAACGCGATTCTCTCGGCGATTCCTTACACGCAACATCAGCAACAAGGCGAGGCGTTTTATCATACAATCTTTTATTTGATGGTCGCGGCCTCGGGCGTGCTCGTGCAAACCGAAGCGTTGTCTTCGCACGGGCGGATGGACATTGCCGTGGAGTTCGACGACAAAGTTTACGTCATTGAGCTCAAGTGCAATCAACCCGCGGCGCAAGCGCTGGCGCAGATTCGCGCGAAGAAGTATCACGAGAAGTACGCACAGAGTGGGCGCAAAGTCTTTCTTGTCGGAATAGATTTCGATACGCAGCAGCGCGCGATCACGGAGTGGAAGCTGGAAAGCGCGTGAAGGCGGAGGGCAAAGAGCAGAGAGCGAAGAGCGAAAACTTTTAACACGACGATGAAGAACAAACGAACCGGCTTTTTTTATCATCCCGCGTGCCTCGAACATGACACGGGCGAAGGCCACCCCGAACGGCCGGCGCGGCTTCGGGCAATCATCGAACATTTGACGAATGTCGGTTTGCTGGATTGGCTCGACGTGCGCGAGCCGGAGCCAATTGCGCTCGAAACCATCGCACTAGTGCATCCGAAAAGTTATATCGACTTCATCGCGCGCAGTTGCAAAGAAGAATTGACGCTGTTGGATTCCGATACCGTCGTTTCGAAAAATTCTTTTCTCGCGGCGCGACTTGCTGCAGGTGCGGTTGTCGATGCGGTTGATAAAGTGAGCAAAGGAGAGTGGCAAAACGCATTTTGCGCCGTGCGTCCGCCGGGGCATCATGCCGAGGTTTCGGAGGCCATGGGCTTTTGTTTGTTTAATAATGTCGCGATTGGCGCGGAATGGTTGCGGCGCAATGGCAAGGCGGAGCGCGTGTTGATCATTGATTGGGACGTGCATCACGGCAACGGCACGCAAAATATTTTTTATGAACGCGGGGACGTGTTCTATTTCAGCGTGCATCAATGGCCGCTCTATCCTGGCACCGGCAGGGCGGAGGAGACCGGCTCGCGCGCGGGAGCGCAGGCAACGCGCAACCTGCTCTTTCCGCCGAGGACGTCCGAAGAAATTTATCTCGAACGCTTTTGCGAAGCGACGCAAGAAATTTTCGAATCCTTTCAACCGGATTTCGCGCTCATCTCCGCGGGATTTGATGCGCATCGCGAAGATCCGCTCGCGCAGTTGCAATTAACCGAAACCGGCTTTGCGCAAATGACCGATCACGTTCTGGGCTTGGCAAAAAGATTTTGCGGCGCGCGCGTGGTTTCGGTGTTGGAAGGCGGTTATAATTTGAATGCGCTGGCCCGCTCTGTGGCCGCGCATGTGGAACGCATGCTGGCAGCGACGAGCACAACATGAATACAGAATCATGGGAAGATGATGAACTGAGCGCGCCGGAATTTTCCGCGCAGCGCGAAGAGATGGTGCAGCGCCAAATCGAACGCCGCGGGCTGACGGACGCGCGCGTGCTGGAAGCGTTGCGCCAAGTGCCGCGCCATGAGTTCGTGCCGGAGCGCTTCGCGGCGCATGCCTATGAAGACAGCCCGGTGCCCATCGGTTTTGGGCAAACGGTTTCGCAACCGTATATCGTCGCGTTTATGTTGCAGCACCTGCAATTGCGCGGCATTGAGCGCGTGTTGGAAATCGGTTGCGGCTCGGGCTATGAAGCGGCGTTGCTCGCGAACTTGTGCGAGGAAGTTTATAGCCTTGAAATCATTCCGGAGTTGGCGAGCCGCGCGGAAAATGTGTTGGGAAGATTGGGCTACGTCAACGTGCGCGTGCATTGCGGCGACGGCTATCTCGGCTGGAGCGAGGCCGCGCCGTTTGATCGCATTATCGTTTCCGCGGCGCCGAATCACGTGCCGGAGCGCTTGCTGGAGCAACTCGCGCCGAACGGCGTGATGATTCTGCCGCTCGGCGAGGACGAGCAACGGCTCGTGATCATTACGAAAGACGAGCACGGCAAAGTTTCGCGGCATGATTCCGTTCCCGTGCGCTTCGTGCCGATGACGGGATTGATCGGTTCGGTGAATTGAAGCAACAACAAAAAGATTTTCCAATAGATAAAAGCTGCCAACGGATTTAAAGAATATCCGTTGGGGAAAGCTTTGCTTCTTTAACAAAAAAGAATTGTCTGCGAGTGCAACATGCCGTCTTCTTCCTCAAACAAACCGAAGCGCGTCCTCACGGAGCGCGACGTGATTCAAGCTTGGCAAGAGCGCAAGACACAGTTGAGCGTTCCCGCCGGCATGTTGATCACGCCCGCGGCGCGTGATGCGGCGCGCGTGAAAAAAATCGCGCTCGTCTTTTCTTCTTCCCCAGAAAAGAAGCAAGCCCAGCCTCCTGCAAAACTTCCGGAGTCGATGCCCTCCTCTGCCGGCGCGATTGCGATTGGCTCGGATCACGGTGGCTATGCGCTGAAGGAGCAGTTGAAGGATCACTTGCGCAACCTCGGATATCGCTACGACGACGTCGGCACGTTTAGCGAAGCAGCCGTGGACTATCCCGACATTGCAGAGTTGGTTGCGCAAAAAGTGGCGAGCGGTGCGGCCACGCGCGGCATCGTGATCGACGGTGCGGGCGTCGGCTCGGCGATCGCCGCGAACAAAATTCGCGGCGTGCGCGCCGCGGCGTGTTATGACATTTACACCGCGAAGAACAGTCGCGAGCACAACAACGCGAACGTGCTCTCGTTGGGCAGCAGAAACACCGGCATCGACATCGCAAAAGAGATTGTGCGCGTGTGGCTCGAAACCGGCTTCGGCGGAGGCCGGCATCTCGCGCGGGTGGAGAAGATCATCGCTTTGGAGCAGAAATACTTTGGCAGTAAGTGAAACTTCGGCCAGCACTTTGCGTTTACTCGCCCGTGTGAAAAATCCCCAACCATTTGAAACGAGATCATGAACGAACAAACGCAAAACCAACAAGCGCAACCGCAAACCGACCCGACGAATGTGCGGCGGCTCTATCGTTCGGTCGCCGACCGAAAGCTTGCCGGCGTGTGCGGCGGCGTGGCCGAACACTTTGGCCTCGACCCCGGTTTGGTGCGCGTCTTGTGGGTGATTAGTTGCTTCTTTGGATTAGCTGGCGCACTCGCATATATCGTCGTGTGGGCGATTGTGCCGGATAATCCTTTGGGCATGATGGCTCCCGTGCGGCCACCTTCCAATACGGGACGCTACATTTGGGGAACGTTGCTCATCGTGTTGGGCTTCGTGTGGTTGGCTGATCGTAATGGCTTCGACTTGCTTGTGCCGTGGCGTTGGCATATGTATTGGCCCGATTGGCTGGGATTTGGCGTGATCTTTTCCGTTGCGCTCATTGGGTTGGGTTTGTATTTAGTGCTGCGTGGTGTTCCGGAAAATAATTTTTCAACCTCCTCGTATACAGTGCCGCAATCCGGTTTTAGCCCGATAGGAGAAACGAACATGACTGCAAAACGATTGACGCGCTCGCGCACGGATCGCATGATCGGCGGCGTGTGCGGCGGCATGGCAGATTATTTCAATCTTGATCCCTCGCTTATGCGCGTGGGTTGGGTACTCGTCACTTTTTTCAGCGGCTTCTTTCTCGGCATTATTGCCTATGTGATCTTGATGGCCGTTGTGCCCGAGCATGAGCCGGAGCGTCACAACACCACCTCTGTGGCTTGAGGAAACGATCCCAAACGTTTGAAAGTTGAGCCATGACCAAAAGAAAAAACTCCATCGTTCCCGGAATCATTCTGATTTTGATCGGTGTTTATCTCCTCGCGCAACGCTTGGACTGGCCGCTTCCGGACTTTTTTGAAATCTATCCATTCATTTTCTTGTTGCTGGCCGCGGCTTCCGCGACTCGACTTCAGGGTTGGGGCCAGCGCGAGGGCGTGTTTGGAACGGTCTTTTTTGCCGCGCTCGGTGTGTTTTTCATTCTGCGCAATTACGATTTCATTCCCTACATCTATCATCCCTGGCCGGTGTGGTTGCTGGCTGCGGGCCTCGGATGTCTTTCCGTTTTTATTGTTGCGCCCAGCCAATGGGGTATGCTTATTCCCGCCAGTGCGTTCTTGCTTTTTGGCGGCGCGTTTTTATTGCGCGAGTTTGATATCATCTATAACGTTGATCGTTATTGGCCGATCATTTTAATCGCCATCGGCGTCGGCGTCTTGCTCAAAGGTTGGCGCAAGCAAGTTTGATTTTCATGCCTTCATTCTCGCCTCAAACTGCTTTTTCTCCTTCCAACAAAAAATGCTTTAATGGTTTTTCCAGCAATCGTTTTGCTTTATTCAAAGCCAAGAGCAAAACGATTGCTGACAACTATTCAAGCACTCCAACGCGTTCCTTCCTCACGAAGTAAAAACATTTGCGCGGCAGTTCCATTTTCGTGCGAGCTTTTTTCTTCCTTTCCTCAGAGACAGCCTTTAACAAGAATGCATTCGGGCTTCTTTGCGTCCGTTCGCGGTTTGATGATCCTATTGTGACTCAGTTTTGTGTGAACATGAAGTCTCACGCACTCTTTTGTTCACACAAAAATTCACTAAACTCATTAAAAAACCGTGAGAAATAGAAATATTTCTTGACTTGCCTCGCTCTTTTGGTTATCATATGGGTGAAAGTGGATAGAAGTGTATAAAAGTGGGTTTTGTTGGGGATAACCAAGTGAAATCATGGTCGAACTTTCTGAAATCATCCCAAAGTTTTACGGGCGCTTCAAGCAAACTCTTGATGACAAGGGCAGGGCGGCTATTCCTGCCAAGATTCGAGAAATTGTGGAGCTTTTGGACATGAAGACGCTTGTGCTTCGGCTCATCGAAAAGCCGAACGCGACCCTTATTCGCGCCTACCCCATCTCGTACTTTCGCGAGAAGATCCTGCCCATGGCTTCCAATTTTGATGAAGAATCCGAAATGGGAATTTATAAAATGCAATCCGTGCTCGCGTATTGCCATCAAGTGCGGCTCGATAATCAAGGCCGCATCAACTTTCCGCCGGAGCTGCTACAATCCGCGAAGGTCACGAAAGAGATGCGCTACATCGGCATGGGCGATTTTTTCGACATTTGGGACGCGGGTTTGTATGATAAATTCCTCGAAGGCGGCAAGGGCGAGCTGTTGCAAGCGTGAAGCAAAAGCGTAAGACAGAAAAATGGAAGGCAGAAAGATAAAGACAAAGCATGTTTGTGAAAAGATCAGATATCATTAGCGCGGCGCTTTATTTTTCTGTCCTCACATCTTTCTGCCTTATGGATTTTTGTTAAGATGAATGAAAGAATGTCGTGGCGCGCACCTCATTACAACAAGGCGAGTTTCACTTGCCGGTTTTGCTGGAAGAGATTGCGGGCTACTTGCTGCAACCTTCGACGCGCACCATTGTAGATGCGACACTCGGCGACGGCGGCCACAGTCTCGCGCTGCTTGAAAGGGAAGGGGGAGAGCTTCGTATTATCGGACTCGATGTTGATCCCGAGTCTTTGAAAATCGCACAACAACGTTTAGCGTCATATTCATCGCACTGTTCTTTGATCAAAGGCAACTTCCGGCACATTTCCGACCTCTTGGCTTCTGTGGGAGTAGCAACGGTCGATGGTATCCTCGCCGATTTGGGCATTTCCTCGCGCCAAATCGACGTGCCGGAACGTGGCTTAAGTTATCTTGAAGAGGGCCCGCTGGATCTACGCCTCGATCCTTCCCTCTCTGACACCGCGGCGGAGTTAATCGCGACTCTGGAACAAGACGATCTGGTGCGTCTTCTGCGGGACTATGGTGAAGAGCAACGGGCCAAACCCATCGCACGCGCGATCGTAAAGGAACGATGTACACGAGCGATTGGGACGTCTACTGCGCTTCGCAACATTATCGAAGGTGTCGTGCGTGGCCCTCTTCAAATTAAATCCGTGGCGCGTGTGTTTCAAGCGCTGCGCATTGCGGTGAATGACGAACTCGGCGCGTTGCGCGATTTCTTGCAGCAAGCTTTTAGCGTGCTCGCGCCCAATGGCCGGCTGTGCGTGATTAGCTATCACTCGCTGGAAGATCGCATCGTCAAAGAATATTTTCGCGGCGTGGCCAAAGCCTGCACCTGCCCGCCGGAGTTTCCCGTGTGCGTGTGCGGCAAAAAGAGCGAGGCCCTCGTGCTCACTTCAAAGCCGATCATACCGAGCGCGGATGAAATCAAACGCAACTCACGAGCACGCAGTGCCAAGCTGAGAGTGTTGCAGAAGCGCGCTTAAAGCAAAAGCGAGGGCAGAAAAATGTGAGGGCAAAAAGATAAAGCAAGGCTTGTTGGTGAAATTGACGAGGCAGGAATTTATAAACCGCTTTTATTTTTCTGCCCTCACATTTTTCTGCCTTCAAAGCTTTTCAAAATAGTTTTGCCAGCAATCGTTTTGCATTAAATCACGCATCAAACCATGAAGCCCTCATCCACCCGCGCCGCAACCATGGCCTCGCCTCGCTTTCAACCGAAAGCCGTTCCCTCGAAAGCGAAGAGCGTGCGCCCGCAAAAGCGCATCGCGCCGGCGAAGAAGGCTTCCCGCGAAACCAAAACCCTCGTTCTCTTTTTAGCGCCCTTTGCGCTCTTGCTGTTTCTTGGCTTACTCTTAATCGGGCTGCGAGTTGGAGTTGAGCAACTAGCGAATGAAGTCGCCACGCTGGAGGCTCAGAAAATCCAATTGGAGGAACAGAACAATCGTCTGCTGGCGCAAGCGGAACAGCTTGCCGGATTCGCCCGCATCTCGCGCATTGCGCAAGGGCAACTCGGCATGGTCAGTCTCGCGCCGCGTTTGATTGTCGTTGCGCCGGAATGATGAATCGAAATCTTGCCACCATACGCGCTGCCGCGCCGCAAAAATCGCCCGCACGAAAACCTGCTCCTTCGTATCGCGTGGCGATGGTGGAAGGTTTTTTTTTGCTCTTCGGCTTGTGCCTCGTTGGACGTTTGCTGTACCTCCAAATCATCCAACATGGGAAGTATCAAAGCATGGCCAAGGTCCAACACCATACCACGGTTCCCGTTTCCGCTCAGCGCGGCTTGATTTATGATCGCAATCTCAACTTGCTCGCTTTGAATGAAGCATGCATCTCCATCGGCGCGGATTTGCGGCAAGTCAAAGATCGCCGCAAGCTCGCGGACAAAGTCGGTCGCATCATCGGCGAGCCTTCCTCGAAACTTTATGAGCGCATGAAAACCGAGCGCTCCTTCGTTTGGCTCAAACGCCGCGTCAATGCCGATCTCGAAGCCAAGATCAAAGCGCTCAAACTCGAAGGCATTCGCATCGAAAAAGACGCGCGCCGCCGCTATCCCCACAAAGAAATTGCAGCGCACGTGCTCGGCTTCACCGACATCGATAATCGCGGCATTGCCGGCGTCGAGCAAATGTATGACTCGCTGCTCGCGGGGCAAGATGGTCGCCGCTACATACAACGCGACGCCATCGGCAATCAACTCGCCAATCTCGGCACGCCTGACGTGGATGCCGTGGACGGCAAGAGCCTTGTGCTCACGCTTGACAACATGATTCAAACCATCGCCACCGAAGAATTGCGCCTCGCGCTCGATCAATACGACGCCAGCAACGGCATGGTGCTCGTCACGCGCCCAATGACCGGCGAAATTCTCGCAATGGCGTGCGAGCCGAGTTTTGATGCGAATCAACCGCAGAGCTATTCTCAAAGCACTCGCCGCAATCGTGTCGTCACCGATCTCTTTGAGCCAGGCTCCACGTTCAAGCTCGTCACGTACGCCGCGGCGTTTCAAGAAAAAATCAAGCAACCTGCCGATGTCGTGTTCTGCGAAAACGGCTCGTACAAATACATGGGCCAAGTCATGACCGACCACGGCGAAAGCTACGGCAATCTCACGTTGCGTGACGCGTTTGCGAAATCGAGTAACATCGGCGCATTCAAAGTTGCGCGCGCTGTGGGCAATGAAAAAATTTATCGCTACGCGCGCGACTTCGGTTTCGGCATGGCCACTGGCCTCGGCGAAGGCGAAGTGAATGGCGTGCTCAAATCGCCGGCAGACTGGTCCGGCCTCACGCTGCCCGCCATGTCGCGCGGCTATGAAGTATCGGTTACTGCGTTGCAAATGGCCATGGCGTACGGCGCGATTGCCAACGGCGGCTTGCTTTTGCAACCCAAACTCGTGGCCGCCATTGGCGATGATCTCGAAGACATGGAGCGCCTCGACGAACCGCAAATCGTGCGGCGCGTGATTTCAAACGAGACTGCGACCACGCTCACGACCTTGCTCGAAGGTGTCGTGCGCGAAGGCACGGCCACCAATGCGAAGATCGAAGGCTTGCGCATCGCGGGCAAAACCGGCACCGCGCGCAAACCGCTCACCGGCGCACGCGGCTATTCGCGCAGTGATTACATCGCCTCGTTCGTCGGTTTCTTTCCGGCGGAGAAGCCAAGCCATCTCGTGTTTGTGATGTTGGAAAATCCGCGCACCACGTATTGGGGCGGCATGGTCGCCGCGCCCACTTTCAAAAATATCGCGCAGCGCATTCTCATTGCGCAAACGCAGCCCAAACATTCGCCGCAATTCACGGAAACCTTCACGCCGAACTCTCGCGAGACGATTATGGAAACGCGCAACCTCGTAGTGCCCGATCTCACCAATCGCCAACGCACCGTTGCTGAAAAAATGCTCGATGAACTCGGACTCGAAGCGGAATGGGACGGCGAGGGCGATTTTATTCTCGGCCAAATGCCGCCCGCCGGCTCCGCGGTTTTTCCCGACTCGAAGGTCACGTTGCAACTCTTCGAAGTTGCGCTGCGTGCGAAGCAGCAAATGCGCATGCCGCAGCTCGTCGGCCTTTCCTTACGCCAAGCTTTGCAGCAACTCTCCCTGCTCGGCATTGACGCGCACGTCGTCGGCAATGGCCGCGTCACGCAACAACATCCCGCACCCGGCGCCGCGATCTCTTCGAGCACGCGATGCGAATTGCGCTGCCAAATGAAGATGCCAGTGGCGAGGGAGGTGGTGGCGCAGTGAAGATTCATAGATTGTAATTTGGAGAGTATTATCGATGAATGAGTCGTTTGAGAAAACTGGGTTTTGGTGGTATAGCGACACCCCAGACAAAAAGATGTATGGAACTCTTACTTTCAAGCCGAGTGAAGGTGGAGTACTAGATTTGACAATCCCTGATTCATCTCTGGATGAATCGGAAGTCTTCTTACGGAATAAGATCATTTATGGTGAAACAAGGGATGGTCAGTCGTTTTCTTTAATCGACTGTATTTGTACACCGGGCGGATGGGTACCTTCGGGTATTGCCAAGCGCAAAATCTATGTCCTTTTGATTGTAAAAGGCACGCATATTCCATTTGATGACGAGTGCAAAATCCAAAGGGCTTTTTCAAATTTTGCTATTTTAAATAGATGGATTGGCATTTCAGGTTTGAAAGTGAGCCACGGGAAGAAAGTAGGAATCTTTGACGTTAAATATCGTCCACAACGTGCTCTCGTGATCAAACCGAATGCCGACTTAAAAGTTTCGCTCTACTCAGGTGTAGACGTTCTTTCGAGGGGGCGAAGCGAATTGAATCTTAAAGAGATTGTAAATCTAGAGATTGAAACACGAATTCCGCAGCCTTATAGCACTTATAAAATTTTATTTCGCACAATACAAGATTTTTTCACTATTGCATGCCATACTCCTGCAATGCCAGTGACGATATCGGTTCAGCTTAAAGATGGACAGCAAGAACCAAATCAACTTTTATTCAAGACGCCATATTACTCTGAAAGTACTGCTCATCCTCGATTTGATGATTTTCTATTCGGGTTTCACGATGTCAAAAACAATTTGCGTAAAATACTCTCGAACTGGATAAGGAAAGCTGAAAAATTACATTTGATTCGAGATTTATACCTTGCAGGATTGCATCAGTCAGAAGAATTCCTAACGTCTAAGTTCCTTCTTTTTGCTCAGGCTGTAGAAGTCTATCATAGAGTATTCAGGGAAGAAGGCTATATTGATGAAGCGTCCTACAAAAAACATGTTTTAGAAAATCTGAGAAGTGCTCTTCCAGTGGATGCGCCGATAAAAATGAAAGCTAAACATAAACAAAAGTGGAGAGATTTTAGATCGTCCTTCGAAGGAAAACTAGGACATTTATACCAATATTCTCTTTCGAAAAGGTTAAAACTTTTGGCAAAGGAGTTTGGGAAAGCTATCGATCACTTCATACCAAACGCCAAAGGCATGATGCAGGAAATTGCTGAATATAGAAACTACTTCACTCATTTTGGGGATGATAGAATTAAAAATGCTCTCGAAGCTGACAAGTTACTGAAGTATACGGAGGTATTAAAACTCATGTTAGAATTGTGTTTCTTGAAGGAAATGGGGATCGATGGTGATGAGTTATATCGATTGGTATCACGGAATCTTGATTATCAGTTCAAAATAGGGGCAAGTAAACCAATCGCGAATTTTGGCGAAGCCACGCAGAAGTCTTCAGCTCCGAAGGAGCGCAATGCAAAAGCGAAGGGCAACGCCCTGGAAACGAGCAACCCATAAAATGCGCTAGCCCCAACGGGGCGCAATGGTTTTCGTTACGAAACGTTTTCCAAATAACCGCAATGCCGCCCTTTCAGGGCTATGTGAATCTGCATTGAACATTCCCTGGGCGTTGCCCTGGGCTATCGCATCTCGCGCCGTTGGCGCATGCGGCAACAGCCAATTATGCAAACGCCGTTTGCACAATTCTGAAAACTCCGTTAGGAGTGCCATGTTTATAGCACACCGCTCCCTCTCGTCTCTCAAACTCCGAAGGAGTGACATGTTGCTTTTCGATTACCAACGCACGAACGACCAGAACATGCCACTCCTACGGAGTTCTCAAAACAAGTTGATGGAATGCGGCTATAAACATTTCACTCCTAACGGAGTTGTTTGCTGCAATCGATCAACCCACCAATCTTGCAAACGCTGTTTGCACTATTCGGTGAAACTCGGTGACTTCGGCGCGACTCGGCGGAAAAGCTTTTGCATCGTCAATAAGGCCTTGTGCTCGTGCTGAAAAAGATTCTTTCTGAATGACAACGAAATAGTTATGGCCCTCATCCTCACACTCGGCGAAATCGTTCGCGCGCTTGGCGAAGGCGTGCGTTATGTCGGCAACCAAGCCGTGCTCACGCGGCGCGCGACCGCGCTCTCCACGGACTCGCGTGCGTGTGGTGCAGATGCGTTGTTCGTTGCGTTGCGCGGTGATCGCTTCGATGGGCATAACTTCATCGCCGATATTTTTGCCAAGCAAGCGCTCGCGGCAATCATCGAGGCGAAATGGTTTCAATCTAACCAAAAAGCTTTGGGCAATTTTATTATTGTAGAAGACACGCTTGCGGCATTGCAAAAGATCGGCAGCACCATTCGCAAACGTTGGGGCAAAACCATCGTCGCCATCACAGGCAGCAACGGCAAGACGACGACGAAAGAGATGATCGCTTCCGTGTTGCAGCAAAAATTTTTCACGCACAAAACGCACGGCAATCTCAACAACCACCTCGGCGTGCCGCTCACTTTGAGCGAGCTAACACATGGCCCGGAGGTCGCCGTGGTGGAAATGGGCACCAATCATTTCGGCGAGATTGCGGCGTTGTGCGAAATCGCTGCGCCGAACTTTGGCGTCATCACCAACGTTGGCCGCGCGCATACGGAATTTCTCGGCGATCTCGCGGGCGTTGCCAAAGCCAAGGGCGAACTGTTCGAATATTTGCATCGCACCGACGGGATCGCATTTCTCAATGCCGATGATGCGCACTTGCGCGCGGCATTGCCCTCGGGCGCGAAGGCCATCACGTTCGGCATTGACAAGCCCGCGCAATTTCAAGGCAAAGTTTTGGGCCTTAATGAAAACGGCTGCGTGCAACTCGAAGTGCAAAAGACGCAGATTCGTTTGAACGTGCCCGGCTTGCATCACAGTCACAACGCGCTGGCCGCAGTTGCAATTGGCAGCTTCCTCGGCGTCGCGATGTCGAGCATTAAGCAAGGCCTCGAAAGTTTTGAAACGCCCGTGAAGCGTATGCAAGTGCAACGCATGCATGGCGTCACCATCATCAATGATGCGTACAATGCGAATCCGGAATCCATGCGCGCCGCGCTGCAATTTCTTGCAGCCATGTCGCCCGCGGAGCACGGCCGCCGCATCGCAATTTTAGGCGACATGCTCGAACTCGGCCCGCACGCAGACGAGTATCACCGCGAGATCGGCGAGTTTATTCCCACGTTACCGATTCAAGCCGTGTTCGCATTCGGCTCGCATATGAAGCATGCGGTGCAAGCTATCGGGCAACATTGTTGGGCCGAGCATTTCGAAACAAAGTCTGCGCTCTTCGCCGAAGTCAATCGCTCGTTACGCGCCGGCGACATCGTGCTCCTCAAAGGCAGCCGCAGCATGGCAATGGAAGAGGTAATTGCGAATTTGAAGCTATAAAAGCGAAGGCAGAAAGATGTGAGAGCAGAAAGATAAGGCTTGAGGGTAAAGCAAAAGCGAAGGCAGACAGATGTGAGGGCAGAAAAAAAAGCTTTTGGTTTGAAATAAATATTTTTCTGCCCTCCATCTTTCTGCCTTCCGGCTTCTTTCTTTTAAATCTTTTGCGGAATGATCCTGCTATGCCGATTGAATTGAGAGAAAATTTTCGTGTGCTCGACCAAAAGGCATTTGGTGCGATTGCTTATGAAGTGATGGATCAGGCCTTCGAGGTCCACAACAAGCTGGGGCGATTTTTTGAGGAGGAGGCGTATCAGCAGGAGCTTGTCAACAGATTTCATGGGCGTGCGATCAAGGAGATCGGCGTTCTCGTGAAGTATGCCGACTTTTGTAAGCCATACTCGATTGATTTGTTGTTTGATGATGGGGCTATTTTCGAATTAAAGACCGTGGATCGTTTAGCGGACGTGCATCGTGCGCAACTTCTCAATTACTTGTTACTCACTGGAAGTCATCATGGCAAATTGCTCAACTTCCGCCGCGAGCGCGTTGAGCACGAGTTTGTGAACACTTCACTCACACACGCTGATCGCGTCAACTTTGAAGTGGATGACTCAGCATGGAATAGTGCTATCGGGCGAGCGTCTGAAATTGGGGGCTTCGTTGAAGGCTTTTTGAGAGATTGGGGCACAGGGCTTGAGCGACAGCTATACGTGGATGCGTTAACGCATTTTCTTGGCGGCAAGGAACACGTTGAGCAAGAAACTGACATTGTGAGCGACGGCCGAAAGCTTGGACGTCAAAGAGTTCGTTTGGCCGGAACGAACGCCGCCTTCAAGTTCACCACGCTCTCCGGCTCGCTGGAGAATTACGAATCTCACGCCGAGCGTTTCTTGAAGCATATTGATTTGAAATATCTGCTGTGGTTCAATGTTGCCCTGCATACGGTCACGATGAAGACGCTTTCGAAATAGCGGGCTTAAAAAGCGAAGGCAGAAACATGTGAGGGCAGAAAAATAAAGCCCAAGGCAAAAAACATTTTTCTGCCCTCCATGTTTCTGCCTTCTGAGCCTTTCAAAAGCCAAAGACAGAAAAATTTGAGGGCAGAAAGATAAAGCCCAAGGGTTACGGCAAAAAAACATGTTTCTGCCTTCTAAATCTTTTATGGAGCCTCCATGCTCTACGAACTACTTTTTCCGTTGAGCAAGTACATTTCCGGCTTCAATCTGTTTCAATACATCTCGTTTCGCTCCGCGGGCGCGGCGGTGACGGCGTTGTTGATTTGTTTCTATGTCGGCCCGCGCATCATTCATCAATTGCGCGAGCGCCTCATCGGCCAGACGATTCGCAAAGAGGGGCCGCAGACGCATTTGAAAAAAGCCGGCACGCCGACAATGGGCGGCTTGATTGTGCTGCTCGCGGTGCTCGTGCCCACGCTGCTTTGGGCGCGGCCGAATCTCAATGTGATTCTCGTGCTCATCGCGACGGTGTGGATGGGCGCGGTTGGTTTTCTCGATGACTATTTGAAAGTCGTGAAGAAGCTGCCGAAAGGATTGATCGGCCGCTATAAAATCGTCGGACAAGTTTCGCTTGGTCTCGTGGTCGGCTGCGTGATTTATTTTTCATCCTCGTTCTCCACCGCGTTTGAAGGCATTGAAACGCTGACGACTGTGCCGTTCTTCAAAAATTATGAGTTCGATTTCGGCTGGCTCTACATTCCTATGGTCATCTTCATCATCACCGCGGTGAGCAACGCAGTGAATCTCACCGACGGCCTCGACGGCCTCGCGATTGGTTTGGTTGCGATCTCCGCGATTGCGTGGGCCGGCATCAGTTATCTTTCAGGCCGCGTGGATTTCAGCGATTATCTGAACATTCTTTATTTGCCTGGCGCGGGCGAAGTGACCGTGTTCTGCGCGGCGCTCATCGGCGCAGCGCTTGGATTCTTATGGTTCAATACGCATCCCGCGCAAGTGTTCATGGGCGATACCGGCTCGCTTGCGTTGGGTAGCGCGATTGCCACGCTTGCGATTGTTTTGAAAAAAGAGTTGTTGCTGCCGATCATCTGCGGTGTGTTCATGGCAGAGACGCTGTCGGTGATCATTCAAGTGTGGTACTTCAAACGCACGGGCGGCAAACGCATCTTCAAGATGGCGCCGATTCATCATCACTTCGAACTCAAAGGCTGGAGCGAGCCGCAAGTCGTCGTGCGTTTTTGGATCATTGGGATATTGCTCGCGTTGTTGAGCTTGTTGACGTTCAAAGTACGCTAATGCAAAAGCGCACGCAAAGGCGCAGAGACGCAAAGGGCCGCAAAGAAAAGCTTTGGAGAGATAAAGGCAAAAGCGCACGCAAAGACGCAGAGACGCAAAGGGGGCCGCAAAGAAAAGCTTTTTGTGTGGTTGATGAAAAGAGCAGCGAAAAGTAAACCTAAAGAAGGGAGAAACTGCCATGACTGAGAACGAGCTTTCTTATGAGATCATCGGCTCGGCAATTGAAGTGCATCAGATTTTGGGACCTGGATTATTGGAATCTGCCTATGAAGAATGCCTCTGTTATGAGTTGAGCCAAAAGGGAATCAAGTTTGATCGTCAGCTTTTGATGCCTTTGCGTTATAAGAATGTCATTGTCAAAGAGAACATGTATCGGTTAGATATCTGGGTCGAAAAGAAAGTGGTCGTGGACGTAAAAGCCGTTGAACAGATACCTCCGGTTTATTTTAAACAAGTCAAGTCATACTTGCAACAAACCGGCAGCAAGCTTGGCCTGCTCTTGAATTTTAACGTGCCGGTTTTAAAAGAAGGCATTCACCGCGTTGTACTTGGTCTGGAAGAATAAAACTCTTCTTTGCTTTTCTTTGCGGAACCTTTGCGTCTCTGCGCCTTTGCGTGAGTGCTTTTGCTTTTACCTCAACTTTGAGAAGATGAATGCGACAAGGCTTTGACACATGGTTGTTGATCGCGGTGCTGCTGCTGGTGTTGTGCAGCGTGTGCTTCGTTTATACGGCCAGCTCGGCGAAGGCGGAGCGCAATTACGATGACAGTGCGTTCTTTCTCAAACGGCAACTCGTGCGTTTGTTGCTCGGCCTGGTGGCGATGTTTGTGATTAGTCGCATTGATTATCACGAGATATTGGCGCGCGCGCCGCTCATGTATGTCGCCGCGTTGCTCATGTTGATCGTGCTGCTCTTTTTGCCCGACAGCATGGCGATTCGCGGCTCGCATCGTTGGTTCGTGCTCGGCCCGATACAAGTGCAGCCTTCGGAGTTGGCAAAGTTCTGTTTGATCTTTTATCTCGCGGCGAATCTCCCGAAGCCGCAGCTCGACATAAAGAATTTCATGGACGGCCTGTTGCCGCAGCTTGTGCTCATCGGCGCGATGGCGCTCGCTGTAATTCTCGAACCGGATATGGGCACGGCGATCATCATCTCGTCCATTGGTTTTTTCATGCTCTTCTTGCATGGCGCGCGTTTGCAGCATCTCTTTGCTTTGGTCTCCACTGCGGTGCTCGCTGCGATCGCCATGTTGTTGCGCGTCGAATATCAACGCGAGCGTGTGGAAACATTTCTCGCTTCAGTGGTCGGTGCGGCCGAGCCAGGATGGCAAGTCAAACAATCTTTGATTGGCTTGGGTGATGGCGGTTTGCTCGGCTTGGGATTGGGCAAGAGCAAGCAGAAGCTTTTGTTCTTGCCCGATCCGCACACCGATTTTATTCTCTCGATCATCGGTGAAGAGATGGGATTGCTTGGCACACTCGGCGTGTTGCTGCTCTTCTTCATCATTCTGTGGCGAGGCTTTCGGATCGCGCAGGCCGCGCCGGATCAAGGCGGGAGATTGATGGCATTTGGCATTACGCTCGCGATTGGCTTGAGCGCGTTTGTGAATATCGCGGTGGTCACGAACTTGTTGCCGACCACGGGCATCCCGCTCCCGTTTGTGAGTTATGGCGGCTCGTCTTTGATCGTGCATTTGACTGCGATTGGCGTGCTGTTGAACATCTCGCAAAGCGTGCAGCCTAAGAAGGCCGGCGGCATCACGAAGGTGCCGCTCGCGCGCACGAAGTGGTATCGTGATCGGAAGCGATAAGCAAAACGATTCAAAAGCGAAGACAGAAAAATGGAGGACAGAAATATGAAAGCAGGGTTCTTGAGAAACATATTGGTCAGAACAAAACAGCCGTTTTTATTTTTCTGTCTCCCTTCTTTTTGATAGGCACGAGCAAACGCGGAACGATGAATGTGAAAGAAGAGATTGCGCGCGGCGGCGACACCCCCCTGGCCCCCCTCAAGGGGGGAATTGATAAGGTGGCTGCGCTTCGCATCGTGTTCGCGGGCGGTGGGACGGGCGGGCATTTGTATCCGGCGATTGCGATTGCGGAGGCGTTTGCGAAGAGATTTCCGCGTTGTGAGTTCATGTTCATTGGCACGGCGCAAGGTTTGGAAGCGCGCGTCGTTCCGCGGCTCGGCTATAGATTAGAATTGGTGCCCGTGCGCGGGTTGTTACGCAAGCTTGCGTTGAGCAACTTGCTCGTGCCGATACGCTTGATGCAAAGCGTGCTGCGCTGCATGAAACTCTTTCGCGAATTTCAGCCGCACTTAATTATCGGCACGGGTGGATATGTGAGCGGGCCGGCGTTGCTCGCGGCGTGGTTTACGCGCAGAAAATTTGTGATTCAAGAGCAGAATAATTTTCCTGGCTTGGTGAATCGGCAATTGGGCAATCGCGCAAACGCGGTGTTCTTGAGTTTCGAAGAGACGCGAAAGTTTTTTGCGCGGCAGAAGAATATACATGTGGTCGGCAATCCGGTGCGCGCGAATTTGCGGCAGCGCACGAATGAACAACGCGAGGCCGCGGCACGCAAATGGAACTTGGAAGCGAATAGAACGACTCTGCTTGTGTTCGGCGGAAGTCAAGGCGCGCGGCGGATTAATGAGTTGATACTCGAACTGCTGCCGCGTTTGAGGCAGCTTGAGTCGCTGCAAATCTTGTGGGGCACTGGGCCGGCGCATTTTGATAAGATCGCGCCGCACGTGAAGCAACACGCTCGCGTCGCGGTTGTGCCGTATCTCGATGATATGAATTTGGCATATGCGCTTGCGGATTTTGTGGTGTGCCGCTCCGGCGCTTCGACGATTTTCGAATTGCTCCTGTGTGCATTACCCGCGATTTTGATTCCGTTTCCGTTCGCGACTGCGGATCATCAAACTTTTAACGCGCGGGCGTTGGAGAAAGCGGGCGCAGCGCGATTATTGGTTGAAAGAGAATTGCGTGCGGAGAATTTGTTTGAAGTGATACGCGCGTTGGCAAGTGATGCGAGTTTGCGAGCGACAATGTCGGAGGCGGCGCGCATGCTGGCGAGGCCGAATGCGGCGGAGGAGATTGTTGAGGAGTGTTTGAGATTAGTGAGATGAGTGTGTGTTAGTAGATGATGAACGCAGAGCGTTGGGGCTGCATTCCCACGCGAAGCGTGGGAATGAGATGAGCACTTCTTCCTCGCTGTCATCCTGCGAAGGAACTTCCCTCGTGCTCGGTTCTCTTCCCAGCACGAGGGAAGGTTCTTACAGAATGACATGATCAAGGTAGATGGATGAAGTAGTTTTGTTGTGTATGGACAGCGCTATTTTGAAAACCCAAGCTAGGCGGCGGGATGCAGTCGCTTTGAAGTCACCTAGCCTGAAAAGATAAAGGTGAGGTAAACAAGCGGAGATGAACCCTCGGGGGAGCAGCGACGGAACATAAAAAAGATGTTCGCATTGAAAGTAATCGTCATTCTCAAGAACACCCCCCGACCCCCCCTCAAGGGGGGAATCGTGTGAGTGGTGTGTTCGCGAGTGAGAGCATAAAACTAAAATTGATTTTGCAAGATGAACATTCGACAACTCACGAAACCGTTTTTGTTTTCGACCACGATTGTGCTCTGTGGATTGCACATGAGCGCGTGGGTGAGCAATGACGGCGCGTTTCGTGTGCAGCAGGTGGAAGTAGAAGGCTGCCAATATTCGAACGAGAGCGAGGTGCGCGCGGCGACGAAGCTGTTGCTGGGCAAGCGCATCTTCGCGGTGGATTTGGATTCGGTGCAAGAGCGCATCGCGGAGATGCCGTATGTGATGGAAGCGCGGGTGTCGCGCATTTTTCCTTCGACGGTGCGCGTGACGCTGGTGGAGAAACAGCCGATGGCTTTGCTGAATGATCGCGGCATGTTGCCGGTGGATGAAACGGGTTTGTTGATGCCGCGCTTGAAAGCAGGCGCGAAGCTGGACTTGCCGATCATTTCCGGTTTGCGCATTGCGCGACGCGGCGCGAACGCGAAGCTGCCCGAGAGCGCCCAGCCGCTGTTGGAGTTCATGCGCGCCTTGAACGAAGCGAACACTGTGCTCTATCAACAAGTTTCCGAGTTTCATGTGGACGGGAAAATGAATCTCACTTTGTTTTTGATGCGCGAGGGGGTGCCGGTTTATTTAGGCAAAGAAGAGTGGTCGGAAAAGTGTGACCGTTTGCAAACGGTGTTGAAGCAGCTTGAGATGCGAACGGAACGCGTTGCGTCGATAGATCTGCGTTTTGAGAATCAGGTGGTGACCAAGCCCGCGGCGTGAATAGTCGCAGCCGGCAAGGCGTATTGAAAATTTAAAATTGAAAATTTTCAATTTTAAATTTGAAATGCTTTTCGGTTTCACCACAGAGCTTTTAACTTGCCCAAACAAAGGATGGGGCAATATGATTACTGATTACATTTGCGCTCTTGACATCGGCACGACGAAGATTTGCGCGTTGATCGCCGAGGTCGACAATCATGGTCGGCTGAAAATCATCGGCATGGGCTTGGCGCCTTCGGATGGTTTGCGTCGCGGCGTGGTCATCAATCTTGATCGCACGGTGCAATCGATTTTGCGCGCGAAGGAAGAGGCGGAGCGCATGGCCGGCGTTGAAATTCATTCGGTGTATGCCGGCATTGCGGGCGATCACATTCGCAGCGTGAACGGTCGCGGCGTGGTTGCGGTTGCCGGTGAAGATCACATTATCACACTCGACGACAAACGTCGCGTGATCGAAGCGGCAAAGGCTGTGGCCTTGCCGTTTGATCGCGAGATCATTCATATTTTGCCGCAAGAGTTTATTGTTGATGATCAACGCGGCATCGACGATCCCGTGGGCATGAGCGGCGTGCGTCTCGAAGCGGAGGTGCATATCGTGACCGGCGCGGTGACTTCGGCGCAGAATATTTGCCGTTGCATCGAGCGCGCGGGCATGGGCGTGCATGATCTCGTGCTCGAGCCGCTGGCTTCGAGTTATTCGACGTTGACGGATGACGAGAAGAGTCTTGGCGTGGCGTTGCTCGATATCGGCGGCGGCACAACGGATATTGCGATGTTTTACGATGGCTGCATTCGCCACACGGCGATTGTGGGCCTCGGCGGTCGCAGCATCACCACGGATTTGGCGCACGGGCTGCGCACGCCGTTGGAGCAAGCCGAGTTGATTAAAGTCGAGCACGGCGCGGCGTTGGCTTTGGAGAACGCGCGCGAAGAGGTGATTGAAGTGCCCGGCGTGGGCGGCCGTCCTGCGCGTCGTGTTTCGCGGCAAGTGCTCGTGGACATTATTCAACCGCGCGTGGAAGAAATTCTCTCGCTGTCGTTGATGGAGATGAAGAAGTCGGATTATTTTAATTTGATGACCGCGGGCCTTGTGCTCACCGGTGGCTGCGCGATGTTGCCTGGCATTGTCGAACTGGCTGAGGAGATGTTCAATCTGCCCGCGAAAGTCGGCATGCCGAATACGGTGAATACCGTGACGGTGGAAGTGAATAAGCCGAATCACGCGACCGGCGTGGGCTTGGTGCTGTACGGTTACAATACGAAGACGGAAGACGAGAACTTGATTAGCGAAAATGAAACGCATGTGTTCGACAAAATTGCGGACCGCATGCGCCGCTGGTTTGGAGCGATGAACAAAGCAGCGTGAAACTCCATTGGAGTAGTGGAGTGTTGGATTGGTGGAGTAATGGAAAAGCAAAAGCCTTTCTTTCACCTCACTCCATTCATCCAACACTCCATCAATCCAATGATCCAATTAAACTCCCCGTGTGTGAACGATGCAAGATTAACTCGGCGCGCGAGGAAAAGCGTGCGCCGAAGAAGGAGGTTCCATGAATCTCAGATTGAATTACGATGAAACGAGTTTGCGCGCTGCGCGCATGAAAGTGGTTGGCGTTGGCGGCGCCGGTTGTAATGCGGTCAATCGCATGATTCAGGCCGGTCTTTCGGGCGTGGATTTTATTGCGATCAACACGGATGTGCAAGCGCTCGACATGTCGCTCGCGCCGCAGCGTGTACAAATCGGCAAAGGCACGACGCGTGGTTTGGGTGCGGGTGCCGATCCAGAAGTCGGCCGCAAAGCGATTGATGAAGATCGCGAGATGGTGGCGAGTTTGTTAGAAGAGAGCGATATGGTGTTTGTGACCTGCGGCATGGGTGGCGGCACCGGAACGGGCGCGGCACCGATTGTGGCAGAGATTGCCAAAGATCTCGGCGCGCTTACCGTGGGCGTGGTGACGAAGCCCTTCACGTTTGAAGGCAACAAGCGTTTGCGCCGCGCAGATGAAGGTTTGATTGAAATGAAGCAGCGCGTAGATACAATGATCGTGATTCCGAATCAGCGCTTGCTTGCGGTCGTGCCCAAAGGCACACCGTTGATTGAAGCGTTTCGCCAAGCGGATGATGTGCTTCTACACGCGACGAAAGGCATCGCGGATTTGATCTCCGTGCCTGGCTTGGTGAATTTGGATTTTGCGGACGTGCGCACGGTGATGAGTGAGATGGGCGATGCGCTCATGGGCGGCGGCGTGGCGAATGGCGATGATCGCGCGGTGCAAGCCGCGCAACGCGCGATTTGCAGCCCGTTGCTCGAAGACGTGTCGATCTCCGGCGCGCTCGGCGTGCTCGTGAATATCACGGGCGGCGAGAGCATGTCGCTGCACGAAGTGAATGATGCAACGACGGTGATCTCCGAAGCCGCAGGTCCGGATGCGAACATTATCTTCGGTGCGGTGATTGATCCCACGATGGGCGCGGAGTTGCGCGTGACGGTGATTGCGACGGGTTTTCAAATCAACGGTCGTGCATTCACGAATGGCCGGCACAAACGGCCGGGCCGTTACTTCGATACGGCGTTGAAGGAAATCGATGTGCCCGCGTATCAACGTCGAGAGCGCAACGGCCACAGCGAGCCGATTATTCGTCCGTTCGAAGAAGAGCTTGTGCCGGTGCCCGAGCCGCCGGAGGATTATGATATTCCGGCGTTCCTGCGCAAACGCAGCTAAGGCGCGGCACTGGCAAAAAATCTAACCGCGAATGGTCGCAAATAAACGCGAATGCAAAAGAACTAGCGTTCATTCACGTTGATTGGCGGTTTGGGGAAATGGAGAAAGTTGCAAAAACGACCTTCTCAAACTTCTTCGAGCCGCAAACAAAACTTTCACACACGGTGAGCATCGTCACCGCCGGCTCCACTATTCTCGCATGCGAATGCGAGGTGGTGGAGCTTTTTATTTTTATAAAAAAGAGATTGCGGCTGAAGATGCGGTTGTTTACCATTGTTATCATAAACATTTCTTCATCGTGAAGGAGGTTCTATGCCCGGTAAACGAGTCAAAAAAACAACAGTATCAAAGTCAGCGTTGAAGCCCGACAGGCTTGATGAAATCCTGCTTCGGCTTGACCGGATTGACGAACACTTAGTTGAGCATGACAAGCGCTTTGAAGCGCACGACAAACGCTTTGAATTCCTTGCCGAAGAGATCGTGCGTCTGCGCGAAGAAAATATCAAGGAACATCAGCATGACCGGCGCATGATGCAAAGGCTGCACGATGAGCAAACACAACGCATCGATAAGCTCCAATCTGATTTCGACAAATTTCGCGATCAGATGCTCACCACGATGGATGCTATCCGCGGCGAGTATGATACCTCTCGACAAGAGCGGTTTTTCATGGGCGCGGTACAAGACCGTCAACAAAAAGAAATCGACTCTTTGAAGCAATCAGATGAAACGCAGAACACGGCGCTCGCTAAATTTGAGCATCGGGTTACTCAGCTAGAACTTAATCAAGCGGCGTGAATTGCTGTTTGACACAACCGATATGAAGGCGGGCATCGTTCCCGCCTTTTGTGTTTTGAGAAGCGCGCGTGAGCCATAAAACCCCTTGCTTTTCAAGGTCCTTTTTACAATTTTCGCGACCGTTTTTCAAAGGCTAGCATTCAAACAGCAGCAATCCCCCCAAGCCGTTTGAAACCTCACAGGCAATATTATGAATCGCGAAGCGGAGATGACATCGGCAACCAGGAGTTCCATGACCGCACAAACTGCCGCGCCATTTACGGACGCAGCGCTGCTTGAGGCCATCGCCCAAAAGCAAGAAGCGGCGCTGGCCGAGCTATACGATCGCTACTCTTCTGTGCTTTATACTTTGGCGCTCAAGATTCTCGGCGAACCGGCGCTGGCGCAGGATGTTTTGCAGGAAACTTTTCTCACGGCTTGGCGCAAAGCCGCGCTTTATAATCACAAACGCGGCAACGTCGGCACGTGGCTTATTGTGTTGTGTCGCAATCTCTCGATTGACCATTATCGCACCAAGATGCGGTTGGCGAGCCGTCACGTGGAGTTGGACACTGTCGGCGAAGTTCTCATCGAGCAGAGTGACGACCCGGCAAGTATCGCACTTGCGCGTGAGGACGGGCGTTTGCTACGCCTCGCGCTTGAACAGTTGCCGGTGGAGCAGCGTCAAGTAATAGAGATGGCGTATTTTCAGGGTTTGAGTCAAACCGAAATAGCCGATTCGACAAACGTGCCTCTCGGCACTGTCAAAACACGCACGCGACAAGCAATGTTCAAGCTCCGCGACTTTCTCATTGAGGCCGGGCGTAGCGCCGCGTAATAATCCGTCGCTCCATGTGAAGCGCAAGCCAATGAGTCGATTATGACTACCAAAGCGTCTTTTACAAACAACCCTTTTAACGAACTCCTGTCCGACGTGTTCACGGAGGAGGCGCATGCCGATGAAATGTACACGCGCATCCCGGAAGCTTTGCCTTTTGCATTAGAGCTGCAAGCGCCTCCGCTAGAATTGAAGGATAAAATTCTACGCGCGGTTCGCCAGCATGAGGTAGAAGCGAGCAGCGCAGCGTATGAGGCGCACCGCGAGCCAAGTGCATTGACGCCGAAACCAGCGCCGGTGCAGTTATGGAAAAATTGGGCTGGTGCCTCCGCCGAGCGTGGGTTGCTGGTGCAGCGAAGCCGCGAAGGTATATGGGAAAAGACCGGCGTTGATGGAGTTGAAGTAAAACAGCTTTACGTCGATCACAAGCGTGATTACGTCACTATGTTGGTGCGGATGCAGCCTGGCTCTGCCTATCCGAGCCATCGTCATGGCGGGTTCGAGGAATGTTATGTTATTAGTGGCGATCTCGTTGTTGGGGATCTGGTGATGACGGCCGGCGATTATCAACGTGCCGAAGGTGGTTCGGTTCATGTTATGCAGAGCACGCGCGAAGGGTGTTTGCTTTATATCGTTTCTTCGCAGCATGACGAACTGCTAGCTTGAGTTTCGGTTTTGCAATTGCCGGCGTACCAAACTGATTGCGACGTTCATTCGTATAGTTTAGGAAAATACTATCGTTGTTGATTTGCTTCGAATGTTTCTCGACAATGCGGAGAAATCTTACGTTCGCACACAGGTGCATCCAGTTCTAATGAAAATGAAAGAACGGCTTGAAGCGGCAACAAACTAACGCGTAACAAAAAGAGCAGGCAAATTAGAAGGTCATGGTACCTGAATCTACAATTGAATTATTGTTCGAATATTTAACCAGTGGCGGCGGCGAAGCGCTTTCTTCGCGAACGTTGCTGCAGGAATTTCATGAACAACCGTGGTTGAATGATACGCTGCGCCTCTGCAATGCCTTGCCCCATGCTTTGGATTTGCGCGAAGCGCCGGCTGATTTAAGAACACGCGTCCTAGCGACGATTGCTTCCGAAGAAATACGCGCGGCGCCGCAGGAGCAGCAGCACCAAGATCATGCCGCCCACTTTGCGCCGGGAGAATTGATTATCCAACGAAAGCACGAAGGTGCTTGGGTGAATCCCGGCGTGCCTGGCGTTTTCTTTAAAACCCTCTTTGCCGATCGCGCCACGGGCTATGTCACGATGCTCGTGCGCATGGAACCGGGCGCAACTTACCCTCGTCATCATCATGCGGGATATGAAGAGTGCTTTATGCTCGAAGGCGAAGTGCGCAGCGGCGAATTACAATTGTTCGCCGGAGATTATCAACGCATAAGCAGCGACACCGTGCATCAAGAACTTTACACCCAAGCCGGTTGTATGTTTCTCGCCGTTGCGTCCGAGCACGATGAACTGATCTAACGCAATTGCCGAACTAGGGAAATCAAGATGCCAGATGAACGCCTGCAAATGCTTGCCGAAGGGTTTGTGCTTGGCGCTTTGTCGCAAGCTGAGACCGAAGCTTTTGCGCAGCGTTTGGCCCAGGGAGAGCGCAATGCGTTGGAGGCCTTGACCCAAGCGCGCCGCTTGCTGTTGGCCCTCCCCTTTGCCTTGCCACAGCAAACACCTCCCGCGCATTTAAAACAAAACATTCTCAACGCCATTGCGGCTGAAAAAAAGCGAGACACGATGAGCACCACCACACCTCCGCCGGCTAGCGTACGCGCTTTGCCGCAGAAAACCTTTCGGCAGAGTTTGATGCGCTCCCTAGCGTGGGCCGCAGTCTTTTTGTTATTCGCGGTCGGCTATGGCTACGTGAATCAACAAAAACGCATCGCCGCACTACTCTCGGAGAATGCCGGGTTGAAGCAGCAACTGGCTTTTCATGTGCAAGTGCAAAGAACGCTGCAAAAGAATAAGCGGCTCATGATTGTGCTCAACGCCACCAAAGAAGGCCAGACCGCTACCGCGACTGCATTGGTGGATCAAGAACAGACACAAGGCTATTTTTTCACGGATAAATTGCCCGCGCTGGCAGCGAATCAGGATTATCAACTGTGGTATATCGGCAACGCCGGCCCGGTCGATGCCGGTGTTTTTCATGTCGACGCCAGCGGCTATGGCGCGACCACGATTCGCAATCTTCCTCAAAACCTTGCTGAAATTTCTGCTTTCGCAGTTACGATTGAGCCGAAGGGAGGAAGCACAAGTCCTACGCTCGATCAAATGGTGCTCTTAGGCAAAGTCGGATAATCACACCGCGTTTTCTTTCCCTCGAAATCAGCCGCGTATGGCGAGCCGCAACGAAGAAGATGCTCGCTTGCTTTATTATGCCCCGCGTGCATTGCTCACCCAATATCAACCCACTATCAGCATCATCTTGCTGTTTCGGCTTCCACTTTCCACCGAGGAGTTACGGTCATACTTTGTGGCATGCGCGGCAATGGACCTTGATAAGCTGCGCGAAAACTTTGGAGGGAATTACGCGCATATGACCGACAAAGAAGTCTATACGCAGACGATTCATTTTTTCAACCGCTAAGAAGGCAAGACGAATTCACAGGATGCGCTGCGGAAGTGGATTCAGCTCAAGGTCGAGGAGATTTTGGCGCTGCTCAATGGCGGTATGAGTCGTGCCAACTATGACCGGGAAACGCTTCAAATCTTGCTGCAAAAATATGACGAAGCGCGAAGTCAAGAGCATGCTGGCACTTGATTTTGTTTTCCATTGCGCCGACGAATTTGCATATATATCTGCAAGGTCATCGAGACAACCTCAACCCTTCTTGCGGACGCGTCATGAAAAGTCTGTTAAACAATTCACCTTCGGATTTTTTCAATCACGAAGGCCAAGTGCGCGATGAAGCAATTGCGTTTTATGTTGACGCGTTGCGGCTCCAGCAAATCGAGCAGTTGCCCGCGAGTTGGTCGAACATGTTGCCGGGTGTTTTTTATGCAAAGAAGCGGTCTTTGCTCTGCACGAAACATTGCCGGAGTCGCACTTTGAAAATTTGGGCGCACACCCTTTTTTCAATAAGCCCGAGGCGGCGAAACAAAATTGGCTTCCTCGCTTGCTCCGTCTTGCGGCCGTATTCTTGGTGGGTGCGATTGCGATTTATACACTGGCACAGCTTCGCGAGCGACAAGCGCCGCAACTTGCGCGAGAGCAAGTGCCTCTCCCCTCCGCGCAGATTCAGCAAACTATTGGAAGCTGACGACTTCAGACGAGCTGTTATTCGTAGGAAAATTTTTGGTGAGAAATGAACCTTGAACGCAAGAACTCGCCGCAAGCGCAAAACCAGATTGGTGACTTTGACCTGCGGCGAATGCTTTCGAGTTGAACAAAAAAACTCAGTGCTGTGCGATCTTTTCAACGAGGCTGGCACGATCCAATGGACTGGCATCGCTAAACCACGATTTCCAAAACCAAGAGGCAAGAGGAGAGGCACTCAAAACCTTTTCCTGTCCTCCGGGCAGAACGAGGACCATACGATTGTCCGACAACCAACGAAATGCGAACTGTTGTTTAGCCGCGATCGGGACATTCATTGCCGACAAAAATTCATCGATGGCTGCTTTGTTCTGTTCCAATTCCACCGGCGGGACGACTTTGGAAAAAAAGCGCGTGTAGATTTTTTTCAAGCTCTCGCTGGTAATGTCCGCATCATAGCTGAACACCATTTGTTTCGCCAAGGGCTTTTCGAGAATGAGACTATACCACGTTTGCTCCGCTTCTTTGGTCGCGACTTCCATATAGTGCGCTAGCGCGTATTGAGTGCTTTCTTTTCCCTCCGTGGCTTTCTTGCCCTCCTTCACAAATTGCGTTGCGCCCGTTGCTGCAAGCGTAATCTCTTTGCCGTCGATTGAAAATACGATTTTATTCGGAAACGTTATGCCACTCTTCGGCTCTGTGAACGAATCCTCCTGCGACCACACCGGACTGGTAAGCAACCAAGCGCACATGACTGCACCATAAACCAAACAACGTTGAAATGCCATTGCGTTGTACTCCTTGTTCATTTTGAGATGTAAATTGAGGCTTGTTCTGAAGGGTGGGTTATTTCATTTTGATTTTGGTTTTATGAAAGGCTTCTCCGAGATGGCCGATAATCTCCGAGGCAATTAACAGGATTTGTTTCGCGGCAAAGCCGGCTTTGCGCAAATCTTTATAAAAGGAGCGCGCAATAATCTTCGCGACGTACTCCGGATTTTGCGCGGTTTGCAGCATACAAGCGTCGAGTGTATGCTCTGCGCCAAACTCTGTGCGCGCCGCTTTTTGTGCTGCGGCAGCAGCATAGCGAGAAGCTAGCATCTGTCGCAATTGTGTCAGTTCAATGGCGCGGCTTATCGTTTCGCATAGAGCGTGGAGGTGCTCGGTCGCCACGGGCTTGTGTCTAGCGCGAGGTGTTGCGCAGACATAGCCGACGATTTGATGGTCCACTTTGAGCGGCACAATAAGCTTTTGCTCCGCGTCGGCGTCCTCGTTTTGGTTTAGTTTGCAGGCTGAGAGCATTTCGTTCGGAGGAAGGCTCGGATACTCTGGCGCGGCGTCGAACGAATCCTCTGGCTCGGGTCTTCCAATGCCATTGCTCTTGCATTTGGCGCGTACACGTATCGTCACCTTGTCCGCAGTAATCCAAGTAATCACGCAAATCTGCAAACCTAAACTCTCGACTAAGACTTCTGCGGCATTTTGCAGCAAACAATCGAGCTGTTCGTGCGGCTTGAACAACCGATTTAGGCTCACGACCGTTTGATAGGGCGCGCTGACGGAACGAATTTGACTTTTCCCATTCGGTGCAAACACGGATTGCTCTCATCCATTGTGAGTTGTGATTCTCAATCACCTATAACTTCTCTGCACCTTCCTTGGCACCATGCGAGCTGTGTTCTCAAGCGCCTCCGCGGCTAAATGCACGGCGGCATGCCTCGCATGGACATTCTGAAGAAAAGAATACAGGCAAGCAATGGTTTCTTCGTAAGCAGCTTGATAATTTTTTGGCAATTGCGCTAAAGCGCACCGACTTGATTCACGCGGAAGAGCGCATTTGCGGCTCTCGCGAATTTGCATTCAAGCTTCGATTGATTTTGATAGGAGCTCCCGTCAATTTTTAAACGTAAGCGCGACTTTTCGCTGCGCGTGACTCTTGCACCGCGTTCACAGCTTGGTTGGGCCTTGCAGATTGAGGTATTTGCGAACAATCCAAGCAAATTCCCGCTTGACTTTCTTGGCAATCTTCTGCAAATAAAAAAGCGAGATGCGGTCTCATGTTGCTATTGCGTTTTATGCAAGCCCAATGCGGCTGTGAAAGGATGACGAGTTATGATTTCAAGTATTCTGAAAGCAAAATTGAAAGCACATGCCGGTTTTATGGTGGGAGCCTTGGTGTTCGTTGGCTTTGCTAGTATTGATTGGTCGCGCGCGCAAAGCCCGGAGGTCAGGCCGGTCAAGATGAAGCTCGAAGTGTTGGGGAAAAATTTTCGCGCAGGCGAGCCGGTTGAAGTTCACGTGATGTGCATGGATAGCGAGAACAACACGGCACAGGTCAAGCAAGCTTATACCATTACGCTCTTGTCGCATTTGCCTTCGGGAAAAGTGGATACTGCCAAGGTCACGATTCCGGCGGGTGCCGCGACGCAAAAGTTTGCAATGAAATTTCCCGAAGAAGGCATCATTCATTTGCAGGCGCAACATGATAGGCTCTTGCAAGGTGAAACCTTCATTCGTGTGAAGCCCAGCGCAGCCGAAGCGAAAGCAGCGCCAAAGTTAGAGCCCAAGGCTGCCAGCGCCGTGGCTAGCCGCAGCGCGAGCGCGCCGGAGCGCGTATTGGCGGGAGATTCATACGCACTCACTTTGCGCTATAGCCCGCAGCGAACCTTATTGGCTGACGGCAAAGATCCGGCAACGATTCAAGCGTTCGTGGTCGATGGCGTTGATTCGGCCGCACAAGAAATCCGTGTGCGTTTGTTTAATAGCGGCGGCCTGCTTGATCCACAACCATTGGTCATCCCGGCAGGGCAAGATGTCGGAAGCGCGACTTTGACTTCAACAGATCAACAGACTGTCTCTGTTGAGTTCGTCAGCGCCAATCCCGCGGCGAACATTCAAGGCGACACCAAAATGCAAATCGTCTTCGGGCCGCCGGTCACCGAGCTTGCGCTCGATGCCAGCCCGCCGGTGATTACGCTCGTGGATAAATCCGATCTCATCATCAAATTGCTTGATAGCGCCGGGCGGCCGGTTGCGACGGATATTCCGCGCAAAGTTTCCTTTACCATCGAATCCGGGCGCGGTGATATCGAAACCAAAGAATTGACGATTGCGGCAGGTGGTTTCGAGGCGCGAACGAGTTTTCGACCAACGTGGCGCGGAGAAGTGAAATTGACTGCGGCCACTCCCAATTTGCAAACTGCGGCTGCGCTCGTGAAGGTCACTTTGCCGGTGTTGATTCTCATACTCTCTGCAGTGGGCGCGGCAATCGGCGGCTTGATCGGCTATTGGCGCGAGCAAGGCGCACAATGGTGGCGCATTGTGCTCGGTTTGATTACGGGCTTCGTGTTTTATTGGGCCTTCGTGTTCGGCGTGTTGCCCCTCATCTCGCGCGAAATCGTTTTGAATCCTTTGAGTGCATTCGCGTTGTCCGTCATTGGCGGCTGGTTGGGTACGGAGGTTTTCAATATGGTTTTGAAGCGGCTGGGTTTGATTAAAACGAGTTAGTCGTAAGGTAAGTTATGCGAGCATTGTGCCTGCTCCAGCCCGATGATCAAAAAACGCATGCTGATTGCGCCCAAGAGCTTTTCCTGCGTGTGCTTCTGAGCCGAGTGTCGTAGCCCCAAAGACGTTCAGACTTTTATTCTGAGTCTCAGAACCCTGTCGTTGCCGTTTTTTTTGCAACGATTAGACTTTTGAGATGCTGATCATCACTTAACGTCGAGAAATCCACCTCATGCCCTTGGGCCGCTATTCACTTTTTTGTATGCGTTTTGGGGCGTTCTGCGGGCGCTATTCCTTCCTTTTTTTATTTCTTGCTTGTGCGTGGTTTGCGAACGAAGTGTTCGCACCTATTCTTGCGAGCCTGCTGCCAGTGCTCACGGAGCCACTTCCGAAAATGAGCACGCTGAAGCTGGCGCAATATTGTGCGCGCAACTCCGAAGCGGGCTTTGCTTGGGAAGAGTTTATTGGTCGGATACAAGGGCAATTGCGCACTTGGGCTTTGCAAGCTTTGCGCACATTTCGTCAAAAAGAAATTGCTCATTTTCGCGAAGCGGTCGATGATATCGTGCAAGAGGTTTATGTCCGCCTCGTGCAAAATGATTGTCAGGCATTGCATGCTTTTAAAGGCAATACTGAAGACGCGCTTTTTGGTTATCTCAAAAGAATCACACACAATGTTGCCCTAAATCGTGCGCGGCAAAACGCTGCGCAAAAACGCCCGCGTTTGGCGCATTCATTAGACGAAGAATTTGAAAATCAATCCGACAACCGTTCCCCGCACTTTCCTCCCAAATTCGTTGCTCAAGCTTTAGACGAAGAGACGCACATCTATGAACTGCAAGATCATATCAACCATTATCTCGAGGTCGTTTTGCGCGGCCCCCAAAAACACCGCGACAAAATGCTGTTCCAACTTTTTTATTATGATGGCCTCGCCATTGAAGAGTTGGCAAAACTCCCCGGACTGAATCTCAGTCACCACGCCATTGAGGTTGCGATTAATCGCGTTTGTCATCGCCTCGCCAAACACCTCAATCAACTCAAATAGTATTTTTTTTTCAGAACAAAATTCTTGTGAATTCGCCTCGTTTTTTTTTGTCCTGCAAGCCATGAGCGACGAAATTTCACGCTTCATTTCAGTAATCGGATTTTTCGGAGAACCTTGCCAACCATGAACTCGTTTGAAGAAGGGAGTCGGGGTATGTCACAACATCTTACCATTGAAAAGTTGGTGGCTTTGCAACGTGGCCGAACCTCGCCCTTGCAGGAGCAGCAAATGCGTGCGCATTTATCTGCCTGCAAAACCTGCGCGCAACTTGCCGATGCGCTCGCCATTTTGCACCACGACACTTCGCCCAATACGATTGCCGCCACACGCAGTGCGAGCGCGTGTTTCGCACCCGAAGACCTTGCAAATTATCTCAGCCAACAGCTTTCGTGGTGGCAACGCCGTCGCATGCAAAAGCATATCAGTGCATGCGAAAGTTGTCGGAGCACACTTGCTGCTATGATGCGCATCGAGAACACCTCGCTTGAGCAATCGGATTTGAATTGGCTCAAGTCGCTTCCAGATTTTACTCTCACGCCCGTGCCTGCTCAGTTGCCCGTGGTTGATGCCAATCATACACCGCCGCGGCCGCGTTGGCCATTCAAACATATTTTTGAAACCAAGCCGGTGCCGGCCTTTGCTTTCGCCTTTGCCGTCGTGTTTCTTATAGTTGCTAAGTTTGGCTGGCCGGAGTTTTCAACCTGGCAAAGTCAGCGCCTTGCGCAACAAGGCTTAGAGACGTTAACTCGGCGTTACGATATTGCAAGCCCAAGCCTTCGTCCCGCCGCCGGCAATTTTCAACCAAAGTTACTCACTGATGTTCGCTCCGATAATCCCAGTTCTGCTACTAATCCCGCACGAGAGCAATTTCAAAGCAGCTTAGGTTGGAATTCTGAGAATCGTCTCGCGTTGCGCGGCCAAGCTTTGCTGGCCTTTTTCGAAGGGCAAGCTACGGTTGCGGATAGTTTGCTAAGAATTTTGCTCACGCACGATCCCAACGATGCAGAAACGCTCAATGACCTCGGTGTTGTGCTTGCCGCGCGTGCGTCGGAGCTTGCCTTGCCCTATGTCGAACGCGCGCTTATGCAACAACGCCATTTTCCTCCAGCTCATTTTAACCGCGCCTATCTTCTGCAAAAGCTGAATCGCTTCGAAGATGCTCGCCAAGCCTGGCAAGAGTACCTTGAGTTAAGCGATAACACCGAGTGGAAGAACTTTGCTCGTCTCCAACTCCGCCAACTCGAGGCCACATCACCCAAAAAAAATTAAAAAGCCTGTGAGTTTTTCAAAAGGCCTAGCGTCTATAAGATTGAAAACGGGGAATTAGTTTTAATCGCGCCGCGTGGGAGGATGGGGCGGATTAGAAGACGCGAAAGCAGCGGGGATCAATTCCACGAGATGCGAAGCGGGTTTAGCAATGACTCGCTTCGCATTTTTCTACGACCACATTCCCTATCCAGTGGGTTGGGTTAAGCATCAGGAAGGTGCTTTGCCGTGAGCGAGAAGCCACCCTGTCAATCAAATGGCAAGGTGGCTTCCTCGTTTTCACCCCAATGGCTCTGCAAAAAACTCCTCATGTTCGGCTCGCCCTGCCTTGCCTTCTTCCTACGCGCTGCTTATCTTATCCGCACGCAAATTTTCCTTCACAAACTTTGGCAAACTATGAACGACTCGCGCGACGTTCTCATTCTCGGCGGCGGCGCTATCGGCCTCTGCACGGCGCATTACCTTGCGCACCAAGGCTTCAAAGTTACCATCATCGAAAAGAACGAAATCGGTTCCGGATGCTCTTTGGGCAATGCCGGTCTTATCGTTCCCAGCCACATTGTTCCGCTCGCGGCGCCCGGTGTGATTGCGCAGGGGCTCAAGTGGATGTTTAATCCTGCAAGCCCATTTTATCTCAAGCCGCGTCTTGACCGCGAATTTATTGCGTGGCTCTGGCATTTTGGTCGTTCGTGCTCCTCGGCAAACATGCAGCGCGCCGTTCCGCTCTTGCATGCGCTTTGTCAAAGCAGCGCGAAACTGTTTGATGAATTAAAACAAAGCCAAGCTTTCTCTTTTGAATTAGAAAAGCAGGGACTGCTTATGCTTTATCAAACCGAGAAGGCTTTGCATGAAGAGCAGCACGCGGTTGAGTTGGCGCACGCAATGGGCATGGCCGCCGAGAATCTCTCGCCCGCGCAAATCCGCGAACTGGACGCGCAGCTCGATACAAATGTGTGCGGCGGAATTTATTATCCGAACGATTGCCATCTCGATCCGGCGCTGTTCGTCTCTGCGCTCGCAGAACATTTGCGCGCGCGCGACGTGCAGATGCTCACCGACACGACGGCGTTGCAGTTTCACGCCGTCAGTGGTAAAGTGACGAAACTCCAAACCTCGCGCGGTGATTACAGTGCCGCGGCGTATGTGCTCGCCGGGGGCGCGTGGTCGCCGTCGTTGCTCAAAAGTTTGCGGCTGCGTTTACCCATGCAAGCGGGGAAAGGGTATAGCATCACGATTCCCAAGCCGCCACATGCGCCGCGTGTGCCGCTCTTGCTCGGAGAAGCGCGTGTCGCAATCACGCCGATGGGCGAGCGGCTCCGTTTTGCAGGCACGATGGAATTGGCTGGCAACGACCTCGCAATCAATCAACGCCGCGTGCAAGCGATTCTCAACGCCGTGCCGAAATATCTGCCCAATCTCGGAGCCATCGATATAGCGCGCGCAGAAGTTTGGGCCGGGCTGCGACCCTGCACGCCCGACGGTTTGCCGTACATCGGCGCGTTTCGTGAGTATGGCAATCTCATCGCCGCCACCGGCCACGCCATGCTCGGCATCACGCTCGCACCGATCACGGGCAAACTGGTGAGCGAGCTTTTGTGCAATCAACCCACCGCGCTTCAAACCGAAGCACTCCATCCAGAGCGGTTCAACTAAAATGACACCATCATGCGAAAAAATTCATCCCATTGGCGACAGGCTCAACTTCGACCTCACGCTGCGGCGCTATCAAGCTTTCGGCGAAGACGCGGCCAATCGTTTTGATGGCGAGGTGTTTCGCAAAGTTTTTTTAGTGGATGAAAAACTGCATCTGCTCTCTCTTTTTGAAAAAGAACAGCACGCGCAGATGTCGATCACCCCGCCAACGCGCTCGCAAAAGGTTTGGAAGGAGGCCGAACGCATTGCTCGCAAAGTTTTAGGTTTGGAATTTCCGCTCGAGGAATTTTATGCCTTCGCGCAAAACGACGCTGTGCTGCGCGAACTCACCGCGCGCTTTCGCGGCCTGCGCCCAACGCAATCTACGAATCTTTTTGAGATGATGATCACCTCCATCTCCGCGCAGCAAATCAATCTGCAATTCGCCTTTGCCGTGCGCAGCCGTTTGGTGCGGCGCTATGGCGAGAAGCTGCAATACAACGGCGAAACTTACTTTGCTTTTCCCACACCGGAAAAATTGGCGCGTGTGCGTGTGGCCTCCTTGCGCGCGCTCCAATTCACCGAGAAAAAATCCGAGTACATCATCGGCCTCGCGCGCGCGATCTGCGAGGGCAAGCTCGATCTCGCGCACTTGCCCAATCTCTCCGACGAAGAAATCGCCGAACGACTTTTGCCTTTGCACGGCATTGGCCGGTGGACTGTCGAATGGCTGCTCGCGCGCGGACTCGGTCGCGGCAATGCCATCGCCGCGGGCGACCTTGGTGTGCGCAAAGCCGTGCAGCAATTTTATTTCAACAATGCGCCGCAATCCGAAGACACGATTCGCGCGTTCGCGCAACGCTGGGGAAATTTCACCAACCTCGCCGTGCATTATTTGCTGACGGGCATGGCGCTGGGGTCGTGAAGATTTATAGACGATAACAAGGAAGCGATATGCAAGGTTAAGCTTGCAAGAGAGATTTTATTTCTTAAATTTAAATCATGACAACAACAGGTTGCGCAGTGTGGCTGATTTCTTGTATAACTAGCTAATGAAATTTCCGCGCATTCACCTTAACGGCTAGTTCAAACTTCTAACCCCCAAACGGATTGCCACCATGTTTTCAGAAAGCAACTTCACTCAGGTGAAAATAAGCGATTATCAAAATATTCACTATCCCACATTCTTTGAGGGAATGGCGACCATTGCTGATCTTAGGGGAAAATTGTTTGACCTTTTTATTGAACAAATTTTTAAAACACGAGATGAAGATGCAATTAGATCCGATTGGGAAAAAACCGGAGAAGATTTTAAGGATGCCATAAGCAGAACACGAGTTGATTTTCTAAAACATCTATCGCAATCCCCTCTAAATGCTTCAGATGATGTCTCCGAAGAGTTGCAACGAAACGCTTTTACAAGAGCAATGACGCATAATCTCTCGTTCGTTGACAATTCGGGAAAGAGAACATGAGAAAGCCGAAACAACCAATTGACAAGAGTGGCCTTCCCCCTGCTACTTCATCCAAAGCACCTGTTGAAAATACCCACTCCCCTAAAATAAAGAGCACCACTGAGATTTTTGAACAGATTTTACAGGTTAGCTCTATTTCCGCCGGCCCTCTTCCCCCACCTCAAATATTGGAAGCTTATGAAAAGATTGTTCCTCAAAGTGCTGAACGATTGTTAAAAATGGTTGAATTGCAATCGGAGCATCGACGATTATGTGAAACAAGGAGCTTGGAGGCCCAGATTGCGATCTCGAAGCGAGGACAATTTTTTGCTTTCTTACTTTCTTTGATTGGTTTCGGCTCCGCAATTTTCACCGCATACCTCGGCGAATCAACCGTTGCGAGTATTTTAGGCGGCGGAACCTTATTGGGACTTGCATCCATCTTTATTAAAGGATACCGGGAAAAAAAAGCTGAATTGAGTGCAAACAAGAAATAATCTGCCAGGCTCCAATAATATTACTCCTCCTCAAACAAGACCTCGAATTTCGCTCAACGATGAGCAGCCTGATCATCCGCAAGAAAGCTGCGCCTTCACTTTGTCGCCCCTCGGTTCCCTTGGTAAGGATAAAAGAACCCGCTTGCGACTTATTCAGCTTTTACTAGATTCAGTGGCATGATTTCCGAAAAAGACAACCACAGTGAAAGCGAATGCGTGAAGCTGTTCGAACAGTTTTTTATAAACAGCGAAGCTTTGCTGAAAATTTTCGCGCCCAAAGGTTGGCAAAACTCGCCGCTCTTTCTCGCGTTTCATCCCACGCCGCAGCAGCGTTATGCAGAAGCGTTGCGTTTTCATCGCAATCTCGGCAATCTTTTCAAAGCCAAAGGCGAAGCGCGCGCATCCCGAGAGCCGCAGTTCGAAGATTTTTTGAATGAAAAGCAGGAAGAGAGCGTTGCGCCGCGCAAAGAGCTTGTTGCTTTGCTCGGCCATTGCTTGTGGGATATTTTCTCGAACAATCACGACGTAGTGAGCGCAGACGGCTGCGTTTATGAGCTGGGCTCATTTCGCAGCTCCGCGGGCTTCATCGCGGATTATATCAACGCGCACTTTCCCGAGATTTCGCCTTCATACAACTATCTCGATTTCTACATGGGCTCGCATTGGTTCGACCAACGCACGGACTTGACGCCGGTGTATGAATGGATTTTCCGCCAACTCAAACAACGACACTGTGATTGGGTCTATAGCTTCCCGCGGCTCTATTTGATCGACATGGTCCCAGCCAAGCAAGAGGCGGAGGTTGACCCGCTCGCTTATGATCCCAATCAATCTTTTGAGCAAGAACTTGCGCGACAAAAAGATAAACAAGAAGCCAACAAGCTACGCGAAGACTTGAATCGCGCCTATGAAGAAGAAGTCGAAGCCGCGAAAGACAAGCCTTTGCCCACCGTGGTGTTCGCGTATTTGAACGTGTACGGCAAGCTGCCGCAAGGTTGGCCGCATCAATGATGACTGATGACGTAGCCTTTGCAAAAAATCTCGAATTGGGTTTCGAATTTGATCGCTACCTCTTGGATCATCCGAAATTCGCCGAGAAGATACCTTATGATGCGCTCGTGGTTTTGCAGCCGCAGTATGACCGTAAGTTGAGTGCGTATAACAGAAAGATTGCGTTGCAAAATCGCGAGCGCAAGCAGCCGCTTGTCTATATCGAAATCGCCGGTTTAAAGCCGCAGAAGTCGCGGCTCCTGCAGCCCAATGTGAAAAACGGCAAACGCGTTTCGACGCGAAAACCCAAGGCCTCTGCGGTCTAATTCGGAGCAATCATGTCCGTCCTCCTCGATCAAGACCTCCAATCCCTCCAAGAAGTGCGCAGCCTCATTGCGCGCGCGAAAGCGGCGCAGCTCAAGCTCAAAGAATTTTCGCAAGAGCAAGTGGACCGCATCGTTGCTGCGATGGCCGAGGCCGGTTTCAAGGCGAGCGAGCGCCTCGCGCGTATGGCTGTGGAAGAAACCAAGTACGGCAAAGTCGCGGACAAGATTATCAAGAATCAATTTGCCACGCGCGATTTGTTTGAGAGTATCAAAACGCTCAAAACCGTGGGCGTGATTCGCGAAGACGCGAAGAAGAAGATCGTCGAAATTGCCGAGCCGATGGGCGTGGTTGCCGCGATCGTGCCGACCACGAATCCCACTTCCACGGCGATGTTCAAATGCATCATCAGTGTGAAGTCGCGCAATGCCGTGATCGTGTCGCCACATCCGCGCGCGAAAGATTGCACGCAAGAAGCCGTGCATGTGATGCGCAAAGCCGCGGAGAGCGCGGGCGGCCCGCCGGATTTGTGCCTCTGCCTTTCGCTCGCTACCAATGAAGGCACGAACGAACTCATGCGCCATCGCGACACTGCGGTGATTCTCGCCACGGGCGGAACGGGACTCGTGCGCGCCGCGTATTCCGCTGGCAAACCGGCATATGGCGTTGGGCCTGGCAATGTGCCGGTGTATATCGATCGCAGCGCGGATATTCCAAAAGCTGTGAGCGACGCGGTCGCGGGCACGACGTTCGATTGGGGCACGCTGTGTTCTTCCGAGCAAGCGCTCGTGATCGATGCGCCGGTTGCGGATCGCGTCATGGAAGAGTTGAAAAAGCAGAAAGCGTATTTTTTGAATGAAGCCGAGGCTGATAAAGTCGCGAAGGTTTTGGTGACGTCGGATTTTCGTATTAATGCGGAGATGGTGGGACAAGCGCCGCTACGCATTGCCGAGGCTGCGGGCGTGAAGATTCCCGAAGACACGCGCGTGCTCGTGGCGCGGCTCACTGGCGTGGGCAAAGCGCATCCGCTCTCAATGGAAAAACTTTCGCCCGTGCTCGCGTTATATGTGGAAGACGGTTGGCAAAAAGGCTGTGACCGCTGCATGGAGTTGCTCAACTTCGGCGGACGCGGCCACACGCTCGGCATTCATTGCAACGAGCGCGACATCATTTTGCAGTTCGGTTTGAAGAAGCCCGCGTTTCGCATCATCGTCAATTCGCCGACTGCGATTGGCGCGGTGGGTTACACGACCGATCTTGATCCGAGCATGACGCTCGGCTGCGGCTCATATGGCGGCAACATCACGAGCGACAACATCGGCCCGGTGCATTTGATGAACGTCAAACGCGTCGCGTGGGAAACCAAGCCGCTCGCAAAGTCGCGCGATACCGGCGCCTGGCGGCCTTCCGTATCAATCGAATCGCGCAGCCGCGAAGCGTTTCCGTATCAAAAGGCGCTGTCTTCGGAAGTTTCGCGCAAAGGCTCCGCGCCCATTTCTACGCCGCCAACTGCTGTAAAAAATTCTGTAGAGCCGTCCCACCGGGACGGCTCTACATTCGAACCTACCACGCAAAAATTCGGCACGAGCGGCATGAGCGCGGAACAAGTGGATAAGCTCGTTGCTGAGTTTTCCAGAGGGCGATAGCTCTGCACTCATGGTCTCCCACGAAAAAAAGAACTCCCACGAAAATATTGGTTCTATGTTGTTCTGTGTGGGCAGCATGAATACGCCGAAGGCGTTCAACAGCAAAGCCGAGGGTCGCGCAGCGCACCCTCGGGGAAACAACCATGCTCAAAAGAACTCTGAAAGAGTTCAACAAAAGAAGGCGCGGCCGCCGGCTAATCGTTCATTTTCGCTACGCATTTTTGTCTACAAGGCCATTTTTGTTGAACACCTTCGGTGTTCGTTGGGTTGGGCGTTGTTGGACCCAGGGTGCCCAGAAGCTGGGCACCCTGGGCTGTGAGGTCTGTAACGCCTTCGGCGTATGGTTGCCACCATAGTGTCATTGTCTTGCAATGATCCACACCAAACAACATAAAACCGAAAGTTTTGCTTGCTAGCTTGCCGGCTTAAAAAAATGCTTCTCTAATATTCCTGCCTGTGCTTTCAATTATTGGGGCCAAAACAGTTTTGTCTTATGGAGCAGCCGCGCTTGAAAAAAACATTTTGCACACTCGTTTGCATTCTCGTCACCCTCGCCTCTGCGCAAACCGGAACGATTTCGGGCCGTGTGCTCTCTGCGCTTGAAAACAAACCGCTGCCCGGCGCAAACGTGACGGTGCTCGGCACACAACTCGGCGCGGTTGCCAACGCAAAAGGATTTTATCTCATCGCCAATGTGCCGCCCGGCACGTATGATTTGCGCGCATCGTTTCTCGGCTACGTAAGAACGACTCTCGCCGAGGTCAAAGCGCGTCCTCATCTCACCTCCACGATCAACTTTACATTAAAAGAAGAAACACTGCAAGGCGAAGAGATCACCGTCGTGGCGCAGCGGCAAATCATCACGCCCGAAACCGCGGCCACGCTCGCGCACCTCGACGCGGAAAATTTGCAGAGCCTGCCTATCGCGACTCTCGAAGATGCGCTGCGCACGCAAGCCGGCGTGGAGCCGAACTTGAGCATGCGCGGCGGCAATATCAACACGGTGGCGCTTGTGGTTGATGGCGTGAATCTCCGCGAAGGCCGCACGCATGCGCCGGTGCTGGGATTGAGCTACACCGCACTCGAACAGATGCAAGTGCAAACCAGCGGCTTCGACGCGGAGTATGGCAACGTGCGCTCCGGCATGGTGCAACTCGTGACGAAGAATCCTTCCACGGAAAAATATAGCGCGGATTTTTTCATGCGCTATCGGCCCGCGCAAGCGCTGCGCTTTGCAAATGACGCCGCCTCTCCGCGCGATGAACGCAGTTATGATTTCGACTTCACGTTCGGCGGACCGCTGCTTCCCACCAAACGCTCTGCTTTTAATAACCCGCGCTTTCTTTTTTCTATCAAACAAAAAGCGGAGCCGTATCTTGCCGCATATGATCGCGCCGAACGCGTCGATCGCGCCGCGCAGCTCAAGCTCGTGAACGAATTTAAAAACGGCTCCAAGCTCACGCTCATGGGCTTGTTCAGTAAAACGCAGGGCTTGGCGGATTCGATCAGCACGATGATGCCTTCGGGCGTGCCGGCTTATCCCTGGGGTTTTGCCAACGACTATTTTAAAAAAGAAGGCTTGTTCAAATACGACAACGTTGGCCTCGCCGATCTCGAGCACACACTGCTCGCCGCGAATTTTTTGCACGCGTTCAATGCGAAGACGCTGTTCGAAATCAAGCTGCATCGCTTGGCCTCGAAATATTTTTTGCGCCCCGGCCCAACGAGCACGCTGATCGATCGCGACACCTCGCGCGTAACGGTGTGGTCGAGCCGCTTTGATCTCACGCATCAAACAAGCGCGCGCGTGCAATTTAAAACCGGCGTGGAATATTTGCGCAGCAGCTATGACATCGCTTCGGAGATCAACGATGCGTGCGCGACGCGCGTTTCCGCGATTGGCTCGGTGTGGTCGTTGTTGTGCGGCGATCGCGTGGATTTTGAATCGCCGTATCGGATTTACGAAGCGTGGCGCGCGACGCCGAAGCAAGCCGCGGCATATGCGCAAAGCAAAATCGTGCTCAACGGCATGATCCTCAATCCGGGCGTTCGGCTTGATTATTTTCATGCCGGCGGCGCGCGGCTCGTGTTCAATGAGTTTGATCCGCTGCTCGGCCAAACCGATCCGCAAACGCGCCGCGATTCTTTGCAAACCACGGCGGCAAGGCGGCAACTTGTGCTCAGCCCGCGCTTCGGCGTGGCGTTTCCCATCACGCCCAGAGCGAAACTCTTTTTTAACTACGGCCACTTTCGCCAAATGCCGCAGGCGCAGCATCTCTATGCCTTGCAGCAAAAGCAGTTTCTCGCGGATCGCAGCGCGCTCATCAGCATCGGCAACCCTGATATTCCCATGCCGCGTACGATTGCATATGAGTTGGGCTTCGAGCAAAATTTATTCGACAATTTTCTCTTCACTGCCGTGGGCTATGCCCGCGACATCGACAAACAAACGAGCTTTCGCGCGTTCATTCGCGACGATGTTTATTACACCATCGCGCTGCCGTACAATTACAACGATGTGAGCGGCGTGGAGTTGACATTGAGCAAAGTGAAAGGCAATTGGGTCCGCGGCTTTGTGAATTTCACTTTCATGACGCTCAAGTCCGGCAACTTTGGCGCGCTCGCCGTGATTTATGATCCGCTTGCTCGCATGGAATACGAACGTCTCACGCAAGACCAAGCGCAGAGCAAAGCCGCGGCGCAACCCTATGCCCATGCCAATCTCGAATTGCTCGCGCCCTCATGCTTCGGGCCGAAAATTTTCGGCAAACATCCGTTGAGCGCGTGGCGTGTCGCACTGCTCGGCGAATGGCGAGCGGGCCGCGTCTTTACGTGGGGCGGCCCGATTGTGGATGAAGATCAAAGCACGTTTGGCATTCAATACACGCCGCCGGCAGTGCTGCAAAACAACGTGCGCACGCGCGATTACTTTTGCTTCGATCTGCGCCTCAGTAAAAAATTTCAAACCCGCGCGGGTGCGCTGCAACTCTTCCTCGATGTGAGCAACGTGCTCAATCTCAAGTTTATGTACTTCGAACGGCCTTTTGCCGCCACGCCGGAAAATCCTTTCAACGATTATAATGCGTACATGACTTCGCTGCATTTGCCGCAAGCCACATTTGACCATATCGACGCGCGCGAAGTGCCGTATCTTTTCATTCCCGGCAATGATCGCCCCGGCGACTTTCGCAAAGAGGGCGTCGCGTTCGTGCCGCTTCGCATTGTGCGCGCGCAACGGCTCCTGCCCGAGACCGGCAACAGCGCCGCACTTTATTATGTGCATGACAGCGCAACGTACATGCAATTTGAAAACGGCGTGTGGCAAGCCGCCAACAACGCGCGTGTGCAACAAGTGCTCTCAGATAAAGCTTACATCGACATGCCGAACAAAGCCGAGCAAACGTTTCTCAACCCGCGCAGCGTGAGCCTCGGCGTGCGGTTTTCGTTTTGATTATCTCCACAGGATTGCAGCAGCAACGTCGCGCGCAGCCAACAATCGCCTTGCTTCTTTTTCGAAATTCCATTAAGCTTGCCGTGCTTCTTTTTAAATAATCTGAGCGCAAACGGACCTTTTTTTCGCATGATGGAAAACACCACTCGCATTCGCGTGCGTTATGCCGATACGGATCAAATGGGTTTTGCCTATTATGCGAACTATCTCGTATGGTTCGAAGTCGGCCGCACGGAAATGCTGCGCGAATGCGGCTTGCCCTATGCCGAACTCGAAGCGCTCGGCGTTGCGCTGCCGGTGTTGGAAGCGCATTGCAGGTATCGCAAATCCGCGCGTTACGATCAACTGCTGCGCGTGGTGAGCCGACTCAAAGAAATGCCGCGCGTGACGCTGCGCATCGAGTATGAAATCTTCGACGAGGCCGAGCAACTTTTAGCGGAAGGATATACCACGCACGCTTTCATCAACCGAGAAGGCAAGCCCGTGCGCCCGCCGCAAGTGTTCATGGCGAAGGTGCGCGAGTTTTTTCCTGAACAATAGGGATTGTTGAAGCATGGTTTTGGAGAAAAGGAGTATTTATCATGTCAGCAATTGAACTCATGCCGGCTATTCAGCAATTGAATCGTGCCGAAAAATGGCGCGTCATGAAGTTCTTAATAACGGAACTCGCCGAAGAAGAGCTTTTGCTCAAAACAAATATCACTTATCCAATTTGGTCGCCCTATAATTCGTTTGAAGCGGCAAATGAATTGCTCAAGTCTCTAGAAGACGAGACAACAAATGGATAATGCGCAACGCTTCCCATATTTGTCTGCGGATACAACTATAGCCGCGGCGAGCCCGATGCCGCTGTTACCATTTTCAATCTCATATCATGGGCAGTCCGCTTCTGTTTTGGGCCTGCTCGACACGGGATCGTCTGTAAATGTCTTACCTTACCGCACCGGTATTCAACTTGGCGCTGAATGGGATGAGAATGCGACCTCGCTGCAACTGAGCGGTAATCTCGCCCGCTTTGAAGCGCGCTCGTTGATTGTCTCTGCACGTGTTGGTCATTTTGATACGGTTCGTCTAGCGTTTGCTTGGTCGAAGGCGGATCACCTCCCTGCAATTCTAGGGCAGGTAAACTTCTTTATGGAATTTGACGCGTGCTTTTATCGTACAAAACAAATTTTTGAAATTCATCCTAAGTGAATTTTTTAATGGGAAAGTCCCATGCCTCTCCCCACCGCTTTCCACACCCGCACCGCGCCGTTGTGCCAGAGTTATGATTGGCGCAATTGGTCTGGCTATCTTGCCGCGAGCGTGTATGAACCTTCGCACGAGCGTGAGTATTTCGCCATTCGTAATGCCGCGGCGTTGATCGACGTTTCGCCGCTCTTCAAATACGAGGTCAGCGGCCCGGATGCGCTGCGCCTGGTTGACCGCATCATCACGCGCGACGCGACGAAATGCGCGATTGGCCAAGTCATGTACACGCCGTGGTGTGATGAACATGGCAAGCTCATCGACGATGGCACGGTTACACGGCTCGCAGAGAATCATTTTCGTATCACTTCGGCTGATCCGAATCTGCGTTGGTTTCAAGACTGTGGCTATGGCATGCGCGCTGAGGTCGTCGAGGTTTCCGACGATCTCGCTGCGCTCTCTTTGCAAGGCCCAAACGCGCGCAAAGTTTTGCAAGAAGTCGTGAGCGGTGCGGAGATCGCTACGCTCAAATATTTTCGCTGCACGCATGCGAACATTGCCGGCGTGCCCCTCATGATTTCGCGCACAGGCTACACCGGCGATCTCGGCTATGAATTGTGGATCGCGCCGCAGCACGGCGAGAAAATTTGGGATGCGCTCATGACCGCGGGCAAACGTTACGGCATTCTGCCCGTGGGCATGGTGGCGATGGACATCGCGCGCGTCGAAGCCGCGTTGTTGCTCGCGGATATTGATTACATCTCGTGTCACAAAGCGATTACCGAAGCGCGCAAATCTTCTCCGCTCGAAGTCGGTTTGGAATGGGCCGTGAAATTCGACAAAGTGGATTTCATTGGGCGCAAAGCCTTGCGCGCGGAGCAAGCGCGCGGGTCGGAATGGAAGTTCATTGGCCTCGAAGTGAGTTGGGAAGCGATGGAGGAATTGTTCGGCGAGTTCGATTTGCCCGTGCGCGTTGCCGGCCGCGCCTCGCGCGTCGCGGTTCCCATTTACAAAAACGGCCGCCAAATCGGTCAAGTCACGAGCAGTACATTCTCGCCCATACTTAAAAAGTATATCGCCATCGGCACGATCGCGAGCCAATACGCCGCGCTCGGCGCAAGCGTGAATGTCGAAATCACCGTTGAATTTACACGCCAACAAGCGCCCGCCAAAGTCGTAAAGACGCCGTTTTTTGATCCGCCGAGAAAGAAGGCGTGAGAAAAAATTCCCCCCTTGAGGGGGGCCAGGGGGTGTCGCTTCTACTCTTGCCATGCATTCGCTGTGGAGGATTACATGCCGCCGAGAAATTTCATTCCATACGATCAAAACCTAAAGCCGCTTGCCCGCGATCTACGACAGCTAAGCACCCTCGCAGAAGTGTTGCTCTGGAACCAACTCAAGCAACGGCAAATGCGCGGCTATCGCTTTCTGCGGCAAAGGCCGATTGACAAATATATTGTCGATTTCTTTTGCAAGGAATTGCATTTGGCAATCGAAGTTGACGGCAGCAACCACAATCTTGAAGCTCAGCTTGAAAAAGATCCCATTCGACAGAAACGAATTGAAGCGCTCGGCGTTTGCTTTTTGAGGTTTACTGATCACGAGGTCAAAAAGAATCTACATGGCGTTTTGCAACAGATTGAAAATTGGATTTTGGAATTTGAAAAGTCGCGGTTGTAATTCCCCCCTTGAGGGGGGTGTCGTCTATGGCTTGAGGAATCAATGCGCAAAAGCATTTCGCAGGATCGTAACGTCGAATGAACTGAAGTCCATTGCGCGCACCGAGAACACCCCCCTAACCCCCCTCAAGGGGGGAATTGCTGTGCGTCTCGCTCTTTGCTTCTACCTCTTTCTTGCATCAACTCTACACTCTCAAACACCTCTCTCTTTCCCTCTCGCTCCCAACGAGCGCCATTTCTCTTTCGCCGCCTCGCGCGACACGCTCACCATCGCACTGCCCGACAGCTTCATTCTCTCCAACTCCGAAACCCTGCGCTGTGATACGACGCGCTTTGTGCGCGGCCGCGATTATGCCTTTGATTACGGCAAAGCGCAACTCGTGTGGTTCGGCACAGCCGTAACGTGTGACTCGTTGCGTTTGCACTATCGCATCCTGCCGGTGCGTTTGCCGCGGTGTTTTTCTTTGTTTGAAATAAAGCCGCTGCGCAGCGATAGCGCAACCTCGCGGGGAATAAGCGGGGCAATCCAATCTGCGCGCACGAGCTTCGCTGCACGTTTGCCGAGCTCGAATCTTTCGACACGTGGGAGCCTCACGCGCGGCTTGAGTCTTGGTTCGGAGCAAGCGCTCAAAGTCGATTCCGGATTGCGGCTGCAAGTCTCCGGCAAAGTAGCCGAGGGCGTGGAAGTCATCGCCGCGCTCACGGATCAAAACACGCCGATTCAACCCGAGGGCAACACGCAAACGCTGCAAGAGATCGACAAAGTGTTTGTGCAAATTAAAAGCGCGCGGTTCAATGCGACGCTCGGCGACTTCGAGTTGGCGTATGGCAACAGCGAGTTCGCGCGTTATAATCGCAAACTGCAAGGCGTGCGCTTCGAACTCGGGCGCAGCTTTTCCGCTGCAACGCAAAACCCTTCTCCCTCTTCATTCAACTTCATCGTGTCCGGAGCAACTTCGCGCGGGCAGTATACGACGTTCAATTTCACCGGCATCGAAGGCAATCAAGGCCCGTATCAATTGCGCGGCGAGCGCGGGCAAATCGACCTCATCATTCTCGCGGGCACGGAGCGCGTGTGGCTTGACGGCGAGCCGATGACGCGCGGCGAGAACAACGACTATGTCATCGACTATGCGAACGGCCAAATCACTTTCACGCGCAAGCGTCTCATCACCGCGGACTCGCGCATCACTATCGACTTTCAATATTCCGACGAGCGCTATCGCCGCAATCTGTATAGCGCGCAAGCGAGCGCTTCGGCATGGCAGCGTCGTGCGCACTGGCAAACCACATTGCTCCGCGAGAGCGATGACAAAGACAATCCGCTCGCGTTCGAACTTTCCGACGACAATCGCAACGCGCTCACCGTGGCCGGGGATAGCACAGCGTTTCGTGACGGCGCCACGCAGCCAACATTGCCCGAGCGCGGCGATTATGTTTTGCGACCGGATTCTGTTTGGGTTTATGTGGGCAAAGATTCCGGCGATTATGACGTGCGCTTCTCCGATGTCAGCCAGGGCCAGGGCGATTATGCCTATCGCGGCTTTGGCCGTTTTGAGTATGTCGGCAAGCGGCTCGGACGCTATTTGCCCATCGTGTTGCTCACGGCCGCGCAGCAACATGAAGTTCTCGACAATCGTTTGGAGGTGAAGCCGCTCGCTGGCGTTTCATTGATCAGCGAGCTTGCCCTCAGCCGTTTGGATTTGAATCAGTATTCGAGTTTGAACGATGAAGACAACACGGGGCGTGCGTGGCTTGCGGCTTTGCAGGTTGATAAACAAAAGCTGCATGTGGGCAATACGCCGCTCGGCGAGATTGATTTGCAACTGCGCTATCGCAACAAGTCCGAGCGCTATCGCGATATTGATCGCGGCGACGTGGTGGAGTTTGATCGCCGTTGGAATCTTTCTTCTTTATCAAAAAACAGCGGCGAAGAAATTTTAGAATCCGTGCTCAACTATGCGCCGATCACCGGCTGGCGTTGGAGCGCAGGCCTCGGCTCATTGCAGCGCGGCGTTGCGCAAAACTCTTCGCGTTGGGAAATCGGCACCGTGCTCGCGCGCAAACGCTGGCCCGAGTTGAAATATCAAATCGAGAACATCGCGCGAGAAGAAGAGCTTGCGATCAATTCCAAGTGGCTGCGACAACGCGGCAATCTCAACTGGCAATGGTGGAAACTCAAACCGCAGCTTGGTTATGAGGCAGAAGATCGCAAAGACACGAGGATTGATAGCACGGGCGGCTTTCGCTTCGAAAGCATCACTGCAGGCCTCGGCGTGGAAGTGCGGCGCGGGCTGCGCTTTTCTTTTTCACAAAACGAACGCCGCGACGACGCGCGCAATGCGCTCGGCATTCTGCCCAAGTCCGTGGCGAACACGCAAAGCTATGCGCTCCACATCGAGCAATGGAAAAATCTCACGCTTGGTTTGAATTACACACATCGCACGCGCGCGTTTGCTGACGCGAAGTTTGGCAATGACACACGCAGCGATCTTGCGGACGTGCAAGCGCAATACTCGGCCTTGCGCCGCACGTTCACGAACGATTTGCATTATCAAATTACCAACACGCAGGCGGCGAAGCAGGAGCGCGTTTTTTTTCAAGTGCCGCGCGGGGAGGGCAACTATCGTTTTGACGCGACGCTGAATGATTATGTGCCCGATCCGGTGTTTGGCGATTTTATTTTGCGCGTGCTCAATACCGAAGACTTCGTGCCAGTGGTGGAAGTGCGCGTGCGCAACAAGATGCGCTGGAAGTTTGCGCAGTGGTTCAATCATGACAAAGCGAAAGCCGAAAACGCACCGCGGCCTCGTGTTTGGTGGCAGCGCGCGCTTGCTACAGTTTCCACAGAAACATTTTTGCGTTTGGAAGAACGCACGCAGGAAGATGACGTGTTGGAAATTTATCGGCTGAACCTCGCGCGCTTGCAAAACGCCGAGAACACTTTGTTCGGCGTGCAAAGCTTGCAGCAGGATTTGTATGTGTGGGAGAATCAGCGGAGCAAATCCGTGCGCTATCGCTTCACGGCTTTGCGCGAGTTGAATCAACAATTACTCGAAGGCAGTTCGAAGCGCAATCAATCGTTGCATGAACTGCGGCTCACGCTCGCGCTCTCGCCGAAAGTGAGCAGCCAAACCGAACTGCGCCTGAACAATGAGAACGTTTACGTGAATGTCTCCGGCCGCATGAATCGCTATGTGCGCAGCCGCTCTGCGGAGATTGAAATGTCATATCGCCCGCGCCCGCTGTTGGAATTGGCAAATGCGGCGACGGTGCTTTATGATCGCGATTTGTTTGAGACCGAGAAGCGGCCGCAACTTTCCGTGCTCGCGCTGTCATTGCGGCCACGGTTGACATACTCGTTGCGCGGCAAAGGGCGATTGAGCAGTGAGCTAGAATGGGTGCAAGTGCAAGCCGAGCCGGCCGGGCAAACGTTGCCATACGAGCTTGCGGCCGGCAATCGCGAAGGCACAACGCTGCGCTGGAATCTCGCGTTTGAATATCGCGTGAGCGGCAATGTCAATTTTTCGTTGTCGTATTTAGGCAGAAAAGAAGCGGAGCGCGCGCAGATCGCGCACTTGGGGAAGATGGAGATGCGGGCGGCGTTTTGAGCAAACCAAGTATTAAACCCCTCATCGGCAAAGGAAGCAACATGGAAAACAAACTAACGATTTCCACACCAGGGCGCATTTGCCTCTTTGGCGAGCATCAAGATTATCTCGGCCTGCCCGTGATTGCCGCGGCGATTAGCTTGCGCATGCGCATCACCGCCACGCCGCGGCCGGATTTGATTTTCCACATCGACCTGCCGGACATTGGCGAGCAGATTGAGATTGTGCCGAACGGTCGTCTCGCGTATGAACGCCCGCGCGATTATTTTCGCAGCGGCTTCAATGTCGTATGGGATCGCGGCTTTCGCCCGCAGCATGGTTGGAACTGCGAAGTGCGCGGCAAAGTGCCGATCAATTCCGGCACTTCGAGTTCTTCGGCGCTCATGGTTTCGTGGATAAAATTTTTACTCACGGCAGCGAACGACGCGGAGCAGAACAGCCCTGCAACGATCTCGCGCCTTGCGTATCAAGCTGAGGTGCATGAGTTCAACGAACCGGGCGGCATGATGGATCAATTTTCCACGTGCCATGGCAACGTGATCTATCTCGATTTTCTGAACAACGAAATCGAAACGTTGCAACCCAAGCTCGGCGCGTTCGTGCTCGGCGATTCGCAGGAGCCGAAAGACACAATGGGCATTTTGCGCAACGTGCGCGACGTGGCGCAAGAAGCCGTGCAAATGATCCGCACACCGCTCCCTGCCTTTGATTTGAGAAAGACGTCTTTAGATGAAGCGCATGCTGCTTTGCAAACATTACCGCCGCGCCACGCGGAAGTGCTGCGCGCAAATTTGAACGATCGCGATTTGCTGCGCGCGGCCCTGGTCGTGCTCAAGCACGAGCCGCTCGACCACGCGCATTTGGGCGAATTGCTCGCGCTGCATCATGAGCAATTAAGCCATCACAAAAAAGTTTCGACGCCGAAGATCGAGCGCATGTTGGAAGGTGCGAGACGAGCGGGAGCATTGGGCGGAAAAATCAACGGCTCAGGCGGCGGCGGATGTATGTTCGCCTATGCGCCGCAACATGCCGAAGCTGTGGCCGAAGCCATTCGCTCTGCGGGCGGCGTGCCCTATATTATCTCGATTGCTGAAGGCGCGCGAGTGGAGCCGTAATTTTGCACAGTAGCTTGCAAGCGCACACCGCGCACAGAAATTTGGTGTGCGCTTCAAATTCTTGATGCGTGTTTCCGGCTTGTCCTCTGCGCGCGCCCGTTATGTACTTGCCATACGCGAGACAAACTTAATTTTTCCAAAGCCCGCCACAGCATTCCCTCGTTCCCGTTTCCAATTCTTGCGCACTCTTTCTCCTGGCATTGTGTTTGAAATTAGGCATAACGTGCACGTGTGTTTGCGCGAAGCCATGCAGAAAAAATATGGCTCCGCGTTCGAGGTGCAGAGGGGGCCTGCATCGAACAACGCTGCAGTGGATACGAGTGAAATCAGAACGAAACGTGCATGAACAGGAGATGAACATATGAAATGGTTCCCGCGCATTATTAACCTGTGCTGCTTATTTGCGCTCAGCGCCTCTGTTTTCGCGCAAACTGCGAAAGCTTTGCAACCATTTGGCCTCGCAGGCAAGAAAGTCGTCGCGCTGGCGTTGGTGCAACAATCGTTTCTTGGCAATCCGATTTTTTATGCGGCAACTACGGACTCCGGTGTGTGGCGTTATACTTCCGACACGACCTGGCAAAGCCTAGGTTTGTTGCATAAAGAAATTTCCAGCCTCGACATTCACGTGTGGGGCATTGGCCCGGCGCTCTTTCATACGCCCGTTGCCGGCGTGTTCCCGCCTTTTAATACGAACGATACGACGCTGATTTATCGCTATGAAAACGGTGAGTGGCTCGCGGCTGATTCCGGCATTGTGCGCGGCGAAATCAATCATGTGCGTGCGCTCATGAGTTTTGAATCAACCGGGCATCGGCCTCCAGCGCCGACTTTTGCCGGCGGCAGCGGCTATGTTTATCGCGCCAACACTTCCACGCGTGTGTGGGAGTTGGGATATTACGGCGGCTTCGGCGTCACGAATGCCATTGCCGTGAATCGTTTGCATTTCGATGACGTGGTGTGGGCCGGCGGAGAGACTTCGATCTTCGCGCCGTGGATTGGGAAATCACTCGACGAAGGCAAAACATGGGAAGTGTTTTATCCCGATATGCAAGGCGACAATGCCTGCGATGCGCTCGCGCTGCACCCGAGCGATCCGAACATTGTTTATGCGGGCATGGAAGGCGCTGTGATTAAGACTGTGGATGGTGGGAAGAATTGGAGCAAGACCGGCTTGTTTGACACGCCGGTTTATTTTTACGGCCTCGCGCTCGACGCAGCGAATGCGAATCACATTTACGCGGGCGGCGCGATTGCCGATCCCAACACCTGGGCGCTCTGGGAAAGTTTTGATGCCGGCGCAACGTGGAAAGAAATCTCTGCGCCGGTTGATCGCGGCGAAGGCCATGGGATTCGAAGCATTGTCGCTGATCCGCACCAAGCCGGCGTGATTTATATTGCCACTGCTGGCTACGGCGTATGGAAATATCAAAGCGCGCCGACAAATGTCAATGACCCGCCGAGCAACAATCTTCCGCAAGGCTTCGCGCTCGCGCAAAACGTGCCGAATCCTTTCTCGCGCAATGAAGCAGCGGCAACTGTGATTCGCTATCAACTTCCGGCGACGCAACACCTCAAAGTTGAAATCTATGACCTGCTCGGCAAGCGCGTCGCGACGTTGGTTGAGCGCACGCAAACGCCGGGCGAATACACCGCGCAATGGAACGGCAAAGATGCCGCAGGCAGATTCGTGCCGAGCGGAATTTATTTCTATCGTCTCGTTGCAGGCGTGAAGACGATGGCCGTGCGCAAAATGATTTTGACGAGATAAGCGAGTCCGCCTTTGTGCTCTTGTTCCCAAACTCCGTTTGGGAACACACTTGCACAAGAAACTTTGTTTCAAGCTCATCGTGCACACAGAGTGCGGAGATTGAGCGGAGCAATTGAAACGGAGTTTCAGGCACAATTGCGTTCCCAAACAGAGTTTGGGAGCGAGAAGATCGTCTCGTCGCGGGCGCGAAAACCATGGCCGTGCGCAAGATGATATTGACGAGATAAGCGAGTCTGCCTAGCGCTCTTGTTCCCAAACTCCGTTTGGGAACACACTTGCCCAAGAAACCTCGCTTCAAGCTCATCGCGTACGCAGAGCGCAGAGATTGAGCGGAGCAATTGAAACAGAGTTTCAGGTACAATTGCCTTCCCAAACAGAGTTTGGGAACGAGAAGACATCCGGAAATTTACTGAAGTGGGCACGAAGACGTTGGTCGTGCGCTAGATAATCTTGATGCAATAACTAAAAGGAGTGCAAACCATGAAACAAGTTCTTGCTGTAAGCATGCTGTTATTGCTGCTCGTCGCGTGTGAGAGCCAACGCGAAAATCCCATGCTCTCGGAAAAGGAAATTTCCAAGTTCACTTCCGAAGAGGAAAATTTCTGGCTTAAAGTGGGCGAAAGCAAAACTCTCTCGCCGGATAATACTCAAATTGGTTTTCAGCAAGTCGTCTCAGATTCACGCTGCCCGCGCGAGGTCATTTGTGTTTGGGCAGGGCGCGGAGATATACGCTTGTGGCTGAAACCGCAGCTTGGCGATTCGGCCTTTGCGGATATTTTCATCTCCGGCACTACCAGCGCTGCGGATACCTGTTGCCACGAATCCACGACCGCACTCGGATATAAGATCACGTTGTTGCAACTCGAACCCTATCCCGAAACGACGCCCGCTTCCGATTATCGCGCATTGCTCAAAGTCACGAGGCAAAAATGAAAGCCCTGATCCGGAACTCAACCTATACCCAACTTAAAAAGTTTGGTAAAGATCTTTGCCATGCGCTCTGCTTGCTTCTCCTCGCGCTCGCGCTGTGGAATTGCGACGCGAAGAATCCGCTTGCGCCGTCGGCGTTCTCCTTTTCCGAATTGAAAGTCGGGCAAGAGTGGCACTATCTCAAATGGGAAAAGTTTTACGACGAGACGCGCAAGCTGACGGGCGATACGCTCACGCTTGCCGTCATTGCCAAAGCGGGCAAGCTTATAACTTTTGCAGAAACGCTTCACGGGCGTTCCTCCAGTGACACGACAATTTTTCAAATGCAGTTCGAAGATTCTTTCGCGCGGCAAGTGGGAAACAACGACTCTAAGCTTTTCCGCTTTCTCAATAGCCATGAAGGCATTCTTTGGCTGACGCCTATCGATTCGAATCGCGTGCGCATTGCAGTAGATTCCAGTCTCTTTGGCCTGCGTGAGCAAACCGGCAAGAACCATTTTCTCGGGCAGGCAGAGCGCGCGCAATTGCACTTGAATAGGTATGAAAATCTCACGGTGTATTATGATGAGCGACTCACGTATGTGGATGGCCCCGGTCACGTCGCCCTCTTTTCACCGCAGGAAGGCTTGGTCGCGATGATCAACTTCGGAGGATTTAGCCTCGTGGCGCAAGCTGGCTATGAGCTGTTCAAACCATGAAAAGTGTGTGTACGGTAGGGCCTCAGTTATTGATGAGAAATCGTAACCCAGTCGGCCCGACTGGTGTTTTTTTACAGACCGGCGGTCTGTGTTACCACCAATAATTGAGGCATTACTATGTGCGTAAATCTTGCCGAGGTGCAAACATGAAAACGAACCACCATCTCCTTGCGATCTTGTTCAGCCTGAGCCTTTTGCTCGCCGCCTGTGAGCACAATGCCATTGGCCCAACCAATCGCGTCTTTCGCGAATTGACCGCGCTGGAAAAAAGTTTGGTCGAATCAGACAATCGCTTTGCGCTCAAACTCTTTCGCGAAGTTGCCAAAGAGGAAAAAGACAAAAACGTTTTCATCTCGCCGTTAAGCGTGGCCATGGCATTGGGCATGACGCTGAACGGCGCAAATGGCGAGACGCGTACAGCCATGGAAAGCGCGCTCGAACTTTCCGGCTTGACCGCCGCAGAAATCAATCAATCCTATCAAAGCTTGATCGCATTGCTCGTGCAGCTTGATCCTCGCGTGCAATTTCAAATCGCCAATTCCATTTGGTATCGGCAAGAGCTGGCAGTGGAATCGGAATTCATTTCAAACAATCAAACTTATTTCAATGCCGTGGTGCGTGGCTTGAATTTTAACGATCCGCAAGCCACAGCTATCATCAATGCGTGGGTGAAAGAAAAGACGCGCGGCCGTATCGAAAAAATCGTGGAGCAAATCAATCCCGAGCATGTGATGTTCCTAATCAACGCCATCTACTTCAAAGGCGCATGGACGCACAAATTCGATCCGCGCCACACACGCGACGATTGGTTCACAACGGCCAACGGCGCGAAGACGGCGTGCAGAATGATGAACTTGAAAAACGATTGGAATTATTTTTCCAACGACTTTTTCCAGGCCATTGATCTGCCCTATGGCGACGCGGGTTTTAGCATGACGATTCTCCTGCCGCACGCGGGCATTGCCGTTGATTCGGTGATTGCCGTGTTCACGGCGGAGGGTTGGGCGAGGTGGAGGAATGATTTCACGAAGCAGAATTTAACGCTTTTTATGCCGAAATTCACTTTGAGTTATTCCATTCCGTTGAATCAAGCATTAGCCGCGTTGGGCATGGGAATCGCATTCACGCCAGCCGCGGACTTTACCAAAATCCGACAAGCCGGCGAGTTGAAGATCAGCGAAGTTAAACACAAGACCTTTGTGGAAGTAAATGAGGAAGGCACGGAAGCGGCGGCCGCCACTTCGGTTGGGATTGTGATCGATTCAGCACATGAAATGCGCCTCGACCGGCCGTTTGTTTATCTCATTCGTGAAAATCATTCGCAGACGATTTTGTTTATAGGAAGAATGATGCAGCCGTAACCGATTTGGCTCAGTTGGTACCTGAATTTTGCACTGATAATCTCGCGCACCATCGCCCGATGCTGAAGCATCGGGCTAGAAGATGCAAGCCGACTAAAGTCGGCTGCCACCCAATGGGTGTTTAGCGATCTTTAGATCGCTTTCACCTTTTAGCCTGATGCTTACAGCATCAGGCGGAGGTCGGCGGCATCACAAGTGCAAAATTGAGGTGGTAGAAACCCATTTTATCTTGCTCCCAAACTCCGTTTGGGAACACACGTGCCCGAGAAACTTTGTTTCAAATTCATCGAGCACGCAGAGCGCGGTGGCTGAGCGGCGCATTTGAAACAGAGTTTCAAATGCACTTGCGTTCCCAAACAGAGTTTGGGAACGAGAAGCAACGAGCAGCAAACAACTTGAACCTTCATGCTGGAGCCAATAATGAAATTCTGGATCCGTTTACTCGGCATTGCCGCTTTGGTATTAACTCCGCTCACGCTGCGCGCGCAATATTGGAGCGATTATGTTTTGGAAAAAGGCTTCGATTCGCGCGATTATTTTCTGCGACCGCATCGCGTGCTCACTTTGAATTTAAAAAATCTCGACGCGGGCTTGCTCGGCATTTTGCCTGATCCGTTGAGTGAGATGTCGTTTCAGCCCGCAACGCTCGCGACCATTTCCGGCAACAAGCTTTATATCGACCTCAAAGGCAGCGCGGAAAAACCCGAAGCGCCGGAGTATCGCGTTTATCCGCTCTATGCATATAGCAACATTTATTTCGCGCCGCCTTATTGGGCGCAGCCCGCGGAGCGCAAGCTGGAGCCGCTCGTGTCCGCGCTCTATGTCGGCGATGTGGCCGCGAAACTTTTGCCGGGTGTGAAGTTCGCGCTCTCATATGAACTCATTCATCATCAAGGGACGTTTTATGAGTACGTGCCCTTTTGGTACTATGGCGCATACGATGCGTTCGGCGTGCGCGCCGAGGCTGGCCGCGACTTTCCCGAGCTTGATCCCAATATCAAACAAGACGGTTTGGACGAGAAAACCGAGACCGCGCATTTGTTCGACGCGTATCTCAGCCTCAAGCCCGCGAAGTTTCTCGCGCTCGGCGCAAAGGTGAGCCGCACGCAGACCGACGTGGACGGAGACTATGTTCGTATCAACAATTACGATGACAAAAACTATCATTACCTCTCGCGCTATCTCAACACCAAAGGCGTGCGCGCCGATCTGCGCCAAACCGAAGTGAGCGCCGGCGCCGTGCTCGCTTTTGCGAAACGCGAGCTGGGCTTCTTTGCCGGTCGCATCACGGGCGATCATCAACAATTCGCCGACGAGCGCGACAGCAGTTTTTATAGCTACGACGATCCGCAGCGTAATGACTGGTTTAGCCGCTCGCGTTATTCGCACGAGAGCGCAAGCCAGTGGAAGCACGAAGGCAATACCAACTATGCGGGCATGCACGGCGAACTGCCCATGCGAAACGACATCGCCTTCCGCTTCCGCGCGGAAATTCACAAGTCTGATATCGATCTTACCAACGGCAACACGGCGCGCGATACGAGCGCGAGTTTTTATCGTTTTCGCTATGATCTCGACAGCACGGTTTATATCGGCGATTACGCTTCGCGCTTCAGCGAGGATCGTGCTGGCGCAGGTGAAGAAGAGATTACACGCAAGAATCTCGCGCTCGGCTTGGTCCTCCCCATGCGCGAGCGCAGTGAGTTTGCCGTGGGCTTGTCTGTTGAATCAAACGAGAGCAAGATGTTGATGTATGAAGACGCGCAAATTTATCGTTCGAGCCATCAACGCGAGAAGACGCCGTGGCAAATGCCGGAGAGCCGCATTGGCATTGAGAACAAAACGCTTCGGCTGAATCGCAACACCACGACCACGCGCGTGGCGTTGCCCGTGACGATGTCATACTATCTCGGCCGCAACTTCACGCTGCACGCGGGCGCGATCAAACAATATCTCAAAATCTCCGCGGAAGAGCGCATCGACATTTGGTTTCGCACAGACTCGCTCGTGGTGATTCGTCCAGGCGGCACCACGCCGGAGAATCCGCCGCAGCGCATCGATAGCTACATTGCCACGCCCGCGCGCCGCAGCGAAAATTCTTTGGACTTTCGTTTGGGCCTGAGCTTCGAACCCTCCAAGCATGTGCGCCTCGACATGGGCACGAGCACCTCGCTCACGGATTTGGAAACGTGGCAGTTTGCGGTGTTGTTGAATCTTTAAACGCATTGAAGCAAGACGATGGCCGGCAAAACTATTTTCTTAATGGTTTTGCCGGAAATCGTTTTGCATTACAGAAAGGAGTATATCATGCGTCATCTTCTCGCCTTCTGTTGCGCCGCGCTCTTGTTCGGCTGCAATCATATCAACGGCATCTTCGGTGCCGAGGACGAAGCAGAGCTTTACACGGATCGCGCGCAATACGGCAGCGAGGATGCGATCACGCTCACGCTCGCCAATCGCGCGGACGAGAAAACGTTGAGCTACAATCTTTGCTCCTCGACGTTGGAAGAGTATCGCGAGGGGAAATGGCAGAGCAGCGCATTGCAAGAAGGTCAGGCTTGCACGGCCGCCCTATATCTGCTCGATGCGGGCAAGCAAACAAGTTTTGTATTCGACTTTGACCAGCCGATGCCCGTGGGGCTTTATCGTTTTAAAGGCATGGTCTTTTTGCAAAACAAAAACACGCGCATCGAGTTGCTCACCAATGAATTTCGCGTGAGGTAAGCGTATGAGCATCGTACGCATGTTCGTCGTCGCTTCCGTCTTGTTCTTGTTAAGCTGCACGCATAGCACCGCCCCCTCGAATAAAAATCTTGCCCGTCTTGCGCCGCAGGAATCGGGCAACGGCGCGCTTCAAATCAAAACCGAGCGTGAGGATTATTCGTGGGCCGCGAGTGATTTGGGTTCGAATCAAATCATCAAAGCCGCGCTGACGAACACCTCCGATCAAACTTACTACGCGCGCTTGCGCTTGGGCGATGGCTTTGCCGGCATTGCGCAAGAGCGGCTGCATGTCGCAGGTGGATTATTCGAATGTGTTTGCCATTACGCAGTAGTCGCGCCCCTTGTGGAGTGCGGTTGAAGTTCGTGCTGCGACATTGCGCCACAAGGGCGCAGGGCTACAATTTAAAACGGCAAATGACTATGCACAAAAAACTCGCGCTGCTTCTTGCATGCGGCCTCGGCTTGAGCATTTTGCATTGCTCGCATGAGGCGCTTTCGCCGTCGCAATTTTCCGCGTTCAGCAATGCCGAGGACTCGTCGCTTCCCGATTCCATGCGCCGGGCTTATTACGAAGACGCGGCGCGACTGGCTTTGCGGGAGCTTGAGCGCACGCGCGATCTTGCGACAGAGCCAGTGGAATTGCCGGCTGAACTGGTGCAAACTTTTTATGAGGCTTTGATTCTCGTTCACAATGCCGTGGATTTGCCCGCGCGCGATGCCGTGGTCGAAGCTTATGCGATTCACACGTTTCTCCATCCCGAGCTTTACAGCTTGGTTCTTTCAGCCGATACAACAAGAGCGTGGGTGAAAGCATTGCGTCGCGGCGAGACAGTCACAGGCGAGCCTCAAGTTGATAAACTGCTGCACCAATACGAACTTTCTCTACGCCGGCAATCATTTGTGCTCGACTTTTTTATTTTGCAAACAAAGCAGCCACTGAATCTTCCCGCATTGGCAAGGAAATTTTCCGAAATAGCTGGTGTTTACTCTGCCTATCCCGATAGCTGGATCGGCGGCGATCGTGACATTCACGCCAATTTAGAATCGCGCGCCATTGGCTTGCGCTACGAGTACGGTTGGGGAGATTGTCCGTCAGGATGTATCGATAGACATTATTGGCAATTCTTTGTGCATGAAGATGGCCGCGTCGAATTTGCCGGAGAAGAAGGCAGCCCGTTGCCGAAGAAGAAGTGAGATCGCTATGAAAGCAACTCTTACTACACTCGCAATCATATGGCTCGCACTGCTCGCTCCCGCATTGCAGACGCAGCGTTTTGCTCCGCTCCTCGCGATTAAAGTTGGTGCCATTCGCAATTGGCAACAGCACTCGTTCAACCCTCAGTCCGCGTATTCCTTTTATCCCGAGTTGGAACTAGCGCACAAGCTCTTTGCGCTTCAGCATGATTCGCTCCTCTTTTCGCTCGCTGTCTACGGAAGCGTGTGGGATGACGGCGTGGAGCAGACGGCGCGCAATTGCAGCGATTGCATCACCTATTCCACGAGCGCACAAGTTCTCGGCATGCGACTCGGCGTGCACATGGCCGAGTTTCCTGTGCTCCCGCTCGACTTTTATGGCGGCATCGCCTTGCGTTTGAATATGTCGATGGTAGAGAAATCAATGGCGAGATCGGCCATGACTTTCAATGGCAGTTTCATATTTTGGAGGCCGGTGCGTTTGTTCGCCCACGGCTCTTTCAACGCTGGCATTTGATCGGCGAAGTTCAGCACATGTTTCCTTTTCATACTTATCAAACCAGTGTCACACCCGCCGGCCGGTGGGCGTTCAAATTGGGCTTGGCGTTTGCGTTCGGCAAATAACTCGTATTCCAAATTAGAAAGGCCAACTTTTCATGCGTTCTCTCCGTGTCACAACCTTTTCCGCCATTGTGCTCTTCATGCTTTCATTTGCTCAGACTTCACAAGCCTGCACCTGCCTGCCGCCGCCGCCTGTTGCGCAGGCCGTTGCAGCGGCGGATGCGGTATTCCTCGGCAAAGTAGTTTCGTTTGAACTCGCGCCTTCGCAAACCGAGCGCGTCGCGCAATTCGAAATCATCAAAATATGGAAGGGGCGGCCCGTGGAAGTGGCGCAAATTTTTACGCCGGAGAACGAGGCCGCTTGCGGTTTTGATTTTCGCGTGGGTGAAACGTACCTTGTCTACGCTTCCAAAGATGATTCTGGAACGCTGCACACGCACCTATGCATGCGTACGTGGCGCGCCAGCGGGGCAGAGGAAGATTTAAAATATCTTGCGAGCTTCTCTGCTTTTCCACTCAGTGTCGGCAACGCTTGGAATTATGCGAGCGTCTTCGGTGCTAATATCACCGAGACGATTCGCGACACGATTCGTATTGACGGCAAGCGCTATTTTCGTTTTGATCAATTTCGCGAATTTGAAAATCCGTTGCTGCGCCTTTCCGAGGACGGCAAGCTCTTCTTGTTGAGCGATCAGCCTGAGCAACTGTGGGTCGATTTCAACGCCGCGGAAAAAGAAACCTGGCATGTGGTCGGTCCGCGCGCTTTGGCGGAGTGGGATGTGCAACTCGTAAGCAAGACGGACACGATTCGAACGCCTTCGGGCACGTACTTTCCGTGCCTGCGTTTTCATTTCAAATTCAACGGCGCGGATAATGACTGGACCGAATGGTATCACCCCAATGTCGGCGTGGTGCGGCGCGACTTGCACGGCATCGCGGTGTTTGAATATCCTTTGGCGAGTGTGATCATCAATAAGCCCACCTCCGTGGAAGATGATCGCACAGACTCCACGCCGCGCGGTTTCACGCTCGCACAAAATTTCCCCAATCCGCTTGCGCAGAGTTCGGCAATGCCGGAAGCGACGCTCATTCGTTTTACCTTGCAAGAGCCGGCAGAAGTCACGCTCACCATTTTGAATGCGCTCGGACAAGAGATTCGCACGCTCGTGAACGGGCGCAACGCCGCGGGTGAGTATCGTTTGTTGTGGAATGGTAGAGATGAAGCGGGCCGGAGCGTTTCCGCGGGCGTTTACTTTTATCGCTTGCAAGTTGGTCGCTTCGCGGAATTAAAGAAAATGGTCGTATTGCAATGAAACGAATACTCCTTCGTCTCTCGTGCGCCGCTTTGCTTGCGCTCGCGGCCTGCGATCACATTGTGCCGTGTGAGACTGCTCGCTTTCTCCCTTCCGGCGATCGCGTGTGGGTGGAAATCATGCCCGTGCAATGTGAGGGCAATGTGTGGCAACAGGAGTGGATCAAAGAAAAAGGCGAGTCTCCTGCACGCGAGCAGGAGGCGGAAGTGCTGCGCGCGTTCTTCCGCAAGCGCGGCGCGGAGTTTTATGCGTATCGCGAAGAGTGGGTTTTAGAAATCATTTGTCAGGCATGCTCGTGTCCGATGGGCTACGCCGCGCGCTTGTTGATCAACACCGAGGACTTCTCTCTCTTCGAACAATACGGTTTCAAACTCGCTTCGGGCAATGCGGCGCATTGCGATGCCGATTCTTCGCAAAGCGAGATTGCATTCAATGCGAACCCGCATGCGCTGGAGTTTGGCGATTCATATTTTTTGCACGCGGATTCGGCAAAGCTGGTGGATGAGCGGCTGCAACTCAGAATCTCATACAGCGGCGGTTGCCGCAAGCATGAATACGAGTTGCGTCTCAATCGCATCGAAAACACGGTGGCCTATATTTTTCTTTATCACAATGGCAATGGCGATCCGTGTGAAGCGTATCTCACCGTACGGCTGCGCGCCGATCTGCGTTCCTTTTTCGTGCGCGATGATTGGGCCAAGCTTGTGTTGCTCGGCCCGAACGGAGAAGCGATTGCGTTGCGCTAAGGTCGCGCCTCTTGTCCTGTCATTTAGTAGGAATCTTTTTAAGCGCTGGAGACTTGTTCCAGTGTTCAAAAAGATTCCTGCTGAATGACGGGCTTTAGGAAGGTAATCCAAGAATTTGAATATCGTCTATCATTCAATCTTTCTGCTTCCACTCATCTCTAAAAAAACGTGCACTCCTGTTTTAATCAGCCCTCATCATTGCTCACCCCGCGAGCACGCGATAACGATTCAGCTTCCCCAGTCCATCATATGCCGCGTATTTGTAAATCTCCGACAAGCTCGGATAGTTATACACCGCATGAATGAAATGATCAATCGTGCCGTTCGCCGCGAGCACTTGCGCGCCGAGATGAACCAACTCCGAAGCCATCTCGCCGATGAGATGCACGCCTAAAAGTTTTTTGTCCTCGGGAGAAAAGATGAGCTTGAGCATGCCGCTCATGTCGCCGATGATTTGACCGCGCGCATTGTTTTCATAAAACGCGCAGCCGGTGAGATAGGCAAGGTTCTTCTTCGCGCAATCTTCCTCGGTTAATCCCACCAAGCCCAACTCTGGAATCGTATACACCGCGAGCGGCAACGTTGCGGCCACGCGCTCTTTATAGCGCAAATCAAACGCATGCACCATGGCCACGCGCGCCTGCTCCATCGAAGTGGAAGCGAGCGCGGGAAAACCGATCACATCGCCCGCGGCGTAAATGTTCGGCACGCTGGTTTGATATTTTTCATTCACGAGCACCAAGCCGCGATTGCCGAGTTGCACTCCGATTTCTTCCAAATTCAAACCGCTCACATTGCTTTGCCTGCCCGCGGCAAAGAGCGCAATGTCGCATTGCAAGGTTTCTCCGCTTTGCAAACTCAACTCGGCATGCGCGGCATCGACTTTAATATTGAGCACGCGATCATTAAACAAAAAACGCAAGCCGAGGCTCTCCAATTGCCGCTGCAGTCGCTCTGCAATCTCGCCGTCAACAAAGGGGAGCAGGCGTTCGCGACCGTCAATCAATGTCACACGCACGCCGAGCGCAGTGAAGATCGAAGCGTACTCCGAGCCGATCACGCCGCCGCCGATCACGGCCATGCTTTGCGGAATGCGGCTCATATGGAGAATCGAATCCGAATCAAAGATGATGCGATGATCAAACGGCACTTCCGGCGGATGAAACGGCGCAGAGCCGGTGGCGAGCAAAACAATTTCGCTCGTGAGTGCGCGCGTCTCGCCTTCCGGCGTAGCAACGCGCACCGTATGCGCATCTTGCAATGAAGCCTCGCCGTGAACGAGTGCGATGTTATGTCGCTCCAAATTTTTCTGAATAAGCTGCCATTGGTTCTCGATCACGATCTGCTTGCGATGCATGAAATCGTTGACCGTGAGATTTTCGCGCAACGAGTAGTCGATGCCATAAAGCCCGCGTTGCCGCAGCCCGGAGAAATACAACGCGGTCTCGCGCAAAGTTTTCGAAGGCACCGTGCCGGTGTTCAGCCCCGCGCCGCCGAGGTGCGCGCTGCGTTCGATGAGCGCGACTTTCTTGCCGAAGTACGCTGCTTGCGCTGCGCCTTTTTCGCCGGCCGGGCCGGAGCCAATGACGATGAGATCGTAATCGTAGTTTGCCATGTGATGGGTTAATTGTCGAAGAGTTGAATGCCGCTTCAGTATAAATTTTTTGCGCCCTACAGTGAACTGTCATCCTGAAAAAACTTTCTTCGCACTCGGCTCGCTTCCCGGCGCGAGGGAAGCTTCTTACAAAATGACAATTCGAGCGGAGTGCAACAGTTCATTTCGTGTCGTATGATTTACCCGCCAGATTCGGTGTTTGAAGAAAAGACAAAGCCTTTGCATTTCGTTCGCGCGTTGAGTATGGTACGCAGCACAACAGCTCGCTTCGCGGACCTCACACAAAGGAGCACTCATGGCAGCAAATGGTTGGCAAGATCTCGGCCCCATCAGCGCGTTTCAAACGAAGGCATTGACCGAAATAACCATCGGCAAAACGAAGATTGCGATTTCATACAAAGACGGCGCGTTCGGCGCGATCTCGGGCGTGTGCAATCACGTGGGCGGGCCGTTGGGTCAAGGCCGGCTCGAAGGCGAGTATGTGACGTGTCCGTGGCACAATTGGAAATTTCATTGCAAGACCGGCGTGGGCGAGCCGGGCTTTGAAGAAGACTGTGTGCCGAGTTATGAAGTGCGCGTGGAGAATGAGCGGTTGCTGCTGCGGCTTGAGCCTGTGACGCAACGCAACAAAAAGCCGCATGCGCCGCATCCGCTGGCGCGGCCGATTAAGCGAGAAGACGGGCCGGTGCGTGTGGTCGGCATTTCGACCACGGCAATGGACCATAACAATCCGCGTTATTCCACTTCCGAGGCGTTGCTCAATGTTGCGCTCGAACATGCGCGCAACGATCTGCAATGCGAGACGAAGCTAATCAATTTGAATGCGCTGCGCTTTCGCAATTGCGAGGGCTATTATTCGAAGAGCGCGCAAGCGTGCACGTGGCCGTGTTCGATTACGCAAATGGATCCGCACGATGAAATGGAGCAAGTTTACGAGGCGATGGTGCATTGGGGCGACGTGGTGGTGCTGGCGACGCCGATTCGTTGGGGTCAAGCCGGCTCGCTCTTTTTTAAAATGGCGGAGCGCTTGAATTGCGTGCAAAATCAAATCACGATTCGCGATCGCGTGCTGTTGCAAAACAAAGTGGCGAGTTTCATCATCACCGGCGGGCAGGATAACGTGCAAGGTGTGGCGGGCCATCTGCTGGGCTTCTTTTCCGAGTTGGGATTTTACTTTCCGCAGTTTCCGTTTATTGCGCACTCGCGCGGATGGTCCGCAGAAGACATGGAACGCAACGTGCTTCATGTGATGAACAGCAAAGAACTGCGTGAAGGCGCGCAAGAGTTAGTCGGGCGTGCGGTGGAATTGGCGCATGTGCTCCTCAATCGTCATTTGATGATTGATAAAACGCCGCGCGGCGGAAGGAAGGCGCACAAGTTGGAGGTGCAGGGATGAGGCGGAAAAATTATCGGTAGTGATTGGTGAGAGCAATGATTTCCACGGTATGATCGTCAACGAAAACGAAGATGGCGCGATATTTCTTATCGATACGGAAGGAGTAAATGTGTAGATCTTGCGGCTCTAACAATTCAGAATTGAGACTAGGATGACGCCAGTTATTTTCAAAGAGAGCCTTTTGTTTATCCCACTTTTTGCGCAATTGATGTCTAGCCAAATAACGCTCTAAGTCTGGCCTTAACGGCAGAATATTCATGCTTCCGATCCTACTTGCGCAGTTTGAAATGCTTGAGAGCGCATCATGCCTTTGCGCAAAGAAGCGAGAAATTTTTTGTTGTATTTTCCCGTAGCTTGCATTTTGCCGATGACGGCATCCGGATCACGAAGCGGCGGCGGCAAAGCGGGAAGATCGGCGTTTATAGATTCGCTCAACAATCCGGATAGTTCTTCTCGCACGGTCTGGCGAATTAGCGCCACCAATTCCTCCACGCGAAGGGTTGCAACTTGCCGATCTAAAGTAATATCCAGTGCCATCGTTTTCCCTTTATGTTGGTTCATGTTTGGTGCAAGAAAGTAGTCAAGATTTAATTTTAGCACAACAGCAATTTGCCCCCTACTTGCACAAAGTTGCTTTCGTCCTACTTCCGCGCATATCCATCTCACCATAAGTTGCGCGCGTCGCTGCGACTGCGGGTAGTTACTTCCATCTTGATTCTCACACGGAACGAACAAAACCCGCGGCGCACATGGCTCAACACTCTTCTTTTATTTACTCCAGTCAAAACGTCTATCAATTCGTGATGCGTTTGTTGTATGGGCGCAATTTTCGCGCGCGCTATGAAGCGCTGGCCGAGGAGATTTCTACCGGGGCGCAGGTGGTGGATTTGTGCGCGGGCGATGCGTATCTCTATCGCCATTTTTTGCGCAAAAAAGGGGTGACCTATCTCGGCTTGGAGCTTTCGCCGCAATTTGTCGCCGCGGGCAAAGCGCAAGGCGTGTCGATGCGTGAGTTTGATGTGTGGAATGAAAAAATTCCTCCGGCAGAGATTGTCATCATGCAAGCGAGTTTGTATCAATTTCTGCCGAATGCCGAAGCCGTTGTGCAAAAGATGCTCGTTGCGGCGCGGCGCAAAGTCATCATCGCGGAGCCGATTCGCAATCTCTCCGAAGAAAATAGTTGGTTGGGAAAAATCAGCCGCGCGCTGACGAAGCCGCGCACGGAGGACGAAGCTTACTCGGGGCAGCGTTTTAATGAAGCCACGCTGCGCAAGCTGTTCCGCTCGTTTGCAGCGTTCGAGCGCGAGTTCTTAATTCCGGGAGGGCGGGAAATGATTGGCGTATTTCGCGGAAGCATTCGCTAAAACACCAAAGCCTTGTGCAGACTTAGTTCCGCACAAGGCTTTTTCATTTTACCCAAACAAGTTTTTTCTTTTTCCGCGAAATACACGAGACACTTAGAAAAGCTTTCGCGTGTTTCGTGGGTAGAAAAAATTAGCGCTGATAGTATTGCAATACGCGCCGCACCGCGGTGATCACGTCGGTGATATCCTGCTCCGACAACGCGGGCGAAAACGGCAGCGAGATCGTGCGGTCGGAAATCCAACGCGCATGCGGAAAATCTTCGGGCGTGAAACCGAAGGTGTTGCGATAGTATTCGTGCAAGTGCAGCGAGATGAAATGAATGCCGGTGCCGATGTTCTCGCGTTGCAGCGCTTGCAAAATCGTGTCGCGGTCGCAGCGTACGCGCTCCAAATCAATGAGCGGCGTGTAGAGATGGCGCGCATGCACGGTGTTCTCTTCCGCGGGCGGCGGCAAGAAGATTGGCAGATCCGCAAAGGCTTCGTCGTAGCGTTGCCAAATCACTTCGCGGATTTTGAGCCACTCGTCCGCGCGTTGAATTTGATGCACGCCGAGCGCGGCTTGCAAGTCCATCATGTTGTACTTGAAACCGGGATAGAGAATTTGATAATGCTTGAAGCCGTCTTTGGAATAACGCTTCCACGCATCTTTGCTCATGCCGTGCAGGCCATAGATTTTGATCTTCTCGGCCCACTCGGGATTGTTGGTGGTGACAATGCCGCCTTCGCCCGTGATGATGTTCTTCGTCACATAAAAACTGAACACCGTGAAATCGCCAATGTTGCCGACCTTTTGGCCGTGATACCAGGTTTCAATCGCGTGCGCTGCATCTTCGATGACAATGAGATTGTGCTTGCGCGCAATGGCCATGATCGTGTCCATGTCGCAGGCGCGGCCGCAATAATGCACGGGCACAATGGCTTTGGTCTTGGGCGTGATCTTCGCTTCGATCTGCAGCGGATCCATTAAACCCGTGCGCGGATCAACATCCACAAATACGGGCACGCCGCCGCAATGAATCACGGTATTCGCCGAAGCCGCAAACGTCATGGGCGAAGTGATGACTTCATCGCCGGGCTTCACGCCCGCGACGAGCAACGCGAGATGCAAACCCGCGGTGCAAGAGTTCAACGCGAGCGCGTGTTTGCTGCCCACGTACTCGCGAAACAACGTTTCAAACTTGTTGACGCGCGGGCCGGTTGAAATCCAACCCGACTTTAAACAGGCAAGGACTTCCTCGATCTCCGCCGCCTCGATGCGAGGTTTACCGAAGACGAGGAACTCGTTGCGGACCGGTTGCCCTCCTTCGAGGGCGATGCTTTTTTCCACAGTAGAAATCTCCACAAACGCTGACGTAATTCGAAGAATTTTTCGCGGGCCATAATATCCCACCACAACTCCAGCAACTCGATGATGGAGCGCAAAATAAAAAACAGATTAAACGCCGAAGAGCGGCCGTAGCTGCGCTTGTAATGGCTCACCGGAAGTTGTTTGACTTTGTAGCCGAGTTTGCGCGCCTTGGCGAACAACTCGGCGCAAATGAAGCCGCCGTTGGAGCGCAAATCGATGCTATCGATCACTTCGCGCCGGATGAGTTTGAACGCGGCGTCTACGTCGCGCACGTGAATGCGAAAAATCAGGCGCACAATCCAATTATAAAACCGCGCGCTGAGAATGCGGTCCCACGTGTCGGCGCGTTGCTTTTTAAAGCCGCTGACGATGGCGATGTTGTCTTGGAGCAAAGGCAAGAGCAGCTTCAACTCTTGCGGATCGTATTGCATATCGCCGTCGGTGTAGAAAATCAAATCGTATTGCGCCGTATAAAATCCGGTTTTGAGCGCGGCGCCGTAGCCGATGTTATAGATGTGATGCTGCACCACGACGTTTTCATACTTCGCCGCGCATTCGTCGGCCACCTCGCCGGTGTTGTCGAAGCTGCCGTCATTGACGATGATGACTTCCCACTTCTCCGCGATCTCGCGCAACACCGTGCTTGCGGCCAGAGCCAATTTCTCCACGGTGCCTGCATCTTGAAACGCAGGAAAGAAAAACGATATGCTCGGCTTACGTTCGGCAAGCGCGGGCGCGGTTTTGCCGTTGCTGCTTGTCTCTGCCTCGCGCTCTGTCGGCGTGCTCATTTGCGAACCTAGTTTGTCTGTGCAGCGTAAATCCCCGGCACGATGCTTTGTGCCATTGCTTGTTATCGACCCCTTTCAATTACTTTCAAGCTGTGGAGGTTGCGTAAGTTTTTTTGTCGGGGCTGCGCTAGTCGCCGCGCGCCGCATGAAAATGCGCGATTCTTGCGCCTCTTTTCCGCATGCGCTTCAGCAAAGCTTTTGCTCTGCGCGTATTTGAAACGTGCTCGCTTTCACCTGGGCATATTTTGATGAGCCAACAAACCTCGCAAGCCGTTTCATTTTTTCACCTAGCGCATGATCGTTTCGAAATTCGAAACCGGGAGCCTGATTGCCAGCACGACCTTACACGAACGCAATGTGCCCAAAACTCTGTGGGTGATCTTGTGCATTGCCGCGCTTTCGCGCGTATGGGGCGTGTGGTTTGGCTATCCCGACATTGTTCATCCCGACGAGCATCACATCGTCGGCCGCGCGCTGCTCATGCTCCAAGCGCCTGCCTATGATCTCAATCCGCACTTCTTCGAATATCCTTCGCTGTATTTGTATCTCACTGCCGCGCTCTATTTTGTTGTCGGTTTATTCATGCTGCTGTGCGGCGTGATCGGTTCGTTGGCCGAGCTTTATCCCTACGCGCAAGAACATCTCTTTCTCTTTCATGTGCTCGGTCGCTTGCTCACCGCGGGCTTCGGCGTCGCGACGATTTATTTCACGTTTCTCTCCGCGCGCGCGCTCTGGGGGCAAACCGTGGCTCTGCTCGCCGCGTGGTTTCTCACCGTCAGCTATTTGCATTTCACCGACTCGCATTTCATCGCCACGGATGTGCCTTCGGCATTTTTTGTGGTATACACTTTCTATGTCGCGCTCACCGCGGCGCAAACGCAACGCGCACAAAAAAACTATCTTGCCGCATTTCTCTCCGGCCTCGCTGCGTCCGTAAAATATCCCAATGGCCTCGTGCTCTTAACCGTGTATGGCGCCGCGCTCGCAATTTGTCGCAGCACCGGCGTTGGTTGGTTCAAAATTTTCTTTCCAAAACTGTTTTTGAAATTGAGTCTCTTGGCAGGATTGGGATTTGTGACGGGAACGCCCTACGCGGTATTGGATGCGAAGGCCTTTGCCACGGGTTTGATTAGCCAACTTTTGCATTCGCGCTTAGGCCATTTGGGCGTGGAAGAATCCGGCTTCTTCGGTTATTTCACCGAACTGACGCCGGCAGGCGGAATCGGCATGTGGCTCATACTTGCAGCGTTGGGCGGACTGCTCGTTTCATTGTGGCGGCCGCAAATGCGCACGTGGCTCCTGCTTTCGTTTCCGTTCTTTTTTTATCTGCTGCTCGGGCGCTCCGCGTTGAAGGTCGATCGTTATCTCATGCCCGCGATCCCGTTCTTTTGTATCTACGCCGCGATTTTCATCGCGCAGTTCGCCACACTCGTGCGTGCGCGATCGGCGCAACGCGGCGTGCTCGCGGCGTGCACTGTCGCGCTTTCTGCTTTGCCCGTGTTCTATATGGTGAAGTGGTGCGGCATCGTGACGCAGCCGGATACGCGCCGAGAAGCGGCGCAGTGGATCGAAAATAACCTCGCGCCGGAAACTGTGATTGCCCAACGCGTCGGCTCGTGGATGTTTCCTGCCATCGATCAAACCCAGCGCCGGCTGAAACAAATCGAGCTTTATACGGAAGAGTCTGCGCGCGCGCGCGTTGCTTTCAAATTGGAGCTTTTGCAAAAGCCCGCAACCGCGTGGCTCATGCGCAAGGTCTTCAAAGACACGACGCGCGCAGAGGAGTTGCAGCACTACTTGCAAGGTTTGCCCACCTTTGCCGATTGGCGCGCACCCACTTTGCAAAGCCTGCGCGCTGAAGGCGTGCAAGTGATCGTCACTTCGAGTTTGTTGGAAGAAAGATTTGTGCAACCCACCATGCTCGCAAAATTTCCGGATATGGTAAAGTCGTGGCACAGGCTTTTTGCCAGCTTGCGGAGCGAAGGCAAATTGTTGCGCGAATTTCTGCCGCCCGAAAGTGTGCGGCATCCTTGGGGACTCGGATTTTTAGAACGGCCGAAGATTCGAATCTATGCGATTGAATAATGCCGCGACTTTGAAGCCTGCTGTAAGCATCCTGACCATGTCCCATAACTTCGTTACTGGACACAGGAGGCGGCATCCACATGTCACCCCTAACGGGGTTCGAAGATGCTGATAAGGGGCATGCTTGCTATAAACATATCACCGCTACGCGGTTTTTGATGGCTCAATCGCTTCGGATGGTTTATCAAGCACCCCGTTAGGGGTGCCATGTTTATAGAGAATCGCCCTCAAGCTGTGATTAAACTCCTTTAGGAGTGGCATGGTATGATTTCCATCTGTGTCCAGCATTCAAAATGTGGGTAAAGATCAGGTAAGCATCAGGCGGAGGTTGGCGGTATCAGCAGTGCAAAATTCAGGTAGAAAAGTTCACTGCCTTCGGCATGATTGCGCTGAAACACTGTCCGTCTTGAAACGCACGGTTCGTGAGTGGGCGCGCCATTCTGTGCGCTTGCCCTAACAGAAAGCACCAGCAATGCAACAAAAAGCGGCTTTGCGCCCAATGGCATACGCATTGCCTTTTTTAAACGCGAGGTTCTGCAAAGCGGTTGTTGCAATGCCGTCAAGGCCAACAACCAACAACCAGAAACCATCGCAGCAAATGATAATCAGCGTTTACACCTCAGAGCGACATCAACATACTTTATTGGAGCTAGCATCGTGAAGGCATCTGAGATGATTTCGTACAGGGAGAGCACGTTCCTCGGATCATCAACCCCGAAAACACATTCCGCCAGCACTTGGGTGAAACTCGTGTGCATGTTTGCGCTGAGTTTCTTGCTTACGCAAGAAGCCGCAGCGCAACTCAAAATTATGCCGCTCGGCGATTCGATCACCGATGGGGATAAATCCTCCGATTTGGGCGGCTATCGCTCCCGACTCTTCGCCAATTTTAAAAGCAGCGGCCATCGCACGGATTTCGTCGGCGGCTTGAGCGGCGGCACGGGTTTCTTCGACACACAGCATGAAGGCCACGGCGGTTTCAGCGCCGAAGAAATTCGCGACAACGCGCTCTCCTATTTGGGCGCGAACCCGCCGCAAGCCGTGTTGCTCATGATCGGCACGAATGATATTACCGCGGGACAAGGGGTCAATGCCATCCGCGATGAAATCTCCGAAGCGCTGGAGAAAATCAAACTATTCAATCCTCTCATCGAAATCTATCAAGCCACGCTTCCGCGGCGCAAGGACGACAAGCAGGCGCAAGCGACGCAGTTGAACACTCTCATCGAGCAGCTCGTGTCCACGAAGGCGGGCAATGGCATGAACATTACGCTCGTGAAGATAGATAATTTGGCCAGCGCGGATTTGGCGGACAACGTGCATCCCAACGACGCGGGTTATCAAAAGATCGCGGACAAATTTTATAACGCGATCATTGCCAAGCACGCGCCTTCGCTCGAAACATTTCAAGACGATTTCAACCGCGCGAGCCTCGGCGCGGCGTGGAACGCCAACAGCGCGATGAAGATCGTGAGCAATCAACTCAAGAATACTTCCGCGGTCGATAACTTCGACACCTTCCTCGCGATTGCCACGGAGATTACCAATCCGCGTTTGGTCAGTTTCAAATACGGCACGGGCACGGATGCTGTCGGGCGCGCTTTCAGCGGCCTCACGGTGATGATCGACAATCCCGTATTCAACAAAGCAAACGGCTACCTCATTTTTCATAACTCGCAAGACAATCCGCCTTCGTTGCGTTTGTATGAGGTGAAAAACGGCGTAGCGAGCGCAAGCCCGATTCAAAAGATCACTGCCGAGGCTGCCGCGCCGCAGCCGGGCGACGTGTTCCAAGTTGAAATTGCCAGCGATGCGCAGGGCCACAAATTCACAGTGACGATGAACGGTGTGCTCGACGGCATCTTGCGTGACTCGGATCGTTTGCAAGGCAATGCCTCGGAGCTTTATGCCGGCGTGCAAATCAACGGCAACACCTCGAATGCCGTTGACGATTTTTTCGCCACGACTGCCGCGGATTTGGTGGAGCCAGATGAAGTCACGGATCTAAAATTTCTCTCGGCCACGTCTTCCACGGTGACATTGGAATTTACCACCACGGGCGATGACGGCAAGATCGGTGCAGCTTCCCGTTACGATGTGCGCTACTCTACCGGACAAATCACCGCCAACAATTTTAACGGCGCTAATCCCGCGAACGTCACCAAAACACCGAATGTCTCCGGCTCGGTCGAGCAAGTTACCGTGAGCGGCCTCGAAGGCGGCGTGGAATATTTCTTCGCGCTCAAAGTGCTCGATGAAGTCGGCAATGCTTCAAAAATTTCCAACGTGGTGAGCGGCAGCACGGCATTGCTCGCCACGAAGAAAGACGATTTCAATCGCACCGGCCCGAGCTTGGGAAAAGATTGGGCTGCAGGCTCGAGTATGAAAATCGTGAGCAACACGGTGCAGAACACCGGCGCGAGCTTGCAAGCTGCGGTGCTCAAAACGCGGCGCAATGCGCAGGAAGTCTCGATTATGCTCGGGCCAGAGGTGAATGGCGACGGCGGCCGCGCCGTGGGCGTGCTCGCGATGGCGAGTGATTCTATTGCAAGCCCGAGCGGCTATTTGATTCGCCGCCGTTTCAACAACAACCGCGAAGAAGTCGTGCTCTATAACGTGGTGGATGGCACGATCGGAGACATTATCAACTCTGGCCCTTCGCTCTTAGCCGCGACGCCGGACGACAGCTCGATTATCACGGTGATCTATCAAACCACGGATACGGAAAATATCTTCAACGTTTTTGTCGATGGTCAATTGGATCGTATTCTCTCTGATCCACAAAAACGGCAATCGGGAAAATATGCGGGCTTCATGCTCGAACCGGGCGCCGCGGCCACGGCGATTGAATTTTTCAGCGTGGCGGTGCCGATCAAAGCCGCAACGAAGCTGACGAAAATTTCGGGCGACAATCAAGTGGGGCAAGTGAATCAAGCGTTGGCGGAAGCGCTGGTGGTGAAGTTAAATGATGACGACAACAATCCGGTGGTGGGCAAGCCGGTGAATTTCGAAGTATCGCCCGCGGGCAACGCGACAGTTGATGTGCCGCCTGCGGCGGACGGCGGCATTCGCGCGGAAGCGGAAACCGGCGTGATCACCGGCCCGATTGAAATTCGCAATGACAACGATGCTTCGCGCGGCAAGTATGTGGTGTATCCGCTGGGCCAATCCGCGGACGCGACGGTGAAGATCAGTTTCAAAATCACCAAAGCGGGCAACTATTATATTTGGACGCGCAGCCGCAAGAACAGTTTGCCCTTCGGTCGCTGGTCTGTGAAGATCGATGGCGGTGCGGCCATTGACTACATCGTGTTCGACGGCGAGGCGCGCAACTTTTGGGATTGGGATTTGTTGAGCGACAACACGTTTAATCTCGCCGCGGGCAACCACACGATTGAATTTTCCGTGCTGCGCGAAGACACGTGGCTCGATAAAATTCTGTTGATCACCGATCCGAATTTCACGCCGAATGGTTTGGAAGATCCGGGCTTCACCACGGACAGCGAAGGTTTCTCCAGTGCGCAAATTGTGTTTGGCGCAACCGCAGGGCAGATCACCATCTCGGCTTCGCATGCGAGCTTGCCGACAGTGAATTTCAAAGCGCAAGCGAGCGGCGGCCCGGCCACGGCGATGGTGCTGACTTCGGGCAATAATCTAACCGGCCCGGCGGGACAAACGCTCACGCAGCCGTTTGTGGTGACGGTGCGCGACGTGGCGAATAACGTTGTGGCAGGTCACAAAGTGAGTTGGGTGCTCACTGCGGGCGACGGCTCGCTCACAAATTACACGAGCACCACGGGCATTGACGGTCGCGCTTCCACCACGCTCACGCTCGGCGTGACGCAGGCCGCGCATAAAGTGCAAGCGCGCAGCTTGAAAACCGACGGCACGGACCTCGGCGGCGCGATTGAATTTACCGCAACGGCGAACACGGGCTTGCCGAAAAATCTCGCGCTGGTGAGCGGCAATAATCAAACGGCGGCCGTGCAAACGAAACTGCCGAACGATATTGTTGTGCGCGCGACGGATGCCGCGAGCAACGCAATTGTCAATGTACCGCTGCAAATCAACGTGCTCCGTGGCGGCGGCCCCGTTGCGGCAGAGGCGAGTGTGCTCAATCGTGATTTTGAAACCGCAACCGGCGTGGGCTTCCCGACGAATTGGGATGCAGAGGGCAGCGCCAATTCTACGGAAGTGAAAACAAGCACGGTCGCGCCGCGCAGCGGCACGCGCAGCTTGGAAGTGAATTCGGCGCGCACGGTTGAAGTCGGCGTGAGCCAAGCGATCAACTACGCCGCGAACACGAACTATGTGCTCACGTTTTATGCAAAAGTGAGCAGCGGCACCGCGCGCGTGCGTTGGGAATTAAACGACGCGAGCGGCAATACCGATGACAACACGATCGATCTCGTGCGCAATGCAGCAAACGTGGGCTGGGTGCAATATCGTTTGCGCGCAACCAACGGCCAAGCCGGCAGCAAACGTCTGCGCTTCGTGACGGACAATCGCGGCGGCAATTTCTTTATTGATGAAATTCGTCTCGTGCCCGCCACGGGCAACAACGGTCGCGTGACTACTGCATGGACCATGGGCGATACCGCGATGGTGCAGCAAATCGAATTTCGCGGCATTGCCGATGGCACTGCGCTGACCGGCTCGCCGATCAAGTTCAGCGCGACGGCCACTGCGGGCGCGGCTGCAAATTTGGAGAAGGATGACGGTGACAATCAAAACGGCACCGCGAATCAACCTTTGCCCAAACCGCTCGTCGCGCGCGTGACGGATTTCTCCGGCGTCAATGGTGTTGATGGCGTTGATGTGAAATTCACCGTGAAGGCTGGCGGCGGCAAGCTGCAAGGCAATGTGAATACGCGGACGGTGAAAACTGCAAACGGCGGGTATGCTTCGAGCATTTACACGCTCGGCGCGAACAACAACGTGCAGAACGAAGTGGAGATCACTTCCGCAGGCTTGGCCGGCAGTCCGCAGACTTTCATCTCGATTGCAGCAGTGCCGGGGCGCGCCGCGATCTTTGCGGGCAATAATCAAAAAGGCTCCGCGGGGCACCTCGTCACCACGCCGCTTGCTGTGAAAGTATTCACGCAAGACGACAAGGCGCTCGCAGGTTATCCCGTGATCTTCGAAGTGCTCGAAGGCAATGGCACCATTAACAAACAAAAGAAAGACACGCTGCTCACGGACAACACCGGCGTCGCGCGCGCACCGTTGCGCAATGGCCCGACCCCGGGTGCCGTCAACAAAGTGAAAGCCTCGGCTTTATTCAACAACCAACCAGTCTCCGGCTCGCCGTTCACATTTACGGTGCGCACGTTTGGTTTGAAGCTCATCAAAACGGAATCGGGCGATGCGCAAGAAGGCGTGGTGGGAAATTTTCTGCCGAAGCCGTTGGTGGTGACGGTGCAGGATTCCGCGAACAAAGGCATTGCGGAGCAGAAAATAAATTTTAGCGTAACCGCGGGCGGCGGCGTTTTCAAAAATAACAGCGCGGCTTTTGTTGCGACCACCGACACCGCAGGCCAAGGCAAAGCCGAGTTGAAGCTTGGGGCGCAGCCGATTGACAACAAAGTTTCGGCTGCCATCACGCCCGCGCTTTCCGGCTCGCCGCGTTTGTTCACGGCAAAGGCAACGGTGAGCGCGCCGGACACGCTCGTGAAAGTGAGCGGCGACAGCGCCTCGGGCGTGGTGGGCAATCGCATGCAAACCCCGTTCGTGGTGAAAGTCACCGATCGTTTCAACAACGGCATTGACGGCCTCAAAGTGATTTTCAAAGTCGCGGGCGGGGGCGGCAATATTGACGGCCAACAAGCGGATACGATCAACACGGCCAATGGCGGCAAAGCGCAAATCTTTTTAACGCTCGGGCCGACCACGAATGGCGCGCCTTATAACAACATCGTCGAAGCGCGCTCGTTCAACGGCACGATTCCACTTCGCAATTCGCCGCTGAAATTTGTGGCGACTGCAACTGCTAGTCGGGCGCGGGTAATGACGGACAACGGCGGCAATCGTCAAACCGATGGCGTCGCGGGCGTTGCGCTAAACTTGCCGTTCCGCGTGCTCGTGAAAGACGGTGTGGGCGCGGGCAACCCCGTGCCGAATCATCCGGTCAAGTTTGAAGTGCGACGCGGCACGGGCAAATTTGCGAATGGCAAAACTGACTCAACGGTTTTCACCGGCGCTGCGGGCGTGGCGCAAATCAAACTTACTTTGGGCGGCGAGACGTTGCCCGATAGTCAAGTCGTGGTAGCCACTTCGAACGACGGCACGAATCCGCTGCAAGGTTCGAACATGCGCTTCGTGGCGTTTGCGAATGCAGGCAATCCGAGCCAAGCCACTTCGAATGTGTTCAGCTCCGGCAGCGTGCGCGCGGATAACGTCACGTACAAAGATGTGTTGATCGAGATTAAAGACCTCTTTGGCAATCCGGTCGCGGGCAAGTTTGTGGTGATCGAGGTGAGCAATGGGCCGAACGATATTATTCAGCCTAATGAAGTCACCAATGCCAACGGTCAAGCGTTCGCGAAATTCAAATCGAGCAAGTCCGGCGAGAAGATCGTTTCGGCTTATATTCCGAGCGGCATTCGGCTCACGAACACGGCGAGTGTGACGTTCCTACCGCTCGAAGCGAATCGCGTGGGATTGATTTCGGGCAATAATCAGAAGGGCAATCTCAACACTGCGGTGGATCAACCGCTGATTGTGAAGGTGGGCGATAAATTCAACAACGGCGTGCCGAACAGTGAAGTGACGTTTCGCGTGCATAGCGGGCCGGGGAAGATGAGCAACGGCGAAACGAGCATGAAGGTGACTTCGGGCACAGATGGTCAAGCCGAAGCGTTCTTCATCTTCGGCACTACCGCGGGCGAAAGCCAGATTCGCGCAGAGGCGCCGGGCTTGATCAATTCGCCCGTGATCTTCTTGGCGAACGCGGTGAATAATCCCGCGAAGAATTTGGAATACGTTTCGGGCAATGAGCAAGAGGGCGTGGCCGGCGAAACCTTGGCCGAGCCGTTGATCGTGAAAGTGACGGACAACACCGCCAAAGCCGTGTTCAACACGACGGTGAATTTCCAAAGCACATTCGGCGGGGGCACGCTCTCCGCCACGAGCGTGAAGACGAATGAATTTGGCGAAGCGCGCGTGACGCTCAAGCTCGGCGAGCAAGCAGGCTTGAACGCCGTGCGCGTGAGCAGTGACGGTCTCGACGGCTCGCCGATTGATTTCAGCGCGCAAGCTATTGGCGGAAGGCCGTGTTGTATTGCAGTGCAAACGCCGCGACCGAGCGGTCGTGTTGCAGGCCAATCCGGGCCGGTGCGCGTGATCGTAACGGACAATCGCGGCAACGGCATCGACAATTACACGGTGCAGTTTCGCTTGATTAAAGGCACGGGCAGCTTGACGAGAACCTCCGTGGCCACCACGGGCGGCGGCATTGCGACCACGTTTGTGAATTTCGACAACACCAGCGGCTATCGCTACGTGCAAGTCATCGCCGACGGGCTTGCGGGTTCGCCGATCACGATTCCGGTGTATGCGCAAGCCGAGGCCGCGGTGAGCATGCAAGCAGTCGCGCGCACGAACAATCAAGGCGGCACGGTGAAGAAGACGCTCAACTTTCCGTTGCAAGTGTTGTTCAAAGATCAATACGGCAATCCGAGTTTGGGCGAAGGCGCAAATTTTGTGATCACCAAAGGCGGCGGCTATTTGAACGGCCAATCGAATTTGGTTTCCTTCAGCACCACGAGCGACAGCAACGGCATTGCGCAAGCGAGCCTCACGCTCGGCGCGGTTGCGGGCGAGAACAAAGTGAATGCGATTAAAAACGGCGGCACGCAAGTTCCTGCGCTCACGTTCACAGCCACGGGCTTCACGAACAATTTCCCGGTGTTCAATGACGTGCCGGATCAAAAGATCGCCGAAACGGGCGCGGTGGAATTTGCATTGAGCGCAAGCGATCAAGACGCCGACGGCATGACGTTCGGCGCGAGCAATCTGCCGCCCGGCTCCGCGTTTGATTCACTCAACACGCGCGTGTTTAGATGGCAGACCAATTACAGCAGTGCGGGCGTGTATGAGCCGGCGTTCTATGTGCGCGACGGCAAAGGCGGCGTTGACATCGAAGTGGTGCGCATTGAAGTGTCGAATCGCAATCGCGTGCCGCGCTTATTGAGCCGCGTGCCCATTGGCTTTGGTGACGGCATCAAACCCGACACGACTTTCAAAGAAGGCAGCGACGGCGTAGGCCGTTTGAAGATGAGTGTGAAAGCGACGGACGATGATCCCGGCACGACGCTGCATTATGCGTGGTATCAAGACGGGCGCAAAGTCGGCAAAGATTCGAGCGGCTATCAATTCGTGGGCTTGCCGGGCATCTCCTCCGTGCTATGCGTGATTACCGACGGCGAAGATGAACTCAAAACGCAGTGGGCAGTCAAAGTGCCGGTGCTCTTGAGCAGTTTCTCCGCGAGCGCGGAAGCAAAAGGCACGGTGACGCTGCGCTGGAGCACGACTTCGGAAACGTACAACGCGGGCTTTCACGTGTTGCGCAGCGCGAGCTTGAACGGCACCTACACGCGCATTACGCGCGAGATGATTCTGCCGCGCCGCGACGGCAACTACTCATTTGCCGATGACGAGGTGCAAGCCGGCGCGAAGTATTACTACAAGCTCGAAGACTTTGACGTGAGCGGCAAATCAACGCTGCACGGCCCGGTCGAAGCGTTGGTCACGCTGCCGGAGAAATATGATTTGAGCCAGAATTATCCGAACCCATTCAATCCTTCGACGAACATTGAGTTTCAAATGCCCAAGCCGGGTCGCGTACAACTCACGATCTACAACACGCTCGGGCAAAAAGTGACTCGCCTCGTGAATGATCTACGCGAAGCCGGTCGCCACACCGTGCTGTGGAACGGCCGCGATCAAAAAGGCAATCATGTGCCTTCGGGTGTGTATCACTATCGTTTGGAAGTTGATGGGTTTGTGTCGACGAAGAAGATGGTTTTGGCAAAGTGAGGGATGGATGCTGGTTGCTTGATGCTGGATGCTGGATGCTGGTTGCTTGAGCGAAGATTCTTTAGCAACCAGTATCCAGTATCCAGCAACCAGATTCGGCTCCTCCTCTCCTAATAAAAAATCCCCCAGAGCATGCTCTGGGGGATTTTTGTTTGGGTTCTAATTTCTTCGTACTCGCCGCTTGAAAAGTTTGGTACCTGAATTTTGCACTGCTGCTGCCGCCAAACTCCGCCTGATGCTGTAAGCACCAGGCTAAAAGGTGAAAGCCCCGCAAGCGGGACTGATACCCATCAGGTGGGAGCGCCGTTTACGGTGCTTGCATCTCCTAGCCCGATGCTTTAGCATCGGACTCAAGCGCGCTCGCAGCTCTCCACCCATTCTTTATAAGCCGGAAAATTTATTTTGCGCTTCGTGTTTTCGGAAGTCATGTAGCGCACCAAGCCGTAAATCTGCCGCTGCGGGCCCCATGCGCGATCGTGTTTGCCGAAGCACCACAAGATACCGGTATAAGTGTTGGGATTGCGCCCATCGAGCGCGTAACGATGATGCAGGTGAATCATGGTTTGCAGCGCCTCTTGCGGTGAAGCGCTCCACTCGATGATCTTCTTGCCCCAGAGCATGCGCATGTAGCCGTGAATTTTTCCCGTAGCTAAAAGCTCGCGTTGCGTGAGATTCCAAAGCTCGTCATGCGTGGCTGCGCGCTCGAACTCTTGCGGGGAGTAGAGATGCGCGCGTCTGTCCTTTTCATGCGCAAACAAAGTTTGACGCGCCCATGCAGGCAAGGCTTCGAGCGTTGCGTGTTTGGGATTGAAGTGGCAAAAGTTGTAAGATAGTTCCCGCCGCACGATGTGCTCTTCGAGAAAAGCATCGACCGCTTCTTCGGGCGCATGCGCCTGCAATACTTCCCACGCAACTTCCATCGCGCTGATGTGGCCGAAATGCAAATACGGCGAAAGCTCGCTCGTCCAATGTTCGCCCGCGAGATTGCGGCCTGCGGCATAATTTTGCAAACGCTCTTCTTTAAAAATTTTGAGCCGCGCCAGCGCAGCTTTGCGCCCGCCTTGAAAGTGGCGCGACGGCGCAAGCGTGTGATCGATGGCAACGCGCGCCAACAATTCTTCTAAATTCGCAGACGCAAGCTCCGTCTCTTCGCGCAAATTGAGCGGCAAAGTTTGGTTCTTGATTTTGGGGGTGAGCTCTGCGATCGGCCAGAAGTAAGCGGGCAGCAAACGATGAATGCGCGGGCGAATCGTGCGCGCGGCATACTCTTCATGATCCAACTCGCGCATGGGTACGACGCCGTTCGCATCCACAGCATAAACGGGACAATCGACTTGTTGCACGATCGCGCGATTGTGGCGCGGAATGATGAACGTGGGAAAATCATCGGTAACGAGCAGCGCCGCCTCTTGCGCAAGCTGCGCCACGGCGCGACGATTGCCGGTGCGCGTTTCCGGTATGAGATAAAAACAATACCGAATGCCGCGCCGCGCAAAGTCGCGGTGATTATCGCATGCGCCTTCAAGGATGAAACGATGTATGCGCGCATTGGCCTGGTCATAGTCCGGGCGCAGGCCTTCATAAACGACGAGCGGCAGGCCGAGCGCATTGGCTTGCGCAATCGCAAAGTTGAGCGCATGATTTTGAAATGCGCGCCGATGTATTTGCATCCAATATAAAACATAGCGCGCGCCGGAGCGCGGCATGCCTGCGCGCAGTGTGACGACGCGTTTCTGCATCGAATCGAAATCGTTTGCTTGCCGGTTGGGTGGAATGGGCGCGAGGCGTTGGCGCAGCGCGGTGAGATCGAGTTTGGTGGGCATGAGTCTCAGCAGTGATTGAGCAACATCAACTCTTTCGGGTGCGGGTTGAGATAAACTTGCTCGCGCAAATAGGACAGCTCAAACTTGTTGATGTAATGTTTGACCAGCGTGAGCGGAACGATGAGCGGTACCAAACCTTTGCGAAAATCCGTGATCACGTTTTGCAGTTCGGCTTTGTCGTTGCGCTCCAAATGCTTTTTAAAGAAACCGGCGAGATGTTGCAAGACATTGGTATGCGCGCGCTTTGTGGCTGGCTCGCGCAAGGCGGCAGCGAAAAGGCTACCATACTCTTGGACAAGTTTTGCCAGCGGGAGCGTTTTCGCTGCGGCCACGAGCTTGCCGAGCAAGCGCAGATGTTTTTCGCTATGCGCCATGAGAAGAAATTTATGTTGTGCATGAAACGCAACCAAAGCGCCGAGGTGAAAATCATTTGCCAAAAGTTCGCGCCAACGTTGATGCGCAAAGAGGCGCACGATGAAATTCGCACGCAATGCCGGATCATGCAGACGGCCTTCTTCTTCCACGGGCAACTCCGGCAGTTCTTCCATGAGCACACGCGCAAACAACCCCACACCCGTGCGCGAGGGCGAACCGCTAGCATGATAAATTCGCACGCGCTCCATGCCGCAGCTCGGCGAATCCTTCTTCAAAATATAACCATCCAAATTCATGCGCCGCAGCTCCGCGACTTTTACGCGCGCATAGTTCTCCATTTTGTCGGTGAGATCGACTCCGGCTTTGGGGGCAAAGAGCCGCGGCGAATGAGATAAGCCCACCAAACGTATGGCTTCGCGCGGCGTGCCGAGGCCGATTTCCACTTCGGGACATACCGGAAACCATTCGACAAAAGGCGCCAGCGTTTCGGTGAGATAATGATTTTCTTTGTGGCCGCCGTCAAAGCGCACATGCTCGCCAAGCAGGCACGTGCTCACGCCGAGGCGGATTTTGTTGGAAGAGGTGTTTAGCATGCGGTCTGAATAGACGATTGTTTTTTCAAACAGAAAAAGCACAACGCGAAAAAGGCGCAAGCCCTAAAAGCTCACTCCGCCGAATCTCGCCGAAGTCACCGAGTGTCGCCGAATAAAAGCTTTTTCGGCGAAGCTCGGTGTCTTCGGCGCCTCTCGGCGGATTTTTTTTTGCACGGAACCCAACTGATCATGCGTCTTACATCCGTTGGGTTTTTCTATCTGTTGGAAACTTTCTTTTGGGCTGCGACTCGTTCGCGTTATGAATCATTCTGCCAAAATCTTTTTTAGGAAGCAGGGCCGACTGAACTTTTTAGTTGTTTGCGCACGGAGGGTAATTTCCACCACGGCACGTGCGGATAGGCATGGTGCTCCCAATGATAGCCGAAATGATAGCACGTGAGAAACGACCAGAGCACGGAGTAATCGTTGCTCTCCGCGCGGTGACGATTGCGATAGCCGCCAGCCGGCTCACGATGCGGCAGAAACGTGCCGAAATAAAAAAGCTGCAACGTGCTCAAGAGCGCAGGCGCAACCCAAAAGAGCAGGAGGTTGGCGAGCGGTATTTGGAGCAGATGATGCATGAGATTAAAAACGAGCGCCATGCCGAGCAGTTGTTGCCAAGTTACGTACGTGCGCATGAAGTGCCAATACCAACGCCCAAAGCCGGCATGCTCGCCGTCGTGATAATCGGGATCATCTTCGTGGCCAGCGTGCGCGTGATGTTTATGATGCTCGCGCTGCAATCGCGCAAAAGAGAAGAGTGCATAAAGCAAAACACAAAGCGCGCCGAGGAGGCGATTCACGCGTTGGTGGCGCGGCGCGATAAGTCCGTGCATGCCGTCATGCGCAGTAATGAACAGGCCGGTGTAAAGAAAGGTTTGCAACAGCATGGCAAGCGCAATGCTCCACGCCGGAAGTTCCGACACGTCGAGGTGCAACAACGTCACGAGGCTCATGGCCCAGATTGCCACAAGGAACAGCGCGACGAGTATCCCGGCGTAACGCGCATCGGCAAAATCGTGAAGGGAATGGTCGATCATATTTACGTGCATGAAAAGTGGGCTGCGGATTTATTGGGCAATCTACTCAAGCCGCTGCCCCTTTGCAAGCCTGGCTTTCGTGCAGAGATTTTCTCGCCGTGAATTTGACAAAGGAAGTTATTTGCGTTACATTGCGCTGTCGAATTTTAGGCGCAGGAGCGCAGAATAAAATTCTAAAAGCTTTGTAATCACACACGGATCAAAACACACGCGCAAAAAAGCTTTGGGTTTTTCTGCGTGCGTTTTTGATCCGTGTGCTGCTTAGAACGGCTTCAGTTTTCAGCTTGTTTGATAACCGGCATATCTCCTTAACCATTCTACTCTATCAAAAATATGGCAAGCCTCGACTGGTATTATCACCGCCCGAGCTGAGACACGTGCGCCAAAACGCAAGAGTTTCTTGCGCAGCACAATCTAACAGCCGCGGAAATCGCGAGCACGAAGAAAGTAACTTTGTCGCCGCAGGCCGTGGTGGAATTGCTCAAAGACATTGACGAGATTTATGCCACCAAAGCGCGCAGCGTGCTTCACTTTGATTTAAAAAAAGAGCGGCCCAGCGCGGAGCAGCTTTTGAGCGTGCTCATTGGACGCACGGGCAATTTGCGCTCGCCGGCAATACGCCGCGGCCGCATGCTCATTGTCGGCTTTAACGAAGATATGTATCGATTGGCGTTTGCAAAATAGCGAAGCGAGGAAAACTTGAAGGTTCTGATCACCGGCTTTACCGGCTTATTGGGCGCGCGCCTCGTGCAGGCTTTGCAAGGCAGCGGACATGAAGTGCTCGGGCTCTCGCGCCGCGCGGAGCACAAAACGATTCGCACGGTAGCATGGGAGCCAACGACCGGGCAACTCGATGCAACTGCGTTGGAAGGGTTGGATGCGGTTGTGCATTTAGCCGGCGAGACCATTGTTGGCAGATGGACCGCGGCGAAGAAAGCGCGCATACTCAACAGTCGCGAGCAGGGCACGCGGCTTTTGTGTGAGAAGCTGGCGCAACTCAAGCAGCCGCCGCGCGTGCTCGTGAGCGCTTCTGCCATCGGCTATTACGGCAATCGCGGCGCGGAAATTTTGCGCGAAGAGAACACGCCGGGCGCAGGCTTTCTTGCGGATACGTGCGTGCGTTGGGAAACTGCAGCCAAGCCCGCGGTGCAAAGAGGCATTCGCGTGGTGCATCCGCGCATCGGGATCGTACTGAGCACGGAAGGCGGGGCGCTGGCGAAAATGTTGTTGCCGTTCAAACTCGGTGTTGGCGGAATTGTTGGCAGCGGCGAGCAATATTGGAGCTGGATTTCTTTGGATGATGTAATCCGCGGTTTGCAATTCGCGCTTGCGACGGAAACGCTGCGCGGGCCGGTGAATTTCGTCGCGCCGCATGCGGTCACGAATCGCGAGTTTACCAAAATATTGGGGCGCGTCTTAAAACGACCGACGATTTTTCCGCTGCCGGCTTTTGCCGCACGCTTGGCTTTAGGCGAAATGGCCGAAGCCCTGTTGCTCTCCAGCGCGCGCGTGGCGCCGGCACAGTTGGTCACGCAGGGCTACAGCTTTAAACATGCCGAATTGGAAGGCGCATTGACGGCGATGTTACGACAATAAAAATGCTGGCGCAACCGTGCAATTGCCTAATTGAACGTGCGACGATTGCGCCGTAGCATTGTATCCGCCTCCACAGCAGAGGTCCAAATTGGAGCGGACTTTATTTTAAGACGCAACACCGGGTGAGTTTGAGCGATTCGATCTTTGAGCCGCGTCGTCACTTGTCGGGCAATTCCAGACACGAGAGGACGCCGAGGGAGGTGAGGTATTGATGAGCTAGGTGTGGCATGTTGATTCGTTGAGACGACTGCACGATTGGGCGAACAATTGTGTCTCAAACGAGGAGGTGCGAATATGCAAAAGTATAGTGACTAGGAAGACGCTTCGCAGAAAGAAAGCACAAGAACAGTATGCGTTTTGCCCCGCTCGCCTCTTGTTGTTGGGGCAATTCGCGAATAGACGCCCTCGCCGGATGAGTCGGGTGCCTTTTGCCAACGGTTCGGGTAAAAAGCAATTTGCGCATGTGCGCGGCAACATGTTTCTTGAGCGAGAAAGTGCGATGACATATCATCCATTTAGCATTCCTAACTCACTATCGAATTGCCGCCTCAACCTTTTCACCATTGCTCTCCCACTTCCTGAATTAAACTGCCCGCTGCGGCACAAGCCTTGTTTGCTACTGCCTGAATATTGCACTGATGATGCCGCCGACCTCTGCCTGATGCCCGATGCAAGCACTCGAGCATGACAGATCAAATGGGCAAGTTATGAAAACGGCATTCCTCAAGCTCCGTTTTGCTCTTCAACTTAATTCCACGGCCGATTCGCTGGGCCGGTCGCGACTTTATTACCAGAACAAGGCTGCGAGAGGTGCTATGAGAAACAATTTAAACCATCTGTGTTGGATTGGAGCTCTTACGGCTCAAGCCATTTTTGCGAGTGCCGCGCCGCATCGACCGCACACGCCGTCTGTTGAAAAAGCTGCGTTCGCTTTCTTGCACGCGCCCTTCTCCTTCGCGTTTGCCTCTTGGCCTCCCTTCGTTTGGTTTTTCCTCATTGTCGGGTTCGCAGCATTCTTGCTCCTGCTGGTCTCGCGGCGCAAGCTTGCCCGACAAGTGTTGCAATTGCGCACCGAGAATGCGGATTTGCAAAGCGAGTTGGCGCAGCGCACGAGTGCCACGAAGAACGCGCAAGAATTGGTGGATGATGCTGCACACCAAACAGCAGCCGAAAGTTTAGCCCGTCGCAATGAGCAAGTGATTCGTCATCAAGCCGCGTTGCTTGCGCTTTCGCGCCAAGACAATTCGGATTTGGCCGAGGTCATCCGGCGCGTGACGGAACTTGATGCGCAAACGTTAGGCGTTGCGCGCGTAAGCGTTTGGCAGTATGCGCCTGACCATTCCGCGATTGTGTGTGAAGATTTGTATAAACGAGACGAGAATACACATGAATCCGGCTTGCGCCTTGCGGCAGAGCAATACCCGAAATACTTTCATGCGTTGGAAGAAAATCGCACCCTCGCCGCGCACGAGGCGCAGCAGGATCCTCGCACGAGCGAATTTACGGCGGGCTATCTTATTCCTTTCGGCATCACTTCCATGATGGATGTGCCGATTCGCTTGCGCGGGCAAGTCGTCGGTGTTTTGTGTCATGAACACACCGGCCCTTTGCGCCAATGGATGCCGGAAGAGCAGGAATTTGCCGCCTCGCTTTCCGATACTATTGCTCTCGCATGGGAGGCCGCAGAGCGCAAACGCGCGGAGCAGAATTTTAGTGAGAGCGAAATGCGCTTGCAGCAAATCGCAGAAAATATCAACGAAGTATTGTGGGTGGAATCTTTTGCCGATCATCGTTTGCTCTACGTCAGTCCGGTCTACGAAAAAATTTGGCAACGTTCCTGCGCGAGTTTATATGACGCGCCGGATCGGTTTATAGATACCGTACATTCCGACGATCGCGACAAGTTTCGCGCGCATTACCGCACGCAGCGCACCGGCAATACCTCCGAAGTGGAATATCGCATCATTCTTCCCGACGGCGTCGAGCGTTGGATTTGGGATCGCAGTTTTCCGATTCGCAATAGCGCGGGTCAGGTCTATCGCTGCGCCGGCATCGCGCAAGATATCACGGAGCGCAAGCAAATGGAGACCGAGATCCGCAACTACACGATGGAGCTGGAAAAATTAGTGGAAATACGCGCGACCCGCATCTACGAGTTGGAGCGGCAACGCGCCGCTACCGAAAAACTCGCTGCCACCGGACGCATGGCCGCACGCATTGCGCATGAGATTAATAATCCGTTGGCCGGCATCAAAAACTCTTTTTTGTTGATCAAGAGCGCCGTGCCGGTGGCGCATCAATACTTTCCCTATGTCGGTCGCATTGAAAAAGAAATTGATCGAATCGTCAACATCGTGCAGCAAATGTTCAAGCTTTATCGCCAGGAGCATGAAGCCGCACACGAATTTCGTTTGGATGAGAGCATTCGCGACATCATCACGCTCATTGAAACCACGCGGCGCGTGCATGAAGTGGAGTTGGAATTGGAAGTTTCCAACGCCGTGTCCGAGGTCTACTTGCCGGAAGGCGCGTTGCGGCAGGTGCTTTACAATCTCATTCAAAACGCCATCGAAGCCTCGCCCCGGCACGGGCGCGTTAAAGTCGCCGCAGAGATCAACGACGATCAACTGCACATGAGCGTGCAAAATCAGGGGCACGGTATTTCCGAAGAAGTGCGCTCGCGTTTATTTGAGCCGTTCTTTACCACGAAAAAGGATCTTTCACGCGGCGGTTTTGGCCTGGGGCTGTCGGTTTCTAAGAGTTTGGTGGAGGCGATGGGCGGTTCACTAGATTTTGAAAGCGGCATTGCGCACGGCACAGAGTTTCGCGTGACCTTGCCGCGCATTGTTTCCACTTCCCTGGAGCATTCCGGTTTGAATTGAGCTAAACCTTCGCAGAGCGTTCTATTCGGTATGCAAGAAAGTCGGTCCGAAATATTTCACGAACGGTGTCGCATCCTCGCGGAAGCCTCGCCCACTGCGATGTTGATCAGCAGCCTGCCCACCGGCATTGTCATTTGCGCCAATGCCCGCGCCGCTTCTACCTTTGGGTGCCGCTCGGAAGAAATCATTGGGCGCAAAGTTACGGAGTTCTATCAAGAGCCGGCTGCGCGCGAGCTTTTGCTCCATGACGCCGAGCAAGACAATTTTCGTTCAGAAGAAGAAGTTCTGATCCGTAAGGCGAACGGCAATTCTTTTTGGGCGGTAGTATCACATCATCCGATCGTGTTGGAAGGTCATTCCGCTCTCATCACCGGCTTTTACGAGGTGACGGCGCGCAAACATGCTGAGGCCGCCATGCGCGCCAGCGAAGAGCGTTATCGCGCCCTGTTTGACAACAATCCGTCGATGTACTTCACCGTGGATGCCGAAGGCTTTGTCGTTTCTGTAAATCGTTTTGGCGCGGAGCAATTGGGCTACACACCGGCGGATTTGATCGGGCGCTCGGTATTGGAAGTTTTTCATGAAGAAGATCAAGCCGAAGTTGCCCTGCAATTGCAACATTGCATCGCCAACCCTGAGCGCGTTCATGATTGGGAGTTTCGTAAAATTCACCGCAACGGCAAAATCATTTGGGTGAAGGAAGCCGCGCGCGCGATGCTCGAAGCCGACGGCAAGATTCTCGTGCTCATCGTTTGCGAAGACATCTCGTCTCGCAAGCAGGCCGAAGAGGAAATTCGCCAACTCAATCAAGACCTTGAGCAGCGCGTCATTGAGCGCACCAAAGCATTGCGCGAAAGCGAAGAAAAGTTCCGCCAGCTTGCCGAGAACATCCAAGCCGTCTTTTGGATGAACGCGCCCTCCGCCAATGACCTCGTTTACATCAGCCCGGCGTATGAAAAAATTTGGGGACGACCAACCTCGCGTTTAGATGAAAGACCGCGCGCCTTTCTCGACGATATTCTTGCGGAAGATCGCCCCATCATGTTGGAGCTGCTCCGCAAGCAGGAGCGCGGCGAGCCTTATGAAGGTGAATATCGCATCATTCGGCCGGATGGGGAATTGCGTTGGATTCATGATCGCGGTTTTCCCATCGTCAATGAGCGCGGCGAAGTTTATCGTTTCGCCGGTATCGCGGAAGATATCACCAAAAGCAAACGCGCCGAAGATGCGTTGCGCGCCAGTGAAGAACGCTATCGCACGCTTGCGGAATCGGCGCAGGATTTCGTGTATATTATCAATCGTGTCGGCGAGATCGAATATGTGAATCACGCCGGGGCGAGGAGTTTTAACCGCAAGGCGGAGGAAATCGTCGGCAAACGCTTACCGGAGGTTTTTCCCACGCAGGAATCTCCGCGGCTGTGGGAGCGCATTCAAAAAGTTTTTAGCACCGGCGTTGCCACACACAATGAACTGGAAGTACAGTTTCCCGGCCACAAGCTTTGGGTGGATAATCAACTTATTCCGCTGCGGGATCACAACCAGAATGTTTATGCCGTCATGGGCGTTTCGCGCGACATTTCTGCGCGCAAAAAAATGGAGCAACACCTGGTTGAGAACGAGCGCTTTTTTCGAGGGGCATTCGATCATGCTCCCATCGGCATGGCCATCGTCACCGCCGGCGGCCACTTCATCAAAGTCAATGAAGCTTTCACGGAGATGTTGGGATATTCCCACAACGAGTTGCTTCATTTGACTTTTCAAAACATTACGCATCCCGAGGACCTCGCTTATAACCTCGATTTGATGCGCGCCAAAGTGCAACAAGGCGCCGAACGCTATCACTTGGAAAAACGCTATTTGCATAAACAGGGGCAAGCGGTTTGGGTCGATCTCAGCGTTTCCATCGTGCGCGATGAAACCGGCGTGCCTATGTATCTTGTCGCCAAAGCTTTGGACATCACGGAAAGCAAGCGCGCCGCAGAAGCATTGCGCGCCAGCGAAGAACGCTATCGCACGCTCGCCGAATCGGCGCAGGATTTCGTTTATATCATCAGCCGCGAGGGGGTGATTCAATATCTCAATCATTTCGCCGCGGCGTTTTTTCAAAGCACGCCCAACGCAATTATCGGCAAACATTTTAGCGAACTCTTTCCCTCGCAAGAAACCATGCGCCTCTGGCGCCGCGTGCAAGAAGTGTTGGACTTGGGCGAAGTCATGCATCGCGAAACGCAAGTGCATTTTCCCCACCAAGTTTTATGGGTGGACAATCGGTTGGTGCCTTTGCGCGATCGCGATAATCACGTTTATGCCATCCTCGGCATCTCGCGCGACATCACTGCGCGTAAACAGATGGAAGAGCAGTTACGCCAGTATACCACCGGTTTGGAAAAGTTGATTGAAGATCGCACGCGCCAGATGCGCGAAATGGAGAAGCAGCGCGAGGAGAATGAGAAGCTGGCCGCGACCGGACGCATGGCCGCGCGCATCGCGCATGAGATCAACAATCCGCTTGGCTTCATTCAATTTGCCTTTCAACTCATAAGTCGCGACCTCAATCCCGAGAGCCGCCATTATCACTACCTCGGTAAAATTGATAAAGAAATCGAACGGATCGCGGGCATCATCCGGCAAATGCTCGACGTGCATCGCCCGCAACGCGAGTTGCCGCAGACTTTCCGTCCGGCGGATACGATTCAAGACGTATTGCTGATGATGCAGCCGCTCACCACGGCGCGCGGCGTGACAGTTGAACATGATTCGGAGCGCGCCGGCAGCAACTTGACGCTGCCGGAGAATATGTTGCGTCAAGTTTTGTACAACGTCATTTTGAATGCGGTCGAAGCCTCGGCGCCGGAAAGCCGCGTGCAGATCATGGCACAAGCGCAACCCGATTTGCTGACGATTACGATTTCGGACAACGGACATGGCATTCCCGAAGAGGTCCAGCCGCGAATTTTCGAACCATTCTTCACGACGAAAAGTGCGACGAAAAATAGCGGCATGGGATTGGGCTTGTCTATTTGTAAAAGCCTTGTCGAAGCGATGAACGGCACGATCAAGATCACCAGCCGCGTCGGCACGGGAACCGTTTGCCAAATCACGTTGCCGGTTGCAAGCTGACTCTTCTTTTCACGCGCAGCACGAGTACACTGTTACCATAGTTTTTGTAGTCCCGGCCCCTTGTGGGCCGCTGTTCAAGCACATAAACTTGCGGGTGCGACAATGCCCCACAAGGGAGGCAGGACTACAAAATTAAGGTAACAGTGTACTACGCTGCGATATTTAGCGGAGCATCACATGGCAGAAACGGGCAGAGTTTTAATCGCAGACGATGAAGTTAACTTCCGCGAAGCGATGCGCGACTACCTGCGCGAAGAAGGTTTTAGTTGTGAGTGTGTCGCAGACGGGGCGAGTGCGCTGGCGGAATTGCGCGCGCATGAGTATGACTTGCTCGTTGCTGATATAAAAATGTCGGGCAACGAAGATTTGGAATTGATCGAGCAGGTTGCAACGATCGCGGAGGGTTTGCCGGTTTTAGTGGTGACGGCCTATCCTGCGCTGAATACGGCCATCAAGTCAACGCAACTCTCCGTGGTGGGATATTTGTTGAAGCCGGTCCCCGTGGCGGAATTTCTCAAGCTGGTGAAGCAAGGGATTTTGCGCCAGCAAACGCATCGCATGTTTGGCAAAGCGCGCCGGCGTTTGGAAGAGACGCAACGCGAATGGGGCGAGCTGCAGAAAGCGTACAGCACCGCGATGCCTCCTGCGGCGTTGGTGGATGTCGATATGTTTCTGCATTTCACGCTCAAAAACATGATGGCGAGCATGATCGACTTGAAGGAATTGACGCAAGCACTGGCGCAGAACAAACCCAAGCAGCAAGCGTGTCAGTTGCTCAATTGCCCGCGCCACGTCGAACTAACGGAGGCGATACGCGATGCCATTATGGTTTTGGAGCGTACGAAGAATTCGTTCAAGTCGAAGGAGCTGGCGACATTGCGCACGAACCTGGAGCAAACTCTGGGAACGCCGGTTTAGTACAAAGCCAGGCTCGCATAGGAGACCACGGACTTTTGATCGTCCACGCGGCCTTGTTCATATTGCAACAGTTTGCCCGTCTTCGCGGTCGTGGCTGCGAGCAAAGTGTGCATGGGCGCAAAGCCGCACACGCGATACTGATCTTCCATGCGTGCGGTGCTCAGCACAAAGCGTTCGGCGTCCACGCGGTTGATAGCCGCGATCAATTCATAATCGGCATTGCGCACATTTTGCAAAAAAGCCGCGTTCGGCGTGTGCGGATCGCCATAGCGCGGGCCAACGTGCGAAAAATCCACGCTCGCAATAATGCACACTTTCCTGCCGCGCGCCGCGTGTTGCGCACACGTTCTCCGCAACGCTTCCACAAAGGCCTCGATGATTTTGCGCTCACGTTTGAAGCGCTCATTCGTCATCATGACATACGCATACGAGCACAGCAGCGGCACGATGGTGAAGTTATGCTTTCCGCCCAAAAGATGTTGCAGATATAAAGTTTGAAATTCAATCGTATGCTCGGTGCGATGCGGCAGCGGCTCGGCGAATAGCTCAAACGGATGTTGCTGCGCCAAGTCGCGAATGAACGCCGCATCATGTTGCACCACGCCCAGCGGCGTTTCAAAATCTTGCGGCAAGCAGGAATAGCAATTGTGCAAGCCGCTGTGCCCCGTGCCCAAAATCACAAACACCTCCGCAGGCTTGCCGGCCGCGAGCGCGCGATAGGCATGCGTGTAACATGTGCCGCCGACTCTCAAATCGATATGGGGCGCAATCAATCCCGCCACACTTGCGCCGTTCGCAGCATATGTGATTGGCCCTCCGCTATTCTCATAAAACTGATTCAATTGGTCGCGCAATGCCTGCGGCGCTTGCGGATAGCTGCTGCCTGCATGCGCCGCACGCCGCAGCGTTTGCGCCAACACGCCTTTTTCCAAATTGCGTTTGTAATCTTGAAACGCCGCGCCTTCGAGAAAGTGCATGCGCTCAAGCTGCGTCACCAATTTGTGCAAGCGCTCTTCCGGCAGAAACGCGCCGAACGTGTGCTGATACTCCGCGCGAATATCGAGCAACGAATGTTTGCCGTCGAAAAATTGCATTAAGAACAGCGCTTCGCCCGTGACCACGATCACTTCTTCCGCAATGCCAGAGGGATCACGCAATGCGAAATGTTGATCCTGATCTTCTTCCAGGGGAATAGCTTCGAGAAAGCGCAGTTTGGGGTAGTCGTTCATGCTTGTGGGAAGGAGGAGGTTGGGTTATCGTTCAGCCACGGCTTGGCCGTGGCTTCTGTTTGATGCTCATTGCGGATGAGTTTATACTCCCTCGACTTGTCATTCTGGAAGAACCTTCCCTCGCGCTGGGATCAAATCCTATTTTGAAAGTGTGCCGAGGGCGAGGGAGGTTCCTTTCAGGATGACATTTCAAATATCAAACGGCAATTCCACCAAAGTCGCCTGCAAGCTTGTGCCGCTGCTCGTGCGCGCGAGAACGCGGGCGCCGGGTTGCGCATACTGCTTGCGCACTATCGCCAAGCCGATTGCACCTTCACCCTCCGGCGCGTGCGCGACGCTGGTGAGCTTGCCAATCTCTTCTTCCTCAAACCAAAGCGTTGCGCTCTGGCATGCTTGCGGCTCGGCTTCGAGTTTGACGCCCACGAGTTGGCGCTGCACCTTTTGATACGTATCGAGTCGCGCCACAACTTCCTGCCCGATGTAGCAACCCTTTTCAAAATTGATGAGCGGATAAAGCCCGACCTCGTGCGGATTGTATTCTTCCGTCAACTCATGCTCCGCCATCGGAATGCCTTGCGCTATGCGCAGCGTTTCGAACGTCTCATAGCCGATGGGAGTGAAGACCGCAGACAATGTTTGCCACAACGCGAGCGCGCTCGGGTTGGGAATGAGCAATTGAAACTGCGTCGCACTTGCGCTTTCCGGGCGGTGAAGGAGCAGCTCATGCGCGTTTATTTTTTGTTTTAAAAAAGAGCCGGCGCGCAACTCGCTTGCGGCAATGTTGAGCTGCGTTTGCAAACGCATTGCGCTCTCGCTGCCGAACAAAGCAATGACCGCGAACTCGCGCGTGACATTGGCAACTCTCACGTCTTCGATGAAGGTGTATTTATCGATCCATTGGCGCAACACTTCATCGCGGCCCGCGCTCGTGAGCAGGAGGTAGCGCTCCTCTTCCGCGAGCATTTCGCAGCGATCGACAATTCTGCCTTTGGCATTGGTGAAAACATTCGCGCGCGATTTGCCGGCGAGCAGATTGCGCATTTCGTTCGTGGTCAAACGATGCAACAATGCTTCGCGATCTTTGCCTGAGACGAAGAGCTTGCCGAGAAAGCTCATGTCCATCATCGCCGCGGTTTGTGTCGCGGCAAATTCTTTTTGTGGGGTTTGATAAAGAAGAGGCAGCGCGTATCCGCCGAGGGAGATGAAGTCGCGCGCGTGAAGGTGATGATAATCGTTGAGGCTTGTCATTGCAAATGGTGCGTAGTTAAGAAAGTTCAACTACGGCTGGGCCGTGGTTTGATCAAAAGCACATGCCGCGGCCAAGCCGTAGCAGAGCACAATGTGTCACAACTCCAGCGCAATCGAAAAACTCTGCGTCTGTCCGAGATCGTTTTGATAAGCGGCGAAGCCGTAGTCGAATTGATATCTGCCTAAGCTTGCGCCGAGACCCGCAGCAAGCCCGCGATTTTCGCGGCCAAATTGATAGCCCGCTCGCAACGCCAACGCGCCACGCAACGACCACTCCGCGCCTGCGTTTACAGATGAGCCGCCTTCGAGATAGGTGAGTTGATCAGCCACGAGCGTCAAGCCGTTGCCGTTTTCGGATTTCATGAGCTGATAAGCGCCGCCAACACGCACCACGGAAGGCAGTTTGATTTTTTCGTCAAGCAAGGCGGACATGGATCCGAGATTTTGCGCGGCAATCCCAATGCGCAATGGCACAAGCGGCGATTGCCAATTTACGCCGAGATCAACGGCAAAGCCGTTCGCAGAGCTTAAATAAATTTTCTCATACAAACCTTTGAGCGCAACACCGACAGCAAGTTTATCATTCCATTTTTTGCCATAAGCCAGAGCCACGGCAACATCGCGCGCGTCGAACGTGCCGAGCGGTTCCGCAGTCGGCTTATCGCGCAGCTCAATGCCGGGAATCGATTGCGTCGTGATCGCCAAACCGAGCGTGCCGCCGAAACCACGAAACGTGACTGCGGCAAAATTGTGATTGATGTTTTCGAGCCATTCGAGATGCGTCACCGCGAGTTGCGCTTGGCTCGACAATGCCAAGCCCGCGGGATTCCAATAGATCGCGTGCGCATCATGCGCGAACGCGACTTGCGCCTCGCCCATTGCAGCCGCACGACTGCCCGCGCCGATCTTTAAAAATGCGAGCCCGGATTTGCCCGCGTCTTGCGCAGAGAGATACAGCGGCAGGGCAAAGCAAAGAAGAATACTCTGTTTGAAGAACTTAGTCAAAGTTTTTTGCGCCATGATATTTCTCGGAGGCATCGTAGTTTTATTTGCACAATCGTCTCCTCCTCTCTTGTCATTCAGGATGAATCTTTTTTAGTTCTGGACAGCAACTCCAGCGCGTAAAAAGATTCCTCCTGAATGACAGCAAAGGAGGAGGCGGGTGGTTTCATCAATCCAACACAATGAGCTTGCCCCACAACGCGTTTTCGCCGGCGAGTTCGATACGATAGAAATACACACCGTTCGCCACAATATCGCCGCGAAGATTTTTTCCATCCCACACTTCAAAATAATTTCCTGCAGCAGGCACGGCTTTGCGCGAGACGACTTCGGCGACAAGATCCATGGCGAAGTCAAACACTTTCACCGTGACCTCGGTTGCTTTTGTTGTGTTGAATTGAAAGCGCACGTGACCGTCGTTGTTGAGTTGATTATGACGAAACGGCGAGAAGGGATTGGGATAAGCATAGGTGCGCGGCTCGCCATTTTCGCCCGCGGCAACCGAGCCGCGCGCGATGCGCCAGTTCGTGCCGTTGTCATCGGTATAAGCCAGACCATCGGGACCGCCTGCGAACAAGCGTGACCCGAGCGCGCCAGCGGCGAACAATTCATTGCTCAAATATTTTTGCCCGAGCGCGCGATCTTCGATCAACGGAAACTTCGCCCATGTGCGGCCAAAGTCATTCGAGCGGAAGAGGCCGTTGTCGCTTACAACATATGCAATCGAATCGTCAAACGCGAAGTTGTGCGCGAACTCGCCTTCGAGCGAGACATGCCACGAGTAGCCGCCATCGGCCGTGACGGACACGGCGCGAAACTCATCCGAGCCTTCGGCATTCACGGTCGCGGCCCATATGTATTCGCGCCCGCGCCATTTCTGCTGTCCGAGCGCAACCACAAAATTTCCGGAGATAGCCTGCGCTTGATTTTGGTGCGAGAAGTTCGTCCACGTGTTGCCGCCGTCGAGCGACTTGTTCACGCCGCCTGCGCTGCCAGTCCACAACACGCCGTCCGCATTGATCACCGAAAACAAACGATGATTGAGATTGCCGAGCGGATCAAAGAAGAAACTATCGGGCGGAACGACTTCCCAACTTTGCCCGCGATTGGCGCTCTTTTGCAAGCCGCCGCCGAAGCTTGCGATCCACACGCCGGTCGGATGCAATGCAATGTCAAACGTGATGTTCTGCACCGGCGTTGGGCCGGGTTGTTCAACATAAAACCACGTTGCACCTTTATCCGTGGAATAAGAAAGCCCGCCGCCGGAGGGCAGCAAGCCTTCGGGCACGAGCGTATCGAATGCCGTCGCAACCCAAATGATGCTATCGCTGATGGCGAGCGAAGACAAACCGCCGCGCGGCAAACCATTCGCGTGCGTGAAGGTCTCCCACGTTGCGCCATTGTCTTTCGAATGCGCGAGGCCTTTGCCCGTGCCGAGCCAAATCTCGTTGTTGTGAATGCCGATGTCGCTCACCGAGTTCGAGCGCAAACCCGCGAGCGGCGCGCCTGCAGTGGTGCGTTCACGGCCAAGTTGCCAACTGATCTTTGCAGGAGGCTGGGCGTGAACACAAATTGCAAAAAGAAAAAGAGAGAAGAAGAACAGGCTGCGCATGCGCGCAATGATTGCAGAGCATCTCACAATATTCCCCCCTTGAGGGGGGCAGGGGGGTGTTGTTGGGTGTTGCCAAAAACTGAAGTGCTTGCACGTTTCGGAGAACACCCCCCTGGCCCCCCTCAAGGGGGGAATTATCTGAGAAGCTTTGATGGGCATCATGCATCCAACCAGTCTTTCAAGCTGCTTAAAAAGATTCCTTCTGAATGACAATAACGAGAAGGCGCCGGAGAAATTTTTCAATCTGATCTGCATGAGTATAATCCAAAGAGTTTTTGATTATGGCGTGACATTGATCGTGCGAACCAGCTTCTCGCTCAAACCGCCGTTACGGTCTTGCGCTTGAAACTCGAACCGATATGTGCCGGTTGCAACTTGCGCGGTGATTTGAATGGTGAGCGAATAGCGGCCGTCGTTGGCGATCGCATCGCCTTCTTTGCCGTCGTCGCGCATGTTGAAGGGATTGCCGCTGGAAGCAGAGCCGTTGGGCAGGAATGAATTGAAGAACACGCGCGTGATCGCATCGTCGCAAATCGCGTCGGCATCGCTTGCTCTGATGGAGAGCAGATGCGTGTTTGGCGTGGCACTGCGCGAGATGGTTGCGGGAACGCTTGGCTCGGAGAGTACGGGAATCGTATTGTTCGCGAGACGCACGCGGGTGATGCGAAGATTTCGCAACGCGGCCGCACTCACGCCACCGGCTGCATCAACCGCGCGAAACACAACGCTAAAGAGGCCGCACGCATTGCCGAAGCGTGCAGGATTTGCTTGGAGTCCGAAGGTGCCATCGTTCGCTGCGCCGTCGCCGCTTCTGCCGTCGTCGCGTAAAGTGTCTGTGCTCGCGGGCTTGTTGAATGCGGGTGGATAGATTTCGAGCACAACATATCTCACCGTGTTGCTGCCGTCGGGATCGGTGACGCGCGCGGAAAATTGCGGCGCATAACTTGAGTCAGCCCACACGACATTCGGCGCAGTCACGGAGGCGATGTTCGGCAAACGATTTTCCACGCCGCCGAGTATGGTGAGCGTGTCTTTCGCGACCGCACTGTTGTTGTTACTTTTATCACCCGCGGTAAATTCCAAAACAAAAATGCCGGTTTGATTGTTGGTGAGCGCGGCGTTGATCGCAATGAAGTATTGGCCATCGCTTGCGAGAATGTCGCCGCTCTGGCCGTCGTCGCGCAGATTGTGCGAGGCCACGGGAGTTGCGTCGCTTTTGCGGACGTTCAATATGACGTCGGCAATGTCACTCACGCCTTGATCATCTTCGACGCGCACGTGAATGCCGACAGGCTGCGCGGGCGTTTGATAGGCCTGCGCGGGTGCTTGAATGAGCGTGATGCGCGGCGCTTGTTCTTCTACTTGCGTGGGAATTTCTTCGTTGCACGCAACGAGAGCGGCACACAGCATTAAAAACAGAAGGGGCTTTTTCACGAATAGAGTTTCCTCTCAAATGACTTTATGAAAATAGATTTGTTACGCTTTGACTTCTTCCAGCAACCAATCCACAATGCGCCGCTCCGCGGTGCTGAAGTTGATGCCGAGCAGGAAAATCTTCTTGCCGCTCTGCGCGTGCCGCTCGAAATATTTTTTGGCCTTGATCTGCGCAATGGCTTGCTCGGAAGATTGGTTGCACTTCAACTCCACGATGTAAATCCGCTCGGGAAAATAAACTTCCATGTCGATGCGGCCCTGCGAAGTGAGCACTTCCGTTTGCACGAGTACGCCGCTTGCGCCGAGCATGAGATAGAACACGGTGTGATAAAAGTGCTCGTCCTGCCCCGCGATGTGCGAATACGGAATCGCAGAGAGAATGGCGTTCGTGGTTTCGATGAAGAGATCGAGTTGCTCCTTCGCCAAGTATTCATGCAAGCGGCTATATTGCTCGCGCAACGCCGTGTTTGGAATTGCAGAGAAACTTTTGTAGAGGTAACCGAGAAAAGCGCTTTTGACTTCCTGGTTCGGATAGCCCAAGCGATAACGCTCGCCGTCATAATCATGAATCGTAAGATAGCCGGTCTGCAACAGCAGCGGCTCCAACTCCAAATGATCCAAATCATATGCGGAAAGACTCGCTTCTTGCAACTGTAAGCTTTCAATGTCTGCGATGGGGTATTTCTTTTCTTTGATCAAATTGACCAAGAAAGAAGGCGTCGCGGTTTCGAACCAGTAGTTTTGAAATTTGCTTTGTTGCAAGAGTTTCAACACGGAAAACGGATTGTAGACTTTGGTGTTTAGATCGGAAAAACGATAACCGTTGTACCAAGCGCGCGTTTGTTGGATCGTTTCTCCATGCGACTTTTTCAAACGTTGCGTTAGCTGTTTGAGATGTTCGCCAAAGTAAAGTTCCATCTCCTCTTCGGTATAACCCAGAAGCGCACAGTACGGCTCCTGCATGGTAATGTCGTCAAGATTATTCAATTCCGAAAAAATGCTCACGCGCGCGAATTTGGAGATGCCGGTGATGAACACGAATTGCAGCGCTTCATTGACGTTGCCGCCTTTGAGCACGCCGAAAAAATTGCGCAGCACATCGCGATTCTGTTTGGCGATCTCCAACTCTGCCTCGCCTTTGCCGAGGTGGTTGACCAGCGGCTTGTCGTATTCATCAACCAGCACTACGACTTTTTCACCGGCTTTGCGGCTGAGACCGACGAGCACTTCTTTAAAGGTTTCCGACAAAAGCTTGCTCGACACGCTGAGGCCGTGCTCTTCCGCGATTTGCGTCAGCGTCAGCCATATCCCTTCTTTAAGTTGCTCCGGCGTTTCATTGGTGATTTCGCTGAAATCGAGATGCAATACCGGATGCGGCTTCCAATCCCAATCTGCACTTTCCAGCCAGAGGCCTTTGAACAAGTCTCTTCTGCCCTCGAACAACTTTTTTAAAGTGGAAACGAGCAACGACTTGCCGAAGCGCCGCGGACGGGAGAGAAAATAAAACTTGCCCTCGCTCGCCATTTTGTAAACGAGCCGCGTCTTATCGACGTACACGCAATTCGTCGCGATCAACTCGTCGAAGTTTTGTATGCTGAGAGGAAGCTTCTTCATCTTGTGCTTCTCGAATAAAACGGCATGAACCACGCTTTCAGCGAGGTTTGCAATTGCACAATCTCTTGTTCCGCTAATCCCGTATAGCGATCAAATAATACTACGGGAAGATCCGGGAAGAGATTGCTCTTGAGTTCGCTCACGCCGTTGAAAATGGTGTGCCGCTGCGTGGCCATAAATTTTCTCCGGAGCCGAGAAAAGCGTGGCTCCACTCACGTTCAAAACACAAACGCCCAGCCAAACACATGGTCGCTGTCGAGATTGTCCGTGCGACTCGCAAAGGCGTAATGCAGCTCGGATTTTTTGCCGAGCAGACCGAAGCGGTAACCCGCGCCGAGTGCAGGTTGGCCGTCGTTCAAGCCGATACGCACATCGCCGAGCGTTTTAATGTTTGCAATCGCGCCGAGGTGCAGCGTGCCGTCACGAAATTGGCGCTTCTCATAATCCGCGGCGAGCGTGAGCCACGGCTTTAATTTTGTAATGGCAATGCCGCCGCGCAAGCCGCGCGGAAATTTGTCGATGTTCTGCGTGCCGCGCTCATACACTTCTTCGGTCTTCCAGGTGTATTTTAAACTCACATTGGTGGCCGCAAAGCCGAGTCGAATGCCTGCGACCGGTTGCAGCATCGCACCAAAATCAAACCCAAAAGAAGAAGTAGAGAGTGTGCCGTTCTCACGCGTAACGCCGGGCAAACGATTGAGCACGACTTTACCGGTCAAGCCAATCGCGAAACGCGGGTTCGGTTGTAATGCAAAGGAGAGGTTGAAGGCATTTTCAGAATTGGAAAGCGTGGCGTATTCTTCGCCGTCGAAATCGCGCGCGCTGATGTCATCCACCCGCGCGTGAATCCATGACAAACTCAGGCCGCCATTGGTTGCACGGCCGCTGCTGTCGGGCTTGGGACGAATGGGCAAACCGAAGCTCGCATACGCAAACGTGCGGTCGAGCGTCATCACGCGCACGGAGGTGGTCAGCTCGCGATGCGCAAAGAACGCGACGCTCGCAGGATTATAAAACGCGGCTTCATTACCCTCGGCCATAGCCACATAAGCGCGGCCCATCGCTTCCGAACGCGCGGCGAGACCGTTGCGCAAAAATGCTCCGGCATATCCGCCTTGTGCTGCGACATAAACGGGTGCGGCGAGGCCTAGAATGAAAACAAAACGACTCCACTTCATGGAAAAGCCCTATTTTTTGTAAATGAATATAACCGGCGCGTCGCTCGGGTGAGAAAGCAGCGCACGTGGTTGCATGCGAGAGGTCAGCTTAAAGTAAGGGAAAGAGCACTTTGATCGCAAGCGAGATTTTCGCCGCTTCACTCGCTCAAATTCCTCCTCTCTTTATCGTCCTCGAGAAATCCTTTTGGGGATCCGGGCAAGCTTTGCCATACGCCAAGACGATTTTTAGAAAACAACAAGCCGAGAGCAGGTTTAAAAAATCGTAGCAAGTGGTGCGATCAAGCTCCTTTGCAGGCAGGGTGATGATGGGATGAAAAATTTCGTGACTTATTGCTCTTCGAAATCCACGTCCGTGAGCGGATAATAATCTCTTTCCGGTTTTGCTCTTTGCGGTTGCGGTTGAAACATCGGCCCTTCGAGTTTACTCACGATGCCGGGAAACCTTCGGCGCAGTTCCCAGAAGTCAGAAACCACAGCGTCGGCTTGGCGCAGATGGTAGGATGCAAGTGTGCTTGTGATGGCGATGACACTCATGCCGGCGGCCTTTGCCGAGATGATGCCCAGCGGCGCGTTCTCTATCACCAAACATTCGGAGGGGGCGCAAGCGAGTTTGCGTGCGGCGCGCAGGTACGGTTCGGGATCGGGTTTGCCATATTCTACGTCATCGGCCGTGATCATGCAATCGAAGAGATTCAAAACATATTCGCCGAGCACAGGCTCAACTTGCGCGCGAATCGAGCCGGTGACAATGCCCATGCGATAGCGGCGTTCTTTCACATATTCCACAAACTCCATCACGCCGTCGTTCATTACGGTTTGATTTATGGCTAAGTAAGTGTCGCGCTTTTCCGCAACAATGCGCTGCACCAACTCCGGTGAAGCCGCTTTGCGATAACGATGGCAAAGCTCGGCTGCAACTTCCATCGTGGTCGCGCCTTCTTGCAAATAAATTTCCAGCGGGTCGATTTCAACACCGTGACGGGACATGACTTCCTGCCACGCTTTAACATGAAACGGCATACTGTTTACGAGCACTCCATCGTGGTCAAACAGAATGGCGTTGATCACCGTCTCTCCTTTGCTCTGAGGTTCGCGCGTTGTGGTGTCTTCCTCGTCATCATCATCACCGGCGATTTCCGAAACTGCCTGCTTAAACCGCTCCGGACAGATTTCTGTTCCGAACCTAAAATAACATTTCTGGCTTCAGGCGCAAGCAACAAAAATCCCAAGCCGAACTTTTTGCAAAAACTTTTTTTCGAATTTTCACTTGGATTTCCACGACCGGCTCTTTACTTTGCTGCCCCTTCAATTGCGGACCAGCAAGCAAGCCACGACGGCACGCTCCCAACTCAAACAATCTCCGTGCATGAAAAAAAAGAAAAGTCTGACGACGCAGGCGATCGAAGATTATCTCAAGACGATTTACGCGCTGCATTCGCGTGACAAAAAAGTTTCGACCTCCGCTATCGCTGAACGGCTGCAGGTGGCGCAAGCCTCGGTCACGGGCATGATCAAAAAACTCGCGGAGATGAAACTCGTGGAATATTCTCCCTATCAAGGTGTGACCTTGACCGAGGCGGGGGAAAAGGTTGCGCTCGAAGTCATCCGCCATCATCGTTTGTTGGAGCTTTACTTGGCCGAAGCCATGGGCTACAGTTGGGACAAAGTGCACGATGAGGCGGAAGAGTTGGAGCATTACATCTCCGAAGAGTTTGAAGACAAGATCGATCAATTTTTAGGCAAACCCACACTCGACCCGCACGGCTCGCCCATTCCCACCAAAGAAGGTAAGCTGCCCGAAGTGACGTGCTTCGTGCTCTCCGAAGCCAATGCCGGCGAACGCGTGATTGTGCGGCGTGTGTCCGATCGCGATCCGGAGAAGCTGCGCTATTTGGGCAAGATCGGTATTTATCCGCAGATTGAATTGCTCGTTTTGGATAAAGCACCGTTTAATGGTCCTGTGCATGTGCAACTCAACGAAGCTTCGCATCATTTGGGCCACGAAATTTCCGACTCGATTTTGGTTGATCGCGTCGGCTAAAACGTTTTCTCCCGTGTTGCTCCGTCTCCTCAATTTCTCTCTCCCTTCCAAAGCGTAACTTTCCTGCAAAATTCGTATTTCATTTAACCTCTCACCTTGCACGTGGAGACGAGAAAAATTTCTTGCTTCGCGTAACTGTTGGGCGAGAGCGACAATTTCGCGCACTCCCTTCCCGCAATTTCCCCCCTTTGTTTGTAATAATGCCTCAGCCCATGAAACAATCAAGTTTTGTTCGCATGCGGCAAAGCTGGCTTGAGCTTTGTATCACAGCAATAAAATTGGTTTCCCATTCCATCTTTTGGAGTTTGGCATTATGCGAAAACTAATCACATGGAAGTTGTTGCTGGCGTTTGCGGCAACGATTCTGTTGCAGGATGTGACCGCAGGGAGTCTGTTTTCCGCGCCGCAAGAGCGCCCGAAATATTCGGTGGCTGTTTTGGAATTAGAAGGCAGCGGCCGCGTCTCTTCATCGGATGCCGCGGATTTGACCGAACGTTTGCATGAAGAATTGCAGCGCGCCGGAATTTTTCAGGTGTTGGACAAATCAGCGTTGAAGAGCGCTTTGGCAAGCCGCAACCTCAGCGCCGTTGGCTGCACCACGAAAGAATGCGCGGTGCAAGCAGGTCGTGTTGCCGGCAGCAAGCTTGTGGTGATGGGCAGCGTCAGCAAAGTCGGGCCAATGTATTTCATTCAAGTACAATTGCTGCATGTGAAAAGCGGCGAAATTGTTGAAAGCGTGAGCGAAGATTTTGACGGCGAGTTTAGTGCTTTGAAAGAGCATATGGCCGTGGTTGCGCGCAAGCTTGCGGGACAATCGTCGAGCGGAGCCGCGCGTGCGACTGCGCCAAACGCGCCGAAAGAAACTGCTCCATCGATGAAAGAAGAAACCCCCGCGCCCAATGCTTCCGACGAAAATATGAATACCGACACGTTTGATTATAAAGGCTCGGAAGAGTTGAGCAAGTCCTCGAAAGGCGGTGGCGGCAAAGCATTGATCATCGGCTTGATCGTTGTCGGCGCTGCCGGCGGCGGTTTTCTCATCAGTCAAGCTTTGAAGAATGATGACGGCGACGGCACCAAACCGCCCACCACGAGCGGCAATCTGCCCAACCCGCCGACGTTTCCATAATATGGACGGACTGCAATCACAACTTTGCAAAACCTGAAAAGGTGAGCGAAGTTTTTTGCTTTCTCTGCACAGACATAATGCGACAAGTGGAATCAAAAGTACATCCCAGGAATTTGCGCAAGGATTGAACTTTCAAAAGAGGTTTGCTCGATGAAGCGATTGGCTAGCATTTTTACGTTGGCTTTGTGTTTATGCGGGAGCGCGAACGTTTGGGCACAGGCCAAGCCCAAAATCACCAGCATGGCTTTGTTAAACGGCAATAACGGCCAACCGTTGAGTTGCACTAGCGGCGGCAACATCGCCGTGCAGTTGTTGTTCAATAAGGCTATGAAGAACTCCGTCAAGCCCCTCATCAAGTATGGCTTGAAGGGCGGCAATTACAATCTTACAGTGCCCTCCGGCGGAAATTGGCAGGACACTACGCTGTTTCAAGTCATCTTCAACATCAACGCCAACGTACCGGCCGGTCCCGACGGCGAATATGTTTTTCTAATTTTCGGCGCGCGCGATTCATTGAACAATGTCGCGATGGATTCGACCTATAGCGATAGCTTGAAGACTTCGCTGTCGATTTATCGCAGCAGCTATGTCGTGGCCGGTGAAGACACTCTCAACTTCGGCACGGTTAGTTTTGGCAAATCGAAAACAGATAGCGTGAGGTTGACGATTGCAGGATGCAGCAACGTCACGATTACTTCCGCGGCTCTGCTCCAAACCTCAAACTTCACGCTGCTCAATACGCTCACGGGCTCGGCGCAACCGGGCGATACGCTCGTGGCGCGCATTCGTTATCAACCCGCAAGCCGGCAATCACATCAATCGCGGCTCCGTGTGATTTACACCGCGAACGGCAAAGTCGATACCACCGAAGTGGTGTTGCGCGGTCGCGGCAAGGGCGCGCGCTTGGCCTTCATTCCGGGAAATCGAGTTTTGAATTATGGCGTGCTCAGCGTCAATAATTCGTTGACCAAATATGTTTTGGTTTATAATCCGCCCGCGCCGGAATTGGCCTCCAACGATACGTTGCGCATCACGAGCATTGTCTCCTCGCAGAACGACATTTTTCAACTCAATCCGATAACGCTGCCGCTTAAAATCGCGCCGGCAGATACCGACACAGTGCGCGTCACCTTTACGCCGAAAGCGGCGATTGCATATAACGCGAATCTGACTTTCACTTCGAACGATTCCAACATCATCGGCAATGGCAACATTGTACAATTGACCGGAACCGGTAACATCAATCAACCGCCGGATTCCATTCGCACCTTTACGGCAAATTGGTCGGGGGGCAGCGCGGGTTATACCTCGCTTGATACTTTGCTGATTTGTTTGACGAACAATCCCAGCGGCGTCGCATTCTCGCGTGTGAAGTTCACGCAGAGCAACAACGATCCGCCGCTCAATCCGAACGATTTCACGAATAGCAGCGTGCCTTTTGTGCGCAACGGCTTGCTGTGTTTCCGCGTTCCGCTTAAGGGTGTCATCACAACCGGACGATGGAATTGTTATATCTGGCTGGACGGCACGAACGGCGCATCGGGTTTTGCGCGCGCCACGCTTGCAAGTGTGACTTACGATCAAACCGCGCCGAGCATTTCTGCATTGAATGTCACCAGTCCGTGGCCCGGCGGGTTTCCGTATATCACCAACGCGGCCTCGCTAGACATTTGCTGGAGCAGTGATGATGTGAGCGGCATCGGCGAAGTGCGTTGGAAATTTTCACTCACGCCCGCGCCGCCCACGAGCAACACGGATACACAAAACGGCGGCACGTTTAAGGGCAACGCCATCACGTGCGCCACGATTCCTTTGAGCCAGCTCGGCAACAATCGTTGGTATTGCTATGTGTGGCTCGTTGATCGCAGCGGCAATTCCGGCTATCAAAACGCTGTACCGACCGTGTTGCGCATCGATCGCATCGTGCCTATTGCGCCCGGTGCGCCCACTGCGCGCACGATTCCAGTGCTGACTTGGTTTGGCGCGAATCAAATTTTGGGCTTCACTCTCGCTTTGCCGAACGGCGCACAAGACGCCGCGCGCGTGCGTTGGAAATTTAAAACACCACCAGCAGCGAATGCAACTCCCGACGGCGAGACAGCGCTTGTGCGCAGCGGCAATAGCAACAATGCGAACTTCAGCGTCTTGTTTAATTCCTCCGCGCTCTGCGGCGATGATACGTTGTATTATTGGGTCGCCGACTCTGCGGGCAATGCGAGTCCGCTCAATAACTCGTTGGCGCGTTATCGCTTCGACATGTGCCCGCCGGCTATCACGCGCGTGAAGAGTTTGACCAACAATATCGCGCCCATCGGGCAGGCTTTCAATGATCGCTTGTTGGTGCAAGATCCCGAATCAGGCGTGGATACCGTGTGGGTGAATTATCGCCTCGGCGGCGCAAGCACCGAAGCGCCACCGCTTCCGGCGTTGCGCATCGGCACGACGGACACTTTCCAATTCACCATTCCGATTGCGGGCGTCACGCGTCGCGGTCTTGAATTTCGCGCTACGGCACGCGATCAAGTTGTGCCTGCGTACAACGGACCGAACGTTGCTTATGGCCCCACGAATGGTCCGCAATGCTATGACTATGATGGTGGTGCCCAGGTTTCGCCGAACGATGACGCATATTGGTATCCGCTCCGCACGCGCACGCTTGGCGAAGGTGATTATCGCATCGACGCGAATGGCAACCCCGTGCCGCTTGTGGCGAGTGATACCACGACGGGCTATCAACTCTTTTCGATTCCGTATACGCTCGACAACAACAATGCGCTCAACACGCTGCAAGATGATCTCGGCGTGTATGATGCGAAACAATGGCGCTTGTTTGATTATGTGACGCAGAATCCCACGGCCACGCGTTGGGCGGAGGGGGCGAACGTTCGGCCCTTCACGCCGGGGCGCTCGTTCTTCATCATTACACGCAAATCGAACATTGTGCTCGATAGCGGCATCGGAACCACGCGCCGCACGGTCTGCGCGGATACGGTGACGGTGTATGAAGGTTGGAATTTGATCGCAACGCCGTTCAACTTTCCGGTGCATAAACGCTCGCTGCGTTTGATCAATGCCAATCGCGACACCGTAAGTTTGTGGTCGTTTGAAAATCAATGGACGTTTACGGATGTGATGGATGCATGGCGCGGCTATGCGATTTATGTCGTGCGCAATGTGAATGCTCCGCAAGGCGCGCCGATTCAGCTCGTCGTGCAACCCGTCGCGGTGCCGGGCCGCATCGGCAAAGCAGAAGCAGAACCCTTCGCATTGCAAGCGCAAGAATGGGCCGTGAAAATCGCAGCGCAAGCGAATGAAGCGCGCGATCAATTCAATTGGGCCGGTGTGCGGACCAATGCGCAAATCGCTTTCGATGACCTCGAGCTTGCCGAGCCGCCGGTGATCGGTGGTTATGTTTCCGTCTCCTTCGCGCGCCCGGAATGGCAACAACCCGCGCAAAACTTCGCCACGGATTTTCGCCCGAATACCAACATGGAGCAAGCGTGGGAATTTGAAGTGAGCACGAATCAAACGCACACGAATGTGCGCGTGTCGTTCGATTTCCTTGGCGAGTTTCCCGCAGCGGCAAATGTGTATGTGATCGACGAAGCTTTGGGTATTGCTCAAAATCTGCGCACGAATCGCGAATACACTTTCCGCACCGGCGCCGCGCCAGTGCAAAAGAAACTCAAACTCATCGTGGGCAGCGAGCAATTTGCTGCGAAGCAAGCAGGCGAGATTGCGCTCGTGCCCGAGAAGTTTGAAGTGTTGCAAAACTATCCGAACCCGTTCAATCCCGAAACGAGCATTCGCTACAATCTGCCCGAAGCCGCGAGCGTGAGCGTGATCATCTACGATCAGCTTGGCCGTCGCGTGCGCACTTTGGTGGAGAATGCCGTGCAGCAAGCCGGTTATCAAAGCGTCTTGTGGGATGGTCGCGATGCGGCGGGGCAGCAAGTCGCTACGGGCATCTATCTTTACAAGATTACCGCAGGCAAACAAGCCGTCGTGCGGAAGATGTTGCTGGCAAAATAAATTTATCTCATGCGGGGCATAACCCTGGGGCGAAATGCAAACGCCGCTTGTTGAGCAATCAACAAGCGGCGTTTTTGTTTATAACCGAAGGTGAAGCGGTTCTTGTTTAAGAACAGCCGAACATTATGCAGGTCGATTCAATCAACTATCCCCAACCCTCGTCCAGCCTTCGCAAATGCGCTCGCCGCGAGATCCAAATCCGCGAGTGAGTGCGTGGCCGACATCATCACGCGCAAGCGCTCCTTGCCTTTGGGCACGGTCGGGAAAGTGATTGCCATTGCGAAAATGCCAGCCTCGAAAAGTTGTTTACTCAGTGCGTGCGCCTTCGCCGTGTCGCCAATCATCACCGGCACGATGGGCGTCACACTTTGGCCGAGATCAAAACCCAAAGCGAGCATCTTCTTTTTGAAATAAGCCGTATTCGCCCAGAGCTTTTCGACCAACTCGCCCGAGGCCGTGAGAATATCGACCGCCGCAATACACGCCGCGACATCCGCGGGCGTGACCGCGCTCGAAAAGAGAAACGGTCTCGCGCGTTGGCGCAGATAATCTACAATCTTCTTCGAGCCTGCGGCATAACCTCCCACCACGCCGAATGCTTTCGACATCGTGCCCACTTCCACATCGATCTTACCATGCAAGCCGAAATGATCCGCAATGCCGCGTCCCGCTTCGCCCATCACGCCTTCGCCGTGCGCGTCATCGACAATCGTGATGGCCTCGTACTTTTCGGCAATCGCGAAAATTTCTTTGAGCGGCGCAATGTCGCCGTCCATGCTGAACACGCCATCGGTGATAATAAAGCGCCGGCGCACTGCGGTCTCGTTTTGCATTTGCGCGGCGAGATCGGAGGGATCGTTGTGCTTGTAGCGCACGATCTTCGCTTTCGAAAGCCGCGAGCCGTCGATGATGCTCGCGTGATTCAATTCATCGGAGAATAAAATATCGCCCGCGCCGGAGAGCGTCGGAATCACGGCTTGATTGGTGACAAAGCCGGATTGATACGAAACCGCGGCTTCCACTTTTTTAAACTTCGCAAGCTTGGCCTCGAGTTCGAGATGCAACTTCTGTGTGCCCGCAATGCTGCGCACCGCGGCCGGCCCGACGCCGTATTCTTGAATCGCGCGCGTCGCCGCCTCTTTCAATGCGGGATGATTGGCAAACCCGAGATAGTTGTTCGCGCAGAGGTTCAAAACTTTTTTGCCGTCCACTTGAATCCATGCGCCCATGGCGCTTTCAATCGTGCGGATGTTGATAGCAGTGCCTTGCTGCTGTTGCGCGAGCATTTCTTCGTCAATGAATGCGAGCTTGGACATGGAGACCTCTCGATGCTTTCAAAATGTTAAATCGGGTTTAGTATTTTTCACGCAGGATGAACTTGAAAAACTCGTCTATGAATTCAGCGCGTTTCGTTTCGTCCTCAAAGATATCGAGCAAATTGAAAACTTTGTCGATGTCGCGCTCGGTTTGCAATTGCTTTTGGACTGCTTTTGTCAAAACGCTGGGCAAGAAAATCGTCACACAGCGAGGGTTTTCCAGTTTGGCTTTGGTAAAAGATTTTTTGGTTTCACCGAGCCGCGTTTGCGCTCCGGCTTTATCAGTGCTGCCTTTGATTTCAATCACACAGAGCAAATTCCCTTTTCGGTCACGGCACTCAACATCCGGTTCAGAGCCAAAAACAATCGACACGCCGCTTTTCAAAACGACACTATTCTCCTTTTCGAGTGCCGCGAGCGTCTTGGATTCGTTGATAAGCTCATGTGCTTTGGCGAAATCAACGAGCAAGGCTTCAAGCTTTTGCGCCGCTAAAATACCGACGTTATTTACCCATGTGCCTTGCCATTCGCTGCCGGCTTCGGCAAAGATCGTACGCAAAATTAAATCGCGGGTGATGTGTGTGGCGCTACTAAGAAGATCGGAGATGAAATTATTAAAAAGAGCGCACTGGCCAGCAGAGTCTTTTATCTTGTAAGCCGCTTTAATTTGAGTCAGCCCTTTTTTAGGAAGGCAGGCGAGCAAACGATAATACTCGAAAAGCTCTGGATGTTCTTGCAGCACATTCGGATGCGCAAAGACTTCAGTGGGAACAAAGCCAAATGCTTCCGCCGCGGATTTGCCAGCTTGAGTTATGCCTAAAACCTGCCAATCCCATTCGAGATTTTTCCATGCCGCAGTGCGTGCAAGCCGCTGGAGTTTCGCAAACTTTGCATCACGCGCACATTTCCAAAACAGCAGAGCGCGGGAAAGATAGCGCTGCCGCAATTCGGATTTGATCAGATCAGGCATTTTTTTTCCAAAGGACGATGGATTCACGTACTGGCCGCCGGCCGTAGACTGCCATTTGTTGTGAGCTGTTCCCTTTATATCGTGTGATCCAAATTTCTTCAGTTTGAAAACCATGTTGTGCCGCCAATTCTGAGAGCATGAGATCCGTTGGAACACTTTCTCCCGCGAATTGCGCATTGGCAACAACGAGCGCAACCTTACCGCCAGGCTTTATGTAGGTCGAAAGGTTTTTAATGACGAGGCTCATGTCTTCAAAATAGCCTTTTATCATGATCGGCACGCGGTTGTTGTTGAGCTCCTTTTGATTTAGTTGCATAACGATTTCATCAAGCGCAGGTAAATCTACCTCTTTGTTTTCATGATTACGACTCTCGATATGGGAGCGCAGCAGGCTGTGCCGCAGGCTTACCATCTCATGATGATTCTTGATGCTCAATAAGCAAAGTTCCAAAGCATATGAGCGCGTATAATCGTAGCGGTTGAGGTATGGTGGAGAGGTGATGACAGCGTCAATCTTTCCGTGCAACCTTCCGGATAAACACAACTCACGTGCATCGCCTAACATGACTCTAACTTTACCATGTCCCCTTAGCTTGCGAATGAACGGAAGCGTGCTGGATAAATCATTAGTCATCGCCATTAGGGTTGTGCGAAGAGCCTCACGCGGCTTTGGTATTACTTTTTCGACGAGCCGGAGAAATTGTCCGTCTTTTGACGTACTGCTCACGCTTTCAAGGATTGAAAGCAAGCCGAGCATGAGAAAATTTCTGACCGGAGGTTCAAACGCATCAATTTGTTCTTTAAAGAATAAAACTTGTTCTTGCACCTCCGTTGAAAACGCAAGTTTAATAATCGGAATTTGGGGCAAACTCTCGATTGGGGTTTTAAAAGGGGCGTTAAGGAGTTTTTCAACGGCCTGCATTAGAACAGAGAGCTCGGGCCATTTCGAAATTTTGACTTGCGAAGCGAAAACTGCGACCGGCAGCATGTCTGTGCCAATCGCGGTCAGCCCAAGCTCTTTGGAAGACAACAATGTGGTACCACAACCGGCGAATGGGTCGTAGAGCGCATCACCTTTCTCCAAGCCAAACTTCGCGGCCAAGTTCAAGACCAACTGCCGGGAGAAACCTTCTTTATATCGAAACCAGTTGTAGATCGGAAGATTTTTGTTGGGGACGTAAGTCACCAGTTGCCGATAATCCCGCCGTTCGACGAGCACTTTACGATAGCGTTTCTCTAGCGCATGTCTAATTGGGGTTGAGGCCACATCGGGTAAAAGTAGTGGGCGCTTAACAGCGACGGCTGATGTTGACGTAAATTCCTCGGCGAGGCAAAGTTGCTCACCGGCTTGTCCAAAGTTCATAGTTTGGGCCTTATCAGTTTGCCTCTTATTTCACGTTCGTTAGCTTAACATCGTTTCGTGAAATGGAGCGCTGCCAAGGGAATGGATTTCGTGAAGCTTGAGACAATCTATAATGATTTGCCCCAATGTCAAGCCAGCCTCACGTGCGATACCGTCGTTTGATCTCTGGAATCAAATACTCGCCGAAGGCGCGATCTTCATTATACTCCGGCGCCCAGCCCCAGTCGTGGCGCGCTTTCGTGTCATCGACATCCGCCGGCCACGAGTCCACGATGGCTTGGCGTTTATCATCCGGATTAAAAGAAATTTCTGCGCGTGGAAATTCCCGCACGACGCGCGCGCGAATCTCTGTCGCGCTCGGGCTGAAACTGCCGATGTTATAAACCGTTTGCGTCAAACGCTCGCGCGGCGCGTTTTGCAAAGTGAGCAGCGCATGAATCGCGTCGGGCATGGCCATGAAAGGAATGCGCACGTCTTCGCGCACGAAGCACGCATAGCTATTGCCCTGCGCCGCGGCGTGCAACATCTCCGGCGCATAGTCGCTCGTGCCGCCGCTCGGCACCGTGATCGCGCTAATCAAACCCGGAAAACGAATCGAGCGAAAATCCAAACCGCCGGTGAGCGTGTCCGCGGCGAGTTGGCGATAATGCGCCGCATAATAGCGGCCGAGGTGCTCGCAATAAAGTTTGTTGCAGCCATACATCGTGATCGGATAATTCCACTCGGTCTCGCGCACTTTGCCGGCTTGGGCTTTGGTTTTTAGATCGGGCACACCGTAAATCGCAATCGAACTCGGAAACATGAATTTCACCGTTTGCCCGTGCCAGCGCGATTGCTCCAACGCGAGCTTGAGCAAGTTGATCGTGCCTTCGACGTTCACGCGATGCGCGGCCTCGGGCGTGAACTCCGCGCGCGTGGAGAGCAGCGCCGCGAGGTGATACATGCAGTGAATCTCGTATTCGCTTTGCACGCGTTCGAGCAAGCGCGTTTCGAGAATATCGCCGACAATACTCGCGCTGCAATAGCGTTGCAACTCCGCGTCGAGCGGACGTACGTCAAGCGCAATGAGATGATAGTTGCCGTGCTCCGCCAAACGCGTAATGAGGCCGTGGCCCATTTCACCGTTCGCGCCGGTGATGAGAATCGCAGGCTTACGAATATGATCTGCCATAATGCATCCCAAGATGAGTGAGGTGAGCAGCCAAGGAGTGTTTGCGCGGCGCAAGATAATAAATCAAACGAGAGAAACCAAACGCGGCAATGCGCAAAGTTGGTTGCGCTTTGCCTTAAAACAAATGGTGCTGTGAAAGATTTTCATCCGAGCGGCAAAGGCGGGCTGACGCGCGATCCAAACGGCGCGGGCACGTATTCGCCAACAGGCATTTGGGGCGATCCGACATTGGCGACGCGCGCGAAAGGAGAGAAGGCCGTCGAAACATTGACGCAAGCCTTGTTGGAGGAGATTGAGGCGTTGAGGAAAGTTGAGTTGAAGTGAAATGGGCCTGCGCTCTGTTGTCAGGCCGAGGTTTGCGGTTCAAATTTATTTCGAGAAAGAGCGTGTGCAAGGCATTTGTTTGGGAGATTGCCATTTACCTTGCGTGACGATTCAAAAACTGCCGATCTCTGTCGAGTCCCGGCTAAACTTCTCGACAGGTAACGGTCATCGTTTCGCTTTCGGAATCACCAACTTCAAACCGCTATGCGTTTCCGAAAAGCTTACGACTTTCACATCAACCAATTCCATCTCTAGAGCCGCGGCGCGCACCATGTCTTCTTTGATATGTGCTTGCCCCTTGGGCCAGACAACCCAAATTGCGCCGTCTTTCTTGAGCGCTTCGCGCAATACGGCGAGACGGCGCAGCGCTGAGGGAGTATTAACCCCAAAGAAAATCCAATCTGAATCTTTTGCCGCTTTGTTGTTGGTAATGCTCTGGGTACGCTCTTCCAATTGGCGAGTGAAGTTTTCATCGTCAATTTGGAGCACGGAAATTTTCTGGCCGGGCTTTACGCCGAGCTTGTCGATCAAACTTTTCGGGTAGCGAATTTTCAACGCCCATGCTTCCGCTTGCGCGCCGAGGGAAAATTTTGCCTGGCCTTCCTCAAACTTGACTTGCAGTTCGCCGCGTTTGGCCCCAACCTCTTTGACGCTTTTTAGAGGAATCTCCAACTTGAAACGACCTTTAAACGTGAGCGCATTTCCGTCCAAGTGCGCTGTGCCAGCAGAAGTTTCTTTGTTGAATTGTGCTGTGCATGCGGCTTCTAATCCCATTGCGTTGCTCCTTTCGCTTTGAATGAAGATTGTCCCGCTGCATGAATTTGCTTGCAAGCCCTTCGCGTAAACAAAAAAATCCCTTCTTCGAAAAACGAAGAAGGGATACTTTGGTTAAGACGAGGATAGCGCGGCAGCGTTTAATTGCTCACTGCTTTGAATGCATTCAAAATTCCGCCGGTCACGGTTTTGCCCTGCAAAGTCGGCGAAGGATCAACCGAGCGCATGAGTTTGTCTTTGAGTTGCACGTTGGTCAAGTTCGGAAATTTCGCGAGCGTCAAGGCCGCAATGCCTGCAACGTGCGGCGTCGCCATCGAAGTGCCGGAGAAGGTTGAATACGTATTGTTCGGCGTGGTGCTGAGAATGTCTTTGCCCGGCGCGCCGAGGTCAACGGTCGTTGCGCCGTAATTCGAGCCGGGAGGATTGGTGCCGCCACCGCCACCGCCGTTGCAGCCGCACAAACCTGGCGTGCCGCCGCCGGAGCCCCACAGTGCGCGTTCGCCTTTGTGATCAACCGCGGCAACGGCGAGCACGTTGGGCACTTCATAGTTCGAAGGATAATTTGCCGAGGCATCGTTATCGGTTCCGGCATTGCCCGCAGCGGCAACAAAAAGCGAGTTGGCTTGATTCGCAGCTTTGATGGCGTCTTCGAGCGCTTGCGAACGACCGCCGCCGCCCCAACTGTTGTTGGTGAGATTCACGCCGAAACTATTCGCATATGCAATCGCGCCAATCGCTGCGGAAAGCGAGCCGGAGCCGCTGCCGGTCAAAAATTTTAGCGGCATGATTTTCACTTTCCAATTCACGCCGACAACACCGACACCGTTGTTGCCCGCGGCGCCAATGGTGCCGGAGACATGGGTGCCGTGGCCGTTGTCATCAAATGGATCGTTGTCGTTGTTCGCGAAATCCCAGCCGCGCCAATCATCAACGTAACCATTGCCGTCGTCGTCAATGCCGTTGCCGGTGTTGGCGTCATTGGGATCTGCCCAGGCATCTTCGCCGGGGTTCGTCCACATGTTCGCCGCGAGATCGGGATGCTTGTAATCCACGCCGGTGTCAATCACGCCGACGACAATGCTCGTGTCACCTTTGGTGATTGCCCATGCTTCGGGCGCATCGATGTCGGCATCGGCCGTGCCGCCGGTTTGACCGGTGTTGTTCATGCCCCAGAGACGACTGTAGCTCGGATCATTCGGCGTATCGAAAGCATAGTAAAGATAGTTCGGCTCGGCGTATTCAACATTGGCTTCGCTCTTCAAGCTCTCCACGAGTTGATTGACATCTTTGCCGGCTTCGGCTTTCACCACGAAGATTTGATCTCCGGCAACGCTGTCGCTCATGGTCAAACTCATCTTGGCCAAAGAGGCTGTGACGTCGCCCGAGCTTGCCGAGCGAAATTTAACGACGACCTCGCCCGGCACAAAAAGCGGCCGCTCTTCCTGCTGCGGCGCTTGCGCGCTGAAGATCATCATCAATAAGAATACGACTAAAACACTCCACCATTTTTTCATAACTCGTCCTTTGATTTGAATTTGAAGCGAAGCGCCTGGTATGCAGGCAGGAGAAATAAATAGGCCGGGCGCAAATTATGCGTGGGCCATCGTTTTTAACAATGCTTCCACCTCGTTATCCAATTGCCGTTGCAATTGAAGCAATTCGTCATGCGATTTGAAAGCCAGTTCCTCCTGCGTAATGATCGGGTGCCGTAAAATTTGTTGCGCATAACGGATTTTGCCGATTAGCTCGCCTTTGGAGAGGCCTTGCGAAAGTCCTTGAGAAAGTCCTTGCGAAAGTCCTTGCGAAACGCCTCGGCCATAAATCTGTTTACCCAGAGTCGTCTCTTCAAATGGAGTAAGATGTAACATGGCACTCACCTCTTCTTCGGTTAAATCCACAAACTTTTGCACCAACACTTGCACGAGCAATTGCACTAAATGCTCTTCGCGCTTCTTGGGCAGTTGCAGCGACTGAATTTCTGCCTTCCAACGCGGCGCGGCCTGCGCCAATTCTTCGCGCGATTTGAGTGCGAGCGGCTTGAGCACAGTCAATGCGCTGGCTGCGCCTTCTAACTTCTGCAAACAGTCAATAAGATTGGCGCGAATCAACTCGCATGGCGCGAGGCACGTCAAACCCAACTCGCCGGGATCGAGGCTTTCATCTAAAAACAAAACGATTGCGATGAACGGCGTATCGTCTTCTCTCTGCTCATAAAACGTACAGATTTCGCGATACAAGCGCCAATAAATTTTCGGATCGAAATAGGCCTGCACTTCGATGAAAATATACGGCCCCTTGCCATCAATGCGCCGCAGGAAGCCGTCAATGCGACGTTCGGTGGACTTGACCGTGATGCTCTCGAAGTCATACCGGCCCTCCAATTTCAATTGCACCAGCCGCAACACGCTTTGCGGATCGAAACGAAAAATCTCGTAGAAGATTGAATCGGTTTGCATCACGGCCTCCCTCGAACAGACAAAAAAAGCTGCAATCCTTCTCGTGATTTAATTCTGCTTCTCCGGAATCCGATATTCCAGATTCGGCTCGGCATATTCGATCTTAGGATCGGCTTGCAATTGTTTGATCATATCCTGCGCGGTTTTGCCTTCGGGCACGCGATAAACGCGTACGCCAATGCCGCGAATGTCGCGCACCTTTTGCAGGCCGAAAGCCGTTGCCAAGGCTCCGGCGGAATCTTCGGAAACCGTGGTTTTAAATTTCACCAAGATTTCCTGGGCGGCGGCAAGCGCCGGAGCTTCGCGCGGTTGCGCGCGTTCTTCATTTGAGGGGCTGCATGGACCGAGATTTAACATAAGACCGGCGGCGAGCAAAATGGAAAATGCGTAAGCAGAATGCATAACTGTGCCTTCGACATCGTGGGTGAGAGACGATGATTTACGACGAGAGATTAACGACAAAAAGCGCGGTTGTCAATAGATATTTCTCCGCGAAGAGTTTGGGCCGAATCTGAAACTCGCGCCGTTGTTGTCGCCAAATGAGTTTGACGATCAAATCGGTAATTGGTCACTTTTGAACTCGCTCCCCCCGGACCCCAGAGAAGTCAACCTAAGCGAAGTATTCCCTTCTTATGGGGAATGGGGGGGACATTTGAAAAACGAGCATTCTTATAGTGAGTGCGCGAACAACATCCCCCCCCTAAATCTCGCTTCAACATGGGGCTTCTTCACGCGGTGCGCACGTTCGGTTGACGCCTTATGCGCAGAGGCGGGCATGACTTACAAAACGAAACGCGACGAGTATACAATAAGCCAGCCACCGCTTCGCTTGCGCGCAGCGCGCTCTCGCTTTATTGCACGCTGCGAAAATACGCTTAAATGTGAGATTTTTCGCGTGTTTTTGCACAAATCCAACCCAAAAAAATCTTGCTTTTTGAAAACCGGTGGTTTATTTTGCGCACCGATTTTTGAAAACGGCAGCCCCTTTTGGTTATAAATGCGCAGGCTCAGAATGCTAAACATTCTGCAGATCTGTACCTCAAGCTCATGGGGAGGTATGGAAATGCATGTCGGGTTTCTGGCGCGTCAGCTTGCGCAGCGCGGACATAGCGTAGCGACCATCACTGGGCCAGCCTCTCCGCTCGCGCATGATCTTCGCGCCTCCGGGTTGCAACCGCTGGAATTTTCGCGGGCGGGATACTTCAAACCGCAGAGCATCGCGCGCTTATATCGCTACTTTGCCTCGCAGCCCGTTGATATTGTGCATTCACATTTTTCGCGCGATTTATGGACCATTGTCCCGGCGCTCTCTGCCAGCAGAGTAAAACCTAGATTGCCATTGCTGTTGACCAAGCACATCGGAACCGGAAAACCCAAACGTGACTTTCTGCATCATTGGCTCTATCAGCGCGTTGACTTTCTCATCGCCATCTCCGAGGTCATTCGGCAAAATCTCATTGCGACGCATCCCCTCTCGTCAGAAAAGGTCGGGGTCATTCATCACGGCATCGATTTAGAGCAGTTCTCCCTCGACAAAATTTCAGATCGTAGAGTGCGGCAGGAACTAGGGTTTTCGCATGAGCAGGTGGTAGTGGGTATGGTAGGACGGCTGCAAATCAGCAAAGGCGTTTTGGAGTTTTTGGAGATGGCGCGCCGGGTTCACGATGAATGCCCGCAGACGAGATTCGTCGTGGTCGGCGAGGCCACGCGCGGCGAGCCACATGATGCAGAGATCATTCAAGCAAAGCAGCGTGAGTTGCAATTAGATCAAATCGTCACCTTTCTTGGGTTTCGAAAAGATATTCCCGAAGTGCTCGCGGCAATGGATGTTTTCGTTTTCCCGTCACATGCCGAAGCTTTTGGCCTGGCGTTGCTCGAAGCCATGGCTGCGCGCAAAGCGGTGGTTGCTTCAAATAATGATGGTGTACTGGATATTGTCGCAGACGGAATGAATGGTTTACTGGTTCCGCCGCGCGCAGTTGCTGCTTTAACTCACGCTTGTTTGCGCCTCGTGCAAGACGCGGCATTGCGGCAACGCATGGGCAAAGCCAGCCGCGAAATCGTAGAGCAGAAGTTTTCCGTACAATGCATGTTAGAGCGGTTGGAGGCATTGTACGAACGTTTGCAGGCACGGGCAGCACTTGCCCCTTGAAAGTATAACGACAACGCAAATAAAATTTTTCTTAAGGAGAAGAAATATGGAAATTAGTTTTCACAACCAAAGCGGGCGCGACGAGAATGAAATCGAAGTGCTCCTAGCTGAAATCAGTTCACCGCAGTCGGCACTCTCCGAAGTTTCGGAAGAGGAAGGGATATACGCTATGCCACGTCGCAAATCTGAGCCCGAAGAAGAAGAGGAAGACGACGAGAACGAGGAAGAAGAGGGCGAAGACGCCGAAGAAGACGAAGAAGCAGCAGAAGACGAGGAAGAAGGCGAAGATTGGGATGAAGAAGAGATCGGCGAAGAAGAAGATTTAGACGACCTCGAAGATTGGGATGAAGAAGGCGAGGGGGAGGACGAAGAAGATTGGGAAGACGATGAAGATTGGGAGGACGATGAAGAGGAAGAAGACGAAGAGGAGGAAGAAGAGGAAGAATGGGAAGACGAAGACTGGGATGAAGAAGATGATGAGTTTGATGAAGAGGACGAAAGCATGGATTGGGACGAACGCGAAGAGTGGAATTAAGCCCGCGTTGTTGATCCGCATGAAACTACACGAATCTCGTTCGCACAGATGAATTATCACGTCCGCGTCGGCAATGAAAATTTCTCAGTCACACATGTGAACGTCGAAGCGGGCGCGGCGCAGATCAACGGCGAAGCGGTTGCGATTGATCTTCGGCACGTGGGCGGAGCGCTCTATCACTTTTGGTACAACGGCGAGATCTTTGCCGTGCAGTTCGATCACGGCAAAGGCGAGATTACGATTGGCCCCCACACCTTTGCCATACAAATCGAAGACGAACGCAGCGCCGCGCTCAAAAAGCTGCAAGGCGGAGCACCGGCCGACTCCGGCATCGTCTCGCTCAAAGCTCCGATGCCGGGTCTCATCGTTCGGCTGGAAGCGCAGCCCGGCGCTTTGGTTAAAAAAGGCCAAAGCTTGGTGGTGATCGAAGCCATGAAAATGGAAAACGAAATCAAGTCTCCACTCACGGGCACGGTCGCGGAAGTTCTCATTGCTGTGGGCACTGCGGTTGAAAAAGGTGCGGCGCTTCTTCACCTCAAATCCGCCGCGTGAACATGGCTCCGCAGCAACTCCTCCTACTCGCTCCCCCTATCCTCATTGCACTCACGGTGCATGAATTCGCTCATGCTTATACTGCTCATCGCCTCGGCGACCCCACGGCACGAATGCTTGGTCGGCTCACATTAAATCCGCTCAAACATCTTGACCCGCTCGGCACGATCATGTTGTTTATCGCGCAATTCGGTTGGGCCAAGCCCGTGCCGGTTGATCCGCACTATTTTCGCTCGCCCAAACGCGACATGTTGCTTGTCGCTCTCGCCGGGCCGGTTTCAAATCTTCTGCTCGCATTCCTTGCAGGCCTCCTGCTGCGTCTCGGTCGCGCGGAAATCGTTCCGCTTGCCTATGGCAGCATATTTTACGTGATGACCTACATGAGCTTGATCATCAATCTGTCCCTCGCCTTTTTTAATCTGCTGCCGATTCCGCCGCTGGATGGCAGCAAAATCCTCCGCAGTCTCTTGCCAGATCACATGCTCGCAAATTATATGCGCTTTGAAGCATACGGCCCGTTTATCCTCCTCGGGCTGATTCTGCTCGATCGTTTCGTCGAAGCGCCGCTGCTCGGCGCTGTGATCAATCCTTTCATTTATTTCTTCAAAACTCTGTTTGCCGGAACTACAAATTGAGCGAACATGGCGTTTGATATCATCATTGCCGGCCTCGGCGCCATGGGCAGCGCCGCCGCATATCACCTCGCCGCGCGCGGCCTGCGCGTGCTCGGCTGCGATCGCTTCACCCCGCCGCATACGCTCGGCTCCTCGCATGGCGAGAGTCGCATCATTCGCGAGGCTTATTATGAACACCCGCTCTATGTGCCGCTCGTGCAACGCGCATATCAGCTTTGGGACGAGCTTGCCGCGCAAACGCAGCAACAACTTTTTCTGCAAACCGGCGGCTTGATGATCGGCCCGGAAGACGGCACGCTCGTGCGCGGCGCATTGTTGAGCGCACACACCCATCAACTCGCGCACGAAGTGCTCGACGCGACCACGTTGCAACGTCGTTACCCCGCTTTTCATCCCGAAGAAAACACCGTCGCCGTGTGGGAACCGCGCGCCGGCGTTTTGTTTCCAGAAAAATGTATTGCCGCGCACTTGCAATTGGCGCAGAAACACGGCGCGACATTGCACGGCGAAGAGTTTGTTCTCGCGTGGGAGCAAGACCGCGGCAGCGTGCTCGTGACAACCAACAAAGGCCGATACGCCACCAGCAAACTCGTTATTGCCGCAGGCGCATGGCTCCAAACGCTCATCACCGAATTAGCACTGCCGCTGCATTGCACGCGACAACCGCTCTTTTGGTTCGAGCCGCGCGCACATGCCGAATATTTCACCCCGCGCAATTTTCCCATCTACATTCTTGAGCACACACCGCAGCGCTATATTTACGGCTTTCCCAATTTGGGCACAGGCTGCAAAGCGGCGATTCATCATGAAGGAGAAACCACGCAAGCAGAACACGTGCGCCGCGAAGTGCATGTCGAGGAAGCTGCTCCGCTCCGCAGCTTATTAGAAAAATTTCTCCCCGCAGCCAACGGGCCGCTGCTCAAAACTTCCGTGTGCATGTATACCAACACGCCCGACGCGCATTTCTTGCTTGACTTTCATCCGCAGCATGATAACGTACTGCTCATGAGTCCATGCTCCGGCCATGGCTTCAAATTCTCCAGCGCCCTCGGCGCGCTTGCTGCGGAGTTGCTGTGTGAAAACAAAACGAGTTTCGATCTCACCCCGTTTCGCGTGCAGCGCCTCGTCGAATCACTCCATTGACCATCCACCATTCGCCATTTACTATTCACTATTCTTTTGTTCCGTCGCTGCTCCACCGCGGTGTCATCGTTGCTTGTTTACCTGACTTTTATCTTTTCAAGCGAGGTGACTTCAAAGCGACGGCATCCCGCTGCCGAGCGGATATTTTCAAAACGTGCACCTGCCGTATGCAAACGGATTCGGCCACGAGCGCAAAGCGTTCTCCTCTTGAGTCAAACGCTCACTTCTTTACTGGTTTGTCTCTCGCCAGTGCACCTGCGCCAAACTTCTTCCGTCTGTTTCAAAAATAAGAGCGCCGACTTTATCCGTACGCTCCGTTGCGATGCTCATCCTAGCATAGCGCTGCAAAATCTCCGCATGCGGATGCCCAAAGACATTGTATTTCCCTACTGAGATCACACCAAAGCTCGGCGTGACCGCGCGCAGAAACTCCTCCGCACTGGAAGTCCGACTCCCATGATGCCCCACTTTGAGCAGATCGCTATCCAACGCACGCGCATGCAACAGCAAATGCTCCTCGCTTAAACGTTCCGCGTCTCCGGGAAAGAGTAAAGTCGTTTGCCCATAAACGACTTTTAGCACCAACGACGTTTCATTGAGATTGATGGCGCGATAAGCTTCGCGTCGCGATGCGCCCGAGCACAATACCGTGACCGAGCCTGCAAACAATCGCGCACCCGCATGCAACACTCGGCGCGGCACCTGCAAACTATCCAACCAGCGTTCGCACGCGCGCTCCAATTCCGAGTCGGAGTTGCCCGCGCTGCGATAGACCGTATCAATCTTCAGCGCAGTGAGCAAAGCCGGCAAGCCGCCGAGATGATCTGCATGTGCATGCGAAATCACGACGCCCTGCAAGCGCCGAATGCCTTGTCGCTGAAAATAAGGCAACAGCACACGCGCGCCGGCGTTTGTTGTGCCCAGCCCCGGCCCGGTATCAATTAACAAGCGCCGGTTTTGTGGAAACTCCAACAGCGCTGCATCGCCCTGCCCCACATCAAAAAAAGTAATGCGCAAACGCGGAGCAGCCCGCCACGCTTCGTGCCACACATGAAGATTAAGCAGGAGCAATGCCAGCAACAACAGGCGTGATCGCATCGGAGGACGGTGAAAAACAAGCAACGCAACTAGCGAACAATAGAACAACAACAGCAGCGGCGGAAAATGAACGCCTGCGATGTATGAGAAACGCACTCGCGCCAGTTCGTTCGTGCATACGATCATCGCCGTTGCCGAAAGTTCAGCGATGACGCCATAGGCGTGCATGACAAAACTTGAAACGGGCGCGAAAACACAGGCGAGCGCAGAGGTCGCCACTGCGACAAACGAAAGCGGAATCACAATAATATTGCCCAGGATTGCGGCGAACGGCAAGCGACCATAAGTCACCACGAGCACCGGCAGCGTGGCGAGTTGCGCGGCAACGGAAGCGACGAGCAGCGCGTAGGCCCAACGCAGCGCACGCCACTTTCTGAAGCGCGCAAACCGGAGCAGCAGCGGGCGATACAAATATGCCAAGCCGAGCATTGCTGCGAACGAAAGTTGAAAGCCGAGCTGAAATAACTGCAACGGCTGATAGCAAAGAATGAGGAGCGCGGCAATACTGAGATCATTCGTCAAGCTCGTGTCGCGCTCATGCGCGCGCCCATAGAGAATCACGCCCGCCATGATCGTCGCGCGCACAATCGGCGGTTCCATGCCGGTGAGGTACGCGTAAAACGCCAGTGCGAGCACGATCGGCGGCCATTGTCGCCGCGACGGAATACGCAGCAGATTTGCCGCAAGCACGAGCATCATCGCGATAAAGCCGACATGTAGGCCCGAAACCGAGAGCACATGAATAAAACCCGTGCGCGCGAAGTTTTCCATGACGCTCGCATCCAACTCTTCAATGCGGCCGAGCAACAATCCTTTGAGCAGCGCGCGCTCCTGTCCGCTGGAAAAAGCCGCGAGGCATCGCTCGATCCACGCCGCAACTTGAGCCGTCCAGCGCGCAAAAGAGAAAGTATCGTTCGGAGATTGACGCCAAAGCGGCAGAGAATCAGGGCAAAAGAAGAGCGCGCTCATGTCGTTCGCGCGCAAATAGGCGTGATAATCAAAGGCACCGGGATTTCGCTCGCCCTCCGCGAGTTGTAAACGGCCGCGTAGGAGCACGTGATCAGCAACCTGCAAATCGCGCAATGCTCTGCTGGTAACCAACACACGACCGCGTAGCAACGTGATGAGACTATCGCCATCGCGCATAGCAATAACGCGCATCGGCGCGCGCCAAGCCTCATGGCGCGGCATCGGTGTGGCAATGATTTCGCCAAGCACGATAACCTCGCGGCGTTCTTGCGCCCAGTGGCCAATGTCAAAGGGCGAAACACTTTCCACGCGCGCGAGATGAAGCATGCCGGCGCAAAATACGGCCATGAGCAGCGGCATGCTCAACCAGTTCATGTGAGTTTTATTTTTGAAAAAGAGAAGAAGCGTAGAGCAGAGGGAAAGGAAAAAAAGGAGTGCGGTCACCACAAAAGTAAACTGTAACCACCGTTGGCAGAGGATTCCGCCACAAAACAGCAATGCTAAAAACAAAGCCGGATGCTTTGCCATCTGCATGCCCTCCCGCGAAAGTTACCACGACACTGCGACGCTCTTTTTTGGTCCGTTGCGATCACGATAATACAAATGACCGTGCTGCTTGCCGTAAAGATAAAGCTGCTGCGTGAGCGCCACGTCTTTACGGCAATATTCGCGCAGCTTTGCCATTTCGCCAGCTTTGAACCAGCGCACCGCCTGCACACCGTCCGCAAGTTTTTCCGCATTCAGCGTGGCCGCAGCGAGTGTGTCCAATGACAAACGAAAGCCCAACGCGCGTTGAATCTCTTCCAATATATCCAGTGTCGGCAAGCGTGCGAGCTTTAGTTTTGTATATGGCTGCAACACGGCGTAATCAAAATTTTTAAGATTGAAGCCGATCACGCGCGCGGCACTTTGCAACGTAGCGAGCAAACGCTCCACGTCGGCTTCACTATAATCTTGAAACTCTTGCGTCGCCGCGTCGAGCGTCACCGCGCACGCGAGGCGCATGCGATGCTTATTGCCCCACCCGCCGACTTCTTCCGCGAGATGTTGCGTTTCAAGATCAAAAAAGATTTCGGATGGATTGGTCATTGCTTCCGCCACGCATTCTCAGCTAAACCGGGAAATTTGCGCTAAGAGGGCATTTGAAAAGTCCGAGCACGATATAATTCCCCCCTTGAGGGGGGTTAGGGGGGTGTTCTCCAGCACAAGTGAGCGCGTCAATATTCATAAATGCGCCATTGCAGATTGATCAAATCGCAGATCTGTGTTGTGCTTGGCCTTTGACGCGATGACACCCCCCGAACCCCCCTCAAGGGGGGACTTTTCAAATGCCCTCTGAAAGAAAGAAAATCGGTAAGCGAATACAGCTTTTGCTTTATCCGCTTACGGAAAGCTTTTGGGCTGCGGCTCGTCTACATACCGCAAAACGATTTCAAAATAGTTTTGCCAACAGTCGTTTTGCATCACGCTTTTCTTTCGGCAGGTGCAACATCCTCCTCGACGTTCTGCTCCGCAATTGCCTCTCTTGCTCCTGCTTGCGCAGTTTCCAAATGCGATCTGAATTCCACGGCGTAAATATCCAGAATCGTCAAAAAGAGCGCGGCCAGCACCGGCCCGAGCACAAAGCCCATCATGCCGAACACGCTAATGCCGCCCAGCGTCGAAAAGAAAATCATGAGGTCGTGCATGCCCGCATCGCGGCCCACGAGTTTGGGGCGCAAGAGATTGTCCACGTTGCCGATGATCAACGCGCCGATCAAGAAGATCGCAAAGCCTTGCCACGTGTGCCCGATCAACAGTTGCACGAACGCAATGGGATAGAGCACGAGCCATGCGCCCACCATCGGAATAATCGAAAGCACGACCATCACCATGCCCCACAACATCGGCGAGCTAATGCCAAAGAGCCACAACGTCACGCCGCCCATTACGCCTTGCAGGATGGCAATCACCAATGTGCCTTTCATCGTCGCTTTCGACACCGACGCGAAACGTTGAATGAGCGCATCTTCATACGCATCATCAAGCGGCATCAAAAATTTTAGCCGTTCGATCAGCGCCGCACCTTCTTTAAAAAAATAATACATGGTGAAGAGCGTCACGAAAAGATTCGCGACCAAATCAAACGTGCTCGCCGAAGTCTTATTCAAAAAGTCGAACAGCATCGTGCTCGCGGTTTTCGCAAAATTTTGCAGCTCGGTTTGCCAGTCCACTTGATCGAGTCCGAGCCGCTGCACCCAAACGGAGTTTTTGATTTGCCCGAGCAAGCCCGCGTCGCCTTGCGCAATGATCTCGCGCAGCTTCTCGCCGGCGGATTGATAAAACGTAATCGCCTCTTGTGAAAGCAAATCGGCCAGCACATACACCGGCACGAGCAAGCCGAGCAATAGTATCACGCAGCAGGCAAACGCGCTCAAGCCCGCGTTCTGCTTCGTGACTTTGAGCAGCCGCTCGTACAGCGGATAAAACAAAGCCGTGAACACCGCGGCCAGCAACACCGGCACGAGAAACGAACGCACCATATAAAAAAACGCCGCGGTGATGGCGATAAGCAACACCAAAAAGAAGTAGCGCCCAAAGCGCTTGGCTTTTAATTGCCGAAGCTGCTGTGAACGGTCGCTATTGGAATGATCAGTCATAAAAGTCGGCTTTTAAAGTTTGATGAGAAGTTTGATCGCAACTGTCATTCTGTAAGAACCTTCCCTCGCACTCGGTACGCCTCTCGATCTAAGAGTTGTACCGAGAACTAGGGAAGGTCCTTTCAGGATGACATTCAATGAGGATCATAACAAGTTTGATCCGCTGTTTTCAACAGCATGCAACGGCCAAGCCGTTGCAAGAGCTTTCAATTCCTCGTGCGAAACAACACGCCCACGGCGAACGTGGCGATACACCCAAACATAATATGCCACGTGAATGCGATTTTAGGCACGGTCACAAAGGGCAACTTTACCAAGCCGCTCAACACGCACACGGTTACGAAGCCGCACACGAGCGCGAGCACATTGCCGCGATCATTGCCGCGCGTGCGCGTGAGCATGCCGAGCAGGAACATGCCGAGCAGCGGGCCATATGTATAGCCGATTATGCCCAGCGCAATCGGAATGATCGTGAGCGCGGGATTGTGCAACACGGAATACGCCGCGAGCGTGGCCACGATGATCATCAACGCTGCGAACACGAGCGTGAAAATGCGCGCGGCAAAAACGTAATGCTTGTCGCCCGCTTCTTGGCGAATAAACGGCGAATAGAAATCTTTCACGAAGCTCGTGGCGAGCGCATTCAATGCCGCGCTGAGCGAACCCATTGCCGTCGCAAACACGCCGGCGATGATCAACCCGCGCAAACCCACAGGCATTTTGTTGATGATGAAGTAGGCGAAGATTTCATTTTGCGCCGCGGGCAAGTTCGCGTCCGGCACGAGGCGAAAATAGGCATACAAAAAAATGCCGATGGTCACAAACGCGAGCGCGATGGGCACATCGGCAATGCCCGATAGAATGAGCGAGAAACGGCTGCGCTTGTAATCCGTGGCGGTGAGCATGCGCTGCACCATGTCTTGATCTGTGCCGTGCGTCGCCATCGTGAGAAACACATAGCCGATGAGCGCGGCCCAAATGGTATACTCCTGCCCGAGCACGCTGAGCACCGCCTCGCCGAAAGACTCATGGCCTTGCAAACCCGTGTCAAAGATTTTGAAGTTCGCAAAATGATCCGTGCCTTGCCGAATGCCTTCCCAACCGTTCGGCGTGAGCTGCACAATGGCATAAAGCGAAAACAGCGCGCCGCCAAACATGATCGCGGCTTGAATGAGATCGGTCCAAATCACGGCTTTGATGCCGCCGAGCATGGTGTAAACCGAAGTGATCGCCGTCATCAAAATAATCGCGACGAGATAATGCTGCAACTCCGGCGTCGCGCCGGTAAGAAATTTCCACGCGACGACGAGCACGACTGCGGCGATATAAACACGCACGCCGCTCGCGAGCACGCGTGTGACGAGAAAGATCGCGCTGCCGGCCACGCGCGAAACTTTGCCAAAGCGCTTCTCTAAAAATTCGTAAACGGTGTAGACTTGATGATGATAATAAGGCTTGATAAAGAGAAACGCGATGATGAGCCGCGCGAGAATAGTGCCGAACATGAGCTGCACATACACGGCGTTTTGCAAACGATACCCCTCCGCGGGCACGCCGAGAAACGTGGCTGCGCTGGTTTCCGCGGCAATGATCGAAGCGAGCACGGCCCACCACGGAATTTTGCGGCCGCCAAGCGCGAAGTCTTCCATGCTCTCTTCGCGCCGGCCCATGTATAAGCCGAGGCCGAGAATGAGAACAAAATAACTAATGATGATGGCGAGATCCCAAAAGAGGGGGGACAAGCGCTTCTCCTTTTTAAAGACAACGGCATTTCAAATTAACTCTGCATAAACAGATTTAGCTTTCTGCCCACGAAACACACGAAATACGCGAAAGTGAACTTTGCGTGTGATTCGTGGGCAAAAAAATTTGTTGAAGTAGAATTTGGAACGGCGAATGAACGCGAATAGGCCCAAATTTCTATTCGCGTTCATTCGCGCCTATTCGCGGTTAAGAAATGGGAAAGTATTTCAGTCGGCAATTCTTACTTGCGACCGTACTGCCTCTGCAAAATCTCCCGAATCTTCTCCGCGCGGCCGCGGCCTACGCCCTCCACTTGCATCAACTCGGTGGTCGGCGCGGCAAACACAGCTTGCAGGCTACCGAATTTTTTGAGCAAGGCCTCGGCAAGCTGCGGCCCGATGCCGGGCAACGTTTCGACGACGTAACGCTGCGTCATTTCCGGCGCGGGCGAGCGTTTCTTTTCATGCAAAGAAAAAACTTTTTCCGGCTGCGCGTGCAAGAGTTGGAGCAGCGCGAAAATGGTTTCGACTGATTCTTCGGCGTTGCGCGTGTGCAAGATTGGAATATGATTGAGCACGGTGAGATAAAAAATGGCGCCGCGATACGCATGCGGATGAATCTCGCGTTGCGGCGCTTCCGTTTCTTCCAAAAGAAAGAGCGGGTGCGCGAAGCTCGCGCGCAGGCTCTGCGTTTGTGCGAAGAGGCGTTTATCGAAGATGGATTGAACAAAGTCCGCGGTGGTTTTGCGTTCGAGCGCCACATGCGGCGCGAGCACATAATCGCCGGCGCGCAAATGTTTCATGCGCACTTCCAAGCCTTTCGCGCTCAACGCTTGTGGAATGCCGGAGGCGCGCTCACGCATATCAGCGAAGAGAAAGGAATTTGTGGTCGGCATGGCATGGTTGCTCTGCACAGGCGAGAAGCTGGGCTCCCAATCGAGGCGCGCATTCGACGATTATTGCGCAAGCGTGTTGTAAGCAGATGGCCTTTCGAAAAACGAGCAAGTAATCCAAGCTCATCTCTTTGCAACTGGGAGCGCATGCTGCGGCGTTAGAGCAGCATGAAACTGGTATTGGGAAGAAAGTGAAGCTCGCGCGCCGACGGCAATATAACCATGCGTGCGTCATGGCGCAAGGGAGGCGGCAATATTTTCGGTAGGAAAATTCTGTTGTTGAAAGCGCAAAGTGAAAGCAGGAGTATCGCATTCAGCGCGTAAGATGACAAGGCAGGTAAACTAAAACTTGCGGGTGGCACAATTGTGCGCGTCTCTTCCCCCGCGCTCGAGTGCCCGCTCCGGAAGCGATGCCCCTGGCCTCCCCCCATATTGGGAGAGCGAGCGACTCGAGCGTTTTTCAAATTTTTTTTAGAATTTGCCTTCGTGCAATTTCATCGGTCAAAAGGCAAAGAGGAACAAGATCAAAATAATGAATGCTTGCTTGAAACGCGTCATGCCTTCTCCTACGTTTATCCGATATTCTGCCCGTGGGTTGTGATGTGCTAATAATCGCATATTTGATGTAATTCTGCATCACGCTTTTAGCTCGACAAATCAGTCGCAGGCTATCGCGCGCGGCGATGAGTTTCCCCTTGAATCACGGGAAAGGCATATTCTATTTTCACGCAGACCACCATTCCCTAGCAGCAACGAATCCTTTGTTCAATACATGCAGCGACCGTCACGCACTGCATACAAGAGTGAAAGTCTCTGTGCTTACGCCAATACCTTAGTGCGCTTTTTTCCTGCGCGATTTACTTTTGTTGTACCAACAAACTCTCGCCAAATCCTGTTTTCATCTCACAACAAGAAAGGAGCCTTGACCGAGACGCTCGGAGTCTTGCGCTTTTCATAAGCAAATCCAAACCGGCTTGTGACAGGCGAAGATCAATTTTTCCCTTTCGCTTCATTGGGCAATTCCTTAGAATGCGGCGGTTTTTTAACCCAGTACCTTTCAATTAGGGGGGTGTTCCTCAGTTCCAGTCGCTTGTGGGCCGCTGAATCTGCACACGTAAAGTGCACCACAAGGCCTTAGGACTAATTGAAGGGGTAATGTGTTAAAACCACATTCGGAGGAAGCGTACATGTTCGAAATGGATTCTCCAACTTTCCTTGTGGCCGTGGTCTTTATCACTACAATGCTTGGGCTGGTAGTGACCATGTACACGGTTTATTTTTTGACTTCGAGCAAACGGCTGCGCAGGATAAAAAGCCTAGCCGATAGCGCAATCACTTTCTCGCCGGCGTTTATGACCATCATTTTTGATAAACGCGACCGCGTGATCGATCTGCGCGCACACGAAGCGGAGGCAGAATTCCGAAAGGTTTGGCACGGCAAAAAGAAAGATGAACTAGATTTTTTACCCGGTTATTTTATGCAAGGTAATGGCGCGGTTCACAGCGCGGGCGAACAGGAGCAAGCGACCACGCCATTGAAAATGCCGGATGACAGCGTTATTTATCTCAGGTGGGAAATGCAAGACCATACTAAGCCCTCGGGCAAAACCGAGTTTCGTTTGGCGCGCGGTTATAATCGCACCGAAGAGTTGCTGCAGACGCAAAACATGCTCAAGCGGCTCTCCGCCACGGCTTCGGAGCGCGAAGAACGCGAACGCAAACGCATCGCTGACACGCTCCACGATCGCCTCGGCGAAGTCATCATCACCTCCAAACGAATAGTCGCCGATTTAAAGAAAAAACATCCTTCCGTGGAATTTCAACAGAGCCTGGAGGAGCTGGAAAACACGATCAAAGATTTTTCGCGCGGCACCCACTCCGTGATCTACGATCTCATCCCTCCCGCACTTTACAACGTTGGCTTGGCCGCGGCGATTGAAGCCTATGCCAACAAATTCGCCCAACAGGAGCAACTCGATATTCAAATTCACGACATGCTGGGCGACTTCCATCTCAATCAAGACCTCGCTTTGTTTCTCTATAAAGCTGCTTTGGAATTTTTGCACAATGCGGTCAAACACGGCGGCGCCGACCAAATTGTCGTCACGTTGGCGCGCAAGGACGGCACGTTGGCCTTGATCGTGGAAGATAACGGCGCGGGCTTCAATGCGGAGGCTGAAATTGCGGCTCCAAACTTGGAATCGGGTTTTGGCTTGTTCAGCATCAAAAACCGCGCGGAGTATTATCATGGCGATCTTGAGCGCGACAACTCCCTCGCGCTCGGCGGCGGCAAAATCACGGTTTGGGTCAAGTGCGAAGAAGCTACGGAAGGTTGGAAAGAATGAAGGTGAAAATTCTCTTGGTCGAAGATCAACGCCTCATGCGCGAAGGCTTTCGCGCGTTGATCAAAGATCAAACAAACCTGGAAATCATCGGCGAGGCGGAAACCGGGAAAGAGGCGATTGACAAAGCGCTCACGCTCATGCCGAACGTTGTCGTGATGGATATCACTCTGCGCGGTTCGGAAATGACCGGGATACAAGCCACGCGCAGAATCAAAACCGCGCGCCCGGATATCAAAGTGCTCGCCCTCTCGCAATGGGAAGATGGCCCTTCTATTAAGGGCATGGTGTCGGCCGGCGCCTCGGGGTATCTTTCCAAAAGCTGCACGACTGAAGAATTATGCGAGGCGATTGCCACAGTGATGCAAGGCCGGCATTATTTCAGCGCCGAAGTGAGCAGCGCAGTGCAGGATGAGTTTGTGCATCTCTCCCAAAAGACCGTGCGGCGCGAGCCGAATGCTTTGACCGAACGTGAAACCGAAATCTTGCGACGCACGACGCTCGGCGAAAACGCGAAGAGTATTGCCGACGCCTTGGGGCTTTCTTCCAAAACGGTCGATGCGCATCGGCGCAATCTCATGAAGAAACTTGGCATCACCAATCTGGCGGATTTGATCAAGTATGCTCTGCGCAAACGAATTATTGAAGACGGGGAATAAGACGGGGCTGTTGCCATAAGCTGAACCTGCTGTGCAAAATAAAATGTCATTCTGCGACACTCCCTTTATGCGCTGGCTTTATTGCCCGCGCGCAAACGGAGTGAAGCAGAATGACATTTTCATTTTGAGGCAAGAGCGCGCAGGAAGTTAAACCGCAACCCGCTATACGGCGCGCGCCTTGAAAGCTCCGACGGTGAAGAGGAGGTTGTGGATGATGTTCAGGACGGCGTGGGTATACATCGTTGCTATTAAAAAGTCTTTGTTCGTTATATATGAAAAGGAGAATAAAACAATTGAACTACTATAGTAAATTGCGAATGCACTTAATACCCAAAACCGAAAATCATTTGTCAGGTCTATTGAAGTATTTTCCCACAGTGCAATCAGTGTCTTGAGCACAAAAAACGTCATGATTAACAACGCAACCGGTCTTGTGATGAAATTATAACTGGAAGTCTCGTATGGTTCCAAGCCAGTGAGCTTCGCCACGAAAAAGAAGATTATGAAAGAAGGAATGGCATAACGAATCCACTTTTCAAGCTTCTCATTTAACACCCAACACTTAAGCAGAGTCAATACCAACACATATTCCAACAGAGAGTATGCCTGAAACACCAAGATGTTATGAATCTTCATTTGGGCTAGGATAGACACAATTATTTCCACAAGTGCTGATACACACAAAAAAAACCAAAGCAAGAGCTTGTCGTTGTGCCGTTTGAAGTTTTTTAAAAAAAATGTGCTTATGGCAAACGGCAACAGCGTTGAAAGAACCGAAAAATACAAGAGCGGGCTTATCATGTTCCAATCACACTCCAAACAATAAACATATTCCGACAGCATTGCACAGAATTAGATTTCGGTTTGTGCGCCCAAGGGTAGCAAAAATATCCCGGGAAAGCAACTCGTGTTCCTTATATTTTCACGTTGATTCGTTTTTACCAGCATTCGCACGAGTCTGAGAAGGATGACGAAAACAACTGCGGTGAGATTTCAAGGGGAGTCGCCGAGAAGTACAAAAACTTCTCGGCGAGAAGACACAATCTGGTGTGGGATTGCTGACACCGCCTCGCACCTTTCATGCGCGGCTACAACCGAATTTCCCACTCCAGTTTGTGTTTAGCGGTTAAGCCGTGATTTAATAAATTGGATATTCCGCAGAAAGGCGGACATGGTATTGAAAATTCAATGCTCGGCCCGTCGAATCTCTCCGCGCCGAATTTGTCTACGCAGAGCATGACCATTACGCGTGTGCCTTCTTTGTCCGCGCCGAAAAAGCAACGCAGGCCGACACATTCGGGATGATTCAGCAACCGTTGGAGCGCTTGTTTGCCGAAGAAGCCGCCTTTGGGTTGGCTTGGCTGCACGTTTTCTTGAAACCGCGCCGTAAGCTGCGAAGCTTCTTGCAAAGAAATTTCGTGGCGCACGTCGTTGCGATTATACATTCCGCGTTCGTTGAGCGGCGGATTCATCATGGAAAGTTTTTGCGGCTCGCCTTCCAGCAAGTCATTGCGGTTGGCTTTCGTGCCCACGAGCACGAGTTGCGTTTGGTCGAACATATCAGCGCCATAGTAATAGCGCAGACCTACGACCTCGGGTTGATCAAGCAGGGCTTGTACCGCGTGCTTGTCGAAAAACACACCGGGCGCGGCTTCCGAGCCATAATGTTCGCGAAATTGTTTGAGGAAGGTCAAAGCTTCGGCGGTGGTGATGGCGTGATTTTCCTCGCCCGTAAACTGCTTCTTGGCATCTGACATCGTGATTGTCCTTTCCTGCTCCGACAGGGCACACTACGGCCCACAGAGCGAGTGGCAAAAATGAGTTGTTCCACAGCCATGGAAATCAGGATTTGAGATGCGCGCGCATCGTTCTTTTTCTAAAAGAAGCGCAGCGCGTGTGCGCCAACGCTTCGCATCAAGCTATCACAATTGCAATGCCACGTGTGCCTACGCAAAACATGTCGGCGGTTAGTTGATTGCTTTCGATGAAGTTATTGCAGGAAGAGGCGCATCGCTGCGATGAAATGAGAAGCAGGAGAGCCTCTGAAAAAGTTTAGTTGCGCAAACCGAGGTTAAGCGCAGTAGACCGAATACACATGAAAAGGTTTGCGCAACGCGTGAATGCGCAAGCCCAAAGGACAAATAACCCGCATCGCATAACTCCGGCAATACGATCCCGCCGGCGATTTTTTTATGCGCCGCAATTCTTCATGCGCTGGCTTCGCGGTCGCTCGGTTTGAATAGCAACGTTAGCTTATGTGGAGTTGCGTTCGAAGGTTTGGGCGAGAGCTTAATTCGAGGCGAGGGGAGCGAGGAAAGTTTGAGGCGAGCTTGCTTTGGGCATCAGCCACGGTGCGGTGTTCTGCGCTATGTTCTCGTTCGCGAAAGGTTAAAGCAGCGATACGGCCCAAGACGCGCATTCGTTGGTGCTCGCGCTCCGGGATCAAGCTTCATGACCGCTCTCCTTTCTTAAATTGATTCCGTTTGATCGTTATGCGATGCCGTTTGCTTTTGGCAATGAATGCGCTTTTGGTGATGCCGGCGCGTTTGATCGCTTCGTTTTGCTTGCCCTCGGTTTGGCGCAAAAGCGCGATGAGAAAATTGCGCTCGAAAGCATTGGCCACGGCGCGCAGCGCGGGCTTAAACGGCAAACGCAGCGCGCGCTTGATGTCGAGAAACAAGTGCTCGTGCAAAGTCAACTCGCCGCCGTTTTCGCCCGCGGCGGCTTGTCCGCGAATAAAAGCGTGACCCTGCAATTCCGGCGGCAGCGCATGCGCGTAAAAATCCGGCGGAGAAAGTTGCGTATTCGCCGAAGCTGAGGCGACGGCAGAAACTACGCTGCCATTTGTCACTTCAGCGGGAAAATGATGCGGCTGCAGCACGCGCTCATTGGCCTTCGAAGCCGCACGCACAGCCGCGCGCACCATCGTCTCCAGCGCGCGCACATTGCCGGGATGAGCGTAGCGCAATAAACACGCACGCACTTCCTCGCCAAGCTCGAGGCGCACGTGGTATTGCGCATTGCAGCGTTCCAAAAAAGTCTCGGCGAGCAGCAGAATATCTTCACCGCGTTCGCGCAGCGGCAGGATCGTAATCGTCACGCCTTTCTTCAAACGAAAATACAAATCCGCACGAAAGGCCTTCTGCTGCACCATGGCTGCGAGATCGCTGTTGGTGCCGAACATCAAACGCACGTCGGCTTTCTTTTCATTGCCCGCGCCCACCATGCGATAGGCTTTCGTATCCAAAAAACGCAGAAGCAAGGCCTGCGCGTTTGCACTCAAATTGCCGATTTCATCTAAAAAGAGCGTGCCGCCTTCGGCCTCGGCCACAACCCCGGCGTGTTGCTGCTTGGCATCCGTGAATGCGCCTTTGACATGGCCGAACAACACCGAGCTTAAAAGATGTTCCGGAATCGCCGAGCAATCAAACGCCACAAACTCGCGCTGGCAACGCGCACTCATCTCATGCGCAAGCCGTGCGAGCAATTCTTTGCCGGTTCCGCTCTCGCCGAGAAAGAGCAAATCTTCGTCATGTTGATTTGCAAACTCAAGGTCCGCCATGACACTTTGCATTGCGGGACTGGCGCCGATCAATTCGCGATAGCCCAGTTCGCGCGCACGCGTATCGTGCAGCGCACGTCGCATCGCGTGCTTGCGTTCTTCTTCCGCCATTCTTTGGCGTAAAAAAGGCGCCAGCTTCGCGACCAGCTCATCTACAAAAGCCAGCGTGGCTTCAGTAAAAAGCGCTTCGCGTTTGCAGCTATCAAGGTACACCACGCCAAACACCCCGCGACGATCGCTCACCGGCGCGCACACGACGGACAACACATTTTGCCCCAACACCGTGTCGGACCCGCGAAAACGCGGATCGCGGCGCGCATCTTCGCTGAGTATGCTCTTTTGATGCGTGATCACCCTATCGAGAATTTTACTGCTGATCTTGCTCGCGCGACGATCGCGAGTTTCTTGACCGTCTTTGCGCGCGTGCTGGAAACGTAAGTTCCCCAGGTCATCGTAAAGTTCGATCTGGCCGCGTTCCGCATTGGTGCATTGCATCACGAGATCGAGAATAGTCGGCACATGCGTCGAAATTTCCGATGCGCCGAAAAGAAGTCGATAGATTTGTAGGAGGGTATAATCTAGGTTGGACATGGTTCGCTCGCCGCCACGTTGAACATCCAAGCTGCTTGGCCAAGTAATGTCGCGGAACCCGCGAAATATCTGGGAAAAGATTCTTGCGCTTTTTTTATTATGAAAAAATTCTTAGCTTGGCCGCCATTAAACCGTTCAACTAGAGAGACACCTCCAACCCGCGAGTTCTCACAAGCGTTTTTGCACTTTGCATTTTTTGAAGGGATTCATCATGAACACCAAGCCTGAGGCCATTGACGGCCGTTATGATTTCAAAACGCTGGAAGCGAAATGGCGCCCGCGCTGGGAAGTGTCCGGGCTGAATCAAACCGGCAACGATCCCAATAAACCAAAAAAATATATTCTCGATTTCTTTCCCTATCCCTCCGGCGAAGGCCTCTCCGTTGGTCATTGTCGCAACTACGTGCCGACCGACGTCATCTCGCGTTATTATCGCAGTCGCGGTTTTAATGTCATGCACCCCATGGGCTGGGATGCGTTCGGCTTGCCCACGGAGAATGCGGCGATCAAGTTGAAAGCCAAGCCCGCAGAACTCACGGCGAAGTTTACGGCGAATTACAAACGCCAAATGTCGCTCATCGCCGCGAGCTATGATTGGTCGCGCGAAATCAATTCGAGCACGCCCGAGTATTATCGCTGGACGCAATGGATTTTCTTGCAGCTTTATCACGCGTGGTATGATCAGCGCAAAAACAGCGCGCGCCCCATTGCGGAGTTGGAGAAAGAGCTTGCCGCAAGCGGCACGAAGAATATCTCGTTACCCGCGGGAGTTTCTGCTCTCTCCTCGCAAGAGTGGCAGGCGCTTTCCATCAAACAGAAAAAAGATTTTCTCAGCAATTTTAGATTGGCCTATCGCGCGGCCTCCGCGGTGAATTGGGATCCGGTCGAGAAAACCGTGCTCGCGAATGAAGAAGTCGTTGACGGTCGCGGCTGGCGCAGCGGTGCGCTCGTCGAGCGCAAAGTTTTGCAGCAATGGTTCTTTCGCATCACGGCCTATGCCGATCATTTGGAAAAAGATTTAGAAACCATTGATTGGCCGGAGAGCATCAAAGCCATGCAGCGCAATTGGATTGGCCGCAGCGAGGGTGCGGAGGTGGATTTCAAAACCGAGGCGGGCAACTTGCGCGTGTTCACGACGCGGCCCGACACGCTCTGGGGCGCGACGTTTATGGTGCTCTCGCCGGAGCATCCGTTTGTGGCGCAATTAACTACGAAAGCGCAAAAGGCTCAGGTTGAAGAATACATCGCGCAAGCGAAGGCGCAATCTGAAACCGCGCGCACTGCCGATGAACGCGAGAAGACCGGCGTGTTCACGGGCAGCTTCGCGAGCAATCCCGTGAATGAGGAGAAGATTCCGATTTGGATCGCGGACTACGTGCTCATGGGTTACGGCACCGGCGCGATCATGGCCGTGCCCGCACATGACGAGCGCGACTTCGCGTTCGCGCGCAAGTTCAATTTGCCCATTCGCGTCGTCATTCAACCCAAAGAGCAAAAGCTTTTGGTTCATGAAATGACGGAAGCGTGGCCGCACGACGGCGTGATGGTCAACTCCGGCCAATTCGACGGCACGCCTGCGGAGGAAGCCGTGAGCAAAGTCACGGCGTGGCTCGAACAAACCAACAAAGGCACGCGCCGCGTGAATTACAAAATGCGCGATTGGCTCATCAGCCGGCAACGCTATTGGGGCACGCCGATTCCGATTGTGCACACCGACAGCCTCGGCGAAGTGCCGGTTGCTTCCGAGCAATTGCCCGTAGTGTTGCCCGACGTGCCGAACTACGAGCCGACTGATACCGGCGAGTCACCGCTCGCCATCATTGACGAGTTTGTGAAGATCACGTTGCCCGACGGCACAAAAGGCCGCCGCGAGACCGACACGATGGGCACGTTCGCCTGCTCTTCATGGTATTTCCTCCGCTTCGCAAGCCCGCGCGCGAGCAACGTTGCGTTCGACGATGCGCTCGTGAAGTATTGGCTGCCGGTTGATTTGTACGTCGGCGGCGCGGAGCATGCTGTGATGCACTTGCTCTATGCGCGTTTTTGGACGAAAGCGTTGCGCGATCTCGGCTACTTGTCGTTCGTGGAGCCGTTCACGGTGTTGCGCAATCAAGGCATGCTGCTTTCGTATGACAATCAAAAGATGTCGAAGTCGCGCGGCAATGTGATTACGCCCGACGCCGTGGCCGCGGCCCAAGGCGTGGATGCGTTGCGCGCGTACATTTTGTTTCTCGGCCCGTTCGATGCGGAATCGAAGTGGGAAGAGACGGGCATCAAAGGCGTGAGCCGTTTTCTCAGCCGCTATTGGGTTGTCGCGCAAGAGTTCACGAGCGCGAAATTCGTCGAACGTTCAGATGAGCGCGAGCGCGCGTTCAAACGTATCATGCACACGAGCATCAAGCGCGTGACGTATGACATTGAAAATTTCCAATTCAACACCGCGATTGCGGCGTTGATGGAGTTCATGAATTTCTTTTATGAATGCCGCGGGGAGCAGGAAGTGCTCGGCGTGTCGCAAGCATTGTGGCGCGAAGGTTTGGAAACGTTCACGCGCTTGCTCGCGCCCATTGCGCCGTTCGTCACCGAAGAAGTGTGGCAAGAAGTATTGGGCCACAAAGGCAAGTCTGTGCATCAACAACCGTGGCTCAGTTACGACGAGAGCGCGCTGGCAGTTGATGAAATCACCATCGTCGTGCAAGTCAACGGCAAGCTGCGCGACAATCTCTCGGTCTCCATCCACGCCGATGAAGCGTCGATCAAAAAACTCGCGCTCGCGAGTGAGAAGGTGCAGAAATTTATTGAAGGCAAAGCCGTGAAGAAAGTGGTGGTGGTGCCGAAGAAGCTGGTGAATATTGTGGTGGCGTAACGCAGACCGCCGGTCTGCCGAGTTGTGCCGAAGAAGTGGGTAAATATCGTGGTGGGGTGAGAGATCATAATGGCAGAATGATCCCGCAATCATTCTGCCGTAAAATTATCCTGCCGATACAAAACCATTGCTGGCAAAAAGATTAAAACAATCGTTTGCCAGCAATCTTCTCGCCTCTTTTTTCTCATATCAATCATTCCAAACCGCCGCGCACCCCTCTCACCTCTTCTCCGCCACTGACTTCAACAACAAATCATGAAAATCAAAACTGAAATCCGTCGCGTCGGACACGGCTTTCATTTTCACCTGCGCAATGCTGCCCTCCGGATTGAGATGGAACGTGACGTACGCATCCGCCCGCAATTCACGGTCGCGCCAGCGCACGATGAACGAATCGTATTGCCAAAACTCCATGTCGCCCACGAGACTCGGAGTGTGCGCGAAACGCATCACGAGTTTTTCATTTTCCAAAGTAATGACCACATTGCCGTACCAAGCGTCAACGTAAGTGCCGACATATTTCGCGAGCGGCAATGAAGGCCGGGAATTGGCGTCGCGACTCGCGGCGTTGCTTTTATCTGCCGCGGCCAAACGCTCTTCCGCGCGCGTGATGACTTTCTTGTATGCGCTTGCCCAATCCGTGTACGGCGCGCCGAGATAATGATCGAGCACGCGATACGCAATCGACTCAAACGCCGCGCCCGATTCCTGATTGGTGAGAATAGAAACGCCGAGCTTGAGTTCCGGAACCATGACGACTTTCGAAAGATAGCCGGGCAAACCGCCGGTGTGCGTGACGAGCTTCTTGCCGCGATAATCGCGCACATCAAAGCCGAGCGCATAGCCGCGAAAGTTCGCGCGCAACGCCGCCAGCTCCGGCGCGGGCTCGCCAATCGGAATCGGCGTCACCGGCGTCCAAAGCTCCTTCGTGGTTTGTCGCGAGAATAAACGCGCGCCGCCGGCAACGCGGCCCGAATCAAGCTGCACGATCATCCATTTCGCCATGTCCTCCGCGTTCGAATTGATGCCGCCCGCGGGATTCGTATTGTCGCTCGCAAACGGCGCGACCACGCGCACCACGCCCTCAATCGGCGCATGCGGCGTTGCCACGTTCGCACCCGCACCCGCGGCAGAGTGCAGCACATTGCTCGTGTTCATGCCCACCTCCGCGAGAATGCGCTTGCTCACAAAATCTTCCCAACTCTGGCCGCTCATCGTTTCGATCACTTCGCCCGCCACCGTGTAGAGCACGTTGTCATACGCATACGCGCTGCGAAAACTCGTCACCAAAGGAATGTAACGCAAGCGGCGCGAAATCTCTTTGCGATCATACGTCGAAGGCGGCCACCACAACAAATCGCCCGCGCCAAGCCCAAGCCCGCTGCGATGCACGAGCAAATCGCGCACGGTAAGCTCGCGCGTCACATACGGATCGGAAAGTTGAAACCACGGCAAATAGTTGATCACCGGCGCATCCCATTGCAACTTGCCTTCTTCCACCAGCAGCGCGAGCGCCGTGGCCGTAAACGCTTTCGTGTTCGAAGCAATGCCAAAGAGCGTTTGCGCATCAACCGGCGTCGGGGCGCCGAGCTTGCGCACGCCATAACCTTGCGCGAGAACCACCTTGCCGTCTTTGACAATCGCGAGCGAAATCCCGGGCACTTCAAACAGCTTGCGCACGTTTTCAACATAAGCCTGCAGCTCCTTAGGCGCAGCGCTTTGCGCAAAGGCGAGAGCATTGTAGCAGAATGCAACCACGAGGCACAACAACACAGCGGCGCGGTTTTTCATCGCAGCCTCCGAGATGGTTAAGTTGCTTTGGATTATTTTTGTCGCATCAATCCCCCTTCAAAGCGGATGATTCCCCCCTTGAGGGGGGCCAGGGGGTGTTGGCCGATTGAAAAATGCCTTTTAAAATTTTTCACGTGACCAACATCCCCCTAAATCCCCCTTCAACGGGGGACTCTTTCCGGTTTTATGTTGTTTGGTGTGGGGCATTGCAAGACAAATGACACTATGGTGGCAACCATACGCCGAAGGCGTTACAGACCTCAGCCCAGGGTGCCCAGCTTCTGGGCACCCTGGGTCCAACAACGCCCAACCCAACGAACACCGAAGGTGTTCAACAAAAATGGCCTTGTAGAGAAAAACGCGTAGCGAAAATGAACGATTGGCCGGGGCGGCCGCGCCCTCTTTTGTTGAACTCTTTCAGAGTTCTTTTGAACATGGTTGTTTCCCGAGGGTGCGCTGCGCGACCCTCGGCTTTGCTGTTGAACGCCTTCGGCGTATTCATGCTGCCCACACAGAACAACATAGAACCCTCTTTCTCTTGCGCTGCGCGCGTTCCGTTGACGCGCATGCGCTTTCGCGGGCATGACCAGAGTTTGAGATGACTCTGCAAACAAAGTGAGACCCTAAACGAGCATAGTTTTTTTTATGGCTTGTCGCTGCTCCACCGAGGTGTCCTCGTTGCTTGTTTACCGCACTTTTATCTTTGCAAGCTAGCTGACTTCAAAGCGATTGCATTCCGCCGCCTCAAGTGTATTTTCAAACCAAAGGCGTTAAGCAATCACCGCCGGCGCCACGAACGTGCCCGGCGGATTCGGACGCGCGCGCACAAGCACGCGACCGTTTTCCACTTTCACCTCAAACGTCGGAATCTTTTCCGTAAACGGCGGCGGCGAAGAGCCATTGTCCGGCAAATATTGATAGCCATGCCACGGGCACGTGATGCACCCGTCAATAATTCGTCCCTCGCCCAGCGGGCCGTTTTGATGTTGGCACACATTCGAGACCGCGGAAATTTTGCCGTCGTACTTAAAGATCGCCACGCGCTCGCCGGCAATCGTCGCAACCTGCGCGCACTTTTCCGGAATATCGGCAACGGCACACGCATCAACATACTCGCCGCGAGTCGCACCCAATTCGTTTTGATCGAGGCGTTTCTCGTGGAATGCCGCGAGCCAGTGCAAACCCAGCACGGCAACCATCCCCACGCTCATCAGGCCCACGAAAACGGGACTCGTCTCCGCTTGCAAAAAACCGAGCGCGACGTGCATGACGATCAACGCATACGCGAAGTAGACCAGCATGTGCAGCGCCTTCCACACCGGCGCGGTGAGATTGACCAGCCAAAAATCGTGACTCGTCGCCGCCATTAAAAAGAGAATGAGGAGCGCGATGATACCGAGCACTTCAAACGGAAAATTGGCAAGGCTCGCGTATTGCGTGTTGCTCGTCAAAACACTGAGCAGCGGATTGAGGTTTCCCAAGGCGTGATATTGAAAGAGAGAGAACGCGCCGTGCGCGAGCGCGAGCACAAACATAGTCACGCCCATATGGCGACGATTGTAGAGCAACGGCAGAAAGCGTTCATCCAAACGACAGAGCGGGCCGATAGTGAGAATAATGTGCAGCAGCACCAACGCGCAGGTGCCGAGACCGCGAATGAGCAAAGTCTCCGCGGTGAGGTTCGGATGCCAAAGCAAACCGGCGACGATGAACACCGCGAGATACAGCGCGACGCCGGCGAGCAAGATCGCATCATAAATTTTCTTTTGCCGATTCCAACCCACGGCGCGATAGCCGAGACTCACTGCGGCGTTCCTCCTTTTATGTTTTCGAGCACGGGCAGCGCGGCAGTTGCCAAAACTTGTTGATGGCCCAGGCTATACAAAATGAGCATGCCGTCCGCTCGCAGCGCGGCCTCAGGCAAGGGCCAACTGCGTTTTTGTTTGCCGGCGAGCGTGCCGAGCAAGTAAGCGTCGCGCAACAATGCTTCGGGCGCGCCGGAGTTTTGCGGACTCCAATACACCAAAACTTCAGGTGCGCGAAGCTCTTCCTGCGGCTGCAATTCGAGCGCAAGTTGCGTAGGCGGAAGCGCATCGCCGCACACGCGCGTGACGAGATTCAGATTGGGCCAGAGATCGTTTTTTGAAAGAATGATTTGCGACAGAGCAGGAGCGAGAGGAGGAAAAGCTGCGGGCGCTTCGTTCGCGCGCGGGGCTTTGCGCGCAAACATCGCCGCGGCGAAAGCGAGCGGCAGCAACACAGAGAGAATCGCGATGAGCCAACGATGGCGGCGACGCAACGAGAGAATCATCGTGTGGGCAAGTGCTCCTTTGAAATGGAAAGAGTGAAGCGCATGCTGCTAGTGCAAGAGATTCCTTTTATGCCCACGAAACACGCCAAGCACACGAAAAGCTTAGTGCTTCGTGGGCAGTAAATTTAAATCAACCTATGCGGCTCGCGCTGCATGACGATGCGCGTTATGCTCTTGCCGCGGTATCGGCTTGAGCCAACGTTTGAGCAACACTGGCCACAGCGCCATCGCCCCGGGGAAAATTAGCAAACGAAAACCGAACGTTGCGGAATGTGCCGCGCTATCGACCACGCGCACGCCTTTGCTCACAAAAAAAAGCGCGAACAAAAAGCCGAGGGTGAAATAGAGACCAAGCAACAGTAAGCTGATTTGCGCAAGCGCCATGAACTTTACCAAAATAACTGAGTCGTTAAGTTTTTAGCAGAGCACAGACATAAAAATGGCGGGCAGATAGAGCACCGAGCATTTAGTTTTCTGCTTTCGTTTTTCCATCTGCACTTTTCTGTATCACGCGAAGCTCGGGCCGATGATGGGAATTTGTTGGCGACGAATCACGAGCACTGCGAGGCTGCACACAAACACGACGACAGCGAGCGCAAACAATTCACCGCGATCATTCACCGCGGTGAGGACGATGCCGAGCTTAGTGAGATGGCTCAAAATCGCAACCGTGATCGTTCCGAGCGCGAGAATTGCGCCGAGGGTGACCGTGCCGGGAATCAGCAGCAAGATCGCGGCAAGCAATTCCACCACGCCGGAGCCGATGCGGCCCCACGGCTCGATGCCGAGCGTGGTGAAAATATAAACCGACTCTTGCGCGCCGGTGAATTTGAAAAAGAGCGTTTGCAGCAGAATCACAGCAGTGATGGCTTGCAAAATCCAACTCAAGATCGCTTGGTTCTTGGTCAATTCCATTTGAAATCTCCTTGCAGTTTAGGTTGAAATCGCGAATCGCGATGAGTGACTTTCTCCCAACGCGGACGAGCCGCAACCAAACAGGAAAAGCTCATCCGCCGAACCTCGCCGAAGTCACCGAGTGTCGCCGAATAAAAGCTTTTTTCGGCGAATCTCGGTGTCTTCGGTGTCTCTCGGCGGAAAAATTTTTGCTTTTTTTGCACCGATTAGACTCTTTAGATACTAAACTGTCGGAGATTGATGCGAAACCTTACAGCGAGGCAAAGTCGAACTTGCAGATACAAGCCCGACTTGCGGAATTATGGTAAGCATTAAACGCGCGCAACGCAAGCGCAACTTCACTCGCTGTCGCCGCTGATCATGCCGCCGAGCAGGCCCGCGCCGAAACCGGCGAACGCGCGACTCTCTTCGCGACCGCCGCGCGAGGCCGCGATGATGCGATCGGCCAAACGCGAGAACGGCAGGCTTTGCAAATAAACTCTGCCCGGGCCGGTGAGCTTCACCATAAACAAGCCTTCGCCGCCAAAGAGCGCGTTCTTGAAACCGCCGATGAATTGAATGTCGTAATCGACCGTGGGCGCGAATGCCACGAGGCAGCCGGTATCCACGCGCAGCGTTTCGCCGTGCGCAAGCTCGCGCTGAATGATTGCGCCGCCCGCGTGGAGAAAAATTCTGCCGTGGCCTTCGAGGCGCTGCAAGATGAAGCCTTCGCCGCCGAAAATGCCCGCGCCGAGGCGCTTGGTGAATGCCAATTCGATTTCAATGCCGCGCGCCGCGCAAAGAAACGAATCTTTCTGACAAAAGAAAGTGCCGCCGAGTTTATCGAGTTCAAGTGGAATGATGCGGCCCGGATACGGCGCGCCGAATGCGACATGACCTTTGCCCGGACCGTTGTACAGGAACGTGGTGATAAAAAAACTTTCGCCGGTGAGCATCCGCTTGAAGCCTTTGAACAAACCGCCGCCGGTGTTGGTTTGCATCTCAATGCCGTTTTCCATATACATCAACGCCCCGGCCTCCGCACGCACGCCCTCGCCGTGATCAAGCTCGATTTCAACCAACTGCATGTCGTCGCCGAAAATTTTGTAGTCGATTACGTCTGCCATTAAATAATCTCCTTGTGTTGATTTTGGGGTTTAAAGTATCCTGCGAAATACTCGAAAGCTGGGTGTCTCTAGTTTCTAATGAGTTTTGACTTTCAAAATCGGTAATCCCTCCACGAGTTGTCATTCAGAAGGAATCTTTTTACTCGCTGGCGATACTACTACCCAGTGCTTAAAAAGATTCCTTCTGAATGACAGGATACGGGGGGCACGTGCTTAATTACCGATTTTGATCGTCAAATTTTCTTTTTGGTTCCGGCGCGTCCGGCTTATGAATTGAGAAAGCAGAAATTTGAGCAACATCCTTTAACAAGATATTCCAACATTCAAAAAAAATGCAAGAATTATTTGATGAGCTTGAGTATTTCAGGAGTAGAGAAGTATGTCTCGTCCTAACATCGGTTGACAGGTTTTGAACCTTTTTCGAGGTCGTGCATGTCGAAGAGGTGCGGCCGCGACATGCCGCGTTCACAATGAATCTTCGGCGCAGAGGAGGCGAGAGGCGCGTGGGCGAATCCTGTACTGAGGATGAGAGCGAAAAGTTTTTTTTACGTGGTCAAATGCTCGATGGGAGTGAGAAACAAACGCCCGCACGCAAAATGTGGCAGGTCGATAGCGAAAAATTTTATGAGTGGCAATGGGCTTTCAAAAATTATTATTGCCACTCTGAGCCTCGCGTGATACATTACAACATGCAGCGAGATTTTTCATTCTTCCCAAAATCACAGGCTTAAACTTTCATCATTGCTTTCTTAATTTGAATCAAAAGTGAGAATGCCGATGACAATCACTGAAACACTCAAAAGCTGCAAAACGACGCTTGAGAATAGCTACCAATCGCAGTTCAAAGGGCTGATCTTGTATGGTTCTGTGGCCCGCGACCAAGTTCGCTCTCATAGCGATATCGACTTGCTCGTTTTACTCAATCACCCCGTCGACTATTTTCAGGAACTGCGCGTGATCATCGACTTGCTCTGCCCCATTCAATTGGAATCCGAGCAACTCATCTCCGCTAAACCTGTGGCTTGGCATAATTATGAAGCGGGAGTTCTGCCACTCTATCGCGATGTCAAGCGAGAAGGAGTATTGCTGTGACGCCAAAATTTGCCTCCGAGCAATTTCTGAAGACCATAAAACTTCTGTTGCAATGAGGCTCGGGCAACCCCGCTCAACTCCTGCCACGCGTATTTTGCATAGGCCCACCTTCTCCACACGAACCAACTGCTAATCCAAAATTATTATTGCCACTCTCCACCTGCCTTGATACATTGAAACGAGCAACAAAGCTTTTCATCAACCCAAAAGCTTTTGGTACGCGGATGGAGCAAATCAAGCGGATACGGCTTTTGCTTTATCTGCTTACGCATAAAATCCGCTTACAAAATTCTTCGCTTTAGATCTGCATGCCTGAAGGCATCACTACGAACGACGAACTTCGCACGACGAACGGAGAGAGAAAAATGCGCGCCGTCTTTTTGTTCCTCGGATTCCTTGCCACATGCACTTGCCTCAGTTGCACTTCTTCAAATTCCAATGCTCCCGAAACCATTTACACCAACGCCTCTATTTGGACCGGCGTGCCGAACGCGCCCCGCGCGCAAGCACTCGCGGTGCGTAATGGAGAGATCATGGCTATCGGCAGCAATGCAGAGCTTGCCAAGCTGCGCAGCGATAGCACGGCCGTGGTCGATCTCAATGGCGCATTCGTCGTGCCTGGTTTCATTGACAGCCACACGCATTTCATGAGCGGCGGCTTTCAACTCGCGAGCGTGGATTTGCGCGACGCGAAATCGCCCGCAGAATTTTCGCAGCGCATTGCGGACTTCGCGAAGAATTTGCCCGAAGGACGTTGGCTCACCGGCGGCGATTGGGATCATGAAACCTGGGGCGGCGAATTGCCGCGTCGCGAATGGATCGACCAAGCCACGCCGCAGCATCCCGTGTTCGTCAATCGCCTCGACGGTCACATGGCGCTCGCCAATTCCAAAACCTTGCAGCTCGCGGGCATTGATCGCAACACGCCCGATCCCGAAGGCGGCACGATTGTGCGCGATCCTCAAACCAAAGAGCCGACCGGCATTCTCAAAGATGAAGCCATGGCGCTGGTGTATCGCATCATGCCCGAGGCGAGCGAGACCGAACAAGACGAAGCATTCTCGCGCGCTGCGGCGCATGCGCTCGCACGCGGCGTGACGCAAGTGCACGACATGGGAGGTTGGAGCGATCTCGCTACGTATCGTCGCGCGCAAACTCGCGGCGCTCTCAAGCTGCGCATTTATTCCGTTGTGCCATTGAGCACATGGGCGAGGCTCGCGGATTATGTGAAGCAAAACGGCCGCGGCGATGACTGGCTGCGTTGGGGCGGCCTCAAAGGTTTTGTCGATGGCTCGCTCGGGTCCACCACGGCGTGGTTTTATCAACCCTATGAAGACGCGCCCGAAACTTCCGGCTTGCTGACGACGGACACGACAGCCTTGCGCCAATGGATCATCGCTGCAGACTCGGCGAGTTTGCACGTTGTTGTGCATGCGATTGGCGAAGCCGCGAACGATTGGTTGTTGAATGTCTATGCCGAGGCGGCACAGAAGAACGGCGCACGCGATCGCCGCTTTCGCATCGAGCATGCGCAACATCTCACGCGGCTGGCCATCGCACGCTTCGCGGAGCTTGGCGTGATTGCTTCAATGCAGCCCTATCACGCGATTGACGACGGCCGCTGGGCCGTGAAGCGCATCGGCACGGAGCGCATCAAAACCACGTATGCGTTTCGTTCGCTGCTTGACAGCAAAGCCGGCCTCGCGTTCGGCTCGGATTGGACCGTCGCGCCGATTGAGCCATTGCTCGGCATTTACGCCGCAGTCACTCGCCGCACACTCGATGGCGCGAATCCTGAAGGCTGGGTTCCTGCAGAAAAGATTTCTGTTGAAGAGGCACTGCGTGCGTACACCGCGGGCGATGCGTATGCGGGCTTTCAAGAAAATCGTTTGGGCACATTGGAACCGAAGAAGCTCGCAGACTTCGTCGTGCTCTCGGAAGATTTGTTTGCCATTGCTCCCGTGAACATTCCAAACGTGCGCGTGCTGCGCACCGTGGTGGGAGGGCAGGACGGTTTCCTCGCGCCGTGAAAGAGATTTGAGTATTGCGCGGTGAATGTGTATCCTTTTGCGCGAGGATCAGTTCGAATAATGGCGTTGGAATTGTGAGAACCCATGACCCGCTAAAAATTTGATTGAATTTATACTCGTTGCGTTTCGTTTTGCCAGTCACCCCGCGAAAGCGCATAGGCGTCAACCTAAGCAAGTGGCAAAACATTTCGAACCCATTTTTTAGGAGCAAACAAAATGTTCATCTTCAATGCAAGCCGCCGTATTTTGAGCATAATCACTTTTACCTTTACGAGCATGATACTCATGTCCAACGCAAGCGCGCAAACCACGCCACCCATCGCTGCGCAGAAGCCCAAGACTGATGTCCTTCACGGCGACACGCGCGTGGATGATTATTTTTGGCTGCGTGAGAAAACCAATCCCGAAGTCGTGAACTACCTCAAAGCCGAGAATGCTTTTGCCGAACAAATGCTCGCGGCGACCAAGCCGCTGCAGGAGCAGCTTTACAAAGAAATGCTCGGCCGCATCAAAGAGACCGATCTCTCCGTGCCCTATCGTTATGGCGATTATTATTACTATTCGCGCACGGAGCAAGGCAAGCAATATGCGATTCATTGCCGCAAGAAGGGCGCGCTCGATGCAATGGAAGAAGTGACGCTTGATCTCAACAAAATGGCGGAAGGCAAAACGTTCATGGGCCTCGGCGCATATGAAGTGAGCGACGATGGCAATCTGCTCGCGTTCTCCACGGACTCGACCGGCTTTCGCGTGTACAACTTGCAGATCAAAAATCTGCGCACGGGTGAAATGCTGGGTGATCATGCGGAAGACGTTGGCTCCGTGTTTTGGGCCGCGGATAATCGCACGCTCTTTTACACCACGAAAGACGCGGCGAAGCGCTCGTATCGTCTCTATCGTCACGTGCTCGGTTCGGATAAACATGATTTGCTTTATGAAGAAAAAGACGAGCGCTTCAACGTCTACGGCGGGCGCACGCGCAGCAAGACTTATCTCATCGCGTATTCGAGCAGTCTCACGACCACCGAAGCGCGCTATCTTCCCGCGAACACGCCGTTGAGCGAGTGGAAGCTGCTCGTCGCGCGCAAGCCGGAGCGCGAGTTTGACCTCGAACATCATGGCGACACATTTTATATTCGCGTGAACGACACGGGCCGCAATTTTCGTTTGATCGCCGCGCCGGTGAACGATCCGAGCGAGAGCAATTGGAAGGAGCTTGTGCCGCAACGCGCGGAAGTGATGCTCGAAGGCATGGACTGCTTTGCGGATCATTATGCGCTGTATGAACGCAAGAACGGCTTGCAGCAAATCAGCATTACGGATTTCAAAACCGGCAAGAGTCACTATCTCGAATTTCCCGAACCGGTTTACACCGTGTTCGCTTCCACCAATCGCGAGTGGAATACGAATCTATTGCGTTACAGCTATCAATCGCTGGTCACGCCCAACTCGATTTATGATTATGAAGTGAGCGCGCGCCGCAGCGTTCTGCTCAAACAGAATGAAGTGCTCGGCGGCTATGACGCGACGCAGTACAATTCGGAGCGCGTTTACGCCACGGCCAAAGACGGCACGCGCATTCCGATCTCGCTGGTTTATAAAAAAGGCTTCAAGCGCGAGGGCAACGCGCCGATGTTGCTTTATGCTTACGGCTCATATGGCGCGCCCTCTTTTCCGGCGTTCAACTCGAATCGTTTGAGCCTGCTCGAGCGCGGCTTCGTGTATGCGCTGGCACATATTCGCGGCGGCGGCGATTTGGGCAAGGCCTGGCACGAGCAAGGCCGCATGCTCGCGAAGATGAACACGTTCACGGATTTCATCGCGTGCGCGGAGCATTTGATTGCGCAGAAGTATACTTCGAAAGAGCGTTTGGTGATTGAAGGCGGCAGCGCGGGCGGATTGCTCATGGGCGCGGTCACGAACCTGCGGCCCGACTTGTTCAAAGCTGTGCTCTCGCACGTGCCGTTTGTGGATGTGATCAACACCATGCTCGACGAATCGTTGCCGCTCACCGTGGCTGAATTCGAAGAGTGGGGCAATCCCAAAAAGAAAGAAGAGTACGATTACATGAAGCAATATTGTCCCTACACGAATCTCGCGGCGAAGAGTTATCCTTCGATCTTGGTGAAGACTTCGTTCAATGACAGCCAAGTGATGTATTGGGAGCCGGCAAAGTACGTCGCGAAGCTGCGCGCGCTCAAGAAGGATCAGAACCCTTTGCTCTTCGTGATCAACATGGGCGCAGGCCACGGCGGCGCTTCGGGGCGTTATGATCGCTTGCGTGAGATTGCGTTGGATTATGCGTTCATGTTGCAGCAGGTGGGAATGGGCGTGAACGTTGCGCCGTGAAGGAAGCACGAAAATGAAAAAGGGCAAGGCTGTGCGCCTTGCCCTTTTCATACTTTCAAAAAAATGAAAGCTTATTTCCTGAATTTCGCATGCGAGATGCCACCGACCTCCGCCTGATGCTGTAAGCATCAGGCTAAAAGGTGAAAGCGATCTAAAGATCGCTCAATACCAATTGGATGTCAGCCCCGTTCACGGGGCTTTCATCTCCTAGCCTGATGCTTGCAGCATCAGGCGATGGCAGACGAAATTGTTAGTGCAAAAGTCAGGTATTTACGATAACACCGCGTTACTCGACTTCTTGCAGCGTCACTTTCACCGTCGTCTCCGATTTGTTGCGGCGAACTTTAACGTTGACCGCGTCGCCCACTTGATACTTTTCCAGCTCATTGCCGAGATCGTCAAAGTTTTTCACCGGCGCACCGTTGATGGCAATAATAATATCTCCCAACCGATATTCGCCCCACACGTTTTCCGACAAGCCTTTCAAGCCTGCGCGAAAAGCCGCGCTGCCGCGTTGCACGCGCGCGACAATTGCGCCTTCAATGCCCCAACGTTGCGCCACATAATCCTGCACAATCTCAACGCCGAGGCCGGGACGAATGACTTTGCCGTACTCAATCAATTGCGGCACGACGCGGCGCACGATATTGACCGGCACTGCGAAGCCAATGCCCGCGCTCGCACCGCTCGTGCTGTAAATCGCCGTGTTGATGCCGATCAACTCGCCGCGCGAATTGAGCAGCGGCCCGCCGGAGTTGCCGGGGTTGATCGCCGCATCCGTTTGAATTACGCCTTGAATGGTGCGATTGCTCACGGATTTGATTTCACGGCCCAACGCGCTCACCACGCCGGTGGTGAGCGTTTGATCGAGGCCGAAAGGATTGCCGATCGCAATTACCTTTTGACCGACGCGCAAATTTTCCGAAGTGCCGACGAGCACAGGGTGCAGCTTCGAGCGCGGCGCGTCAATGCGCACAATCGCAACGTCCTTGCTCGGCTCCGCGCCCACTAGCTCGGCATCATACGTTGAATTGTCGTACAGCGTGACGCTCAACGAACGCGCATTTTGCACCACGTGATAGTTCGTAACAATGTGCCCTTTCGTATCCCACACAAAACCGCTGCCGCTGCCTTGCGGCACCTCGAAAACATCCATCGAAAAGATGTCGCGCTGCAAACCTTTATTGGTAATGAAGACGACGGAGAGCGAAGAATTTTGAAACACGTCAATCGTGTTGCGCTCGTCTTCCAACAACGCGTTGGGTGAAGGCTGCGCCACGAGTGAAGTGACCGTGGCCGCAATCGGTTGTGCGGTTGTCGCCGGTTGGCGATTGTCGGAAGTATGAAAAAAAACGGTGGCGATCACCACGCCCAAAAGCACGCCGAAGATCAAGCTGGGCAACAACGAAACACGAGTTTTTGGCATATCACATTTCCTTAGTTCTATTTCATGAAAGCTTTGTATTTGTCAAACACGCCGCTTTCGGCGGATTCCATCGGTCCCGCAGTTTGCTTCACTGCGATGATGCGTCCCTCTTCGAGGCTGACATGAATGCGAAACACGCGTTCGCCGACCGTTTCGATTAAAATCGCTTGTCGTCCGGGGCTGAAGAATTCCACTTCCAAATGCGCCAACTCCAGACTAAAGCGCTGCGCGGCCTTCTTTATGTCTTCTTCATAAAGGCCAAAACCAAACTCGGTATAATCCATTTTCATTTCGAGCCTGCTTTCGAAATTTTATCGTTGAAAATGCGCGCACCAAAATGTTGTAAGGTCGTGGCAAAGGTCGTCGCGCCGCATAGGATAGGGAGGTTATGATTATAGAATAGTATACGCGCTAGATGCGGGGAGGAATATAACCGAAATCGCGGGGAAGGTGCAAGAAAATTTTCGGCGAGCGGCAAAACGTTTCTGCGCTGCCAACACACAGGCGGAAAAGCTTCGGGCTTTCAGTTGCGTTTTTGATCCGTGTGCTGCCCGCAGGGCTTCGGTTTTTAGCTTGGCTGAAAATCCGAGTTGGCCTTTTACTCACGGAGAAGACGGCTCCGCGCGTGCAACGATGCTCGCAATGACAACCAAATAATGAGCCGCTTTTTTTGTCTTGTCGCTGCGCGTTATTGCGTGTCTTCTCCGCTTGTTTACCGCGGTGGCCTTTGCAAGCGAGGTGACTTCAAAGCGGTTGCATCCCATCGCCACTCGCTCTGCTCCACCATTGAAAAGTTCGCGCAGCTAACGATCCCCCCCTTCGAGTGTGTTTTTAATCCGCGTCAACGCTCAAGCGAGTCGGTTCACCCTGAAAAAAAAGCGCACGAAGAAAAAGCTTCTGCTTTTCCGTGTGCGCTTTTGATCTTTGTGTAATCCGTAAACTTTCAGAATTTTATTCCGCCAGCGTTTGGCGCACACGCGCCGCGGCTTCACGAATACGGGCTTCGTTTTCAATCAACGCAAAACGCACATAGCCTTCGCCAAACTCGCCGAAGCCGGAGCCGGGCGAAACCGTGACTTTGGCGCGCTCAAGCAGAAATTTCGCGAACGCGAGCGAACCCATGTGACGATGGCTTTCGGGCAACGGCGCCCACACAAACATCGTCGCTTTGGGACGCGGCAACTTCCAACCGGCTGCGGCGAAACTGTTGCACAACGCCTCGCGGCGCTCGTAATAAATCTGATTGATCTCTTGCACGCATTCTTGGGGCCCATTCAATGCCGTGGCCGCGGCGATCTGCATCGCTTGAAAAATGCCGTAATCCAGATAGCCCTTGATGTGCTCCAATGCTTTCACCATGCCGGGATTGCCAACCACAAAACCCACGCGCCAGCCTGCCATGTTGTAACTCTTCGAGAGCGAGAATACTTCCACTGCGATATCTTTCGCGCCGGGCACTTGCAAAATTGAAGGCGGCTGATAGCCGTCGAAGGCGAGATCGGCATAGGCCAAATCATGAATAACGAGCAAACCATGTTCGCGCGCAAACGCAATGACCTGATGAAAGAAAGCGAGATCAACAATCTCCGCAGTCGGATTATGCGGAAAACTGAGCATCAAAAATTTCGGCGGCGCATTGCCGAGCTTGCGCTCGTTTTGCATCGCGGCTTCGAGGTTGGCAAGAAAATTTTCGCCGGGCAAGAGCTTCACGGGCACGATGCGACCGCCCGCAATGATCGGCGCGAACAAATGAATCGGATAAGAGGGAGAAGGCACGAGCACGCTTTGGCCTTGATCCAACACTGCGAGCATCAAATGCGCAATGCCTTCCTTCGCGCCAATACTCACCACCGCTTCCGAGTCGGGCGCGAGCGCGACATTATAACGACGCGCATACCAAGCGCAAATCGCCTCGCGCAAATTGGGAATTCCTTTCGACATCGAATAGCGATGATTCAGCGGGTTGTCGATTTCCTCATGTAGCTTGGCAATGATATGCGAGGGCGTGGCGCCGTCCGGGTTGCCCATGCCGAAGTCGATCACATCTTCGCCGGCCTGTCGGGCCTTTTGCATAAGATTGATGACTTGCTTCAAGCTATATTCGGGCAAAAACTTCATGCGCGGAAAATCCGCGAGACTCACGGGAGTGTTCATAGCGTGATCCATTTTAAGTTTGGGAAGAGTTACAAATGAAAAATCGTATTGCCGGTATTCGTTTAGTATCGCCTCGCCAACAACGCGATAAACTAGAAACAAATGCCGCGTACTGGCTAAAATTTGCGGCAGATTCCAAAAATTATATTTCGTTCAAATCCTTCCGCATTTTGTCTGAGCGCGCTTACAAACAGATCGTAACATGCGTTATATAAGTTTCACGAACAGCTTCAACTCGTGCAAGGAGGCACAAACCGATGCTGCGAAAACTCTTCACCGTTTGCCAGGAATGGCTCGGGCATACCTCGACCGCTTCGCCTACTTCTTCCCTCGCGCTGGAATTTCGCAGCGCGCCGGCTTCAAGCTGGAATGCGTTGCTCCGGCAATTTGCCGAGCATTGGCAGCCCACGCTGCGGCAAGTCCCGCCCCAGGAAAAAAATTATCGCGCACTCTTCAGCGCTTCTCCCGATGGCCTCTTTGTAATCAATCGTGATCTGCAGTTTGTGGAAGTGAACGACAGCCTGTGTCGCATGTGGGGCTGGAGCCGCAAAGAATTCTTAACCCAGACCTTGCCGGAAGCTTTGGCCGGCGCGGATTGCGATCCGGAATTCTTTTCCGATTTGTTGGCGCGCACGGCCGGCCGCGGGGAGTTGACGCTCAAGCCGGCGAACGATACGATGCGTGTGCTCGAATTGCAAACGAGCGCTTTGACGCGAGACCTCTTCATGGGCCAAGCGCGCGACATTACTGTGAGAAAAGAACGTGAGCGTGAGCTTTGTCGCGCCGCGGAGTGGCGCGCGCTGTTGCTGCGCTCGCTCAATTGCGGGCTGGGCCTCATCGATGGCGAGGGCCAAGTGTTGCTGTGCAACCGTGCATTTGAAACCGCTCTTGGTCTTTCGGCGCAGTACCTACATCGCGTCTCATTGCTGAAACCTTTTTGGCATACGCCGCAACGCGAGTGTTTGTGGTCGCTGTGTAACTTGGAGGGAGTGCCCGTATTTGGCGCGCAGAATCCGTTTTACCGTGCTGCCCAACTGCAACAACGCGTGAGCGAGTGCCGCCTGCGTGTTCTTCCGCGCGACAAAATGTGTTTGATCGACGCTGCGCCGCTGCATGACGAGCACAACATTTTGCTCGGCGTGGTCGTTACCGTGCGCGACATTTCAGGACAATATCGCCAGGAACAGGAAGCCTTGGCACAACGTCGAACAGAGGAACAAGCCGCTCGCTTCGCGGCACAACGCACTCTGGCGCGCGAGATTGTGCCGGCGCTCGAAGAGCCGAGCAGCGGCATCGCGCTCTATGCACAGATGTTGTTGAATCATCTCCCCGCGGGCTGCGAAGAAGCCGTGCTTGCGCGCGGCATTGTGCAAGAAACGCGGGGCTTGTTGGAAGTTATTCGCGAACTGCGTGCATTGTCACAGGCCGGCATCGCCAAAACAGAAAAACCAAAATTCAAAAATCACGATCGTGCAACTATGCCCGAACTTGATCTGAGCGAAAACGGAGCTTGGCCGCTCGCGGTGAATTGAGTCGGATTCATTTTCACGAATTCACGAACGCCCCAAAATCAAAACGCACACGAGTACTGTGAACTCGTGTGCGTTTTTGTTTTTAATGCAAACAAAGAGCACCACTTTATTGGGGCGCAGCACAATGCCGACGCGTGCTGCTTAAAATTGCTTGCATCGCTGATTCGGGCTGAGTATTATTTTGCCAACATATTTACGGTGTGAACAAGAGAGCGTTAAAGCCATACTGCCGAAAGTGAGGATCAGAAGTGAGTGCGTCGGTGAGGTTTTGCTCATCCATGAGTTGAAAGGAGTAGCAATCCGTTAATCCCCATTCTTTGTCGCGCGAACGCACGTATAGATCGAAAGCTTTTGCATAAAGCGAATTGCTGTAAGCGTGAAGCATAAAATTTGACCCGTGCAATATATTTTGGATCAGACTCTTTCCTCTTTCACGGCGATTCTGTCGCGCAAAGCCGTCGCCAAGTTCAAACAAGATTGGTATTGTGACGTGACAGGTAATTTTTTCCGCATCAATTATATCTGCCCACTCTCTCGCCTTTTGGTGAAAAGCGTCCTTGTGATTATACAAGGCGACAAAGTAACTGGTGTCGGCCAATACTTGTGTCATTAAAAACGCCTTCCGGTAAAGCTTTCAACATCATCGGAACGAACAGTGTCGTCATCAAATTCACCGGCGTTCTCGTCGGCCCATTTTGCCATATTGAAAGGTTGAGAAGGCGCGGCTGCGAGAGCGGGCTTGATGAAAAGCCGCACTTCGACTTCCTGCCCAGCCTCGAGTTTGGGCAAATGAATAGAAATTCGCTTTGATTTTGGGAGCTTTTTTACGAAAGCGATTGATTCCATAAATTAACCTCAGAATGTTTTTGCGAAAGATCATCGTGTCGCCTATGAGAAAAGATACTCAAGTTTCCTGGAGGTGTCAAGCTAAGTGTCTGATTTTTTCTCGGTGCGTTCATTTAAGCAACTTCAGATCGAAACGCTCACGGTATAGTTTGCAAGTGTGCATTGTTTTCTTTTTTAGTTTGCTCTGTGGATTTACCCTTTCTTCCGAAACGGGGGCGAAGCATGCTTTCACGGAAGAGCATCATTTAACTTCTCCCTTCCCGCTCACCACGCATCCCGAAGCCGATCTCATGCCCGCGATTAGCGCGGACGGCAAGTGGCTCGCGTATGTTTCGCGGCAAAACGGCAACTATGATATTTGGGTGCGCGCCACCTCGGGGGGATTGCCGAGCTTGCTCACCACCAATACGAGTGATGATTACAGCCCGGCCTGGTCACCCGACAACAAAACGCTCGTGTTCGTTTCACGACGCGATGATGCCGAGGGCGATCTCTATCTGCTCGAACTAAAAGCGCGTGAAGACGGCTTTGCCCCAGGCCAGACCAAACGCCTCACTGCGAATTTGCAGCGAGAAGCGTTTCCGTGCTTTTCTCCCGACGGAAAAAGAATTTCGTATAGTTTTGGCGCAAAAGGGGAAGAGCAGATTTGGCTGCATGAAATGAAAACCGGCACACAATATCCACTCACCACACGGGGCGGCACGGAGCCCGCGTGGTCGCCTCGCGGCAGTGAGTTGGCGATTGCGGCGCGCACCGCCGAAACGAACGAGCAACAAATTTTTATCATTCACGCAGACACGGCGCAGGCCGATTATCTTCGCCGTCAAATTACTTTTGACGGCGACAATCATTTTCCAACGTGGTCGCCGGAGGGCAAACGCATTCTGGTGCAACGCGAAACGCGCGCTATCGATCAGAACAAAAAACATTCGCGCTTGTATGTTGTGCCGTTAGAACTGAATGCCGGAAGCCTGGAACAACTTTCTGTTGGTTTGCAAATCACGCCGCATTCTGAAGACGCGTTGTTTCCATGCTGGGGCCACGACGGCATGGTTTATTATGCTGCCGCACGTTACGGCAATCTCGATCTTTGGCGAATTCCTGAGAGCGGCCCGATTCCACGTTTCGCTACGCCTGCCGCGGCTTTTGCTCACGCGCAAACCATCGCCACACACGAAACCGCAGTGCTCGCGTTTTCCGCGCTGCGCTATCATTTTCCAGACTCCACGCACTGGCTTGCACGCGCCGGAGTAGAAATGGGGCGGCGCTATTTGCTAATGGCTGAAACCGAGCAAGCACGCAAGAGTTGGAACAACGTCACGCTCTATTACCTCGGTGAAAACGAGGGCGCTGGCCTTGCCGAGTTGGAGCTGGCAAAGTTGGATGGCAACGTGGAGCGATTCGCGCTCTTGCGCGAACGATACCGCGCTTGGCCGCTGGTGCAGGCGCTCTGCATGTTGGAACAAGGCTTGGCTTTGCAACAGCAGCGGCAGTTTGAGCCGGCGCTGCAAATTTTTCAAACGCTCGCGCAAACCTTTTCACAATTGCGTGAAGTCAAATATCGTGCAGAACGAAGCAGCGCCGAGTTGTTGTTGCAGCTAGAGCGCAGAGAAGATGCAGAAGCACGTTATGCCGCACTTCTTGCCGAGTCGCGCGAGCAACGCGAGTGGTATGAATCTGCCTCGGCGCGCTTGCTTGCCATTGCGCCGCAACTTGCGGGCTTAAGCGATACGCTGGCTGCTTATCAACGTTTGCAACAAAGGCATGCCGCGCAGCCGGAAATTGTTTTTGCCGCGCGTTTTGGCATTGCCGAAAAACTCCAGCGTGACGGCGAAGCGCAGCTCGCGGAAAACGAATGGCGCGATATTATTTCTGCGCTCGCGCCGTTCTCTGCGCCGAATCTCCGCGCCATACGCGCTCGTGCCTTGCACCATTTGCTCCGCATGCAAATCGCGCGCAATGATCTGCCGCTGGCGCAATCGCTTTACGAACAACTCACCCAAGAACACCATGCGCCTGCGGATTCGGCGCTGCGGCAAGCGGCGCGGGCAGACTTAACCCAGGCCCTGCTCCGACGCGGAAGATTGCTCCTCGCCGCGCGTGATTTACAACTCGCGCTTGCGGCATTCCGGCAAGCGCGTATTTATGAAGCAAGGGAAGTGGAAGCGCATCGCGGTTACATTGAAGCCATGAACGGCCTCGATCAAATCGACGAAGCCGTTGCCGAATACGAATTTCTCACGCAGCAGCAGCCGCGCAACGAAATTTTGCTTTATGCGTTGGGCTTGGCCTATTCCTATAAAGGCGAAGGCAATGCGAATATTTTGCGTCGTTCTTCAAGTGTGATCGCCTCCGCGCTCGCGCTCAATTATCGCCTGGTGCCGGCCTATCTCACGTTGGGTTTTAATTATGAAGGCATCGAACAGTTGGAGCAAAAGGAACGCGCGCGCAAAAAGAATTTTTTCGAGCGCATTGCTTTTGCCTTGCCCGACTTTATGGATAATCTGCGCCGCACGCTCACGTTTCGCCCGCCGAAACCACATGCGCGCTGGTATGAACGCGCGCTCGAAGCATTGACGATGGCGATTGCGCTAAACGATGAAACGACGCATCCCCAGCGCGAAGCACAGCTCGCGCTCAACCTCGCAAACATCTACTACAATCTCGGCGAGTTCGCCGCGCAGAATGCCTTTCGCTATTATCAAATCAAGCAGCAGTATGACAGCACTTTTGTTTCGCCTAGACAGCGCGCCGTGGTTATGGAGCGCATGGGCGAAACCGGCTGGCTCAGCGGCAAATATGAGGAAGCAACGCCGCTTTTGCGCGAGGCGGTGAAGCAATACCAACTGTTGCGCGAGCCGGAGGGCGAGTTACGAAACATTTTGCGACTCGCTTTGCTTTATCAAACCAGCGGCGAGCATAACACTTCCAATGAATGGTTTCGCGAGTTTATCACCGTGAGCCGGCGCGAAAATCGAGAAAACAATTTGGCGCAAGTCTGGCGCACCATTGCGCGCAATCATCAACTGCAAGCAGAGACGGACGAAGCGCTCAAACGCAGCCAACGCGCGCTCAATTTGCTGGAAGCGCAAGATCGCAGCGATTTTCCTCAACCGGAAAAAAGCAAGCTCACGATCAAGCTTTTGGGGTTGCCGATCTTTTGGCATACCCTCGCTCCGACCGGAGAAGAATCCAACACCGAAGGCTTGACGTTTGAGCAGGAACGCGAGTTGGTGTTTTCAATCATGGAAGAAAGCCACGCGACGCAAAAGGATTTCGAGGCCGCAATTGCCGAGCTTGAGAAAAAACTCGCGAGTTTTCGGCAGCGCAAAGATCGCAAAGGCGAAGCGCTCGCGCTTAACAACCTCGGTTCGCTGTGGTATAGTCTGCATGAGTTCGAGCGAGCGCATGCGCACTATAATACGTCCGCGCAAATCTGCGCTGCGCACGATTTCGCCGGAGGCTTGTTGAGCAACATTATCAATCTCGGCAACCTGGCGTTGCTACGCGTGCGCACGGGCGATGAAACGATTCCAACCACGAGTGCCTCGTTGGATTCGCTCATGCCGCTCGCGTGGGCCGCGTTGCCGCAAGCGCCCGAGGCGCAACAACTTGCTGTTTGGGCGTTGCGCGGCAACTTGGCTTATTACCGCACGGCGCAGCTCTGGCCGCAAGCCCATGACGAGGCCGCTGCTGCATCTGCAAATGCCATGGCGCTTGCGGTGCGGCAAACCTTGCAAGCCACGCAATATTTTGCGGAGGCGCGTCGCGGCTACGAGGAAGCGCTGGCGATCGCAGAACGCCGGCGTTTGTCGCGCGAAGAAATTATTCTGCGGCGCAACCTCGCCAGCTTGTTTGTGCTCGCACAAGATTTTCCTGCCGCATGGGCGCATTTGCGCCTCGCACACGCGCGCAGCGTCGAAAAAAATCTTCCCCATCTCATTTGGCGCATCGAGCATGCCTTGGGCGCGCTCACCCAAATCGCGCCACAATACAGCTTTTCCACGAACTCCGCGCTCGCTTGGTATCAGCACGCGATCGCGCTATTAGAAAACTTGCCCGAAGAACCGGAAGGCGTCGAACAACGCCTTGTTGAAGGGGATGAACAAAGCGCGCTCTATGAGAACACCATTTCGTTGCTGGCAAAAGAAGCCGAGCCGGTTGAGGAACTGCGCGCACAAGCGTTCGTGCTTGCAGAAAGGAAACAGGCGCGGCAGTTCATGAAGCTGAGTACGCTGCGCAATATTTTGCCGCATGAGCAAAACCAACGCAACATTTGGGGCGGCAATGGCGGTGAAGTTTCATATCAGCGCCGCCAATTGAGCCGGCAGCGCGGTGAGTTGCTAAGCTTGCAAGCAGAAGAACCGCAGCGTCCGAAAGAAATTATGCGCGTGCAAGCGGCTCTGCAAAAAAGCACGGACGCGTATCAAGTATTGGTTGATTCCGCGATGGTGTTGGATCCGGCCTTGGCAAGTTTTTTTAGCGTGCAAAATTTGGATCTGCAAAGCGTGCGCGATTCGCTCGCGCGGAATACGGCAATCATAAAATACTTTGTTGCCGAGAATAAAATCGTGCTCTGGCTTCTATCTCGTGATCGTTTTGAGCAGCGCAGCGTGCCGTTTGCGCGAGCGCAATTGCGCCGTGAAATTGCAACACTGCGCCACGCGTTGCGCGCGAACGAGGCCGCCATTGCCGCGCGCACGCAGGCGCTTTCGGAGTTGCTGCTCGCGCCCTTGCCTCATTTGGAAGATTACGCGCAGCTTATCATCGTTCCCGACGACGCGTTGCACTATTTGCCGTTTGCAATCTTGCCCTATCGTGGCGTGGCTCTCGCGCAGCGCTTTGCCTGCGTGCTCACCTCGAGTGTGCAGGCCTTGCAGTTTGCCGCTCAACGTAAAACGTTGAGCACAGAGCCATTGCTGATCGTGCAAGACGCCAATGCCGGCACACCGGCGTTTGCAGCGCAGTTGGCTGAATTGCCGGCGCAAACTTTTGCCGGTGTGGATTGGCGCGGCGAGGAAGAGCTGCATCCTCGCATTCGTTCTGCCGGTGTGTTGCACCTGCAATCCCGCCTCGTCATGTTTCCGGAGCGTCCGCAAGATTCACCCTTGGTGTTGCGCTACATGCATGGCGATAGTTTGGCCACGGCGCGGCTGCCGCTCTATCGCATGTTTGAAAATAAACTGCGCGCCAGCTTGTGTGTGCTGGAGAATATGACCCTGCCTTATCGCGCCGGCTACACCGGAGATGAGTTGATCATATTGCAACGCAGCATGATTAGCGCGGGCGTGCCTTCCCTTGTGCTGTGCCAATGGGAGGTCGCGCCGGAGATTCGAAATTTCTTTTATGCGGAATTCTACGCCCATGTGAATCGCATGCCTCTCGTTGCGGCATTGCAGCAGGCGCAAGTGGCCACGCGCAGGCAGTTCCCGCAGACGCAGGATTGGGCTGCGTTTGAGTTGCTCGGTTTTCCCGGCATGAACCAGCAAGAAAAAGATGCTTTTGCGCAGCGGTACTTTTTAGAAAGAGTGGCCATCGGCAACAATGCGCAGGATGCGAAACAATTTGACAAAGCCGTGCAGTATTATCGCGAGGCGCTTGCCATGGCGAAGCAGCTTGGGGAAACCGAAGCCGTGCAGCGGCTGCGTTTGCTGATAAAAGCTGCGGCGTTTTTGGACAATGATTTTGTGACGATGAGCGAAATTGAAACTTTGTTACTCGCCGACGCGCAAGCGGCACAAGACGGCAAACGCATCGCGCAAAGTTTGCAAAATTTATCGACGTGGCGCTTGCGCATGCAGGACTATGCTGCCGCGGAGAAAACCGAGCGCACTCTTTTGTCCTTGATGGAGCAAAGCAACAATGCGCCCGCAGTGAGTGCCTCGTATTTCCGCCTTGCGCAAATTTTCCAGGCCGCGGGTGATTATGACAAGGCGCGCAGTGCGGGCAAAGAAGCTGCAAAAGTTTTAGCAACCCTGAACTATCCGCTGTCGCGTTTGCAGGTCGAAACTTTTCTCGGCAAGCTTGCGCTCGAAGCCGGGAATGCAGCACTCGCGCTGCAAGATTTGGAAACGGCTCTCACTGCTTTTCAAACGACGCGCGGCGCAACTACGCTCACGGGCGCGGAGCAACGCGCTTTGGCAATTGGCAAGCAACTCTTGGGACGCGCTTACAGCGATCTCACGGCTTACGGCCACGCGCTCGTGTTGCATCGCGAGGTGTTGGAAATTTTTACGGCATTAGCCGACACCGCCAATCTCGCGCGCGCCGAGCAATATGTGGCGGAAACGCTTTGGCTCAACGCCGAGTTTCAAGCGGCATTGCAACATCAGCAGCGCGCGCTACAATGGATGGCATTCTTGCGCGAGGAGCAAGCGCTGCAAATTCGTGCGCAAACGACCCTCGGATTGATCAAACTCAGCCTCGGCGATCTGCCGGCCGCGGTGGATGCGCAAAAGCGCGCTTTGCAAACCGCACTGACCTGGGAAGAAACGCAACCCCTCGAAGCGCGCCGCGAACAAGCAACCGTGCACAAAAATTTGGGCAGCACGTATTTGCAGCTACGCCAAGTGCCCTCCGCGCGCGCAAGCTTTCAGGCCGCGCGTAAGTTGGATGTCGCGCTCAATGCCGCGCGCGGTTTGCTTTATGATTATCTCAACCTCGGGAACGTTTTTGTGCAATTGCAGCAACCGGACTCTGCTCTGTTTTATTTGACCGCCGCAGAAACGCTAGGCGTGCGTTTGCAAGATCAGCGCGCGCTTGCCAAAGTTTTTTTCTTTAAAGGGCAAACGGCCTTGCGTTTGAATCAACGCAACGCGGCCCAAGCCGCGCTGACGCAGGCCTTGGAGCGCGCGGAGAAATTTCATGTGGAAGAATTATCGTGGCGTTGTTTGTGGGAACTTGGAAAATTCGCCAAGCAGGAGGGAGCACTAGAAACCGCGTGGGAATATTACCAACGGGCGTTGGCTGCGGTTGAACGCGTGAGTGCGAAAATCAAGATTGACGAGTATCGCAGCGGGTTCATTGATGACAAGACGGAGTTGTATGAAGAAGCAGTGCTCGTGTTGTTGCAAATGAAACGCGAGGCAGAGGCTTTCAGCGTTGCCGAGCGCGCCAAGTCGCGCAGTTTCGCAGACATGTTGGGCAACAGCGGCGTTCATTGGCAAGCGGCGCAGAGCGAGGATCGTTCGTTGCTCGCGCGGCGCGAAAAATTATTTGAAGCCCTCGCTTTCGCACAAAGCAAGAGCACTGCTTTGACGGAGCCGGCGCAGCGTTCCAGTGCGCAAGACACAGTGGCGGCGCTGCAAAAGGCCTATAGCGAATTGTTGTTGGAAATGAAATCCTCCCATCCGGAATTGGCCGACGCCGTAAATGTGGAGCCTTTGCCTCTCGCTGAAATTCAAACGATGCTAGCCGACAGCGTCGCGCTCGTGGAGTTTTTTTTCGCACAGAACCGGCTCGTCTGTTGGGTCATTGATCGCACGCAAGCCCGCGCCGTGAGCACACCGCTTGACCGCACTCATTTGGCGGAAAGCGTGGCGCAATTCCGCCGCGCGATTGCGAAACGCGCTTCCACGGAAGTGTTTTCGCGCGCGCTTTATGAGATGCTCTTCGCGCCCTTAGAATCTCTGCTGTTGCCAAGCAAGCAATTGCTCATCGTGCCACACGGCGTTTTGCATTATGTGCCGTTTCCCGCCTTGCAGCGTGCGGACGGCACTTTTCTCCTCGACCGTCATGCGCTCGCCTTTGCGCCAAGCGCAACGGTGCTCGGTTTTTGCCATCGCAAGGCTGACAAGCAGCGCGTAGCCATGCAAGATGCGCACGTGCTTGCGCTCGGCAATCCGGATCTGAGCGATCCACGCTTGGATTTGCCATTTGCCGAAAAGGAGATTAAAACCATCGCGCAAACTTTTTCTGCAACGAAAAGCCTGGTGCGCAAACAAGCCACGCGCAGCGCCTTGTTCGCCGGGCAGAGCGAAGCCGCGCTTTTGCACTTTGCTTGTCACGGAAATTATGATGCCGCAAATCCGCTGTTCTCTGCCTTATTGCTCGCCGCCGAAGACTCTGCCGGCATTGACCGCCTTACCGCGCATGAGATTATGGCGTTGCATCTGAACGCACAACTCGTCATGCTTTCGGCCTGTGAAACCGGGCTCGCGCGCGTCACCGGCGGTGATGAAGTCATCGGCCTCACGCGCAGTTTCATTTTCGCGGGCGCGCCGGCATTGATTGCAAGCCTCTGGACCGTTGACGACCTCGCCACTGCGATCACGGTGAAACGCTTTTATCGCTTTTTGCAGTCCGGCAAGAGCAAAGCCGAAGCCTTGCGCGCGGCGCAGCGTTTTGTGCGCGATCAGCACAATCGCCATCCGGCATATTGGGCGAGCATGACTCTGACCGGCGATTGGAGGTAGGCAGACGCTAATTTCTTGTCCATTCCGCTGCCAACGTTTTTGCCCTGCCGCGTGTCTTAAGCGCAAACCTCAGAGCTAACCTCTCACACGGAGCCACGATGCTAAAGAACTATCTGCTCTTGGCTTGGCGAAATTTTCGCAAACATCAATCCTTTGCGCTCATTAACATTGCCGGGCTGGCTGTGGGCATTGCCTGCTTTGTGTTAATCATGCTCTACGTGCAATATGAGTTGAGCTTTGATCGCTATCACAAAAACGCCGATCACATTTATCGCGTGGTTTCGCAGCAACCGGGCAATGTTTTTCTCGGCACGGATCATTTTGCCGTGACTCCGGCGATTCTGGCCCAGACGCTCAAACAGGAATTTCCCGAAGTGTTGGAAGCGACCACTTTGGATAACTACAACAATGTGCTCATCACCGTGGGCGAGCAGAGTTTTTATGAAAACGATCTCGTGGTGGCCGATTCCGCGATCTTCAAAATTTTTTCGTTCCCGCTCGTGCTCGGCGATCCGGCAACGGCGTTGAATGAACCGTTCACAATCGTGCTCGATGAAACGCTGGCGCGGAAATATTTTGGCAATGACAATCCGCTCGGCAAAGTGGTGCGCTATCAAGATCGCCACGATTTGAAAGTCAGCGGCGTCATGCGCGACGTGCCGAAGAACTCCCACTTCCGCGCGAACCTGCTGCTCTCGTTTGCCACGGAAGTCGCGACCTCGACGGACAAAAATCGTTTCACGACCTGGGGCAATAATTCCTATTACACCTATTTCCTTGCCGCCCCCAATTTCGAGCCGGTGGCTTTCAACGAAAAGCTAAAGCAGCTTGTCAAAAAATATCACACCGAAGATTGGCGCGAGGCGGAAAATCCACACCGGTATTACGTGCAACAATTGCAAGACATCCATCTCTATTCGCACATCAACTTCGACCTCGGCACGAACAACGACGTGCGCTATCTCTATTTGCTTTCCGGCTTGGCCCTGATCATCATTCTTGCCGCGTGCATCAACTACATGAACCTCACCACGGCACGTTCGGCCATGCGGGCAAAGGAAGTGGGCATGCGCAAAGTGGTGGGAGCAAGCCGAGCACAATTGCTCAAACAATTTCTTGGCGAATCGCTGCTGCTGACGTTTCTCGCCGCGCTCATTGCCTTGCTCCTCGTTGAACTCTTCTTGCCAACCTTCTCAGAACTCGTCGGGCGCGACTTGCGTTTCGATTTGTTGCTGCAAGGCTCTGCGGTGTTTGCGCTCTGCGGTACGATTTTGTTGGTGGGCGTGATGGCCGGCAGTTATCCCGCGTTGGTGCTCGCGGCCTTTGAGCCGGTGAAAGTTTTAAAAGGAGAGGTGAAGGACAATAGCGGGCGCGCCTATCTGCGCAATGCTTTGGTGGTTTTTCAGTTTGCCGCTTCGGTGGGATTGATCCTCTGCACGGCCACAGTGCAGCAGCAACTCGATTATATTCGCAAAAAGAAGCTCGGCTATAATCGCGAGCACGTGCTTGTGATGCGTGTGCGCGACCGTGAGGCGCGAAAGAAATTCCAACTCATCAAGAACGAATTGCTGGCGAACCCAAACTTTGTGAGCGCCACTGTTTCGGGACATTTGCCCACGAATATCGGCTCTTCCAGCGGACTGGATTGGGCCAAACACGAAGGCCGGCCCGAATTGCAAGCGTATAACACGCCCGTGGATTATGATTTTCTCAACGTGTTTGAAATCGAGTTGGTCGAAGGCAGAAATTTTTCGCGCGCGTTTGCGACGGATTCCGCGCAGGCCTATATCATCAACGAAGAGCTGCGCGATTTGTTGGGATGGGAAAGCGCGGTGGGCAAGCCCTTTGGCAACGGCGACCAAGCCGACGGCCAAGTGATCGGCGTGATGAAAAATTTCCACATGCATTCGCTGCGGTTGAAAATCGAGCCGCTCTTCCTGCGTTTGGGAAGCAATTGGGGCGCGACACTTTCCGCGCGCATTCGCGCTGAAAACATTCCCGCGGCGATTGCGCATGCCGAGGCCGTTTGGAAAAAGTATTCGACAAAATATCCGTTCGAATACTCTTTCCTCGACGAGGAATTTAATCGCATGTACAAAACGGAAGAAAAGTTGAGCGCGATCTTCGGCTACTTTACCGGCTTGGCGATTTTCATTGCGTGTTTGGGCTTGTTGGGATTGGCTTCGTTTACCGCGGAACGACGCACGAAGGAGATCGGCATTCGCAAGGTGCTCGGCGCCTCGCTCGGGCAATTGTTGTTCTTGCTCTCGCGCGATTTTATGAAGCCCGTGCTGCTTGCAAACGTGCTCGCCTGGCCGGTGGTGTGGTATGCGATGCAACAATGGCTGCAAGGATTCGCCTATCGCACGGACATGGGAGGGAATATCTTCGTGCTCACGGCACTAAGCTCATTGACGCTAGCGTTGCTCACGGTGAGCATCAAAACCATCAAAGCCGCGACCGCAAATCCGGTGGAAGCCTTGCGGTATGAATGAGACAGCGTGAAATTATGTGACGGGCTTTGCATGCATTCGCCTGATGATTCATCCTCATGCGAAGGTCTTCGCGCCTTTGTGTGCGCTTTTGATTTGCTCCCGCCATTTCTTCGATTGCATTCGTTTGCCGCTCGAATTATATTCGCGGCAGCGCGATGAAACTCCTAACCCAGTAATTGATGAAACCTCCTCGGATTCTTATCACCGGCGCGAGCGGCTTGCTCGGCGGACATCTTTGTTTGGCGGCGCAGCGAGCCGGCGAAGTCTATGGCGCATATCTCTCGCACCGCACGCTTGTACCTGGCGTGCAGCCTCTCCTTCTCAACTTGAGCGACGAAGCAAACCTTGCGCATGCGCTGGCAGAAGTGCGCCCGCGGATGATTGTGCATGCCGCGGTGTTGCAAGTGGATGCTTGCGAGCGCGATCCGGTATTGGCGGAGCGCATCAATGTGCAGGCGAGTCGTCGTCTCGCGGAATGGTGCGCGCACACGGAGGCGCGCATGCTTTACATTTCTTCGGATTTGGTGTTTGCCGGCGAACGCGGACGCTATGTGGAAACGGATGAGGCTCAGCCCGTGATGCTCTACGGCAAAAACAAACTGGCCGCAGAGCAGGCCGTGCTTGCAAGTTGTCGCAATGCTTGCGTTGTGCGTTTGCCGCTTATGTATGGCTTTCCTGCCGCGGGCGGAAACAATTTTTTTCTAAGCTTGATCGCCAAATTGCAACAAGGCGAGCGCGTACCGGTCTTTCATGATCAGTATCGCACGCCCGGCTGGGTGAATAATATGGCGGAGGCGGTGTGGGAGCTGGCGTGTTCGGATTTTTGCGGGCGTCTTCATGTCGCGGGAACAACGCGATGCAGCCGCTTGGAAATGGCGCAATGGATTTGCCGTCTCGGCGGGTGGAATGAAGCGTTGTTACAGCCGCTTGCAATGCACGATGTGCCCCTGGCTGCGCCTCGTCCGCAAGACGTTTCGCTGGATACTCGTCTGGCTTCGCGTTTTCTAAAAACAAAGCTGTTCAGCTTGGAAGAAGGCTTACGGCATGCGTTGCGAGTTCCTGGATCGAACTGAAGCGAAGCCCGTCGCAGCGATGAGTGGCGAAATTATGTGATGAAGCGCCGGTTCTATTTTTTGAATGCAACAATAGATGATCACTTAACCTCTCGGAGATTTGTGTATGCGACTTATGAAAGCTTTACTCGCACTCTTGTGTGTCGTGCTGCTGGCAAGTTGCGCAACGCCGAAAGCGCCTTTGAACAAAGAGAGCGTCATTGCGCTCGCGCCTTCGGACGTGCAGTTTCATGTTAATTATCTCGCTTCCGAGGCATTGGAAGGCCGGCTTTCCGGCACTGCGGGTTGCGAGGCCGCGGCGGACTATATCAGCGCCGAATTCAAGCGGCTCGGCCTCCGCCCGCTCGGCGAGAATCAAAGCTATGAGCAAAAGTTCGAATTTGTTGGCGGAGTCGAGTTGGGCAGCAATAACTCTTTGCGCACTTCGCGTGCGGGCCAGGACACGGCCTGGACGCTCAACACAGATTTTCTGCCGATCGGCTCTTCAGGCTCAAGGCGCTTTGAAAAAGCAGAGGACGTGGCATTTGTCGGTTATGGCATTGCCGCGGAAAAGAGCAATTATAATGACTACGCCGGCCTCGACGTAACCGGCAAAGTCGTGCTCGCGCTGCGCTATTCTCCTGCGGGCGATGACCCGCACAGCCCACTGCGCGAATTTGAAGGCGCGCGTTATAAAGCGCTGCATGCGCGCGAGCACGGCGCGGCCGCGCTCCTGCTCGTGCTTGGCAAAAAAGATTCGACTTTGCCCGCGATGAAGTTTGAACGTTCCGGCGGCGATGCGGGTTTGCCCGTGCTTTACATCACGCGCGAGGTTGCGGCGTGGCTGCTGCAAAATAGCGGATACACGCTCGACGCATTGCAAGACAGCATTGACGCGACGAAAACGCCGCGTTCGTTCGTGCTCGCGGAAAATCGCGCGCAGTTAGTAACAGAGGTGCTCAAACAAAAACGGCTGGCGGCGAACGTCATCGGCATGTTGCCGGGCAGTGATGCGCAATTGCAACAGCAAGCGGTGCTGATCGGCGCGCACTATGACCACCTCGGCCGCAGCAGCGAAGGCGCGCTCGATCCCGATCGCGTCAATGAAATTCACAATGGCGCGGATGATAACGCGTCCGGCACCTCGGGGTTGTTGGAACTGGCGCAATATTTCTCTGCACCGGAGCATCGCCCCAAACGTTCGCTCATTTTCATGGGTTTTGCCGGCGAAGAATTGGGATTGCTCGGCTCCGCGCATTATGTCGGCCAGCCGACTTTTCCGCTTGCGCAAACCGTGACCATGCTCAACCTCGACATGATCGGTCGCGTGAAAGACAGCGCGCTCGTGGTGCAGGGCGTGGGCACAGCGCCGCATTTTACCGAACTGGTGCAACGCAGCAACACTGACCTCAAGCTCAGTTTGAAGAAAGACGGCCTGGGGCCAAGTGATCATTCTTCTTTTTATCAAAAAAATATTCCGGTGCTTTTCTTTTTCACCGGTCTGCATGATGACTATCACCGGGTGAGCGACGACGCTGACAAAATCAATGCGAGCGGCACCGTGCAAGTGTTAAATCTGGTGGCAAAAATCACGACCGCAGTCGCCAATTCCGACTCTTTGCCGGTATTTACAAAAGTTGAGTCGAGCGAGCGCCAAGCCGCGCGGGGTTTTAACGTGTATGTCGGCACGATTCCGGATTATGCCGCGGACGTTGAAGGCATGAAACTCAGCGGCGTGCGCGCGGGCGGACCCGCGGACCGCGCAGGGTTGCAGGCCGGCGATATCATCATCCGCTTTGGCAAGATCAACGTTAAAAATATTTACGACTACACCAATGCCTTGGCGGATTTTTCTCCCGGCGAGGAAGTGGAAGTCGTGGTTCTGCGCGGCACCGAAAAGAAAACCATGAAGCTTAAGCTGGAGGCGAGCAGAAGATAGCGTCGTGCGTGGAGGGCCATGAAGTGCCTATCCCCCAACCTCATGAGGTTTATAATGGATGCCGGATAAAATCACTCGGGCATGACATTGCAGGATGGTTTGGAGAGAGGCTCTAAACGAGCAACAATATTTTTTTCGCCAGTCTAGGCGAACATTCTGTATATATGTTGTCGAGGGCTTGTAACCGAAGAAGGGCAAAGCCTTTTTGCTAGCATGGCAATGCGGGTTTGCCCTTCTAATTTTCCAAGCAAAGGCCGCCTCTGTGTTGCAGGCCATCTTCCGCAGAGGCTTTGACACGCCGGCTATGAAATCATAACGCCGCTTTCGGCTTTTTCGGGTTCTTCGGAGTTTAGCACGTGGATCAAACGCACAACACCACTGAAGTAAAACCTGCTGCTCGGCAAACGCCGCCCAAACGTGAGGGCACGGTACCGCCGTTTAGGAAAACGTCTCTGCAAGCGATTGCGCCCACCACTTTTCCGAAAGAGTTTAATCGGAGTTTGCTTAAATCGATTGATCGGCGTTTCTTGATTATTTTGTTGCTGGTGTTGATCATTGAACCGGCGCTGATCATCAACATGATTTGGAATTATCAGCCGACGCTCGACGACGGCGACGTTGCGAAATTGCAAGCGAAGTATGCCGACCTCTTTCTCTCCGAGTTTGAAGTGGAAACGCCGGAGACTGTGGGCACACAAAGCGACATGCTCTTTCAAGCTTCGGAAATGGCAAAGAAAATGGCAGGCGAAGCATATGGCACAGCGACCGGGCCGGCGTTGCCCGATTTGCGGCCCGGCGCCGGCACACGTGAAACCCGCGCGGCCAGTCGCGAAGCCAGCCGTGCGCGACGCGGCATTGCCACTGCGACGCGCATGCAAGCGCGCGAAGCATTATCGCAAGAAGTGGGCAGAGTTGGCTTGCTCGGCATCATTACTTCGGGCAGTAATCTTGTTGCCGAAGCGCCGGCCTTGCAGGTTTTAGATTATGCCGCGGCGCAGGGGCGTGACCTCGACCAAACTTTGGCGGAAGTGAAAACCATGCGCGCGCCGCGTTTGGGCACGGACTATTTCGGCTCCGCAGTGGGCAGCGGCTTGGGCGGCGAGTTTGATCCCAATGGTATTGTCATGGAGCAGCGCGAGGTGCGGGGCATGCGCTTTACCGATTCAGGTTTGCGCGGGGAAGATGTGGTGCAGGGATTGGGGCGTGCGCCGCGTAAGCGCGTGGACGCGAATCGTGAGTTTGCCGTGGTAAAACGCGACCAGAGCCTGACCGGTTTCGGCGCGAAGAATGAAGATGACGTGATTGCCAGCAATGCCTCGCGTGAGCCGGATCGTATTCGCGCGATTGTGATGAAGCACAACGCGGCGATGCAAGATTGCTATCGCAAGCAACTGAAAAAGAATCCTACCCTCAAGGCGAAAGTCACGGTGCGCATCACGATTGATTACACCGGCCATGTCATCGGGGTGAGCGTTGTCAATTCTACGGTCGATCTGCCGGAACTGAATCAATGTATCGTCGCGAAGATCACGCGCTGGAATGACTTCGGCAGAATGGATCCCTCCGTAAAGCCGGTAACGTTTCGCCAAACGTATGCGTTTGGGTATTGAGAAACTCCGATTAAATTTCTATACGCGAAGAGGCGCGAATGAACACGCATCAAAAGAATGGGCGTTCATTCGCGTCGATGAGCAGTTTCAAAAATGTGTAGATATTTAATCGGCGTTCCTATCTACAAATGACAACTCGCCAAGCCCCGCTTTTCCAAATACTGCTGATGATACTCCTCCGCGCGATAAAACTCCGCCGCGGCTGTGATCTCCGTGACAATCGGCCGGCGATAACGACCGCTGCTCTGCAATTGCTCTTTTGAAGCATTCGCCGCGACTTGCTGCTCCGGCGTGTGATAAAAAATCGCGGAGCGATATTGCCGGCCCACATCCGGCCCTTGTCGATTGAGCGTGGTGGGATCATGATTCGTCCAAAATATGTGCAGCAAATCGTCGTATGAAGCGCGCGCGGGATCGTAACTCACTTCTACAACTTCCGCGTGGCCGGTTTCGTCGCTACACACGTCGTGATATGTCGGGTTCTTCGTTTTCCCGCCCATGTAACCCACCGCAGTTGCAATCACGCCCGGCACGCGCCGAAACGCGGCTTCGACGCCCCAAAAACATCCGGCGCCAAATGTTGCTTTGTTCATGCGAACTCTTCCTTTCTTTGCTTCAAAGCGAAACACTGTCTCACTCGAAAGCGCAATTGGTGATTCATATTTGTAATGCTCGACTTCTGTTGCAAGCGAGCCGCTTTGCCTCTGATTGCATGCGGCTTGTTGAAAACAAACACTTGCCGCGTTTCATTCCCGCGCCCAAGCAGAATCGTGACGCCTTTTTTCATCAAACCACAAAGGCATGCGCCTTGCAAAAGCAAGGCGCAACGGAACAAGGAAAGTAACGACACGGATGGTCGGGTAAAAAAATTGTGGCTCCCCCTCACAGCCAAGAGGCCCAGGTCGAAAGACTCGGGCCTTTTTTATTTGTATGTGTCGCTGCTCCACCGAGGTGTCTTCGTTGCTTGTTTACCTAACTTTTATCTCTTCGCGCGAGGTGACTTCAAAGCGATGGCATCCTGCGACCTGGCTTGGGTTTTCAAATGAGGCTTTTGCTTTTCCCTGTCCGCGAAGCGCTTTGAGTCAGCTTGCTTGCAAAGGCCACATCGGTAAACAAGCGGAGAAGAACCCTCGGTGAAGCAGCGACAAAACAAAAAACAACTAAAGCATGCGCGCATGACGGCAAGAGAGCCGCGTCGGCGAACCGAACACGTTGTGCTATTTGCCACGTTGCCCCACAAAGAGGCAGCGCTACGAAACTAAGGTCACACGCTTTCCACGACGTTCGCGCTGTGCTTCAACAACAACTCGTGCAACGCAAACAAAACGAGCGCCGCGAAGAGCACTGCGGGCGGCATGATTTCCAGACTAAATTTTTTTGCGAGCACGCCGATCAAGCTCGGCCAGAGCGAGAGTCCCAACATCGCAACGGTCATTTGATAGCCCACGGCATGCGCCGTGTGTGCTGCGCCGACGCGTTGCGGCGTGGTTGAAACCAATGCCGGAAAAATCGGTGCGCAGCAAAAGCCGATGAGGCTCAATCCGAGAAAGCTCAAAAGCTCCGCGAGATTCAGCCAGAGCAAAGTTGCGCCGAGCGCGATGCCGAGCATACTTCCGCGCAACAAACGCGGCAATGGAACATGAGGCACGACAAAGCCGGAGAGCAAACGGCCGGCGGTTAAGCTGCCCCAATACACGCTCGTCCACGTGCCCGCAACGAGCACGGTGACACCGCGGCTTTGCGTGAACAAGCTAAAGGCCCATGCGCCGGCGACAGATTCGACGGCGGCGTAAATAAAAAACGCGCCGAGGCCGAGCCACATTGCGGGCAAATGCAATACGCCGCGCGCGTTCGTTGCAAGCGAGGCGTACGTGCTCTGCGCATCGGCTGGTTTGCCGTCTATCCAAAATTTGTTCGTCGCGCCGAAACTCAGCGCGAGAATAAGTTGCGCGCTGCCGATGATCGCATAGCCCCATTGCCACGGCTGCTGCGCGTTGAGCACGCTCGTCATGATTGCCGGGCCGAGCGTTGCGCCGATGCCGTAAAACGCATGCAGCCAATTCATCGCGCTCGCACTGAAATGTGTGGCGGCGTATGCGTTCAAACCCGTGTCAATCGCGCCTGCGCCGAGACCGGCGAGCGCCGCGCACGCAATCATGAGCCACCACATTGGCGTGAGCGCATAGCCGAATAAACTCATCGCGGTGAGCGCGCAACTCCACGCGAGCAGCACGCCGACATTCATGCGATTGAGAATGCGTCCGCAGTTGAAACTCGCGAGCAAGTAGCCGAGCGTGGACATGACCAACAATGGGCCGAGCGCATCGAGCGGTTGGTTGAAATAGCTGCGCACTTCGGGCCATGCCACACCGAGCACACCGTCGGGTAAGCCGAGGCTGATGAAGCTGAGGTAAGCGAGCGCGAGGAGGAGCGGCCTTGATTTGTGAGCGCACATTTTTTAACGCTCACTCATCAGCGGAGTCGATTTGCGCGGCGCTGCGATTGATGATGACCAACGCCTCTTCCGGCTTTTGCTGCGCGCAATGGAGCAGGCATGCAGCGAGAGCAATCAATAGCGCCAAGCCAATTCGTTCTCTTTTCATGGCTGGGTGTTGTTCAATTTTACTGCGTTCCTGCCAAACATCAGATAACCGAAACCTACCGCTAATGCCAGAATCAAAACCGCGCCGACCCAAAGCCCGAGTCCATGTGAGCCATCAAGCTGGGCGCGAAGTGTGACCATCGCTCCGATGAACGTAAACGTGAAATTGCCGGCAACCACGGCGCGGCCATAAATTCCGCCGAGCAACGAACCGCGCGCGGTCCAATTCATCTTTGCCAGGCCAAGCAGCGCCGCGCCGAAGAGTTGCGCGAGCAACGCGACGATAGAGGGCGAAGACGTTTCCTGCAGAGCGAGCAACTCTTGCGGCATAAAGACGAGCGCGAGTCCGCATAAACTGTAAAGCGCAACGCTGAGGTAAACCAGCAGCTTGGTTTGCATGCATTGTCCTTTCATTCAGTGCAATTTTTTCTGTTAAAAAACGTCAGTGGGCGGGTTTTATCATGAACAAATACCGCCGTTGTTTGATCCGCTCACAAAAAACCTTGGGACTGCGGCGCGCTCGAATTGATATTGAAACATACGAAACTTAGTCATTGCCGGGATAGAGCGGAACCGGACCTTGCGCCCTCACCCGCGTGCGAGGAACATCAGCGCGGCAAAACTAATATGAAAATCTTCTTGCACAACATAAAATTTTTATTCGTATGATCTACTTCGCTTCGGGCAGTCTCCAATTCAACTATCCACACTTTTCAATCTAGGCCGAAAGGGCTTGCGGCTACCGGGCCAACAATCGGGCTGCGGCGTTGCGCGCCGCAAGCTGAAATGGTTGGCAACACCACAAACATATTTCCGTCAAAGTTGCGTGCCGTTGTTCGATGAGTGGGAGGCGGAAGCGTGGTGTATGCGATCGGCCATATTCGCGGCGGCGGCGATCTCGGCGAGACGTGGCACGATCACGGCAAGATGATGAAGAAGAAAAACACGTTCACGGATTTCATTGCGTGCGCCGAGCATTTGATTCGCGAGAAATACACTTCAAAACTTAATTTTTCAACATCAAGAAGAGTGCGACTGCAATGCTTTTGAACAGAGTTGAAAAGGCTTTGATGAACAACCCGGTGCGCGCGACCGAGCGGTTTCGGAAATCGTTTGCATGGTTTGTTGCCGATAAACAAAACTAAAGAATCATCCGCTAAGCCCGAAATTATCGAAATCTCACCAAGCATCGTTGTCGTGTTCACGCGCTTCGGCTTTGGAGTATAATTCAGTGGTGATTGAAAACCTGATCGCTCGGCCGCCCCTGCTCGAGACGAAACTCTACCTCCCCAAGTGGCGCGCCGGTCTGGTATCGCGTCCGCGGTTGATCGAACGCATGCAGCAAGGGATCGCGCGCAAACTGACGCTCGTCTCGGCGCCTGCCGGTTTCGGCAAGACCACGCTGCTGGCGGAATGGCTTGCAGTCTCGCCGGCCAATGAATGCGCCGCTTGGGTTTCACTCGATCAAAGCGACAATGACCCCGCGTTCTTCTGGGCCTACTTCATCACCGCCCTGCAGAAGGCTTGCCCTGAGCCATGCCGAAGGGTCCAGCCCGAGATTGGCGCGCGTGCGCTTGCTTTGCTGCAATCGCCGCAGCCGCCACTGATTGAGCCGGTCTTGGCGACGTTGATCAACGAAGTCAATGCCAGCGCGAAAGACTTCATCCTCATCCTCGACGATTACCACGTTATCGATGCCCCGCCGATTCACAACGCTATCGCTTTTCTTCTCGACCACATGCCGCCGCGGATGCATCTCATCATCGCCAGCCGTTCGGATCCACCCTTGCCACTGGCTCGCTTGCGCGTGCGCGGCGAATCGACTGAATTGCGCGCTGCGGATTTGCGTTTTACCTCCGAGGAGGCAACTGCTTTTCTCAATGAGATGATGCGGCTGAATCTTTCAACCGCGGAGGTGACGGCGTTAGAGTCGCGCACGGAAGGCTGGATTGCAGGGCTTCAACTCGCAGCGCTTTCCTTGCAGGCGCACGACGACGTGGCGGGATTCATCACCGCCTTCACCGGCAATGATCGCTACATCGTGGATTATCTGGTCGAAGAAGTTTTGCAGCGCCAGCCCGACCATATCCGAAATTTCTTGCTGCAAACTTCCATCCTCGACCGGCTCAGCGGTTCGTTATGCGATGCCGTCACCGCGAGAGAAGAGGGCAAAAGGATGTTGGAGGCGCTGGATCGAAGCAACTTGTTTGTCGTTCCGCTCGATGATCAGCGCCAATGGTATCGCTATCATCACTTATTTGCCGACGTGCTCCGCGCGCACGCGAGGGAAGAGCAACCCGAGCAAATGCCCACGCTGCATCGGCGCGCCGCCGCGTGGCTTGAAGAGCATGGCATGGCAGCCGAGGCCATCGAACAGGCCCGCGCTGCAGGTGATCATGAAACCGTGGCCCGCCTGCTCGCTGCCAACTTCGAAGAGTTCGAACGCATTGGCCGGTACGCGTCGATTACACGTTGGGCCGCAGCGCTGCCGGAAGAGATGATGCGAAACAGACCACGGTTAGCGCTCATCCACGCCGCAGTGGCGTTGGCCTCTGACAACAACAATCAAGTTGCGCGCAGACTCACCACATGGGCGGAAGAGGCGATCAACAAAATCGAAAACGATGGGGGATGCGATGCTGTGAACGATGTCAACGGAACTGTGATTGGGCCTGAAGGACTGCAAGCGCTGAAGGGCGAGATGCTGGCGCTGAAACTCTTCACCTCAGCCCGCAAACGGCATCCGGATGAAGTTGTGGCCATCGCCGAGCAAGCACGTAAGCTGATCTCACCCTCCAAACATCGCCTTCGTGGAATGCTTCACATGGTTGACGCGGGAATGCTGACGCGCCGCAGCGATTTGAGAGCCGCGCTGCCGAACCTCGAGCAAAGCGTCGAAGAAGCCCGGCGCGCGCAGAACCCACCGCTGCTCGTTGACATGCTCACGGCGCGCGGGCAAGTGTACATGGCAATGGCTAAGCTGGAAGAGGGCCGGCGCTCGTTTGAAGAAGCACTTCACCTCGGTCAAAACCTGGCGGCGGAGGGTCATTGGATGCTGTGCAGTTCCCAGACGGCGCTCGCAGAGATCGCGCTGGAACGCTCCGACTTGGTGGGAGCGACGCACCACATTGCGGTGGCGCTCGAATTGGCCGGCAAGTCACCAACGCGAAGCCCGGTGCTCCATGCGCGAGCCGCCGCGACCCAAGTGTTTTTGGCCGCGGGCGATACCAAAGCCGCGCTCGAACAATTGGAACAAGCGCAAGCGTTCATTCGCGGCTCCAGCGATTCGCGTTACTTTTCTTTCGTTTCCTCCGTGAAACTCAAATTCTTTTGCCGGATCGGCGATTTTGCCGCAGCGGCGGATGTCGTGCGGGAACGGAATCTCGCGACGAACGTAGCCGTGGATCGCCACAACGAAGAAGAGATGACGGCCTATGCGCGCTATCTCATCGCGCGCGGCGATTACGATGCTGCTGCGCAAGTTCTCTCCAAAGTGCTTCCGATCGTGCAAAGCATCGGGCGAGTGCGACACGAGATTCACGCGCTCGTGCTGCAAGCAATGGCGAAGGAGTTATTGGGCGAAAGAGCGCTTGCTCTCGAGTCGCTTGGACGAGCAACGTTTCTCGGCGAGCCGGCGCGTTTCAACCGCACGTTTACGAGCGAAGGCCCGATCATGATCGAACTGATGGAGGCGCTTGCAGAGGGCGTACAGCGTGGTCACGGCCCGACGGAGGCCGGCTCACTGTCCTACCTCACCTACCTGCTGGGCGAGATAAGAGCCAAGCAGGTAATCACATCGGGCCTCGTGGAGCAGCCGCTCACGGCGCGTGAGATTGAAATCCTGCGTCTTATCGCGGCAGGCATGCGGAACCATGAAATTGCCGAGCGCTTGTTCATCAGTCTGCACACCGTTAAACGTCACATCGCAAATACCTACGGCAAGCTGGGCGTCACGCACCGCACGGAGGCTGTGGCGCGAGCGAAGAAGTTGAAGCTCCTATAATAGTGCATCGACTCTTCTGTTTTTTTTGCGATCGTCCTTCATAGAGGGATGATTTCATGCAAACTCGTCCTTGCAAATAGGGACAATTTTGCTTTAATTTATCCCTATACAAAGGGACAAGCATGGATAAAAAGCTGATTCTTCGGAAAATCATCGCCGATTTCATCGACAAGCCAATTGTCGACACATTTCCACGAGAGATTGACGTACCGCACGATGCGCCCAAAGTCGTGTCGCTGTTGGGGCCTCGGCGGGCCGGCAAGACCCACGTGTTGTTCCACCTTGTTAGCGAACTGCGCAAAAGTGTGCCGTCGCACCGACTGGTGTATTTGAACTTTGAGGACGACCGCCTTTTCCCGTTGCGGCTCGAAGACATGGAAGCTTTGGTACAGGCTTACTACGAAATGTATCCGCATAATCGGGATGAAAGAGTTTGGTTCTTTTTCGACGAGGTGCAGGAAGTCCCGAATTGGGAAAAATTCATTCGACGGCTCTTTGACACGGAAAACTGCCGGATTTATTTGACCGGCTCTTCTTCCAAATTATTGAGCCGTGAGCTTGCGACCTCTCTTCGCGGCAGAACGCTGCCGTTCGAGATATTTCCGTTGAGCTTCAGTGAATTTTTGCTCTTCAATAAAGTGAGCGCCAATCCGGAAACTTCCAAAGGGCAGGCGACGGTGCTGCATTGGTTTGATCGCTGGCTGCGTCAAGGCGGTTTTCCGGAACTGGTTTTTCTGCCGGAGCATCTGCACCAAAAAACGGTGGAAGAATATCTCAACCTCATGCTCTATCGCGACCTGACTGAGCGCTTCTCCATAAAAACTCCCTCGCTCCTGAAATATTTGTTGAAATACATGGTGGGAAATTTAGCGCAACCTATCAGCATGGCCAAGACTTTCAACGATCTGAAATCGCAAGGTTATGCGCTGAGCAAAAACACAGTGTACGATTACATATCCTATCTCGAAGAAGCTTTCATGATCTTCAAAGTCGACATTTGGCATCGCTCCGTGCGCGCCCAAGCGCTGAACCCCAGCAAAATGTACTTGATTGATCCGGCTTTAAAGTATGCCATGAGCATCGGCGAAGACCGCGGCAGAGTGCTCGAAAATGCGGTGTTCCTGCACCTACGGCGGCAAGGGCTGACGCCACATTATTTGCTGGACAAGCAGGAGGTTGATTTCTTTTGGGAGAACGGACAGCCGATAAATGTCTGCCTGGATTTTGCAACCCCGGCGACGCGGGAGCGTGAAATCAAAGGCATGATCGCGGCCTTGCAGATGCTAGATTTGCCAGCGGGACGCATCCTGACACGCGACCGCAATGAAGAAATCAAAACGGAGGATAAAACAATTTTAGTCCAACCGGCTTGGTCTTACTTCCTTGAGCGCCAACGCACTTGATCCTTCCCCGCGCGCAAACTCGCGCTTCCTCCTTCTTCAACTACACCCCCAAAATACACCCTTCGGCTGATGCGGCGGGCATTCTTCATTTCGTATATTATTTCTATGACGATGAACGATAAAGAAGCCCAACTCAGATTTTTAGACAAGCTGAAAACCAAAGCCCTTCGGGCAGCCCGCCAATCAAAAACGCACGCGGAAAAAGCTTCTGGCTTTTCAGTGTGAGCTTTTGATCCGTGTGGAGTCAAAACACTTTCAGAATTTTATTCTGTCTTTGATTCTCGCATGCGCCTCAACCTGCTCATGGACATCTACGAATTTCAAATCAAGGGCCACCTCGACGATCGCTGGTCAGAGTGGCTTGGCGGCTTGAGTCTGCACCGCCATGACGACGGCACCACTGTGCTCATCGGGCCGGTAGTTGATCAAGCCGCGCTGTACGGTGTGATCATTCGCCTCCGCGATCTCGGCCTGTCATTGCTGTCAATGAGTCGGGTGGTCGAATCGCACGGCATGAAGAGATTCGAATGAAAACCACCTCAACCATCACCTCGTAAAGGAGCAGACATGACTCGCACCACCAACGCCAGAATTGCCGGCATCACATTTCTCCTCTATATCGCCATCGGCGTTACGCAAATGACCGTATTCGGCGGGACAACTGCCGGGGAAGATACCGCAGCGAAGCTTGCGAACATGGCGCAGCACGCGACCGAGGTACGCATTAACGCCGTGCTCGGACTGCTCACTTGTTGTATCGCACTCACGTTGGGCGTCGCGCTCTACGCGCTCACGCGCGAGCAGGATCCCGATCTCGCCTTGCTGGCGCTGCTCTGTCGCGTGGGCGAGGGCGTAATCGGCGGCGCGTCCATACCAATAACGCTGGGACTGCTTGCGGTCGCGATGAACGCCGGAGCAAATGCGCCGGATGCTGCGCCGCCGCACGCGCTTGTCTCGCTCGTGCTGTCAGCGCGAACATGGAATCCGATCATCTGCGCAATCTTTTTCGCCGTGGGCAGCACGCTCTTCTGCTGGCTCTTCCTCCGCGGCCGGATGATTCCCCTCGCGCTCGCGTGGCTCGGCGTGGTTTCGTCCGTCCTGCTCGTCGTGGGGCTTCCGTTGCAGCTCGCCCGCGTCCTGCGCGGCTCGGTCACCTACTTCATATGGATACCGATGGCCGTGTTCGAAGTGGTGCTCGCGGTGTGGCTGCTCATCAAAGGCGCCGCGAGGCCCACACCCAATGTCGCCTCAGCAAACGCAAACTAAACGCGAAGATCGAGCGGCATCGGCGATTAGCTTTTCAAGCTCAGAATAAGATTCTGAATTTTTTTTTCGGCGACACTCGGTGACTTCCGTGCGTTTCGGTGGAAAAGCTTTGCCGCCGAGTGACACCGAAGTCGCCGAGTGTCGCCGAAGGTTTTGTCCTGCCTTCGTCTGATGATGAATCATCAGGCGAGAAGATGCAAGCCAACTAAAGTTGGCTACCGCCCGACGGGTGATCAGAGATCTTTAGATCGCTTCCACCTTTTAGCCTATGCTTCAGCATCAGCGGAGGTTGGCGATTTCACCAATGCAAAATGCAGGTCGAACGACGGAAGAAACGTATTCTTGCACCGGCTTGATTTAGCTTTCAGGCTTTGCCAACTTATTGGGTGTAATGCCGTAAATTATACTGAGCGTCGAGCAGAGGGAAAAACGTGTTGCTGGATCTGGCTGTATGTGAAAGGAGAGCTATCTAAATGAAAGCGATTGTCTACAAAACATACGGCGCACCGGAGGTTCTGCAAATGGAAGAAGTCGAAAAACCTACGCCGAATGAAAATCAAATTCTGATCAAAGTTCATGCGGCCTCCATAAACGCGGGTGATTACCGCACGATGAGGCCCGACTCGCTTCTGATTCGTTTGATGAGCGGGCCGCTGAAACCAAAAAATCCGCGCCTCGGATGGGATTTGGCGGGACGGGTCGAAGCGGTCGGCGAAAACATCAAACAGTTTCGGCCCGGGGATGAAGTGTTCGGCGGTTCGAACGGAACTTTCGCCGAGTACGTCCTTGCCCAAGAAACCAAGCTGGCGCTCAAGCCGCCCAATAAATCTTTTGAGGAAGCCGCCGCTTTGCCCGTGGCGGCACTCACCGCGCTGCAGGGTCTTCGCGACGCGGCGGGCATTCGGTCGGGACAAAAGGTTTTGATTCAAGGTGCCTCGGGTGGTGTGGGCACGTTTGCGGTGCAGTTTGCCAAATTGTTTGGCGCGGAAGTGACTGCGGTGTGCAGCACAAAAAATTTGGATATGGTGCGCGCGATTGGAGCGGATCACGTCATTGATTACACCAAAGAAGATTTCACTCGCAGCCCGCAGCGTTACGACGTGATTTTTGCCGTCAACGGTTATCATCCGCTTGCAGATTATAAGAACGCTTTATCGCCCCAAGGGATTTATATTTGCGCCGGAGGTACCATGACGCAATTTTTCCAGGCCATGCTCCTGGGGCCTTTGCTGTCAAGAACAGGCGGCCAAAAAATGAGGAGCATGGGCATAGCAAAAGTCAACCAAAAGGATTTAAACTATCTGGGCGAGTTGCTTGCAACCGGCAAAATCGCTCCGGTCATTGATCGGCGCTATCCGTTAAACGAGATCGTCGCAGCTTTCCGGTACATCGAAGATACACACGCCCAGGGAAAAGTTGTCATCACGATTTGACAAGCCATACCAATACTGGTACATTATCCAATGCGGATAAGCCGTGTCGGCGAGCGGCTCGACCGAGCTCGCCGAGGTCTCACGTCGAGCCGCGACCCAAAGAGTCTATCGCCCACGAGATTGGGACTCCCACGGAAATGAAAAGCTTTTTCCGTGACAGTTCTCTTTTCGTGGGAGAAATTCTGGTGCTATGTTGTTTGGTGTGGGGCATTGCAAGACAATGACACGATGTGCAACCATACGCCGAAGGCGTTACAGACCTCAGCCCAGGGTGCCCAGCTTCTGGGCACCCTGGGTCCAACAACGCCCAACCCAATGAACACCGAAGGTGTTCAACAAAAATGGCCTTGTAGACAGAAATGCGTGGCGACAA